>NZ_CP046507.1:1239232-2478464 GCF_009741445.1 Mycobacterium avium subsp. avium | reverse complement strand
GCTGGGCGAGGTGGTCGCGATGGGCGTGGCGGCCTGCCTGCTGCTGGAATACGGGGTGGCCACCGCCGCGGTCTCGGTGAACTGGAGCGGCTACCTGAACAAGCTGCTGAGCAATGTCGTGGGATTCCAACTGCCGCATGCCTTGTCGACCGCTCCGTGGGACGCGCAACCCGGCTACGTCAATCTGCCGGCGGTCATGCTGATCGGGATGTGCGCCCTGTTGCTGATCCGCGGGGCCAGCGAATCCGCCAAGGTCAACGCGATCATGGTGATGATCAAGCTCGGCGTGCTCGTCGTCTTCGGGATCCTTGCCTTCACCGCGTTCGACGTGCACCACCTCGACGACTTCGCGCCGTTCGGTGTCGCCGGTGTGGGCACGGCCGCCGGCACCATCTTCTTCTCCTACATCGGCCTCGATGCGGTGTCCACCGCGGGCGACGAGGTGACGAACCCGCAGAAGACCATGCCGCGCGCGCTGATCGCCGCGCTGTTGACCGTCACCGGCGTCTACGTGTTCGTCGCGCTCGCCGCGCTGGGGACGCAGCCGTGGCAGGACTTCGGCGGTCAGCAGGAGGCCGGGCTCGCCACCATCCTCGACCATGTCACGCACGGCAGCTGGGCCAGCACCATTTTGGCTGCGGGCGCGGTCATTTCGATCTTCAGCGTCACGCTGGTCACCATGTACGGCATCACCCGCATCCTGTTCGCCATGGGCCGGGACGGGCTGCTGCCGCCGCGGTTCGCCAGGGTGAACCCGCGCACCATGACGCCGGTGCACAACACCGTGATCGTCGCGGTCGCCGCCGCCACCCTGGCCGCGTTCATTCCGCTGCAAAACCTGGCCGACATGGTCTCGATCGGCACCCTCACCGCGTTCGTCGTCGTCTCCGTCGGGGTGATCGTGTTACGGGTGCGCGAGCCCGACCTGCCACGCGGGTTCCGGGTCCCGGGTTACCCTGTCACGCCCGTCCTTTCGATCATGGCCTGCGGGTACATCCTGGCGAGCTTGCACTGGTACACCTGGATCGCGTTCAGCGGCTGGGTGTTGCTGGCGCTGATCTTCTACTTCGTCTGGGGCCGTCACCACAGCGCACTCAACGACGCGGCGGTCGACCCGTCCGGCCAGGAGCGCTGACCGGCTTACCGGCGGGCGGCGGCGTTGGCCGCCGCCTGAGCCCGCCTCAGTGTCGTGGCGACATCGCCGCGGCCGGAGAACATTTCGTCGAAGTAGGGCCGCAGCGCATCGTTGCCGGCGGCGAAGCCGGCCCCGCCCGGGGCGGCGATGCGCGGCCCGTTGAGCACCGCGAAGAACGGTGTGACGTCCACGCCGCGGGCGGCCCAGTAGCGGAAGTACACCGGTTGCGCCGAGGTCACCGCGGGAATGGCCGCGCCGTAGCGGCCCAGGTATTCATTGCCCTGCCTGCTGCCCATCCAGGCCAGCACCTGGCGCACCGCCCCGGGATGCTTGGTCGCGGCGTTGCCCGCTGCGGCAATGCCGTTGGTGACGCTCACCCGGCCCACCGGCCCGGCGGGCATCATCGCCACACCCCACCGGAAGCGCGCATCGCGGGCCACCGGCGCCAGGTTGTAGGTGCCCGATTGGAAGAGGGCCATCCGGCCGGCGAGGAACTGGTTGCGGGAGAAGTCGCCGTTGTCGTTGGTGTCGGCGGCCGGGGGCGCGACGTGGTCGCGGTTGATCAGGTCGACCAGGTAGCGAAACGCCGACACCGCGGCGGGATTGTCGAAGGCGAACTCGTCGCCGCGCTGGAAGACACCGCCGGCCGAACCGATGTAATTCAGGTAGATGCCCTGCGGGTCGTTGGCCGCGTTGTAGCCCCACTGCCGCACCCGACCCGGGTCGAATCCCCGGGTGTCGCCGCGGTTTCCGTCGGCGTCGACGGTGAGCCGGGCCAGCAGCGGACGCAACGTGTCCCCGCCGGCCGGGTTCCACCGCAGGCTGTTCAGCTGGGCCGGGTCGATGCCGGCCGCGCCGAGCAGGTCCGCGTTGTAGTACAAGGCGATACCGGCGTCCGTGAGCTGCGGCACGCCCCACAGCTGTCCGTGCCGGGTGAACTGCTCGACGACGGGTCGCTCCCAGACTGCGGCCGCGTTAGTGCCAAGTGTGTCAAGGATATTCAGCAGTCGGCCGCTGTCGGCGTAGGCGGCGAGGTAGGCGTTGGACAGCCAGAAGATGTCGTCGGCGCTGCCACCGGCGACGTCGGTGCGCAGGGTGTTGAAGTAGGTCGAGTAGGCGACCATGTTGACGTGCACTTCGATGTCGGGATGGACACGGGTGAACGCCGCGAACGATTGCCGGTAGGCCTCGGCGAGCTCGTCGCCCCAGACTCGCACCGTCACGATCGTTTTGTCGCCGTGCGGCTGCCCGGAATAATCCAGCAGCACCGCCGCCGCGGCCAGCAACGCGGCGACCAGCGCCACCGCCCCGGCGACCAGCGTGGAGAAGCGGGGCCGGGTCACTTGAGTCCCGAGACGACGATCGAGGCGACGATGTGACGCTGGAAGATGACGAACAGCGTGACCAGCGGGACGATCGCGATGGTGGTCGCCGCCATCACCAGCGTCCATTGCGCGTTGAACCGGGTCTGCAGATCGGCGGTCGCCACCGTGAGCACCCGCCACTTGTGCCCGCTGGTGATCACCAACGGCCACATGAAGTTGTTCCACTGCGAGACCACGGTGATCAACGCCAGCGCGGCCAGCACCGGCCGGCTGGACGGGATCACCACGTGCACGATCACGTCCAGGGTGTGGGCGCCGTCCAGGCGGGCGGCATTGACCAGGTCGTTCGGAATCATGCGAAAGTGCTCGCGCAGCAGGAAGATTGCGTACGGCGAGCCGAACATGAACGGCAGCACCAACGCCCAGAACGTGTTGCGCAGGCCCAGCTGGGCCATCATCAGATACATCGGCACGATGGTGACCGTGCCCGGCACCATCAGCGTCGCGATGTAGACCCAGAACAGCGCGTCGCGGCCGGGAAACCGCAAGCGCGCGAACGCGTATCCGGCCAGCACCGAGAACGTCAGCTGGCCGACCAGGATGACCGCCGTCATCAACGCCGTCACCGCCGCCGCGCGGCCGAACCCGGCCCCGGCCAGGTCGGCGAAATTGGACAGGGTGGGCGGTCGCGGCAGCTGCAACGGGGTGCCGGTGACGAATTGATGCGCCGAGGTGAACGCCGTCAGCAAGCCAAGTGTGAACGGCGCCAACGTGATCAACGCGCCCACCAGCAGGCCGGCGTAGATCGCGATGTTGGCGCGAGCGCGGTCAGGTGAGGTCATAGCTGATCCGCCGCCGGAAATACAGATGCTGAACCAGGGTGACGCCGATCAGGATCACGAACAGCACCACCGCCATCACCGACGCCCGGCCGATGGCCGCCGAACCGAACGCCTCGGCGTAGATGCGGTGTGCCACCAGGTCGGTGCGGCCAGCGGGACCGCCGCCGGTCAACGCATACACCGTGTCGAAAACCTGTGCGCTGCTGACGATCCCGGTCACCAGCACGAAGAACGTCGTCGGTCGCAGCATGGGCATGGTGATGCGCCAGAACCGCTGCCACGCGTTGGCGCCGTCGGTGCGTGCCGCCGCGTGAATGTCCTCGGGGATGGCGAGCAGGCCGGCCAGGAACGACAACGAGACATACCCGACGTTGGTCCACACCACGACGGCCGACACCAGCGGCAGTGCAAAGCTCGGGTCGGACAGCCATTCGATGCTGTGCCCCAGTACCGCGCTCACCGCGCCGTCGGTGGGCGCCAGGATCCAGCGCCACAGCACCGCGATGGCCAGCGGCGCGCAAATCCACGGCAGCACATAGACGGTGCGGAACAGCCCGGTGCCGGGCAGCCGGCGGGCCAGCATGGTGGCGGCCAGCAGACCCAGCGCCGTCTGCGCCGGGACCACCATGGCCACGAAGACGGCCGTGACCATCAGCGAGTTGCCGAACCCGGCGTCGGTCAGCACCGACCGCCAATTGGACAGGCCGACAAAGCGCAGCGGGCCCAGCAGATCCCACCGGCACAGGCTCAGCCAGATCACCACCAGGATGGGCAGCAGCAGGAACGCGAGCACACCGAACAAGCTCGGCGCCAGCAGCGCGTAGCCCAACGCGGTGGACCGCGGTGCAACCCGGCGTTCGGCGCTGGCCATGGGGTAATTAAAGCGGGCGCTGCCACGGTTTGTGGGGACCGGCCGTTACGGTGGAGCCGTGACACCGAACCGGGGGATCGATGCCGACTTCCTGGACCTGCCGCGCCACGAACTGGCCGACGCGGCGCTGTCCGCGGCCACCGCGGCCGGGGCCAGCCATGCCGACCTGCGGGTTCACCGGCTCATCACCGAGATCATCCAGCTGCGCGACGGCGAGCTGGAAACCGCGGTGATCAATCGCGAGGTCGGGTTGGCGGTGCGGGTGATCGTCGACGGCACCTGGGGATTCGCGTCGCACGCGGAGTTGGCGCCGTCGGTGGCCGCCGAGACCGCCCGCCGCGCCGTGCACGTGGCCACCACGCTGGCCACGCTGAGCAGCGAGCGGGTCGAGCTGGCGCCCGAACCCGTCTACCGAGACGCCACGTGGGTGTCGAGCTACCGGATCGACCCGTTCGACGTCTCGGCCGCCGACAAGATCGGTGTGCTGGGCGACTACTCGGGGCGGCTGCTCGCCGCCGACGGGATCGATCACGTGTCGGCGCTGCTGACCGCCGTCAAGGAACAGACGTTCTACGCCGACACGTTCGGCTCGTCGATCACCCAGCAGCGGGTGCGGGTGCTGCCCTCGCTGGAAGCGGTGACGGTCGACGCCCAGGCGGGCAGCTTCGACTCGATGCGGACGTTGGCGCCGCCGATGGGTCGTGGCTGGGAGGCCCTGGCCGGTGACGAGGTGTGGAATTGGGCCGACGAGCTGGCGCAGCTGCCGTCCCTGTTGGCCGAGAAGGTCAAGGCGCCCACGGTGGTTCCCGGGCCCACCGACCTGGTGATCGACCCGACCAACCTCTGGCTGACCATTCATGAATCGATCGGGCACGCAACCGAATACGACCGCGCCATCGGCTACGAGGCCGCCTACGCCGGCACGTCGTTCGCCACACCGGACAAGCTGGGCACCATGCGGTACGGGTCGCCGGTGATGAACGTGACCGCGGACCGGACCGTCGAATTCGGTTTGGCCACCATCGGTTACGACGATGAGGGGGTGGCCGCGCAAAGCTGGGATCTGGTGCGCGACGGGATTTTCACCGGTTATCAGCTGGACCGGGTGTTCGCCCGGCGGCTCGGACACCCCCGCTCCAACGGCTGCTCGTACGCGGATTCGCCGCATCACGTGCCGATCCAGCGCATGGCCAATGTCTCGCTGCAGCCCGCCCCCGAACAGATCAGCACCGACGACTTGATCGCCCGGGTCGAGGACGGCATCTACATCGTCGGCGACAAGTCGTGGTCAATCGACATGCAGCGCTACAACTTTCAGTTCACCGGCCAGCGGTTCTACCGCATTCGCGGCGGGCGGCTGGACGGCCAACTGCGCGACGTCGCCTACCAGGCCACCACGACCGATTTCTGGAATTCGATGGAGGCGGTGGGCGGCCCGGCAACCTGGCGGCTGGGCGGGGCGTTCAACTGCGGCAAGGCCCAGCCGGGCCAGATCGCGCCCGTCAGCCACGGCTGCCCGTCCGCGCTGTTCCGCGGCGTCAATGTGCTGAACACCCGGACCGAGGGCGGACGATGATCACCCCGCAGCATGTCGTCAACGTCGTGCTCGACGAGGCGGCCAAGCTGGGCGGCGCCGACGAGACCATGGTGCTGGTCACCGACAAGGTGGAGGCGACGCTGCGCTGGGCGGGCAATTCGATGACCACCAACGGGGTTTCGGTGAGCCGGAGCGTGACGGTGATCTCGGTGGTGCGTCGCGGGTCCGGCGCGCGCATCGGAACGGTGGTGTCGGCCGAGGCGGACCCGCGGGTGCTGCCCGGGCTGGTCGCGGCGTCGCAGCAGGCCGCCGCGTCGGCGCCGGAGGCCGGCGACGCCGCACCGCTGCTCGCCGACGCCGGGGAACCCGCCGACTGGGACGCGCCGGTACCCGGCACCGGGCCGTTGATCTTCGCCGACCTCGCCGACTCGCTCGGCCGGGGTTTCCGCGGCACCGATCGGCTCTACGGCTTTGCCCACCACAGTGTTTCGACCACTTTCGTGGCGACCTCGACCGGGTTGCGGCGGCGCTTCACCCAACCCACGGGGGCGGTGGAGATCAACGCCAAGCGCGGCGACGCCAGCGCATGGGCGGGTGTGGGGACACCCGACTTCGTCGATGTGCCAACCGATTCGCTGCTCGAGCAACTGTCGACGCGGCTGGGCTGGGCGCAGCGCAGCGTGGAGTTGCCGGCGGGGCGTTACGAGACGATCATGCCGCCGTCGACGGTGGCCGACATGATGATCTACATGGCCTGGTCGATGGCCGGCCGCGGCGCTCAGGAGGGCCGGACCGCGTTCTCGGCGCCCGGCGGCGGGACCCGGGTGGGCGAGCGGCTCACCGACCTGCCGCTGACGCTGTTCTCCGATCCGATGGCGCCCGGGCTGATCTGCACGCCGTTCGTCGCGGTGAGCAGCTCCTCGGAGGCGGTGTCGGTGTTCGACAACGGCATGCCGATCGACCACGTCGACTGGATCCGCGACGGGGTGATCACCGCGCTGGCCTATCCGCGGGCCGCCGCCGCCAAATACGACGCCGACGTCGCGGTGGCCGCCGACAACCTGGTGATGACCGGGGGGACGGCCAGCCAAGCCGACATGATCGCGGCCACCGAGCGCGGCCTGCTGTTGACCACGCTGTGGTACATCCGGGTCGTCGACCCCACCACGCTGTTGGTCACCGGCCTGACCCGTGACGGCGTCTACCTGATCGAGGACGGGCAGGTCACCGCGGCCGTCAACAACTTCCGGTTCAACGAGAGTCCGCTGGACCTGCTGCGACGGGCCACCGAGGCCGGCGTCAGCGAGAAGACGCTGCCCCGCGAGTGGGGGGATTGGGCCACCCGCGCCGCGATGCCGGCGCTGCGCATCCCCGACTTCCACATGTCCTCGGTGAGCCAGGCCCAGTAGTCGATTGCCGCCGGGCCGCGCGCGTTCTAGCGTGTGACGGATGGCGGCTCCGGTTTCGCTTCGAGAAGACCAGCTCACCCGGTTGGTGGCGGTGTTTCCGGGGTCGCCGTCCGAGGCGCGCGTCGCAGCGTTGATCCGGCGGGTGTGCGCACAGACGTCGTCGCTGCCGCCGTTGCCCGCGCCCATGGAGGTGGGAGAGCCGGAATCGGAAACCGAGGCCGCCGTCGCCGAGTTCGCCGAACAATTCAGCGCCGACGTCTCGGCGATCACCCACGCGCAACGGTCTCGGCTGTCAAAGCAGCTGGGGGACAGGACCTTTGGGGTAGTCGTGCAGATGTACATCGCCGACTTCGTCCCCCGGGTGCGCGCCGGACTGGAAGCGCTCGGGGTCGGCTCGCGGTATCTGGGCTGGCTGTCGGGGCCGATCAGCTGGGACTACGGCAGCGACCCGTCGGATCTGGTGTTCAACGACTTTTTAATCGCGGTGGCGCGAATGCGTGCCCTGGACCCGGTGACCTCCGAGCTGGTTCGGCTGCGGGGCGCGGCGCAGCACCATTGCCGGCTGTGCAACTCGCTTCGCGAGGGCAGCGCGCTGGATGCCGGCGGTTCGGAAACGCTGTACGAGGAGATCGAGCGCTTCGAATCGTCGGGTTTGCTGGACGAGCGCGCAAAGGCAGCGCTGCGCTACACCGATGCGTTAATTTGGACGCCTGCGCACCTCGTCGCCGACGATGTCGCCGAGGTGCGCTCCCGGTTTTCCGAGGCCGAGGCCGTCGAGCTCACCTTCGACATCATGCGCAATGCCAGCAACAAGGTCGCCGTCTCCCTGGCTGCCGACGCGCCGCGGGTCGAAAACGGTACGCAGCGGTATCTGATCGGCGCCGACGGTCAGACGGTATTTAGCTGACCGAGCGGGCGACGGCCTCGGCACCGGTTGAGGCGCGGTTTGGCCACGGTTGGGTGGCCTTGGCGCCTCGCGCCGAAGGCACGAAATGTTAACTATTCGTACACCGCTGCGCAAGCGTCCGTTACCGCTTTGTGCTGGGCTCATTGGCTAACTTAAGCGCGGTCACCGACTCTTATATGAACAAATATGTCGACGATTTGACGCCGGGCGTGCGTCGGAAGCAATCGCATTGGTGCGCAGAGGGAGGTTCGCAGATGACCACCGGGACACGCTCGCAGCTGCGGGTGCCAGCGGTGTGGGTTGCCGGCGTTGCGCTGGGGGCCTCGATGCTCGGCGCCGCGGTGTTGTCGGCTCCGCAGGCTTCGGCGACCTGCAACCTGAGCGACAAGGACGATCAGTACATCAACCTGCTGGCGCAGAACAAGATGGTTCACAACGCCGACTACAGCGATTGCCACGAGGCCGCAGAGGGTCGGTGGTTCGCCGATCAGGTCCGGTCCAATCCCAATTCGTTCGGCGAGGCGCAGGAGTTGGTGAACATGATCACCAACACCACGCCGCTGAGCCAGGCCCAGGCCGAGTGGGAGGTCGAGTCGGCCATCTATGTGTACGCGCCCGACTTGATCCCGAAGATCAAAGACCAGGCCTCGAAGGCAAACTGGCCCACCGAGGGCTGATCGTCGTGGCGGAGCGCGGACCGCCAATGCCTTTGCGCGCCTTGGATTTCGCGGACGTCCGCACGACGCTCTGAGGGTCAGCACATTTGTTTGGTTCAAATACCCTGTCGCATAGCTCTTTTCGGTATTAGTTGTTCACCCATTGTTCGTAAGAGCCGGTGTTTGTCGCGCTCGCGGTCGGTGGTATCCGATCCACAGTGCGTCAAGGGAAGAAGAGACATTCCACCAGAGGGGGTATCTGGAGAAATGGCAAGAACACGAGCACAGGGGGCCGGGCTGGCGGTGGGAGCCGCCGGAATCATGTTGGGGGCGGCCGTGATCGGTGGGGCGGTGCTGTCGGCGCCACCCGCCGCGGCGGCGTGCAGTCTGACTCCCGCCGACGACCAGTACATCAACCTGTTGGCGCAGAACAAGATGGTTCACAATGCCGACTTCAGTGACTGCCATGAGGCCGCGGAGGGTCGGTGGTTCGCCGATCAGGTCCGGTCGAATCCCAATCCGTACGGAAAGGCGAAGGAGTTGGTGAACATGGTCACCAACACGACGCCGTTGTCCCCGGACCAGGCCGAGTGGGAGGTCGAGTCGGCGATCTATGTCTACGCGCCGGACCTGATCCCCAAGATCAAGGCTCAGGCCGGGCAGCCAGCGCCGCCGGCGGCGTGATCGCCGGCGCTGCGCCGCTGGGCTGGCCGCGGGACGCCGACTTCGGGCTTGGGCTACCGTTTCCTACGGAGCAATCACGTCGGGGCGGTAGCTCAGTTGGTTAGAGCCGCGGACTCATAATCCGTTGGTCGCGGGTTCGAGCCCCGCCCGCCCCACGAAAAGCGTGTTTTACCTCGGCTGATGGTTGACGTCTCGGCTTCGGTTGATGGGCGACGGTGTTTCGGCTGATGCGTGACAGTTGTTTCGGCTGATCGGTGACACTCCCTCGATGAGGGAGTTGAGCGTCGGTGAGGGACCAACTCAATCTCCGTCGTCGCGTGATACGGCGCGGTCGATCAGCGTGTGCGCGGCGGCCCGAGCATGGGCCCAGGGGGAGGGGTCGTTGAGCGAGGTGGACAGAGCGGCCGCGCCCTCATAGAGCACAGCGAGTTGGTTGCCCAGCACTTGGGGATCGGCCGCACCGGCCCGTCGGGCCAATTCGGCGAGGCCGTCGATGTAGGTGCGCTTGTGTTCACGAACGATGCTCTGAACTTCGGGCATGGTCTGGCCGGCCTCGACGGCGGCGTTATGGAAGGGGCAGCCGCGCATCAGGGCGTCGCCCGGGCTTGGAGTGTCGAACAGGGCAAGCAGGCGGGCGCGGGGTGACCGATTCGTGGCGTCCGCCTCGGGGTGGATCGGGTCCCCAACAGCTTGCTGGATTCCGCGCAGATACTCCTCGACCACAGCGTTCTTGCTCGGAAAGTGTTGGTAGAGAGTGCGTTTGGATACCGATGCTTCGGCGGCGAGTCGTTCCACGCCAGTGGCGTTGATGCCGTCGCGGTAGAACAGCTCAGTAGCGGTGTCCAGGATGCGCCGGCGCGCGCCCCGGCCGCCCCCGGTCGTCACGTGCTTGACGTCACGTCTCTTGCTCACATGTGAAGTATACCGATTGGTTTACATCGGGGTGGTAACGGTGTAGCGTCGGCTCGACAGAAGTACACCAATCGGTTTACTAGGAGTAGATATGACGCATCGATCACCGGTGGTGCTGGTCACCGGCGCCTCGTCCGGGATTGGCAGAGCCGTCGCGAAAGCCTTCGCCGCGAAGGGCTTTGAGGTCTTCGGCACCACCCGCAATCCCCGGACGGCCGAACCGATCCCCGGAGTCGAACTCGTCGAGCTTGATGTCACGGACGCCGCGTCGGTCGATGCGGCCGCCAAATCCGTCATCGAACGCACGGGGCGCATCGACATCCTGGTCAACAACGCCGGGTCGGGCATCCTCGGCGCCGCGGAGGAGAGTTCGGTGGCCCAGGCGCAACGGCTCATCGACACCAACTTCCTCGGGTTGGTGCGGCTCACGAATGCGGTGCTGCCGTACCTGCGCGCACAGGGCGGCGGTCGAGTGATCAACATCGGCTCGGTGCTTGGCTTTCTGCCGCAGCCCTACGGCACGCTGTATGCGGGCTCAAAGCATGCGGTCGAAGGGTATTCCGAATCGCTCGACCACGAGACCCGCGAATTCGGAGTCCGGGTCTCGGTCGTCGAACCCGCATACACTCGCACCTCGTTCGAGGCCAACATGGCTGATGCCGATGCGCCGATCGATGCCTATGCGGCCAGCCGCGAGCACGCCCGCCGGCGGATGGCCGAGCTGATGAAGACGGCCGACGATCCGGCGATAGTCGCAGAAGTCGTGCTCAAAGCGGCGACTGCCCGCAAGCCCAAACTGCGTTATCCCGCCGGGCCTTTGGCCCGTCGGTTGTCTCTCCTGAAGAAGTTCGCACCGGAAGCCGTGCTGGACAGAGGAATTCGCAAGACGAACGGGCTGCCGGCTGCATCGCGGCCCCATTCTCATCTGCAACTATAGTCGGGGTATCACAACTGTTATTGGGAAAGTGCGGCCCATCTTGTCGCGCACCGGTCGACGGGGTGGGCGTTAGTTCGTCGTTGTCAACGATGTGTCGATGTCTCCACTTAGTGAACAACGATCCGAAATAGTGGCGCGTCAACGTCACTGGTGGTGAAGGGCACCACCGTCACCGATGCCGTTGCGTCGAACCGGTCGTCTTGGACGATGACTGGGCGGGGTTTGCCGCTATAAGCGCCGCGTGCCGCGGCGATGTAGATGTCGCCTCGTCGCACGTCTATGTGGCGTCGTCCCAGTCGGCCGAAACGGCATCGACGAAGGCCTGGTCGTCACGATCCTGTTCGCTGGCAGCCACGAGCGCCGATTGGCGGTGCGCTTCTCTGACGAACCACCCAGCCGATCACAGCCCGATGTAGACGGCCTTGGTGTTGAAGTAGGCCTCGATGCCCTTGCGGCCGCGCTCGCCACCCCACCCGGACTGTTTGTGCCCGCTGATCGGCATCGAGGGGTCGGCCGCGAGCGCGGAGTTCACCCAAATCTGGCCTGCGCGAAGCTCATTGACGACCCGATGGGCACGCGACAGGTTCTCGGTCCAAATCGCCCCGGCGAGCCCGTAGTGCGTGTCGTTGGCGGCGGCGATCACTTCGTCCTCGTCGTCGAACGGGATCACGCAGCCGACCGGCCCGAAGATCTCCTCGCGGATCAGCCGCATGTCGGGTGTGGTGTTGGTGATGATCGTCGCCTCGTAGAAGTACCCCTTGCGGTCCATCGGCTTGCCGCCGGTGATCACCTTGGCGCCGGCGGCCACCCCGTCGTTGACGATGCCTTCCACGCGTTGCCGTTGCTTTTCGCTAATGAGTGGTCCCAGAACGGAATTGGGGTCATCGCTGCCGCCCATCGGCAGCATCATGGCGAACTCGGCGAGGCCCTCGACCACCTGGTCGTAGATGCCGCGCTGGACGTAGATGCGCGAGGTGCACGAGCAGTTCTGCCCCGAGCCGGCGAGCAGGCCCATGCCCGCTCCCATGATCGCCTTGTCGAGGTTGGCGTCGTCGAACATGATCAGCGGCGACTTGCCGCCGAGCTCGAGCGTCAGCCGCTTGAGGTTGCCGGCGGCCGCTTTGACGATCAGCCGCCCCACCTCCGTCGACCCGGTGAATGAGATCTTGTCGACGTCGGGGTGCGCGGTCAGCGCCGCTCCGGTGGTCTCGCCGTAGCCGGTGATGACGTTCAGCACGCCGTCGGGCAGACCCGCCTCGCGGAAGATCTCTTCCAGCTTCAGCGCGGTCAGCGGCGTCTCCTCGGCGGGCTTGAGCACGGCGCTGCATCCCGCCGCGAGCGCCGGCGCGACCTTGAGCATCGCGACGAAAAACGGCCCGTTCCAAGGGATTATCAGGCCGACGACGCCGACCGGCTCGAGCTGGGTGAAGGTGTGATAGGTCTCCCAGGTGCCGAGCAGACCGTCGGAGACCAGGTTGGCCGACTCGCCGTGGATCTTGCCGACCCAGCCCGCGTAGTACTTCAGCATGTCGACCGAGACCGGGATGATGTGGCCGGCGGCCGTCAGGTTCATCCCGTTGTCTTGGGACTCGAGCGCGGCCAGCTCGTCCTTGCGTTCCTCGATGATGCGGGCGGCGCGGAAGAGCACGTTGGCCCGGTGCGACGCGGGCGCCTTGCGCCACACGCCCGACTCGAAGGTCTCGCGCGCCCGCGCCACCGCCGCGTCGACGGCGGCCTGGTCGGAATCCGGGACCTCGGCGATCTGCTCCTCGGTGGACGGGTTGAAGACGGGAATGGTGGTACTCACGGTTCGTCGGGGCCCTTCGTCGGCGGAAATCCTGTCGTCGCGCGACAGAGGTTACGCGCTTAACCACGGGGTGTCCAGCACGTGCGGGCGCTCGATGAGCGTGACGTCCGGACGGATCCTGCAGGTCATCAGCGTGCCGAAACGGATGCGCCGGCCGCGCCCCGGCAGGTGGAGCCCCGCCGCAAAATGGCGGCTAGATTACCCCTATGCGGGTTGTTCGCCTGTTCGCTGCGGTCCTGACCATCCTCACAGCCGGGCTGCTGTGGGCGACCCCGGTCGGCGCGCAACCGCCGACCAAGCTCACCGATCACCTCACCGACAGCAACCGGGTGCTGACGGATCCGGATCGGGCGGCGGTCAGCTCGGCCATCGATCGGCTGTACCGCGATCGACACATCCAACTGTGGGTGGTCTACGTCGACAACTTCAACAAGTTCAAACCCGACAACTGGGCCGACCGCACCCGCAGCGAAAGCGGCATGGGCGACCGTGACGTGCTGCTGGCCGTGGCCACCAACACCAAGTTGTTCACACTTAACCCCCCGCCGCAGCTGCAGAACCCGACAGCCGACGAGTTGAACAGCCTGCGCACCAACAAGATTGGGCCGGCAGTCAGTGCGAAGAACTGGGCCATCGCCGCCATCGCCGCGGCCGATGGTCTGGACACCTCACTCAGCGTGTCTCACCCCGCGAGCCCGGCCAAGCGGGCCTGGCTGCCGATCGCGATCGCTGTCATCGCCGTCGTGGTCGTCGTCGTCGTGCTGCTGCTGGTGCTCTATCGGGCGCGGCGCCGCCGGCGCGCCGCTCGCGGAGTCGGCCCCGGCGGTCCGCAGGATCGTTCGTTGGGGGAGGCGTTGTCGACGGCCGAGGCCAGGTTGCGCCAAATCTCCGACTACGTCGCCCGGCATCACGACAGCGTCGGCGCCGACGCCCGCAGCCGCCTCGACGAGGCCACCCGGCACCTGGCGGCCGCGCACGCCAAGCAGGCAAGCAACGACACCGAGGCGATCGCCCATGCCAACCGGGCATCGACGTTGGCGGCGGAGGCGCAACACCTGGCGAACGACGACGTGCTGGGCGCGCACCGCACGACGCGACGCCGGGGTGCCGCATCCAAGCGATGACCTGAACCGTCGAACGTGGAGTTGTTGCGGAAAATCGGCCGGATCCGCGCAACAACCCCACGTTCGGCGTCACGAGGAACGGTAGCGGGCGCGCAGCAGGCCCAGCGCCTGCTCGACGGTCTCCTCCGTATCGCGGGTCGCGTCGACACGCAGCACCGACGCCTGCTCATCGGGGGGAGTGAACGCGGCGCGCAGCTGCGGCCACAGCTCGATCCGCGCGTCCGAGACGACGCCTTGCTCGGTCGCGCGCCGCTTGAGCCGCGCGATCAGGGTGTCGTCGTCCGCGTCGCACAGCACGAGGTGCAGGTCGACGCCGAGCCGGTGGGCAAGCTGCCGCAGCTGGGCGCGCTCGCCCGGATTGCCGAACGTCGCGTCGACGACCACGCCGTGGCCGCGGCGCAACCAACGGGCGGCGTCGCGGCGTAACGCGGCATAGGTGTTGCGCGTCATCGCGGGATTGTAAAGCCCCGAACCGAATTCGTCGCTGCCGCGGCGGGTCGGCGGAATGCCCGCCATCCTCTTGCGGGCCACGTCCGACGAGAGGTGCACCAGCCCGAGCCGGCCGGCGAGCGCCCGCGCCAGCGTGGTCTTGCCGCTGGCCGGCAGCCCCATGGTGACGACCATCAGCGGACGGGGCAGGCCGCCCGCGTGCGCCCACGCCAGGTCGAAATACCCGCGCGACTCGGCGATGAGCGCTTCCTGTTCACCGCCGGGCACCTTTTCGGTCTGGGCCAGGCGCAGGCTGCGGACCTTGCCACGCACGTAGGCCCGGTAGCACATGTAGAAGTCGAGCAGGCTGGGCAGCTCGTCATCGCCGCTGGCGCGGACGTAGGAGTCGACGAACGCCCAGGCCAAATCGCCGCGACCGTGGTACTCGAAATCCATGGCCAGAAACGACACTTCCGAAGCCAGGTCGGCGCAGCGATAGCGGGGCGCGAACTGCAGACTGTCGAACAACACGATCTGACCGTCGGCGATGCAGACGCTGGCGGCGTGCAGATCGCCGTGACCGTCACGCACGTGCCCCTCGGTCACCCGCCGCTCGAGCAGGGCGGCCTGCCGAAGGACGAATTCCTGGACATAGGAACGGATTTCGTTATTGATCTCGGGGGAGATGGTGCGCCCGATGAACGGGCCCATCTGGTCGAAATTCTCCTGCCAGTTCGCGATCACGCTGGACGGGCTGCCGTACGCCTCGATGTCGGGACCGGTTTCGGCCCGGCCGTGCAGCTTAGCCAGGGTGCGACCGATCCGGCGGGCGAGCCGCGTGTCGACATCGCCGCCCGCCAGCTTGGCCGGCAGCATGCCGTCTTCGGGCAGCCGCCGCATCCACACGGCCGGCTCGCCCGACCCGGCCTCGCCGCCGACCCGGTAGTGGCCGTTCTGCTCGGTGATGTCGACGACGCCGAGGTACACCTGCGGGCTGAACCGCCGGTTGAGCCGCAGTTCTTCGTCGCAGTCGGCGCGGCGTTGCTCGATGCTGGTGAAGTCGAGGAAGCCCAGGTTCACCGGCTTCTTCAGCTTGTAGGCGTAGGGGCCGGCGAGTATGACCCACGAGCTGTGCGTCTCGTGCAGGCGCAGGTCGTCGGCCGGCGGGTCGTACGCGTCGGGTCGCAGAAGATCCGCGACGATCCGCGGCTGTCCGTCGGGTCCGGTGGGGTCGAAGGCGTGCGTCATGGTCTCGCCCCATGAACACTACCCGGCGCTCAGATCTCCTCGACGTCGTCGGCGTAGCGGCCGGGGTTGACCAGCGATGCCAACGCGCCGGTGACCATCATGAGCGCCGCCGCGACGAACACTACGACCAGCCCGGCGTGGAACGGACCCGAAATCAGCTCGGGGAAAAACGATTTGCCGGTCAGCGTCGCGGCATTGACGCCGGGTTGTTGCAGTGCGTGCGACGGTGCGAGCAATTCGGCGATCGGGTTGTAGCCCAGAAACGCCGCGAACAGGCTGCCCACCGGGGGCAGGGCGGCGGCGTCCTGGGCCACCGCCGCGGGCACGCCCTGCTGTTGCAGCCCGCTGCTCAGTGCGTGCGGCAGCGTGCCGGCCAGCCCGACGACCATCAGCGAGAAGAACACGCCGATCGACAGCGCCGAGCCGGCGTTGAAGAAGGTCGACCGAACACCCGATGCGGCTCCCCGGTCCCGGGGCGGCACGCTCGACATGATCACGGCGGTGTTGGGCGCCGCGAACAGGCCGCCGCCCAGCGCGTTGAGGAAGATCAGCAGCGCGAACACCCGGTAGTCGAAATTGACCGGGATCATCAGCAACCCGATGAACGTGACGGCCATCAGCAGCATCCCGGCGACGGCGAACGGCCTTGCACCGAACCGGTCCGCCAACCACCCCGCGACCGGCGCCGCGATCAGGAAGCCGATCGTCGTCGGCAGCATGTAGATGCCGGCCCACAGCGGCGTCGATTCGAAGCGGTAGCCATGCAGCGGCAGCCAGATGCCCTGCAACCAAATGATGAGCATGAACTGCAGGCCGCCGCGGCCGCTCGACGACATGAGGTTGGCCAGGTTGCCCATCCCGAACCCCGCGGACCGGAACAGCCGGACGTTGACCATGGGCTGCGGTGCGCGCAATTCGATGAGGCAGAACACGATCAGCAGCAACAGCCCGAACGCGATCGAGCCCAGCACCCACGGGTTCGTCCAGCCCGTCGGATGGCCACCGTAGGGCTGAATGCCGTAGGTGATGCCGACCAGGACGACGGTCAGCCCCACGCCGAACGTCACGGTGCCGGGCCAGTCCAACGGGCCCGGCGTGCGCACGCCCAGCTCATGCAACGAGCGCATGCCCCACACCGTGCCCAGGACGCCGACCGGCACCCCGACCCAGAAGATCGCCCGCCAGTCCCATTCCGAGAGCAGCCCCCCGAACAGCAGGCCGAGGAACGAGCCGGCCACCGCGGCGACCATGTTGAAGCCGAGTGCCATGCCGCGCTGGTTGCTCGGGAACGCGTCGGTGAGGATGGCGGCCGACAACGCCATCAGGATGGCGCCGCCGACGCCCTGGATCACGCGCCAGCCGATCAGCCACACGGCGCCGCCGGTGAGCGGGAACGGGTCGAACGACAGCGCGATCGCCGCGACGGTGAACACCGCGAAGCCGGCGTTGTAGATGCGCACCCGGCCGAACATGTCGCCGAGTCGCCCGACGAACACCACCAGGACCGCGGTGACCACCAGGTAGCCCATCAGCATCCACAGCAGATAGCCGATGTTGGCCGGCGCCAGCGGGTTCAATCCGATGCCGCGGAAGATGGCCGGCAGCGAGATCAACACGATCGACGAGTTGATCATCGCCAGCAGCATTCCCAGGGTCGTGTTGGAGAGGGCAACCCACTTGTAGCGCGGGTGGTCGCGGTCCCATCGGAGCCTGCGGACATTGGTTTGCTTGGCGACCAGCGTCGGGCTCGTCGCGGCAGGGCTGTCGGCCATCTATATCCCGGTCATCATCAGTCGTCGCCTACATCGGTCCAAAGGCATTATGTTAGCCATACAAACAAATGGGTTTGCAGGCGTCTCTCTCCGGACCGTCAGTCGCCGGTTCCGACGGGCAACAGTTTGTGCACGAGGTGAGCGTTGACGACGCGGAATTCGTGTGCGGGGCGGCGCACGGGCTCGAGGATGCCGTCGGCGTGGACGACGGCGCCGCCGCCGGAGGGGATTCCGACACCTAGGGCGGCTCCCTTCAGCGATTGGATCGCCCGCGACAGCCGCGCCCAGCCGGTTCGCTCGTCGTGCGTGTCGATGACCGCGGGCACCAGGTTGAAGACGTCGAGCAGTCGGTGCTCCGGGGGTGTCCCGATGATGCCGTAGCGCCCGAGCTGGACCGCACCGGCCGAAATGCCCACCAGCACAGCACCTTTGGCGTACCGATCGAGAATCGCGTCCTTCATGCCGTTTCTCTCGAAGGTGTTCCAGCCCCGCTGCACGTCGCCGCCGGCCAGGACGATCAGGTGGGCGCCGTCGAGGAAGGCGCGGTCGGCCGGGCCGAACGACGACGCGATCATGCGGCGCTCGGTGACGCCGATCGCCTCCATCGCCGCCTCGAAGATGTCGTAGAACTCGGGGCGATCACCGTTCGATGCGCCGATGTAGGCCGCGCTGAGCGGCTTGTCTCTTGCCAACCCGTCGAGAGCCGCCTGCACGAGCGGTCGGTCGTGACGCTTCCAGAACAGCAACTGACTGTCGGCCAGCAGGTACAGCGGTTGACGGTGTGGCACAGTCACATCGGCCGGACTTCGGCGGCGAGTTCGTCGAAGCGGGTAAGCGCGGCATCAAGGTCGGTGTCGTCGAAGGCTTCGACACGCGTATAGAAGTCGCCGTCAAGTATGCCAACGACGATGGCCCGCCATTCGGCGTCAAACCCCTGTTGCGAGGTTCCACGCGTAACCTGTGTGATGACCGCTCCCCGGTCGCTCAGTCGGTGCACCGCCTCGATGTAGACGCTGAGATCCGGCATGATTTCCCACAGGCTGGGGAGATATCCGGGCAGAGGCTCCCGCTCGGTGGTCACGGTCGTCCGATGGTCGATGAGAACCGAATCCGTTGTCATGTCAGGAAGTTCGCACCGGTTGGTTCTGGAATAGGCCCGTGTGATCACCGACCAAACGCGCGCATGCGCGGCGGCTTCACCGGCAAGGTAGCGGGCGTCGAGTTCCTCGAATGCCGCGTCGAAGTCGTCGGGGTCGAACACAATGGACGCCGTGGCTTGGTTGTCGTCGTTGGCCTGCACGACGCCGAGCGCGGCGGCTTGGAATGCCTCGGGCTCGTGTTCCTGGCTCACGAAGGCGAAACGAAACAGTGCCAGGTGTGCTCCGCGGGTCGCGATCACGGTCGAGCTGACATCGCTCATCCAAACATCGCCCGTGGCATGCCAATTCGCCATCTCGGCGTCGCGGCCGCGTCGTATGCCGGCGTTCAAGGTTCGCCGGCGATCCTCTGAGTAGAAGTCGTCGGCGAGTAGTTCTGCCATGGCGTCCCAGTCGCGAATCGCGAAATGCGCCAGGAATAGCTCGATCAGTCGGCTTGTCACGTTTTCTGGTCGGGGTGCCGGTCGATGCAGCTCCTCGAAGCGGGCCAGCGCGTCGGGTAGGTCTGCCTCGTCGAAAAGCTCGCAACGGCTGACCAGATCACCTTCGAACATGACAAGGGCGACCTCTCGCCACTCGACATCGGACCGGTTTCGCAACCTGCCATGTGCCAAATGCGTGACGACCGCTCCTCGCTCGGTCATTCGATGCACGGCAAGGATGTGATTTTTGACGTCTTCCGCGAGATCCCAACCAGCACGCAGATATGCGATCAAGCCGCCCGGTTCAAACGCGGTCGCCCGCCGGTGGTCGACGTTGGCCCAGTCCGGAGTGTGCGCCGGCACCTCATACCGGTCGAGCGCGGCATCGCTCGCCCTGAGCAGCGACCACGTTCGCGCGTAAGCAGCCGCTTCACCGGCAAGGTAGCGGGCGTCGAGTTCCTCGAATGCCGCGTCGATATCGTTGGGGTCGAACACAACCCGCGCAAGCATCCGGTCTTCGGGATCGAGTTCGACCAGACCGAGCACCTCGCTATGGAACGCGCCGGGTCCTTGCTCCCGGCCGAAAAACCGGGTACGGCCAAGGAAGAGACGCTGGCCGCGGATCGCGATGACGTCCGACGCGATCTTCGTGATCCCGACCTCAGCCCACGCCCGCATGTTGTTCATATCGACGTCACGGCCGGATTGAATCCCCGCACCCACCACGCGACGGCGATCGTCGCTCGCAAAATCATCAGCCGTCATGTTGGCCATCGCATCCCAGTCGCGTGCGGCGAAGTACGCCAGGAAGCGGTCGCTGACTTCGCTTGCCGTGTTGTGTAGTCGGGGTGCGGGTCGATGCAGCTCCTCGAAGCGGGCCAGCGCGTCGGGTAGGTCTGCCTCGTCGAAAAGCTCGCAACGGCTCAGCAGTTCGCCGTCGAACGTCAGAAGTCCGATCTCCCGCCATTCGGCCTGGAAGCCCCGTGTCGAGGTGCCGTGCGACGCCATGGTGACGACGGCTCCGAGGTCGCTCAGGCGATGCACCGCAGCGACGTCGACGTGGAAGTCCGGTGCGTCGTCGAACACGTCGTGGATGTAAGAGGTCATGTCGCCCGCGGCGAACGTCGCTCCCCGGCGGTGGTCGATATTGACCCAGTCGGGCGATATCTCGGGAAGTTCATGTCTGTTGATCGCTGCGAAGGCGGCCGTCACCAGACCCCACGTGTGCGCATGGGCGGCGGCCTCGCCGTTGAGGTATCGATGATCGAGTTCGGCAATGGCGGCGTCGATGTCGTCGGGGTCGAAGGTAGCCCAACTCGCGATCTTCTGGTTGGAACCAATCTCAAGCAGCCACAACAGATCCACGTGGAATGCTTCGGTGTCCACGTCCCCGCGCGACACCTGTGACCGGATGAGGGCGAGACGCTCGCCACGGATTGCGATGACGTCAGACGTCGCATTCGTGACGTCGAGATCGGCGGCCGACCGGAAGTCGTTGATCTCAGCGTCGCGGTCCTGGCGGATGCCCGCATTCACCACCCGACGACGGTCCACGGTTGAAATGTCGTGAGACAGCATCTCCGTCATGGCGTCCCAGTCGCGGGCTGCGAATTTCGCGAGGAATTGCTGAACAACTCGGCTGGCACCGTTTTCCAGCCGCGGTTCCGGCCGGGTGAGCTCATCGAATCTCGCGATCGCGGCGTCGAGGTCCGCCTCGTCGAAGACTTCCAACCGGTCGACCAGATCGCGGTCGACCGTGATAACGGCGATACTGCGCCACTCGGCTTTAAAGCCCTCTCGCGAGGTTTCGTGCGATACCGTACTGAACACGGCTCCAAGGCTGTCCAGCCGGTGCACGGCCTCGACGGCGCTGCTCACATCGGATGCGAGTTGCCATTCGGCCAGCAATGCGGGCAGTCCACCGGGCGGGAACGACGACGCATGCCGGTGGTCGATAGTGACCCAATCTGACGTGGTCGGCGGCATCTCGCGCCGGTTGAGCGCGTCGTATGCCCGCAAGATTACCGACCAGGTGCGCGAGTGGGCCGACGCTTCGCCGGCGAGGTACCGGGCATCGAGTTCGGCGATGGCGCCGGTGATGTCATCGGGGTCGAAAGCGATGTGGGCCGCGAGTCGGTTGTCGGCGTTGATTTCGACGATGCCGATCATCTCGGTGTAGAACGCCTCGGGGTTGCGGTCCTGCTCCGAAAAGCGAAGACGACGCAGGGCGAGGCGTTCACCGCGGATGGCAATGACATTCGACGTGACGTTCCCCTGCCCGACGAGGTCAGCCATGACCTTCAAATTCGCGATTTCGGTGTCCCGGCCCCGCCGATTACCGGCGTTGAGTGCCTGGCGACGATCATCGAGCAAGAAGTCGTCGGCCAGCGTCGCGGCCATGGCGTCCCAGTCACGAACCGGAAAGTGCTTCCAAAAGCGTTGATCGGCTTGACTTGCCGCGTTTTGCAGGCGGGGTGCCGGCCGGGTGAGCTCATCGAACCTGGCGAGCGCGGCGTCCAAATTCGTCTCGTCGAACATCTCGGAGCGGTTGATCCGGTCGCCGTGCACTGTCGAGATGCCGATTTCCCGCCACTCCGCGTCGAAGCCCGAGTCAGACTTCCCGTGCACCACCCGGGTGACGACCGCTCCGAGTGCACTCAGCCGATGCACGGTCTCGATATAGGCATTCGGCGTTATCAGGTCCCATGTGGCGCGGAGGTACGGCCCAAGATCACCCGGAGCGAATGCGATTGCGCGTCGATGGTCGACGTTAACCCAATCCGGTGTCGTTGTTGGTAGCTCCTGACGATTAACCGCCGAGTACGCAACTGTGATTACCGACCACGCCTGCGCATACGGTGCCGCCTCCCCGGCGAGGTAGTGCGCGTCGAGTTCCCCTATCGCCGCATCGAAGTCGTCGAGGTCGAACGCTGCCATCGCCGCGATCCGCCCGTCGCTGTCGATTTCGACCAGCTGCAGGAAATCCACGCGGAACGCTTCTGATTCCTTGCCGTTTCGCGCGTAGTGGGCACGAGCGAGGGCCAGGCGCGCTCCACGGGTTGCAACGGTGTCCGATCCCGCGTCCGTCACGTCGATGTCGGCGGCCGACCGGTAATCTTCGATCGCGGCGTCGGGGCCGCGCCGGATCCCGGCGCCCACCACCGAACGACGATCGTCGCCGCAGTAGTCGTCGGTGAGAAGATCGGTGATCGCGTCCCAGTCGCGGGCTTTGAAATAGGCGTGCAGGCGCTCGTATGCGCGCGTCGCGCCATTCTCGAGCGTCGGTCGACGATTTACGCCCTCCAACCGAGCGTAGGCGGCGTCGAGTTCGGCCATCGCGGCGTCCATGTCTTCGACGTCGAACCACACCTGTCGCACGACTTGGCTATTCTCATCGACGGCGTAAACCTGGAGAAGCTCGTCGTGTGGCGCTCCGGGACTCTCGTCGACAGCGCTCGTGATCATCCGAGACAGAGCTACTCGCTCGCCTCGCGCGGCGACCATGACATGGTCGATACGTGTAACGCCGGCTTCGAGCTCACGCCTGACCTCACGTCGCATCGCGTCGGATGGGAAGCCAACGCCGACGATCTTTCGCCGATTCTCGATCGAGACATTTGGTGCGAAGAGTCGGTCGAACTCATCCCAGTCCTTGCGATGAACAGCGGCCATCACGCGTTCACCGACTCGCGTGGCCGCGGTGTCAAGTTCGACGCTGGGACTTCGGGGCGGGGTAGGTGCAGACGGGACGGTGTGCTCACCGAGAAGACGGCGTGCCCTCTCGGCGAGTGCCGCAGCGCCCTTCCGCTCGTACAGGTCGACCGCCCGGCCGGCGGCGGCGCGCGCTCCCGCGGTCTCGCCCGCAGCGTTCAAGACCGTTGCGAGAGTGAGGCATGCGTCGCCGTGATCGACCAACAGGTCGGTGTGCCCGGCCACGCTTACAGCCTCTTCGGCCATCCGCCGGGCCTCGTCATAATCACCTCGGCGCGAAAGCAACAGCGCCCGAAGCGTGCGCCAGGCGATCGACGCCTTCAGCGCGTGACCGGCGAGCCGCTCACTCGCCGTGCACAATTCGTCGGCCTCGGCTTCGCGATCGAGCACCAGACATGCCCGACCGAGCAGTGCTGCCGTCTCGGCGGTATCGGCATCGAGGCCCATGCGACGAAAACCGTTGTAAGCCTTGCGCAGATGCGGCTCGGCCGCGGCGGCATCGTCGGCAACCAGCTCGACAATGCCGGCGAACTGCTCGACCTCGAGGAGGGCGTGGCGCAGGCCGAGTTCGGTGACGGTGCGCCGCGCCGAGTCGATCATCCGACGCGCCGCCGCGGCCCGCCCGCGGAAGGCCTCCAACACGGCCTGGCACCGCGTCGACGTGGCTTCGACCGCGGGCGAGTCGGTCGTGATCCGGAGCAGTCGCACCACGTCAAGGCACCGGCCGCCCGCGCGCGGAACAGGATTCGGGCCCCACAGCGCCGCGAGCGGCGCATTCGCCAAAACCGCGTTCACCCGGCGATGTTCGCGCGCGCGGCGCGCCGCGGTGAGGGCATTGTCCAGGGCGATCTCGCAGTCACCGATTCGCCCGAGACGCGCCAGGCATCCGGCGCGGACGGTGTGCGCCGTGGCCTCTCCGGCCGCATCGTCCAATTCGGCCAGCCTGGCGGCGGCCGCGCCGACCGCGGCCTCGACCTCGTCGAGTCGTTCGGGATGGCTCAATATTGACAGCTGCCCGTCAAAGCACGTAGCCCATGCGCTCAGCCGAGCTGAATCGACTGTTGCGCTTTGCAATTGGGAAACGGCGCCCACTGCCGAAGCGACGTCGCCGGCGGCGAGCAGTGCCTCGCAGCGCGCGATCAACAGCTCGGTGACCTGGTCGTCACGGTCGGGCAGTTCGTCGTCGATCTCCTCGAGCGCGTGCAGCGCCCGATCGTAGAGGTCGGCGGCGCCCTCGTAGCCGAGCCGGGTCATCGCCTGGTCGGCCGCGCGCCGGCAATACTGCACGGCCTTGGCCGCATTCCCGGCCCAGGCACATTCGAAGTAGTGGTGCGCCAGTTCGGCCAGCAGCTCGTCCTCGGCGCCGGGCTGGTTCTCCAGGGTCGTGGCGATGCGCTGGTGCAGCCGCATGCGCCGCACCGACGACAGCTCGGCCAGCAGCGACTGCCGGACGATGGCGTGGTTGAAACGATAACGGCCGCCGGGCTCTTCGATGACGATGCCCGCCTGGCATGCCTCGTCGAAGGCGTCGACCTGATCCTCGCCGACCACGCTTTCGACGAGCTCCAGGGCGAACCGGCTGCCGATGACCGCGGCCGTGGCGAGGGCCTTGTTCGTCTCCGACGACAGCCGGGACAGGCGGCGGCTCACGGCCTCGCGCACCCCCTGCGGCAGGGTGCTCTGGTCCCAGCGGCCGCCGCTTTCGTCCACATGATGCAGAGCCTGGATGAGGAAGAACGGATTGCCGCCCGTGACCGACGCCAGCGCCCGGGCCAGCTCGTCGTCGTCATAACCGGCCTCGGCGACGTACGCGGCGACGTCCTGCTCATCAAGTCCGTTGAGCTGCAAGCGATTCGAAGGCTCGAAACCGGCGCTGCGGTGCAGGTCGGCGAGCATGGCCGCCAGCGGATGGGAGCGGTCGAGGTCAGTGCTGCGGTAGGTGCCGACGACTTGCACCCGGGCATGCTCGCCGAACCGCAGCAGATGCCGCAACAGCAGCAGCGTCGGCTTGGCCGCCCAGTGCAGATCGTCGAGCACCAGCACCACCGGCGCACCGGCCGAGACGGCCGCCAACAGCGCGACGACCGCGTCGAAAAGCGCGTAGCGCTCGGTGTCGGGATCGGCGCGCGTCGGCGTGGGCAGGTCGGGCAGCACGTCGGTGAGCCCGGGAACCAGCGGAAGCAGCGCCTCCACACCCCGAAGCCCGCGCAGCCGGTCGGGGCCCAGGCACGGCACCAGCATCCGCAGCGCTTCGGCGAACGGCTGATACGGCGCACCGAGATCCTCGTCGCAGCGCCCGTACAGCACGACCGCCCCCTGTTCATAGACCCGCCGCGACCATTCGCCCGCCAGCCGGGTCTTGCCTACACCCGGTTCGCCGGCGATCAGCACGGCCTGCATGTCACCGGCGAGCGTGCTCTGCCACGCCGAGAGAAGCCCGTCGAGCTCGCGGCCGCGACCGACGAACGGCCCCGGACCGAGCAGCACCGCGGGCAAGCCGGGTCGCTCCATCGGCGCGGCGCTCGGCTGCACCGGGGGAGCGGCTTGGGCGCCGGTTTCCAGGCGCAGCTCGAAAACATGCTCCGGACGGGGCAGGTTGCGCAGCTGGCGCATTCCCAGATCGGTGAGCACGACGTCGTCGGGCAGCGTGTCGATCACGAGTTCGGCGGTGGCGCCCGAGCACAGGATCTGGCCACCCGCCGCCAGTGCCCTCAGCCGCGCGGCGCGGTTGACCGCGCGGCCGAAGTAGTCGCCGTCGCGCAGCTCGGCTTCGCCGGTGTGCAGCGCCACGCGGATGCGCATGGGTTCCCGTAACGCCCACGGCTCGTGGCCGATCGCGTCCTGCAACTCGACGGCGGCCGCGGCGCCGGCCGACGGCCGATCGAAGACCGAAAACGTCGCATCGCCCTCGCCGCGCGTCTTGATCAGCCGTCCGCCGCGCGACGTGACGACCTGTTCGACGAGCTCGTCGTGTCGCGCCAGCGCCACCGCCATGGCGGCGGCGTCTGCCTCCCAGGCCGCGGTGGAGCCCTCGATGTCGGTGAGCAGGAACGTCACCGCCCGCGTCACCGACGAAAGATTCTGCACCACAAGGACATCCAGGGAGGCATCCTGCGCGACGATCGCGCTCTCGAGCCGGCGAAGCTCCGGCCCCGGATCGACGCCCAACTCGTCGGCCAGCTGCGCGCGCGCCCGCTGGTACGCGCCGAGGGCCTCACCCTGCCTGCCGGCCCGGTAGAGCGCGAGCATCAGTTGGCCCCAACGTCTTTCGCGCAGCGGCGCCTCGGCCACCGCGGCCTCCAGCTCACCGATGATCTCGGCCGCGCGGCCGGTGGCCAGCAGCGCGTCGGCCCGATCCTCCACCAGCGCGGCGTGACCCTCGATCCACCGCGTCTTCTCCGAGGTTCCCCGCCGGCCGTCGGGCAACTCGGGGATTCCGCGCCACAGGGCGAGCGCCGCGTCGAAGCAGGCCACCGCTCGGCCGTTGTCGCCGGCCGCGGCGGCGTCGCGTCCGCGGCGGGCGGCCACCTTGTATCGCGCGGCGTCGACGTCGGCGTCGGCCAGGATCCAACCCGCGCCCTGCGTCAGCACGACACCGTCGCCCAGGATGCGACGGAGCGAGGAGATGTGCGTTTGCAGCGCCTTGGCCGCGGTGCGCGGCGGTTCCTCGCCCCACAGCAGCTCCATGAGGGCGTCGGCCGAGACAAGGGCGCCACCGTGCAGGCCGAGCATGGTGAGGACGGCGCGGGGTTTGGCGCCCGGAATCGCGACCGGCGTGCCGTGCCGCCGGACCTGGAGAGGCCCCAAAACCCCCAGCTCCACCGGTAAAAGGGTACTCATCTCGATGATCGTCGGCGGCGCAATTCAATACCTGGTCAAGATCCGGTAAAGCCGCCGGTGACCTGCCCGGATGGCGCCCGAACGGCTAAGGCGCCGCACGGTGACCGGCGCTGGCCGCATGGTGTCGGGAGTTGCGGTACCGACATGGCCACGCACCCGACCGTTTACTTTGGTATCCATGGACAGCGACCGGGATGACTCCGCCGCCAACCGGCGGGACCGGCGCGAACTGGACCGCATGCACACCCGGCTCGACGAGCTGATGGCGGCGCGCGACCAGCTGGAACAACTGGTTCGGGTCATCGTCGAAATCGGCTCCGATCTGGACTTGGACGTCACGCTGCGTCGCGTCCTGAAAGCGGCGATGGAGCTGACCGGCGCCCGCTACGCCGTGCTCTCTTCCCGCGCCTCCGACGGCGGACTCCTCTCGTTCGTGCATGCCGGCCTCGACGCGGACACGGCCCGGCAGCTCGGCGAGCTCGCGGTGGGCGACGGTCTTCGCATCGACGATGTGAGCGTTGATCCGCGCAGCGCCCACCTGTCGGCACACGACCCACCGCTGCGGGCGCTGCTGGGAATACCGATCACGGTGCGGGCAGCCAACTTTGGCAACCTCTATCTGGCGGACGACCGGCAAGGGCGCGTGTTCACCGACTCGCAGGAAGGCGCGGTGCGTGCCATGGCCACGGCGGCAGCCGCCGCCATCGACAACGCGCGACTCTTCGAGCGCGAGCGCGAATCGGCGAAATGGACGAAGGCCAGTCGCGAGATCACCACCGCGCTGCTGTCCGGTGATCCGCAGACGGGTCCGTTGCAGCTCATCGTGAACCGGGCGCTGGAGCTGGCCGGCGCCGAGCAGGCGATCTTGCTGGTCCCGCGAGAGCCCGAGTCGCCCGGGCGGGAGGCCGACACCCTGGTGGTGTCCGCCACCGCGGGCCGCTACGCCTCGCAGGTGATCGGCCGGCAGGTTCCGATGGACGGCTCGACCACGGGCGGTGTCGCGCGGCGCGGCCTGCCGTTGATCACCGACTCCTTCCAATACCCGATCGAGGGATTCACCGATGTCGGCGAACGCTCGGCGATCGTGATACCGCTGATTGCCGACGGCGCGGTGCTCGGCGTCATCGCCGTCGCGCGCGACCCGCAGCAGCCGCCGTTCGGCAACGACTACCTCGACCTGGTCAGTGACTTCGCCCGGCACGCCGCCATCGCCTTGGCACTGGCGGCGGGCCGCCAACACGCGCTCAATCAGGAACTGGCCCAAGCGGATACGGTCGACGAGGCGGTACGCGCCGCGGCTGAAGAACTGCGCCGGCTGTGGCGCGCCCGCCGGGTGCTGGCCGTCACCTTCCCGAGCCACACCTCTGCTACGGAAACGGCGTTCGGTCCGCCCGAGGTCGTTTCGGTCGGCGAGCCCACGCAGTGGGCCGATCTACCGTCGCACATGCACCAGGCGCTCGGCTCGTTGCGCGACGGCGACCTGCTCACCCCGAACACCACGCAGCCCGGGACGGCGGGCATCGCCCTGCAGCATCCCGACGGCGTGCTGGTCGTCTGGATCGACCTGACCGATGAGCGTTCGTTCACCTTGGAAGACCAGACCCTGCTCACCGTGCTGGCCGGCCGCCTCGGCCAGGGCCTGCAACGGGTGCACCAGGTCGACCAGCAGCGCGAAACCGCACTGGCTCTGCAGCACGCGATCCTCGGTCCCGCCGATCTGCCCAACGGATTCGCGGTGCGCTATCAGGCCGCCACCCGGCCGTTGCAGGTCGGTGGTGACTGGTTCGACATCGTCGACCTCGAGGACGGGCGGGTCGCGTTGGTCGTCGGCGACTGTGTCGGCCATGGGCTCGCGTCCGCCACGGTGATGGGTCAGGTGCGCAGCGCCTGCCGCGCCCTGCTGCTCGAAAACCCAAGTCCCGCTGCGGCTCTCGCGGGTCTGGACCGATTCGCGGCGCGGCTGCCTGGCGCGCAATGCACCACCGCCGTGTGCGCGGTGCTCACCCCGGACACCGGGGAACTGGTCTACTCCAGCGCCGGGCACCCGCCGCCCATCGTGGTGCACGGCGACGGCAGCACCCAGATACTCGACGAGGGCCACACCATCGCATTGGGCATCCGACGGGACTGGCCCCGCCCGGAGGCCCGGGTGACCATACCGGCGCGCGCGACCCTGCTGTTGTACACCGACGGGCTGGTCGAACGTCGCCGCAGCCCGCTGGATCGGGGTATCTACCGCGTCGCCACCGTCGCGCAGGATGCCCGCGGCTCGTCCCTCGACGAGTTGGCGACCCGGATCATGTCCGCCGTCGCGCCGCGCGGCGGCTACCAGGACGACGTGGTGTTGCTGCTGTACCGGCATCCGGCGCCGCTGGAGCTGAACTTCCCCGCCGACGTCAACCAGCTGGCGCCCACCCGCACCGCGTTGCGCAACTGGCTGCGCCGTGTCCGGCTGGACCCGGAGCAGACGTTGAACGTATTGGTCGCCGCCGGGGAGGCGGTCGCCAACGCCATCGAGCACGGACACCGGCACAGTCCGCAGGGCACAATTCGGCTGGGCGCCACCGCGTTAGGCGATCAGGTCCGGTTGACGATCACCGACACCGGCACATGGAAGGTTCCCCAAGCGACGTCCTATCCGCATCGGGGGCGGGGCATCCCGTTGATGAAAAGCCTGATGAACGATGTCGACATTCGGTCCGACACCGGCGGAACCACCGTCCACCTCTCCGCCAGGATCACCTGATGGTCACCCCGCTGACGCTGGACACCGGCCGTGGTAGCGACGGCAACCCGGTGCTGGTGGCAGTGGGCGAAATCGACCTGAGCAACATTGACGCATTCCACCGGGCGCTGGCCACCGCCGCCGCGGAGGTCACCGGGAGTGACGGCGCGGTGCTCGTCGACCTCAGCGCCGTGGAGTATGTGGACAGCGCCGCCATCAATGCGTTGGCCGCGCACGCCGACCACATCGCGCTCGTCGCGCACCCGGTCCTGATGCCCGTCTTCAGGGTCAGCGGTTTGACCGAGCTGACCACCGTCGAAGCCGCACCCTCGCCGCCGGCACTTCGTTGAAACATGTTGCAGCGCAAGGCGGACGCGAATCCGCCAAGCCCGCGGCAGCAGTGTGAATTGCCGTGGCGCGAGGGGGATTTGGTCTACTCGGTCGTCATCGGGCGGACCACCGCACGATCGTTCGGCCCGCCAATCCGGCCCGCCGACAGGTTGATTGCCGCACAATGAGGTACGCGGGTCCGACCTACGACGAGTCATCACCGCCCGCCCGGACGACGAAGTGGAGTCGGCGATGAGAGATCACCTACGGCGCTGCCTGGTCGGCGCGTTCGCCCTCGTATCGATCGGGTTGCCGGCGACGGCGCTCGCGACGCCGGGGATCAGCCGCGCCGACGGGGACTGCGCCCCGGGCTGGGGCTGGAGCGTCGAACTGAATCAATGCGTGTTCCTGCTGCCGGCCGCGAACGGACCCGGCGGACCCGGGGGACCGGGCGGGCCCGGTGGACCGGGCGGACCCGGTGGACCGGGCGGACCCGGCGCACCTGGGGGGCCGGGCGCCCCGGGGCATCCCGGCCCGCACTGATACCGTCACCCAGCTGCGGCAACGCCACCCCGGAGCGGCGAAATAGCTGGTCGGCGGCGCGCGGGAACTCATCGCGCCGGCCGGTCGTTATATCAGCTAAGTAACCGGTGACTCGAGGGGGTAATAGCCGCATGCCACGCACAGACAACGACACCTGGGACCTTTCCACCAGTGTGGGCGCCACCGCCACGATGGTGGCCGCCGCACGCGCCATCGCGACCAACGCCGACAACCCGCTGATCGAGGACCGATTCGCCGAGCCGCTGGTTCGCGCCGTCGGGGTGGATTTCTTCACCCGCTGGGTCACCGGCGACCTCGTCGCCGCCGACGTCGACGACCACGACTCCGGTTGGAAGCTCGAGCACATGCCCGTGGCGATGGCCGCCCGTACCCGCTTCTTCGACTCCTTCTTCCAGGGCGCGACGCAGGCCGGGATTCGGCAGGCGGTGATTCTGGCCTCCGGCCTCGACGCGCGCGCCTACCGGTTGGCCTGGCCGGCCGGTACGACGGTGTTCGAGATCGACCAGCCTCAGGTGATCGAATTCAAGACCGCCACGCTGGCAAAGCTGGGCGCGACCCCGCAGGCCACGCTGCGCACCGTCGCCGTCGACCTGCGCGATGACTGGCTAAAAGCATTGGTGGAAGCGGGTTTTGGCAAGGGCCAGCCCACCGCATGGATCGCCGAGGGGCTGTTCGGCTATCTGCCGCCGGAGGCCCAGGACCGCCTGCTGGACAACATCACCGCACTCAGCGCCGACGGCAGCCGGTTGGCGTGCGAAGCTATTCCGGACATGTCAGAGGTAGACACCGAGAAGGCTCAAGAGATGATGCGCAGGGCCACCGCGAAATGGCGGGAGCACGGCTTCAACCTGGAATTCGGCGATCTGGGGTATCAGGGCGAGCGCAACGATGTCGCCGAGTACCTGGACGGCCTGGGCTGGCGGTCGGTCGGCGTTCCGATGAGTCAGCTGTTGGCCGACGCCGGACTCGAGGCGATCCCGCAGACCAACGACTCCGTGTCGGTGGCCGACACCATCTACTACAGCTCGGTGCTGGCCAAATGACCGCACCGCAGCGGCGAGGGCTGAACGACGTCGTCACGCGGATGTGGAGCTTCCTGGCGCCGGCGTATGACCTGCCCTTCCTGCAGCAGTGGGTGTACCGGCCTCCGCACAACGAGGTGATAGCCCAGCTGCGCAGCCACGGTTCGCGCAGAATTGCCGACATCGCTTGCGGCACAGGGATACTCAGCGAGCGGATCCAGCGCGAACTGAATCCCGACGAGATCTACGGCGTGGACATGTCCGACGGCATGCTCAACCAGGCGCGGGCGAAATCGGACCGGGTGCAGTGGTTGCGGGCGCCGGCCGAACAGCTCCCGTTTGACGACGGTGCGCTCGACGCCGTCGTGACGACGTCGGCGTTTCACTTCTTCGACCAGCCGGCGGCATTGCGGGAATTCCATCGCGTGCTGGCCCCCGGGGGGTTGGTGGCCGTCTCGGCGCTCAGTACCCGGCGACCGCTGCTGCAGGCATCCGCCGACAGCAGGTGGAAGCCGCAGCACAACGCGTCGGCTCCCGAGATGCGCAAGCTGTTCGAGGACGCGGGGTTCGTGATCGGCGATCAGTATCGGATCCCGCGGCCGGCCTGGACGCGCCTGGTTTCTGACCTGCTGACCGTCGGCACCAAACGCGACTAGTGACGCGGGCCGCGAAATGCGTTCGCCGGCAACGGCATAACTGACGACGCCCGCCTCACCTGATCGGCGAGGCGGGCGTCGTTTCAGCTATGGCTCACAGCGGGATCCACACTCCGAAGAACCAGAAGCCCCACTGGTTGAACCCGGGATCCCAGACGGGAGTCTCCTGGTAGCCCCAGTAGTCGATCGGGCCGTAGTCCCAGTGCCCGCCGGGCGGAGGGAGCGGTCGATCCCACGCCGGACGCGGTGGTTCACCCGGTCCCCAGGGGGCGGGTCCGTCGCCCCACGGGGCGCCGTGGAAGTAGCCACGTTGGGGGTCCCCATGCCAGGGACCACCCGGGCCGCCGGGGTGATCGGGCCCGCCCGGCCCACCGGGGCCGCCGGGGTGATCGGGACCGCCGGGCCCGCCCGGGCCGCCGGGGTGATCCGGCCCACCCGGGCCGCCGGGACCGCCAGGTCCGCCTGGTCCACCAGGGCCACCGGGATGACCGGGGCCGCCAGGACCGCCAGGCGGCCCACCGGGCCCACCCGGCCCGCCGGGACCGCCCGGGTCATTGGGGCCGGTCGGATGGTGGAAATCTCCGGGCTGCGACCCGCCATGGCCGGGGCCGCCCGCGGGAGGGGCGCCATGCCCGCCCGGAGGCGGCGGTGCCCCGGGAGCGGCGCCGGCGAACCCGGCTCCCATTCCCAACGCGGCGGCGCCGAGCGCTCCGGCGATGCTCACCCCTCCGACAAATTGCTTCAACCTCACGATGCTTCACCTATCCACTCGGTCCACTCGGGATCTCTGCGAAAGGGGAATTCCTCGAACGCCCCCCACCACCACCCAGACACTAGATAGCTTCCCTATGGACCAGCTGTGTCCCGCCCATGCAAAGCTTTGATCCCGGTCAACCGGCACCCGCGAGCGCTGGTTTGGCAAGGCTATGTTGGCTAGTCGCGCACGGTTTTCGTCTATATCGTTGCCGCCGTGTCGAGTACGCCACACCCGGCCGAACCCCACATCGGTTCGGTGTCGTCGAAGTTGAATTGGCTGCGCGCCGGCGTTCTGGGCGCCAACGATGGAATCGTGTCCACCGCAGGCATTGTCGTGGGCGTCGCGGCGGCCACGGCGCTGCGCGCTCCCATCCTGACCGCCGGCAGCGCCGGACTGGTGGCCGGGGCGGTGTCGATGGCGCTGGGCGAATACGTCTCGGTCAGCACTCAGCGCGATACCGAGAAGGCGCTGCTGATCCAGGAGCATCAGGAGCTGCGTGACGATCCGGCCGCCGAACTCGACGAGCTCGCCGCGCTCTACGAAGCCAAGGGTCTGACCGCGGCGACGGCGCGTACCGTGGCCGAGGAACTCACCGATCAGAATCCGCTGCTGGCCCATGCCGAGGTCGAGCTGGGCATCAATCCCGAGGAGCTGACGAATCCGTGGCATGCCGCGTCGTCCTCGGCGCTCTCGTTCGCCATCGGCGCGTTGCTCCCGTTGATCGCGATTCTGCTGCCGCCGCCGACGTGGCGGATTCCGGTCACCGTCGTGGCGGTGCTCATCGCGCTGGTGATCACCGGCGCGGTATCGGCCCGCCTCGGTGGCGCGCCGCAGCTTCGCGCCGTGGCGCGTAACGCCATCGGAGGCAGCCTCGCGCTGGCGGTCACCTACACGATCGGCCACGTGGTCGGCGCCGCGATCGACTGACCACGCCGGCGCATCCGCCGACTGGAAGTGCAACTGTAAGATCCACGGTTGCGGTCCTCAGCAGAGGCCGCACAACCCGTCGCGTGAAGGGTCATGCAGTGGCCGAACCCAATGTCGTTCCCGATCAACCTCGCTGGGCTGACGGGCTGCCGTATTTCGTGCGCGACGGAAACGATTTGGTACCAACCGAAATCGCGCGCGGCGGATGGGGGCCGTCGCTCAGTGGCCATGTCGTCGGCGGGCTCTTGGCGTGGGCCGTCGAGCAAGCCGCCGCCGACGCCGGCCTGCAACCGGCCCGGTTGACCGTCGACCTGCCCCGGCCGACGGCGCTGGAACCGCTCCGGGTGCACACCCAGGTGCGCCACGACCGGCGGCGGTTACGGCTGGTCGAGGCCGTCATCAGCCAAAACGACGTCGTCGTGGCGCAGGCGAGCGCGCTGTTTCTGCGCCGCGGCCCGCAGCCCGACGGGCGGGTCTGGTCACCCCCGGTGCAGATGCCGCCGGTCCCGCTGGACCAGACCTACTCGACGCTTTTCATGCGCACCTACGGCTGGGGCTCGCAGGTGCAGAACCCCGATCCGGACTGGCCGCAGACCGACGGCCCGAAATACACCTGGATACACGAGACGCGCCCGCTGATCGACGACGAGCCGCTCAGCGCATTCACCCGCGCGGCGATGGCCGGTGACATCACCGCGTCGATCGCCAACTGGGGCAGCAAGGCACTGCAGTTCATCAACGCCGACTACACGCTCACGCTGAGCCGGTTGCCCGAGGGCGACCACATCGGGCTGGCCTCGCTCACCCACCACAGCCACGACGGCGTTGCCAGCGGCTCGGCCGTCCTGGTCGACACCGTGGGCCCGATCGGCACCGGACTGTCGGTTGCCATCGCGCACTCGGGATTTCGTCCGCCGTCCGCCGACCCGTCGGCGCGGTGAGTTCCGGTGACGTTCTGGTCGCTGATTGCCGAGGCCGCACGACGCGGCTCACCCCGGCCACTTCTCGCCGATGAGCACGGCCGCAGCATGACCGCACGTCAGCTCTCCGACGCCGCATGCGTCGCCGCGGCCGCGCTGGCCGAGCGGGGAGTCCGCCGGGGCGCCGTCGTGTCCTGGCAGTTGCCCACCACGCTCGAGACCGTGGTGCTGATGGCCGCGCTGGCCCGGCTCGGTGCGGTGCAGAACCCGATCATCCCGGTCCTGCGGGAAAGCGAAGTCCGCTTCATCACCGGCCAGCTGAACACTGAATACTTTGTGGCGCCTGGGCTTTGGCGCGGCTTCGATCACGGTGGGCTGGCTCGGGCGCTGTCGGCCGAACGGGGCTTCGAGGTCATCACCGTCGACCTGGCGGCGCCGCCGGCCGCCGGTGCGCTGCGCCTGCCCGGCGCCGATCCCGATTCCCTGCCGGCGCCGCCGCAATCCGCCGACGAGGCGCGCTGGATCTACTACTCGTCGGGGACCACCGCCGCTCCCAAGGGGATTCGCCATACCGACAGCTCGGTCATCGCCGGCTCGGCGGGGGTGGTCGGCATGGTGGGGGCCACCAGCAGCGACGTCGATCCGATCGCCTTTCCGGTCGCACACATCGGCGGGGCCGCGATGCTGGCCACCGCACTGCTGACCGGCATGCGGTTAGCGCTGTTCGAGGCGTTCGACCCGGCCGCCACTCCGCTGGCCATCGCCGCACATAATCCGACGTTCCTGGGCACCGCGACGCCCTTCTTCGTCGCCTACCTCGAAGCCCAACGGGCCCAAGGGAATCGGCCACTATTCCCGTCGCTGCGGGGATGCCTGGCCGGAGGCGCACCCATCACCGCCGAGTTGAGTCGACGGGTCCGCGACACCTTCGGGGTGGCCGGCATCGCCAACGCCTGGGGAATGACCGAGTTCCCCTGCGCGACATCCCCGTCGCTGACCGCGGCGCCCGAGGTCCTCGACCACACCGTGGGGCCGCCGGTGCCCGGCGTCGAAGTCCGCGTGGTCGACGGCGCAGAGAATGAACTGCCCGCCGGGCAGGAAGGCGAGCTGCGGCTCAAGGGACCCCAGTGCTTCCTCGGCTACGCCGACCCGACGCTGGACGCCGACGCCTTCGACGACCAGGGCTGGCTGCGCACCGGCGATCTCGGCCTGATCGACGCCGACGGCAACGTCCGCGTCACCGGCCGCACCAAAGACGCGATCATCCGCAATGCGGAGAACATCTCGGCCCTCGAGATCGAGAACGCACTCGCGGCGCATCCCGCCGTCGCCGACGTCGCCGTCATCGGGATCCCCGACCCGCGCACCGGCGAACGGGTCTGCGCCGTCGTGGTACCCGCGACGGCCGACGGCGTCACGCTGGAATCCCTTGTGCAACACTGCCGATCACGCGGGCTGAGCCGCTACAAACACCCCGAGCGCCTGGTCGTCGTCGACACCCTCCCGCGCAACCAGTTCGGCAAGGTGATCAAGAAGGACCTGCGCGACGCCTTCGGGTGATGCTGGACGCCTGGGCCCGGCACGCTTATTCGCGCGGATGTAACGCCACGGCGAGATTTCGCCCGGATTTCCGCCGTGGCGTTACGAGCGCGGACAGACGCGGACATGCGCGGACGGGTGCGGACGGCTAGAGGCCCTTGGGGGCGTCGCGGACCGCCTGCACCGCCGCCGCGTCACCCTCGAAGTCGACCCGGGCGGCTCGCCCCACGGCGAACAGCAGCAGCTCCTCGGGCGCCCCGGTCACCGTGACCGCCGGGCCCCGCCCGGCGGTGAGCACGGTCTTGCCCTCCGGGGTGCGCAACGCCACCCGGGCGGGCACTTTGGCCAGGGTGAGCCGGGCCATCAGCGGCAGGGTGCGTCGCAGCGTGCGGGCCAGCGCCGGCTCCAGCGCACGCGGCGTCCAATCCGGCTGGGCGCGTCGCACATCCTCGTGGTGGATGAACATCTCGCCCACATTGGCGACCGGGTCCAGCAACTTGAACGGGGAGTAGACCGGCGGGCCGGCGGCGACCTTGTCCAGCAACTCGTCCCAGTCGTTCTGCGCAGTGACCTGGCTCTGCACCTTGGCGGTGTGCGAGGCCAAGAACGGGATCATGATGCCCGGCGTCGCGTCGGGCCGATACTCCCGGATCACCAGGTGCGCGGCCAGGTCCCGCGTCGTCCAGCCCTCGCACAGGGTGGGCGCATCCGGGCCGACGCCACGCAGAGTTTCCACCAGGGCGGCGCGTTCCCGTCGAGCAACAGACATGGGTTCAGCGTAGGGCCAGCCCCCGGGCGGCGACCATCGATTACTCGGTAAATTTGAAACGTCAAGTTGTCGAAGGGGAATGCCATGAACGCGCGCGTCGAGCAGTTGGAGTTTCAAGCCGAGGCTCGGCAACTGCTGGATCTGATGGTCCACTCCGTCTACTCCAACAAGGACTCGTTCCTGCGGGAGTTGATCTCGAACGCTTCCGACGCACTGGACAAGCTGCGGCTGGAAGCCTTCCGCAACAAGGACCTCGACGTCGACACCTCCGACCTGCACATCCAGATCGAGGTGGACAAGGATGCGCGCACCCTGACCATCCGCGACAACGGCATCGGCATGACCCGCGCCGAGGTGGTCGACCTGATCGGCACCCTGGCCAAGTCGGGCACCGCCGAACTGCGCCAACAACTCCGCGAAGCCAAGAACGCCCAGAACGAAGCCGCCTCAGAGGAACTCATCGGCCAGTTCGGCATCGGCTTCTACTCCAGCTTCATGGTGGCCGACAAGGTCGAACTGCTCACCCGCAAGGCCGGCGAGAGCGAGGCCACCAAGTGGGAGTCGAGCGGCGAGGGCACCTACACCATCGAATCGGTCGAGAACGCCCCGCAGGGAACCTCGGTCACCCTGCATCTGAAGCCCGAGGACACCGAGGACGAGCTGCACGACTACACCTCGGAGTTCAAGATCAAGAGCCTGGTCAAGAAGTACTCCGACTTCATCGCCTGGCCCATCCGGATGGAGGTGGAGCGGCGCACGCCGGCCACCGAAGAGGGCGGCGAGGAGACCGTCACCCGGGAGGTCGAGACCCTCAACTCGATGAAGGCCCTGTGGGCCCGGCCCAAGGACGAGGTCTCCGAGGAGGAGTACAAGGAGTTCTACAAGCACATCGCGCACGCCTGGGACGACCCGCTCGAGGTCATCGCGATGAAGGCCGAGGGCACCTTCGAGTACCAGGCGCTGCTGTTCATCCCGTCCCACGCCCCGTTCGACCTGTTCAACCGGGACGCGCACACCGGCATCCAGCTCTACGTCAAGCGGGTGTTCATCATGGGTGACTGCGACCAGCTGATGCCCGAATACCTGCGTTTCGTCAAGGGTGTTGTTGACGCACAGGACATGTCGCTCAACGTGTCCCGCGAGATCCTGCAACAGGACCGGCAGATCAAGGCCATCCGGCGGCGGCTGACCAAGAAGGTTCTGTCCACCATCAAGGAGTTGCAATCCGAGCGGCCCGACGACTACCGGACCTTCTGGACCCAGTTCGGCCGGGTGGTCAAGGAGGGTCTGCTGTCGGACTTCGACAACCAGGAGACGCTGCTGCAGCTCTGCTCCTTCGCCTCGACGCACAGCGAGGAGGAGGCCACCACGCTGGCCCAGTACGTCGAGCGGATGAAGGAAGGGCAGACGCAGATCTTCTACGCCACCGGCGAGACGCGCCAGCAGATCCTCAAGTCGCCGCATCTGGAGGCGTTCAAGGCCAAGGGCTACGAGGTGTTGCTGCTCACCGACCCGGTCGACGAGGTCTGGGTGGGAACCGTCACCGAGTTCGACGGCAAGCCGCTGCAGTCAATCGCCAAGGGCGAGGTGGACCTGAGCGCCGAGGGCGAGGAGAGCCAGGCCGAGCGGGAAGAGCAGCAGAAGGAATTCGCCGATCTGCTCGCCTGGCTGAAGGACACCCTGTCCGACCACGTCAAGGAGGTCCGGCTGTCCAACCGGCTGACCGACTCGCCGGCCTGCCTGATCACCGACGCCTTCGGCATCACACCGGCGCTGGCCCGGCTCTACCGCGCCTCCGGGCAGGACATTCCGGTGGGCAAGCGAATACTGGAACTCAATCCCAAGCACCCACTGGTCACCGGCCTGCGCCAAGCCCACCAGGACCGCGCCGACGATCCGTCCGTCGCCGAGACCGCGGAATTGCTTTACGGCACAGCGCTTCTGGCCGAGGGAGGCGCCCTCGACGACCCGGCCCGGTTCGCCGAGATACTGGCCGACCGGTTGGCCCGCACCCTGTAGCCCCGGGCCGCGCAGCAAATCGGCGAATTCGGGGATTGAAAAGCGCCGGGCAGGGATACTTTAAGTCCCATGGCCGAGTTCCGCGTGATCGACCCGCACGGGCGGGTGGTCGCGACGCAGAATTTCGCCGACGCCGAGGCCGCACACGCCTGGTTCGTCCACTCGGTCGGCGGCAGCACCGAGCTGGGTTGGCGGATGGAGGTCAACGACGACGGGCAGTGGGCGTTCTTCGATGACACCGAGGGCTTCACCGCCCCGGTGAGTCGACGGCCCGAACGGCGCTGAATCCGGCTCCCGGAGACCGAACATGATGGGCGCCAACCTGATTGGGTGACCCACCGCCGCCGTCGCGAGACGGCCGTGACGTGCCGCGTACGCTCCCACCATGCACGTCGACGCGATGACCGTTCCGCAGCCGCTCGGCCAGATCGGCGACCTGGCCCGGCGAACCCAATCCGCCGGGTTCTCCGGGCTGTTGTTCACCGAGACGGGCCGCACCGCCTACCTGAACGCCGCCGTGGCGTCGCAGGCCGCGCCCGGGCTCGAGCTGTCCACCGGCGTCGCGGTGGCATTCCCGCGCAGCCCCTTCGTCACCGCCGCGGTGGCGTGGGAACTGCAGGAAGCCACCAAGGGCCGCTTCCGGCTGGGGTTGGGTACCCAGGTGCGTACCCACGTGGTCCGGCGCTACGGCGCGGCCTTCGAGCGGCCCGGCCCCCGGCTGCGCGACTACCTGCTCGCCGTCAAGGCGTGCTTCGCGGCGTTTCGGTCCGGCACGCTCGAGCACCACGGCGACTTCTACGACCTCGACTTCATCACCCCGCAGTGGAGCCCGGGACCCATCGACGCGCCCGACCCCAAAGTCGATATCGCGGCGGTGAATCCGTGGATGCTGCGGATGGCGGGCGAAGTGGCCGACGGCGTGCACGTCCATCCGATCGGCGAACCGGGCTACCTCGCCCGTCACGTCCTGCCGACGGTCGCCGAGGGCGCGGCCAAGGCGGGACGCTCACCGTCGGACATCGCGATCATCGTGCCGGTAATGACGATCGTCGGGGACAGCGACGAGGAGCGCGACCAACAGCGCGAAGCCGTGCGGGCCAGCATGGCCTTCTACGGCAGCACGCCGAACTACGCGTTCATCTGGGACGAAGCCGGGTTCGAGGGCACCACCGCCCGCATCCGCGAGAAGCAGAAGGCCGGCGACTACGCCGGGATGGCCGCCCAGGTCAGCGACGACCACATCGCCGTCTTCGCCACCGAGTCGACGTGGGACGGGTTGGCCGACGCGCTGATCGAGAAATACTCCGGCACCGCAACACGTCTGGTCATGTACAACTCGGCGGCTGACCCGGAGCGCTTCGAGCGGTACGGCGAGGTGGCCCGCCGGATACAGCACGCGGTCAGCGGCTGAGCTGAATCGCCTTGACCACCAGCAGCAACGCGCCGACGACCAGGTAGCCGCGCAGGGCGATCATCGCCAGCCGGGTTCCGGGCGACCAGGTGACCGGCTCGAGCAGCGTCAGCGGCGGCATCCGCCAGGTGCTGCGGTCGACGCCGCGCGCCGGAAGCCGCGGGCCGGGTCGCGCGGGCTGACGACGGGCCAGCCAGCGCAGCACCGGGGCCGCACCGGCCGCCAGGATGATCAACGCCAGCGTCAGATAGCCGGCGACGGCGACGACGTTGAGGTCGGGGAACAAGGTGGTGGCCATCAAGATCCCGGACAGCAGCAGCAAAGTGCCGACGATCAATCCGGCGACCCAGTTCAGCCAGGCGCGATTGACCCACGGCCCCAACACTTCTCGGTCATTGCACAGCAACAGCAGAAAGACGCTGGCGCTGGGCAGCAGCAGACCGGCGAGGGCCTGCACCGCGGTGGTGATCAACCCCAGCGGAGCGCCCGGGATCAGCACGATGGCCGCGGCCACCACCACCATCGCGGTGTAGGACAGATAGAACTGTTTGGCGTCGGCGAAGCCGCGATGCAGCGAATGCTTCAGCCCGAACACGTCACCGAAGGCGTAGCTGGTGGCCAGGGTGACCGCGGCGGCGCCGATGATCGAGGCGTCCATCAGCACGATGGCGAAGATCGAGCCGAGCACCTGACGGTGTTGGCCCAGCAGGTGCGCGGTCGCGCCGGCGTCGGTGAAGCCACCCACGGTGTCGGTGGAGCGGGCTGCCCAGTCACCGGTCATCACCAGCGCCGCGGCGCCGATCACCACGACGAACGCGCCCAACACGGTGTCCGCGCGCTCGTAACCCATGAACCGGGGCGTGATGCGCTTGTCGACCACATTGGACTGCTGGAAGAACAACTGCCACGGCGCCACCGTGGTGCCCACGATGGCGATGATCAGCAGCACCGCGTCCGAGCTGACCCCACCCGAAATGCTGGGCACCACAAAGGACTTCGCGGCGCGTCCCCACTGCGGGTGCGACATCAGCAGCATGGGGATCTGCAGCAGGGTGATCGCGATGAAAATGAACATGGCCCGCTCCCACCGGCGGAAGCTGCCGCTGGCCATGATCGCTACCAGTGCCACCGCCGACACCGGCACCACAACGTATTTCGAGACGCCGATGTACTCGGCGGCCAGGCTGATGCCGATGAACTCGGTGACGATGGTCAAGAAATTGAGCAAGAACAGGTCGCCGACCGAGAACCAGCCCCAGCCCCGGCCGAAGCGCTCGTTGATCAGCCGCGCGTGCCCCACCCCGGTGACCGCGCCGAGGCGCACCACCATCTCCTGGTTGACGATGAGCACGGGTACCAGCAGCAGCAACACCCACAGCAGCGAGTAGCCGTAGTTCTGGCCGGCTTGGGCGTAGGTGGCCACCCCGCCCGCGTCGTTGTCGCCGACCATCACGATGATGCCCGGGCCGACGATGGCGAGCAGGGTCAGCAGCCGTGTCTTCCAGGTTCGGGCGTGTTCGGTCTCGCCGACCCGGATGCGGCCGAACGCGCCCTCGATGTCGCCCAAATGCGCGCTGTCGAGCACTGCCGTGCCCCGGGGTTCCACCGGCTCGGCGCGGCGGGTGTTCTCGCCGCCTGAGCTCACGGTGCGTTACCTCCGGGCAGCGGGCGGTCCTCAGCGGTGGTGATTTCGCGAATCGGGCGGGGCGCGGGCTCTCGGCGGCGCCAGTCTTCGGGGATGGTGGCCTCCAGCACGTCGTCGACGGTCACCACGCCGAGCAGGTGGTCCTGCTCGTCGACGACGGGGATCGAGTAGAGGTTGAAATCGGCCATCAGCAACGCGATGTCGGTCAGGTCGGCGTCGGCGTTGACCCGCACCGGATCGGAATCCATCAGCCGCTCAAGGGTTTCGGAGGGATCGACCTGTAGCAGGGTGATCACCGAAACGACGCCGTCGAGCCGGCGGTCCTCGTCGAGCACGTGCACCTTGATCAGCGCCTCGGGCTGAATGCTGTGCGAGGAGGCGATCAACGCCAGCGCCTCGGCCGCCGTGGCGCTGGCCGCGCAGGAGACCGAGTCGACGTTCATCAGCCCGCCGGCGCTTTCGGGGTTGAAACCCATCAACGTGATGACCTTGGTGCGTTGCGGGGCGGGCATCAGGTCGAGCACGCGGCGGCGCCGCGACTGGCGCAGATCGACGATCGCGTCGGCGGCGTCGTCGGCGCGCATCCGCCCCAGCAACGCGGCGACCTCGTCATCGGGCATCTCGTCGAGCAGCCGGCTGGCCTTCTCCGGGTCCAGCTCTTCGAAGACGTCGGCTTCCAGTTCGGGGTCGCTGTGCACCCGGTCCAGGATCTCGCCGCCCTCGGCCTTGTCGGCTTCTTCCAGCAGGTCCGCGATCTCGGCGGCCTTGAGCTCGCCGAACCGGTCCGAAAGCCGGCGCACCGCATCGGAGCGGGCGTGGCCGATCAGCGGCTCGAACGCCTTCCAGTCGCGCGACGCGTGGCCCCCGGAGTGCTTGATCAGCCCGAACAACCGGGGCGGACGGCGGGTGTCCAGCCGGGCGACCATCCAGCCGGCGGCGGTCTGCTCGAGTTCGATGTCGTAGGCGCGCACCAGCTCGACGGTGGCCACGTCGATCAGCCGGTGGCCCAACACGTCGGTGCGCAACAACACCTCGCCTTCCCGGCGTTCGAAGCCGCGAAGGTCAATCTTGTTCTTGGTCAACAGGACTCGATCCGCGGAGTATTCGTGAATCGATTTGTCGCCGACGAACACCCGCCGCCCGCCGACGCCGGCCACGATCCCGGTCACCAGCGGGTACTCGTCGGCTCCGCGCAGCCGCACGATCACGTCCTCGACCCGGCCCACCGTTTCGCCCGAGCGCGCCAGCACCGGCGCCCGCAGCAGTTGCGAGAGATGGATGACCGGCTGCCCGGGGGCCTTGTCCTCCGATGTGCCCACGTATCCCTCCTCAAGGCGGTACGACCGAACCCGCCGACAACCTACCCCGAATCCAGGCCGTGCTGGCGGCTACCGCGTCAATGTGGCCGGGCCGCCAGAGCGTACGCCGCGGTCGCGGTGGATGGCTACCACCAATAGGTAAACGGCAGAAGGCTATTGGGGTCGCCGCTACTGTTTGTCGACCTTTCCGGCGATCTGTTTGGCAATGTCGATGCCGAGGTCGCCGACATCTTTGCGGCACGCGTCGACGTCGATGACGATGTTGTTGCGGGCGGTCAGCGCACGCTGACAGGGCATCGTCACGTTCACGCCGTTGCCGTTGACGGTCACGGTCACCTGGCTGCTCAGCATCCCGTTGGCGTTGGTTACCGGCCCCACCTTCCAACGCAGTTCCGGGTTGGTGCCGTCGGCGGGAACCGTGTCCTGGCGATTGGCGCACGCGGGCCAACGCGCAGACGAGGCGGACAGGAAGGCGCTCGCCTGCTCGGGGGAGGGAAACAGCACGACAAATTGGTACACCTCAGGGCTTTCCAGTTGATTGGCGCCCGCGGGGGTGGGCGCCAGATCGTGGTAGCCGTAGACCGCGGTGCTGCCGCTGCCGGCGTATTCGGATGCCAGGCCGGCGTGCGTGGTGTATTTGCATTCGGCGGGGAATGTGTAATCGGTGCGCCGGACGGGGTCTTCTCCGAGGGCGGTGAACGGGGGATCGCTCGTCGTCCCGGTCACGCCCAGCGCGGTGTCGATGTCGTTGGGGCTGAGCATCAGGTCGGGCAGCGCGCCCCGAGCCAGCGGCGTCTTGGGTGAGGCCGTGCTGCCGGTGGCCGTCGACGAGGAGGCGGCGCCGTGATTGCCGGCGCCGCAGCCGGCGACGAGCATTCCGGCGGCGGCGAGTGTTGCGGCTAATCGGCGCACAGTTCAGTGCCCTTCCCGCGCGAGTCGGCTCCCCATTTTTCGGAGCTTACGACAGCAGGACGGTGCCAACTGCGAATTCGCGACAGCTGCGCCCGGTTGGACGATGCTGAACCACGGGCTATGTTCGCCGGGTGTCTGTTGTGCAGTTCACCTCGGTATCGCCGATCGTCCCGGTCCGAGACCTCGATGTCGCCCTGGACCGCTATCGCCGGCTCGGATTCGACGCGCGGGCATACCAGGGCCCCGAGCGGTACGGTTTCGCCGACCGCGGATCGGTGTCGATCCACCTGACCGAATGGGACGAGCACGACCCGTCGTGCACGGCCGCCAGCGTCTACTTCTACGTCAGTGACGCCGACGCCCTGTATGCGGAGTGGGCGGCGTTGGACAACCTCGGCGGGCGCCTGTTGGCTCCGCACGACACACCGTACGGTTTGCGCGAATTCGCCTACGTGGACCCCGACGGCACCGCGCACCGGGTCGGCTCGCCGCGCAGCTGATCACGTCTTTTCCGTTGAGAACGGCGGAATTTCGTCAGCTGTTGGGGCCGATGCGGCCTGGCTGCGGGCCAGCGCCACCGTCGCGGCCGCCATCACCGCCACCGAGATGCCCAGTGCCAACAGGCCAATGCCGTTGGTCCGCAACGTTTCACCGAGCACGGTGACGCCGAGCACCGACCCGATGATCGGCTCGGCGACGGTCACCGCCGGAAGCGACGCCGTCAGCGGGCCGGCCCGGAACGCCGACTGCTCCCAGGCGGTGGCCGCGATGGCCAGCAGCACCCACACATACAGCTCGGGTGTGCGCAGCAATGCCGGGATGCCGCGGTCGAGTTGGTCGACCACGCCCTTGGTCAGCACCGCAAACAGGCCCCACAGCGAACCGGACATCAGGCCGAGCAACAACGCGGCGACCGGGCCGGGATACAGGCGTGCGCCGAGCACGCACCCAATCAGCGCCGGCCCCATGACCAGTGCCACGATCGTCCACGTCTGCAGCGATCCCCGCGGGGTTCCCTCCTGCGGGTCGCCCACCGTGACCACCACCGCGACGGCGGCGGCCAGCAGTAGCGCCCAAACCGCTTGCCGCCCAGTGATTCTGCGGCGGTTCACCCGCGCGCTGATCAGCAGGGCGAACAGCAACGACGTCACCAACAGCGCCTGCACCAATACCACCGAGCCGAAACCCAGCGCTGCGGCCTGAAAGCCGAATCCGCCGGCGGCCACCAGGCTTCCGGTCCACCAGCGCCGGTCCCGCAGCAGTCGGCGAAACAGCGCGACGGTGCCGACCGGTTGATCCGTGACCTGCTGAGCCGATTGCTGTTGGGCGACGTCGCCCGCACCCACCATGAGGGCGGCCGCGACCGCGAGCACCGTCGCGATGTCCGTTCTGCCCACTAGCTCTCTTCCGTGTGTATCGACACCCGCAACCCGAGTCTTCGCGCCGAGCCTCAGCTGTTGCGCCGAATCCTGAGCGCCGTGGTGATCATCGGAATCTGCAGCGGCAGCCGGGCCAGCGCGGCGATCCGCATCGGCCACGGCTTGTCCCACCACAACCGGACCATGTTCAGGTTGCCCGGAAAGACGCCGACGAACAGGATCGCGGCGGCCAGCGCGGCGGCCCGTCGGGTGCGTCGCGGCACCAGCAGCGCCCCGACCGTCAGCTCGGCCACCCCCGAGCCGTAGGTGTAGAGCCTTGGGCTGCCGGGCAGTTCGGCGGGAATGATGGAGTCGAACGGTTTGGGCGCCAGGAAGTGCAGGGTGCCCACCCCGAGCAGCATGGCCGCGACGCGGTAGGCCGCCAGCTCGGTGGCGTCACGGGCAGCGGCTGATCTGGTTGTCATGGACCCATTGTGTCCCGCGCCCCGGGCGCTGCGGCCACCGGTAAGCCGCGATCGGCATGGGTGTCGCGACCGCGTGTACTAACCGTTTAATTGTTAGCGCGGTCACAGACCGGCCCACACCGAACTTAGGCCAATACTATTGTCTATACAGTATTTGATACGATTCGCCGCGACTGACCGCTGCCAGACCGTTCGAGGTTGAGAACATGGGTACACCCGTAATCGTCGGAGCCGTTCGAACGGCGATCGGCCGTTCCTTCAAGGGGACGCTCGTCAACACCCCGCCCGAGACGCTGATCACCGCGGTGCTTCCCGAGGTGATACGTCGCTCCGGTGTCGACCCCGCCGCGATAGACGACATCATCTTCGCCGAATCCCATTACGGCGGTGGCGATCTCGCGCGTTACGCGGCGGCAGCCACCGGCCTGGAGGACATTCCCGGCCAGTCGGTGAACCGGCACTGCGCGGGCAGCCTCACCGCGATCGGCAACGCCGCGGCCCAGATCGGATCCGGCATGGAGCGGGTGCTGATCGCCGGCGGCGTGCAGTCGTTGTCGATGACGCCGCTGGTCAACTGGCGCATCCCGGGCCCCGAGCTCAAGTTCGAGGAACGCTGGATGCCGCCGACCCACGTCGAGGCGCCGGACGCGCCCACCCGGGACATGTCCATCACCGTCGGCTGGAACACCGCCAAGACGGTCGGCATCACCCGCGAGGAAATGGACGCCTGGGCGGCCCGCTCGCACCAGCGCGCCATCGCGGCCATCGACGCCGGCAAGTTCGTCGACGAGATCCTGCCACTCAAGATCACCCAGGCGGACGGTTCGGTCACCGAGTTCGCCGTCGACGAGCATCCGCGCCGCGACACCACGGTCGAGAAGCTCGCCGGCCTGAAGGTGTTGCACCCCGAAATCGAGGGCTTCTCGATCACCGCGGGCAACAGCAGCGGCACCAACGACGCCGCCGCGGCGGTCGCGCTGGTCGACCGGGAGTACGCCGAAGCCGAAAAGCTCAATGTGATGGGCACGGTGCGGGCGTGGGCCGCCGCGGGCGTGCCGCCGCGCGACTGTGGCCTGGGCGCGGTCAAGGTGATCGGCAAGGTCCTGCAGCGGGCCGGGTTGTCGCCCGACGACGTGGCGCTGTGGGAGATCAACGAGGCGTTCGCGTCCGTGCCCATCGCGGCGTGCCGGGAATACGGTCTCGATGAGGAGAAGGTGAACTTCTCCGGCAGCGGCTGCAGCCTCGGCCACCCCATCGCGGCCTCCGGCGCACGCATGGTGACCACGTTGACCTACGAATTGGCCCGCCGCGGTGGCGGTATCGGCGTGGCGGCGATGTGCGCCGGTGGCGGCCAGGGCGGCGCGGTCGTCATCGAGGTCTAGCCGGGCCTCAGTTGCAGAACGTGTAGCCGATGAACTGGGTGCCGCGGGTATCGCCGCTCGAGTAGTTCGCGAAGTGCACCGCGGGCATCCCGTGGTACTGGGTGTTCATCTTCTGCACGTCCGGCGGCGGCACGTCCTTGGGGAAGGCCAGGATCATGTCCGCGAAGATCTTCAGGCCCGCCTGGCAGATGGCCTCCCGGCGCGGCGGCTGCGGGTTCCACGCGTGCACCACCACCGGCTCGGTCAGCTGAGATCCGGTCGCGCAGTTGGGATCGCAGAGTTTGAACACCGCCGTCCCGGTGCCGTCGGCGCCCTGCGGCCCCCAGGAACTCCACGACATGTCCTGCAGCGCAACGGCCACACTGGCGCAACCCAGCACGTTGAGTTTCTTGGGACGCTCGACCGGCAGGACCGACGGGTTGTAACAGCCCGGGATCGCGTAGCTCTCCGGCGTCGGCGGCGGTCCGGCGGCGGGCGCCGTCGCGCCGTGATCGCCCCGATCCAGCTGCATCCCCACGGCGGTGAGCACACCGATCAGCACCGCGGCCACGATGCCGATCACGATGAGTCGCCCCCGCGAGATGTGCCGCGACCGCCTGGACAAAGGAACGTTGCCGCTCACGTCACCAGATTACGGGGCGAAAATCGGGTCTGGGGCGGTCCGCGCCGACGGGGAATCAGAGGGTAAAGTTGGTCATCGCTACCAACATATTGAGGATTTCGCATGAATGACCATGAGCTGGCCGCGCGGTTGGCCACCGAGGCCGGTCGGCTGCTGCTGGGGGTTCGGGACGAGTTCGCCGACGCTCCGGCAAGCGAGCGGAAAGCGGCGGGGGACAAGCGATCCCACGATTTTCTGATCGAGGCGCTGGCTGCCGAACGGCCCGGCGATGCGGTGCTGTCCGAGGAAGGCGCCGACGACCCGGTGCGATTGCGCTCCGAGCGGGTCTGGATCGTCGACCCGCTGGACGGCACGCGGGAGTTCTCCGAGCTCGGCCGCGACGACTGGGCGGTGCACGTCGCGCTCTGGGAGGCCGGCGAGCTGGTGGCCGGCGCGGTGGCACTGCCGGCGCAGGGCGTCACGTTCGCGACCCCCGAGGTCGCGTCACCCCCCGTCGCGCCGGGCAAGCCGCGCATCGTGGTGTCGCGCACCCGCCCGCCCGCCATCGCGTTGAACGTGCGGGACGCGTTGGACGGTGTTCTGGTGGAAATGGGTTCGGCCGGCGCCAAAGTGGCCTCGGTCGTCCAAGGGCTCTCCGACGTGTACGTGCACGCCGGCGGCCAGTTCGAATGGGACTCGGCCGCGCCCGTTGCGGTGGCGCGGGCCGCCGGATTGCACACGTCGCGCATCGACGGGTCGACGCTGGCCTACAACCAACCCGACCCGAAGCTGCCCGATCTGGTGGTCTGCCGTCCCGAGCTGGCCGACGCCGTCCTCGCGGTCACCCGCTGACGGTCCTCGAGAGTCGCTGGCGCGCTTGGTCTTTCGCGCTAGGACGCGGGCCTGGGCAAAGGCCGCGACTCTGCGCTCAGAGCAACGCCTGCTGCCAGGACAGGATGCGTTCGGCCAGTTCAGGTCCGCGGTCCTCCTGAATGAAGTGACTGGCGTTGATGCGGGCGTGCGGTTGGCCCGCGGCGCCCGGAATGTGCTTGATCAGCGGGCTGTCCGCGTGGCCGAGGATGGGGTCGCGGGCGCCGAAGATGGCCAGGAACGGTTTTTCCCAGCGGCCGAGGGCTTCCCACGCCTTGCGGTTGGCCGGAATCGCGGGATCGGCCGGCGAGGTGGGCACCAGCTGCGGAAAGGCCCGCGCCCCGGCCTGATACGTCTTGTCGGGGAAGGGCGCGTCGTAGCCGGCACGCACCTTGGACGACACCCGGCGGACGGTCCCGACGCTGACGATGCGGCCGGCGGGCAGCACGGGGGAGTAGCGCGCGAAGGCTCGCCACGCGTAGAAGGCGGGCGGGGTGCGTCGCTGCGCGGTGGGAAGAAAGCCGTTGGCCACCACCAGCCGTCCCACCCGGTCGGGCTGCTCGGCGGCGATGCGCAGCCCGATCAACGATCCCCAGTCCTGCACGAACAGCGTGACGTCGCTGAGGTTGAGGTGTTCGAACCAGGAGACCACCCAGTCCACGTGCCGCTGGTAGGAGTAGTCCTCGATCCGGCTGGGCTTGTCCGACCGGCCGAAGCCGATCAAGTCGGGTGCCAGCACCCGGTTTCCGGCGTCGGTCAGCGGCGTGATCATGGTGCGGTACAGGTAGCTCCAGGTGGGCTCGCCGTGCAGCAGCACGATCGGTGGCCCGTCGATCGGCCCCTCGTCCAGGTAGTGCATGCGAAGCGGCCGGGTGTCGCGCGCGGTGACGTCCAGATAGTGCGCCACGAACGGGTAGTCCTCCAGGTTTTCGAATCGGGAGTCCGGGGTTCGCAGCACATGCATATTCAGCTCCTCGGCGTGAACCGGCACCTCTGCTAGCCTCTCTCGCCGACGGGCATTCGTCTAGTAGCAGATTCGTTGAGCTACACCGTTGCGGCCACTAAACTGGCCTCTTCATGGCAATTCGGCGCGCGGTGCTGCTCATCGCCGACATCGGCGGTTACACGCATTACATGCAGTGGAACCGGACGCATCTCGCGCATGCCCAGCTGACCGTCGCGGGACTGCTGGAGTCGGTGATCAACGCGGGCAAGGGCCTGAAGCTGGCCAAGCTCGAGGGCGATGCCGCGTTCTTCTGGGCGCCGGACAGCAGCGCCAAAGTGGTGGTCTGCGAGCGGCTGTCGCGGATGCGCACGTCGTTCCTGCAGCGGCGCGAGCGGATGAAAAACGACATCGCCTGCCAGTGCGCGAGCTGCGCCCAGCTGGAGCAGCTGTCGCTCAAATTCGTGGTTCACGTCGGCGAGGTGGCCGATCAGCGGGTGAAGCGGCACGTCGAACTGGCCGGATTCGACGTCATTCTGGTGCATCGAATGCTGAAAAACCTGGTGCCGGTTGCGGAATACGTGCTGATGACCGATCCGGTCGTGGACTGCCTCGACGAGCCGATGCGCGCGCTGTGCATGCCGCTGGTGCACGTGTTCGAAGGGATCGGCGAAACGCCGACGTACTACATCGACTTGGCGGAAGTGCGGGTTCCGGTCACCGAGCCGCAGCGCAGTTTGCTGCGTCGGCTCGGCGCGACCATGAGGTTCGAGTTCAACTCGCTGCCGTTCACCCTGGGCATGAAGGAGCCCGCGGAAGGGTTCCGCAACTTGGGCCGGGGCGGGGAGGAGATTCCCGCGTAGCGCGGGCGGGACAGCTAGCCGGACCGGGCGGCCAGCGCGCGGCCCATGCGCGACAGCGCCTCGGTGAGGATCGCGCGCGAGGTGGCAAAGTTCAGTCGCAGGTGTCCCGCCCCGCCGGTTCCGAACACGTGGCCGGAGCTCAGCGCCACCCGGGCGTGCTCGAGGAACCAGCGCGCGGGCCCGGACAGGTCGGCGACCACGGCCAGACCCTGTGCGGCGTCCTCGGCGAAGCCCAGCTCTCGGCAGTCCAGCCACGCGAGGTAAGTGCCTTGCGGCCATTGATATTTCACGCCCGGAAGATGTTCGGCCACCAGCTCGCCCAGCAACGCGCGGTTCTGGTCCAGGCCCTGCAGCGTGGCGTCCAGCCATCCGTCACCGCTGCGGAATGCCTCGGTGTGGGCGATGACGCCGAGATGGCTGGGCCCGTGACTGACCTCCTCCGGCATCCGGTTCAGGTCGGCCGCCGCCTCCGGTCCGGCGATGGCCAGGGCCGCCTTCAGTCCGGACAGGTTCCAGGCCTTGGACGCCGAGGTCAGCGCGAAGGCGTTCTCCGCCCCGGCCACGGTCAGGAAGGGGGTGAATCGCGATCCCGGCAAGATCACCGGCGCGTGGATCTCGTCCGATACCACGCGCACGCCGAACCGGCGGGCGAGCTCGGCAACTCCGCGCAGCTCCGCGGCGGTGTGCACCGACCCGGTCGGGTTGTGCGGATTGCACAACAGGTAGGCGACCTTCGCCGTGTTCCCGGCGCGGGCGTGTGCGAACGCTTCTTCCAACGCGCCCAAGTCAATTCGGCCGCCGTCGTCCAGTGGTGCCTCGACGACCCGGCGGCCGTCGTGCGACACGAATGCGTAGAACGGCGCGTACACCGGCGGGTTGACGACGACGGCGTCGCCCGGGTCGGTGACCAGGCGCAGCACCTCGACGGCGCCGAGCATGACGTCGGGAACCAGCGCGGTGCGGCTCACGTCGAGGTCGTGCCACTGCCAACGCCGCGCCGCGAATTCGCTCACCGCCTCGGCGAACGCGGTGCCGCAGGGGTAGCCGGTGTCGCCGTGGTCGATCGCCGTTCGCAGCGCCTGCGCCACCGTCGGCGCCAGTTTGACGTCCATCTCGGCGACCCACAGCGGCAGCACGTCGGCGGGATGGGCGCGCCATTTCATGCTGGTGCGAAGCCGCAGTTGGTCCAGCGTGAGTTCCTCGAACGGGTTAAACGTCACTCGGGCAGATTAAGGCAGTTGAGTGGGCGAACGTGGTCGCGGCCGTACCCGGGCTGCCGTGCTCGCTGGAGATCCCGACCACGCTGCCGCTTTACGCCTTCGACTGAACGTGTAACGTACGTCGCAGACATTAGGCCAGCTAGGAGTTCGCCGTGTACACACTGCGCTTCGACATGCGTGATCCCGAATGGGCCGCGCCCCCAGCCGATCTGTACGCCGCGGCGCCCGAAATGGCGGCCTGGGCCGAGGAGCACGGCGGCCTGGCCGCCGTGCTGTGTGAACACCACGGCTCCGAGGACGGCTACCTGCCGTCGCCGTTCCTGCTGGCCTCCGCGGTGGCCGCGCGGACGCAGCGGCTGGCGCTGAGCCTGATCTTGATCCTGCCGTTCTACGAACCCGTGCGGCTGGCCGAGGACATGGCCGTGCTCGACATCATCAGCAACGGGCGGGCCTCCTACATCCTGGCGCTGGGCTACCGGCCCGAGGAGTTCGAGCATTTCGGTGTGCCGATCAAGAAACGCGGACGCCTCTGCGACGAGAAACTCGCGCTGCTGCGCCGACTGCTGGCCGGTGAAACCGTCGTCGAAGACGGGCGGCGGATCACCGTGACGCCCCGCCCGCTGACTCCCGGCGGGCCGGGGCTGATGTGGGGTGGGGGCACGATCGCCGCCGCCCGTCGGGCCGGCCGGTACGGCCTGGGCATGCTGGGCAACGCGAACGCGCCGGGCATCCAGGAGGCCTACGAAGAGGCCTGCCGCGAGCACGGCCACCCGCCCGGCCCGACGATGTTCCCCGACCGCAACACGCCCTCGGTGGTGTTCGTCGCCGAGGACGTGGATCAGGCGTGGAAGGAGATCGGCGAGCACCTGCTGCACGACGTGCGGACCTACGCCGCATGGAATCCCGGGGACGAGACGACGGCGGGCTTCAGCCACGTCAACACCATCGACGAGCTGCGTGAGACGGGGACCTCGCACGTGATCATCTCGGTGCCCGAGGCGATTTCGCGGGTGAAGGCCGGGCAGGTGCTCAACCTGTCGCCACTGTGCGGGGGACTGCCGCCGGACATCGCCTGGCCGTACCTCAAGCGCGTGGGCGAGGTCGTACTGCCCGAGGCGCTCGGCCATTAGCTATACCGCCGAGCGTCACGCCCCCTTACCGCCGAGCGTCGAGTTATGGTGGAAAATAAGCGATTTCGGCGCAACAACTCGACGCTCGCGGGCTAGCGGGGCTGGTTCGGCACTCCCGGGAACAGCTCGCCCGTCGGACCCGCGGTCACCCAACCGCCCAGCTTCGTCACCAGGTGCGGCGCGAAAACCGCGCCGTAGAGCGCATTTCCGATGACGACCACGGCGACCACGGACAGGACCGACGCACCGACCCGGCTCTTCGACCGGTGCTCGGCCCACATCTCGATGACGTTGCGTCCCTGCGCGTCAGTGCGACCCAACAGGTAGGTGAAGAGCATCATCTGGATGGCCATCGCAACCGAGTCGTAGAGCGGGTACTGGTGCACGGTGCCCTCGCGGATCGCCAGCCCCGGAATCACCCGGCCGTAATAGAAGACCCCGAGCTTGGCGCCCAGGAATCCATTGAAGAACAGCGCCCAGCAGAAGCCGACGACAAGGCCCACGACCAACAGCGTCTGGGGCCTGCGCCAGCCGAAGCGCGCGCTCAGCCAGCGCCCGAGGGCGGTGCCCGTCACCGCCGGCAGCACGAAGTAGGAGATGTAGCCGATCGGAACGAACAACGGCAGCCCGCCCCAGGTCATGTTCAGCGGCCACCACGACGGCATCCGGGGGATCGCCGGCGGGAACTGTGCGTACATCGCCCAGTCGTAGGGCGCCTCGATCCAGGAGAACGACATCGCCGAAATGCACAGCAGCAGAAGCGGATGCAGGCGGCGCCGGCGAACGCTCAGGTAGATGCCGAACGCGGTGAACCCAATGCCGCCGATCAGCGCGAAATCACTGGCCGCCTGCATCACCGGCGTCATCTGCGAGCTCATCGGTCAGCCTGGCGGCTCCGGCGGGCTTGCGGGTCGAAGCGCAGCACCAGCCCGAAGATCAACACGATCAATCCGAACAATGTGCCGAGCATGATGACAGCACCCACGGCCGCACCCCTTCCGATCCGAGCTCGACTCATTAGATAGTGCACACTATCCTAAAGTCAACCATCGACGAGAGGACAACCACGTGGCCCAGCGGCCATCCACCAGGCGCGGCGCGGCAGCGGCGCCGGCCTCGATCCGCCGGCCCCGCGGCGCGCCGCGCCAGCTGCTGCTCGACACGGCCCGGGCCCGCTTTGCCCGGCAGGACTACCGAAGCACCACGACACGCGAAATCGCCCAGGCCGCAGGGGTAACCGAGCATCTGCTGTTCCGCCACTTCGGTTCCAAGGCGGCGCTGTTCCGCGAGGCGCTGGTGCTGCCGTTCACCGATTTCGTCGACGAATTCGGCCGCACCTGGCAGGCTGTGGTCCCCGAGCAGACCGACGAGGAGGAGCTGGCCCGGCGGTTCGTCGGGCAGCTCTACGACGTGTTCGTCGAGCACCAGGGTCTGCTGTTGACGCTGATGGCGTCCGAGGCGTTGAGCGAGGAGGAGAAGGCCGACGCCGGCATCGCCGAGGTCAGGCGGGCAATCACGACGCTGGGCCGGATCAGCGCCGAGGGCATGCATCTGCGGGGCCTGCGGTCCGACCATCCCGACCTGCCGGCGCATTCGACGGTGGCGATGATCGCGGGCATGGCGGCGTTGCGGTCCACCTACTTCGGCGCCGAGCCGCCGTCCCGGGAAGTCATCGTCGACGAGCTCATCCAGGCCATCCTGCACGGCTTCCTGCACAGAAACGGCTGATCCGTTCAATTCGCCACCGCACCAGAGGAATTGGTTATGACAGGCACCAGCGCGATCGAGTTGTACTACGACCCTTTCGATTCTGACATCGACGACAACCCGTACCCAGTGTGGCAGCGCATGCGCGAAGAAGCGCCGCTGTACTACAACGAGAAGTACAACTTCTACGCGCTGAGCCGCTACGAAGACGTGGCACGCGAATTGCCGAACTGGCAGACCTACCAATCCGGGCGGGGCACCACCGCCGACATCCTGTTCTCCAATGTCGAAGTGCCGCCGGGCATTCTGCTGTTCGAGGACCCGCCGCTGCACGACCTGCACCGCCGCCTGCTGTCGCGCGTCTTCACCCCGCGGCGGATGCTGGCCGTGGAGGACCTGGTGCGCGGATTCTGTGTCCGTGAGCTGGACCCGCTGGTGGGCGCCGGCGGCTTCGATTTCATCAGGGATCTGGGGGCGATGATGCCGATGCGCACCATCGGCTACCTGCTGGGCATCCCCGAGGAAGACCAGGAGAAGATCCGGGACCGCAGCGTCGCCAACATCGAGTTGTCCCGCGACAGTGACCCCGCCGCGGTGGACGCGAACGTGTTCGCCAACTCGATCGCGTTGTTCGCCGAATACATCGAGTGGCGGGCCGATCATCCCTCCGACGATCTGATGACCGAGCTGCTCCGAGCCGAGATCGACGAACCCGACGGCACCCGGCGCCCGCTGTCGCGCACCGAGGTGCTGGCCTACACCGCGATGATCGCCGGCGCCGGCAACGAGACCACCGCGCGGCTGATCGGTTTCATGGGACAGCTGCTCTCCGACCACCCGGATCAACGACGCGAACTCGCCGCCGACCCGTCGCTGATCCCCGGGGCGGTCGAGGAGACGCTGCGCTTCGAACCGCCGTCTCCGGTGCAGGCGCGTTACGTGGCGCGGGACGCCGAGCACTACGGCCGCGTCGTCCCGGAAGGGTCGTTCATGTTGCTGCTCAACGGTTCTGCGAACCGCGACCCGCGCCGCTTCACCGATCCCGACCGCTACGACATTCACCGGCAAGGGGGAGGCCACCTCAGCTTCGGCCAGGGCCTGCATTTCTGCCTCGGTTCGGCGCTGGCCCGAATGGAGGCGCGGGTGGCTTTCGAAGAGGTGCTCAAACGCTGGCGGGACTGGGAAGTCGACTACGCCAACGCCGAGCGCGCGCGCACCGCGAGCGTGCGCGGGTGGGCGCGGCTGCCGGTCGTCACCGGTGGTTAGCCCTCGACTGTCACGCCAGCGTGACGCTCGAGGTCGACCGTCACGCCAGCGTGACGCGCGAGGTCGACTGTCACGCCAGCGTGACGCGCGAGGTCGACTGTCACGCTAGCGTGACGCGCGGCGGCTAGCTGGCGCCGCCGTCCACCAACACCGCGCCGTCGGGCCGATCTCCCAGGGTTTGCAGCGGCACGTCCTCGCCGCGGGCGGTCAGGCGCACGATCTCGGCCAATTGCGCGGGGGCGTCGCACTGCAGATAGTGGTCGGCGCCGGGGATCACCCAGTAGCGGTTGCGGCCCGGCTTCGTCTTCAGATACGTCTGCCATACGTGGTTGGGGACGCGCAGCGGCGCGACGTTGTCGTGCAGTCCCCACACCATGGTGGTGTCCACATCGCTGGTGGAAAGCGCTTCCAGCCAACGGGTTTCGTCGGCGGCGCGCTCGTTGAGATATTGAATGGTGTCAGGCAGCACCCGGATTCCGTCGTTGTGGGCGAAGCATTTCGCCAGGGCGGCGATCTCCGGGTCGTCCAGCGTCCGCCGCGGCATGAACGTGCTGGCGCCCATTCCGGCCGCCAGCAGCTCGGGTGTGGTCGCGGCCGCGGTGGCCCGCGCGGTCGAGGGATCGAGCAGCGCGCTCTGAAACGCGGTGAGGTTGGCCAGCGGAAGGTAGATGTTGGCGTTGGTCAGGATCAGGTCGACGGGTGCGGCCGGCGGGTCGAGCGCGGCCAGCATGCCCGACGCGATCATGCCGACACTGCTGCCGCGGTCGTGGGTCAGCATGCGGTAGTCGGACAGTCGCCACACCTCGGTGATGGCGTGGACGAGCAGACGGGCGTCGTCGTACAGCGAATACACGTACGGCTCGGGCGGTTTGTCGGACAGTCCGTAGCCGGGGAAGTCGAGCAGGTGGATGTCGAAGTCACGGCTCAGCTCGCCGGCCAAGGCGAAGTAGTCGATGCTCGACGTCGGAAAGCCGTGCACCAACACCAATGCGGGCGCACCCGGGGTGCCGCAACGGCGGCTGAACACCCCGACTTCCCTGCCGTCGTTGGCCGCGGTGGTCGAGCGCCAACGAAGTTCGGTGCCGCCGCCTTGCCACTGCGCGAAAATGTCCAAGCAGTCAGCATCTCAGAGGCCGTCGCGGCGGACAACCACCGTTCTCACGGGCAGGTGACGTGGATCCCGAACGTCACGTCGCGCGTCCCGCTTTGGCCGGGTGTGGTCGCCTGGCCGGTGCCGGTGACCGTGTAGCTCTTGCCGTCCTTGGTTGCCTGCACCTGAGTCGGCGATTTGGTTCCCTGGTACGGCAATTGATATTGGCCGTTGTCCAGCTTGAGCGAAATCGCGAAGCCATCGACGGTGGGCGGTTGTTCGTCGGAGACCGCGAGGGAGACCGACGCCGAGTCGTCGTGCACGCTGATGCGGGTGGTGAGGTCTCCCGATTCCGGCGGCGACGCATTCGGTTGTGCTGCTGCGCTGGTGCAGTCGACGCCGGCGATCATGGTGTGCTTGTTCCCGTCGATCATCACGGTGGTGCTTGCCAACGCGGCGGTGGAACTCGGGGTGGCAGCCGGGTGGCCGTTCTTGCCGGAACATCCGGGCAGCCCGGCCCCCAACGCCAGCACACCGAGCGCGGTCGCGGCGCCGACGACCCGGCGCCGATCGTTCAGGTTCCTCATTGTCGGCCCTCCGCTAGACGTCATCAGGACTATAAAGCCCGATCGTTACCGCCGGGACGCCCAGCCGATCATGGCGTGCGGCGGTCGGGCGAACGGGCGTTGAACGCGCCCGTGTTCACGACGCGAAAGCCTATCCCGCACAGGGTTGTTCGTTATCTCAGTGTGTCGCGGTCGCGATGAACATGCCGGCGGCGGCGACGAGGAGCACGCCGTCAATCAGGAGCGCATAATGCCGCTGATCGGTTCGGCGCACGAGCGGACGCGCGACGAAGGGCCCGATCATCAAGGCGGTGCCGATCACCAGCCCGCGGGTCACCACGGCGAAGCTGAGCGCGCCCAGCTGGCTGAAGGTGCCGATTTTGCCGATGTAGAGCAGCAAGGCGCTGACGGCCTCCGACCCGAGGAACGCGCCGCCGGACAGCCCGTATCCGGTGAACACGGGCACGCTCAGCGGGCCCGTCGACAGGACCAGACCGGTGAGGAAGCCGACGACGACGCCCGCGACGGCCAAATGCCGCAGCCGAATCCGCCACCGGCGGGCCAGCGCAACCCTGCGTACCGGGATCATCGCGAGGAAAAACACCCCCAGCAGCCCGTCGACCACCGCCTGCGGGATGCTCAGCAGGGTGTTCGCGCCGAGCACGACGGCAGGAGTCCCCGGCAGCGCATAGGCAAGGACCGGCCGCCAGCGAATCTGCCGCCACCACGCGGCAACCCGCGCGACGTTCGCCATCACCGCCGCAATCCCCATGACGGGCACCGTAATTCGCGGCCCGTACATCATGACCAGCGCTGGCAGCAGCACCAGGGACGAGCCGGTGCCCACCAGCCCGCCGAGCGCTCCGGCGGCCAGGGCGATGAGAAAGAGGACGGCGAGAGCCACCATGGCAGGACCTTCTCGCCGGCACGCGGCGCACCGGCGGGGGTCCTCCAGGCTTTTGTCCGTTCAGATGACCGCCTTCCGTCGGGGAAGGCGGTGGCGCCGCTCGGACCAGTCACACCGTGTGGTGCCGGAACCCTAGGCGCTGTCGGGAACAGGCTAACAGGTGGTGCAGCCGCCTACGCGCCGCCGCGTTCCACCGGGCGGGCCGGGTCCGCGCACCACTCCGACCACGATCCCGGGTACAGCGCCGCCGTTCGGCCCACCGCCGCGAGCGCGGCGATCGTCACGGTGGCGGTGACGCCCGAGCCGCAGTAGGCGGCCACCGCGCCGTGCCGCTCGATTCGGTGCTCGGCGAACACCCGGGCGAGCGCGTCGTCGTCGAGGAAGGTGCCGTCGGCCGCCAAAACGTCGCCGCTGGGCAGATTCTCGGCGCCGGGAATGTGCCCGGCGACGGGATCGAGCGGTTCCACCTCGCCGCGGTAGCGTTCCGGCGCCCGGGCGTCGATGAGTGTGGCGGCGCCCGCGGCCACCTGCTCGGTCGTCACGGTCGGACGGTTGCCGGAATGCAAATCATCATGCGGCACAGTCACATTCCCGGGCGCTGGTTCGACCGGCCCGGACTCGAGTCGGCCGCCGGTCGCCCGCCAGGCGGCCAGCCCGCCGTCCAGAATGCGGACGTTGTCCAGCCCGGCCGCGCGCAGCAGCCACCAGGCGCGCGCGGAGCCGGCGCGGTTCCAGTCGTCGTAGACCACCACCGGTGTGTCCTGCCGGATGCCCCATCGGCGGGCGGCCGCCTGCAGGCTGGGTCCCGACGGCAGCGGGTGACGGCCCCGCCCGGACACCGTGTGGTCGCTGAGCTCGTCCTCGAGCGAGACGTACACCGCGCCGGGAAGGTGGCCCTGCAGGTAGGCCGCGCGGCCGTCGGGCTCGTCGAGCCTCCACCGCACGTCCAGGATGCTCACCGGGTCTCCGGCCTCGATGACGTCGGCCAACTCGGTCGCGGTGATCAATACCTGATCGCGTGCCCCCACCGGATCCTCCTTGTCGTCTGTAGCGAGACTAACCAGCGCGGTCGGGCAAACCAGCGCCCGCCCGAGCGGCGCGGCGAAAAGGCCCGGGTGACGGGGGCCGCCGACAGGAGCAACGGGTGGCGCACACACGGCGAGCGACGCGGCCGCGCCGCGCCAGGTCAGGCGGTTTGTTCGGAGTGCCCGCCCGGATCGTCGAAAACCGGTGCCCGCAACGACGCCAGCATGCCGGCGGCGGCCCGGTGCCAGGTGAAGTCCTCGGCGCGGCGCCGCGCGGAAATGCGGCGCTGCCGCTCGGGCCGGCTGACGATGGCGCTGACCGCTCGCGCGATGGCGGCCGGGTCGTTGGCGGCCGATGCGCCGCTGTCCGGGGTGACGATCTCGGTCAGCGCCGACGTGCGCGAGACCACGGCCGGCGTGCCGCACGCCAGCGACTCCAGCGCGGCCAGCCCGAACGTCTCGTGCGGTCCCGGGGCCAGCGTCACATCGGCCGAGGCGAGCAGCTGGGCCACGGTGGTGCGATCGGAGACGAAACCGGTGAAGTCGACCGGGAGCCGGGCGGCCTGCCGCTGCAGCCTGGCCCGCAGCGGGCCCTCGCTCACCACCACCAGCCGCGCGTCGACACCGGCGTGGCACAGCTCGCCGAGCGCGTCGATGCTGCGGTCGACGCGCTTTTCCACCGACAGCCGGCCGCAATGGACCAGCAGCAGCTGGGTCGGCGCCGCCCAGCGGCGGCGCACCAGCTGCGAGTGGTGCCGCGGATGAAACGTCTGCAGGTCCACCCCCAGCGGGACGGTGACGGTGTTGCCGGCGCCGATGCGGTCGAATTCCTCACGCGCAAAGCCCGTGGTGCACACCACGGTGTCGTAGTCGGCGGCGGTGCGGGCGTTGGCCAAGTCGGCGAACTTCTGCGCTGCCCGTCGCGGAAGTACCTGCCCCACAAGGCGATCCAGCCGCTCGTGAGAGATCATCACCGTCGTGACGCCGTGGTCGCGGCCCCAGCGGCCCAGCGATCGCAGGGTGAGCCGGTCGGACACCTCCAGTGCGTCGGGCCGCAACGCTTCCAGCAGCGCCTTGACCGGGCCCGGCAGCACCGCGCGGTAGCCGCCGGTGAAGGGAATCAGTCGGGCGGGCAAGGTGATTCGCACCACGCCGGTGTACAGCCGGGCACGCTCGGTGCGCTGCCCCGGAACGATCAGGAAGACCTCGTGGCCGTGGGCGCAGTATTCGGCGCCCAGTCGGTCGACCGCGGTGCGAAGGCCGCCGGAGCGAGGGCCATAGAAATTGGCGACCTGTACGACACGCATACCGTGAGGACACGCGGCGCGCGTGTGCACTCCTCAATGCTGGCCCGACGCGGGCCTGAACACTGGGTGAACTTCGCCTGGCGGGGTGCTGCTCGGCGGTCTGGCGTCACACTCGACTACCGGGTGCCCCAATCCCAGCGGGGCGTCGTCATCAAAGTCTGCCCGCCGATGCGCGTTTCGCCCCAGTCCTTGTACAGCTCGATCTCGACGGCTTCGCCGTCGGCGCCCTCGCTCAACGGAACCGTATCCAGAAACTCCAGCAGCGTGCGGGAGTGGGTGACCACGACGACCTGGGTGCTGGCGGCGGTGGTGCGGATCAGCGAGGCCAGCGGGGCGACCAGGTCGGGGTGCAGCGAGGTCTCGGGCTCGTTGAGCACCATCAGCGACGGCGGTTGCGGGCTGAGCAGCGCGGCGGACCACAGCAGGAAACGCAGTGTGCCGTCGGATAATTCGGCCGACCGCAGGGCGCGCAGCATGCCGCGCTGGCGCAGCTGAAGGTCGAACAACCCGTCGTGGATGGCCACCGAGACGGTGGCGCCGTCGAACGCCTCGGCGACGGCCCGGTCGAGGTCGTCGAACCCCGACTCGAGGATGGTCTGGATCGCTGCGGCGAGGTCGCTGCCGTCGTCGGCGAGCACCGGGGTGCGGGTGCCCACCTGCGGGTGCCGCGCCGGTGCCCCCGCGTCGACCCGGAAGCCGTCGTAGAACCGCCAGCCGCGCAGCCGATCTCGCACCGCCGCCAGTTCGGGCAGCGCCTGCGGGTGGGCGTATTCGGCGAGCACACTGTGATACGACGGCAGCGACCGGGACAGCTCGTCGAAACCGCTGCCGGAGTCGGCGCTGGCCTCGGCGAAACCGCGGGACCGTCGCACCAGGGTCGTGCTGGGCCGCAGCACCGGGCCGGCGAACAGCACTTCGCGTTTGATCTCCGGATCGCGGGCGAACACCGACTTCCCGGCCGACTGCGGCAGGCCCAGATCCACCAGATAACCGAAATCGTCTGCAGCGAAGCCCAATTCGAGGGATACGGGCCGGGTGCGCACGGTGCCCTCGGTCTTCCCGGAGCGCCGCGCGCCGGCCGGCTGCTCGGGGCCGGCCCACAGCACCGATTGCAGGCCGCCCTCGCGGGCCAGCGACCCGATCACCTCGCCGCGGCCGCAATCCGCCAGCAACCGCAGTGCTCGATACAGCGACGACTTGCCGGTGCCGTTGGCGCCGGTGATCACCGACAGCCGGCCCAGCGGCAGAACCACCTCGCGCAGCGAGCGGTAGCCCCGGACCGCGACGGTGTGCAGCATGAGGCCGACTGTACGGTCGGCCACCGACGGGCCCTATTCCGTGTCGCCGTCGTCCTCGTCGGCCGCGGCGGCCAGCAGCTGCACCTCCTCGAGATCCATCTCGTTTTGCAGCTCCCGCAGCACCGTGTCGTCGATCCGGTTCTGATTGCGCAGCGCGGTGACCTCGCGGCGCTTGTGCTCGAGCACCCCCAGCCGCACCTGCCGGACCTTCTCCCGGGTCTTGAGGATCCGGTTGTCCGGCGAACCGTTCTCGGTGGCCAGCACCAGCGCGGCCTTCTCTTCGTATTCCTTGTGCAGCCGCCGGCGCAGCTCGTCGCTGACGCCGACCTCGTCGGCGACCGCGGGTAGGGCGTCCAGGGCGGCGCGGGCGGCACGGGTGCGGGCCAGCTGCAGCTCCTCGGCGTGCGCGACGTCCGCCGGCAGCCGCGCCCAGCGCACCACGGCGGGCAGCGTGCTGCCCTGCACCAGCACGGTCACCAGGATGACGACGGTGACGATGAAGATCAGCAGGCTGCGATCCGGGAACGGCGCGCCGCTCAGCGTGGTCATCGGCACGGCCACCGCCGCGGCCAGCGACACCGCCCCGCGGAATCCGGCCCAGGCGGTGACGAAGCGCTGCCGCCAGCCGACCCGGCGTTCGCGTTGCACCGCCCGGCGGTCGATCAGCCGGATCAGCATGGTGGTGAATTCGCCCCAGAAGATGCGCGACACGATCACCACCCCGGTGATCACCAGCGCGACGAACAGGGCATGCCGCACACCGCCGTCGACGCCCGCGATGCCGCGCAGCGCACCGGGGATCTGGACACCGACGAACACCCACAACGAGCCGTTGAGCAGGAACGTCGCGATGTCCCAGAAGGCGTAGGACTGCAGCCGGGAGCGGGCCCGGATCACCACCGGCCCGGAGTAGGCCAGCACCAGGGCCGACACCACCACCGCGACCACCCCGCTGCACTCGACCGATTGCGCCAGCAGGAACGCCGCGAAGGGCGTCACCAAACTCAGCGCTCCCTCCTCCTGGGGCGCGTCAATTCGCTTGCGCACCAGCGTCACTGCGCCGCCGACCAGCAGGCCCGCGGCGATCCCACCCAGGTACGAGCCGATGAACCGGAGTGTGACCTCCGGTGGGCTGATCGCCGGCGCGCCGATCGCGACGTGCACGCTGACCGCGAACAACACCAGGGCGGTGCCGTCGTTGATCAGACTCTCGGCCTTCAACACCGTCAGCGAGCGGCGGGGCAGCTTCTTGGCCAGCCCGGCCACCGCGGCCGCGTCGGTGGGGGAGAGCACCGCGCCCAGCACTCCGGCCGCATGCGGATCCATGCCCAGCGCCCGCGCCGTCCACGACACCGCCACCGCGGTGGCGATGACCAGCGCGACGCTGAGGAACACGATGATGCGCGCGTTGGCCCGGATCTCGCGGAAGCTGATGTTCAGGCCTTCCCAGTACAGGATGGCGGGAAGGAACAGCAGCAACACGATCTCGCCGTCGATCCGCACGTGCCCGAACTGCGGGACCAGACCCAGCAGCACGCCGAGCACGATGAGCAGCACCGGCGGGCCCACCCGGTAGCGACGGCCGATGACCGTGCCCACGATGACGGTGGACACCAGGGCGACGATCAGGACGAGGCCGAACACCAGCCCATCCTGCCGGACGGGACCGACGGTGGCCGCGCGGGCCGCACGACGTCATGGGCCGGCGCTTCTTCGCCTATCTTCGGTCTGGGTCACGGCCGGTTAGGCTGCGGAGCGGAATCGAAGGGGGATCTGGTGAAGGTCAGGCTGCTGGCAACAGTCGCCGCGCTCATCTTGTCGACGGTGCTGGGCTGTCACTTCGAGTCCCGCAACCCGCCGTCGACCAAGACCCTCCAGGTCCCCATGAACGACGTGCTGACGCAGAGCGACATCAGCCAGAACATCACCTTGGCCGTCGGCAACACCCTGGTCGTGCAGCTGGGTTCGAACTACACCACCCCCTACCGGTGGACGCCCGACGCGAAGATCGGCGATTCGGCGATCGTCAAGCAGACCAGTCACGAGTTCGTCCCACCGACTTCGGACGCGCTAGGGGCGCCGGGCACCGAGGTGTGGACGTTTGCGGCGCTGAAACCGGGGAGCACCACCATCACCACGTCCTACAGCAGCTTCGTGGACAAGAACGCCAAACCGGCGTGCACCTACACCCTCAGCGTGACCGTGCGATGAGCTGATCGGGCAGCCGATCGCGGGCCGAGTAGACCTCGGCGAGGAACTGCTCGACGGCCACCGCGGTGTGCGCGGCGCGCACCGAGCCGAAGATGTCGAAAGCGTGTTGGGTGAACGGCAATTCGGCGTAGACCACCGGTTGGGTGCTGACTTGCCGCAGCCGTTCGACGAACGCGCGGGCCTGCTCGACGTATGCCAACGAGTCGTTGCGGCCGTGCAGCACGAAAAACGGTGGTGCGTCCGGGTTTACGTGGGTGATCGGTGAGGCGGCGGCGAACGTCTCCAGGTGCGTCGACGGCCGTTGTTTGATGATCGACTTGATCAGCAGTCCGGGCATCATCGGGTGCAGGCTGTCGTCGAAGCGGGTGAAGTCGTAGATGCCGTAGAACGGCACCGCCGCCTGCACCCGGGTATCGGCGTCTTCGAAGCCGGGCTGGTACTTCGGGTCGTTGGGGGTGAGCGCGGCCAGCGACGAGAGGTGGCCGCCGGCCGACCCGCCGGTGATCGCGATGAAGTCGGGATCGCCGCCGTAGCCGGCGATGTGTTGTTTGACCCAGGCCAGGGCGCGCTTGACGTCGACGATGTGGTCGGGCCAGGTGTTGCGCGGGCTGTGCCGATAGTTGATCGCCACGCAGATCCAGCCCAGTTCCGCGAGATGGCTCATCAACGGATGTGCTTGTCCGCGTTTGTTTCCCGTCGTCCAGGCGCCGCCGGGGATCTGGAAGAGCACCGGCGCCCTGCCGGTGAGGTCGAGGTCGGGGCGGCGCCAGATGTCCAGGTGGTTGGCGCTGCCGAATTCGCCGTAGCTGATGTTGGAGTCGTGGGCGTAGTCGCGGTAGATGCGCAGCATCCGCAGCAGGCCCGGTGTTTTGGCGGTGCCGGCGCCGGTCGGCCGGCGCCACAAGTCCGCCGACTCGGTGAGCCGGTCGGCGCCCAGTTCGCTGTCCAGCGCATCGGTCAGCGGCACATTGGCCCGGTGGCCCGCCCGGCTCAGGTTGAGCAGGCCGAGCGCCGACAGGCCCGCGACCAGCCACGCGATGATGCGGACCGGCCGGGTCAGGCGACGTGCCGTCAGGGCCAGCCCGCCGAGCTGGCTGAGCATCGTCTGCAGCGGCAATTCGGTGACGACGAGCCCGAACATCCAGGCGTACAGCGACGGGTACCCCTTGCGCGCCAGCGGCCGGTAGGCGTTGAGGGTGGACGCCGCGGTCACCGCGCTGGCCGTCAGCGACCCAATCTGCCGGATGAGGTGGACGATTCGAGCTTTGCGCATTGGCTCACTTTACGTAGGGGTGTGACGCCCGGATTCGCTAGCGCCGGTGCTAGCGGATTTGGGCGAATCGTCATGGTGTCGGGAGGGGCGGCCGGGCCGCCGAGGTCGGGACCCGGGGACCACCCGGCCGCCTACGTCCGGAGCTCTCCGGGTGGGGATGAGTGACTCGCGAATCCGCCAGCGCCCGTGCTATCAACCCGGCGTGAATCACTACACCTACCGAGTCGCCTGGTCGCCATACCTCGGCGAATACGTCGGCACCTGCCTCGAATTGCCCTACGTGCGCCGCCAGGGTGCGACGGCGCAGGAGGCGATGGGCGCGATCGAGGAGGCCGTCGACTGGTACATCGCCAGCGCTGAGTCCTCCGGCGAAACGCTGCCGACGCCGATGGCCGACCGGTACTACAGCGGCACCATCGTCGTCCGGACGTCCCCGGAACTGCACAGCCGGCTGGCCATGGAAGCCGCCGAACAAAGGGTCTCGATGAACCAATGGGTGGTGCAGAAACTGTCTGGCCGACGCCCGAGCGAGACGTTCGGGCTGTCCGGATTCGACTAGCGAAAAGCTACGACGCGTAGCGAAGGGCTACGACGCGTCGACGCGGCTTTCCAGGTTCTTCACCGGGGCCGGGTCGTTTTCGGTCAGCCCCACCTTCGCGGCCCCGCCGGGTGAGCCGAGTTCGGTGAAGAAATCGGCGTTGATCTGCAGGTATTGGCTGTGCTCGGGCGGCAGGTCGTCCTCGTAGTAGATGGACTCCACCGGGCACACCGGCTCGCAGGCACCGCAGTCGACGCACTCGTCGGGATGGATGTAGAGCATCCGGGCGCCCTCGTAGATGCAGTCGACCGGGCACTCCTCGATGCATGCCTTGTCTTTGATGTCGACGCAGGGCTCGGCGATCACGTAGGCCACGAGTGTTGTCCTTCCTTCTGGCGAGCGGGGTCAGCCGGGTGCGGGGCCGCAGCAACTCGGTTCAGGCTGGCTAATGTAGCGCGGCGGCGGCCGCGCGGGGCGCCGGCCGCGTGTCTTCCATGCTGGCGGCCCACGCCGGGCGGCAGTAGAGGTGCCAGCGTTGTGGTGTCACAAGCTATAGTTGTGTCACACGATTTGATTGTGAGCCCGCGACCATGCCGCTCAGCCCGAGGATGCCCGAACTCGCCTCGTTCGAGGCGTTTTTGGCGATCGCCGAGACGGGCAGCCTCGGCCGGGCCGCCCGCGAACTCGGGCTGACCCAGCAGGCGATCTCCCGGCGGCTGGCCACCATGGAGGCCCAGATCGGTGTCACCTTGGCGGTGCGCACCACGCGCGGTTCACAATTGACGCCGGCCGGCCTCATCGTCGCCGACTGGGCGGCCCGGCTGCTCGAGGTCGCCCACGAGATCGACGCCGGCCTGGGCTCGCTGCGCAAGGAGGGCCGGGAGCGGATCCGGGTGGCGGCCAGTCAGACGATCTCCGAACAGCTGATGCCGCATTGGCTGCTGTCGCTGCAGGCCGAGGCGACCCGGCGCGGCGAGGCCGCGCCGCAGGTGATCCTGACCGCGACCAACAGCGAACACGCCATCGCCTCGGTCCGCGACGGCAGCGCCGATCTTGGATTCGTCGAAAACCCCGGCACGCCAAAGGGTTTGGGCAGCTGTGTAGTGGGGGAGGACGAGCTGGTGATCGTGGTGCCGCCCACCCACAAGTGGGCGCGCCGCTCCCGCGTGGTGACCGCACGCGAACTTGCCCAGACCCCCCTGGTCGCCCGCGAACCCCATTCGGGAATCCGCGATTCGTTGACGGTAGCGTTGCGCAAGGTGCTCGGGGAGGACATGCAGCAGGCCGCGCCGGTGCTGGAACTGACGTCCGCGGCGGCCATGCGCGCCGCCGTGCTGGCCGGCGCGGGGCCGGCCGCCATGAGCCGGCTGGCGGTGGCCGACGACCTGGCGGTCGGCCGGCTGCATGCCGTCGAGATCCCGAAGTTGGACCTGCGACGCAAATTTCGGGCCATCTGGATCGGCGGGCGCACCCCGCCCGCCGGGGCGATCCGCGACCTGCTCAGCCACATCATCGCCCGCACGGCGGCATCGAAGTGACTCAGGCCGCAGCGTCGGCCGACAGCGCCTCGTCGTAACGATCCAGCACCGTCTCGGCCACCAGCCGGTGCGCCCCCAGCGGGGCGGCCATGCGAATCCCGTTGTCCCGGGCGAAGGTTGACACCCCGTCGGTGATGAATCCCGGCGCCAGAAACCACGGTGCGATCACCAGCCGGCGCGCGCCGCGACGGCGCAACTGGTCGGCGGCGCGGGCCACCGACGCCTCGGGCCGGGTCGCGAAGGCCGTTGTGGCGCAAGCCCATCGGGTTCCGGCGGCCAACCGGGACGCAACCTTGGCGGTGCGTGCGTTGGCGGCGATGTTCGACGAACCGATCGCCACCACCATCACCCCGAGATCGTCGTCGAGCGGGGAAACCCCGATCTCGGCCAGACGCCCGCGCAGCACCGCCACCAACCGGTCGTCCTCGCCCAACACGTCGGCCTGCCGGATGCCGTGCGCACCGGCGCGGGCGATCTGTTCGGGGATGTCGAGCCGCGCGTGGTAGGCGCTGGCCAGCAGCAGCGGGGCGACCACGGCGCGCCGGCTGTCCGGCAACCCGGCCAGCACGTCGACGAAGTTCGGGGCGTTGAGCTCGAGGAAGGCCAGCCGCACGTCGAGGCCGGGCCGCATCCGCCGAAGCCGATCGGCGACGGCCTCGGCATTGGCGGCCGACCGCGGATCGCGGCTGCCGTGTGCCGTGAGTACCAGCGTGCTCATGAGGCGTGTAACCCGCATTCGACCTTGTTTCGTCCCCGCCAACGCCCGCTGCGCGGATCCTCGCCCGGTGCCGGCTTGGCGGTGCACGGGGCGCAGCCGATCGACGGGTAGCCCTCCTGCACCAGCGGGTTGACCAAAACCCGGTTGCGCTCGATGTATTCGTCGACCTGCTCGTCGGTCCAGGCGGCGATCGGGTTGACCTTCAACACCTTGAACGACTCGTCGAAGCTGATCAGCGGGGCGTCGGCGCGGGTGGGCGCCTCCACCCGGCGCAGCCCACTCACCCACGCCGCGTAGCCGCGCAGCGCCCTGCGCAGCGGCTCCACCTTGCGCAGCCGGCAGCATTCGTTGGGGTCCCGGGCGAACAGGTCCTTGCCCAGCAGCTCGTCCTGCTCGGCCACGGTGTGCTCGGGTGTGACGTTGAGCAGGTGGATGTCGTAGACGGCCTCGACGGCGTCGCGGGTGCCGATGGTCTCGGGGAAGTGATAGCCGGTGTCCAGGAACAACACCGGCACACCGGGGCGCACGTCGCAGGCCAGCGACACCATCACCGCGTCCTGCATGTTGCAGGCCACCACGTATTTGCAGGTGGCCCAGCCGCGCGGCCCGTCGACGGGCCCGAAGTGCTCGTCGGTCCAGCGCAGGATGTCGATCGCGCTGGCGCCCTCCAGCTCCGAGGCGCCGCGCTCGGCCAGCTCGCGCAGCTGTTCCTCGGTGAAGTCGGTTGCCACGTCGCTCATTTTGACCTCGGACCTCAGCGCAGCTCTTCCTCGTCGGCGCGCAGCGCCCAGGACGCGAACGTCTCACCGTCGTTGCGGCCCTCGAGGTACTTGCGCGTCACCCGGTCGATGTAGTCGCCCAGTTCTTCGCTGGTGACCTTGTGCTGCCGCAGTTTTCGGCCGAAGCCGCTCTGCTCGCCCAGGCCGCCGCCCAGGTGAACCTGGAAGCCCTCGACCGATGTGCCGTCGCCGTTGTCGATCCACTGGCCCTTGAAGCCGATGTCGGCCACCTGGATTCGGGCGCACGAGTTCGGGCATCCGTTGAGGTGGACGCTGATCGGCGCGTCGAGCTGGGCGTCGACGTCGGCCAGGCGCCGCTCCAGCTCGGGCACCAAAGTCTGGGTGCGCACCCGGGTTTCGGCGAACGACAGCTTGCAGAACTCGATCCCGGTGCAGGCCATGGTGTTCTTGCGCCACGACGACGGCCGCGACGGCAGGCCCAGCGCGTCCAGGCCGGCGACGAGTTCGTCGACCTTGTCGTCGGGCACGTCGAGGATGACCAGCTTCTGAAACGGCGTCCAGCGCGCCCGATCGGAGCCGACCTGTTCCATCAGGTCGGCCACCGCGGACAGCGTGGTGCCCGAGACGCGCCCGGCGATCGGGGCGACGCCGACGGCGTTGAGCCCGTTCTTGATCTTCTGCACCCCGACGTGGTCGATGGTGTGCTTGACCGGCGCGGGCGCCGGTCCATCGATCAACCGCCGGTTGAGGTACTCCTGTTCGAGAATTTCACGGAACTTTTCTATGCCCCAGTCCTTGACCAGGAACTTCAGCCGGGCCTTGGCGCGCAGCCGCCGGTAGCCGTAGTCGCGGAACAGCTGGGTGACGGCTTCCCACACGTCGGGCACCTCGTCCAGCGGAACCCACACGCCGAGCCGCTGGGCCAGCATCGGGTTGGTGGACAGGCCGCCGCCCACCCACAGGTCCAGGCCGGGTCCGTGCTCGGGGTGCTCGACGCCGACGAACGCGACGTCGTGGGTCTCGTGCGAGACGTCCTGCAGGCCCGAGACCGCGGTTTTGTACTTGCGCGGCAGGTTGGCGTATTCGGGGTTGTTCAGGGAGCGACGGACGATCTCCTCGATCGCGGGCGACGGATCGAGCACCTCGTCGAGCGAGTCGCCGGCCAGCGGCGAGCCGTGGATGCCGCGCGGGCAGTCGCCGCAGGCCTCGGTGGTCTGCAGCCCGACGGACTCGAGCCGCCGCCAGATCTCGGGCACGTCCTCGATGCGAATCCAGTGCAGCTGCAGGTTTTCCCGGTCGCTGATATCGGCGGTGTCGCGGGCGAATTCGGTGGAGATCTGGCCGAGCGTGCGCATGGTGTGCGCCGACATCGCCTTGCCGTCGGAGCGGACCCGCATCATGAAGTACTTGGCTTCGATCTTGTCGGTGTTGTCGTCACCGGTCCAGCTGCCGTCGTAGCCCTGCTCGCGTTGGGTGTACAGGCCCATCCACCGAAAGCGGCCGCGCAGGTCGGACTTGTCGATGCTGTCGAAACCCTGCTTGGCGTAGACGTTGATGATGCGCTCGCGCACGTTCAGTGGTCCGTCGGCCAGCTTGATCTTCTCGGTGTCGTTGAGCGGTTCGCGATCTCCCAGCGCCCACTGACCCTCGTTGCGGGTCTTGACGGGACGTGCGGTGGTCATGTGGTGTTCTCCTTCGCGAACATTCCCCGGTGTGCGACGCACCGGGGTGGCGTTCCTGACGGCGGCTCAGATCGGCCTGCTACGGGGCCGGGATGGGCTGTCGGCCGCGGCATCGCGATGATGTTGGGGCTTTAGGCACCCGCAAGTTCGTCGTTGGACCCACGGGTCGCGATTCCCATAGTGCACTACTTGCGGCGGCGTCAGTAGAGGTCGCATGTTGTGAGGGCACAACCGGACGTTGTGTGCGCCGCTTCACGATGGGTGACGGCGATCACTTTGCGGGCCAGGGGAATTGCGGGGCCGGTCGCTGCCGTGAGGTTGGCAATTCCGGCCTGATTGGCAACCTTGGTCAGGCCGGACGTCAGACCGGAATCGTGGTGGAAGTCGTTCTGCGGCCGCCGAGTTGGGCCGGCAGCCGGGTGTATCCGTGCAAGTTGATCAGCGACCGCCGTTGCGGGGCAGCGGTGAGCCGCAGATCGGGGAAGTTCTCGAAGAGCGCGCGCAGTGCGGTGGCGCCCTCGATGCGGGCCAGGGCGGCGCCCAGGCAGGCGTGGATGCCGGAGGCGAACGCCAGGTGCTCGCGCGCATTGGGTCGGGTGACGTCGAAAGTGGTTGGGTCGCTAAACACTTTGGGGTCGCGGTTGGCGCCGCCGAGGAACAGCCCGACCATCTCGCCGGCGCCGATGTGGGCGCCGGCGATGTCGACGTCGCAGGAGGGGGTGCGCGCGGTCATCTGGACCGGGCTGGCGATGCGCAGGATCTCCTCGACGGCCGAGGGCCACAGGTCGGGATTGTCGTGCAGCAGCGCCAGCTGCTCGGGGTGTTGCAGCAGCAGCACGATCCCGTTGCCGATCAGGTTCACCGTGGTCTCGAAACCGGCGCCGACGATGAGCGCGGCGTTGGCGGTGAGTTCGCGGTCGGTCAGCGACCCGTCGGCGGCCATCCGGCCGAACGGATTGTCGCTGTGCGGGTCGGCGCGCAGCTGGTGGAAGTGCGCGAGCAGGTACTCGTCGACGCCGCGCAGCCCGTCGATGGCGTCGCGGTAGGTCTTCCAGTCGATGCCGAGGTCCAGCAGCGGAGAGCCGCTGCGGCCCCACGCCAGCATGCGCGGATAGGAATCGGGCGGCATGCCAAGGATTTCGGCGATGATGGCGACCGGCAATCGGGTCGCGAAGTCCGCGATCAGATCGGGCTGCGGGGTGGCCGCGATGCGCTCGATCAGCTCCATGGTCACCTGCGCGACCCGGGTGTTCAGTGCCTCGATGGCGCGCGGGGTGAAGCTCTGCGCGACCAGTTGCCGGTAGCGGGTGTGGTCGGGTGGATCCACGATCACCATGGCGGGCGGCTCCACCGGGTTGGCGACGCCCGGGTCGGTCTTGGCGATCAGCGCCCGCACCGGACGCGGCAGCTCCATCTCGGTGGGTGAGGTGACGCCAAAGCGCTTGTCGCGCAGCACTTGTCGGCATACCGCGTGGTCGACGCTGGCCCACACGAAGGGTGCACGCATCAGCGGCCCGCGGGCGCGGATCTGTTCCATCAACGCGTAGCGGTCCTCGCCCGTCGTTCCGCTGCGCAGCAGCCGCGCCAGCGGGTCACCGCGCCGGGCCTGGACCGCGAAGTAGGCCCGCGGCAGGCCGTGCATGGCCATCCACCGGGCGCCGAGCCGGACACGCATGGGCGATCCCTCCGAAACCGTGAGCCAGTCACGAGACGTGCGATACAGTGGAACTCTAAATGTCTCAGATGGCTTGTTCGTCACGATACGACGGCCGCGGCCGGCGGGCAAGGAGGGATGCGTGACCGCGACGCGAACGGCGGAGTTCGTGCGACGACTCACCGAACCCGACCCCGTCGTCCTCGCCCAGGTCGACAACCCCGACGAGATCACCGCCCGAATTCTGGCCGCCACCCTCGAACAGGCCGAACTCGTCGGGATGCGCCGCACCACCATGGAGGACGTGGCCCGGCGCAGCGGCGTCGGGCGCGCCACCCTGTACCGGCGGTTCCCGACCAAGGCGGCGCTCGTCGACGCCGTGGTGCTGGCCGAGGCGCGCCGCTACCTCGAGGGGGACGCGCAGGCCTGGGCGCAGGGCGCGACGTTCGAGGACCGCATGGTCAACAGCACGGTGTTCTCGGTGACCTTCATGCGCGAACACGCGCTGTTGAAGAAGTTGCAGCGCACCGAGCCCGAGACGATCCTGCCCAGCCTGACCGTTGACGCGGGCGTCATCCTTGACTACGCCATCGAGTACACCGTCGGGCTGCTGCGCAGGGAGCTCTACGGCACGGAGACCACCCCGTCCCAGGAGCGGCACCTGCGCACGGTCGCGGAACTGCACACCCGGCTGACGCTGTCGTTCATCGTCACGCCGCACACCAGCATCAACCTCGCCACCGTCGACGACACCCGCAGTTACGTGCGCAACTATTTGATGCCGATGGTGGTCGGGCCTCGCTAATGGGCCCAACGGCACCGGACTGGGCGGCCTTGGCCCGCCCATGTCGAATGTCGTTGCGGCTAGGGTGGGATGGCGTGGCTCGCGCGGGGGCGCCGCGGTAGCGACACGCGTGAGGTTGGCCACGTTAGCTCGACGCCCGATTCGGGAACTCGCGGGCTGAACCGTCGTGAGAGTGGTGAGAAAGGACAGTTCTGGTGAGCTCCTCGTCCCGCGGGTCGCGGCTCGGCGCCCGGTTCGGGCCGTACGAGCTGCGATCGCTGATCGGCACCGGGACGGTGGGTGAGGTCTACCGCGCCTACGACACGGTCAAGGACCGGTTGGTCGCGCTCAAGCTGTTGCGGGGCGAGTTGGATGCTGGTTTCCGGCAACGTCTTTGGCGCGAGTGTCGGGCGGTGACGCGGCTGCAGGAGCCGCACGTGCTGCCGCTGCATGACTTCGGCGAGATCGACGGCGTGCCGTTCATCGACATGCAGCTGGTCGACGACGGGGGCAGCCTCAAGGAGTTGCTGCGCGAGCAGGGCGGGCTGGAGCCGTCGCGGGCGGCGTCGATCACCGGGCAGGTGGCGCGCGCACTGGACGCCGCGCACGCTGCCGGGTTGATGCACCTGGACGTCAAACCGGAGAACATCCTGCTGACCCACGACCACTTCACCTATCTCGCCGACTTCGGGCTGGCCCAGGCCGCCGGCGACGAGAAGCTTTCGCGCACCTACATGGCGCCCGAACGGTTCACCACCGGAAGCCTCGGGCCGCAGACCGACATCTACTCGCTGGCGTGTGTGCTCTACGAATGCCTCACGGGTCAGCCACCATTCGAGGGTGCCGACCCGGGGGAGCTGAGGAGCGCGCACCTGCTGTCGCCGGCACCACGGCCCAGCATCATGCGCCGCGGTGTCGGCCGGGCGTTCGACGACATCATCACCCGGGGGATGGCCAAGCAGCGAAGCGCGCGATTCGCGTCCGCCGGGGAACTGGCCCGGGCGGCCAGCGAGGCGGTGTTCGCGGCCTACGAGCCGGTGTCGGCGGCGGCCGGGCTCGGCGGGCCCCGTCCGTTGCCGGCGCCGCCGGCGCAGTTCGACGACCCGGACGACACCTTGGGGCCGCCCCCTGTTGGCGAGCGACCGCCGCGCGGGCCGGCGGGCCGGCTGCCCGTGGTGGTGACCGCGGTGGCGGTGCTGATGTTGATCGCCGGGGTGGTGCTGTCGGTGAAAACCGTTGTGGGGACTCATCACAACAATTCGGCCCCGCCGCCGGCCCCGACCACGCGCGCGTTGGCGCCCCCGCCCCCGACGACCCCGCCGCCACCGCTGACTCCGACGCTGTCGCGGCCGGTGACCGGCGCCGACGGGCTGGGGTTCATCGGCGAGACGGCGCGCTGCGACCCGGGCAACCCGCCGGCCGCGGTGGTGCGCACGGCCAAGTCGCTGGCCGTGGTGTGTCAAAACCTCAGCGGCAGTTACTATTACCGCGGCGAGCGGATTCGCGACGGCGCCCACATCGAGCTGTCCAACGCCGAGCGGGTGGAGGACGGGTTCGACGTCACCAATCCGGTCGACGGCGTCGTCTACGAGGTGCGGCCGAATCGGTTGCGGATCATCAGCTTCGGGCACGTCGATTCGTCCGAGCCGGTGCTGCAGTACGCGACGGCGTCATAATCGGCACGGTTCATTTTTGGGGCGCGTGTTGGGGCGGGTCGTTTGCGCCGGCTCTTGGGGGTGTTACGAGAGTCTCATGGGGATCATCGGTCACATGGGTACCGGTTTGCCTACCATGAGATCACTCCCAAATCTGCTAGCGGATGTGATAGCGCTCCTGTCGAAGCGGCCAATGGGACCGTTGCGTGTAGGGGCACGGGATCACCACGGCCGCAATGTTTTGCGGCTCTTTCCGGGTGCGAAGGTGACCGGCAGCTGGCCCAGGCCGGTCATGCTGGGGTTGCCCAGGTATTGGTGCACGTTTTCGACGTCGACCTGGTAGTCCGGGATGCGGTCAAGAACCGCCCTGACCATGACCTCCGACATCAGCCGCGCTAGGTGGGAGCCGATGCAGCGGTGCGGGCCCAGGCCGAAGGCGACGTGGCGGTTGGGTGCGCGGTCGAGGATGATCTCGTCGGGCCGGTCGAATTCGTTTTCGTCGTGGTTGGCCGACAGCCAGCTGATGACGACGCGGTCGTTCTTGCGCAGCCGTTGGCCGGCCAGGACAACGTCGTGAGTGACTGTGCGACTGAGGGTTTGGTTGACCGAGAAGTAGCGCAGGAATTCGTCGGTGGCGGTGCGGTAGAGCTCGGGGTGGTCGATGAGTTGCTGCCGGAGGTTGGGGTGGGTGCCCAGGTGCAGCAGGGTCAGCGCGGTCTGCGAGGTGGTGGTGTCGACGCCGCCGCCGATCAGGTTCCACAGGATGTTGAGCAGCTGCTCGTCGGTGAGGCGGTGGCCGTCGAACTCGAATCGAATGAGGAAGCTGGTCAGGTCTTCTTCCGGATCCGCCCGTCGGCTGGCGGCGTAGTCGAGGACTTCTTGCATCATCGCCGGCACCTTGGCAATCGCGGCGGCGTACTCGTCGCTGTCCTGGCAGACGGCCATGACGGCGTGAAACAGGTTGGCGTACAGGTGCCAGTTGTCGTAGGGCAGGCCCATCAGCTTCATGGTGAGGATGGCGGGAACGGGGCTGGCGTAGTCGAGCACCAGGTCCATCTGCCCTGTTGTTATTTGTTGGTCGAGGAACCAGTGGGCGGATTGCTCCATGAACGGCTTGAGCTTTTCGACGGCGCCGGGGGAGAAGAACGGGGCCAGCGCGTGCCGTAGCGCTTGGTGGTAGGGGCCGTCGACCTCGCCGAGGCCCAGGGCCGGTTGGCCTTCGGGTCGCGGGACGCCCATCTCGCCCTGGTAGTCCACGCCGTCTGCGGCGTTCGGCTCGTACTTGTGGGCGAAAGTGTCGCCGTTGCGGGCGGTTTGGCTGACGGCGTCGTAGCTGCTGAGGAACCAGAACCCGCCGTAGTTCTCGTTCCACGCGACCGGACATCGTTGCCGCAGTTCGGCGTTGACGGCCAGTTCGTTGAGGTTGAACGCGTCGGAGTGATGGTCGAAGTCGACGATCGCGTCGGGGCTGACGTTCGGACGTGTGGCCATCGAAAAGCCCTCCAACGGAAGGTAATTTGCGTATTCGGCGGAAGCGGGCCGCTATTGGTTTATCTTTTGCATTATTACGCGTTCCAGCTGGTTGCAGTAGGGGCCTCGACGCCGGGCGGCGTCGGGCAGGGCCGGTTCGGTCCGACTTGCTGCGGGAAGGTTGCCATGACGAGCCATCGCACGGTTTTTAATCACGTTGGGTTATGCGTGGCGGATCGGGAGCGCTCCCGCCGGTTCTACGAGGGCCTGCTGGGTTTCCAGTTTTGGTGGGAGATTGACCCGCCCGACGATCGGACCGCTCAGCTGGTGGGGCTGCCCGAGCCGCTCGGCGTGCATGCGACGTATCTGGTGCGCCACGGCCTAGTGCTCGAGCTGATCGACTACTCCAAGCGCCGGGTTCATGCCGGCTCGCAGCGGACGATGGATCAGATCGGGCTGACGCACATCTCGTTCTCGGTGTCCGACCTGCCGGGTGTGTTGGCCCGGGTGCGCGAGTTCGGTGGAGCGGTGGTCGACGGGAGCGTGTCCGACGGCGCCGCGATGATCCGGGATCCGGACGGGCAGTTGTTGGAGTTGCTGTCGGACGGGTGGTTGGCGGCATTGCCGGCGAGGCCGTAGTCGGTCGGCCGGATGCGGGCGACAAGGCGATGTTGTCGGTGCCGGATGAGATGGTCTCGTAATGGAGACGGCGCTCGGTCGAAGCGATCGCCCGTCACCAAACACGTCCTCTCAGAGCGGCTTTGGGCAGGACAAACTTGGCCGCTCCCGGAAGGGCTACAATTGTGCTACATTTGTAGCATGTCTGAAGTGGCGTCTCGCGAGCTGCGCAACGATACGGCGGGGGTACTGCGGCGCGTGCGGGAAGGGGAGGACGTCACCATCACCGTCAACGGCCGAGCCGTCGCGATGCTGACCGCGCTGGGGCCGCAGCGACGGCGGTGGCTGAGCAAGGCGGAGTTGCTGTCGCGCTTGCGCCGCGCGCAAGCCGATCCCGGGCTACGCCAAGACCTCGCAACCCTTGCAGGCGACACAACTGAGGACCTCGGTCCGATCCGATGACTGCAAGGCCGGCCGGGGTGCTCGACACCTCGGTGTTCATCGCGTCCGAAAGCGGACGGCACCTGGACGAGGCGCGAATCCCCGACGAGGTAGCCACCACCGTCATCACCCTTGCCGAACTTCACGCCGGCGTATTAGCCGCGACGACGTCCGACGTTCGGGCGCAACGCCTCGCAACGCTGGAATCGATAGCGGATATGGAAATGTTGCCAGTCGACGACGACGCGGCCCGCATGTGGGCAAGGTTGCGGATCCACCTAGCCGAGGCTGGACGGCGGATGCGGGCTAATGATCTGTGGATCGCGGGGATCGCGGCATCGCGGGGACTGCCCGTTGTCACCCAGGATGACGACTTCGCCGCACTCGACGGCGCGGCGAACCTGGCGATTATTCGGGTTTGAAGGTGTGTCTCCGAGGTGCGCAACCTGGTCAAGCACGTGCGGTGCAGAGTCGCAGGGGCGAATGCGTTCCAGTCACACGCCGGTACGCGAATGGCGGTGGAGTTGAGTTCACTCTTCGCTCGCTGCTTTTCTGTCGGACCATCAAATTAGTTGTAAGCGGTACTTCCGGCTTCGGGATGCGTCGTGCTGACGAGCTTGGCGGCGCAGTGATCTCGGTCAAACCCTTGGAACCTGCACCAGGCCAACGGGCCAGAGGAGTCGGCGAAGGTAAGGCCGGCAACGGTAACCCAGAAGTCCGGCCCGGAAAAAGTCGACCAATCACCCGACCAAAGCAACTTTACGTTGGGATACCGCTGCCTCAGCTGCAAGTGCTCCCGGAGAGTCATTGCGTTGTCCCACACAACACCGTTGTCTACGACACCCGGACGTTTGGAGCTAAGTTGTGGAACCCAGCGGTCGGCGAGTTGCGCGCGAACAAACGCGCGGTCGTCATTGGCGATCTGGTGTAGCTGCTGTGTGGCGTCTTGTGGTGCCGACGTCGGCGTGCTGGGTAATCGGGCCGGCTCGGTACCTGACGGAGGCGGCTCGGTCTCATAGGTAGGCACGGGGTTGGTATAGGAAACAAGCGGTGAGGTTGATGGCTCCGAGGTGCTTGAATTTCGTTGTGTGGTAAGGCCAATGACCAGTCCGGTGCCGCCGACCAAGAGCGCCACCGCGACCCCAACAATGGTCAGCACCATCAATTTCTTCGAGCCGCCTTGGTCTGCGTCGGTAGCACTTACCGGACCTGTTGCGGGATAAGGATATTGGGCAGCGAACGGCGGATAGCTAGAAGGCGCACTGACGTATTGCGGCGCCAGCAGTGTATTGATGCCGGCCGAAGTGGCCGGATCGGGAGCCAGCGCGCGCTTTGCCGCGCGTCCTAAGGCCCCAGCACTCCCATAGCGGTCATCTGGATGTTTAGCCATGCCGCGGGCAATGACATCGTCAAACGACGCCGGAACGTGCGGATTCACGGCACTCGGCCGCGGAGGCGGTGACGACAGATGGGCGCGGATGGCCTGCTCCGCGCTGTGAACCGGAAACGGTTTCGCACCCGTGAGTGCCTCGTAAAGGACGCATGCCAGCGCGTAGACATCCACCGCTGAGGTTGTTTCCTCATCACCGAATCGTTCAGGCGCCATGTAGTCGAAGGTGCCGACTGTGTGCCCTGCCATGGTCAGGTGCGTATCACCTCTCGCTTCCGCGATGCCAAAGTCGACTAAGTATGCGAAGTCGTCTGGCGTGACAATGATGTTCTGGGGCTTCACGTCACGGTGAATGAGGCCTGCGGCATGGGCAGCGTCCAACGCCGATGCGACCTGCCGAATTATGTCGGTGGTCCGCCGCGGCTCAAGTGAACCCGTCTTGAGCATTTCGTGCAGTGTTTGACCCTGGACCAGTCGCATGTCGATGTACAGGACACCGTTAATCTCACCCCAATCATGGATCGGGATGACGTGAGGCTCCTGCAAAATTGCGGCTGCCCGCGACTCGCGCAGAAATCGCTCACGAAACTTTTCATCGTCGGCATAATTGTCGGTGAGTAACTTCAGCGCGACGGCTCTGCCCTTTTTGGTGTCGTACGCCTCGTACACCTCGCCCATGCCACCTTTACCGATCAGCCGCCTTATCTCGTATTGGCCGAACGATGTGCCGACCAGCGACTTCATGGTGCCCCTCCTCTGACTTTCGCTTCGGTCAGTATCCGGCGCAGGAGCTAGCTCGCGCAGGAGTTTCCGGAGGAACCGCGGAATCTGTACGGGTGTAGGCGCCGCTCGTAAATCGTTGCGTCGATGCTTCACCAGGTGCGTTGCCGCGGCTTACGGTTAATCGGCCCCGCCGAGCATGATCGCATTCAGTATCCTTCGGTGAACGAGCTGACGGCACCGGCGGAAAGGCAACAGGAGTGACCCGACTGCCCCTCGCGAACGCCGACGAGCAACCCGAGCAGATCCGCCAACTCTTGGAGCGCCCCGACACTCTCAACGTCCTCCGCCTGATCGCCAACGCCCCCAACATCTTCGAATCCTGGTCGCAGATGGCCAGCCAACTCTTCGGAACCGAAACCTTCAGCCCGCGGATGCGCGAAGTGATCATCCTGCGAGTGGCCCACTTACAAGACTCGCCCTACGAGCTCGCCCAGCACGTCGTCTTCGGCCGCGCGGCGGGACTGACTGACCACCAGATCGACGCCCTGCAAGACAAGGCGGACCTCGACGCGGCAGGGTTCACCGACGAGGAACGCACCGTCATCGACACCGTGACCAAGCTGTGCACCACCCACCGCCTGGATGACGCCTCCTTCGCCAAAGTGCACACGCTGCTCGGCGACGAGGCCCTCACCGAACTTCTGATGATCGTCGCGACCTACTACGGCCTGGCATTAGTCCTCAATGCAACGGACCTCGACATCGACGCAGCGACATGACCCGCATCCCGTACCGCCGGCCCGAAGAGATGCCCGCCAGAGCCCGCGAATTGACCGCCCGCCGAGGCAATCTCAACGTCTACCGCACACTCGCCAACGCCGAGAAGGTGTTCACCAGCTGGATGGTCGCCGGGGACGCCGCGCTGAGCAGCCCGGTGCTGCCCCGACGGCTGCGCGAACTCATCGTCCTCCGCACCGCATCGGCGATGGACTGCGCCTACGAGCTCGGCCAACACCGGGACGTGGCACGAACCGTCGGCCTCGACCCCGCCACCATCGACGCCGTCATCTCCGAAACCGGTTGGCAGACCGGCGATCTCACCCCCACCGAGCTGGCGGTGCTGCACCTGACCACCGAGCTGGTCACCACCCGCCGGGTCGCCCAACCACTCTTCGATCGCGTGCACCGCGCCCTCGGCGCCGAGGCCACCGTGGAGGCACTGATGGTGATCAACCGCTACGCGGGACTGGCGTTGATGCTCAATGCGCTCGAGGTGGACCTCGACGAGACCGCCCGGCTGCCCATACCGCCGCCGAGCTGAGCCCAACACGGCGGCACCGAGATCGCCAATCTCCTCAGGGGAGAGGACGCCTCCCGTAATCTGCATGATGTGGCACCCAAGCCCAAGTCAACCCGTCTGTCAGTCGAGGACTGGCTCGAGGTGGGCTACACCGTGCTCGCCGAAGAGGGCGTGCGGGCGCTGAAGGTCGAACGCCTCTGCCAGCAGGCCGGTGTCACCCGCGGCAGCTTCTACTGGCACTTCGAGGACATCGACAACTACCGGGCCGCCCTGGTCGAATCGTGGAACAAGTTCCTCGAACGCGACCGCCAGGCGCTCGCCGAGCTCGACTCGCTGCCACCCCGGGAACGCCTCTCAGCCATGATGGGCACCCTGGTCAGCCCGCAGTACTGGATGCTGGAGCGGGCGATGCGCGAATGGGCGCGCCTAGACCCGGTCGCCGCCGAGAACATCCGGGCCGCCGACCGGCACCTGCTGCGCACCGTCACCAAGGCCTACCGCGACTACGGCTTTTCCCCCGAGGACGCCAAGCTGCGCGCGGAGCTGACCTTCGCCGCGGGCATCGGACTGCTGCACCTCACCGGCTCGGCCGAGCAGGCTCAATCGCTGGCCCAACGCGAACGATTCCTCGACCTGATGCTGACCGAGGCGGGCGTGGCCTCAGATCATTGAGATCGGGGAGATCTTCGCCCCAATCGCCAACGCCCCGGCCAACTCTCGGCTCGTGTCGTAGTCGAACACCACATGCCCCGCGGCGATGTCCACGTCGCGCTTGGCGCGCTGCATCGGGCTGGACAGGAAATGAGCGCTCGCGCCGGACGCCTCCGTGACGTCGGCGATGATCGCCCGGCTTTCGTGCACCGTGCGCGCGGCCGCCAGCCGGGCCTCGGCCCGCACCGAGCGGCTCACCCGGTCGCCGCCGGCGACGATCGCCTCGATCCGGTCGGCGGTCTGTGCGACCAACGCCCGCAGCGCGTCCAGCCGCACCCGGGCCTCGCCCAGCCTGATCTGCGCGGCGGGCTGATCCTTTTGCGCCACTGCGCTATACGCCAGCACCCGCTCGCCGAGCCGGTCGGCGAACAGCTGCACCACCCGCTCCGCCGCCCCCAGCACGGGCATCGCCGCCGTCAGCGCCAGCGCGGGCACCATCGGCCAGCGGTAGGTGGCGGCGGCGTGCTCGCGCGCGCCGGGCGCGGTCCCGCCGTAGATGTCGGCCACCGCCACCAGCCGATGCTCGGGAACGAAGACGTCGGCGATCACCACGTCGTGCGAACCCGTGCCGCGCATGCCGGCGGTGTGCCAGGTGTCGACGACCTCGAACTGCCCGGCGGGCATCACGACCAACGCCGGATCGATGCGGTCGGTGCGCTCGATCAACGCGCCGACGATCAGCCAATCGGCGTCTCTCGCCCCCGTCGCCCAGGACCACCTGCCGGTCAGCCGCACACCACCGTCGGCCGGTGTGGCGCGGCCGGTGGGCGCCAGGGGAGCCGGCGCCAGCACCGGCCCGGACGCGAAGACCTCCCGCTGCGCCCGCGGATCGAACAACGACAGCATCCAGTTGTGCAGCGCATAGAAACCCAGCGTCCAAGCGCTCGACGCGCAGCCGTGCGCCATCCGCCGAATCGGTTGCAGCAGCTCGGGAAACGAGGCTTCCAGGCCACCGAACCGGGCCGGCAACAGCAGGCGGAACAGCTCGGTCTGCCGGAACTCGTCGACCGTCGCCGCCGGCAGCCGGCGCAGCCGCTCGGCCTCCTCGGCACGCTCGCCCAACCGCGCCACGAACTCGTCGGTGATGCCATGCAGCGGGTGATCTTCGACCACGGACATGCGCACGACCGTAACATACTTTTTAGTATGTAGAGCCCGCGGTTGTTACCATCGCGCGGTGAGTGATCGCCGAGGGCCGCGGTCCGTGGCCCGCCGCGACGTCCTGCGCCTCGCCGGCGCCATGCCGGTGATCCTGGCCGCCGGCGCGGTACTGCCCGGCCCGCGCGCGGCGGCCGGTGTGGCCGGCATGTCGGTCTTCCTCGACCCGGGCCACAACGCCGTCAACGACGCGTCGATCAACCGACCGGTGCCCAACGGTCGCGGCGGCAGCAAGCCGTGCCAAACCTCCGGGGCGGCGGCCGACGACGGCTACCCCGAGCACGCGTTCACCTGGGCGGTGGTCGGCCTGATCAACGCGTCGCTGAACCAGATGGGCGTGCACACCCAGCTATCCCGCGCCGACGACAGCGGCGTCGGTCCGTGCATCGACCAGCGCGCCGACGCGGCCAACGCGATGCGGCCGGACGCGATCGTGAGCATCCACGCCGACGGCGGGCCCGCGTCCGGCAGCGGATTCCACGTCAACTACTCCAGCCCGCCGCTGAACGACGTCCAGGCGGGCCCCGCCGTGCAGCTCGCTCACGCGATGCGAGATGCCTTGGTGCAGGCCGGTTTTCAGTCCGCCACCTACATCGGCTCGGACGGCCTGTACGGCCGCGACGACCTGGCCGGGCTGAACCTGGCTCAGTACCCGGCGGTGCTGGTCGAACTCGGCAACATGAAGAACGCCGGTGACGCCGCGCGAATGGAAAGCCCCGATGGCCGGGCGGCATACGCCGCCGCGGTCACCGCGGGAATCGTCGCCTTCCTGAACGCGAAAGCGGCGTCGGGCTAGCCGAGCGGCTGCTCAGCTGCCGAAGCCGCCGCCGCTCGGCGCCGCCACCGTCGCCGGCCCGCCCAGGCCGAGGTGGCTGGAGGCGAACGCGACGCCCTTGTCGATCATTTCGTTGTCGTTGGCGTAGGTGTTGTGCGCGGCGAAGTTCATCCCGTCCGAGCACACCGGATCCTCGGTGGCGCACACCTTCAGCGTCTTGTCCTGGTACGCGGGGCCGATGACCACCGGCGGCTCGTTCAGGAAATTCATCGCTCGCACGTTGGGCATGCCGAACAGCACCACCGAGGAGACGTGGTTGGCGACCTCGGGATCCAGCGGCTTGGGCACGGTGTTGGGGTCGACGCCGTCGGGCACCGAGGCCGAGGTGACGAAGCCCATCACGGCCGCGCCCTGCGAGTAGCCGCCGAGCACCATCTTGGTGTTGGGGCAGTCGTGCGCCATCGAATTCACATGTGCGCCCGCATCTCTGATGCCCTCGATGCCGGTGTCCCACTGATCACTCGCGGGGTAGTTGACCGGGTAGACGTCGAAGGACCGCCCGCCCACCCGCTGGTGCAGGGCGTCGACGAAGGCCTGTCCGGTGGGGCCGACGCCGGGGGCTTCACCGGTGCCCCGCGCGAACACCACCTGGATGTCCGGACATTGGGCCGCGGCGGTGGGGATCACCGAACCGGACACCGCCGAGGCGGCCACACCCGAGGCCGCCATGACCAGTGCTGAACCGAGAGAACGAACGATGTGACGTGCGAACATGCCGTCGAAAATGCCCATGCAAGCCCCTCCCAAACCTGTCAAGTTTCCGACCGTTTAATGAAATTTTCCTGTATGCCCGGGCGCGGCGACGAACGGTGGACAGGGGCGGCGTCGCCTCCATCGGACCGACGCCGCAATTGCGCAGTCGCGTCGTGTACCAAGACAGTCTAAGCGTCGTTTGGGGTATCCACGGGCGGGTAGCCGGAGACCGCGAGCACAAAATCCACTACTCACGGTCTGACGAGGTGACGACATGGCAACGGGTGAAACGGGTTTCGACGACGTGACCTACGACCTGATCTCCGTCCAGTACCACTCGCTGAAGGCGGGCCACGACTACGGCCAGTACGTGCGCGACGCGAAGAACGCCGGCATGGAGGAGATCGCCTCCTTCTTCAGCGAGGTGATGGCGCAGGACTCCGAGCGGGCGCGGCGCTGCCACGAGTTCCTCGGCCAACTGCAGGGGACGCCCGCCGCCGGCCCGGCCACAAGATAAGAATCACCGCGAGCCGCCGCGGCCGCCTGCCGAGCTAATGCCCGAACCGGGTCAGCCCGAGCGGGGCTCGGACCGGCGTTTGCGCTGACAAGGACGGGGTAATCGCGCGCAATGACCCGTCGTCGCATTACCGCGCGGGTGTCAGCATGGTCACATACTGGCAAAGCTCGGATGCGCCTGTCGGCGCGGCCTATTAGAGTTGCGTATCTTAGGGAAAGCTTAGGTATTCGTTAAGTAATGGGTTAGGTAGCTACGGAGCAAGGCTGTGGTCACAGACCGTTTCGACGCGATCATCGTGGGTGCGGGTTTCGGCGGCATCGGCGCCGCCATCCAGCTCAAGCGCCTGGGCTTTGACAACATCGTCATCCTCGACCGCGAGGACGACCTGGGCGGAACCTGGCACGTCAACCACTACCCGGGCATCGCCGTCGACATCCCGTCCACCACCTACTCGTACTGGTTCGAGCCCAACCCCGGCTGGTCACGGCTGTTCGCCCCGGGCGGCGAGGTGAAGCAGTACGCCGCCGACGTCGCCGACAAATACGACGTGCGCCGGCACATGCGGTTCAACACCACCGTCGAGGGCGCGCAGTGGGACGAGGACGCCGAGGTGTGGCGGGTTGCGCTGGCCGGCGGCGAGAGCCTGACCACCCGGTTCCTGATCACCGCGACCGGCTTCCTGTCGCAGCCGCACACGCCCGACATCCCGGGCATCGGCAGCTTCGGGGGAAAGGTCGTGCACACCACGGCATGGGACCACGACTACCGCTACCAGGGCCGGCGCATCGCGGTCATCGGCACCGGGGCGTCCGCCGTGCAGGTCGTCCCGGAGCTGGCCAAGGAGGCCGGGGAGCTGACCGTCTACCAGCGCACCGCCACCCACGTGCTGCCCAAGGTGGACTTCGAGTTCGACCCGGCGGTGCGGCGCCTGTTCGCGCGGGTGCCGGCGGCGCAGCGCGCGCTGCGCTGGGTGACCGACGTGCTGCTCGAGATCATCATGATCGTCGGCGCGTTGCACTTCAAGGAATCCCGCGGCCGTGGCAACATCTCCGCCTCAGATCTGGCCAAGATCAACCGATTTCGGTGGATCCGGGACAAGGAACTGCGCGCCAAGCTGACGCCGGACTACGACTGCGGCTGCAAGCGGCCTACCTTCTCCAACAGCTTCTACCGCGTCCTCACCCAGCCGAACGTGCACCTGGAGACCAACCCGATCGAACGGATCGAGCCGGACGGCATCGTCACCGCCGACGGACGCAAGACCGTCATCGACACCCTGGTGCTGGCAACGGGTTTCGACCTGTGGGAGGCAAACTTCCCGGCCATCGAGGTGATCGGCCGCAAGGGCCGCAACCTGGGCAAGTGGTGGCGCGAGACCCGGTTCCAGGCCTACCAGGGCGTGTCCATGCCGTACTTTCCCAATTACCTGAGCCTGGCCAGCCCGTTCGCCTTCTCCGGCTTGTCCTTCTTCCACACCATCGAATACCAGATGCGGCACATGGACCGGCTGCTCGGCGAGGTCATGCGCCGCGGCGCGACCACCTTCGAGGTCACCGAGGAGGCCAACGACCGGTTCATGGAGCGGATGACCAAACTGCTGGACAATTCAGTGTTCTACGCCGGCAACTGCGCCACCTCGCGGTCGTACTACTTCAGTCCCAGCGGCGAGGCCTCGCTGCTGCGGCCGACGTCGACGCTGAACTCGATCCGCGAAGCCAGCAGCTTCCCGCTCAGCGACTACGTCATCGCCTAGCTCGCCCGGCGGTGCGCTGACCGTGCTCGGGGTGGGGTTGGCGCCCGTGCGATCCTGATTCGAATCGATCAGATAGGTGATCGAAAACCGACCGCCGTCGCCACCGGTGTAGCCGGGCAGCCCGGCCGCGCAATCCCGATTCGCCACGCTGGCGATGGCGGCGTCCACGGCCATCGGCGCCCGCAGATACACCTCGGCCAAATGCGCTGTGGCGCAGTCGACCACGGTGACGTCGACCCGGCTGCCGTCGGCCGGCGGCAGGTCGGCCACGCACTGACCGGGCTGCAGGTCGATCCACTTCTCGGTGTGCGAGCCCGGGGGTAGCGGGGCGGCGGTGACGGTGGGGGTGGCGAGGCCGGCGTTGGCCCAGCAGCCCACCGCCGCGACCGCGGCCAGGCCGCACCGGGTGCGCAGCCGCCGAACCCGCATCGGAAGCCTCCCTGGATCCCTTGCCTGGGTGGAGTTTACGGCGCGCCGGTCAGCGCCGGATCCGGTTTTTCCGACGACATCGCCAAGAACCCCCGCACGCAGCGCGCGGCCAGTAGCCAGTTGCCCGGCCTCCTCATGTCCAGCCCACCCAGCAGCTGTTTGATCATGGTCAGCGTGTCGAAGTAAATGCGTTCGCAGACAAGGGTTTCGGTGTCGTCGAACAGGAAGTAGGCGGTCACGCGGACGCGGAACCGGCTGCCGGTGGGCGGCACCTTGCCCAGGTAACCGCGATGCGTGCCCATCAGCCAGAATTCGACGATCACCGCGTCGGCGCTGTGCCGCAGCGCGATGATCTCGTGGTCCTGGTCGGGGAACGCGGTCCGCGTGTAGGCGTAGTAGTCGCGCACCGCCGCTTCGCCGTCGTGCACGATCAGTTGCGGGATCAGCTCGTAACGCGGATGCGGGAAGGTCGACAGCACGTCGTCCCAGGCCTGGCGGACCTCGTCGTGGAAGTGGTCGAGCACCAGCTTCTGGCGGGCGGCCAGCACCTCGGGAGCGGGAAACGCGGGGATGGTCACCGGCTCAGCGTAATCCGGCGGCCCGGCACGGGGGCGGTGTTCGCGCCGCGAATCCGATAGCGGATGCGTCAGCGGATCTGGCACGCACACATGCCTTGGGAGACAGGCGAACTCGGGGCTAGCGCGGGGGAGTCCGGGCCACCGGGCCTAGCGCGGGGGAGTCCAGGCGACCGGCAGGCGCTTGATGCCGTGGATGAATTGCGACAGCAGCCGCGCGGGCTCCTCGGTGGCGACGATGTCGGGGATCTCGTGGCGCAGCTCGTCGAACACCACCCGGATCTCGCGGCGCGCCAGGTTGGCGCCCAGGCAGAAGTGCGCGCCCCCGCCGCCGAAACCCAGGTGCGGGTTGGGGGTGCGCGCCACGTCGAACAGCCAGGGATTGTCGAACGTCGACTCGTCCCGGTTGGCCGAGTTGTACCAGAGCGCGACCTTGTCGCCGGCCTTCATCTTGGTGCCGCGCAGCTTGACGTCGCGGGTCAGGGTGCGCCGCATGTACACCACCGGCGAGGCCCACCGCACGACCTCCTCCACCGCGGTCGGCGTCAACCGGTCGAAGTCCGAGAACCACTTGTCGCGCTCGTCGGGGTAGCGGGACAGGGCCAGCACCCCGTGGCTGATCGCGTTGCGCGTCGTCTCGTTGCCGGCCACCACCAGCAGGATGAAGAACGACGCGATCTCCGACGACGTCAACCGTTCCCCGTCCACCTCGGCCTCCACCAGGCTGGTGGTCAGGTCGTCGTGATGGTTGACCCGCCGATCCTCGGCCAGCGCGGTGGCGTACGCGCCGATGTCCATCGACACCTGAAGAAACTCCTCGAAATCGGTGGCCAGGTCCGAGTCGCCGAACCCGAGAATCACGTTGGTCCAATGGAATACCCGCTGATGGTCCTCCTCGGGGATGCCCATCATGTCGCAGATGACCTGCAGCGGCAGCGGCCCGGCCAGCTCGCTGACCAGCTCGGCCTCCCCGTTGGGATGATTGGCGACCAGCGACGACACCAGCCGGCGGGCCCGCTCGCGCACCGACGCCTCGATGCGCGCCACCACCTTCGGGGTGAACGCGCGGCTGACGATCGAGCGCAGCCGCTGGTGGCGCGGATCGTCGAGCACGATCATCGAGCCGAAATACTCTGCCAGCTCCGGTGTTTGGTCGTTGATGGTGATGTTCGGGACGGAGCTGAAGATCTCCGGATGCCGGCTGGCGAAGTGGACGTCCTCGTGCTTGGTCAGCGCCCAATAACCGTTGCCCGCCACGAACCCGTCCATCTCGATCGCCGGCCAGAACGAGATCGGCGCCTCGCGGCGCAACGTGGCGAAGGCGCCGTCGCGGAAGTCGTCGTCGTATCCCCAAAAGTCAAGCGACTCAAGGTGAATGTCGGCCAGCGGGACGCGGGGCGGCGGCGCCCCGTTGATCCGTGTGGCCAAGCCCTTTTTCGGTCGCGTCTTGAGGCTCACCGGGACCTCCTCTGTGCTCGGGACTGCTCGGTCAGTGGGTGCACACGGTCCGGGCGGGCGTGCCGACCGAAGCCGTCGCCGCACTCACCACGTTGCCGTCGACCAGGATCTTGCAGGAGATGGGACCCGGCCCCTGCGCGCTGACGGTGAACACCTCCCCGCCGAACCCGGTGAACTGCGCCGACCAGGGCAGCGGCGCATTCACCTGATGCAGCTGACCGGTGTCGGTTTGGTAGTAGATGAATTCGGCGACCGCGGGCCCGTTGACCTCGTAGCGGACCTGCGACATCTGGGGCAGCGCGTGGGCCACACCGCAGGCGTTCGCGAAACCGAAACCGACGGCCACCAACAGCGACGACCCGGCGAGGTGCTTGCTCATAAATGCATCGTGTCACCACGGGCGACGGTAGGGAAGCTTATGGTGAAGCCCGACGCGGGGATTGGTGAACCAAAAGGTGGCGGCAAGGATGTCCGAACACGGCTCGAAGCGTGTGGTCGTTTGGGGTACTGGTTTCGTCGGCAAGATGGTGATCGCCGAGATCGTCAAGCATCCGCTGTTCGAGTTGGTGGGGGTGGGCGTCAGCAACCCGGCCAAGGTCGGCCGCGACGTCGCCGACATCTGCGGGCTGCCCGAGCCGACGGGCGTCATCGCCACCGACGACGTGGACGCCCTGATCGCGCTGAAACCCGACGCGCTGGTGCACTACGGCCCGACGGCCATGCACGCCAAGGAGAACATCGCGCTGATCACCCGGTTCCTGCGGGCCGGCATCGACGTGTGCTCGACCGCGATGACGCCGTGGGTGTGGCCGACCATGCACCTCAACCCGCCCAACTGGATCGCGCCCATCACCGAGGCCTGCGAGCTGGGGGAGTCGTCCTGCTTCACCACCGGCATCGACCCCGGCTTCGCCAACGACCTGTTCCCGATGACCCTGATGGGGCTGTGCTCGGAGGTGCGCCGCGTCCGGGCCTCCGAGCTGCTCGACTACACCAACTACGAGGGCGACTACGAGGTCGAGATGGGCATCGGCCGCGAGCCCGAATACAGCCCGATGCTGGAAAACCGCGACGTGCTGATCTTCGCCTGGGGCGCCACCGTCCCGATGATCGCGCACGCCGCCGGCATCATGCTCGACGAGATCACCACCACCTGGGACAAGTGGGTGACACCCACCGAACGCACCACCGCCAAGGGCGTCATCAAACCCGGGCATGTCGCCGCCGTCCGGTTCACCATCAACGGCGTCTACCGGGGCGAGACCCGCATCCAGCTCGAGCACGTCAACCGGATCGGGCTGGACGCCGCCCCGGACTGGCCGTCCGGCCACGACAACGACGTCTACCGGGTGGACATCGAAGGCACCCCGAGCATCTTCCAGGAGACCGCGTTCCGCTTCACCGACGGCTCCGGCCGGGACGCCGCCGCGGCCGGATGCCTGGCCACCGGGCTGCGGGCGCTGAACGCCGTGCCGGCGGTCAACGAGCTGCGGCCCGGCTGGGTCACCCCGCTCGACCTGCCGCTGATCCCCGGCACCGGCACCATCCGCTGAGGCGCGCACAGCGTGCGCATAGCCGAAGCTGACCCGAGTTACAGGTTTGGACGGCACAATGACGGCTAGCCGAATGCGAGTCGGTGCGCTGCGAACACGGGGATCACACATGGCCAATGGAGCTGGGACCGCACTGGGCTTGTCGATCGGCGCCACCAACCTGGCGGCCGTCACCTCCGATCACGCCGTCACCCGCAAGCCCGTCCTGACCCGGTATCCGGACCGGCCCGCCGAGGTCGGCGTGCCCGCCGAGAATCCCCGGTTGCAGGGGCCCGGCGTGGTGATCACCGGCTTCGTCAACCGGGTCGGCGACCCGCGGCCCGTCGTCGCGTCCGACGGCTCGGTGCACCGCAGCGAGATACTGCTGGCCGACGCGCTGCGGGCGCTGGCCTACGCCGCCACCGGCGGGCGCGCCCTGCCCGACGACATCGCCGTCACCTACCCGGCGCACTGGGAGTCGGCGGCGGTGGAGGCCCTGGGCGCCGCGCTCGGCGAGATCCCCGAATGGTCGCGACGCGCCCGGCCCATCGTGCTGATCCCCGACGCCGCCGCGGCCCTGCTGGCGGTGCGGACCAGCCCGGGCCTGCCGGCGCGCGGAACCGTGGCCGTCTGCGATTTCGGCGGCAGCGGCACCAGCATCACGCTGATGGACGCCGACGGCGACTACCGGGCGCTGGCCCCGACCCTGCGGCACCGGGATTTCTCCGGCGACGTGATCGACCAGGCGCTGCTGGGCGTCGTGGTCGCCAATATGCCGACCACCGGCGCATTCCCCACCGGCACCGCGGCCATCGGCTCGCTGAGCCGGCTGCGCGGCGGGTGCCGGGTGGCCAAGGAGCAGCTGTCCGCCAACACCACGACCACCCTGACCGACGGGCTGACCGGGGTGCGCGGCGAAATCCGGCTCACCCGAGCCGAACTCGACGACGCGATCGCCCCCGCGCTGGGCGGCTTCGTCACCGTGCTTCGGGAAACGTTGTCGCGCAACGGGATCCGTGATCTCGCCGCGGTGGTGTCGACGGGCGGCGGGGCGAATCTGCCCGCCGTCACCACCACGCTGGCGCGGCATTTCCGTGTTCCGGTCGCCACCACGCCGCACCCGCAGCTCACCGCGGCGGTCGGGGCCGCGTTGCGGGTGGCGCACGCGGACGCCGGCGCGACGTTCACCGCACCGGCCGCACCCGCCACCGCCACCGCCCGCGCGGCGGCCCGGCCGGAGCCGCGCGAGGACGTGACCGCGACCGCCGCGGTGCCGCCGGCGAATCCCGCACCCATGGAAGCGCAGGCTTGGTCGGACACCGGGACCGACGCCGCGGTCCCGCCGCCCCGGCGCAAGCGGCTGTTCACCCGGTCGCGGCTGTTCCCCACGGCGGCGGTCGTCATCGCCGCCGCGGCGCTGCTGCCGGTGGGCACCGCCCTGATGATCGGACTGACCGCGCAGAACAAATCGGACAAATCGGTGACCACCCCGGCGCCCACTCTGAGCACCACCCCGGCGCCGCCCCCACCCAGCGTCACCGCCGAGCCCGCGCCGCCACCCGCGGACATCCCGGTGCCGTCGACGTCGGACACCAACCCGCCCGCCGAGACCGAGACGCCGATGACCACCACGCCGCGGGCCACCCCGTAGGCGGCCCCGCCCGCGCATCCGCTGCCCCCGCGCAGGGTCGCGGCCCCGGCGATCCCGCCCATTCCCGGGCTCAACGAACCCATCCCCGGGCTGGACCGGGTCAACCAGATCATTCAGGAAATCGAAGGAAACCTGGGCGTCGGGTAATTCCCTTACAGCTCAGCCCTTTTCGTCCTTGTTCGGAGCGGCGGCGGCTTCCCGGAGCACCTCGTTGAGGGCCTTGTCCTTCTCGATCTGATCCCGCAAGGCCTGCTCGTCGCGGCCCTCGTCGGCGTGATCGGTGCCCTCGGCGACTTCATGCTTGGGATTGCCGTCCTCGTCCAGCCACTCGTTGACCGCCGTCCCGGACACGCTGCCGCCGGTGCCGGGCAGCACGATGGTGGCCTTGTCCTCGTAGGCCTCCATCATCTCGGCGGCCTTCTTCTTGTCGTCCTCGTCGGGTTCCGGCTTCTCGGTCAACCGCTGATCATCGTCTCGGCCAGAGGCTTGATCGTCTCGCGCGCTCATGCATCTACCCCCTCGCAGTCGCAGATTCGACGATGGGGGGGGGGTTACCCGCTGCGCTGTTGTGCCGAAACTCTCATCACTGCGCCGCCTCGCGCTTGACCAGCACCAGCAACGCCTGCGGGATCCGCATCGGCTCCGGCGCGCTTGACAGGCGCTGGGCGATCGCGCTCTGCAGCTGCTCGACGAACCGCGGGGCCCGCGGGTCGCGGATCCCGTCGTCGAGTCCGGCCACCAGCGCGGGGAACAGCGCGGACCGCGCGAAGGCCGCCCACTGCGCGCCGAACGCCTCGGCGTCGTGGTCGGCCTGGAAGCGAGCCCAGAACCGGTCCTCGGCGTTGAAGATCTCCAGCTGCTCGACCATCAACCCCTCGAACCGACCCTTCGGCGCGAACGGTGCGCGAAAATCCTTCTCGCTGCGGGCGAAGGTGGGAATCGTCATGCGCTGCAACTCATCCGGGCGCAGCAGGCCGTCGCGCCGCTGATCCTCGAGCGCCTCGACGATGGCATCGAGCAGCGCGGCGAAACCCGCCGAGCAGCGCCCGTCCTCCTCGTCGGCGGCCAGGGTCAACGCCACCAGCCGGCCCTCGGGGGCCAGCTCGCGGCCCCGGAAGGCGACGAAGTTGTGCCAGTCCAGCGCGGCCTGGTCGGCGTAGGCCGCCAGCACCGCGTCGTCCCTGCTGCACGACACGTGCACATGATCGGGCACCGCACCCGGGGTGCGGCTGAGCCACTGCGTCGCCCACGACGTCCAGCCCAGGTTGACCGTCCGCGACGGCACGATCTGGTTGTAGAACGACCGGCCGATCGCCGAGGTGAACGTCGCCGCATCCGCGTGCAGGTAGCTCTCCGGGTCGTCGGCCACCGTGTCGAACAGCGCCGAGAAGTCATTGCCCGGTAAATCGGTGTGCGCCACCAGGATTGCGTGATCGGGGCGGGTGCGCCGGCGCAGCACCGAAACGGCCGCCGACAACGGCTTGAGCGAATTGTGGCCGTTGGCGGCGCCGTAGTCGGCCACGACGATCGGCTGCGGGGCCTTGGGCAGCGCCACCTGCTCGGCGGCCCGCTCGAACTGCGCGATCGCCTTCGCCAAACCGGCGGCGCGCAGCCGCGAGGCCTCGGTGTAGGTGGGTTCCGGCCGGACCACGATGCTTGATTGGAGGCCCGATTCGGGCGTCCCAGGTTCAGGCATGGATCAACGATAGTGGTTGAGTTGCCGGTCAGTTCGGCTTGCCGGGATCAGTGGCCGCGCGCCACCCACTCCTCGTAGTGCACGATCTCGTCGCCGATGGTGGTGCTGTCGCCGTGGCCGGTGTGCACGACGGTTTCGCCGGGCAGCGTGCCGAGTCGGCCGGAGATCGACTGCAGGATGGTCGGGAAGTCCGAATAGGAGCGTCCCGTCGCGCCGGGACCGCCGGAGAACAGCGTGTCGCCGCTGAACACCACGCCGAGTTCCGGCGCGTACCAGCACACCGAGCCGGGGGAGTGGCCGGGCGTGTGCAGCGCCAGCAGCTCGGTGCCGGCCACATCGATGGTGTCGCCGTCGGCGATGGTGCGGAAGTCCTTGTCCGGGTGGGTCATTCGCCACAGCACGTCGTCGCCCGGGTGCAGCAGCACCGGGGCGTCCAGCGCGGCGCCCAGCTCGGGAGCCACCGTGACGTGGTCGTTGTGGCCGTGCGTGCACACCACCGCCACCACGTTGCGGTTGCCGACGGCCGCCACGATCGGCTCGGCGGTGTGCGCGGCGTCGAACACCACCACGTCGGAGTCGTCGCCGACGATCCAGATGTTGTTGTCGACTTCCCAACTGCCGCCGTCGAGTTCGAAGGTGCCGTGGGTGACGATCTTGTCGATGCCGGCCATCACAGCATCACCACCGAGCGCAGCACCTTGCCGTCGTGCATGTTGTGGAAGGCGGCTTCGACGTCGCCGAGCCCGATGCGCTCGGAGACGAACTTTTCGAGGGGAAGCCGGCCCTGCAGGTACAGCTCGATCAGCGTGGGGAAGTCGCGTTCGGGCAGGCAGTCGCCGTACCACGACGACTTCAACGACCCGCCGTGGCTGAAGAAGTCCACCAGCGGCATCTCCAGCGTCATGTCGGGAGTCGGAACACCCACCAGCACAACGGTTCCCGCCAGGTCGCGGGCGTAGAAGGCCTGCTTCCAGGTTTCCGGGCGGCCCACCGCGTCGATCACCACGTTGGCGCCGAACCCGTCGGTGAGGTCCTGAATCGCGGCCACCACGTCGGCCTGGCGGGCGTTGACGGTGTGGGTGGCGCCGAAGCCGCGGGCCCAGTCCAGTTTGGTGTCGTCGGTGTCGACGGCGATGATGCGCCGGGCGCCTACCAGCGCCGCGCCCGCGATCGCGGCATCGCCCACGCCGCCGCAGCCGATCACCGCGACGGTGTCATCGCGGGTGACGGCACCGGTGTTGATCGCCGCGCCCAGCCCGGCCATCACCCCGCAGCCCAGCAGCCCGGCGACGGCGGGGTCGGCGGCGGGGTCGACCTTGGTGCACTGGCCGGCGGCCACCAGTGTCTTGTCGGCGAACGCCCCGATGCCCAGCGCCGGTGTCAGCTCGGTGCCGTCGGTCAGCGTCATCTTCTGGGTGGCGTTGAAGGTGTCGAAGCACAGGTGCGGGCGGCCGCGCTTGCAGGCCCGGCACTGCCCGCACACCGCGCGCCAGTTCAGCACCACGAAGCCGCCCGGCTGCACCGCGGTCACGTCGGGGCCGACGGCCTCGACCCGGCCGGCGGCCTCGTGGCCGAGCAGAAACGGGTACTCGTCGTTGATGCCGCCCTCGCGGTAGGTCAGGTCGGTGTGGCACACCCCGCAGGCGATGACGTCGACCAGCGCCTCACCGGGCCCGGGATCGGGAACGACGATGTCGACCAACTCAACGGGTTCGCCCTTCTTGCGTGAAATCACGCCGCGCACTGTCTGACTCATGGGCTCCAACCTACTGTCGTCCGCCATACATCTCGCGGCGGGCCGTCCACCCATCGACCCGGTGTAGCGTCCCAGGGCGTGACGGCTTTGGAGACGACCGACGAATTCACCGACCGGATCACCGCGGCCATCGACGGCGCCAGCCTGGCGCTGCTGCTGAGCATCGGACATCAGACCGCTCTGCTGGACACGATGGCCGGACTCCCGCCGGCCACCAGCGATCGGATCGCCGAGGCCGCCGGGCTCAACGAACGCTACGTCCGGGAGTGGCTGGCCGGCATGACCACCGGACGCGTCGTCGACTACCACCCCGCCACCGCCGAGTACTCGCTGCCCGCGCACCGCGCCAAGGTGCTGACCCGCGCGGCCGGGCCGGACAACCTGGCCCTAGTCGCCCTGTTCCTCCCGCTGCTGGCCGAGGTCGAGCAGAAGATCATCGGCTGCTTCCGCACCGGCGGCGGCCTGCCCTACACCGAGTTCCCGCGCTTCCACGCGTTGATGGCCGAGCAGAGCGGCGTGGTGTTCGACACCGCGCTGGTCGACGTGGTGCTGCCGTTGGTCGACGGGCTGGTGCCGTGGCTGCGCCGCGGAGCCGACGTCGCCGATTTCGGCTGCGGCAGCGGGCACGCGATCAACGTGATGGCACAAGCGTTTCCGGCCAGCCGATTCACCGGCATCGACTTCTCCGAGCACGCCATCGCCGCCGGGATCGCCGAAGCCGCCGAACGCGGCCTGGCGAACGCGTCCTTCGAAAGTCACAATCTCGCCGATCTCGACAGGGCCGACGCCTACGACCTCATCACGGTGTTCGACGCCATCCACGACCAGGCGCAGCCCGCCCGGGTGCTGGCCAACATCCACCGCGCGCTGCGGCCCGGCGGCGTGCTGCTGATGGCCGACATCAAGGCGTCGAGCCGGCTCGAGGACAACGTCGGCGTCCCGATGAGCACCTATCTGTACACCACCTCGCTGATGCACTGCATGACGGTGTCGCTGGCCGCCGACGGCGCCGGGCTGGGCACCGCGTGGGGCACACAGCTGGCCGTCGCGATGCTGGGCGAGGCCGGCTTCGCCGACGTGCGGGTGGCCGAGATCGAGTCCGACCCGATCAACAACTACTACATCGCCCGCAAGAGCTGATGGCGGCGCTCGACGCTCTGGACGAATGGCCCGTCGGGGCCGTCGCCGCCGCGGTGATCGGACCCACCGGCGTGCTGGCCGGCCACGGCGACGCCGAGCGGGTGTTCGCGCTGGCCTCGGTGACCAAGCCGCTGGCGGCGCGCGCCGTGCACGTCGCCGTCGAAGAGGGCGCCGTCGAGCTGGACGCGGCCGCCGGTCCGCCCGGCGCCACCATCCGCCACCTGCTGGCGCACACCTCGGGGCTCTCGATGCACTCCGATCAGGTGCTGGCCCCGCCCGGCACCCGCCGCATCTACTCCAACCAGGGCTTCACCGTGCTGGGCGAAACCCTGGAAGAAGAGACCGGCATCGAATTCGCCCGCTACCTGCACGAGGCGGTGTGCCAACCCCTGGGCATGACCGCCACCCGGCTGGACGGGGGCGCGGTGGCGGCCGGATTCGGGGCGACGTCGACCGTGGCGGACCTGGCGGCATTCGCCGGCGACCTGCTGCGGCCGACGACGGTCTCCGCGCGGTTGCACGCCGAGGCGACGACGGTGCAGTTCCCCGGGCTGGACGGCGTGCTGCCCGGCTACGGGGTGCAGCGGCCCAACGATTGGGGGCTCGGTTTCGAGCTGCGCGACGGCAAGGCGCCGCACTGGACCGGCGCGGCCAACTCGGCGCGAACGTACGGTCATTTCGGCCAGGCGGGCGGCTTCATCTGGGCCGACCCCGACATCGAGCGGGCGCTGGTGGTGCTCACCGACCGCGATTTCGGGGAGTGGGCGCTGGACCGGTGGCCGGCGATTTCGGACGCCGTGATATCCGAATACAGCTAAATCGGATCGCACACTAGCGCAACATGGGTATCACAGGGCACAATAGACACGCGCGACACAGAAAAAATCGAAGATTTGCGCAAGCTGCCCTGCTTGCCGGGTCCACAGGTCGTTGGGGAAGACGTCCCTCGTGGAACCGAAGGAGCAGGAAATGCGAGCGTCGAACCAATTCGCCGACGTGACGACTGGCGTGGTGTACGTGCACGCCTCGCCGGCGGCGGTGTGCCCGCATGTCGAGTGGGCGTTGTCGTCGACCCTGGGGGCCAAGGCCAACCTGACCTGGACGCCCCAGCCGGCGATGCCCGGACAGCTGCGCGCGGTCACCAACTGGGTCGGTCCGGTGGGCACCGGCGCCAAGCTGGCCAACGCGTTGCGCTCCTGGTCCGTGCTGCGGTTCGAGGTCACCGAGGACCCCAGCCCCGGAGTCGACGGCCACCGCTTCAGCCACACCCCGCAACTGGGTCTGTGGAGCGGGGCGATGAGCGCCAACGGCGACATCATGGTCGGGGAGATGCGGCTGCGCGCGATGATGGCCCAGGGCGCCGACACGCTGGCCGCCGAGCTGGATTCCGTGCTGGGGACGGCCTGGGACGAGGCGCTCGAGGCATTCCGCGACGGCGGCGACGCCGGCGAGGTGACCTGGCTGAGCCGGGGCGTGGGTTAGGGACCGGCCCGCAGGATCCGCAGCGCGCCCGGAACGGCGGAGATCTCCGCCGGCAGCGGGCAGGCGAAGTCGCCGTCGGCGTAGACGTTGATCCCCGGACACTCGACGTGGATGGATTTGGCCCGCGCCGTGCTCACCTGCTCGAGTTCGACGTGCGTGCCCTTCATCACGGTCGGGAACAGGCGGACCAGCTTGGCGCGCGATGCCTCGTGCACCATGGTGATGTCGAGCAGGCCGTCGGCGTGGTCGGCGGCCGGGCAGATCCGCATTCCGCCCCCGTAGCTGCGGGTGTTGCCGAAGGCGGCCAGCGTGATGTCGGCGTCGATCTCGCGGGCGCCGTCGAGCACCAGGCGAAAAGGTAAGAGCCGCAACTGGGACAGCTCGGCGAGCATGGCCACGTAATAGCGCAGCCGGCCGTGCGGCCAGCGCATCCGGTTGGCGCGATCGGTGACCAGCGAGTCGAAGCCGGTGGCCGCCACGGTGCCGAACCATTTGTCGAATCCGTTGTCGGCCCGAATCCGGCCCAGGTCAACGGTTTCGGCCCAGCCGTCGACGATGATGTCGGCGGCGGCCTCGGGATCCTTGGTGGGGATCCCGAATTCACGGGCGTGGTCGTTGCCGGTGCCCGCCGGGACGATGCCGGCGGGAATGTCGGTGCCCGCCAACACTTGTAGCGCGTTGGAGAACACCCCGTCGCCCCCGGTCACCATGACCGCGTCGGCACCCTTGTCCAGTGCCGCACCGACCAGGTGCCGGGCGTCTTGCGCGTCGTCGCCGATGATTTCGACGACCTCCACTCCGCGCCGGTGCAGCCGGGCGATCGCCCGCTGCGCGGCGGCCACCGCGGCGCCGTGCCCGGAGGCCGGGTTGGTCAGCGCGATCACCTTGCCGATCTCGTACCGGCGCAGCCGTGCAGCCGGGGACGTCACGGAATCAGCTTGCCGGGGTTGAGGATTCCGGCCGGGTCCAGGGTGTCCTTGACCGCGCGTAGCACCTGCACTCCCAACTCGCCGATCTCCTCGGGCATCCACGGCCGGTGGTCGGTGCCGACGGCGTGGTGGTGGGTGATGGTCCCGCCGGTGGCCATGATCGCATCCGAGGCGGCCTTCTTGGCGGTTTTCCACTGCTCGATCGGATCGCCGCGTTGCCCGGCGACCACGGTGAAGTACAACGACGCGCCCGTGGGGTAGACGTGCGAAATGTGGCACATCACCAGCGCCGGGGTGCCGGTCTGCGCCAGCGCGGTGGTGAGTGCTTGTGTGACAGCGGCTTTCAGCGCCGAGATGTTGGACCAGTCGGTGGCCGTCTCCAGTGTTTCGCACAGCGCCCCGGCCGCCAGCAGTGAGTCGCGCAGGTAGGGCGCACCGAACCGGCCGCGCTCCCAGGCCCGGGCCGGGCCGTCCCCCAGCGACGTTCCGCCCTGGGCCGCCAGCAGCGCGCGGGTTTCGGCGTGCCGGCTGTCGACGTGTTGTTCGGTGCCCTCGAACATGGTGATGCACAGGCAGCCGCCGGTGATCCGGGACTCGCCGATCGCCTCCGTGGTGGCCAGGTTGACCCCCGTCTCGGCCTCGTCGGAGAGGCGAATCACGGTGGGGCCGGTGCCATTCTGGGTGACCGCGCGCAGGGCGGCCGCTCCGGTTTCGAAGTCGGGGAACGACCATGCCTCGTAGCGAACGGCCTGCGGAATGCGGTGCACCCGCAGCCGCACCCGGGTGATGACGCCCAGGGTGCCCTCCGAGCCGATCAGCAGCTGACGCAGGTCCGGGCCGGCGGCCGACTCCGGTCCGCGCCCCAGGTCCATGGTGCCCACCGGGGTGATCACCCGCAGCCCGCGCACCATGTCGTTGAACCGGCCGTAGCCCGCCGAGTCCTGCCCGGAGGACCGGGTTGCGGCGAAGCCACCGATGGTGGCGTATTCGAAGCTCTGCGGAAAATGGCCAAGCGAAAAGCCATGTGCACCAAGCAGTTTCTCAGCATCCGGACCGGTGACCCCGGCCCCGAGAACCGCCAGGCCGGACACCGGGTCCAACGAGATCAGCTGATCGAAACGGCGCAGATCCACCGCGACGGCGGCGCCGAACCCGGCGCGCTCGGGGGTGAGCCCGCCGACCACGCTGGTGCCCCCGCCGAACGGTACGACCGCGATCCGATGCTGGGAGCAATAGCGCAGAATCGCGGCGACGGACTCGTCGTCGCCGGGCAGCAACACGGCGTCGGGCGCATCCTGCGGGCCCGGGCCGTTGCGGCTGAGCAGGTCGATGGTGGACTTGCCGCCCGCGTGCAGCAACCGATCGGAATCGGCGGTGCGGCAGTACTCGGGGCCGACGATGGCGGCCAGCGCCTCCCGGTCCGCCGGCGATAGCGTGGACGGACGCAACCGCACCTGCTCGGGTCGCGGCTCGGCCGCGCGGGACCCCTCGATCCCCACGGCCTGCTGCAGCAATGACCGGATGCCCTCGGAGAGCGGTTTGGCCGCGGCGGGATCCCCCCAGGCGTTCCATTTCATCGGCGGCAGCAGCCGCTCCGGATGCGTCATGCGTTACAGTATTACAGATGCTGTCAATCCGTAACGATAGGCCGGACGCCGCGCTGGACACCGGCGAGCGCATCCTGGCGGCCGCGGCCAGCTGCGTGGTCGACTTCGGCGTGGACCGGGTGACCCTGGCCGAGATCGCCCGGCGGGCCGGCGTCAGCCGGCCGACGGTGTACCGGCGCTGGCCGGACACCCGGTCGATCGTCGCGGCGCTGTTGACCCGGCATGTCACCGACGTGATGCGGGCCGCGCCGTTGCTCGGCGACGACCGGGAATCGCTGGTGCGACAGATCGTTACGGCGGCCGACCTGTTGCGCCAGGACCGGCTGGTGATGTCCGTGCTGCACTCGGAGCTGGCGCCGATCTACATCACCGAGCGGCTCGGCACCAGCCAGCACATGTTGATCGACGCCCTCGCCGCCCGGCTGCGGGTGGCCCAGCGTAATGGCAGCGTCCGGCCCGGCGACCCGGTGCAGATGGCCACCATGGTGTTGCTGATCGCCCAGTCGACCATCCAGTCGGCGCAGATCGTCGAACCGCTGCTCGACGCCGAGGCGCTGGCCACCGAACTCGCCTACTCGCTGAACGGATACCTGTCGTGATCCCCGACCCCAGCGCGCTCAACGCCGCCCGCCGGACCGCCGACTTGGCCGCGCTCGCCGAGGGTGAGCCGCTGGATGTGCTGGTGATCGGCGGCGGCATCACCGGGGCCGGGATCGCGTTGGACGCCGCCGCGCGCGGGCTGCGGGTGGCGCTGGTGGAAAAGCGCGATCTGGCGTTCGGCACCAGCCGATGGAGCTCCAAACTCGTGCACGGCGGGCTGCGCTATCTGGCCAGCGGCAACGTCGGCATCGCCCGGCGCAGCGCCCTCGAACGCGGAATCCTGATGACCCGCAACGCCCCTCATCTGGTGCACGCGATGCCGCAACTGGTGCCGTTGCTGCCGTCGATGAGCCGGGCCACGCGGGCGCTGGTGCGCGGCGGCTTCCTGGCCGGCGACGCGCTGCGCTTCCTCGCCGGCACGCCGGCCTCGACACTGCCCCGCTCGCAACGGGTCTCGGCGCAGCGCGTCGTGCAGCTGGCGCCGACCGTGTGCCGCGACGGCCTGGACGGGGGATTGCTGGCCTACGACGGTCAACTGATCGACGACGCCCGGCTGGTCACCGCGGTGGCGCGCACCGCGGCTCAGCACGGCGCGCGGATCCTCACCTACGTCGCGGCGTCGCGGGCCACGGGCACGTCGGTGCGGTTGACCGACGTGCGTGGCGGCGGCTCGTTCGACGTGTCGGCCGGCGCGGTGATCAACGCGGCCGGGGTGTGGGCGGGCGAGATCGACGGCTCGTTGCGGTTGCGGCCCAGCCGCGGCACGCATCTGGTCTTCGATGCCGCCGCCTTCGGCAATCCGACTGCGGCGCTGACGATTCCGATTCCCGGCGAGCTCAACAGGTTCGTCTTCGCGATGCCCGAACAGCTGGGCCGGGTCTACCTCGGGCTGACCGACGAGGCCGCGCCGGGTCCCATCCCGGACGTGCCGGAGCCGTCAGTCGAGGAGATCACGTTCCTGCTCGACACGGTGAACACCGCGCTGGGCACGGCGCTGGCCGCCACCGATGTGATCGGCGCCTACGCGGGGCTGCGGCCGCTGATCGACACGGGTGAGGGCCGCACCGCCGACGTCTCCCGCGAACACGCCGTCGTCGAATCCGCGTCCGGGGTGATCAGCGTGATCGGCGGCAAACTGACCGAATACCGTTACATGGCACAGGATGTGCTCGATCGTGCCGTGCGGGTGCGGCGGCTGCGCGCCGCGAAATGCCGGACCCGCAACCTGCCGCTGATCGGGGCGCCGGCCAACCCCGGGATCACCGGAGCGCCGCAGGTCGCACTGCCGGAGTCACTCGTGTCGCGGTACGGCGCCGAGGCGGCCAAGGTCGTCGCGACCGCCGGTTGCGAGCGGCCGTCCGAGCCGGTTGTCGACGGAATCGACGTCACCCGAGCCGAGTTCGAATACGCGATCACCCACGAGGGCGCGCTGGAGGTCTCCGACATCGTCGATCGGCGGACCCGGATCGGCCTGGTGCCGCGCGACCGCGAGCGGGTGGTGGCCGTGGCCGAAGAGTTTCTCGCCCGCTTCGGGTAGGGCGGCTGGGTCGCGCTCCACCCGTCAGGTATTGATAGTTCCTATCGAATGATAGACACTGTCAGTTCTGGGCGCGAGTGGAAAGGGGACGAGATGACCACGCGAGTGCCTGTGCTCATCGTCGGGGCCGGCGTCGGCGGGCTGTCCATGTCGGCGCTGCTGACCCAACACGGTGTCCGGTCGCTGCTGGTGGAGAAGCGGCGCGAGGTCTTCCTGTACCCGAAGGCCCGCAACCTGAGCTTTCGCAGCTTGGAGATCCTGCGCGGGATGGGTCTGGGCGACGAGGTGCATGCGGTCGCCGAGCACGTCTCGACCGTGGTGGCCAAGCCGGCGCTCAACAGCCCCGAGGAGCGACCGGCGCTCGACGTCGAGGGGATCTTCGCCGGTCTGGAGCGGTTCAGCCCCGAACCGGCGGCGCAGTACTGCCCGCAGAGCCGGCTCGAGCCGATCCTGCTCGCCGCGACCCGGCGCGGCGGCAGCGACGTGCGCTACGGGACCGAGCTGTCCTCGATCGACATGGACGAGGCCGGCGTCACCGCGGTGGTTCGCGACGCCGAGTCGGGCACCGCCGAGACGATCCGCGCCGACTATCTGATCGGCGCCGACGGGGTGCACAGCCCTCTCCGTAACCTGTTGGGAATCACCACGTCTGGATACGGCGCGCTGCCCATCTACGTCGTCTTCGTCTACTTCCGGGCGCCTTGGCGAAAGTTCATCCCGCACTTGCACGACGGCGACGGCGTGCAGGTCAAGAACGCCGACGTGGACGGCATCTTCCTGGTCGCCGAAGGTGACCTCGGCATGTTCATCACCACCTACTTTCCCGACGAGGGCGAGACGGCCGAGCAGTTCACGCCGCAGCGCTGCCGCGAGCTGCTCACCAAGGCGATCGGCGAGCCGCTCGACATCGACGTCATCGAGGTCGCGGCATGGCAGCCCTACGAGCAGGTCGCCGACCGATTCGATTGCGGGCGAGCGTTTTTGGTGGGCGATTCGGCGCACACCATGCCGCCGTTCAAGGCCGGGGGAGCCAACACCGCGATCCAGAGCGCGCACAACCTGGCCTGGAAACTCGCCGCCGTGCTGCGAGGCGCGGCCGGACCGGCGCTGCTGGACACCTACCACGCCGAGCGCCACCCCGTCGGCGTCTTCGCCGCGCGCCAGTCGCTCACCGGGCCGTCGATGGCCCTGCTGAGACCGGGTGGGAAGCGGCCGCAACTGCCGGCCGACGAAGAGGCACCGATCTTCGCCCTGATGATCGGATACCGCTACGGCGCGAACGGCATCGAGCTGGTGGACGAGTTGCGCGCCCAGCCCGGCACCCGGGTGCCACACGTCTGGGTGCGCGACGGTGTCTCGACCCTCGACCTGGTGGGCCCGGAGTTCACCGTGCTCACCGGCGACGAACGCTGGTGTGCCGCAGCGGCTTCCATGTCGCTACCGGCGCACCGGGTCTACAACGACCAGTGGGCGGCGATCACCGGGCTGGCGCCGGACGGGGCACTGCTGATCCGGCCCGACGATTTCGTCGGGTGGCGCGCCGACGAGCTGCCCACCGACCCGCAAACCGCTCTCCGCCAAGCGCTTTCGCTGTGCCTGGGCCGGGCACGTTAGGGCGCGAGCAGACGCAAAAGCCCCCGATGCGCGGCGTGTCGCGGGGCTTTTGCGTCTGCTCGCGCGGGAAAAGTGGGGTTACAGCGGGATGTTCTTGTGACGGCCGCGGCGCGCCGGCGCCTGGGCCAGCGCCTCGGTGAGCTTGCTGCGGGTGTGCGCCGGGTCGATCTTCTCGTCGACCACGCCGATCTCGATCGCACTGTCCACACCGCCGGCGATCTTCTCGTGCTCGGCGGCCAGCTGGTCGTGCAGCGCCTCGCGCTCGTGCTCCGGGGCGGCGGCCAGCTTCTTCTTGTGCAGGATGCCGACGGCGGCCTTGGCTCCCATCACCGCGACCTCGGCGTCCGGCCAGGCGAACACCTTGGTCGCGTTCAGCGAGCGGGAGTTCATCGCAATGTAGGCCCCGCCGTAGGTCTTTCGGGTCACCAGGGTGACCCGCGGAACGGTGGCCTCGCCGAAGGCGTGCAGCAGCTTGGCGCCGCGACGCACCACACCGCCCCACTCCTGGTCGACACCGGGCAGATAGCCCGGCACGTCGACGATCACCACCAGCGGGATGCCGAAGGCATCGCACAGCCGCACGAAACGCGCTGCCTTCTCGGCACTTTCGGAGTTCAGGCAACCGCCCAGCCGCAGCGGGTTGTTGGCCAGCACGCCGACCGTGCGACCGGACAGCCGGCCCAACCCGATCACCATCGACGGCGCCCAGTTCGCCTGGAACTCGTCGAACGGGGTCTCGTCGTCGAGGATCGCGGTCACGATGGGGCGGACGTCGTAGGCGCGGCGGGCCGACTCGGGCAGCAGCGCGTGGATGTCGGTGTCCCCGGCCTCGGCCTTGGTGCGGTCGAAATGGCCCTGCTGGCAGAACAATCCGACCAACCGGCGACCGCGCTCGTAGGCGTCGAGCTCGTCGTCGGCGACGATGTGGCACACCCCGGACTTCTTGTGGTGGGTCTCGGGGCCGCCGAGCGAGGCCATGTCGACGTCCTCGCCGGTGACGCTGCGCACCACGTCGGGTCCGGTGACGAACACCCGGCTCTCCGGCGCCATCACCACGACGTCGGTCAGCGCCGGCCCGTAGGCGGCGCCACCGGCCGCGAAGCCGACCACCACCGAGATCTGCGGGATGTAGCCGGACGCGCGGATCATCGCCTCGAACACCAGGCCCACGGCGTGCAACGCCTTCACGCCCTCGGCCAGCCGGGCACCGCCGGAGTGCCAGATGCCCACGATCGGGCTCTGCTCCTCGATGGCGGTGTCGTAGGCGTCGACGATGTGCGAGCAGCCCTCGATGCCCATGGCGCCGCCCATCACGGTGCCGTCGGTGCAGAACGCGATGGTGCGCACACCGTTCACGGTTCCCGCGGCGGCAAGCACGCCCGAGCGGTCACGTTCGTGCAGCAGCGCAACGCTGCCGTCGTCGAAGAAATTGCTCAGGCGCAACAGCGGGTCGCGGGGGTCGAGCGACTCGCCAACCGTCTCGGGGGCCGTGATAGTCATCGCAGGTCTCCTGTATTCCGGTGCTGCTCGGGACGGTGGGTTCAGTACCGTCCGAAGGCGATGGCGACGTTGTGGCCGCCGAAGCCGAACGAGTTGTTGATCGCGTACTGGTAGTTGCCCGGTCGCGGTTTGCCCGCCACCACGTCCAAATCGATTTCGGGGTCGAGGTTTTCCAGGTTCAGGGTGGGCGGGACGACCTGGTCGCGCAGGGCCAGCACGGTCAGGATGGACTCGACGGCGCCGACGGCGCCGACCGAGTGGCCGAGCGCGGCCTTGGGGGCGTAGACGGCGGCGTTGCCGCCGTGCGGGCCCAGCGCGTTGTTGATCGCCTTGCTCTCGGCCACGTCGCCCACCGAGGTGCCGGTGGCGTGCGCGTTGACGTGATCGATGTCGCCGGGCGTCAGGCCGGCCAGCTGGATGGCGCGGCTCATGGCGTGTCCGGCGCGTTCGCCGTTGGGGTCCGGGGCGACCATGTGGTAGCCGTCGGAGGTGATGCTGGCGCCCATGATGCGGGCCAGGATGTTGGCGCCGCGGGCCTTGGCGTGTTCCTCGGTTTCGATCACCATCAGCGCGCCGGCCTCGCCGAACACGAAGCCGGTGCGGTCCCGGTCGAACGGGCGGCAGGCGCCGACGGGGTCGTCGTTCTTGGTCGACATCACGATGCGCATCTGGGCGAACGCCGCGATCGGCACCGCCTCGATCTTCGTCTCGACGCCGCCGCAGATCGCGATGTCGGCCTCGCCGAAGACGATGTTGCGCCACGCCTGGGCGATGCCCTCGGAGCCCGACGCGCACGCCGAGACCGGGGTGATGACGCCGGCCTTGGCGTGATGTTCCAGCCCGACCGCCGCGGCCGCGCCGTTGGGCATGTACTTCTGCACACCGAGCGGGGAGACCGCCTTCATGCCCCGCGCGCGCATGTCGTCGTAGCTGAAGACCATTTCCTCGGATGACCCCAGGCCGGTGCCGATGGAGACCATCAGCCGGTTGCTGTCCACCTCGGGCGAGCCGGCGTTCTCCCAGACCCGCCGGCCCAAGATGGTGGACATCCGTTGCAGGTAGCCCGTCCGGCGCAGCTCGACGCGGGTCAGCTGACTGTCGAACTCCTCCAACAGATGTCCGCCGATGCGCACCGGCAGGTCGAACTCCTCGACGAAGGGATCGTCGAGTGTGCGGATACCACTTTGACTGTCCAGCAACAGCTTCCAGGTGGTCTCGGCGTCAGTCGCCAGCGCGGTCGTCATGGCGATGCCGGTGACGACCACGTTCGGGAGCGTTTTCCCGGTAACCAGCTCTGTCATGGGTCTTGCGAAGATTCCTTCCCTAACTTGTCCGGCAACTTTGCGGGCCGTTGCGGCCCGCATCGTCGCCGGACGTCGTGCTCAGTAGCGCCCGAAGGCCAGTGCCACGTTGTGGCCACCGAAGCCGAACGAGTTGTTGATCGCGTATTGGTAGTCGCCGTAGCGGGGTTCGCCCGCCACGATGTCCAGATCGATTTCGGGGTCCGGGGTTTCATAGTTCAAGGTGGGCGGAATGACGCCGTCGCGCAGGGTCAGCACCGTGAGCACCGATTCCAGCGCGCCGACCGCGCCGATCGAGTGTCCCAGCGCGGACTTCGGCGCATACACCGCCGCCTCCTGACATCCGGCCACCCGGATGGCGTTGGCCTCGGCGGTGTCACCGATCGGCGTCGCGGTGCCGTGCGCGTTGACGTGGTCGACGTCCTTGGGGGACAGGCCCGCCAACTCCAGCGACCGCGTCATGGCCCGGCCCGCCCGCACACCGTCGGCCGCCGGGGCCACCATGTGGAACGCGTCGGACGTGATGCCGGCACCCATCAACCGGGCCAGCGGCTTGGCACCGCGGGCCTTGGCGTGCTCCTCGGTCTCGATCAGCATCAGCGCACCGGCCTCGCCGAACACGAACCCGTCTCGGTCCTTGTCGAACGGCCGCGACGCCCGCTCGGGCTCGTCGTTGCGCGTCGACATGGCCCGCATCATCGAGAAGGCCGCGATCGGCAGCGCCTCGATGGGGCCCTCGACACCACCGCACACGGCGACATCGGCGTCGCCCATGACGATCTGGCGCCACGCGTGGGCGATCGCCTCCGAGCCCGACGAACAGGCTGACACCGGGGTGATCACCCCGGCGCGGGCGCCGAGCTGCAGACCCACCACGGCGGCGGCGCCGTTGGGCATGATCATCTGCACGGCCAGCGGCGACACCTTGCGGGGGCCGCCCTCGTTCATCAGGTCGTAGCTCTCCACGATCCGCTCGGCACCACCGAGGCCGGTGCCCACCACGACCGAGAACCGGTCGGGGTCGAGCTCCGGGTTGCCGGCGGTCTCCCACAGCTGGGTGCTGAGCAGCTTGGCCAGCCGCTGGACGTAGGACATGCGGCGCAGGTCGAGCCTGCTCATCCGCTCGTCGATGGGCTCCTTGAGGTGGCCACCGATCCGGACCGGCAGGTCCCACTTGGTGATGTAGTCGTCTTCGAGGACGTGGATGCCGCTTTCGCCGGCGAGTAGACCCTTCCACGTGCTCTCGACGTCCGGCGCGATCGACGTCGTCGCCGTGACGGCGGTTACCACAACGCTGGGGTAACCGCCGTTAGCAGTGGAAGGCTTACTCACTTGCTGTCCGCTTCCAGCCTTGCCTTGACGTTGGCGACCGCCTCGGGGTTCTCGGTCTCCAGCTTGGCGCGCAACGCCTCGGCAGCCTCGGGGTTCTCTTCCTCGAGCTTCTGGATGTAGGCCACGACGTCACCGACGGTGCGCAGACCGGCGAGGTCCTCGTCGGGAATCTTGACGCCGTACTTGTCCTCGGTCTGCACGGCGATCTCGACCATCGACAGCGAGTCGATGTCCAGGTCGTCGACGAAGGACTTCTCCGGGGTGACCTCGGAGGGCTCGATACCGGTCACCTCTTCGATGATCTCGGCGATACCGGCGATGATTTCTTCCTGGCTGACAGCCACAGCATTTCCCTTCGTAATGTGTTGTGAATCAGTCGAACTGACGTGTGTTATGCGGTTGTACTGGTCGAGCTGGCTATTAAAGCTCAGCCAAAGCGTCCAGGTCTGCGGGTGACTTCACGGCTCGTGCCGAAACCCCCCGAAGTTCTCGTTTGGCGATGCCGGTGAGAGTGCCCGCGGGCGGGAACTCCACGGCCGCTGCGACTTCCAGCTCACGCAGCGTGGCGGTGCACAGGTCCCAGCGGACCGGCTGGGTCAGCTGGGCGACCAGCGCCTCCATCGCCGCGGCCGCCGAGGCGACCGGCTTGCCGTCGCGGTTGGACAGCAGCGTGGCGGTGGGCTCGGCCGTCTGGACGGCGGCCGCCGCGGCGGCGTAGCCGTCGAGCGCCGAGGCCATGTACTTGGTGTGGAACGCTCCGGCCACCCCGAGGGCGCGCACCCGGGCCTTCGCCGGGGGATCCTCGGCCAACTTCTCCAGCGCGGCCAGCGACCCGGCGGCCACGATCTGGCCGGCGGCGTTGCGGTTGGCGGGGAACAGGTCGAGCTGCTCGAGCCGGGCGAGGACCTCGGCCTCGTCGCCGCCGAGCACCGCGGACATGCCGGTCGGCTCGACCGCGCACGCCTTGGCCATCTCGGCGCCGCGGGTGGCGGCCAGCGCGACGGCGTCGTCAGCGGCCATCACGCCGGCGATCGCGTAGGCGGCGATCTCCCCGACGGAGTGGCCCGCCACGACCAGGTCGGCGTCGGCGAGCAGGCCGCGCCGGGTCAGCTCCTGGTGGGCGAGCAGCGTGGCGGCGACGACCAGCGGCTGGGTGACCGCGGTGTCGGTGATCTCTTCGGTCGATGCGGTGGTGCCCAGGCGAACCAGGTCGAGGCCGCTGGCCTTGGACCACAGCGCCAACTGGTCGGCGGCGCCGTCGAGCTCCAGCCACGGCGAGAGCATCCCCTCGGTCTGCGAACCCTGTCCGGGCGCAAGCAATGCAATCACGTGTTTAAGAGAACACTGTGGAAACGGTTTTGGCGGGTGTAACAGATTATGAACCTCGTCTTAGGTTTTTGTGTACACCCTACAAAATAGCTCGGTAAGCTACTGGTTTGATATCGTGCCGCGATCTGTTGCCCGGGTCACTATCCGCCCGATTGCCCCCGCGCAGCACCGTTGACCGGCAGCGGAACGGCGGGCATGGCGGCGCCGGCGGCGCTGGGCGGGTGCGTCGGGTAGTTGAGCTGCCCGACCGTCGCGGCCACTCGCAGCACATATGCGTCGCGCGGCTGCATGGGATCGCGGCCGGTGAAGTCGGTGATCCGCTTGAGTCGGTAGCGCACGGTGTTTGGATGAACGAACAACTTTCTGGCACAAGCCTCAATCGCGCCACCAGAATCTAAGAAAGCGTCCAGGGTTTCGATGAGGGTGGGGCCGGCGTCGGCCAACGGGCCCATCACGTCCGTGTGCAGCGCCACGATCGCCGACGCATCGCCCATCAGGGCGCGTTCCGGCAGCAGCTCGCGGGCCAGCACCGGCCGTGGCGCTCCGCGCCAGCCGCCGACCGCGTTCATCCCGGATATCGCCTCGCTGGCGCTGTGGTAGGCCGCCGTCAGCATCGGTGCGGTGGGCCCGACCACGACAGGTCCGTCGGAGAACGCCTCCAGCAGATCGCCCAGGAATTTGTCGGTCGGTGACAATTGGCCGGAAACGATAGCGACCAGCCAGGTGCCGTGCACGTCGGTCAGCGCCGCCCGGCCGTGCTGCGCGGCGATGTCGCGGACGTGCTGACTGGCGCGTTCGCTGTCGCCGGGGCCGGTCGAGCCGTCGCGGCCGGGCGCCGGCGTCCCGACCACGACCGTCGCCGGGGCGGTGGTGTCCCAGTTCAGCGCCGCGGCGCGGGACAGCAGCTCCGGGCCGGTGTCGCCCCGGACCACCGCGTCGACCACGCTGGCTTCCATCCGGCTGTCCCAGGTGCCGCGCGCCTCGGCGGCGTCGGCGTAGGCGGTGGCGGCGGTGAAGGCCAGGTCGCGGCTGTATTTCAGGACGCCGACGGTCAGGGCGGTCAGCTGCTCTTCGGAGCGGGCCAGCAGCGGCACCACCTCCTCGAAGAACTCCATGGTGACCCGGACCATCTCCACGCTGTGCCGCAGCGCGATGCGGCGGGCCAGGTCCTGGGGCACCAGCTCGAAGGCCTGCGCGGTGTGCCGGACGTTGCTTTTGGGGTCCTGCATCCATTCGGCGAAGTTGACCACGGCCGTCTGCACCACCAGCGACACGCTGGCCCGTTGGGAGGCTTCCAGGTCGGCGAAGAACGGCAACCGGTCCTGCATCACCGACACCGCCTCGGTGGCCAGCCGGCCCGAATACTGCTTCAGCCGGCGCAGCACCGATTCCGGGACGGTATCCAGCGTCTCCAGCGGCGACCGGGGATGCTTCGCGAACGGGCCGGCGAACGGGTTGTCATTCACCCCTAAAACCTACGCCATCTTTTGGAGACTTCCCCCAAAGGGGCGGGGGTGTCGGACTGTTGGGTGCTCGCGGCCGGCGCTCGGGTGGTGCGGGGCCGCGGCGGCTGCGTGGGGCTTTGCCGGCCGAGCGTGAAGCTAACTTCACGCTCGGCCTCGACCGTGAAGCTAACTTCACGCTCGGCGGAGGCGCGGTGGGCGTGGGCGCGGCGGGGTGGTGGGCGACGGGCGTGGGCGACAGGCGGGGGCCCGGGGCGGGGGCGTGGGCGCCCCGCCCCGGGCGCCGTTAGGCCACGCCGGGGTCGGACGTCTGCTCGGGGGCGGCCAGCACGTCGTCGATGCGGTACTGGCGTGCGGCGGCGACCGGCACCGACGGGTCGATCTCGCCGTCGCGCGCCAGCGCCTCGAGCACCGCGACCACCTGCGACTCGGCGTCGGTGTTGAAGTACCGCCGCGCCGCGGGCCGGGTGTCGGAGAAGCCGAACCCGTCGGTGCCCAGCGTCACGTAGGTGCCCGGCACCCACGGCCGGATCTGCTCGGGGACCGCCCGCATCCAGTCCGACACGGCGACCACCGGCCCGCTGGCATCCGACAGCGCCTGCGTGACGTAGGGGACGCCGGCGGGCCGGTCCGGGTGCCGCAGCCTGGCCCGGTCGATCGCCACGCCGTCGCGGTTCAACTCGCCCCAGCTGGTCACCGACCACACGTCGGCGGCCACGTCCCACTCGTCGGCCAGCATCTTCGCCGCGCTCAGCGCCGACGGCATGGCCACTCCGGAGGCCAGGATCTGCGCCTTGTTGGCGCGCTGTTCGGTGGCCACGTGGTAGCGGTAGAGGCCGCGCAGCAGACCTTCGGGATCGAAGTTCTCCGGCTCCGGCGGCTGCACGTACGGCTCGTTGTAGACCGTGATGTAGAAGTACACGTCCTCGGGGTTCTCGCCGAACATCCGCGCCAGCCCGCTCTCCACGATGTAGGCGATCTCGTAGGCGAACGCCGGGTCGTAGGCGACCACGGCCGGGTTGGTGGCGGCCAGCAGCAGCGAGTGGCCGTCGGCGTGTTGCAGGCCCTCGCCGGTCAGGGTGGTGCGCCCGGCCGTCGCGCCGAGCAGGAAGCCGCGCGTCATCTGGTCGGCGGCGGCCCACAGCCCGTCACCGGTGCGCTGGAAGCCGAACATCGAATAGAAGATGTAGATCGGGATCATCGGCTCGTTGTGCGTCGCATACGACGTCCCGGCCGCGATGAACGATCCCACCGACCCGGCCTCGTTGATGCCCTCGTGCAGGATCTGCCCGACTTCGCTTTCCTTGTACGCCAACATCAATTCGGCGTCCACGGCGGTGTACAGCTGGCCGTTGCGGTTGTAGATCTTCAGCGACGGGAACCAGGAGTCCATGCCGAAGGTGCGCGCCTCGTCGGGAATGATCGGCACGATCCGCGGGCCGATCTCCTTGTCCCGCAACACTTCTTTGAAGGTGCGCACCGTCGCCATGGTGGTGGCGACCTCCTGGGTGCCCGACCCCTTCTTCAGCGCGGCGTAGATGTCGCGGCCGGGAAGCCGCAATGCCTTTGCCTTGGTGCGGCGTTCGGGCAGAAAGCCGCCCAGGGTGCGGCGCCGGTCGAGCATGTAGCGGATCTCCGGGGCGTCGGAGCCGGGGTGGTAGTAGGGCGGCAGGTAGGGGTTCTCGTCCAGCTGGGCGTCGCTGATCGGAATGCGCATCGCGTCCCGGAAGTGCTTGAGGTCTTCCAGCGCAAGCTTTTTCATCTGATGCGTGGCGTTGCGGCCCTGGAAGTGCGCGCCCAGCGAGTAGCCCTTGATGGTCTTGGCCAAGATCACCGTGGGCTGGCCCTTGTGGTCGACGGCGGCCCGGTAGGCGGCATACACCTTGCGGTAGTCGTGGCCGCCGCGCTTGAGGTTCCAGATCTCGGCGTCGGTCATGTTCTCCACCAGCGCCTTGGTGCGCGGGTCGCGGCCGAAGAAATGGTCGCGCACGTAGGCGCCGTCGTTGGCCTTGTAGGTCTGGTAATCCCCGTCGGGCGTGGTGTTCATCAGGTTCACCAGCGCGCCGTCCCGGTCGGCGTGCAGCAGGGCGTCCCACTCGCGGCCCCAGACCACCTTGATGACGTTCCAGCCGGCGCCGCGGAAGAACGACTCCAGTTCCTGAATGATCTTGCCGTTGCCGCGCACCGGGCCGTCGAGGCGCTGCAGGTTGCAGTTGATCACGAACGTCAGGTTGTCCAGCGCCTCGTTGGCGGCCACCTGGATCAGCCCGCGGCTTTCCGGCTCGTCCATCTCGCCGTCGCCCAAGAAGCACCACACGTGCTGATCGGAGGTGTCCTTGATGCCGCGGTCATGTAGGTAGTGGTTGAACCGCGCCTGATAAATGGCGTTCAGTGGGCCCAGGCCCATCGACACCGTGGGGAATTCCCAGAAGTCGGGCATCAGCCGTGGGTGCGGGTAGGACGGCAGGCCGCCGCCGGCGTGGCTGTGCTCCTGGCGGAAGCCGTCGAGTTGGTCGGCGGTCAACCGGCCCTCCAGGAAGGCGCGCGCGTAGATCCCCGGGGAGGCGTGCCCCTGGATGAAGATCTGGTCGCCGCCGCCGGGATGCGACTTGCCGCGGAAGAAGTGGTTGAAGCCGACTTCGTACAGCGCCGCCGACGACGCGTAGGTCGAAATGTGGCCGCCCACACCGACTCCCGGCCGCTGCGCGCGGTGCACCATGATGGCGGCGTTCCACCGGATCCACGCCCGGTAGCGCCGTTCGACGTCCTCGTCGCCGGGGAACCACGGCTCGAGTTCGGTGGGAATGGTGTTGACGTAGTCGGTGGAGGTCAGCGACGGGATGGCGACCCGCTGCTCGCCGGCGCGTTCGAGCAGCCGCAGCATCAGATAGCGGGCCCGCGACGGCCCGGAGCGCTCCAGCAGTTCGTCGAAGGACTCCAGCCACTCCGACGTCTCTTCCGGATCGATGTCGGGGAGGTAGGACGCGACCCCCTCGCGGATCACCCGGACGCGGTCGGGTTCGGCCGGGCCGGTGGGGTTTGTGGCCAGATCGTGGCGCACGAATTCGGTTGTCAACCCACTACTCCTGTAATTGGCGGGATGTGTGCCGTGGGGTGGTTCGCACCCCGACCACCATCGTGCCGCACCGGTGTTCGACGCGGATAGTCGACGTCGGGTAGCCGACTCGGCGGGCAACGCCCCGGCGGGTCGGGGACAGCCGCACACCCCACCCGGTAACGTCAGGACCGTGCTCATCCGGTGGCGTGGCGTCCCGCAGATGCAGGTGGGGGCTTTCCCCCGGCGTGGTGCGTTGGCGCTGGGCTGTGTGGCCGCCGCGCTGATCGGCATCGTGGGATGCACCTCCGTCACCAACGGAACCGCGACCCCCGACACCCGGGTGGCCCCGGCCTACCGGCAGTCCGTGTCCGCGTCGGTTTCCGCCTCGTCGGTGACCTCGAGCGTCCGGGAATCCCAGCGCCAGCAGTCGCTGACCACCAAGGCGGTGCGCACCGCCTGCGCCGCGCTGGTCACCACCAGCAAGAACGCGATCGACAAGACCAACGAATTCGTCCAGGCGTTCAATTCGGGCCGCGGCACCGGCCCCACCGAAGGCCCGGCCATCGACGCCCTCAACGACAGCGCCAACACGGTGGCCAACAGCTTCAACGATGCGATGTCGCAGCAGATCAAGGACGCGTTCAATGCCTACATCGACGCCGCGCACGCGGTGGCCAACGCCATCGGCACGCACGCGTCGACGTCGGAATTCAACAAGCGCGTCGACCAGCTCAACGACACGAAGAAGAAGGCGATCCAACTCTGCCTGGCCACCTAGTGAGCCGGAAGTGTGAACGGGATCGCGGCTGTGCGACGATAATCGGCAATCACACGGTGTGCACGGCTGGCGCACATGGTTGAAGGAGGCTCCACGGTGGTCGCGGCGGATCACGCCCCGAGCTACGCTCGCAAACTGGGCATCCAACGGGACCAAGTTGTCCAGGAGTGGGGCTGGGACGAAGACACCGACGACGAGATCCGCGCCGCGGTGGAGGAAGCCTGCGGCAGCGACCTGCTCGATGAGGACACCGACGAGGTGGTCGACGTCGTGCTGCTGTGGTGGCGGGACGGGGACGGCGACCTGGTGGACACGCTGATGGACGCGATCAGCCCGCTGGCCGAGGACGGGGTGATCTGGGTGTTGACGCCCAAGACCGGCAAGCCGGGACATGTGCTGCCGGCCGAGATCGCCGAGGCCGCTCCCACCGCCGGGCTGATGCCCACCTCGTCGGTCAACCTGGGCGACTGGAGCGCCAGCCGGCTGGTGCAGCCCAAATCGCGCGCCGGGAAGCGTTGATGCTGTCGGTCGGCACCCCCGCCCCGGACTTCACCCTGCGCGACCAGAACCAGCAGCGCGTCACGCTGAGCTCCTTCCGCGGCTCCAAGAACGTGCTGCTGGTGTTCTTCCCGCTGGCGTTCACCGGGATCTGCCAGGGCGAGCTGGACCAGCTGCGCGACCATCTGCCCGAGTTCGAGAACGACGACAGTGCGGTGCTGGCCATCTCGGTGGGTCCACCACCCACACACCGGATTTGGGCGCTGGAGAGCGGTTTCACCTTCCCGGTGCTGTCCGATTTCTGGCCGCACGGCGCGGTCAGCCAGAGCTACGGCGTGTTCAACGACGAGGCCGGCTACTCCAACCGCGGGACGTTCGTCGTCGACCGGTCCGGGATCATTCGCTTCGCCGAGATGAAGCAGCCCGGCGAGTCCCGCGACCAGCGGCTGTGGACCGACGCGCTGGCGGCGCTGAAGGCCTGAAAGTTTGGGGTCCCGGCCGGCGGGCGTGTAGCCTGCGGCCTGCACAGGGGCGCGTAGCTCAGTGGTAGAGCTCTGGTTTTACACACCAGCGGTCGGCGGTTCGATACCGTCCGCGCCCACCCGATGACCGGCCCGCCGGCCGGCCGCGCGCGGTGCCGAGCCGGCCGCCGAAGCCGGCTCGAAATGCCTTGGCGGCGTAGGGCTCCCGGCCGGTGGCCGGTGGGCCTGCCCCGAGATCCAGGACCGGGCGCCGGCGAGCACGGCGGCGTGCACCGCCCGCGCGATGCGGGCGCCGAACGTCGAGCGCGGCCCGCCGAACGCCTCCGCCGCCCCGTCCGTCGGGCAGTGCACGACGACCGCGTCCGAGGCGGTTCCGGTGGCCCGAATCCCGGCCTCGTGCAAGGCCTGCGCCTTGGCCTCGGTGGCGGTGGCCACGGCGTTGACCAACGCCGCCTCCGACAGCCGCACCGGCGCCGCCACCACGATGTTGATCGTCCCCACCCGGTGCGGCGCCTCGCGGCGGAAGTGGTGGTCGGGCGCGGCCGCCCAGGCGGGGCTGGAGAGCCCGACCGTCGCGGTCACCTGCGCGCCGCCGTCGGCGCCGAGGTGGTGGCGGGTCACGTCGACGGCGGTGAGCAGCCCGCAGCCGGCGCCGGCGAGCCCGAGCGCGGCGCCGATCTCGCCCAGGTGGCGGTCGGGGTCTGTCCGGTCGTAATCGAGCGGGACCGTGGCGTTGACCAACCAGTCCCGCGCGCCGATGCCGCCGCCGAGCGGGCCCGAGGAGATGCACAGGCGTGGCTCGGTGAACCGCCAGACCAGCACCGGCAGCGACCGGCCGTGTTCGACGCGCGCGGTCAACTGGGGATGCACGGGTCTCATCCTCGCGGGCGGGCGCCAGCGAGCTTCACCAGGCCGCGATTTCGGGCCCCGACAGTCGCGGTGGACTCACGCTCGCGCACTATGAACGCGTGAAACCGTTCCGCATCGATGTCCCCGACGACGTTCTCGACGATCTGCGTGCGCGGCTGGCCCGCACCCGGTGGCCCGAGGCCGAATGCGTGGACGACTGGAGCCAGGGCATGCCGCTGGCCTACACCCGCGAACTGGCCGACTACTGGGCCAACGACTACGACTGGCGCGCGCGGGAAGCGGCGCTGAATCGGTTCGACCAGTTCGTCACCGAGATCGATGGCCTGGACATCCATTTCATCCATCAGCGCTCGCCGCACGCCGACGCGTTCCCGCTGCTGATCACCCACGGCTGGCCGGGCTCGATCGTGGAGTTCCACAAGGTGATCGAGCCGTTGACCAACCCGGCGTCGGGACGCGCCGAGGACGCCTTCCACGTCGTGTGCCCGTCCCTGCCGGGCTACGGCTTCTCCGGGAAACCCACCCGCGCGGGGTGGGGCGTGGAGCGGATCGCCCGGGCCTGGGAAACGCTGATGCTGCGGCTGGGCTATCAGCGCTACGGCGCGCAGGGCGGCGACTGGGGCGCGGCGGTGACCACCCAGATCGGCCGCAATCGCGGCCACTGCGTGGCCATCCACCTCAACATGCCGATCGGCAGGCCCGGCCAGGAGGCGCTGACCAACCCCACCGAGCAGGAGCGAGCGGCGTTGGCCGCGTTGGCGAATCACCGCAAGCGGGGCACCGGCTACTCCAAGCAGCAGTCCACCCGGCCGCAGACGCTGGGCTACGGCCTGGCCGATTCACCGGTGGGTCAGCTGGCCTGGATCGTCGAAAAGTTCTGGGACTGGGCCGATTGCGACGGGCATCCGGAGAACGCGTTGAGCCGCGACGAGCTGCTCGACAACGTGATGGTCTACTGGGTGACCAACACCGCCGCCTCCTCGGCCCGGCTGTACTGGGAGAGCTTCTCGGCGTGGGGCGGCGGGGACCGGGTCGAATTGCCCACCGGCGTCGCGGCTTTCCCGGGCGAACTGCTCAAGGCGCCGCGCTCCTGGTGCGAGCCGGCCTACAACATCACGCACTGGACGGACATGCCGCGCGGCGGGCATTTCGCCGCATTCGAGCAGCCGGAGCTGTTCGTCGAGGATCTGCGCGTGTTCTTCGCGACGGTACGCTGAGGGCGGCTAGACCACCCGGCGGCCCCGGCGCGCCCGGGATCTCATGTCCCACAAGTAAATTCGATAGCCGAGGATCCACACCCCGTGCGGGATCAACCGGTCGGCCAGCCGCAACGAGAACAGCAGCCAGCCGAACCGGCGCTGCTGGGCCGGCGTCCAATCCAGCTGCATCATCTCGCGGAACTCGGGGGCCAAGAACCCCGTCGTCGCGAACAGGTTGAACGGCCCGGCCAGCACCCGCAGCGGCCAGGGCAGGAAGGCCAGCGACGCCACCCCGTGCAGGTGCTCGCGCACCGGCGGGTCGATGCGCAGCTCGTCGAGCGAGCGTTTCCAGTACTCGTCGAAGGCGGCCCGGTCCGGCGGCCACATCCGTTCGGGCACCTGCAGCGTGGTGCCCAGCCGCGCGGCGTCGCGATAGACCGCGTCGGCCGAGGCCTCATCCAGCGGGCCGTGCAGGAACTCGTGTTGGTCGACGAAGTAGCGGTACAGGCACGCCGCCACCCACAGCTGCAGCTTGGGGTCAAAAGCGTTGTAGGACACCGGGCTTGACGGCCTGGACCGCACCTGCCGGTGGGCGACGTCCACCGCCGCGCAGATCAACGCCCGGTCGTAGTCGGTGCCGATGGTCGCGGCGGCCAGATAGGTGCCGGTGGTGCGGGCCCGCTTGAACGGATGCTTGTAGACGTTGCCGCTGTCCACCGGGCTTTCCAGCACGCCGTAGCCGACGCCGGGCAGGGACAGCTGCATGATGACGTTGGCGGCGGGCAGCAACGTCGCCGCTGGATTCAGCAGGTCGGCGACCCGCTTCGCGGGCCACTTCATTGCGGGCCCCGCCTCGTCGATTCCATGAACCCCAGTATGAGACGCTGCGCAGGTGTTGGCGACGCACCCCCTCGGCGTGCTGATCGGTTACCTGGCCGACCGCGCGCTGGGCGACCCGCGCCGCGGTCATCCGGTGGCGCTGTTCGGCCGCGCCGCCGCCGGTCTGGAGAACCTCAGCTACCGCGACGGCCGGGTCGCCGGCGCGCTGCACGTCGGGGTGTCGATCGGGGCGGTGGGCCTGCTGGGGCTGGCCGTGCACCTGGCCGCCGCGCGCGCCGGTCCGCGCTGGTCGATCGCGGCGACCGCCGCGGCCGGATGGGTCTGCTCGGGTGGAACCTCGCTGACCCGCACCGGGCTGGCCATGGCCGAGCTGCTGCAGCGCGGCGACGTCGACGCCGCCCGTCGGCTGCTGCCGTCGCTGTGCGGGCGCGACCCGGCGGCGCTGGACTCCGCCGGGCTGGCCCGGGCCGCGCTGGAATCGGTCGCGGAGAACACCTCCGACGCGCAGGTGGCGCCGCTGTTGTGGGCGGCGGCCGGTGGGGTGCCCGCGGTGCTGGCGTATCGCGGCATCAACACGCTGGACGCGATGATCGGCCACCGCTCGCCGAGCTATCTCCGATTCGGTTGGGCGGCAGCGAAATTGGACGACATCGCCAACTACCCGGCGGCGCGGGTCACCGCGTCGCTGACGGTGCTGCTGGCGCCGGTGGTCGGCGGCTCCCCGTCGGGCGCGGCGCGGGCCTGGCGCCGCGACGCCGCCCGCCATCCCAGCCCCAACGCCGGCGTGGTGGAGGCGGCGTTCGCCGGGGCGCTGGGCGTGCGGCTGGGCGGGCCCACCCAGTACCGGCACCAGCTGCAGATCCGGCCGACGCTCGGCGCCGGCCGCGAGCCCACGGTGACCGATCTGCGCCGGGCGGTGCGGCTGTCGGCGGCGGTGCAGGCCGCCGCCGTGGCCCTGGCGGCCGGGCTGCTGGCCGCCTACCGGCGGCGTCCGTAGCGGTCGGCGAGCTTGTCCTGCACCGACTGCGGGGCTTCGGCTGCCGGTGCGGCCGGTTGCTTTTCCGCGCGGCGGGCCCGCAGCTCGGAGTAGGCGAAATAACCCACCCCGATCGGGGCCAGGATGCCGAACGCGATCCACTGGATGCCGTAGGACAGGAATGGGCCGGCGTCCAGTTGCGGCACCCCGACCACCCCCAGCCCGCCGGGCTGACCGTCGACCAACTGCAGATAGGACCCGGCGAGCGGCACCTTGGTGAGCACCGCGATCTGCTCGGTGTCGATCGAATACACCTGCCGCACACCGTCTCCCACGAACGGGTCCTTGCCGGCGGCGGCGGGCTCGGAGTTGCGCAGCCGGGCGGTGATGGTCACCGTGTCGGCGGGCGGGCGGGGGATCGGCGGGACCCGCGACCCCTCCAACGGCCGCACGTAACCGCGGTCGACCAAGACGGTGGGCCCGCCGTCGACCACGAAGGGCGCCAGCACCTCGAACGCCGGTTTGGAGTCGATCACCCGCAGCCGGGCCAGCACCTGCACGTCGGCCAGATAGTGGCCGGTGGCGCTCACCTGCCGCCACTGCTCGGCCGGGGCGGCCGAGTTTTGTTGCGGCAGCAGGGTTTTCAGCGGGACGGGCGGGGTGGTCAGGGAGTGTTCGATCTGGTGGTTCTGCTGTGAGGTCCTGCTGTGCTTGCCCAGCTGCCAGGGCGCGAGCACGGTGAAGCACAGGTACGCGAACGCGACCACCACCAGTGCCAGCACGACCCAGCCCGGTCGCAGCAGAAACGACAAGCCGCGCAGCCACCGGGGCATCACGACGATCCGTTCTGCGCCAGCCGTTCGTCGACCCAGTCGTGCAGGCCGGGCAGCGCGGCCTCGATGACGGTGTAGACGCGTTCGAAGTCTTTGCTGTCGCCGTAGTAGGGGTCGTCGACGTCGGGGGTGTGCGCGCCGGTGCGCGGATCGAACGACCGCAGCATCCGGATGCGGTCCTCGTCGACGCCCAGGTGCCGCAGCATCCGGGCGTGGTTGCGGTCCAGTGCCACCACCAGATCGGCGGACAGATGCTCGGCGCCCACCTGCGCGGCGCGGTGCTCGGTCGGGTAGCCGTGGGCGCGCAGCACGCCGGCGGCCCGCTCGTCGGCGCACTCGCCGACATGCCAGTTGCCGGTGCCGGCGCTGCTCACCCGCACGGCATCGGCCATGCCGCGGCGGCGCAGCTGGTCGGCGAACATCTTCTCGGCCATCACCGACCGGCAGATGTTGCCGGTGCAGACGAACGTGACGTGCAGCGGTTCAGACACCCAGCGCCCTCCGCAGCTCGTCGATGGTGGCGGCGCGGGTGACGCCGTCGGGGTGCGAGTCGGCGTGCCCGTAGCCCCAGCCGACCACCACGGTGTCGATGCCGTGCGCGGCCGCGCCGTGCACATCGTGGCTGCGGTCACCGACCATCAGCACCCGCTCGGGCAGCGGTTCCAGCTGCGCCAGCGCGTGCGCGAGCACCTCGACCTTGGCCTTGCGGGAACCGTCCGGGCTGGCCCCGGCGATCACCTCGAAGTGATGGTCGAGCCCGAAATGGGCGAGGATGCGCCGCGCCGTCGGCTCCAGCTTGGAGGTGGCCACCGCCAGCCGCACCCCGGCGGCGCGCAGATCGGCCAGCAGCGCCTCGATCCCGTCGAACAGCGTGTTCATCGCCCAGCCGCGGGCGCCATACTCGGCGCGGAACGCCGCGATCGCCGCCTCGGCGTCCTCGCCCAGTTGCATGGACCGGAACGTGTCGTCCATCGGCGGGCCGACGATCTGCGCGACGAGGTCGCCCGGGGGCACCGGCGCGCCGATGGACTCCAGCGCATGCAGGAAGCTGGCCACGATGCCCTCCGCGGAGTCGGTCAGCGTGCCGTCCAGATCGAAGATCACCAGCTGCGCCGCGGGGGCGGCGGGATCGGCTGACGTTGTGCCTGTCACCTCACCATTGTCCTCGATGGCCGCGGCGGGCCGGGACGGTGTTGCTCGGTGCTGCTCCGGGCCGCCGGGCCGGCCACTAATGTTTCACGGATGGCGAGTCTGAACCTGAGCCCGCCGGCGGCGCGCTACCACGGTGATCAGGCCGTCGCACCCGGGATGCTGGATTTCGCCGTCAACGTCCGGCACAGCCGGCCGCCGCAGTGGCTGCTGGATCGGTTGGCGGCGCGGCTGCCCGACCTGGCCCGCTACCCGGGCGACGACGACGTGCACCGGGCGCAGGACGCCGCCGCCGAACGGCACGGCCGCCGCCGCGACGAGGTGCTGCCGCTGGCCGGGGCCGCCGAGGCGTTCGCGCTGCTGAGCAACCTGCGCCCGAAGCGGGCGGCGGTCATCGCGCCGTCATTCACCGAGCCGGCCGCGGCGCTGAGCGCGGCCGGGGTGCCGGTGCACCACGTCGTGCTGGAGCCGCCGTTCGGTCTGCACGGCGCGGCCGTCCCCGAGGAGGCCGACCTGGTGGTGGTGGGAAATCCCACCAATCCCACCGCGGTGCTGCACGGCCGCGAGCAGCTGCTGGCGCTGCGCCGGCCCGGACGGCTCCTGGTGGTCGACGAGGCGTTCGCCGACGCGATTCCCGGCGAGCCGCAATCGCTGGCCGGTGACGCGCTGCCCGACGTGCTGGTGCTGCGCAGCCTGACCAAGACGTGGGCGCTGGCCGGGCTGCGGGTGGGCTACGCGCTGGGCGCGCCGGAGGTGCTGGCGCGGCTGACCGCGCAGCGGGCGCACTGGCCGGTGGGCACGCTGCAGCTGACGGCGCTGGCGGCCTGCTGCGGCCGGCGGGCCGTCGCCGACGCGGCTGCCGGGGCGGAGCGGTTGAGCCGGCTGCGCGAGAAGATGGCGGCCGGGCTGGCGTCGGTGGGCGCCGATGTGCTCGACGGGCGGGCGCCGTTTGTGTTGTTCCGGATGCCGGATGCGGTCCGGGTCCGAAAGCTGTTGCACGACAAGGGGATCGCCGTCCGTCGCGGTGACACGTTCGTCGGCCTGGACGAGCGGTACCTGCGCGCCGCGGTGCGCCCGGAGTGGCCGCTGCTGGTGCAGGCGATCGCGGAGGCGCAGCGGTGAGCGTGAAACTCGCCGACGTCATCGCGGTGCTCGACGAGGCCTACCCGCCGGGCCTGGCCGAACCCTGGGATTCGGTGGGGCTGGTCTGCGGGGACCCCGACGAACCGGTGGAGTCCGTGACCGTGGCGGTGGACGCGACACCCGCGGTGGTCGACGAGGTCCCGGCCGGCGGGCTGCTTCTGGCCCACCACCCGCTGCTGCTGCGCGGGGTGGACACCGTCGCGGCCAGCACGCCCAAGGGTGCGCTGGTGCACCGGCTGATCCGCACCGGGCGGTCGCTGTTCACCGCGCACACCAACGCCGACTCGGCATCGCCCGGGGTCTCCGACGCGCTGGCCGATGCGCTCGGCCTGACCGTGGAGGCCGTGCTGGAACCGGCCCGGCCCGCCTCCGATCTGGACAAGTGGGTCATCTACGTGCCCGGCGAGAACGCGGACGCGGTGCGGGAAGCCGTCTTCGCCGCCGGCGCGGGCCATATCGGCGACTATTCGCATTGCAGCTGGAGCGTCACCGGCATCGGGCAGTTCCTGCCGCACGAGGGCGCCTCGCCCGCGGTGGGCAGTGTCGGCAGGGTGGAACGGGTGGCCGAGGAACGGGTCGAGGTGGTGGCCCCCGCACGGGCCCGGGCCGCAGTGCTGGCGGCGATGCGCGCCGCCCATCCCTACGAGGAGCCCGCGTTCGACATCTTCGCGTTGCTGCCCCCGCCCGGCGACGCCGGGCTGGGCCGCATCGCGCGGCTGGAGTACCCGGAGCCGTTGCGGCGCTTCGTGTCCCGGGTCGACGCGGCGCTGCCGGCGACGTCCTGGGGAGTGCGGGCGGCGGGCGACCCGGAGCTGGCGGTGTCGCGGGTCGCGGTGTGCGGCGGCGCCGGCGATTCGCTGCTGGCCGCCGCGGCCGGCGCCGGGGTGCAGGCCTACCTCACCGCCGACCTGCGCCACCACCCTGCCGACGAGCATCGCCGGGCCTCCGAGGTGGCCCTGATCGACGTGGCACACTGGGCGAGCGAATTCCCGTGGTGCGCCCAGGCCGCCGACCTGCTGCGGTCCCGGTTCGGTGGACGGCTCGACGTGCGGGTGAGCTCGATTCGCACCGACCCGTGGAATGTCGAGCACGACGGGGGTGAGGGACGATGAAAGCCGATGTGGCACAGCAGCGTTCACTACTGGAGCTGGCGAACGTGGATGCCGAGCTGTCCCGGCTGGCGCACCGGGCCGAGCATCTGCCCGAGCAGCAGGCCTGCGAGCGGATGCAGCAGGAGTACGACGCCGCCGGTGACCGGCTGGGGGCGGTGCGAATCGCCTTGGAAGACATCGATGCTCACGTGCGGCGGCTGGAAGCCGAGGTCGACGCGGTGCGCCAGCGCGAAGACCGCGACCGCTCGCTGCTGCAGTCCGGAGCGATCGACGCCAAGCAGCTGGCCGACCTTCAGCACGAGCTGGAGACCCTGCAGCGTCGCCAGACCAGCCTGGAGGATTCGCTGCTGGAGGTGATGGAGCGGCGCGAGGAGCTGCAGGCCCAGCTGGACGGCGAGCAGCAGACGCTCAAGGAGCTTGAGGCCGCGATGGCCACCGCGCGGCGCGATCTGGACGCCGCGCGCGGCGAGATCAGCGAGTCCCGTGCGCTGCATTCGTCGCGGCGCGAGGCGCTGAGCGCCGAACTGGACCCCGAGCTGTTCGCCCTCTACGAACGGCAACGCGCCCGGGGCGGGCCGGGCGCCGGGCAGCTGCTGGGACGGCGGTGCGGCGCCTGCCGGCTGGAAATCGACCGCGGGGAGCTGTCCCGGATCTCGGCGGCGGCCGAGGACGACGTGGTGCGGTGCCCGGAATGCGGGGCAATCCTGCTGCGGGTCAAGGGGCCCGGTCAGTGAAGGTCGTCATCGAAGCCGACGGCGGATCGCGCGGCAACCCCGGCCCCGCCGGGTACGGCGCCGTGGTGTGGACACCGGACCGCGGCACCGTGCTGGCCGAGAACAAGCAGGCCATCGGCCGGGCCACCAACAACGTCGCCGAATACCGCGGCCTGATAGCCGGTTTGGACGACGCGCTGAAGCTGGGCGCCACCGAGGCCGAGGTCTACCTGGATTCCAAGCTGTTGGTGGAGCAGATGTCGGGGCGGTGGAAGGTCAAACACCCCGACCTGATCGAACTGCACGCCCAGGCCCGAGGCCTGGCGGCGCGGTTCGACAGGATCAGCTACTCGTGGATTCCCCGCGAGCGCAACTCGCACGCCGACCGGCTGGCCAACGAGGCGATGGACGCGGCCGCCGCGGCCACCGGCACGGCGGAAAAGCCCGAGCCGGCGGAAAAGCTTGGGCGGGCCGAACAATCCGATCCGACCGCCGTCGACGCCGGGAAAACCGCCGCGGCGCCGTCACCGGCGGCGCCCGGGTGGACCGGGGCGCGTGGCACCCCGACCCGGCTGCTGTTGCTGCGACACGGGCAGACCGAATTGTCGGTGCAGCGCCGCTATTCCGGGCGCGGCAACCCCGCACTCACCGAGACGGGACGGCGGCAGGCCGACGCGGCGGCACGCTATCTGGCCGCGCGCGGCGGGATTTCGGCGGTGTTCGCCTCCCCGCTGCAACGGGCCTACGACACCGCGGCGGTCGCCGCCAAGGCGCTGGGCCTGGACGTGACCGTCGACGACGACCTGATCGAAACCGATTTCGGGGCCTGGGAGGGGTTGACGTTCGGCGAGGCCGCCGAGCGCGACCCCGGACTGCACCGGCGCTGGCTGCGTGACACCAGCACCGCTCCGCCGGGCGGGGAGAGCTTCGACTCGGTGGCCGAGCGGGTGTCGCGGGTTCGCCAGAAGATCATCGCCGCACAGCAGGGCAGCACCGTGCTGGTGGTGTCGCACGTGACGCCGATCAAGATGCTGCTGCGGGAGGCGCTGGACGCCGGGCCGGGCATCCTGTACCGGTTGCATCTCGACCTCGCCTCGCTGAGCATCGCCGAGTTCTATTCCGACGGAGCCGCTTCGGTGCGGCTGGTCAACCAGACCGGATACCTGTAGGACGCCGGGAAGCCCGCCGGCCGGGTTAGCCGTCGCCGGCGGGCGGGTGCACGGTGATGGCCTGCTCCGGGCAGTTCTGCTCGCCGACGCCGGCCTGCGCCTCGAGCTCACCGGAGACCCGCCCGGGCCCGCACCACGCAGTGGCCGAACTCGTCGGCGTCGAAGACGTCGGGCGCCAGGGTGTAACAGCGTCCGTGACCGGTGCAGCGCTCGGCGTCGACGACGACGCGCCTCATCGCGCCCTCATCGCACTGGGAAGACCAGCGGCAGCGACTCCACCGACCTCAGCGCGGCGGTGTAGGTCAGCTGCGTGCCCGGTTTGATCTCGTAATCCGGTATGCGCCCATGGAATTCGCGAAGTGCCACGCGCAACTCCATGCGGGCCAGATGAGAGCCGAGGCAGCGATGCGGGCCGCCGCCGAAGGCCCGGTGTCGGTTGGGGCTGCGGGTGAAGTCGACGGTTTCGGGGTCGGGGAACTCGGCCGGGTCGGTGTTGGCCGCGCCGAGCAGCGGGCTGACCCGTTCGCCCTTGCTGATCGGGCAGCCGCCGACCTCGACGTCTTGCGTTGCGACGCGAGCGACACCGGGAACCGGTGTCTCCCAACGCAACAGCTCCTCGACGGCGCCGGGCAGCACGTCGGGCCGCTCGACAAGCTGACGACGGTGCTCGGGGTGGCGCGCCAGGTAGACGAAAAAGCAGTCCAGCGAGTCGGTGACGGTGTCCAGACCGGCGATCAGGAACAGGAAGCAGATGTCGAGCAGCTCCTCGCGGGACAGCGGCTGCCCGCCCACGTCGGCGGCGATCATCGCGGACAGCACGTCGTCACGCGGGACCGCGATGTGCTCGTCGATGGCCTTGTCGAAGTACTCGTAGATCTGTTGAGCCACACCGGCGGAGCTCTCGTGGCGGCGGTCGAACCCCGAGTCGCCCGCCGGGCGGATCACCCCGTCCTTCCACAGCAGAAATCGGTCGAGGTCCTCCAGCGGCAGACCCAGCAGCTGCAGGAACACCGTGCACGGCAGGGGAACCGCGAACTCGGCGTGGAAGTCGCATTCGCCCCGCGCGGCGAACCGGTCGATCATCTCGTTGACCAGCTCGGTGACGAGCGGTTCGCGGCGGGCCATCTCGCGCGGGGTGAACAGCGGGTCGAGGATGCGGCGGTACTTGGCATGCTCGGGCGGGTCGATCTGCAGCGGGATCAACGGCCGCACGTTGCCCAGGTCGACCGCGTCCATGTTCGACGAAAACAGTTCGGTGTGCTTGAGCGCCATCTCGATGTCGGCGAGGCGGCTGAGCACCACCGCCTGCGGGGACCGGAACACCGGGTTGGACTCGCGCAGCGCCTTGTACATCGGTTGCGGCTCCGCGACTCCGGTGACGGTCTGGTCGACGAAACCTCCGGCTTCGGTCATGGGGTGAGCCTGGCACCATCGTCGGCGCCAGGCAATGGCGCGGCCGGCTAACTGTGCAGGTGCAGCCGCTCGCCGTGCGGTCCGAAGATGACGATGGCCTCCACCGGCCCCTCGACCACGCCGAACCAGTGCGGAGTCCACGTCGAGAACTCGACCGCCTCGCCGGGATCGATGGTGAAGTCCCGGTCGCCCAGGATCAGCCGCATCCGGCCGGCCAGCACGTACATCCAGTCCTGTCCCTCGTGCACGGGCAGCTCGGCGGGCGGGGTGCGCCGCCGGGCGCTGACCCGGATCTTGAAGGCGTGCAGGCCGCCGGCGGGGCCCTGGCGGGTCAGCGGCCAGTAGGTGACGCCGTGGTGGGTGTGCGCCGACCCGCGCACCCGCGGGTCGGGCGCCTGCGCGGGCTGCAACAGCTCGTCGGTGCTGACCGAGAGCGCCCGGGCCAGCCGCGGCAGGTGATCCAGCGCCAGCCGGCGCTTCCCGGACTCCAGGCGGCTCAGCGTCGACACGTCGATCCCCGCCCGCGCACCCACCTCCTGCAACGTCAGGCCGCGCTGCACGCGCAGCTCCCGCAGCCGCCGGCGCACCTGGACGTCGATGTCGGTGTTTGCCTGCATGGCAAACAAGCTTGGCAAAACTTGGGCGGCTGGGCAAGCTCGCGGTATGGACACTTCGTGCGAACCCGGTGAGGCCGGGCGGTTTTGGGAAGAACGCTATCGCGGCGCCGAGCGGGTGTGGAGCGGGCGGGTCAATCCGCGGCTGGCCGAACTGGCCGCCGACTTGCCGGCGGGGCGGGCGCTGGATCTGGGCTGCGGGGAGGGTGCCGACGCGCTGTGGCTGGCGCAGCGCGGCTGGACGGTACTGGCGGTGGACATCTCGGCCACCGCGCTACGCCGCGCCGCCGAGGCAGCAGCGTCGCGGAAATTATTGGCGCGGATCGACTTTCAGCGCCACGACCTCAACGAGAGCTTCCCGGAAGGGATGTTCGACTTGATCTCCGCCCAGTATTTCCACTCGCCGGTGCACCTCGACCGGGACGCCGTGCTGCGCCGGGCGGCCACCCGGGTGAAGCCCGGCGGTGTGCTGTTGATCGTCGACCACGGCGCGGCGCCACCGTGGGCGCAGCACGACGGTCACCACTTTCCGGGTGTCGAGGAGGTGCTCGGGTCGCTGCGGCTGGATCCGGACGGGTGGACCCGGCTGCGGGCCGAGGCCGCGGGGCGCGAAATGACCGGTCCGAACGGAGAAGTCGGGACGTTGATGGACAACATCATGATGTTGCGGCGGACCGAACAGGCCTACGCGGCGTCGTGAAAGATCAAGCCCATCGCGTAGCGCTGGCCGGAACGCACCACCGAGACCCCGTGGCGTACCGGCGCCGCGGACCAGCCGCGGGCCGAGCGCACCGGACGTTCCCGGGTGGTGAAGACATAGCCATGGCCCTGAGGTAATTGCGTTGCGGTGCCGCGGGATTGGGCGCGCGGCCGCTGCTCGACAAGCAGGAATTCGCCGCCGGTGTAGTCGGTCTGCGGATCGCTCAGGTTGATCACCACCTGAAGCGGAAACACCAAGTCCCCGTAGAGATCCTGATGCAGCGCATTCCAGTCGCCGGCACCGTATTTGAGCATCAGGGCGGTGGACCGTTGCTGGCCGGCCGCGTGGCAGGCCGCCAGCCAGTCGTCGAGGCGGTCCGGCCACACGGGGTCACGGCCGAGTTTGCCCCACCAGTCCCGGGCGATCGGCAGCAACCGGGGATAGAGGGCCTGTTTGAGTTGTTCGATCGGCTCGGGATAGGGCGCGCGGAAGTAGCGGTACTGCCCGGCGCCGTAGCGTTTGGGGGCCATGTCGATGGTCGACCGGAACAGGCCGTCGTCGGCGTAGAGTTCGCGCAGCCGTGCGGCTTCCCGGGGCGTGACCAGCCGCGGCAGCAGCGCCCCGCCGAATTCGCCGACCGCGGCGGCGATGGCGTCCCAATCGCCGGAGTCGACGCGCCTGTGCCATCGGTCCATCAGGTCCACGATAGGGCCCGCCCGCCCGCGGCGAGGGCGTTGCTGGCACCGGCCGGGCGCAGCGGGTACCGTGGATCGTCGCGGACGAGTTGGCCGGGCGGCCGCGGCTCGTATCCCGAGTCGAGGAAAGTCCGGACTTCACAGAGCAGGGTGATTGCTAACGGCAATCCGAGGTGACTCGCGGGAAAGTGCCACAGAAAACAGACCGCCACCCTCGCGGTGGTAAGGGTGAAACGGTGCGGTAAGAGCGCACCAGCACCCCGGGTGACCGGGGTGGCTCGGCAAACCCCACCCGAAGCAAGGCCAAGAAGGCCGTGCCGCCGGCACGGCCGCGCAGGCGTCCGAGGGTTGCTCGCCCGAGCCTGCGGGTAGGCCGCTCGAGGCACCCGGTGACGGTGTGTCCAGATGGATGGTCGCCGCCGCGCCGCCGGTTTTCCGGCGGCGCGGAACAGAATCCGGCTTACAGGCCAACTCGTCCGCCCCGGCTTCGTTGCGGGCGGTTGCGGGCTAATCCGCCTTGTGCACCGCCTTGCCGAGTTTGCGCAGCGTGTCGTCGAGTTCGTCACGGCAGCGTTGCGCCAGATCGGCCTCGCGCTGATAGAGCAGCCCGTAGGTGAAGGTGTCCTCGCCGGCGGCGTGCGCGGCCTGCGCCTCCTGGCTCAGGTGTTCGCGGCTGACCACGCTGTCTTGGTGATCGCCCAGCAGTGACTGCACGGCCTTGGCCCGCTCGGCCACCCGCGCCGCTCCGGTCGCCGTCGCAGTGTATCGAAGTCGCTTGGCGCGCTTGCGGATTCGATGTATCGCCTCGTCGCGTAGGTGTCGGTCGCCGGGGTGCTCGCGGTCCACCCGGGCGGCGGCCTTGGCGGCCTTGCGGACCTTGCGGTAGGCGGTGTCGATGGTCACCGGCGCCTGTTCCTCGGCCCCGGGGAGGCCGGGGCGCCGGGCCGCGATCGCGTCCAGGGAGTCGAGCAGCCGGAAGTAGCGCTGCGACCGCATGGCGATCAACGAGCGGCGCAGCCCGACCTGATAGCGGCGCCGGGCACCCCCGACCAGACGTTCGCGCACCGGCCCGCGCACCAATTCCGGTGGGAGCGCGCCCAAGTCGCGCTCGTAGCGCTCGGCGAGCACCTCGGCGTCGCGGGCCACCCCCAAAATGCCGGCCAGCTCCCGCAATTCGTCGAGCACCCACGCGTCGTCGCCCAACCCGAACGAATCCTGGTAGTCGCGCAGCAGGCTGCGCAGCTTGCGGGTGGTGACCCGCATCTGGTGGACGGAGTCGAAGGCGTCAGCGCGCACGGCGCGATCCCACACCAGCAGCTCGCGAACCTGCTCGGCGATCGCGCGCTGCAGCGGATCCTCGGGCGGCCGCGCGCCGTTGGGCGACGGCGCGCGGCCCAGCACCCGCGCCAGCTTGGAGCCGTGGCCGGCCGGCACCGCTCCGGCGTCCAGCAGCCGGTTGCTCAGCCGGTTCAGCAGCTCGGCGCCGGCGGCGCCCTCGGCGTGCCCGTTGCCGCCGAGCAGCTCCAATTCCCATTCCCGCCACTCCTGTTGGGTGGGCGGATGTCGGGTGGGCGGGTTTTGGGTGGGCGCCTGATCGGTGGGCGACGCGGCGGTGTCGTCGAAACCGCCGGAACCCTCGTCGACACCGCCGGAACCGTCGTCGGGGCCCTCGGGCGCGCTCGGCGTCGCCCACGCGGTGACGTGGTCGTTGCTGAACTCGGCTAGCGGCTGGCCCGCCGCGTCGTAGAGCACCTGCGTGTCACGCTCGGTGGTGATCCGCGCGACCGGCCGCAGCGGACGGTTGCGGACGATCGCCAGCACCACATCGACCAACTCGGTGGGCACGGTGTCGGCGTCGGAGGCGTCCAGCGGTGCCCGGACTTCGGTGCGCGCGTCGGGCCCGGCGGGCAGCTTCAGGTGCCATCCGGCGTCCGAGCCGCCGGTGCGCCGGCGCAGGGTGATCTTGTTGCGCGCCAAGTCATGTGCGGGCGTGTCGAAATACGTCGCGTCCAGGATCTGGGTCGGCGACTGCTCGACCCGGGCGACCGCGGCGATCCCTTCGAACGAGGGCATCACCGTGGACTCGACCACGTCGAACTTGCGCTCCACCTCGAGATGACGCGAGGTCTGCGGCGCTTGTGCAGGCATCTTCGGGCTCCATCGGAGGCGCGTCGGAGGCGCGTCGGGGGCGCCGGGCGCGGCCGTCAACATGGTGGACAGGGGCGGATGAGCACCCATAGCCTGCCATACCGCGGTGACGGCGTTACGGCGGTGGAGGCGGCGGGGGAGTCGAGGTGTCGTCTTCGGGCAGCGGCGCGTAAACGGCCGGCGGCGGGGCGTAGCGGGCGATGTTGTCGCCGATGTTGGTGCACCCGCTCACCGTGACGCGCCGGCCGGCGCCCACGCACACGGTCGCGTCCGCGCGATCGGCGCCGGGCACGGCGACCAAGATCGCGGGCACCGCGGCCAGACCGCAGAGCACCAGCAACGCCGCACGGCACCGGCGCGCATTCATCCGCGCTCTCCTTCCGACGCTTTGATTGCCACCTGATTGCATTGTGCCGTCGTGAGCCGGCGGCGGGCGGGAATCGGAAATAATCGCCTGGCGGCCGCGCAATTCTTCGCCGCGAATCGGCGCCCGTGCGGCGAGGAAACCCTTATGGTTTGCCATACGCACACCCGCCTTTCGGCAGAACCGACGAATGGAGCGTTCCATGGCGCCTTTTGCTCGCTCGGCACGCCGAGTCATCGGCGAAAGAATCGCGGCCGGCGCGGCCGGGGTGGCAATGACCGTCGCCGGCCTTGTCGCGACGCTTGTGCTGACGGCGGGACCGGCGGCGGCCGACTGGCCGATGGACGATCCGGAACCGGCGCCGGCGTCGCTGCCGAACTGCACGGCGGCCGACCTGGCCCAGGTGTCGGCGGGCGTCGCCGCAGCCACGTCGGCGTATCTGTTCAGTCACCCGGACGTCAACGCCTACTTCACCAGCTTGAAGGGCCAGCCCCGCGACGAGATGCGCGCGCAGCTCAAGCAGTACATGGATGCCAACCCGCAGACCCACGCCGACCTGGAGGGCATCCGCCAGCCGCTCACCGATTTCCAGGACCGCTGCCGCTGACGGCCCCGGCCGGTCAGCCGGCCGGCGGCGGCTGCAGATGCATCGCCAGATCGCTCAGCTCGAGGATGGTCTGAATCTCGCTGTCCCGGAACGGCCGCCCGTCGGGATCCAGCAGGTCGTGGAACCATTCCCGGGGCATCGCCGGATCCGGATGCTCCCAGGAATCCCACGGGAAAAACGTCTGGGTTTTCCCGGCGACCAGGCCCCAGTTGAACGCGCCGACGTTGGCGCGCTTGGCGATCGGCAGGATGGTTTGCACCGTGCTGCCCAGCGGCCGGGCCATGTACTCGGTGCACAGGATCGGGCGCCCCAGCGGCACCAGATCGGCGATGCGCTTCTCGAACGCCGCCGGTTCGCCGTAGCAGTGGAAGGTGATGACGTCGGAGTTGTCGAGCTGGATGCCGCTGATGACGCTGCGCCGTGCCGGGTCGGCCCACTCGCCCTGCCACACGCCGCTGGTCAGCGGTTGGCAGGGATCCACCGAGCGGGCCCACGCGAACACCTGCGGCAGCAGCTCGGCGACCCGGTCCAGCTTGTCCGTGCGCTCGACCGAGGCGTAGGCGTCGGCGGGATTGTCCGGCTCGTTCCACAGGTCCCAGCCCAGAATGCGGTCGTCGGTGCGGAATTGCGCCAGCACCCCGGTGACGTAGCCGCGCAGGGTGTGCAGGTAGCCGTGGTCGTCCAGCCGCGCCGCGCCCGGGCTTTGCACCCAGCCCGAATTGTGGATGCCGGGCCGGGGCGCCCGCTGCGGACCCGGTTGGGGAAACGGATCCCAGCACGAATCGAACAACACGAACAGCGGCTTGATGCCGTGTCGGGCCGCGATGTCGACGAACCGGGCCAGGCGGCCCTGAAACCCCCGGTGGTCCTGTTCCCACAGCAGGTCGTGCAGGAAGACGCGCACCGCGTTGAACCCGTTGCGGCGGGCCCAGCCCAGTTCGGTGTCGATGCGGCGGGGGTCGAAGGTGTCCGGCTGGAACATCTCCAGCTGGTTGATGGCGTTGGAGGTGATGTAGTTCGCGCCGACCGGCCAATCCTGCGCCTGATACCAGCGGTTGGCCCGCTCGGGTGACCACCGGCTTGCCTGCGGCGACGTGCGGGGCGGCTGCGCGGACGCGTGCGGTGCTCGGGCCAAAGCCATGCCTCCTGCCAATAGCAGCGGCAACTTGAACACCAGTCGACGGTGCACTAAGTCACCACGATTCCCCCGGTCGATGTGGTCCCACCCTTGCGCTAGACAATCCGTCTTCGGCAATCGTACATCGTTGCCACACAAGGACTTTCAGCCCACACGGGCCGTCGGGTCGTGACCGGGACGGCTGCGGTGCGCGCTAAAACCCTTGCTACGCCGTCACAGTAGCGCAGCGGGGCGAGGGCCCCAACGACCGCCTCAGAAGCAGTGTTCGTCGGCCGGGAAGACCCCGGCGGCCACCTCGTGCGCATACTGCGTTGCGGCGCGGCGCAATTCGCCGCCGATGTCGGCGAAGCGCTTGACGAAGCGGGCGGACTTGCCGCTGCTCATGCCGGCCATGTCCTGCCAAACCAGAACCTGGCCGTCGCAGTTGGGGCCGGCGCCGATCCCGATGGTCGGGATGGTGAGCTTGCCGGTGATCTGGGTGGCCAGCTCGGCCGGCACCATCTCCATCACCACCGAGAACGCTCCGGCCTCGGCGACGGCGATCGCGTCGGCGATGGTCTGTTCGGCCGCGTCGCCGCGGCCCTGCACCCGGAAACCGCCCAGGCTGTTCACGCTCTGCGGGGTGAAGCCGATGTGCGCCATCACCGGGATGCCGGCCGCGGTCAGGTGAGCGATCTGCTCAGCCACCCGTTCGCCGCCCTCCAGCTTCACCGCGTGCGCGCCGCCCTCCTTCATGAACCGGGTGGCGGCGGCCAGCGCGGCGGCCGGCCCGGCCTCGTAGCTGCCGAACGGCAGATCGGCGACCACCAGGGCGTGCGGGGCCCCCCGCACCACGCCGCGGACCAGCGGGATCAGCTCGTCGATCGACACCGGCACCGTGGTGTCGTAGCCGTAGACGACGTTGGCCGCCGAGTCGCCCACCAGCAGCACCGGGATGCCGGCCTCGTCGAAGATGCGGGCGGTGGAATAGTCGTACGCCGTCAGCATGGCCCACTTGTGGCCCTCGGCCTTCATCTTCTGCAGATGGTGGGTGCGAATCCTGGTGCGCGGCTGGGCAGGTTGGGCGGGCTGGGCCGGCTGGGCGGCACCGTAAACATTGTGCTCAGACATCGTTGTCCTAGTGGGTGGTCGGGTCGATCCTCGTGGCCCTCAGTTTTGGAAAATCCTGAGCGGGTCCCCGGGCTCGTCTGACGGTGTCATTCTGCCATTTCTTTTGCGCAGTCGCACCGCCGCGGCGGTGTGAGACATACCATGCTGCGCATGCAGCGGCTGAGTGGACTCGACGCCAGCTTCCTGTACCTGGAGACCTCGTCGCAGCCCATGCATGTGTGTTCGATCATCGAGCTGGACACCTCGACGGTGCCGGGCGGCTACACCTTCGAGCGGCTGCGTGACGCCCTGGTGCGCCGCATCCGGGCGATTCCGCCGTTTCGGGAAAAGCTCGCCGACAGCCCGCTGAATCTGGACCATCCCGTCTGGGTGGACGACGAGGACTTCGACGTCGACCGTCATCTGCACCGCATCGCCGTGCCGGCGCCGGGCGGGCGTGCCGAGCTGTCGCAGATCTGCGGCCACATCACCCAGACGCCGCTGGACCGCCGCCGGCCGCTATGGGAGATGTGGGTGATCGAGGGCGTGGCCGGCACCGACTGTCACCGGGACGGGCGGCTGGCGGTGATGACCAAGGTGCACCACGCCGGCGTCGACGGGGTGACCGGCGCCAACCTGATGTCGCAGCTGTGCGCGACCGAGCCCGACGCCGCGGCGCCGGAACCGGCCGCGGGCGTCGGCGGCGGCGCCGGGTGGCGGATCGCCGCCGGCGGCCTGGTCAGGTTCGCGGCCCGGCCGCTGCGGCTGGCCAGCGTGGTGCCCGACACCGCGTCGTCGGTGCTGGCCACGGTGCGACGGGCGCTCGACGGCGCGGCCATGGCCCGCCCGTTCGCGGCGCCTGCGACGGTGTTCAACGCCCGGATCAGCAACCGGCGCTGCATCGCGTATGCCGAATTGAATCTCGACGACGTCAAAGCGGTGAAGAACCATTTCGGCGTCAAAGTCAACGACGTGGTGATGGCCCTGGTTTCCGGCGTGCTGCGCCAATATCTGGCGGAGCGAAACGCATTGCCGGATTCGTCGCTGGTGGCGTCGGTCCCGATTTCCGTGCACGGCAAATCCGACCGGCCCGGCCGAAATCAGGTGTCGGCCATGTTCGCGTCCCTGCACACCGAAATCGCCGACCCGGTGCAGCGGCTGAAAGCGATCGCCCACGCGAATTCGCTTGCCAAAGAACACAGTTCGGCCATCGGGGCGTCATTGCTGCAGGATTGGACGCAATTCGCGGCGCCGGCGGTGTTCGGCATCGCGATGCGGCTTTACGCGCGGACCCGGTTCACCGACAGCATGCCGGTGCACAACTTGGTGGTCTCCAACGTGCCCGGGCCGCAGCTTCCGCTGTACCTGCTGGGCTGCGAGGTCAAGGCGATGTATCCGCTGGGGCCGATCTTTCACGGCTCGGGGCTCAACATCACCGCCATGTCGTTGCGGGGCAAGCTGGACGTCGGGCTGATCGGCTGCCCGGACCTGGTGCCCGACCTGTGGGAGCTGGCCGACGAGTTCGCGGTGGCGATGGAGGAGCTGCGGGCGGCGGCGCGGTAGCCGGGCCGCGGTGCCGCTGATCAGGATCCCAAGTTTCCTCTGGCAGCATATGTGGGCATGGGCCTGTCTCGTCGCGGTAAGAGCGCGCGCACGCTGCTGATCTGGATGTCGATCGCCGCGGTCGCGTTGCTGTTGGCGGGCTGCGTCCGAGTGGTGGTGGGACGCGCCGTCATGTCCGGGCCCAAGCTGGGCCAGGCCGTGGAGTGGACGCCGTGCCGGGCCGCCAACCCGAAGGTCAAACTGCCCGCCGGTGCGCTGTGCGGCAAGCTGGCCGTCCCGGTCGACTACGACCACCTCGACGGCGATGTGGCGACGCTGGCGATGATCCGTTTCCCCGCCACCGGGGACAAGATCGGTTCGCTGGTGATCAACCCCGGCGGGCCGGGGGAGTCGGGCATCGAGGCGGCGCTGGGCGTCGTGCAGTCGTTGCCCAAGCGGGTCCGCGAACGCTTCGACCTGGTCGGTTTCGACCCGCGCGGGGTGGGCGCGTCGCGCCCGGCGGTCTGGTGCAACTCCGACGCCGACAACGACCGGCTGCGCACCGAGCCCAACGTCGACTACAGCCCGGCCGGGGTGGCCCACATCGAGGACGAAACCAAACAGTTCGTCGGCCGCTGCGTCGACAAGATGGGCAAGAAGTTTCTGGCCAACGTCGGGACCGTCAACGTCGCCCGCGACCTCGACGCGATCCGCGCGGCGCTGGGCGACGACAAGCTGACCTACCTCGGCTACTCCTACGGCACCCGGATCGGCTCGGCCTACGCCGAGGCCTACCCGCACAACGTGCGGGCGATGATCCTCGACGGCGCCGTCGACCCCAACGCCGACCAGATCGAAGCCGATCTGCGGCAGGCCAAGGGATTCCAGGACGCGTTCAACAACTTCGCCGCCGAATGCGCCAAGCAACCGAACTGCCCGCTGGGCACCGACCCGGCCAAAGCCGTCGACGTCTACCACAGCCTGGTGGACCCGATGGTCGATCCCGACAACCCGATGGTCGGCCGGCCCATCCCGACGAATGACCCACGCGGACTGAGCTATAGCGACGCCATCGTCGGCACCATCATGGCGTTGTACTCACCGAACCTGTGGCACCACCTGACCGACGGGCTGTCCGAACTCGTCGACCACCACGGCGACACCCTGCTCGCCCTGGCCGACATGTACATGCGCCGCGACGCGCACGGCCACTACACCAACGCCACCGACGCCCGGGTGGCGATCAACTGCGTGGACCAGCCGCCGATCACCGACCGCGCCAAGGTGATCGACGAAGACCGCCGCTCGCGGGAGATCGCGCCGTTCATGAGCTACGGGCAGTTCACCGGCAACGCGCCGCTGGGTACCTGCGCGTTCTGGCCGGTGCCGCCGACCAGCAAGCCGCACACCATCTCCGCGCCCGGGCTGGCGCCCACCGTGGTGGTATCGACGACGCACGATCCGGCGACGCCGTACAAGGCCGGGGTGGATCTGGCCAACGAGTTGCGCAGCTCGCTGCTGACCTACGACGGAACGCAGCACACCGTGGTGTTCCAGGGTGACGGCTGCATCGACAACTACGTGACGGCCTATCTGGTCGGCGGCACCATCCCGCCCAGCGGCGCCAAGTGCTGACGCCCCAGGTTTCGCCGAACGTGCACTGGCGGCGAGCTTCTCGCGGATTTTTCGCGCTGAGTGCACGTTCGGCGGCGGCCGGCTCGGCGGTCCGGCCCGAGACCAAGGCGTAACCGTTTCGCGCTGCCACGGGTATCCGGGGCTGCAACGATGACAGCCATGTCGCGCCTGAGATCGTTGAGCTCGGCGCTGCTCTCATTCGGCCTCGTCCTCGGTGGAACGTCGGGCGTCGGGTTGCCGGTGGCCGGCGCCACCCCGGAGCCCGGCGCCGGCCAGACCCCGGCGCCGAATCCGCCGGCGGCCGCGGCGCCGCAGGGCTGGGGGAGCTGCAGCCAATTCGTCACGGACACAAGCGATATCCCGACCGCGCAGTGCACCACGGTGTCGGTCCCGATCGACTACAACAACCCAGGCGCCGGGCAGGCCAAGCTCGCCGTGATCCGGGTACCGGCGACCGGTCAGCGGATGGGCTCGCTGCTGGTCAACCCCGGCGGCCCGGGCGGCTCGGCCGTCGACATGGTGGCCGCGATGGCCTCCGACATGGACAACTCGGCCATCCGGCGCAGCTTCGACCTGGTCGGCTTCGACCCGCGCGGGGTGGGCCACTCGACGCCGTCGCTGCGGTGTCGCACCGACGCCGAGTTCGACGCCTACCGGCGCGAACCCATGGTCGACTACAGCCCGGCCGGGGTTGCCCACATCGAGCAGCTCTACCGGCAGCTGGCCCAGCAGTGCGTCAACCGGATGGGCACCGCGTTCCTGGCCAACGCCGGCACCGCCTCGGTCGCCCGCGACATGGACGCGGTGCGCCAGGCGCTCGGCGACGAGCAGATCAACTACCTGGGCTACAGCTACGGCACCGAGCTGGGCACCGCGTACCTGGAGAAGTTCAGCAACCACGTGCGGGCGATGGTGCTCGACGGCGCCATCGACCCGACCGTCGGGCCGGTCGACGAGAACATCAACCAAATGGCCGGATTCCAAACGGCTTTCAACGACTACGCCACCGACTGCGCCCGCTCGCCGGGCTGCCCGCTGGGCACCGACCCGGCGCAGTTCGTCAACCGCTACCACGCTTTGGTCGACCCGCTGGTCACCCGGCCGGGCCGCACCGCCGACCCGCGCGGGCTGAGCTACGCCGACGCCACCACCGGCACCATCAACGCCCTCTACACGCCGGCGCACTGGAAGTACCTGACCAGCGGTCTGCTCGGGCTGGCGCGCGGCACCGACGCCGGCGATCTGCTGGCGCTCGCCGACGACTATCAGGGCCGCGACCGCAACGGCCACTACTCCAACGACCAGGACGCGTTCAACGCGGTCCGCTGCGTCGACGCCCCGAACCCGACCGACCAGGCCAGCTGGGTGAGCGCCGACCAGAAGATCCGCCAGGCCGCGCCGTTTTTGAGCTACGGGCCGTTCACCGGCAACGCGCCCCGCGACCTGTGCGCGCTGTGGCCGGTGCCGGCGACGTCGGCGCCGCACGCCGCCCCGCCGATGCCCGCGGGCAAGGTCGTCGTCGTCTCCACCACGCACGACCCGGCCACGCCGTATCAGGCCGGGGTGAATCTGGCCCGCCAGCTCGGCGGCCCGCTGATCACCTACGACGGGACGCAGCACACCGCGGTGTTCAACGGCGACCAGTGCGTGGACAACGCCGTGGTGCGCTATTTCGTCGCCGGCACGCCGCCGCCGGCGTCGTATCGCTGCCAGTCCTGACCAGCGCCGCACGCCCCACCGCAACGGTTCTGAGCGGGCATCGGTAACACAGAATTAACAGCGGTTGCCTACTGTTCGAGATATGGATCGACAGAAGGAATTCGTCCTGCGCACCCTCGAGGAACGGGACATCCGCTTCGTTCGGCTGTGGTTCACCGATGTGCTCGGGTTCCTCAAGTCGGTCGCCATCGCCCCGGCCGAACTCGAAGGCGCTTTCGAGGAGGGCATCGGCTTCGACGGCTCCTCGATCGAGGGCTTCTCCCGGGTGTCGGAATCCGACACCGTCGCCAACCCCGACCCGTCCACCTTCCAGGTGCTGCCGTGGGCCTCGCCCAACGGCCACCACCACTCGGCGCGAATGTTCTGCGACATCACCATGCCGGACGGGTCGCCGTCCTGGGCCGACCCGCGGCACGTGCTGCGCCGCCAGCTGCAGAAGGCCAACGACCTGGGCTTCTCCTGCTACGTGCACCCCGAGATCGAGTTCTTCCTGCTCAAGCCCGGGCCCGACGACGGCACGCCGCCCGTCCCCGTCGACACCGCCGGCTACTTCGACCAGGCCATCCACGACTCCGCCTCCAACTTCCGCAGGCACGCCATCGAAGCGCTGGAGTTCATGGGCATCTCGGTGGAGTTCAGCCACCACGAGGGCGCGCCCGGCCAGCAGGAGATCGACCTGCGCTTCGCCGACGCCCTGTCGATGGCCGACAACGTGATGACGTTCCGCTACGTCATCAAGGAGGTCGCGATCGAGAACGGCGCCCGCGCCTCGTTCATGCCCAAGCCGTTCGGGCAGCATCCCGGCTCGGCGATGCACACCCACATGAGCCTGTTCGAGGGCGACGTCAACGCGTTCCACAGCCCCGACGACCCGCTGCAGCTCTCGGACGTGGGCAAGTCGTTCATCGCCGGCATCCTCGAGCACGCCTCCGAGATCAGCGCCGTCACCAACCAATGGGTGAACTCCTACAAGCGGCTGGTGGGCGGCGGCGAGGCTCCCACCGCCGCGTCCTGGGGGGCGGCCAACCGCTCGGCGCTGGTGCGGGTGCCGATGTACACGCCGCACAAGACGTCGTCGCGGCGCGTCGAGGTGCGCAGCCCCGACTCGGCGTGCAACCCCTACCTGACCTTCGCCGTGCTGCTGGCCGCCGGCCTGCGCGGGGTGGAGAAGGGCTACGTGCTGGGGCCGCAGGCCGAAGACAACGTGTGGGACCTGACCCCCGAGGAGCGGATCGCGATGGGCTATCGCGAACTGCCCACCAGCCTCGACAGCGCGCTGCGCGCCATGGAGTCCTCGGAGCTGGTCGCGGAGACGTTGGGGGAGCACGTCTTTGACTTCTTCCTGCGCAACAAGCGCACCGAGTGGGCGACCTACCGCAGCCACGTCACCCCGTACGAACTGCGCACCTACCTGTCGCTGTAGCCCCGGCGCCGTAGCGCATTTCCCGTCCCGGGTGCGCCGGCGCGGCGTAGGGTTGCGCTACCGTCGTGGTCGTGACCAAACCCGCGACGCAGCGTCCCCGGCTGCCCAGCGTCGGCCGGCTCGGGTTGGTCGATCCCCAAGCGGCCGAACGGATGGCGCAGCTGGGTTGGTACGACCATGACGACCAGGCCCACGTCGATCTGCTGTGGGCGCTGTCCCGGGCGCCGGACCCCGACGCCGCGCTGCTCGCCCTGGTCCGGCTGGCCGAGACCCCCGACGCCGGGTGGGACGAACTGGGCGCCGCCCTGCTCACCGAACGCCCGCTACGGGGACGGCTGTTCGCGGTGCTCGGCTCCTCGCTGGCCCTGGGCGACCACCTGGTCGCTCAGCCGCGATCCTGGAAACTGTTGCGCGGCAACGTCTCTCTGCCCACCCACGACGAGCTGTGCGCGATGTTCACCGGCTGCGTCGACGAGGCGCTGGCCGACCCCGGCTCGGCGATGGTGCGGCTGCGCACCCTGTACCGGGACCGGCTGCTGGTGCTGGCCGCGCTGGACCTGGCCGCCACCGTCGAGGACGAACCGGTGCTGCCGTTCACCGTGGTGGCCGCCCACCTGTCGGACCTGGCCGACGCGGCACTGGCCGCCGCGCTGCGGGTGGCCGAGCACAACGTGTGCGGCGACCGGACACCGCCGCGGCTGGCGGTCATCGCGATGGGCAAATGCGGTGCCCGCGAACTGAACTACGTCAGCGACGTCGACGTCATCTTCGTCGGCGAGCGCGCCGACACCGTCACCACCCGGGTGGCCAGCGAGATGATGCGGCTGGCGTCCGAGGCGTTCTTCCAGGTCGACGCCGGGCTGCGACCGGAAGGCCGCAGCGGCGAGCTGGTCCGCACCGTGGAATCGCACATCGCCTACTACCAGCGCTGGGCCAAGACGTGGGAGTTCCAGGCGCTGCTGAAAGCCCGTGCGGCGGTGGGCGACGCGGAGCTCGGCCGGCGCTACCTGGACGCGCTGATGCCGATGGTGTGGGTGGCCTGCGAACGCGAGGACTTCGTGGTCGAGGTGCAGGCGATGCGCCGGCGCGTCGAGCAGCTGGTGCCCGCCGACGTCCGCGGCCGCGAGATCAAGCTGGGCAGCGGCGGGTTGCGCGACGTCGAATTCGCCGTGCAGCTCTTGCAGTTGGTGCACGGCCGCAGCGACGAGTCGCTGCACGTGGCCTCGACGGTCGACGCGCTGGCCGCGCTGGGGCAGGGCGGCTACATCGGGCGCGAGGACGCGGCCAACCTCACCGCCTCCTACGAATTCCTGCGGCTGCTCGAGCACCGGCTGCAGCTGCAGCGGCTCAAGCGCACCCACCTGCTGCCCGAGGCCGACGACGAGGAGGCGGTGCGCTGGCTGGCCCGGGCCGCCCACATCCGGCCGGACGGCCGCCACGACGCGGCCGGGGTGCTGCGCGAGGAGCTGCGGCACCAGAACTTGCGGGTCTCGCAGCTGCACGCCAAGCTCTTCTACCAGCCGCTGCTGGAATCGATCGGCCCGGCCGGGCTGGAGATCCGGCACGGCATGACCTCCGAGGCCGCCGAGCGGCAGCTGGCCGCCCTGGGCTACGAGGGCCCGCAGAGCGCGTTGAAGCACATGTCGGCGCTGGTCAACCAGAGCGGCCGGCGCGGCCGGGTGCAGTCGGTGCTGCTGCCGCGGCTGCTGAACTGGATGTCGTATGCGCCCGACCCGGACGGCGGGCTGCTGGCCTACCGCCGGCTGTCGGAGGCGCTGGCCGGGGAGAGCTGGTATCTGTCCACGCTGCGCGACAAGCCCGCGGTGGCGCGGCGGCTCATGCATGTGCTGGGGACCTCGGCGTACGTGCCTGACCTGCTGATGCGCGCGCCGCGGGTCATCCAGGACTACGGCGACGGGCCGTCCGGGCCCCGGCTGCTCGAGACCGACCCGGCCGCGGTGGCCCGCGCGCTGGTCGCCTCGGCCAGCCGGTACTCCGACCCGGTGCGGGCGATCGCCGGGGCGCGCACCCTGCGCCGCCGGGAGCTGGCCCGGGTGGCGTCGGCGGACCTGCTCGGCATGCTCGAGGTCACCGACGTGTGCAAGGCGCTGACCTCGGTGTGGGTGGCCGTGCTGCAGGCCGCGCTGGACGCGATGATCCGGGCCAACCTGCCCGACGACGGCCCGCAGCGGGGCAAGGCGCCGGCCGCCATCGCGGTGATCGGCATGGGCCGGCTGGGCGGCGCGGAGCTGGGCTACGGGTCCGACGCCGACGTGATGTTCGTCTGCGAGCCGGCACCCGGCGTCGACGATTCGGCGGCGGTGCGCTGGGCGGCCTCGGTCGCCGAGCAGGTTCGCACCCTGCTGGGCACCCCCAGCGTGGACCCGCCGCTGGACGTGGACGCCAACCTGCGGCCCGAGGGCCGCAACGGCCCGCTGGTGCGGACTCTGGCGTCCTATGCCGCCTACTACGAGCAGTGGGCGCAGCCGTGGGAGATCCAGGCGTTGCTGCGCGCGCACGCGGTCGCCGGGGACGCGGAGCTGGGGCAGCGGTTCCTGCTGATGGCCGACAAGACGCGCTACCCCGCCGACGGGGTGTCGCCGGAGGCGGTGCGCGAGATCCGGCGCATCAAGGCCCGGGTGGACGCCGAGCGGCTGCCGCGCGGCGCCGACCCCAACACGCACACCAAGCTGGGCCGCGGCGGGCTGGCCGACATCGAATGGACGGTGCAGCTGCTGCAGCTGCTGCACGCCCACGAGGTGCCGGCGCTGCACAACACGTCGACGCTGGAGTGCCTGGACGCGATCGCCGAGGCCGGCCTGGTTCCCGCCGACGAGGTGGACCTGCTGCGGCAGGCCTGGCTGACCGCCACCCGGGCCCGCAACGCGCTGGTGCTGGTCCGTGGCAAGCCCACCGACCAGCTGCCCGGGCCCGGGCGTCAGCTGAACGCGGTCGCCGTCGCCGCGGGCTGGCCCACCGACGAGGGCGGGGAGTTCTTGGACAACTATCTACGGGTGACGCGACGCGCAAAAGCAGTCGTGCGCAAGGTGTTCGGAAGTTGAGTCAGGAGGCCGGCGCGTTGGACGCCATATTCGAGGTGCTCGACGCGGCGGAGGCCGAACGGGTGACCGCACTGTATGCCCCGTTGGCCGATGCGGTCCGCGAGCTCGTCGACGCCACCATCCGGACCGAGGTTGACGACGCCGTCGTCGCCGAAGCCCGCTCGGCGATCGAGGCGGTCACCGCGTCGCTGCGGCGACGGACCCGGCCGGTGGGGGTGAGCTACCGGGTCGACGGCCGGCCGCTGCCGCTGGGCAACGCCGCGATCGGCGTGTGCAATCCGATCGCCCCGCCGATCGTCGTGCACCACGAGGGCGACGGGCGCTGCTGGAGCGAGTTCGTCCTCGGCTCGGCCTACGAGGGGCCGCCGCGGCTGGTGCACGGCGGCGTCAGCGCCCTGGTGCTCGACCACATGCTCGGTGAGGCGGCCAGCGAAGGGCTGTCCAAGGCGCGGTTCACCGGCACCATCACCGTGAAATACCTGCGCGGCACGCCGCTGGGCCCACTGCGCTGTGACGCCTGGATCGACCGTCGCGAGGGCGTCAAAGTCTTTGCCCGAGGCATCATTTCGGATGCCGCGGGAGTCACCGTCGAGGCCGACGGCGTGTTCATCGAGCCGGCCTGGGCGCGGGAGACGCAGTGAGGTTCTACGTCAGCAGCGCCTTCTTGAACACCCGGGAGATCATCGAGATCGCCAGGGCCGCAGACGAACTCGGCTACGACGGGATCGGCATCCCCGACCATGTCGTCAACCTGGAGACGCTGGACACCCCCTACCCGTACACCAGGGACGGGCAGCGGCGCTGGCAGCCGTTCACCGACTGGCCCGACCCGTGGGTGCTCATCGGGGCGCTCGCCCAGGTCACCACCCGGCTGCGGTTCGTCAACACCGTCTACATCCCGGCGATGCGCAACCCGTACTCGGCGGCCAAAGCCATTGGCACCGCGGCGGTTCTGGCGTCGGGCCGGGTGGAGCTGGGCGTCGGCGTCGGCTGGTGCCGCGAGGAATTCGCGTTGATGGGGGAGCGGTTCGAGGCGCGCGGCAAACGCACCGACGAGATCATCGAGCTGATGCGGGCGCTGTGGGCGCCGGGCTGGACGGAGTTCGAGGGCGAGTTCTACTCCGCGCCGCGGCTGGAGATGCAGCCCACCCCGCCGCCGATCCCGGTGTATGTGGGCGGGCTGTCGGACATCGCGCTGCGCCGCGCCGCCCGCAGCGACGGCTGGATCGGCGACCTGATCAAGACCGAGCGGGCCATCGAGGCGGTCGGCCGGCTGCGCGAGCTGCGCGCCGAAAACGGTTTGACGATGGACGATTTCACCATCCTGACGCCGCTGACCGACGCGTTCACCACCGCCGATTACCGGCGTGCCGAGGATGCCGGCATCACCGGGATCATCACCATGCCGTGGATGTTCTACGCCGGGCCGCAGGCGTCGCTGGACGACAAGATCGACGGCATGCAGCGGTTCCGCAAGGACCTCGCGCTGGACGGGTAGGGCTGGACACCTGCGCCGGCTTCGGCTGAGCCCCACGACACTTACCCGGTGGCGCCGACACGCCGGCGCGGGCCGCCATGGCTTACGTCTCGCGGAACCCAGCAGGGGCGGCGGGGACGAGACCGCCCGCCCGATCGGATCGGGCGGGCGGCATCGACTTAGACGTCTCTAAACGTCGTAGTACAGCGCGAATTCATAGGGGTGCGGCCGGACCTGGACCGGCAGGATCTCGGTCTCGCGCTTGAAGCTGATCCACGTCTCGATCAGGTCGGGCGTGAAAACGCCTCCCTCGGTGAGGTATTCGTGGTCCTCTTCCAGCCGGTCGATCACCGCGGACAGCTGGGTCGGCGCCTGCGGGATGTTGGCGGCCTCCTCGGGCGGCAGCTCGTAGAGGTCCTTGTCGACCGGCGCCTGCGGCTCGATCTTGTTCTTGATGCCGTCCAGGCCGGCCATCAGCATGGCCGAGAACGCCAGGTACGGGTTGCCCGAGGAGTCGGGGCAACGGAACTCGAGCCGCTTGGCCTTCGGGTTGGTGCCGGTGATCGGGATGCGCACACACGCCGAGCGGTTGCGCTGGCTGTAGACCAGGTTGATCGGCGCCTCGAAGCCCGGCACCAGGCGCTTGTAGGAGTTCGTCGTCGGGTTGGTGAACGCCAGCAGCGACGGCGCGTGGTGTAGCAGGCCGCCGATGTAGTGCCGCGCGGTGTCCGACAGACCGGCGTAGCCCGTCTCGTCGTACATCAGCGGGCTGCCGTCCTTCCACAGCGACTGATGGGTGTGCATGCCGGAGCCGTTGTCCCCGAACAGCGGCTTGGGCATGAACGTGACGGTCTTGCCGTTCTGCCACGCGGTGTTCTTGACGATGTACTTGTAGAGCATCATGTCGTCGGCGGCGTGCAGCAGCGTGTTGAACTTGTAGTTGATCTCGGCCTGGCCGCCGGTGCCCACCTCGTGGTGGCCCTTCTCCAGGCTGAAGCCGGCCTTGATCAGGTTGGACAGCATCTGGTCGCGCAGGTCGACGTAGTGGTCGACGGGGGCGACGGGGAAGTAGCCCCCCTTGGGGCGGACCTTGTAGCCGCGGTTGGGGCTGCCGTCGAGCTCGTTGGGCGAGCCGGTGTTCCACCAGCCCGAGATGGCGTCGATCTCGTAGAACGAGCCGTTGGTGCGCGAGTCGAAGCTCACCGAGTCGAAGATGTAGAACTCGGCCTCGGCGCCGAAGTACGCGGTGTCGGCCACACCGGTGGAGATCAGGTAGTTCTCCGCCTTGCGGGCGATGTTGCGCGGGTCGCGCGAGTACGGCTCGAGGGTGAACGGGTCGTGCACGAAGAAGTTCAGGTTCAGCGTCTTGGCCTCGCGGAACAGGTCGATCTGGGCCGTGGCCGGGTCCGGCAGGAGCAACATGTCGGATTCGTGAATGGACTGGAATCCGCGAATGGACGAGCCGTCGAAGGCCAGGCCGTCCTCGAAGACGCTCTCGTCGAAAAACGAAACCGGGATTGTGAAGTGCTGCATGATGCCGGGCAGGTCACAGAACCGGACGTCGACAAATTCGACTTTCTCGTCCTTGGCGAGTTTGAAGACGTCGTCGGGCGTCGTTTCCGTCACAGAATGCTCCTTTACTTGGTGAGATCCGCGGCCTGACGCTATGGAGCAGATGTTGCCCGTCAGTCAACCCGATGTTGCGCGCACGTTACGTGACCATGCCACACGCAAAAAGTGGCCGCGTCGGCGGCGGGTTCTATTGTGGGGCCATGGATCGCAAGATCGTATCTTTTCTGTTCGCGCGGCGCACCGTCTGCCCGTCCCGCCGGTGCCGGACCGCCGGGCGCCGCGACGCCGGTCCGGGGCGATGACGCCGGAATCGCGATCCGCATATCCGGGCGAAAAGCTCGGCCTGCCGCAGCGCGGGCCCGGCTCGTTGGCGCCGATGGGGCCCCGGCTGGGTGCGTTGATGATCGACTGGCTGATCTCCTACGGGCTGGCGGCGCTGGCCATGCGGTTGGGCTGGTTCTCGGCATCGGCCCTGGCCACCAGCGTGCTGGTGATCTGGTTTCTGCTGGGGGTGGTCTCGGTGCGGCTGTTCGGCTTCACGCCCGGCCAGCTGGTGTTGCGGCTGCAGGTGGTGACGGTGGACGGGCGGGGGCTGGTCGGCACCGGCCGCGCGGTGGTGCGCGGTGTGCTGGTCGGGACGGTGGTGCCGGCGTTGTTCACCGACTGGGACGGCCGCGGCCTGCAGGACCGGCTGACCGCGACGGCCGTGGTGCGGCGCTGAGCTCTGCCGATGGCGGCGACCCGCCGCGCCCGGCCGCGCTTTGCGATCGGCGCGGGAGCTACTTGCGGCGGACGGTGCGCTGCACCCCGCGCATCTTGCCGGCGTTGGGCAGCGGGCCCTTGGGCATGACGGCGGCCCCGGCCCGCGACCCCAGGGCGGCCAGCCGCGACTCCAGGGTGTCCATCTGCTTGACGGTGATGTTGGCCGGCAGCCGGGTCAGGTGGCGCTCCAGCTTGGCCAGCGGCACCTCGTCTTCGCCGTTGCCGACGATGATGTCGTAGATCGGCACGTCGCCGATCAGCCGGGCGGTGCGCTTTTTCTCCTGCGCCAGCAGCGGCCGCACCCGGGTCGGCGAGCCCTCGCCGACCAGGATCACGCCCGGCCGGCCGATGACGCGGTGCACGGCGTCGAAGTGGCCGGTCGCCGCCACCCCGGGGGTCACCCGCCACTTGCCGCGCAGATTGTCCAAAGCCCATGCCGCCGCGCCGGTTTGGCCCTCGGCCTTGCGGTACACCGATTTCTGCGCGCGGCGCCCGAACACGATGAAGGCGACCAGCGCGCCCAGCACCACGCCGAACGGGATCAAGGTGATCATGGTCAGCCCGCCGGCCCAGACGCCCACAGCCACCGACACGCCCACGACCAGCAGGAAGGCGCCGATCATGTAGGGCAGCAGGCGCTTGTCCTCCTGGCGCTGGATGTTGAACGCCTGCCACAACTGGGCGCGGCGCTCGCGCGCGGCGGCCTTGCGGGCGGCCTGCGCCTGCGCGCGGGCCGCCTTGTTGTCGGCGGCAGAGCGGGATTTAGCCATAGTCAAAGAATACGTAGCGCCGTGGCGGCTAGGCGCGGGCGCGGGCGGCCTGCCGGTAGAGCCGCCCAGCGCGGTACGACGAGCGCACCAGCGGCCCGGCCAGCACCCCGGAGAAGCCCAGCTCTTCGGCATGCCGCGCGAACTCGACGAATTCCTCCGGCTTCACCCAGCGCTCGACCGGGTGGTGGCGGGCCGACGGGCGCAGGTACTGGGTGATGGTGATGAGGTCGCAGCCGGCGCCGCGCAGGTCGGCCAGCGCGGTGCGCACCTCGTCGGGGGTTTCGCCCAGGCCGAGGATGAGGTTGCTCTTGGTGACCAGCCCGGCCTCGCGGGCCGCGGTCAGCACGTCCAGGCTGCGCCGGTAGGTGAAGGCCGGGCGGATCCGTTTGAAGATCCGCGGCACCGTTTCGACGTTGTGCGCCAACACTTCCGGGCGCGACCCGAACACCTCGGCGAGCCGGTCGGGCCGGCCGTTGAAGTCGGGGATCAACAGCTCGACACCGGTCGACGGGTTGAGCTCCTTGATGGCGCGCACCGTCTCGGCGTACAGCCAGGCGCCGCCGTCGGGCAGGTCGTCGCGTGCCACCCCGGTGACCGTGGCGTAGCGCAGCCCCATCGTGCGCACGCTGTCGGCCACCCGGCGGGGCTCGTCGCGGTCCAGCTCGGCTGGCTTGCCGGTGTCGATCTGGCAGAAGTCGCAGCGACGGGTGCACTGGTCGCCGCCGATCAGGAAGGTGGCCTCGCGGTCCTCCCAGCATTCGAAGATGTTGGGGCAGCCGGCCTCTTCGCAGACGGTGTGCAGCCCCTCGCGCCGGACCAGGCTCTTGAGCTCGGTGTATTCCGGCCCCATCCGGGCCCGCACCCGGATCCACGGCGGTTTGCGCTCGATCGGGGTCTCGGCGTTGCGCACTTCCAGGCGCAGCAGTTTGCGTCCCTCGGGTGCGACAGTCACATCGCCGATGCTACGCGGGCGCCGGGTGAGTGCTCACGCACCGGCAGCACCCCGTCCAGGGCGTCGCAGACGGCGTCGGCGACCGACGTCACGACGTCGTCGACCGCGACCGGTCGACGTAGTTCGGCCGTCAGCGACGTCACCCCGGCGTCGCTGATGCCGCACGGAACGATGGCGTTGAAGGCGCCCAGCTCGCAGTCGCAGTTCAGCGCGAAGCCGTGCAGGGTGGTGGCGCGGGACACCCGCACCCCGATGGCGGCAACCTTGCGGTCGGGCCGGCCGGCGTCGCCCGGCACCCACACCCCGGAGCGGCCCGGCACGCGGACCGTGTCCAGGCCCAGATCGGCGCACACCTTGATCAGCGCCTCCTCCAGCCGTCGCACGTAGTCGACCACGTCCAGCGGTTCGGCCAGGCCGATGATCGGATAGCCGACCAACTGGCCGGGCCCGTGCCAGGTGATCTTGCCGCCCCGGTCGGTGTCGACCACGGGCGTGCCGTCCAGCGGCCGCTCGTGCGGTTCGGTGCGCCGGCCCGCGGTGTACACCGCCGGGTGTTGCAGCAACAGCAACGTGTCGGGGCCGCCGGCGACCCGGGCGTCGGCCAGGTCGCGCTGCTGCTGCCAGGCCGCGCGGTAGTCGACGGTGCCGAGCCGGCGGACTTCGATCAGGGCGCGGCTGGACCGGATGGAATCGATCACGTTCGCGACGGTACTCGGCCCGGGCAGGTCGGGCCCAATCCGGGCGGGGTCAGTCGTGGGCGGGCCGGGCGGTGGCATAGCCGAGCGCCTCGCCAATGGTGTTGTGGTGGAACACGAATCCGGTGCGCTCCAGCGCGGCGGGGATGGCGCGCTGGCCGGTCAGCAGGCCCTCGTCGGCGAACTCCCCGAGCGCGGCGCGGACGGCGAAACCGGGCAGCATCAACGGGGTCGGGCGGTTGACCGCCCGCCCGAACGCGGTGGTGAATTCGGCGTTGGTGACCGGGGCCGGCCCGGTCATGTTCACCGGGCCGGACAGCGCGGGCTCGAAGATCGCGAACAGCAGGGCCCGCACCTCGTCTTCCAGCGTGATCCACGACATGTACTGCCGCCCACTGCCCAGCCGGGCGCCCAGGCCGGTCCGGAACAGGGGCCGCAACCGGCCCAGCGCGCCACCGGCGGGGGAGAACACCAGCCCGCTGCGGGCCAGCACCACCCGGGCGCCGCCGTACTGCGCCGGCAGCGTGGCCGCCTCCCAGTCCTGGCACAGCTGGGCCAGGAAACCGGTTCCGGCGCGGTCGTTTTCGTCGACCACGCGGTCCTTGGTGTTGCCGTAGAAGCCCACCGCGCTGGCGTTGACCAGGGTCGCCACCCCGGCGTCGGCGACGGCGTGCGCGAGGACCTCGGTGGGGGTGATGCGGCTGTCGCGCAGGCTCTGTTTGAAGGCCCCCGACCATCGCCGCTTGCCGATGTTCACCCCGCACAGGTTGACGACGGCGTCGACGCCGCGCAGCGCGTCGGGATCCAGATCGCCGCTCTCCGGATTCCAGGACAGCTCGTCGCCGTTCGCCGGCGCCCGGCGCACGATGCGCAGCACCCGATGGTCGTCGGCGCGCAGGGCCGCCGCCAGCGCCGAGCCGATCAGGCCGGACGAACCCGCAATGGCGATGACGGCCTTTTGCCCAGCGCGAGCCAACGTTCGACCGCCCTTCTCACAGCCCGAGGTCGGCCTCGAATGCTCCCTCTTCGAGCCGGTGCTTGATGGTGGTCAGGAAGCGGCCGGCGTCGGCGCCGTCGATCAGCCGGTGGTCGTAGGTCAGCGGCAGGTAGCAGACGGAGCGCACGCCGATCGACTCGTTGCCGAACTCGTCGACGATCACCCGCGGCCGCTTGACGATCGCCCCGGTGCCCAGCATGGCGGCCTGCGGCGGGACCAGGATCGGGGTGTCGAACAGCGCGCCCTGGCTGCCGATGTTGGTGATCGTGAAGGTGCCGCCGGACAGCTCGTCGGGCTTGAGGTTGCCCGACCGGGCGCGCGCGGCGATGTCGGCGATCGCCCGGGCCAGCCCGGCCAGCGACAGGTCGCCGGCGTTGTGCACGACGGGGGACAGCAGCCCCTGTTCGGTGTCGACCGCGAAGCCGAGGTGCTCGGCGTCGTAGTAGGTGATCTCCTTGGTTTCCTCGTTGTAACTGGCGTTGATGTTGGGGTGGATCTTCAGCGCGTCGATCACCGCGCGGGCGATGAACGGCAGGAACGTCAGGTTCACCCCCTCGCGCTCGGCGAACGCCGCCTTGGCCCGGGCCCGCAATCCGACCAGCCTGGTCATGTCGACCTCATGGGTCTGGGTGAGTTGGGCTGTGGCAAGCAGGGATTCGCGCGTCTTGGCCGCGGTGATCTGACGGATCCGGCTGGCCTTCTGGGTGGTGCCGCGCAGGTGCGCCAGCGCCGGCGCCGGCGTCGGCGCGGCGGGCTTGCGGGCCTCGGCGGCCGCGGGGGCCGGTGCGGCCGACGGCTGGGCGGCGGCCTGTTGTTGCCGCTGCTTCTGCTCGGCGGCGGCCAGGACGTCTTGCTTGCGGATGCGACCACCCACGCCGGTGCCGGTGATCGACGACAGGTCGATGTTGTTCTCGGCGGCCAGCTTTCGCACCAGCGGTGTCACGTAGGGGGTGCCCTCGCCGCCGGCGGCCGGCTGGGCTTGAGCCGGTTGGGCTTGAGCCGGTTGGGCTTTCGGCTCGGGCGCCGGCTGGGCTTGTGGCTGTGGCTGTGGCTGGGGCGCGGGCTGCGCCTGGGGTTGGGGTGCCGGTTCGGGTTTCGGTTCGGGCTTGGGGGCCGGCGGGGGTTGGGGCGCAGCGGGGGCGGGCGCCTGGGCGCCGGTGCCGATGCGGGCCAGCTCGCCGCCGACCGGCACGGTGCTGTCCTCCTCGGCCGTGATGCTGATCAGCACGCCGGCCACCGGCGACGGGATCTCGGTGTCGACCTTGTCGGTGGACACCTCGACCAGCGCGTCGTCGACCTGGACCGAATCCCCGACCTTCTTGAGCCAGCGGGTCACGGTGCCCTCGGTCACCGACTCGCCCAGCTCGGGCATCAACACCGGGGTGGCGGCGCCGCCACCGGACTCCTGCGGCGCCGGCTGGGCCGGCGCCTGCGGCTGGGCCGGGGCCTCGGGCTGGGCCTGGGCCTGGGGCTCGGGCTGGGCCGGTGCTTGCGGCTGGCTCGGCTGGCTGGGGGCCTGCGCCCCGCCGCCGGCGGCGGCGTCGTCGGCCGCGTCGCCGATCACGGCCAGTTCGCCGCCCACCTCCACGGTGTCGTCTTCCTGGGCGATGATCTTGGTCAGCACACCCGCGGCAGGCGACGGGATCTCGGTGTCGACCTTGTCGGTGGACACCTCGACCAGCGGCTCGTCGAGTTCGACCGTGTCCCCTTCCTGCTTGAGCCAGCGGGTGACCGTCCCCTCGGTGACGCTCTCACCGAGTGCCGGCATCTGGACGGAGAAGGCCATCTCTTCTGACTCCTCGATCGCTCGTGGGTCGGGGCGGGTCGATCAGCTCGCTCGCGGAAGGCGAAGTCGCAATCCAAAACTATCCTGTCACTGCGCCCGCGCCGGCACACATCCAGGGCAGATCCGGCTCGCGGCTCGGGTGACCCCGGTCACGCTTGCTACCGTGTGGCCACCGCGGCCCCAGCGCCGCGGCCCACAGCGGGAGCCAGACCGGGGAGGTCCGATGCCGGCACCACAACACTCGCCCCAGCATTTCGTGCACAGCGCCGACGGCACCCGCATCGCGGTCTACGACGAGGGCAACCCCGAGGGCCCGACCGTCGTGCTGGTGCACGGCTTTCCCGACTCGCACGTGCTGTGGGACGGGGTCGTTCCGCTGCTGGCCGAGCGGTTCCGGATCCTGCGCTACGACAACCGCGGGGTCGGTGCGTCGTCGGCGCCCAAGCCGGTGTCGGCCTACCGCATGGACCGCTTCGCCGACGACTTCGCCGCGGTGATCGGCGAACTCAGCCCGGGCGGGCCCGTACACGTGCTGGCCCACGACTGGGGCTCGGTCGGGGTGTGGCACTACCTCAAGCGTCCCGGCGCCAACGACCGGGTCGCCACCTTCACCTCGGTGTCCGGGCCCAGCCAGGACCAGCTGGTCGACTACATCTTCAGCGGACTGCGGGCGCCCTGGCGGCCGCGCGCGTTCGCCCGCGCGCTCGGCCAGGCGTTGCGGCTGAGCTACATGATCCTGCTGTCCATCCCGGTGCTCGCGCCGTTGGCCCTGCGGCTCACCCTGTCGATCCCGGCGCTGCGGCGCAACGCCGTCGACAACATTCCCATCGAGCAGATCCACCACTCCGACCGCCTGGCCGCCGACGCGGCACGCTCGGTGAAAACCTATCCCGCCAACTACTTTCGCTCGTTTGCCATCCGTAAACAGGGTGTGGCCGTCATCGACGTGCCGGTGCAGCTGATCGTCAACACCGAGGACCGGTACGTGCGGCCGTACGGCTACGACCACACGCCGCGGTTCGTGCCGCGGCTGTGGCGCCGCGACATCCGGGCCGGACACTTCTCGCCGATGTCGCATCCGCAGGTGATGGCCGCGGCGGTGCACGACTTCGCCGATATGGCCGAGGGCAAGCCGGCCAGCCGCGCGCTGCTGCGCGCCCAGGTGGGGCGTCCCCGCAAGGCGTTCGGCGACACCCTGGTGTCGGTCACCGGCGCCGGCAGCGGCATCGGCCGGGCGACCGCGTTCGCCTTCGCCCGCGAAGGCGCCGAGCTGATCGTCAGCGATATCGACGAGGCGGCCGTCAAGGCCACCGCCGCCGAGATCGCCGGCCGCGGCGGCGTCGCGCACGCCTACGTGCTCGACGTGTCCGATGCGCAGGCGGTGGAGGAGTTCGCCGAGCGGGTCAGCGCCGCGCACGGCGTGCCCGACATCGTCGTCAACAACGCCGGCATCGGGCAGGCGGGCGGATTCCTGGACACCCCCGCCGAGGAGTTCGACCGGGTGCTCGCGGTCAACCTGGGCGGGGTGGTCAACGGCTGCCGGTCGTTCGCGCGGCGAATGGTGCAGCGCGGCACCGGCGGCCACCTCGTCAACGTGTCGTCGATGGCCGCCTACGCCCCGCTGCAGTCGCTGAGCGCGTACTGCACGTCCAAGGCGGCGACCTTCATGTTCTCCGACTGCCTGCGCGCCGAACTCGACGCCGCCGGGGTGGGACTGACCACCATCTGCCCGGGCCTGATCGACACCAACATCATCAACACCACCAGATTCGACGCGCCGGCGGGCGCCCGGGCCGAACGGGTCGACGACCGGCGCGGGCAGCTGGGAAAGATGTTCGCGCTGCGCCACTACGGGCCCGACAAGGTGGCCGACGCCATCCTGTCGTCGGTGCAGAAGAAGAAGCCGATCCGCCCGGTGGCGCCGGAAGCCTATGCGCTGTACGGCCTTTCGCGGGTGATGCCGCAGGGGTTGCGCAACGCCGCGCGGCTGCGGGTGATCTGAGGCTAAACGTCCGAGGCTAAACGTCTGAGGCGAAGCGTCCTTTGGTTAAGCGCCGGTGGCCGCGCCGCGGCGCCCGGTCAGTAGCGTCGCGCCGATCGCGATGATGCCCAGCACCGCCAGCGGTATGGTCCACGCGCGCCGGCCGCCCACCGAGGACTGGCACTGCGCCACATAGTCCGTGTGCGGGACGATCTGGTTGAGGATCGGAACGTTGGCCACGCTGTTGTCGTTGGCGTTGCGGGCCGCGGAAAGATCCGTCACGACCGCGTTCCCGCATCCGATGGAGTGGCCGTTGCCGTCGGAAACCGACACCGGCGCCAGCAGCCCGATGACTCCGGCCAGCAACAGCACGGCGCCCACACCGATGATCAGCCGTCGCACCGTCATGGTTTCGCCTTTCTCGTCGGGCCCTGTCCGGGCCGAGCGATAGCAGATTAACCGCCGCGTGCCCCCGGTAAACCCGACCCGGGCGGCGAGTAACCCACCGAATCGCGGGTATCCGCGGCCCAAGCCAAAGACGTGAAGGGGTGGGCCGGTGATTACTGCCACGCGCGAGGTCGCCGCGCCGTGTGAGCGGGTCTGGGAGGTAATTGCCCAGGGCTGGACCTACACGCAATGGGTGGTGGGCAACAGCCGCACCCGCGCGGTGGATGCGGACTGGCCGAATCCCGGCGCCTCGATCCGGCATTCCGCCGGGGTGTGGCCGCTCGTCATCAACGACGCGACGGTGGTGGAGCGCTCAGACCCCCCACATGAGCTGGTGCTGCGCGCCCACCTGGGACCCCTGGGCGCCGCGCGAATCACCTTGCGGCTGCACGCAACCCGGGTGGGATGCCGGGTGGAGATGATCGAAGTCCCGGCCCGCGGATCGGTACGGCTGATCCCGAATCAGCTTGCGCTGCTGGCGGTTTACCCCCGAAACCAGGAGTGCCTGCTGCGGCTGGCGGCGCTGGCCGAACGGCAGGAGCCGAATCCGGTGACCTAGCTCATGGCCTCCGACGCGGTGGCCATGTCGCTGCTGACGAAGTAGTTCGCGAGCTTTCTTCGGCCGCCGAGCGTCACGCCAGCGTGGCGCCCGGCGGGCCGAGCCACGCCAGCGTGACGCTCGACGGGCGCAGCGGAATGACGCTCGACGGGCGCGGCGGAATGACGCTCGGGCGGGCGGCGGAATCGCGCTGGGGCGCTTAGCCGTTCGCGGCGATGTCTTCGAGCACCGCGAACATGGTGCGCGTCGGCACCCCGGTGGCGCCCTTGGGCGAATAACCCCACGGGCTGCCGGTGTTGTAGGCCGGGCCGGCCACGTCGATGTGCGCCCAGCCCACCCCGTCGGCGACGAACTCGCGCAGGAACACGCCGGCCACCAGCATGCCGGCGAAGCGCTGCCCGCTGATGTTCGACAGGTCGGCCACCGTGGACTTCAGGTCCTCCTTGAGCTCGTCGGGCAGCGGCATCGGCCAGCCGTTCTCACCGACCCGCTGGGAGATCGCCGCGACCCGGTCGCGGAACTCGTCGCTGCCCATCACCCCGGGGATCCGGGCGCCCAGCGCGACGGTCTGCGCGCCGGTCAGCGTGGAGGTCTCGATCAGGTAGTCCGGGTTGTCCTCGCAGGCCCGCACGATGGCGTCGGCCAGGATCAGCCGGCCCTCGGCGTCGGTGTTCTGCACCTCGACGGTGGTGCCGCCGTACTGCGTCAGCACATCGCCGGGCCGCTGCGCGGTGCCCGACGGCATGTTCTCCGCCATCGGCACGGTGGCGATCACGTCGATCGGCAGCTGCAGCCGCGCGGCCAGCGCCACGGTGGCGATGACGGCGGCGGCCCCGCCCATGTCCGAGGTCATGTGATGCATCGAGGCCGCCGGCTTGATCGAGATGCCGCCGGTGTCGAAGGTGACGCCCTTGCCGACCAGCGCCACTTTTTTCGCCTGCTTGGATTTCTTGGCCAGCCGCGAACCGCGGTGGATCAGCCGCACCAGCCGCGGCGGGCGCGACGAACCCTGGCCGACGCCCAGAATCCCTCCGTAGCCGCCCTTTTGCAGCGCCTTCTCGTCGAGCACCTCCACCTCGAGGCCGACGGACTCACCCAAAGCCCTTGCCCGCTTGGCGAATTCGTCGGGAAACAGGTGACTGGGCGGGGTGTTGACCAGATCGCGGGCGGTGGCGACCGCGGTCGCGACGGCCGCACCGTGCGCGACCTCCTGCTTGGCGTCCTTGGCGGTGGCCAGCACCGTGATCTTTTGCAGCCCTTTGTCTTTCGGGGCGGTCTTGGCGCTGCGGAATTCGGTGAACCGGTAGCTGCCCAGGATCAGGCCCTCGACGGCGGCCGAGGCCACGCCCTCGCCGGGCAGCGCCGCCAGCGTGGTGAACACCGTCTCGGTGTTGGACAGCGACCGCGCGGCCACCCCCGCGGCACGGCGGACGGTGTCGGCCGGCCACTCGGATCGCGGCTTGCCCAGGCCGACGGTCAGCACGCTGGACACCGGCAGCGATCCCACGACCAGCCGGTGCAGTTGTTCGGCGCCGCCGGTGGCCGCCAGCGCCCGCAGGCCGGATTCGATCTCGGCGACCGCGTCGGAGGACAGGAACGACCCGGCCGACGCGACGACGGCGCCCGGCTTGTCGTCGTCGCCGGTGGAGACGACGGGCACGATCAGCACGGTGGACGCGGCGGCGCGGCGCGGCAGCGAGGAGGCGACGTTGACGACGGGGGAGGCGTAACCGGGTTCTGTGCTCATCCGCATCACCCTAACGGTCCGCCGGTCGCGGCTGGCTAGGGTGAGAAGTCGTGAGCAACGAAGCCGACCTGCTGCACGGACCGCTGGAAGACCGCCACCGCGACCTGGGCGCCAGTTTCGCCGAGTTCGGGGGTTGGCTGATGCCGGTGTCGTATGCGGGCACCGTCAGCGAGCACAACGCGACGCGCAACGCCGTCGGCCTGTTCGACGTCAGCCATCTGGGCAAGGCGCTGGTTCGCGGGACGGGCGCGGCGCGGTTCGTCAACTCCGCGCTCACCAACGACCTGAACCGGATCGGGCCGGGCAAGGCGCAATACACGTTGTGCTGCAACGAATCCGGGGGAGTCATCGACGACCTGATCGCCTACTACGTCGACGACGACGAGATCTTTTTGGTGCCCAACGCGGCCAACACCGCCGCCGTGGTCGAGGCGCTGCAGGGCGCCGCCCCGGCCGGGGTGACCATCAGTAACCTGCATCGCTCGTATGCCGTGCTGGCCGTGCAGGGGCCGCGCTCGGCCGACGTGCTCGCCGAGCTGGGGCTGCCGACCGACATGGATTACATGGCCTACGCCGACACCTCGTTCCGGCAGGTGCCGGTGCGGGTCTGCCGCACCGGGTACACCGGCGAGCACGGCTACGAGCTGCTGCCGCCGTGGGAGTCCGCCGGCGTGGTGTTCGACGCCCTGGCCGCGGCGGTGTCGCAGGCCGGCGGCCAACCGGCCGGCCTGGGTGCCCGCGACACGCTGCGCACCGAGATGGGTTACCCGCTGCACGGCCATGAGCTGTCACCGGACATTTCGCCGCTACAGGCCCGATGCGGCTGGGCGATCGGCTGGAAAAAGGAGGCGTTCTTCGGCCGCGACGCGCTGCTGGCCGAGAAGGAGGCCGGGCCGCGACGGCTGCTGCGCGGGCTGCGGATGGTGGGCCGCGGCGTGCTGCGGGCCGGCCTGACGGTGCTCGTCGGTGACACGCCGGTCGGGGTGACCACCTCGGGCACGTTCTCCCCGACGCTGCAGGCCGGGATCGCGCTGGCGCTGATCGACACCGACGCCGACGTGCGGGACGGTCAGGAAGTCACCGTCGAAGTCCGCGGCCGCGCCGCCACGTGCGAGGTGGTGCGGCCCCCGTTCGTCGCGGTGAAAACCCGGTAGCGGCGCGGTCGCGCGGGCAAAATCCGATCGGACGCCCGGATATACAATCAGCGGATGACCAGTGGCTCCCTCGAGTTCACGGTTTCGCGCTCGACACGTCCGGCGACCGACGCCGAACGCGAAACCATCCTGGCCGAGCCGGGTTTCGGCAAATACTTCACCGACCACATGGTGTCGATCGAGTACGACGAGACCGAGGCCGGACGGGGCTGGCATGACGCGCGCGTCATCCCGTACGGCCCGATCGAGCTGGACCCGTCGGCGATCGTGTTGCACTACGCGCAGGAGATCTTCGAAGGGCTCAAGGCCTACCGCTGGGCGGACGGCTCCATCGTGTCGTTTCGCGCCCAGGCCAACGCCGCCCGGTTGCGGTCCTCGGCGCGGCGGCTGGCGATTCCCGAGCTGCCCGAGGAGCTGTTCCTGGAATCGCTGCGCCAGCTGATCGCCGTCGACAACGCCTGGGTACCGGCCGCCGGCGGCGAAGAGGCGCTGTATCTGCGGCCGTTCGTCATCGCCACCGAGCCCGGGCTCGGGGTGCGGCCCTCCAAGCAATACCGCTACCTCCTGATCGCCTCCCCGGCCGGCGCCTACTTCAAGGGCGGCATCAGTCCGGTCACCGTCTGGGTGTCGACGGAGTACGTGCGGGCCAGCCCGGGCGGCACCGGGGCGGCCAAGTTCGGTGGCAACTACGCGGCGTCGCTGTCCGCGCAGGCCGAGGCCGCGGCCAACGGCTGCGACCAGGTGGTGTGGCTGGACGCCGTCGAGCGGCGCTTCGTCGAGGAGATGGGCGGGATGAACATCTTCTTCGTGTTCGGCAGCGGCGGCTCGGCGCGGCTGGTCACCCCCGAGCTGTCCGGCTCGCTGCTGCCCGGTATCACGCGAGACTCGTTGCTGCAGTTGGCAATTGACGCCGGTTTCGCCGTCGAGGAACGCAAGATCGACATCGACGAGTGGCAGAAGAAGGCCGCCGCCGGTGAGATCACCGAGGTGTTCGCCTGCGGCACCGCCGCCGTCATCACGCCGGTGTCGCACGTCAAGTACGGCGAGACGGAGTTCACCATCGCCGACGGCCAGCCCGGCGAAGTGACGATGGCATTGCGCGACACGCTCACCGGGATTCAGCGGGGCACCTTCGCCGACACCCACGGCTGGATGACCCGGCTCGGCTGATTTGCGGGCTCGCGCCCCGCGGGCGCCGGCTGCCCGCGACTGTCGGCTCGCCCGCGAGTGCCGGCTCGCCCGCGAGCGTGAAGTTAGTTTCACGCTGGGCCCCGACCGTGAAGCTAGTTTCACGCTCGGCGGGTTGCTGAGCGGCCGAGCCGAGCCGAGCCGGCCCGGGCTAGACGCGCACCAGGGCCGCGAGCGCTACCGCGCTGACCGTCGCGGTCAGCTCGATCGCCGCGCCCAGCACGTCACCGCTGATGCCGCCGAAGCGGCGCACGCAATGCCGCACCAGCACCCCGCCGCAGCCCAGGCCCAGCAGCACCGCGACCGGTCCGTGCCACGGCCGCGGCCCGGCCACCAGCGACATGCCGAGCAGCACCGCGACCCAGGCCGCCGCCACCGCCGCCGGCTGACTGCCGGCGACGGTGGCGCCCAGCGAGCTGCCGGCGGCCGCCGGCACCGTCCGACGGCAGGCCAGCACCGCGGCGACCCGGCCGGCGAACACCGCCACGGCCACCCCGACCGGAACCGGCCGCCCCGCCGCGAGCGCGGAGAACGCCAGCGCCTGCGCCATCACCACCACGACGACGGCGGCCACGCCGAACGGTCCGGTCGAGCCGTCCCGCATCACCGCCCGGGCGCGGTCCGGGGGCCCGTAGCAGCCCAGGCCATCGGCCGTGTCGGCGACGCCGTCGATGTGCAGGCCGCGGGTGATCAACAGCAGCGCGGCCACGGCGAGCAGCCCGCCCAGCGGGCTGGACCGGCCGAACACCACCGTGCCGCCCCACGCGACGGCGGCGGCCAGCGCCCCCAGCGCGAGGCCCACCACCGGCAGCGCCGTCATGGCGCCGCGGCCCATCGGCCCGCGGCCGCCGGCCGGCATGGGCAGCACCGTGCCGAACGCGAAAGCCGTTGCCAGCGAACGCATCACGGGTGAGCCGACGGGTCGGACACACCGGCCTGGGCGAAGGTCGCCATCGACGACAGGGCCGCCACCGCGGCCCGCACGATGGGCAGCGCCAGCGCGGCGCCGGTGCCCTCACCGAGCCGCATGCGCAGGTCGAGAATCGGCTCCAGATCCAGCGCGGTCAGCGCCAGCGCATGACCCGGCTCGGTGGAGCGGTGCCCGGCCTGCCACCACAGCCGGGCGCCCGGCGCCAGGTGCTCGGCGACCAGCGCGGCCGCCGTCACCGCCATGCCGTCGAGCAGCAGCGGGGTGCGCCGCACCGCGGCCTGCGCGCAAAAACCCGCCAGCGCAGCCAGATCCGCGCCTCCGGCGCAGCGCAGCAGCGCGACCGGGTCGGGCAATACCCGTCGCGCCCGAAAGAGCGCGTCGCGCACCGCGGCCGTCTTCCGCGCCCACCCGGCGTCGTCGATGCCGGTGCCAAACCCCACCGCCACGACCGGCTCGACGTTGGTCAGCGCCGCCACCAATACCGCTGCGGCCGTGGTGTTTCCGATCCCCATGTCGCCGGCGATCAGCAGGTCCGCGCCGGCGTCGACCTCCTCGTCGGCGATGGCCGCACCCGCGGACAGCGCCCGCTCGGTCTCCTCAGCGGTCAACGCGTCCTGCACCGTGATGTCGCCGCTACCGCGGCGGACCTTGTTCGCGCCGATCCGATCGTCGGGCGGGTCTGCGTCCACCGCCAGGTCCGCCACGCGCACGCTCGCCCCGGCGACGCCGGCCAGCGCGTTGATCGCGGCGCCGCCCGCGTCGAAGTTGGCGACCATCTGGGCCGTCACCTCCGGCGGGTAGGCCGAGACGCCGCACCGGGCGACGCCGTGATCACCGGCGAACACCACCACCCGGGCCCGCTCGAACTGCCGCGGCGGGCACTGCCCCTGGCAGGCCGCGATCCACACCGACAGATCCTCCAGCCGGCCTAGCGCGCCGCGCGGTTTGGTCAGGGTGTCCTGCCGCGCCCGGGCGGCGGCGGCCGCGCCCGGGTCGGGCGGCGAGACGGTCGCGAATTCCATCAGACCCCCGGCGTTTTGATCGGCACCGGCTGGCCGGCCACCACCAGCACCACCCGGTCGCACAGCCGCGCGAGGCGCTGGTTGAGGCTGCCCAGCTCGTCGGCGAACCGGCGCGCGGACGCGGTGGCCGGCACCACAGTCAGCCCCACCTCCGGGCTGACCAGCACCAGCGCGGCGGCGAACTCGGCGACCGCGGCCAGCAGGTCGTCGACCGGGGCGGTCACCGAGCCGCCCTGCCATCCGTCGTGCCGGTCCAGCATGCCGGTCAGCCAGCCGCCCAGGTCGTCGACCAGGGTGGGGACCTGCGGACAGCGGCGCAATTCGGTTGCGATGTCGTCGGTTTCGATCGTCGACCAGTGCGCGGGGCGCCGGTCGCGATGCTCGGCGACCCGGTGCGCCCAGGCCGCATCGTGCACGCCGGGCGGCCCGGGCGCCAGGTAACGAACCCGCCGGCCGGCCGGCAGCCCGTCGGCGACGGCTTCCTCCGCCCACTGCGACTTGCCTGACCTGATCCCGCCGAGCACCAAAGTGCGCACCGGTGTCAGCCGGCTTTCGGGTGAGGTCTAATCGACACTGCTGCCGTGCTTGACTTGGGGCCGCGGCGCCCGCAACCGCCGCATCTGCGAGGCCCGACCGGCCGCGTAAAGGCCTAGCTTCCAACGGCTTTCGGTGTTGTTGGGGAACTTGGCGTCGACCATCCTGCTGACCTTGCGGCCCAGGATCAGGCCGTCGATACTCATCACTGCCATCAGCACCAGCATTGCGGGAGAGATGTAGAGCTGCAGTTGCGGGACGCCGAACATGATGAACATCAAGAACAGCGTCGACGGCATGAACAGGCCGAGCAGGTTGCGCCGGGAGTCCACGATGTCGCGCACGTAGCGTCGGACCGGGCCCTGGTCGCGCGGCAGCAGGTAGCCCTCCTCGCCGGCCATCATGCGTTCCCGCCGCTCCGACATGCGGGCGCGATTGGCGGCCTTGTCGGCGCGGCGCTCCTCGCGGCTGAGCTTGGGGCCTGCCAACGTCTTGCGGCGGGCCCGCGCCTCGGAGGCGGTCATCGGTGCGGGTGCGACGGGCCCCTTGCGCGCGTTGCGGCGGGCCTCGCTGCGCTTGGGGGTGGGGCGACCCTTCGGGCCGGTCCGGCGCGGCTCGCGGGACGCGGCGTCCGCGGCGCCAGCAACGTCGGATCCGCCCGACGCGGCGGTCTGCTCGTCGAGGTCTTCGTCCTGGTCCTTCTTTCGGCCCAACAGCTTCACAGGGGCCAGGTTACTTCGCGGCCGGGTCGCGCCGGAATTCGCCTGGAATGCCTTGCTATTAGACCTGCGTTAGTGCCTCAGTTGGCCCTACTCTTACACGTGATGAACGGCTGCCTTTGATGGACGACGGGTCGATGGCCTCGGATGATGCTGCCTCCAGCCTGGCCCCCGGCCGCCTTCAATTACCCGCGATGCAAGTTCTGGTGGCGCCCGACTGTTATGCCGACAGCATGTCGGCGCTGGAGGCGTCCGCCGCGATCGCGACCGGCTGGACGCGGTCGCGTCCCGGCGACCGGTTCATCGTCGCCCCGCAGTCCGACGGCGGTCCCGGTTTCGTCGAGGTACTGGCCAGCCGGCTGGGCGAGACGCGCCGGCTGCGGGTGTCCGGGCCACTGAAAGCCATGGTGGAGGCCGAATGGGTCTTCGATCGGGGGTCGGCGACCGCCTACCTGGAGTGCGCGCAGGCGTGCGGGTTGGCGCTGCTCGGCGGTCCACCCACCCCGGAGACCGCCATGGCGGCCCACAGCAAAGGCGTGGGCCAGCTGATCGCCGAGGCGCTGCGGGTAGGGGCGACCCGGATCGTGGTCGGACTCGGCGGCAGCGCGTGCACCGACGGCGGCCAGGGCATGATCGCCGAACTCGGCGGCCTGGACACCGCCCGCCGGCAACTGGGCAACGTCGAACTGATCGCCGCCTCCGACACCGAATACCCGCTGCTGGGCCCGTGGGGGGCGGCCCGGGTGTTCGGGCCGCAGAAGGGCGCCGACACCGCCACGGTCGCGGCGCTGGAAGTCCGGCTGCAGGCCTGGGCGCTGATCCTGGAGGCGGTCGCCGGGCGCGACGTCAGCGCCGAGCCGGGCGCGGGCGCCGCCGGCGGCATCGGGGCCGGGCTGTTGGCGCTGGGCGGCCGGTGCGAGTCGGGCGCGGCCATCATCGCCGAACACACCCGGCTGTCCGACGACCTGGACACGGCGGAGTTGATCGTCACCGGCGAGGGCCGATTCGACGAGCAGTCGCTGCACGGCAAGGTGGTGGGTTTCCTCGCCGACGCGGCCCGGCCGCGCGGGATTCCGGTGATCGTGCTGGCCGGCCAGGTCGATCTGGACACCGCGACCGTGCGCTCGGCGGGCATCATGGCCGCGCTGTCGATGGCCGAACACGCCGGATCGGCGCGGCTGGCCCAGGCCGACGCCGCCAATCAGCTGATGGGTCTGGCCTCGGTTGCGGCGGCGCGACTCGGGAATAGCGGTCCGTCAAGGTACCGTTGAAGCAGTGGACTTTCGCCCAAGTCCGGGTCGCAGTGCGCACGCCGGCGATACCGGGCCCGATCGAAGCCACCCAACGATGAGGCATGTAGGAGAAGCAATGACGGTGCAAAACGAGTCGAACGCCAAGACCCACGGCGTGATCCTGACCGAGGCCGCCGCCACCAAGGCAAAGTCCCTGCTGGACCAGGAGGGCCGGGACGACCTGGCGCTGCGCATCGCGGTCCAGCCGGGTGGGTGCGCTGGGCTGCGCTACAACCTCTTCTTCGACGACCGGTCGCTGGACGGCGACCTGACCGCGGAGTTCGGGGGTGTGACGCTGACGGTGGACCGGATGAGCGCGCCCTATGTCGAGGGCGCGTCCATCGATTTCGTGGACACCATCGAAAAGCAGGGGTTCACCATCGACAACCCCAACGCCACCGGCTCCTGCGCCTGCGGCGACTCGTTCAACTAGACCCTTCGGCTGATCGCGAAGGCCCTCTAGTACGAGCCGCCGGTGCGCAGCACGTACGAGCACACCATGATCTGGCCGCGCTGGAACAGCAGCTGGGCGATGCCCTGCACCTGCCCGCGCGCCGGGCCGCCGCTCACCGGGGACACCCGCATGCTGAACAACGCCTGCGCCTGGTACTGCGACAGGTAGACGATCTTGTCGATCGAGGTCACCTGCACCTCGGAGAACTGTTTGCGGAACGCGTCGCTGCTGAGCTTGGCCAGCGCCTGGTCGGACCGCTTGTCCTGGACGCCGTCGTAGAGGCCGCACAGGGCGTTGCGGGCGATCTCGTCGATGTCGCGATGCTCGAGCGCGTCCAGATAGCCCTGGATCGCCGTTTTGGCCGCGCCCTCGGAGAACGTCGCCCCGGTGTTGGCGCCGTTGGTGCGCACCCCGTACACGATGGCCACCGTCATCACCGCGACCAGCGCAACGGCCAGCGCCAGGCCGACGATCAGCCGCCGCTTGGATCGCCGCGGCGGGTACGGCGCGGGCGCGGGTGGGGGACCGGCATAATTGGCTGAACCGGGTGGCGCCTGCGGGGCCGCGGCGTAGCCGGTATCGCCGGCGTTGGGGTGGTCCGGGAACTCGAGTGGCTGGGATTCGCTTGGGGGAGTTGGTCCTTGGCCGCCGACGGTGTGGTTCGGCGAGTGCGGACCTGCCATCGTGGTTCTCCTACGGTGGTGACGGGACTGCGAGCGGGTTCGGCCCGTCGAGTTGCTGAGCCGTTCCCAAAGTCGTTCCTAAGGGAGGCTAGCGCAGACCATGCACCGACCGTGCACGCAGCGACGGTCGAAACACCTGAGTAAGCTAGATAACCTTACTAACGAAGGATGGAGATTTCGTGACGATCGCGGTGACAGGGTCGATTGCAACCGACAATCTGATGCGCTTCCCCGGCCGGTTTTCCGAACACCTGCTGGCCGAGCACCTGCAGAAGGTGTCCCTCAGCTTCTTGGTCGACGACCTGGTGATTCACCGCGGCGGCGTGGCCGGCAACATCGCCTTCGCGATCGGGGTGCTGGGCGGCGACGTCGCGCTGGTCGGCGCGGCCGGCGACGACTTCGGCGAGTACCGCGACTGGCTGCAGCGCCACGGCGTCAACTGCGACCACGTGCTGATCTCGCAGACCGCGCACACCGCCCGGTTCGTGTGCACCACCGACCAGGACATGGCCCAGATCGCCTCCTTCTATCCGGGCGCCATGTCGGAGGCCCGCAACATCAAGCTCGCCGACCTGGTGTCGTCGCTGGGCAAGCCGGAGCTGGTGATCATCGGCGCCAACGACCCGGAGGCGATGGTGGTGCACACCGAGGAGTGCCGCAAGCTGGGCCTGCCGTTCGCCGCCGACCCGTCCCAGCAGCTGCCCCGGCTGTCCGGCGAAGAGATCGACAAGCTGGTCGACGGCGCCGCCTACCTGTTCACCAACGACTACGAGTGGGAGCTGCTGCTGTCCAAGACCGGCTGGTCGGAGGCGGACGTGCAGCAGAAGGTCGGGCTGCGGGTGACCACGCTGGGCGCCAAGGGCGTCGACATCGTCGAGCGCGACGGCACCACCACCCGCGTCGGCGTGGTGCCCGAGACCAGCCAAACCGACCCCACCGGCGTGGGCGACGCATTCCGCGCCGGCTTCCTGACCGGGCGCAGCGCCGGGCTGAACCTGGAACGCTCGGCGCAGCTGGGCTCGCTGGTCGCCGTGCTGGTGCTGGAATCCACCGGAACCCAGGAGTGGTCCTGGGACCACGAGGTCGCCAAAAGCCGGCTGGCCGGCGCGTACGGCGAGGACGCGGCCGCCGAGATCGCCGCGGTGCTGGCCTGACGTTTTGCCGAGCAGACGCGCTCAGAGCTGCACCGGGTACACCGGCTCGCCGATCTGTGGCACCACGCTGTGCTCGACGAAGATGGCGTGCCAGAGCATGAAGATCAGCACCGTCCACAGCCGGCGGCTGTGATCGCTGACGCCGTTGCGGTGCTCGTCGAGCATCCGGCGCACGGCGCCCAGGTCCACCAGGTGACCGGCCTGAGACGACGCCACCATCGAGTAGGCCCACTCCAGCAGCTCGCCGGCGCGCAGCCAATGCCGGATCGGGACCGGGAAGCCGAGCTTGGGCCGGTGCAGCACGTGCGCCGGGACGATCGGCTCCAGCGCCCGCCGCAACGCGTACTTCGTGGTGGTGCGGGTGATCTTGGCCTCCACCGGCAACCGGGACGCCACGGCGAACACCTCGGGATCCAGGAACGGCACCCGCAGCTCCAGCGAGTTGGCCATCGTCATCTTGTCGGCCTTGACCAGGATGTCCCCGCGCAGCCAGGTGAACAGGTCGATGTGCTGCATGCGCGCCACCGGGTCCCAGCCGATCGACTGCGCGTACAGTGCGGCGGTGACGTCGGTGTGCGTCCATTCCGCGCGGAAGCCGGGCAGCACGTCGCGCAGCTGCGCATCGGAGAAGCTGCGGGCGTTGCCGTAATAGCGCTCCTCGAGCGTCAGCGACCCGCGGTGCAGCAGGCTCTTGCCGCGCATCCCGTCCGGCAGCGGCTTGGACACCTTGCCCATCGAGCGCCGCACCGGCCGCGGCAGGTAGTCGAAAGGCCGCAGCGACAACGGCTCCCGATAGATCGTGTAGCCGCCGAACAGCTCGTCGGCGCCCTCCCCGGACAGCACCACCTTGACGTGCTTGCGGGCCTCCCGGGCGACGAAGAACAACGGCACCAGCGCCGGGTCGGCCACCGGCTCGTCGAGGTACCAGACGATCTCGGGCAGGGCGGCGACGAACTCGTCGGGGTGCACCACCTTGGCGATGTGCCGGGCGCCGATCGCCTCCGCCGAGGCCACCGCGACGTCGATCTCGGAGAATCCCTCGCGCTCGAAACCGGTGGTGAAGGTGATCAGCCGCGGGTTGTGCCGGATGGCCAGCGCCGCGATGGCGGTCGAGTCGATGCCGCCGGACAGAAACGCCCCGACGGTGACGTCGGCGCGCATGTGTTTGGCCACCGAATCTTCGAGCACCGCGGTGATCTCGTCGTAGCGGGCCTGTTCGGTGTCGCGGGTGATGGGCACGGCCGCGAACCGGGGCACGAAGTAGCGGGTGATGTCGGGCGCCGCGCCGGGCCGGATCCGGGCATAACAGCCCGATTCCAGCCGTCGCACCCCGCGGTGCAGCGTCTCGGGCTCCGGCACGTACTGCAGGACGGTGTAGTGCTCCACCGCGCGCTCATCGATCGCGGTGTCGAACCCGATCAACTCGGCCAGCTCCAGCAGGCACTTCTTCTCGCTGGCCACCGCGGTGCCGCCGGTGCCGGTCGCCACGAACAGCGGTTTGATGCCGAAAGGGTCACGAGCACAGAACAATTCGCGGGTGACGGTGTCCCACAACGCAAACGCGAACATGCCGCGCAGCCGGGTCAATACATCGGTGCCCCAGTGGTGGAAGCCGGCGACGATGGCCTCGCCGTCGCCGTCGGTGGCGAACACCGCGCCGTGGTGGGCGGCCAGCTCGTCGCGCAGCTCCAGGTAGTTGTAGATCTCGCCGTTGAACACCAGCTCGTAGCGGTCCGGCGTCTCGGGCGGGCCCCAGCGCAGCGGCTGGTGCGAATGGGCGATGTCGATGATCGACAGCCGGTTGAAGCCGAACACGACGGAGCCGTCGGCGCCCGCCCAGGTGCCCGGCTCGTCGGGCCCGCGGTGGCGCATCAGGTGCGAGGCGCGCGCGATCGCGTCGTCGGCGCCGACGGCACCGGCTCGGGCGGCGACGAACGCCAGCAGACCACACACGGCGCCTCAGTATGCCGCACGTCCAACGCCGGGACCGACTGACGGGCCGGGGTTTCGTCGCCCGGTTCAGACGCGTGGTCTACGCTGCGTAGTATTCGATATCCGAGCAGGAGGCGCCGACGTGACCCCTCGCGAGCAGGACCGTTCGCAACCTTTGTCGCAGGGTAGGTTTCCGGGCCGCGTCGGGCGCAGGGTGCTGCGGCCGTTGGCGCTGGCCGTGACGCTGGGTGTGCTGGCGATCGTGCTGAGCGGATGCAGCAGCTGGGCCGACGCGCTGGCGCTGGGCTGGCCGAAGGGCATCACCCCGCAGGCCCACCTCAACCGGGAGCTGTGGATCGGCGCCGTGATCGCCTCGCTGGTGGTCGGGGCCATCGTGTACGGGCTGATCTTCTGGGCGTCGGCGTTCCACCGCAAGAAGGCGACCGACACCGAGCTGCCCCGCCAGTTCGGCTACAACATGCCGTTGGAGCTGGTGCTGACGGTGACGCCGTTCCTCATCATCTCGGTGCTGTTCTACTTCACCGTGGTGGTGCAGGAGAAGATGCTGCACATCGCCAAGGACCCCGAGGTGGTGGTCGACGTCACGGCCTTCCAGTGGAACTGGAAGTTCGGGTATCAGAAGGTCAACTTCAAAGACGGCACGCTGACCTACGACGGCGCCGACCCGGAGCGCAAGAAGGCGATGGTGTCCAAGCCGGAAGGCAAGGACGCGCACGGCGAGGAGCGGGTCGGGGCCGTCCGCGGGCTGAACACCTCGGACCGCACCTATCTGAACTTCGACAAGGTCGAGACGCTGGGCTCCAGCGACGAAATCCCGGTGCTGGTGCTGCCCACCGGCAAGCGCATCGAATTCGACCTGGCGTCCGCGGACGTGGTGCACACCTTCTGGGTGCCCGAGTTCCTGTTCAAGCGCGACGTCATCCCCAACGCCGAGGCGAACAACTCGATCCACGTGTTCCAGGTCGAGGAGATCAACTCGCCCGGGGCGTTCGTCGGCCACTGCGCCGAGTTCTGCGGCACCTATCACTCGATGATGAACTTCGAGGTCCGTGTGGTGTCGCCCAACGACTTCAAGGCCTACCTGCAGCAGCGGATGGACGGCAAGAGCAACGCCGAGGCGCTGCAGGCGATTGGTCAGTCTCCGGTGGCGGTGACCACGCACCCGTTCGACTCCAAGCGCGGTCAGTTGGCCGGAAGCCAGTAGGTTAGGACACCACATGCATATCGAAGCCAGGCTGTTCGAGTTCATCGCCGGGTTCTTCTTTCTGACCGCACTGCTCTACGGCGTGCTGACCGCGCTGTTCGCCACCGGCGGCGAGGAGTGGGCGGGGACCACCGCGCTGGCGCTGACGGGCGGCCTGGCGCTCATCGTGGCCACCTTCTTCCGCTTCGTGGCCCGCCGCATCGACACCCGCCCCGAGGACTACGAGGGCGCCGAGATCAGCGACGGAGCAGGCGAATTGGGCTTCTTCAGCCCGCACAGCTGGTGGCCGATCCTGATCGCGCTGTCGGGTTCGGTGGCCGCGGTGGGCATCGCGCTGTGGTTGCCCTGGCTGATCGTGGCCGGGGTGATGTTTATCCTGTCGTCGGTCGCCGGGCTGGTCTTCGAGTACTACCTGGGTCCTGAGAAGCACTGATTCGCGGCATAAAGGTCACAATCCGATCACGTGATCGGCTGCGCAGTTCGCCACGGCGTCTCTGCCCCTTTGCGGTTGGGTAGTGTTTTGCCCAGGCAAATGGGAAGTTTCCCGGCGCGCCCGCAATGAAGTGACCGCGGAGTTTTACGCGCAGGCGATGCAGTTCGAACAGGGTAGGCAAAGGCAGAGATGAGCGGGTCTAGACCCCCGGGATGGGAACCTGAGGAACCCGATCCTGCTGCCGACCCGATCGACCACCAGCCGGATCCCGGCGGCCCGCCCGCCGACGAGTTCCCGGGTGAGGATTTCCCGGCCGGGGGAGAACACGAGGACGCGGTCGAACCCTTCGACGACAGCGTCGAATTCGACGCGGCCGACCAGACGGGTCAGACCGACGCCTACTCGCGGGCCTATTCGGCCCCGGAGTCCGAGCATTTCACCAGCGGCCCCTACGTGCCGGCCGATCTGCGCCTGTACGACTACGACGACTACGACGAACCGGCCGAGCTGGACGAGGAACACGGCACCGCCCGCTGGCCGTGGGTGGTCGGGGTGGCGGCCATCGTGGCCGCCATCGCGTTGGTGGTGTCGGTGTCGCTGCTGTTCGCCCGGACCGACACCACCAAGCTGGCCAACCCGAACACCACCACCGCGTCCACGCCGCCGCTGCAGGACGAGATCACCACCACCAAACCGCCGCCGCCCCCACCGCCCCCGCCGCCGCCCACGACCGAACCGCCGCCCCCGACTGCAACGGAGACCCAGACTGTGACGGTGACGCCCTCTCCGGCACCGCCGCCCCCGCCCGCGCCCGCCCCGGCCCCGCCGCCGGCCACCTCGACGGCCGCGGCCCCGCCGCCGCCCACCACCCCGACGGGTCCGCGCCAGGTCACCTACTCGGTGACCGGCACCAAGGCCCCAGGCGACATCATCTCGGTGACCTACGTGGACGCGTCCGGCCGGCGGCGCACGCAGCACAACGTGTACATCCCGTGGTCGATGACGGTCACCCCGATCTCGCAATCGGATGTGGGCTCGGTCGAGGCGTCCAGCTTGTTCCGGGTCAGCAGGCTCAACTGCTCGATCACCACCAGCGACGGAACGGTGCTCTCGTCGAACAGCAACGACGCGCCGCAGACGAGCTGCTGATGGTCAGCAGATATTCGGCATATCGGCGTGGGCTGGGCGACGACACCGTCTCGCCCGAGGTCGTCGACCGCATCCTGATCGGCGCCTGCGCCGCGATCTACCTGGCGTTGTTGGGCGTCAGCGTGGCGGCCTGCGTCGCGCTGGCGGACCTGGGCAGGGGATTTCACAAGGCGGCCAGCAGCCCGCACACCACCTGGGTGCTGTATGCCGTCATCATCGTCTCCGCGCTGATCATCGCGGGGGCCATCCCGATCCTGTTGCGGGCCCGCCGGATGTCGCAGGCCGAGCCGACTGCCCGGGCGATGACGGCGCCGGCACGACCCCCGGTGCGGCTGGGCGCCGGTGTCGCGCGGCCCGCGACCGAGCGGGCGCCGCACACGCCGGCGACGACCCCGGACGTGGGGTGGTCGGGCGAGGCGGTCGATCGAATCTGGTTGCGCGGCACCGTCATATTGACCGGCACCATGGGCGCGGCGCTGATCGCGGTCGCGACGGCGACCTATCTGATGGCGGTCGGTCACGACGGATCATCCTGGGTGGGCTACGGATTCGCCGGGGTGATCACCGCGGCGATGCCGGTGGTCGAGTGGCTGCACATCCGCCAGCTGCGCGAGGCGGTCGCCGAGCAGTAACCGCCGTCGCGGCCCGGCGCCGGGTCACCTCGGCGATCCGGTCGGCCGCGGGTGGCGTAGCGTCGAGCGCGAGCGGTTTCGTTGTCAGCGGTGCGCTACCGCGCTCGCGGGTGCACCCACCGGCAATGCGATTCCTCCCTTCGCCCGCCCGCGAAGGATGCCGACCGGGAAGGGCGCCGCACGTGGGTTCCGCAGCAAGACGCCGACGCGCCGATCCCGTCCGGCTGTCGGTGGGGTGCGAACTGGGCCGCGCCATCGACGGCGCCTGGTGGCCCCGCGCCGACCGCATCACCAACGAATTGCCCGAGCTGGTCGCGGTGCTCACCCCGCTGCTCGGTCAGATCGGCGCGATCAACGTCAACTGGCCGCCGCTGCAGCGACCGCCGGACTTCAACTGGCCGGGCTGGGAACGCAAGCGCCAGCACGTGATGACGCTGATCGGGGGAGACGCGCGGATCAACCTGCTGATCATCCCGTACGCGACCTACAGCGCGCTGGCGCGGATGGTGCTGCGCTGCGCGGCCGGGCTGCCCGTCGAGCCCCGGGACCGGGGCAAGCCGGCGTTCCTGACGGCCGGCTCGATCCTGCGGGCCGCCGAGCAACAGCGCGTCGACAGCGCGCCCTGAGGCTCACCGGGGCTCAGGGCGCGCTGCCGCGTCGCTAGTGCTGGCCGTCCTCGCCGTTGGTGGAGCCGTTGGTCGAGCCCACGATGCTGTCCTGATGTTCGCGCAGGGCGGTCAGGGCACGCTGCTCGGAGGCGTGCGCGGCCTCCCGCAGGGCCGCGTCCTCGGACGGCGGATCGGCGTACAGGAAGCTGCCGATGCCGGGCGACCCGGCCGAGCCCAGCTTGTTCATCTTCTTGGGCAGCGGGGCGCCCTGGTACTCCAGCGGCAGCGGGTGACCGTGCTCGTCGACCGGGCCCAGCGGCTGGTGCAGCTCGATGTAGGCGCCGTGCGGCAACCGTTTGATGATGCCGGTCTCGATGCCGTGCTCGAGCACCGCGCGGTCGCTGCGCTGCAGCCCGATGCACCACCGGTAGGTGACGAAGTACACGATCGGCGGAACGATGACCATGCCGATGCGGCCGATCCACGTCGTCGCGTTCAGCGAGATGTCGAACTTCAGCGCGATGATGTCGTTCATCGCGCTCAGCGTGAGCACCATGTAGAAGGCGATCGCCATGGCGCCGATCGACGTGCGCACCGGCACGTCGCGCGGCCGCTGCAGCAGGTTGTGGTGCGCGTAGTCACCGCTGAACCGCTTCTCCAGGAACGGGTAGATGATCAGCAGCACGAACACCGCGCCCATGATCAGCGCCACCCACACCACCGCCGGAATGGTGTGGTGCCAGAAGTAGAACTCCCACGGCGGCCAGATACGCGCCAGGCCCTCGGTCCACATCATGTAGAAGTCCGGCTGCGAGCCGGCCGAGACGTGAGATGGCTTGTAGGGGCCCAGGTTCCAGATCGGGTTGATCTGCAGCAGACCACCCATCAGGCCCAGCACGCCGACGATGGCGGCGAAGAACGCGCCGGACTTGACCGCGAACACCGGCATCACCCGCACCCCGACCACGTTGTGCTCGGTGCGACCCGGGCCGGGGAACTGGGTGTGCTTCTGGAACCACACCATGGCCAGGTGCAGCCCGATCAGCGCCAGGATGATGCCGGGCAGCAGCAGGATGTGCAGGGCGTACATCCGCGGGATGATGTAACCCGCTGCGGCGCACTCACTTCCGACACCGCCGCAGGGGAAGTCACCACCGAACAGGGCCCAGTGCAACCAGGTCCCGATCACCGGCATACCCAACGTGATCGAGGACAGGGCGGCGCGCAACCCGATGCCCGACAACAGGTCGTCGGGCAGCGAGTAGCCGAAGTAGCCCTCGAACATGGCCAGGATCAACAACAGTGAGCCGATCACCCAGTTGGCCTCGCGCGGCCGCCGGAAGGCGCCGGTGAAGAAGATGCGGGCCAGGTGCACCATGATCGCGGCGGAGAAGATCAGCGCGGCCCAGTGGTGGACCTGACGCACGAACAGCCCGCCGCGGACCTCGAAGGAGATGTCCAGGGCCGACGCGAAGGCCTTCGACATCTCCACGCCGCGCAACGGTTGGTAGACGCCGTTGTAGGTGACCTCGGCCATGGACGGGTCGAAGAACAGCGTCAGGTACACCCCGGTGAGCAGCAGCACGATGAAGCTGTACATCGCGATCTCGCCCAGCAGGAATGACCAGTGGGTGGGGAAGACCTTGTTGAGCTGTCTGCGGACGGCCGCCGACGGGTGGTAGCGCGTGTCGATGTCCTCGCCTTGACGGGCCAGGACGTCGCCGATCTTCGGGGGACTCAATTTCGGACTCATGTTGTCGTCCTCTCCCAGAATGCCGGTCCGACGGGTTCGACGAAGTCACCGTTGGCGACCAGATACCCGTTGGTGTCGATGGTGATCGGCAGTTGCGCCAACGCCCGCGCGGCCGGCCCGAAGATCGGCTTGGCGAAATGCAGCGCGTCGAACTGCGACTGGTGGCAGGGGCACAGGATCCGGTAGGACTGCTCCTCGTACAGCGATGCGGGGCAACCCAGATGCGAGCACACCTTGGTGTAGGCGAAGAACTCGCCGAAGTTGAAGCTCTCCTGGCCCTGCCGCTTGACCACGCGGGGCATGTCGGTGGGCCGAATCCTGATGAGCATCACCGGGTTTCGCACACCCTGGTTGATCGCCCGCAGCTTCTCCTGCGATTCCGGGGTGGTGCCGTCGCCGTCGGACTCGCGCCACGGGAACACGGTTTCCATGCCGCCGGCGTCGAGGTCCTCGGGCCGCATCTTGACGAACGGCGCCCCGGTGTAGGTGCCGGTGGCGCGGGCCAGGTAGATGGTCTCGCCCGGGTAGCGCGGGGTCCAGCCCGACGTCCACAGCACGGCCTTCTTCCCGTTGGCGGTGGGCACCACCGGCTTCCACGGGTTCTTGATCAGGCCCCCGGCAAACGCGACCAGGGTGGACAGGCCGAACGCGCCCAGGCCCACGCCCAGCGACAGCCCGACCATCTTGCGCCGCCCGATGGTGGACCCGTTGTAGGCGTCGGCCAGGTTCGCCACCACCGTCTTGCGGTCGATCTCGCGGGAGGCGCCGTCGTGCCGCTCCTGGATCGAAATCTCTTCGGGGATAAAGCGTTTCTGGTACAGGATGGTGCCGATCCCGATCGACAGGATGGACATCCCGAAGGTCAGGCCGTACAGCGGGGTGGCCAGGTCGTACAGGAAGCTGCCGGCGGCCTCCTTGGGCTTGTACTCCCACGGCCAGAACAGGAAGATCAGCAGCAGCGCCAGCCCGAAGCCGCCGCCCAGCAGAAGCCACAGGGCGACGCCGCGCTCGGCGCGCTTCTCGGCCTTGGTGCCCTCGACCGGCCACCGGGGTTCCTTGAACACCGTTTCGACGCCGTCGAGCTTGCCGCCCAGCGTCACCAGCTCCTGCTGCGACATCGCGGCCAGCGCCGCTTCGTCGGGCTCGTTGGGCGCCCCGGCTCCCTTGTCGGTGTCAGAGCCGCGAACGTCGCCGTCGCTCATTTTGCGCCGCTCCTCCTCTTCGGTTCGGCCCCTTCGCCGTTGCGCGGCTGGGGGAGACCCCACTGCATCGTCCGGGTGCGGCTCATGCGCGTGCCCCGATCCACAGCGCCAGCCCGATGGCGGCCACCATGCCGATGATCCAGGCCGCCATGCCCTCGGGGGCGGGGCCGAACCCGCCCAGGCCGTAGCCGCCCGGCTGGCGCTCCTCGGTCACCGCCTTGATGTAGCCGATGATGTCCTTCTTGGCCTCGAACGACAGCTGGCGGTCGGAGAACTTCGGCATGTTCTGCGGACCGGTCCGCATCGCCGCCAGGATCTGCTGCTCGTTGGCGGGCTCGAGGTCCGGCGCGTACTTGCCGGACGACAGCGCCCCGCCCTTGCCGGTGAAGTTGTGGCACGACGAGCAGTTCAGCCGGAACAGATCGCCGCCGCGGCCCAGGTCCTCGCCGCGCAGCGAGCGCATCGCCAGGCTGCCATCCGGGTTGCGCACCGTGGTGGGGCCGCCGCCGTTGGCCTGCACGTAGGCGCCCAGCGCGTCGGTCTGCGCCTCGTCGAACACCGGCTCCTTGCGGGGCGCCTGCGCCTCGCCCGTCATCGCGGGCATCCGGCCGGTGGACACCTGGAAGTAGACGGCCTCCTCACCGACACCGATCAGGCTCGGCCCGCGGTCGGGCACGCCCTGCAGGTTGGCGCCGTGGCACGACACGCACGACGTGTCGAACAGCTGCTTGCCGGTGCGCAGCAGCGCCGAGTTCGACTCGTCGGCGACGGCGACCTGCGGCCGCGGCGTCAGGATGGCGGCCAGTCCGCCGGCGATGGTCAGCGCGATCAGCAACAGCAGGCCGCCGGACAATCGGCGGCGCAGCCGCCGTCGCGAACGGTCGGTTCGGGTGGACCGCAGCTTCTTCAACCGAGCACTCCTGTTCGTCCAGCGTCCGCTCATCGGATGAAATAGATCACGGTGAACAGCGCGATCCACACGATGTCGACGAAATGCCAGTAGTACGAGACGACGATGCTGGCCGTCGCCTGCGCCGGGGTGAACTTGCTCATCGCGGTGCGGGCCAGCAGGAAGATGAAGGCGACCAACCCGCCGGTCACGTGCAGACCGTGGAACCCGGTGGCCAGATAGAACACGCTGCCGTAGGCGCTGCCCGGGATGGTCGTGCCGTGGCCCATCAGGTGGTAGTACTCGTAGCCCTGCCCGAGCACGAAGAACAGGCCCATCAAGAAGGTGATCACATACCAGCGGCGCAGCCCGAACACGTCGCCGCGCTCGGCGGCGAACACCCCCATCTGGCAGGTGAACGACGACGCGATCAGCACCAAGGTCACCGGCACGGCCTGATACAGGTTGAGCTCGGTCGGCGGCGGCGGCCACTTGCCGCCCGACTGGGCGCGGGCGGTGAAGTACATCGCGAACAGGCCAGCAAAGAACATCAGCTCGCTGGAAAGCCAGACGATCGTGCCGACACTGACCATGTTGGGCCGATTCAGCGAATGAACCCGCGACGTAATTGCAGTACCTGAGGTCCCGACAGCGCTGGTCACATCCGCAAGTATGACGCTTTGTAGTTGTTGAACTCCACCCGGGTCTGGAATTTCGCGATTTGTGGCGGGGCGCGTCGCGCCCCGGCGCCGACCGGGCCCTTCGCGGCGAGGTTGGGGCCGCTGTGCCCGGCGTGGGACCATCGGCGCGTGGCGTTGTCATCTGAGTCGTCTGCGGCTTCCGCAGCCCGGCGGCCCTCCGGTGGGCCGGCGACGTCGTGGCGCCAGGTGCTGGCCCGGCTGACCGGCGGTGACGACCTGGCCCGCGGACAGGCGGCCTGGGCCATGGACCAGATCATGACCGGCGAGGCGAGCCCGGCCCAGATCGCGGCCTTCGCGGTGGCGATGCAGGTGAAGGTCCCCACCTCGGCCGAGGTCATCGAGCTGGCCGAGGTGATGCTGAACCACGCCCTGCCGTTCCCGGCCGGCGCGATCCGCGACGACACCGTCGACATCGTCGGCACCGGCGGCGACGGCGTCAACACCGTCAACCTGTCCACGATGGCGGCGATCGTGGCCGCGGCCGCGGGGGTGCCGGTGGTCAAACACGGCAACCGCGCGGCGTCGTCGCTCTCGGGCGGCGCGGACACGCTCGACGAGCTCGGGGTGCGGATCGACCTGGGCCCCGAGCAGGTCGCGCGCAGTGTCGCCGAAGTCGGCATCGGCTTCTGCTTCGCGCCGCTGTTCCACCCGTCCTACCGGCATACCTCGGCGGTGCGCCGCGAGATCGGCGTGCCGACGGTGTTCAATCTGCTTGGGCCGCTTACCAATCCGGCTCGACCGCGGGCCGGATTGATCGGCTGCGCGTTCGCCGAGCTGGCCGAGGTGATGGCCGGGGTGTTCGCCGCCCGGCGCTCCAGTGTGCTGGTGGTGCACGGCGACGACGGGCTCGACGAGTTGACCACCACGACGACCAGCACCATCTGGCGGGTGCAGGCCGGCACGGTGGACCGGTTGACGTTCGATCCGGCCGGGTTCGGTTTCCCGCGGGCCGAGCTCGACGATCTGTTGGGCGGTGACGCGCAGACCAACGCCGCGGAGGTGCGGGCGGTGCTGGCCGGCGGCCAGGGCCCGGTGCGCGACGCCGTCGTCCTCAACGCCGCCGGCGCGATCGTGGCGCACGCCGGGTTATCCAGCCGCGCCGAATGGTTGCCGGCCTGGGAGGACGGGCTGGCCCGCGCCAGTGCCGCCATCGACTCCGGCGCGGCCGAACAGCTGCTCGCGCGTTGGGTGCGGTTCGGTCAGCAGCTCTGACGCCCGCAGGGCCTGCTCGCTTGCCAGCCGGGCCGAGCGCGCCGCCGCCGCCCACGCCGCCCAGGCCCCGGCCGAGCGCAGCGGGGAGGCCCAGCCCGCCGCGTCCTGGGTGCCCTCCACCCGGACGATGCGCACCCCCGGGGCCTCCAGCCAGCGCGCGATCAGCGCCGTCTCCTCGACCAGCGCGCCGCCCAGCGGCCCCGGCTCGGGCCAAATCGCTTGCGCCGCAGCGGTGATCGCGTCAACCACCGGCATCGGCGGCACCCCGCGCCGGGCGTTGCCCGCCGCGGCGAGCCGGCCGTAGCGGACGACGGCCAGCTGATAGCCGCCCTGCCCGTCGGGCGCGGCGGCAACCAGCTCCGGCAACGAGGCCAGGACCCGCAGCCGCTGGCCGCGCCACAGCACCTCGACCGCGGTGGCGGTGCGGTCGCGCAGCCGGGCGGCGCTTTCGAAGTGACGCCGCTCGGCCAGCGCAGCGACCTGGTCCACCGCGGCGGCCAGCGCGCTGTTGTCGGCGCCGTCGATCAACGCCGCGACCCGCGCCACCGCGGCCGCGTATTGGGTGGCCGTGACGCCGCGGGCGGCCGGGCACGGCGCCACCTCCGCCTCCGGGCACAGCGGCCCGTGCAACGCCGCCCGGCCCAGCCGGTTGGTGCAGGTGCGCAGCCCGGCGAACCGGGCCAGCAGCTCGGCGGTGTCGGCGGCGTCGGCGCGGGCCCGGAACGGCCCGACGGCCCGGTCGTGCCGCGGCGCCCGGACCACCGCGAGCCGGGGGAACGCCTCGTCGGTGAGCGCCACCCACCACCACCGCTGGGGGAAGCGGGACCGCCGGTTGTAGGGCGGGGCGTGGGCGGCCAGCAGCCGCAGCTCGCGCACGCCGGCCTCGAGCGCGTGCGCGCACTCGACGTGGTCGACGGCGCCGGCCAGCGCGACCATCTCCTTCATCCGGCCGCGCGGATCGGCGCCGGTGAAGTACTGGGCGACCCGGCGCCGCAGGTCGACGGCGGTGCCGATGTAGAGCACCTCGCCCGACGGCCCGCGGAACAGGTACACCCCCGGCCGGCGCGGCAACCCCTCGGCCAGCACCCGTTTGCGGCGCTGGGCGGGCGTCACGTCGGGCAGGTAGCCGCGCAGGTCGGCGTAGGTGTGCACGCCCTGGTTGCCGACCCGCTCGATGAGGGCGTGCAGCACGTCGACGGTGGCCCGGGCGTCGTCGAGGGCGCGGTGGGTGGGTTGGGTGGTCACGGCGAACAGCCGGGCCAGCGAGGCCAGCCGCACGCTGGGGGCCTCCTCGCGGCTGAGCACCCGGCGGGCCAACCGGACCGTGCACAGCACCCGCGGTCGCGGCCAGGCGATGTCGCACTGCTGCGCGGCGGCGCGCAGGAACCCGACATCGAAACCGGCGTTGTGGGCGACCAGCACCGCCCCGCGGTCCAAGCCGGCGAACTCGAGGAACATCGGCAGCACCGCGTCGATGGCCGGCGCGTCCGACACCATCGCCGTGGTGATGCCGGTCAGTCGCATGATCTGGGGCGGGATGCTGCGCTGCGGGTCGACCAGGGTGGCGAACTCGCCGAGCACCACGCCGTCGCGCACCTTGACCGCCCCGATCTCGGTGATGGCGTCGGGCGCGGTTTCCCCGGTGCTGGTGCTGCGTCCGCCGGTGGTTTCCAGGTCGACCACCACGAAGGTGGTGTCGCGCAGCGCGACCTCCTCGGGGCCGAACGCCGGTCCCACGTCGGCGAAGCTCAGCTGAGTCGCACCGTCGGAGGCCACGGTGGTGACGGTAGGCAGCACGACCGACACCCGGGCGGCTGCCACGCCGGTCCGGGCGGTCGGGGTCGGCTGTCGATGTCGGTGGCCGCCGTTACCGTTCGGTCAGCCCGGCGCGATGTGCGCCGGCCCGCTCCGCGGAGCCAGACCGAGAGGACGGACCGATGGCATCGAGAACTGGACCCACCGACAGGGGTGCGACGGCGGGTGCGGCGCCGGCCGCGACGCCGGAGCCGGGGGCGCCGGTGGTGATCGACTGCGACGACTGCGCGGCGCGCGGACCCGGATGTCGCGACTGCGTGGTCGGCGTGATACTCGGGGTCCCGGATACCTTATTGCAGGACGATCGAGCGGCTTTGGAGGTTTTGGCCGACGCCGGCCTGGCACCACGGCTGCGGCTGGTCCCGATTCGTCGGGATCGCGGGACTGGTGTAGCCTAAATGCCTTGTCCGCCAAAGGCCCTCGGCTCAGGCGGAATGGTCCACATCAAAATGACAGAGTTCTTTCTAATTTCTTAACCGCCCGCTTTGGACAAACGCCGATATCGTTTCGTAACCTGTTTGAGACCTAAACCCGCTCGACGACCGCGATTCGTCGATGGCCGTTTAAGGAAGCAAATCTTGAGGCTTGACTCTAGGTACCCGGTTGCGCGTGCCCTGACACGTTCGGCCCTGGGGACGCTAGCTGGCTTCGCGATCCTGTTCGGTATCGTCACCGCGCCCGCGTGCGCCGACCCGGCCGAAGACGCCATGGCGAAACTCAACGAGCTGTCCCGTCAGGCCGAGCAGACCACCGAGGCCATGCACAGCGCCCAGCTCGACCTGAACGAGAAGCTGGCCGCCCAGCGCGCCGCGGAGAAGAAGCACGACGACGACCAGGCCGCGGTGGACGCGGCGAAGGCGCACCTGGCGTCCTACCAGAACGCGGTCAACAACCTGGCCGCCGCGACCTACATGGGCGGTCGCGTCGACGGCATGGAAGCCATCCTGACCGCCGGGTCGCCGCAGGGGCTGATCGACAAGCTGGCCGTGCAGCGGCTGATGGCCACGCAGATGGCCAGCCAGATGAAGAGCTACCGGATCGCCGGCGAGCAGGCCGCCAAGGCCGAGCGCGAGTCCGCGAAGTCGGCCGCCGACGCCAAGAGCGCCGCCGAGCAGGCCGCCGCGGTGCGAGCGAGCTTGCAGTCCAAGCAAAGTCAGCTGCAGGTGCAGATTGCGGTGGTCAAGTCGCAGTACATGTCGTTGACGGCCGACCAGCGCACCGCGCTGGCCAACCCCGGACCGGCCGTCCCGGCCGCCGCGACGGCACCCGGTGCGCCGGCGCCCGAAGCGGCGCCGCCCGGCACGCCCCCGGGCGGGCCGGGGCCGGGTGAGGCTCCGCCTCCCGGCGGCGCACCGGGCATGGCTCCCGGCGGCGGGGGAGTCGGCGGCGGCGACCGCGCCACCGTCGTGCAGGCCGCGCTGACCCAGGTCGGTTCACCTTATGTCTGGGGTGGCGCCGCGCCCGGCGGGTTCGACTGCTCGGGCCTGGTGATGTGGGCGTTCCAGCAGGCCGGCATCTCGTTGCCGCACTCCAGCCAGGCGTTGGCCCATGGCGGACAACCGGTTTCGCTCTCGGACCTGCAACCCGGCGACGTGCTGACCTTCTACTCCGACGCCTCACACGCCGGCATCTACATCGGCGACGGCATGATGATCCATTCCTCCACCTACGGTGTGCCGGTGCGGGTGGTGCCGATGAACTCCTCCGGCCCGATCTACGACGCCCGCCGTTACTAGACGCCCGCGGCTCGCGGTCCTGCTGGCCTGGGTGTTCGTCGTCGAACTCGTGGTGGCCGCGGCGGTGCCGTTCGACGCCGAACGTGACGGCCGGACCCGTCCCGCCCAGCTGGTCAGCCCCGTGCGCAGCCAATTCAGCGCGTCGAGCAGGTCGCTGGTCGTCGGCGATCGCACCGTCCGGCTGCTGGGTCTGGGCGGCCCGGCCAGTGACCGGTTGCTGGCCCGGGTGGCCGCGGGCATGGGCGCGGCGATCACCGCCGTGGAGGCGTTCTGGGGCGCCGACTGGAGCCGGGAGATCTCGGTGGTGGCCGCCGGCACCGACGAGGAATTCCGCGCCGCCGCGGGCGGGGGCCCGGCGACGCAGTGGGCCGACATCGCGGCCGTCACCGTCTCCGACCGGGTCGATCCGGTGCGCCGGATCGCGTCCGGCCAGCGCATCGTGTTCGCCCCGGGTGCCGCCAACATGAGCCCGGCGTCGTTGCGAATCGTGGTGGCGCACGAGCTTTTTCACTACGCGTCGCGCGCGGACACGGTTGCCGACGCGCCCCGCTGGCTCACCGAAGGGGTCGCCGACTTCGTCGGTCGGCCGCCAGCGCCGGTGCCCGCCGACGCGTTGCTGCCGCTGACGCTGCCGTCGGACACCGACCTGGACGTGCCGGGGCCGCAGCGTTCGTCGGCCTACGACCGCGCCTGGTGGTTCGCCCGGTTCGTCGCCGACAGCTACGGACCGCCGAAACTGCGCGAGCTGTACCTGGCCACCTGCGGCCTGCGGCGCGCCGATCTGGCCACCGCGGCCCAAGAGGTGCTGGGGACCAGCCCCGCCGGCCTGCTCACCCGCTGGCATCAGTGGCTGACCCACTAGGGGCCGGCCCGCGGGGCCGCCAGGCTAGCCTAACCCAGTGAGTCGGGTCCTGCTGGTAACCAACGACTTTCCGCCCCGCCCGGGCGGCATCCAGTCCTACCTCGGCGAATTCGTCGGGCGGCTGGCCGCCGCCGGCTCGCATGAGCTGACGGTGTATGCACCGGACTGGAAGGGCGCGCAGGCTCACGACGAGGCCGTCGGCTACCGGGTGGTGCGCCACCCGGGCACGCTGATGCTGCCCGGGCCCGCGGTCGACGCCCGGATGCGGCGGCTGATCGCCGAGCACGTCATCGACACCGTGTGGTTCGGCGCCGCCGCCCCGCTGGCGCTGCTGGCCCAACGCGCCCGCGCCGCCGGGGCCCGCCGGGTGCTGGCCAGCACGCACGGCCACGAAGTGGGGTGGTCGATGCTTCCGGTGGCGCGCTCGGTGCTGCGCCGCATCGGCGAACAGACCGACGTCGTCACCTTCGTCAGCCGCTACACCCGGTCCCGGTTCGCGCCGGCGTTCGGGCCCAGGGCGCGGCTGGAATACCTGCCGTCCGGCGTGGACACCGACCGGTTCCGGCCCGATCCGGCCGGCCGGGCGCGGCTGCGGGAGCGCTACGGGTTGGGCGAGCGGCCCACCGTGGTGTGCGTGTCCCGGCTGGTGCCGCGCAAGGGCCAGGACATGCTCATCCGAGCGATGCCCTCGATCGTGCAACGGGTCGACGGCGCCGCGCTGGTCATCGTCGGGGGCGGCCCGCACCTGCAATCGCTGCGCGCCCTGGCCCGCGACTGCGGGGTGGCCGCGCAGGTGACCTTCACCGGGGGGATACCGGCCGCCGAGCTGCCCACCCATCACGCGCTGGCCGACGTGTTCGCCATGCCGTGCCGCACCCGCGGCGCCGGCCTGGACGTCGAGGGGCTGGGCATCGTCTACCTGGAGGCCTCGGCCAGCGGTGTCCCGGTGATTGCCGGCAGGTCCGGGGGAGCACCGGAAACGGTGCAGCACAACAAGACCGGGCTGGTGGTGGACGGCCGCTCGGTGACCGAGATCGCCGACGCCGTCACCGAATTGCTCAGCGACCCGGACCGGGCCGCCGCCATGGGCGCGGCCGGCCGCCAGTGGGTGACCAGCCAGTGGCGCTGGGACACCCTGGCCGCCCGGCTGGCCGGGCTGCTGGGCGACTAGCGCCGCCAGCGGGCCGGGCCGCGGCCCCGCGTCACGCGGGGCCGCGAGCGTCACGCGGGGCCGCGAGCGTCACGCGGGGCCGCGAGCGTCACGCCAGCGTGACGCTCGCGCGCCGGCGCCACGCCAGCGTGACGCTCGGCGGCGAAGAGCCGTCAGAGCCGAAGAGCCGTCAGAGCCGTCAGTCCTTGGCGTAGATGGCCTCGATGTCGGAGGCGAACTTCTCGGCCACCACGTTGCGCTTGACCTTCATCGTCGGGGTCAGCTCGCCGGTGTCCTCGGTGAAATCGACCGGCAGGATGCGGAACTTGCGGATCGATTCGGCATGCGACACAGCCTGATTGGCGTCCTTGATGGCGGCGTCCACCTCGGCGACCAGATCGGGGTCGGTGGTCAGATCGGCCACCGACGCCCCGGCGCCCTTGTGGTTGCGCTGCTTCCAGCCGCCGAACGCCTCGGGGTCGATGGTGATCAACGCGCCGATGAACGGCTTGTTGTCGCCGACCACCATCGCCTGACTGATCAGCGGGTGCGCTCGCAGCCGGTCCTCGAGCACGGCGGGGGCGACGTTCTTGCCGCCCGCGGTGACGATGAGCTCCTTTTTGCGCCCGACGATCTTCAAGAACCCGTCGTCGTCGAGCACGCCCAGGTCGCCGGTCTTGAACCAGCCGTCGGTGAAGGCGTCGGCGGTGGCCTGCTCGTTGCGCCAGTAACCGCTGAACACCACGCCGCCGCGCACCAACAGCTCGCCGTCCTCGGCGATGCGCATGCTGTTGCCCGGCAACAGCGTTCCCACGGTGCCGATCTTGACGTTGCCGACCTGGTTGACGGTGATCGCCGAGCTGGTCTCGGTCAGGCCGTAGCCCTCGTGGATGGTCAGGCCCACGCCGCGGAAGAAGTGCCCGAGCCGCGAGCCCAGCGGTGCGCCCCCCGACACCGACGCGTGGCAGTCGCCGCCCAGCGCCGCCCGCAGCTTGTGGTACACCAGCCGGTCGAACAACGCGTGCTTGGCCCGCAGCAGCGGACCCCGCCGGCCGCGGTCGGCCGCCTCGCTCCAGTCGACGGCGGTCTGCACGGCCATCGCGAAGATGCGGCCCTTGCCGTCGTTGGCGGCGTTTTGCTCGGCGGTGTTGTAAACCTTCTCGAACACCCGCGGCACCGACACCACCACGGTCGGCTTGAACACGGCGAACATCGGCAGCAGGTTCTTGATGTCGCTGGTGAATCCCACGGTCACCTTGTTGGCGAACGCGGACAGGGTCAGCGAGCGGGCCAGCACGTGGGCCAGCGGCAAGAAGATCAGCAGCCGCTGCCCCTGGTCGAGCAGCGTCGGCAGGCTCTCCTTGGCGCCGCGGGTCTCGTAGAGCAGGTTGGAATGGGTCAGCTGGCAGCCCTTGGGCCGCCCGGTGGTGCCCGAGGTGTAGATCAGGGTGGCCGGATCCTGGGCGCGCAGCCCGTCCAGACGCGCGGTCAGCTCGGCCGGTTCCACCCCTGCGGCCGCCTCGGCCAGCTGGTCGAGGGCCTTGGGGCCGGAGCCGTCGATGTGCAGCACCCGGCGCAGGGCGGGCAGCTCGGCGGTCAGCTCGGTGACCATCGCCGCGTGCTCGTCGGTCTCGGCGAACGCCAGCACCGCCTCGGAGTCCTGCAGCACCCAGCGCACCTGCTCGGCCGAGGACGTCTCGTAGATCGGCACGGTGACCGCGCCCACCGCCAAGATCGCCAGGTCGAGGATCGCCCATTCGTAGCGGGTGGCCGAGAAGATGGACACCCGGTCGCCGGCCTGTACCCCCAGTGAAATCAAACCCAATGCGGCCGAACGGATCTGAGCCGCCGCCTCGGCGCAGGTGACGTCGGTCCACTCCCCGTCGACTTGGCGTTGGTAGATGACGAAGTTCGGATCGTCGCGCTCGTGCTCGAAGACCATCGTCGCGATGTTCTCGTTTTCGCCGACGGAGAAGCGGGCGGGGACGCTGTACTCACGCACTCTGATGACCTCAATCGACCTCGTGACGTTTCCCGGGAGCCGGGTTGCTGCCGACCAGCCTAATCCGCGCATCCACCCAGCACGGCGACGGTGGGTGAGCGCGGGACCCGATTGCCCCTGCCTGCCCTGGGTCCGGCGCCGCCGGGCGGTGTGTGAAGCTGTGGTCATGCACAGCATCCAGATCGCGGACGAGACGTTCGTCGCGGCCGACGGCGCCCGGGTGGGCGCCGCGGTCGCCGACCGGGCGAGCTGGCGGCGCTGGTGGCCGGACCTGCGCCTGCAGGTCGTCGAGGACCGCGGCGACAAGGGCATCCGGTGGTCGGTCACCGGCGCGCTCACCGGCACCATGGAGGTCTGGCTGGAGCCGCTGAAGGAAGGGCTGGACGGCGTCGTGCTGCACTACTTCCTGCACGCCGAGCCGACCGGGGTGGCCGCCTGGCAGCTGGCCAAGCTGAACCTGGCGAAAATGACGCACCGACGCCGGGTGGCGGGCAAGAAAATGGCCTTCGAGGTCAAGGCGACACTGGAACGGTCGCGACCGGTCGGAGTTTCTCCGGTAGTTTAGCCGGGTCAGGTCCGCGCGGAGAGTACCGTGTCGGACCGAGACCCGCGGGGTTCCCGCACGGCAGTTCCCAGGAGGCCGGGGGCGATCCGGGCGCGGGAGAGAGGGCAACAACCAGGTGGCGGAGAAGACGACCCAAACCATCTACATCGAAGCCGACCCGGACACCGTGATGAAGGTGATCGCCGACATCGATTCCTACCCGCGATGGATCTCGGAATACAAGGAAGCCGAAGTCGTCGAAAAGGACGCCGACGGCTACCCCAAGGTCGCGCGCATCGTCATGGACGCCACCGTCCTCAAGGACACCATGGTGATGTCCTACCAGTGGCCCAAGGATCGGCGGTCGGTCAGCTGGACGCTGGTGTCGAGCTCGCTGCTGCGGGCCCTGGAGGGCTCATACCGGTTGGCGCCCAAGGGATCCGGTACCGAAGTCACCTACGAACTCTCGGTCGACCTGGCCATGCCGATGATCGGCCTGCTCAAGCGCAAGGCCGAGCGGCGGCTGACCGACACCGCGTTGAAGGATCTCAAGAAACGAGTCGAGGCTGAGTGAGTCCGGTGCATCGTCGGCGCCCACCCCGGCCCGGATCAGTCTCTTCGTTGGCAAAGGCGGGGTAGGCAAGTCCACGCTGGCCTGCGCCACCGCGGTGGCCGCCGCCGGCGCGGGGCAACGGGTGCTGGTGGTCTCCACCGACCAGGCGCATTCGCTGGGCGATGTGCTGGGCGTCCCCGTCCCGCCGAGTCAGGCTGAGTTGGTCCGGGTGCTCGCCGACCTGGAGACCGGACGGGCCGAGGCCGGCGGCGGGTTCCTCGACGCGCTGGCGCTGGACACCCTGGCCCTGCTCGAGGCCCGATGGCGTGACGTGGTCGCCGCCCTGGACCGGAGATTTCCCGACTCCGAGCTGAGCACCATTGCGCCCGAAGAGCTTTCGGCGCTGCCGGGTGTGCAGGAGGTGCTCGGTCTGCACGCCGTCGGCGAGTTGGCCCGCTCCGGGCGATGGGACCGGGTGGTGGTCGATTGCGCCTCCACCGCGGACGCGCTGCGCATGTTGACGCTGCCCGCCACCTTCGGCCTCTACGTGGAGCGGGCGTGGCCGCGGCACCGCCGGTTGTCGCTGACCGCCGAGGACGCCCGCTCGGCCGCGGTGGTGGAGCTGCTCGAGCGCGTCAGCGCCAGCGTGGAGGCGCTCAGCGCCTTGCTCACCGACGGCGACCTGGTCGGTGCGCACCTGGTGCTGACCCCCGAGCGGGTGGTGGCCGCCGAGGCGGCCCGCACCCTGGGGTCGCTGGCCCTGATGGGGGTGCGGGTCGAGGAGCTGATCGTGAATCAGGTTCTGCTGCAAGATGACTCGTACGAGTACCGCAACCTGCCCGAGCATCCGGCCTTCTACTGGTACACCGAACGCATTGCCGAGCAGCAAAGCGTGCTCGAGGAGCTCGACGCCGCCATCGGCGAGGTGGCGCTGGTGCTGACCCCGCACCTGTCCGGCGAGCCGATCGGACCCAAGGCGCTGGGGGCGCTGCTCGACGCCGCCCGGCGCCGGGGCGGGGCCGCGCCGCCCGGCCCGCTGCGGCCCACCGTGGACCTGGAATCCGGGACGGGACTTGGGTCGATCTACCGGATGCGGCTAGCGTTGCCGCAACTCGACCCGTCGGCGCTGACGTTGGGCCGGGTCGACGACGACCTGATCATCAGCGCCGGCGGGTTGCGGCGCAGGGTGAGGTTGGCGTCGGTGCTGCGGCGGTGCACGGTGCTGGATGCGCATCTGCGGGGCAGCGAGCTGACGGTGCGTTTTCGACCAGATCCGGAGGTGTGGCCTAAGTGAGTGGGGCTCATCCCGACATCGGTCCGGAGCTGCGCAGGCTCGCCGAGTCGATCCTGGACGGCATCGACCCCGCCGTGCGGGCGGCGGCGGCGCTGACGGCCGGCGCCGGCCCGGGAACCGGTAAGTGCCAGCAGGTCTGGTGCCCGGTGTGTGCGCTGGCCGCGCTGGCGACTGGCGACCAGCACCCGTTGCTCACCGCGATCGCCGATCACAGCATCGCGTTGCTGGAGGTGATTCGCGACATCGTCGCCGACATCGACCGGGCGTCTGGCCCGACACCCGGACCCCCACCCGACGGCCCGCCCGGCGGCGCCCCCGACACCCCCGACACCGGGCAGGCCCCGCGGACCCGGTATCAGCCCATCCCGGTGACCTTCGAGGAGTGAGCCGGCCGCGCGGCAGGTGGTCCCTTCTTATCCGGATGGGTACAGTTGGCGCAGAACATCAGCGGGTGCAGCCGAGAGGGAGGGGCCATGTGGTACTGGCTATTCAAGTACGTGCTCCTCGGCCCGCTGCTGTCTTTGCTGGGACGGCCGAAAGTCGAAGGCCTAGAACATGTTCCGAGCTCCGGGCCGGCGATACTGGCCAGTAATCACCTGGCGGTGATGGACAGCTTCTACCTTCCGCTGGTGGTGCGACGGCGGATCACCTTCCTGGCGAAGTCGGAATATTTCACCGGCACCGGCCTCAAGGGCTGGTTTCAGCGGTGGTTCTTCACCGCCGTCGGCCAGGTGCCGATCGACCGCACCGACGCCGACAGCGCCCAGGCCGCGCTGACCACCGCGCAGCAGGTGCTGGCCCAGGGCAAGCTGCTGGGCATGTACCCCGAGGGCACCCGGTCACCCGACGGCCGGCTGTACAAGGGCAAGACCGGGCTGGCCCGGCTGGCCCTGCAGACCGGGGTTCCGGTGATCCCGGTCGCGATGATCGGCACCAACGTCGTCAACCCGCCCGGCTCCAACATGTTGCGGTTCGGCCGTGTCACCGTGCGGTTCGGCAAGCCGATGGACTTCTCCCGGTTCGAGGGGCTGGCCGGCAACCGCTTCATCGAGCGGGCCGTCACCGACGAGGTGATCTACGAGCTGATGGGGCTCTCGGGGCAGGAATACGTCGACATCTACGCGGCCAGCCTCAAAAAGGGCGGCGCCGAGGCGCCCGGCGACGAGGCCGCGCGGATTCCCGAGACGGCCGCGGGTTAGCCGATTGCGGTGACCGGCGTCAGCTGCTGCGGCGCCGCGTCCCGCGAGGCGGCGCGGGCGGTGACCGTGACGCCCGCCGCGACGATGACCGCCAGCGCCCACCACACGTAGGACATCCCGGCGAGCTGGCGCCACCACACCGCGCTGGCCTCGTGATGCTTGGGCAGCAGGTCGATGGGCGTCCACCTCATCAGGGCCACCCCGACGACGCTCAGCACCAGCAGCGCCGCGTTGCGCCGCCGCCAGCCCAGGACGCCGGTGACCAGCACCGTCGGCAACACCCACACCCAGTGGTGCGACCACGACACCGGCGAGACCACCAACCCGAACAGTGCGACGCACACCAGCGCCAGCGTCGGCTCGTCGGCGCGCAGCACCCGCCGCATCGCCCACACCGTCACCGCCAGCACCAGCAGCGACGCCGCCACCCACAGCAGCGACCGCGGCTGCTGCGCCAGCCCCAGGCGGGCCAGCGCGCCGGCGATGTTCTGGTCGGTGTTCAGCGACGCGGAACCGATCCGGTCGGTGTGGTGCACGGTGTGCGTCCAGTACTCCCACGAGTCGGTGTAGGCCAGGACGAAACCGAGCAGCGTCGCCCCCGCGAACGAGGCCAGCGCGGTGAGCACCGCGCGATGGTCGCGGCGCAGCAGGAAATAGAGCAGAAACACCGCGGGCGTCAGTTTCAGCGCCATGCCCAGCCCCAGCAGCAAGCCGCGCGGCCACGGCGTGCGCCGCGGCAGGCAGTCGGCGATCACCAGCGTCATCAGCACCACGTTGATCTGGCCGAAGGCGAAGTTCGAACTGATCGGCTCCAGCCAGATCGTGGCGGCCGCCGCGACCACCACGGCCAGCCACCACCGGCGCAGCCAGGCCGGGCCGGGCAGCAGCGCCGAGGTGCTCCACACGTCGAGGCGGGCCAGCACGATCACGGTCGAGACGACCAGCAACACCAACGTCAGGGCGGTGATCGCCACACTGGCCGTCGGCATGTGCATCCAGGCGAACGGGCAGAACACGATGGCGGCCAGCGGCGGATAGGTGAACGGCAGATCCACGATCGGTGTGTGGAACAGCACGTCTCCGCGGTACAGCGGGCGGCCGTCCATCCAGGCCCGGGCGCCCATCTGATACACGTCGATGTCGATGCGATAGGGGGTGTGCCCGAACAACTGCCACGCCGCGTACCCGAGGGCGGCGGCGGCCGTCAGCCACGCCAACCCCCACCACAGCGCCCACCCCGGTCGTTTGCCTGGGAAGCCGGCCCCGGGCGCTTGCCGCGTACTCATGTCGCACAACAGCGTAATGGGTGCGCAGGCCGCCACCCCTGCTGCAGCGCGGCTCCCACGCCCCGGACCCGCGCTGGCGTACGTTTCAAGGGTGCTCCACTCGTTCGTGTCCGAGGTCACCCGGTGGTTCGCACATGACGTCTACGACCGGGGACACCTGCCCCTGCTGTGCTGCCTGGTCGCCTTCATCCTGACGTTCTTCGTCACCCGCTCGTTCGTGCGGTTCATCCGGCACCGCGCCGAGACCGGCCGGCCGGCCCGGTGGTGGCACCCGCGCAACGTCCACGTCGGGGGGGTGCACATCCACCACGTGACGTTCGGGGTGGTCCTGACGCTGCTGTCCGGCCTGACGCTGGTGACGCTGTCCATCAACGGGCATGAGCCCGAATTCACCGTTGCCGCAACGTTTTTCGGGATCGGTGCCGCCCTGGTGCTCGACGAGTACGCGTTGATCCTGCACCTGTCCGACGTCTACTGGTCGGAGGACGGCCGCACCTCGGTGGACGCGGTGTTCGCCGCGGTGGCGGTGGGCGGACTGCTGATCATGGGCCTGCACCCGCTAATGTTCTTCCTGCCGATGTGGCACGGCGCCGATTCGATGATGCTGCGCGCGCTGGTGGGCGGCGCCATGGTGTTGACGTTGCCGCTGGCCGTGGTGGTGGTGCTCAAGGGCAAGATGTGGACCGGCCTGCTCGGCATGTTCCTCGTCGTGCTGCTGGTCATCGGCGCGGTCCGGCTGTCGCGTCCGCACGCGCCGTGGGCCCGCTGGCGGTATTCCACCCAGCCGGAGAAGATGCGCCGCGCGCTGCAGCGGGAAAGGACGCTGCGCCGCCCGGTGGTGCGGGCCAAGCTGTATCTGCAGTGCGCCATCGCCGGCACGCCCCGATTTCCCGACGAGCGCACCGTCGATGCCACGCTCGACCACGAGGTCCATCCGGCACCGGCGCCCACCGGTCCCATCCTGATCGGCAGGTAAGCCGGCCGTAGGCTTCCCGGGTGCGGTATTTCTACGACACCGAATTCATCGAGGACGGCCGCACCATCGAGCTGATCTCGATCGGGGTGGTCGCCGAGGACGGCCGCGAGTACTACGCGGTGTCCACCGAATTCGATCCCGAGCGCGCCGGGCCCTGGGTGCGCGCCAACGTGCTGCCCAAGCTGCCGCCCCCGGCGTCGCAATTGTGGCGCTCCCGCAGGCAGATCCGCGACGACCTGGAGGAGTTCTTCGGGGTCCGCGCCGCGCAGAGCGAGCCGATCGAACTGTGGGCCTGGGTGGCGGCCTACGACCACGTGGCCCTGTGTCAGCTGTGGGGCCCGATGCCGGATTTGCCGCGCGCCATCCCGCGGTTCACCCGGGAACTGCGCCAGCTGTGGGAGGACCGGGGCTGCCCGCGGATGCCGCCGCGCTCACCGGATGCCCACGACGCGCTGGTCGACGCCCGCGATCAGCTGCGCCGGTTCCGGATCATCACCGGGGCCGGCTGAGACGCCGACTGAGGCGCCCGGCTGAGGCGCCCGCGCGTTCCCGCAGTTCAACCCTGACCAGGGGACTTCGCGACCCGGTTACCATGGACCGATGAACTGGACCGTCGACATCCCGATCGACCAGCTGCCGCCGCTGCCGCCGCTGCCGGGCGATCTGCGGGCGCGGTTGGACGCCGCGCTGGCCAAACCGGCCGCCCAGCAGCCCAGCTGGCCCACCGACCAGGCCACCGCGATGCGCACGGTGCTGGAGAGCGTGCCGCCGGTGACGGTGCCCTCGGAGATCGTCCGGCTGCAGGAGCAGCTGGCCCAGGTGGCTAGGGGTGAGGCGTTCCTGCTGCAGGGTGGGGACTGCGCGGAGACGTTCACCGAGAACACCGAACCGCACATCCGCGGCAACATCCGCACCCTGTTGCAGATGGCCGTCGTGCTCACCTACGGCGCCAGCATGCCGGTGGTCAAGGTGGCCCGCATCGCGGGGCAGTACGCCAAGCCGCGGTCGGCCGACATCGACGCGCTGGGGCTGAAGTCCTACCGCGGCGACATGATCAACGGCTTCGCGCCGAATGCCGCTGTGCGCGAACATGATCCGTCGCGACTGGTGCGCGCCTACGCCAACGCCAGCGCGGCGATGAATCTGGTTCGGGCGCTGACGTCCTCGGGACTGGCTTCGCTGCACCTGGTGCACGACTGGAACCGCGAATTCGTCCGGACTTCGCCGGCCGGCGCCCGGTACGAGGCGCTGGCCACCGAGATCGATCGCGGGCTGCGCTTCATGAGCGCCTGCGGGGTGGCCGACCGCAACCTGCAGACCGCCGAGATCTACGCCAGCCATGAGGCCCTGGTGCTCGACTACGAGCGCGCCATGCTGCGGCTGTCGGACAGCGATGCCGGCGAGCCGCAGCTCTACGACCTGTCGGCGCACACCGTGTGGATCGGCGAGCGCACCCGCCAGCTCGACGGCGCGCACATCGCGTTCGCCGAGGTGATCGCCAACCCGATCGGCGTCAAGATCGGCCCGACGATCACCCCGGAGCTGGCCGTCGAGTACGTCGAGCGGCTCGACCCGCACAACAAGCCCGGCCGGCTGACCCTGGTGAGCAGGATGGGTAACAGCAAGGTGCGCGATCTGCTGCCCCCGATCGTGGAGAAGGTACAGGCCACCGGCCACCAGGTGATCTGGCAGTGCGACCCGATGCACGGCAACACCCACGAGTCGTCCAACGGCTACAAGACCCGGCACTTCGACCGCATCGTCGACGAGGTGCAGGGCTTCTTCGAGGTGCACCGCGCGCTGGGCACCCATCCGGGCGGCATCCACGTGGAGATCACCGGCGACAACGTCACCGAGTGTCTCGGTGGGGCGCAGGACATCTCGGACATGGATCTGGTCGGCCGCTACGAAACCGCTTGCGACCCAAGGCTGAACACCCAGCAGTCGCTGGAGTTGGCCTTCCTGGTCGCCGAGATGCTGCGCGACTAGGACCGTACCGCAATCCTGTTCCCCGGCGGGCTCGCCGGCCCGACCGGAGCCGTCTCGGAGCGGTGTCGCTTTGCGGCGAACCGGGCCCGTAGGTTGCCCCACACGATGCGCGGTAACAGAGCGGGATCCCGCAGCCGCGACGGCGGGTCGATGAAGTTGAAGACGCGAAAGCAGCGTTCGGTCAGCACGACATCCTGGGTTGACGCATTCAACGTCGCCCTGGATATCCAGCCTTGCAGCCGCTGCCGCATCCCGTGGTAGACGCCGGACGTGGTCCGGTCTCTGGCCTGATTGATGGCCCACGTCGCGCCGATGTACTGGGTCGTAGCCCGGAAAAAGCGTTGCGCCAGCAGGGCATCTCCCGCGCGCAGGCACTCGCGCAGGGTCAGCGCTTCCAGCGCGGCGATCGTCATGCCTTGGCCGTAGGTCGGGTCGAGACTGCACAGCGCGTCGCCCATCACCAGCAGACCCGACGGGAAATCGGCCAGCTGGTCGTAGCGCCGCCAGAACGCGGCGGTGTGGTGGTATGTCACGGCTTCCCCGATGGGGTAGGCGCGGCGCAGGCCCTCGACGATGGCCGGGGGCAGCGACGGCTCGGCCATCGCGAGCATCGCGGCGAAATCGGTTGGTGGCTCGCCGGTGTCGGCCGGCACGCCGATCGCCAGGATGAACGTGTCGTGTTCGTTGGCGAGCAGCAAACCCGCCGGCCTGCCGCCCCCCGGGTTGAACATGACCAGCCGCTGGGCGATCGACCCCTCGGGCATGCTCAACTGTTGGCTCGCGTAGCCGTATCGGGCCACCGCCCGCTCCTCGGTCGGCCGTTGGTAGCCCAGGCTTTCCAGAAATGCCGGCGTACGGGCCGAGCGCCCCATGGCGTCGACGACCAAATCGGCGTCCAGCGCCATGAGAAAACCGTTGTAGCGCCGGGTGATTCGCACGCCGTTGACGATGTCCGCGGTGTTGAGGAGGTCGCACACGTCGTGTCCGTCGAGGAACGTCACGTTCGGCAGGGCCTTGACGCGGCGGCGCAGGTGAAATTCCATGAACGGCCGGGTCGTCATGTGCAGCGCCAATGCGTCCGGATCGGCGAACGCGCCCGAGTTCTTCATTTCGTAGCGCCCGAAGCGCACGTAGAACCGCGACAGGTCACCGTCGTCGACGACGACCGCCCCCGCCCGGGCCAGGTCATCGAGCAGACCGGGAAACAATTCCTCCAGGACTTGTAGGCCGCGGCTGTAGAAGTTGTGCACGTGACGGCCCTGGGGGATGCCCCTGCGGTGGCACGGATAGTCGGGCAATTTGTCCCGCTCGACCACGCTGACCGAATCGTAGAACTCCGAAAGTACGCGCGCGGCAAGCAAACCCGCGATCCCGGCACCCAGTACCACCGCGTGCTCACCGAGCCGGTTCGGCGAGTCGACGCCCTGCGTTGTCGAACCCATACGAAAGCACGGTACACCAAAATTAAGAAAAATAAGAGAACATTGTGATTACTTTAAGATCGTGTCGCCCCCGGGGCGCGATCCACCCCGCTGAGCCGTCGCGCCTTCCGATGGACGCGCGCCGCGCCGGAAAGCTAGAACAGTCCGTTCAGGTTGCGCCCGATGGTCCAGGCCGCGGTGGCGACCATCCCGGTGACCGCCAGCACCAGCGCCAACCAGACCAGTACCATGCGCCGGTTGTGCTGGCGGGCCCAGACGAACTCGCTGATCGGGATGCCGGCGAATTCGCCTGTGACAGACTGGTATTCGTAGTCGTCCTCGTCGTCATCGGGTTCGGCCCCGACGTGTGCCGGGGGTTCGGGCTGCGGCCACTCCTCGGGTCCGCGGGTCAAGTGGCGGGTGGGATGCCGCGCCGGCGGCTCGGCGCCGGGCGCCCGCCGGCCGGCCTCGCGGTGCAGCGCCGCTGACCGGTGTAACGCGGAGTTGCGCGGGGCCGGCACCCGAAAGCCGGGCAGCGCAAGCTCATCGGCGATCGCGTCCAGATCGGCGCCCATCTCGACCGCGTCGGCGTACCGGTCGGCCGGGTCGCGGGCCGTCGCGCGCTGCACGAAGTCGTCGAACTGCGCGGGCACGCCGTCGATGGCCGCGCTGGGGGGCGGGACATCGGCGTCCAGCCGCCGATAGGCGATCGCCAACGTCGAGTCGCCGGTGAAGGGGGTGCGCCCGGTCAGCAGCTCGTAGGCGAGGATGCCGGCGGCGTACACGTCGCTGCGCGGGGTGGCCGCGCCGTCGCGCACCTGTTCGGGCGACAGGTACGCCGCGGTGCCCAAAATCACGCTGGCAGAGGTGATTCCGGCGGCCGCGACGGCCCGGACCAACCCGAAGTCGGCGATCTTCACCTCGCCGTCGTCGGAGATCAGCACGTTCTCCGGCTTGACGTCGCGATGGACCAGGCCGGCCCGGTGCGCGGCGGCTAGCCCGCCCAGCACCGGACGCAGCACCGCCGCCACCGCGTAGGGCGGCATCGGTCCGCGTTCGCCCAGCAGCTCGCGCAGCGTCCCGCCCTCGATGAGCTCCATCACCAGAAACGGATGCCGCGCGTCCAGGCCCTGGTCGTAGACGGCCACCAGGCCCGGATCCTTCAGCCGGGCCACCGCGCGGGCCTCGCGCTGGAACCGGGTCAGGAATTGCTCGTCGCCGGCGTAACGCGGGTCCATCACCTTCACCGCGACGGGACGGTCGAGCCGGGTGTCCACGCCGCGGTAGACGGTCGAGGTGCCGCCGCTGGCGATCTTGGACTCGATCAGATAGCGGCCGTCCAGCAACGTGCCCGAGGAGGAGCCGGGCGATTCAGCTTGGGCCACGGGGCCATCGTAGGGGCGAGGTGGTGATTGGGCGCCGGAACACGGGCTCAACGCGCGCATCAACGCCTACACTTGCGCGAGTGAGCAGTATTCCTGCCGGCGACGATGTGCTAGATCCCGACGAGCCGATCTACGACTTGCCGAGGGTCGCCGAATTGCTCGGAGTCCCGGTTACCAAGGTGCACCAGCAACTCCGGGAGGGACACCTGGTCGCGGTCCGACGCGGCGAGGCCCTGGTGGTGCCGCAGGTGTTCTTCACCAAGTCCGGCGAGGTGGTCAAGAGCCTGCCCGGGCTGCTGACGATCCTGCACGACGGCGGCTATCGCGACACCGAGATCGTGCGCTGGTTGTTCACCCGGGACCCGTCGCTGACGGTGACCCGGGACGGCAGCCGTGACGCGATCAGCAATGCCCGCCCCGTCGATGCGCTGCACGCCCACCAGGCCCGCGAAGTCGTGCGCCGGGCCCAGGCGATGGCTTACTGAGCCGGCTGCGGAACCCGGTACAGGCTGTACCAGGCGACCAGCGCGACGGCGGTGGCCAGCGAAAAGTGCAGCCATGAGTACATGCCGTGGGAGCCATCGGGTTTGAAGATCACCATCACCCAGGTCGACAGGCCGCCGATGATCGCCACCGCGCGGCGGGACTGCGCCAGCGGGGCCAGCACGGCCAGCGGCCACGAGTAGTACCACGGCAACGCGGCGGGCACGAACAGCACCACGATCAGCATCGAGATCGCGATGCCGGTGAGCGCGTCGCGGTCGTCGCGGCGGAACCGCCACCACAGCAGCGGCAGCGAGATCGCGATGATCGCGATGCCGACCAGCCGGGTGACCCGCAATATCGGGTAGAAACTCACCGGAAAGAACCCGCTGCCGATCGCGTGGATCAGGTTGGCGGCCGCGGTCGGCACGGTCAGCCAGTTGATGATCTTCACCGATCCGGCCAGTGCGGTCAGCCAGCCCAGCCCCACCCCGGCCACCGCGGACAGGGCGGCGAACACCACCGCGAAGATCAGCAGTGAGGCCGCGGTGGCCGCGAAAAATGCTGGCACCGGCCGATATCCGCGCCGATCGCGCAGTTGGCGCGCCCACACCCACACCAGGAAGGGCAGTGCGATGCCGGCGGTGGCCTTGACCGCGATGGCGACGGTGATCAGCGTGACGCCGGCGACGGGGCGGCCGCCGAACGTCAGCGCGATGCCGGCCGCCATCAACCCGACCATCAGCATCTCGTTGTGCACCCCGCCCATCAGATGGATGAGCACCAACGGGTTGAGCACGCAAATCCACAGCGCCGTCGGCTCGTCGGCGCCCAGGTGGCGCGCCAGGCGGGGGGTCGCCCAGATCAGTAGCACCAGGCCGGGCAGCATGCACAGCCGCAGCAGCGCGGTGCCCGCCACCACGTTGTTGCCGACCAGGATGGTGATGATCTTGGCCACCAGGATGAACACCGGACCATAGGGTGCGGTGGTGATCGACCAGATCGGACTGACGTTGTCCAGCAAGCTGTTCGGGTTCGCGACCGGACCGACCGCGTAGGGATCCAGGCCGTCGCGCAGCAGCGCGCCCTGCGCCAGGTACGAGTAGGTGTCCCGGCTGAACACGGGCACCGACACCAGCAGCGGCGCCAGCCAGAAGCCGGTGGTGGCCTTCATGACGAACTCGGTTGCCTCGCCGGCCAACACGCGACGGCCCAGGCTCAGCCAGGCGATCAGCATCAGGCCGACGCCGGTCCACAGCACGATCGACGACAGCACCAGGCCGTGGCCGAAACGCAGCCAGGACATGTGAATCGACTCGAGCAGCGGGTCGTGCTGACGGGTGCTGCCCGCTCCCAGCCCGCCCAGGGTGATCAGCACCGATCCCAACATCCCCAGCTTCGCGGGGCCGGAGTCGGCGCTACCGGCGAACGCCTTCAGCCGCGAAAACCATTGTCCGCGAGAGGGTTTGGCCGCCGGTGGGTCGGCGGCCGGGGTGTCGGTTCCGGTGGCCATCGGTTCAGGCCGACCGGTTGGTGGCCAGCTTGGCCAATTCGGACAACCCCGCCTTGGCGGCGGTGTTGATGGGTGCGGCCGCCAGGGTGGCCAGGGCCCGCTGGGTCAGCGTGGCGATGCGCTGCTCGGCGGCGGCCAGCGCACCCACCGACTCGATCACGTCGCGCAGCCGATCCACTTCGGCGTCGCTCAGCTGTGCTCCGATGGAGTCTCGTAACAGCTTGGCGGCCAACGGATCCGACTTCTCCGCCAACTCCACCGCCTCGGCCAACAGCACGGTGCGCTTACCGGATCGCAGGTCGTCGCCCGACGGTTTGCCGGTCACCGCGGGGTCGCCGAACACGCCCAGCACGTCGTCGCGCAGCTGAAACGCCACCCCGAGGTCGGTCCCGAACTGGCTGAACAGGTCGTGCACGTCCGGCCGGTCGGCGGCGGCGGCCGCGCCGAGCTGCAACGGGCGCGACACGGTGTAGCAGGCGGTCTTGAAGGTGTCGACGTTCATCGCCGAGGCGATCGAGGCGGCGGCGCTGGCCTCGGCGACGATGTCGAGGTACTGCCCGCCGAGCACCTCGGTGCGGATGTTGGCCCACACCCGCCGCACCCGGCGCGCCGCCTGCGGTGTCAGGTCGACACCGAGGACGATGTCGTCGGCCCAGGCCAGGGCGAGATCGCCGAGCAGGATCGCCGCCGACATCCCGAACCGCTCCGGCGAGCCCTGCCACTGCCGGTCGCGGTGCAACGACGCGAACCGCACGTGCGTGGTGGGCCGGCCCCGGCGGGTGGCCGAGTCGTCGATCACGTCATCGTGCACCAGGGCGCACGCGTGCAGCAGCTCGAGTGCGGAAAACAGCAGCAGCGCTTGGTCATCGGGCGCCTCGGTGGCCACCGCGCGCCAGCCCCAGTAGGCGAAGGCGGGCCGCAGCCGCTTGCCGCCGTTCAGCACGAACTCTTCCAGCGCGGCGATCAGGCCGCTGTAGTCGTCACCGATGTAGGCGGTCTCGGCGCGCCGGTCATGCAGATACCGCCGCAATTGCTCGGTGATGGCGCCGGTCAACTCGACGGTTGCCGCCGCTTCTGAAGCTCGTAGGCTCAGCGCGGCGCCCCTTTCTGCTCGGCTGGCTGGGTGTTGCAGGCCCGACCAGTGTATTCGCCGCGTCGCCCGAGCCGGTCTCCGCGGCCGACGGGGTGCCCGCCGCGCCCAGTTGCTTCGACTGCCTCACTAACCCGCCCCTATGCTGGCGGGTGCGCTGGGGCTGGCGCGGACAGTGCGCGCACAGCAGACGCCCCGGGCCAATACCCGTCGGATGGAGAGAAGCCGCGTGACCCTCAACACCATTGCGCTCGAGCTGGTGCCACCCAACGCCGACGAAGGTCGGGAGCGGGCACTCGAAGAGGCGCACAAAGTGGTGCGGCATTCCGCGGAGTCGGGTCTGGACGGCCGGATCCGGCACGTGATGATTCCCGGCATCATCGCCGAGGACGACGATCGCCCGGTTCCGATGAAGCCCAAGCTGGACGTGCTGGACTTCTGGTCGGTCGTCAAACCGGAACTGCCGGGGATCAAGGGCTTGTGCACCCAGGTCACCGCGTTCATGGACGAACAGTCGCTGCACGGACGCCTGACCGAGCTGTGCTCGGCCGGCATGGAAGGCGTGGTGTTCGTCGGCGTGCCGCGCACCATGAACGACGGCGAGGGCTCCGGGGTCGCCCCCACCGACGCCCTGTCGATCTACCGCGACCTGGTGACCAACCGCGGCGTCATCCTGATCCCCACCCGCGACGGCGAACAGGGCCGCTTCAGCTTCAAGTGCGACCGCGGCGCCACCTACGGCATGACGCAGCTGCTGTACTCCGACGCGATCGTGGGGTTTCTGCGCGAGTTCGCCAGGCAGACCGACCACCGGCCGGAGATCCTGCTGTCCTTCGGCTTCGTGCCGAAGATGGAGAGCCGGGTCGGGCTGATCAACTGGCTGATCCAGGACCCGGGCAACGCCGCGGTGGCCCGCGAGCAGGAGTTCGTCAAGACGCTGGCCGCCAGCGAACCGGCGCAGAAGCGCCGGCAGATGGTCGACCTGTACAAGCGCGTCATCGACGGCGTCGGCGACCTCGGCTTCCCGCTGAGCATCCACCTGGAGGCGACCTACGGGATTTCCGGCCCGGCGTTTCAGACCTTCGCCGAGATGCTGGCCTACTGGTCGCCCCGGCCGAGCTAGGGGCTATTCGGGTGGGGGTTGGTCGCGCGGGGCGGTCAACCGCGGTGACCGGTCCCGGCTGACCCAGGCCAGCAGCCCCACCACCCCGGCCGCAGCGAAGGACGCGATGCCCAGCCACACCACCGCGCCGGTGAATGACCGGGTGTTGGGGTCGGTGTAGCGGGCCTGGGCGGTCATGGTGCTCACCACGCCCGGCTTGAGCTTCCAGGACACCACGTCGGGCTCCACCCGGTCGCCGTTGGTCGAGGTCACCACGCCGGGAAAGGCCACCGTCAGCTCGACGTCGGCCTCCGGGTCGGTCAGCGAGGTCAGGTCCGCCCGGCCCTCCAGGAGCACCAGGTTGCCGTTGCGGCGCAGCGACAGGTTGACCCCGGCGGCGTCGGAGTTCATGTTGGCCAGCTGCGGCAGCTCGGCGAACGTCAGGTCCGAGAACACCGCCTGGGAGCCGACGTAACCGTCGCTGTCGTAGTTCGACACCGCCACCTTCTGGCTGAACGGCAAGTTGTTGCTGTCCAGCTGCGGGCCGGTGTCCTTGGGAGTCTTGGGTTTCGCGGCGGCGACGATCTCGCCGGACACCAGGTCGTCGGGGGAGATGGTGAGCGAGGCGCGCACGCGCAGGCATCCGGTGGCCAGCGGCACCACCAGCAGCAGCATCGCGAAGGCCAGCAGGCGCCGCCGTCGCATCCGGGCGGCCTGGGATCCGCGGCGGCGGGGCGGGGCAGGGCGGGCGCGCACCAGGTCATCGTGCCAGATCCGCCGTGCCGCTCAGTGCAGCCTTGGGTCGCGTGCCGAATGTTGCGGTGTCACAGCGGGAGTTCGCGGCCCAGGATCGCGAACGGCCGGGGGTCGCCGGCGAAGTGGTAGCGGCGGATGATGTCGGTGAAACCCAGCCGCCGGTACAGCCGCCAGGCGCGGTTGGGCTCGCCGTTGGTTTCCGGTGTGGACAGCAGCACGTTCTTTTCCGCGCGACCGGCGAGCAGCCGTCGCGCCAGCGCCTCGCCGAGCCCGCGGCCTTGGGCGCGGGGGTGGATGTGCAGCTCGGTCAGCTCGAAATAATCGTTCATCAGCCGGGCGATCTCCTGCGGCGGAGAGCCGCCGCGCTGCAGACCCAGCACCACCTGCTGCTGCCACCATTGCCCCGGCGCCCCGGGGTAGCCGTAGGCCACGCCGAGCAGCGGGGCGCTGGCCAACTCTTCGGCCGACGGCATCTGATCGTCGTAGTCCACCTCGGCCTCGACGACGGCCGCCCCTTGCCAGCCGCGGCGCCGGATGTGTTCCAGCCACATGGCGGCGCGCTGGTTCTCGGTGCCGCGCGGGTATCGCATCGCGTCCACGTACACCGCCAGGGCGTCGCCGAGTCGGCGCTCCATGTCGTGGGGGAGCAGATCGATGAGGAATATCGCCAACCCGCGGTGCCCTCCTCATCCAGCGATCTCGTCCAGCGATCTCGTCCAGGGATCCGTTGCTTCGCGGTGTCGGGGTCGCCCCGGAAATGGTCTCCGTGGGACCGGGCCGCTAGCGATCATTATCGGACGCGGGCGCGGCGGTCGGTAAGCGGTCGGCGCACCCGGTTTCGGAAGCCGGTTTCGGAAGCCGGTTCGGGAGCCGGTTCGGGAAGCCGGTTGTAGCGCACGGGCGTTGCGGTCCGGCGGGGTGCCCGGATGCGGGCGGGATAGAATCGGCGCGGAACCAGTGGTATGGGGCAGATCGACCTCGTATCATTCAATTAGTTGCCCGCGCAACGGGCATCCGCGTGCTACCGATAGTCACGTGTCAACTTGTCGGCAAGGAGGGACGAATGCCACTCTCCGATCATGAGCAGCGGATGCTCGATCAGATCGAGAGCGCTCTCTACGCCGAAGACCCCAAGTTCGCTTCGAGCGTCCGGGGCGGAGGGTTCCGCGCGCCCACCGCGCGTCGGCGTCTGCAGGGCGTGGCGTTGTTCGTCATCGGTCTGGCAATGCTGGTTTCCGGGGTGGCCTTCAAGGCCACGATGATCGGAAACTTCCCGATCCTCAGCGTCTTCGGGTTCATCGTGATGTTCGGCGGTGTGGTGTTCGCCATCACCGGTCCACGGTTGCCCGGCCGGCCCGACCTGTCCGGCTCGGCCCCCACCTCGCTGCGGCAGCGCCGCAACAGGAGTGGAGGCTCGTTCACCAGCCGGATGGAGGATCGCTTCCGCCGCCGCTTCGACGACTGACGTCCACCCACACACCCGCGGGGCAGCCGAGTCGGCTGCCCCGCGTTGTTTTCCCGGCCCCGGTGGCCGCCGAGGGCCGACTCCGGTGGCCGCCGAGGGCTGACGGCGAGGCTGGGCGGCGCGCAACCGTCGATGCCGTTTTGCGTCCCAATCGATCCCCAACCGAGGCGCGGGCCGCCCATTACCCCCACTGCGCCCCACCGGAAATCCCCACGTTTCCCCACCCGCGGCATTTCGCCTGGTCAACAAGGTGATAGCGGCGTCCCGAAAGACGCCGCAGCAGGGCGGCGACACACCCCGGCGGCCACAATGTTCTCCTTTTGACGTCGGACAACCCGAAAAACGCCACCCCGACACCCACGGAATGGGGCGAAGTGGGGGATTGTGGGGTATGGTGGCTGCAGTGTTTGGGTGACCTCGAACGGGAGGTGAGCTGGTGTTTCTCGGCACCTACACGCCCAAACTCGACGACAAGGGGCGGCTGACGTTGCCCGCCAAGTTCCGCGACGCACTGGCAGGGGGGTTGATGGTCACCAAGAGCCAGGACCACAGCCTCGCCGTCTACCCGCGGGCGGAATTCGAGCAACTGGCCCGCCGGGCGAGCAAGGCCTCCAAGAGCAACCCGGACGCCCGGGCGTTCCTGCGCAACCTCGCCGCCGGCACCGACGAACAGCATCCCGACGCCCAGGGCCGCATCACCTTGTCGGCCGACCACCGTCGTTACGCGAGCCTGTCCAAGGACTGCGTGGTGATCGGGGCGGTCGACTACCTGGAAATCTGGGATGCCCAGGCCTGGCAGGACTACCAGCAGACCCACGAAGAGAACTTCTCCGCGGCAAGCGATGAAGCACTCGGCGACATCATCTGAGGCGCATGCCCGTGCAACGTGGCCTCTGCCCGAACCGACCCTGGCGTACTTCCCCAACGCCAGGTTCGTGCCTTCGGACAGGGACCTCGATGCAGGGGCAGCTCGCCCGATCCGGGGAGGCGTTGCGGTGGTTGACGATTCACCGGACTTCGGGCACGTGCCCGTCCTGCTCGAGCGCTGCGTCGAGCTGCTCACCCCCGCACTGACCCGTCGTCACCCCGACGGCTCGGGCGCGGTCCTGCTGGACGCCACCCTGGGCGCGGGCGGGCACGCCGAACGGTTCCTGACCGACCTGCCCGGGCTGCGGCTGATCGCACTCGACCGCGATCCCAGCGCGCTCGAGATCGCCCGGGAACGCCTGGCGCGGTTCGCCGACCGGATCACCCTGGTGCACACGCGTTACGACGGCATCGCCGCGGCACTGACCGAATCCGGTTACGCCGCAACCGAATCGGTCGACGGGATACTGTTCGACCTCGGGGTGTCGTCGATGCAGCTGGATCGCCCCGAGCGGGGCTTCGCCTACGCCCAGGACGCCCCGCTGGACATGCGGATGGACCCGGGATCGCCGCTGACCGCGGCCGACATCCTCAACACCTACGACGAGGCCGAGCTGGCGGACATCTTGCACCGCTACGGCGAGGAGCGGTTCGCGCGCCGGATCGCCGCGCAGATCGTGCGCCGCCGCGCCAAAGAGCCGTTCACCTCCACTGCGGACCTGGTTTCCCTTCTCTACCAAGCCATTCCGGCACCGGCCCGGCGCACCGGCGGGCACCCGGCCAAACGCACGTTCCAGGCCCTGCGGATCGCCGTCAACGACGAACTGGACACGCTGCGCTGCGCGCTTCCGGCCGCGCTGGACGCGCTCGCCGTCGACGGGCGGATCGTGGTGCTGGCCTACCAGTCCCTGGAGGACCGGATCGTCAAGCGGTTGTTCGCCCAGGCGGTCGCCTCCCGCACCCCGGTGGACCTGCCGGTCGAACTTCCCGGCCACGAGCCACGGTTCCGCGCCCTGACCCACGGCGCCGGACGCGCCGACGCCGCCGAGATCGAACGCAACCCGCGCAGTGCCGCAGTGCGATTGCGGGCCCTGCAACGAACGCAAGCACCGCAGGCGACCGGGAAAGGCGATTGATGAAAGCAGAGCGCGAGACGGCGAAACGGCGCGGCGGCAGCGATCGTCGGGGCGCCCGCGACGGTTCCGCCCGCCGCGGCAGGCGTCCGGCGGCCGACGCCGGCGCGGCGCGGCGCGCCCGCGGCGGCCCGGCCTCCGCGCCCACCCGGGAATCCCGCGCGCCCAAGCCGGGTCCGCAGACCAGCCCCGTCGCGCGGCCGGCCGAGCGATCGGCCCGGCCCAAGAACACCAGCCAGGCCAAGGCGCGGGCGAAGGCTCGTAAAGCCAAGGCGCCCAAGGTCGTTCGGCCCCGGCTGACCGAGCGGCTGGCCGCCCGGCTGGCAGCGATCGACCTGCGGCCGCGCACCCTGGCCAGCAAGGTCCCGTTCGTCGTCCTGGTCATCGGTGCGCTGGGCGTCGGGCTCGGGCTCACCCTGTGGCTGTCCACCGACTCCGCCGAGCGCTCCTACAAGCTCAGCCACGCCCGGGAGCGGACCCGGTTGCTGCAGCAGCAGAAGGAGGCGCTGGAGCGCGACGTGCGCGAGGCGGAGGCCGCACCCGCGCTGGCCGAGGCGGCCCGCAAGCAGGGCATGATCCCGACCCGGGACACCGCGCACCTGGTCCAGGATCCGTCCGGCAACTGGGTGGTGGTCGGCACACCCAAGCCGGCCGACGGGGTGCCGCCGCCGCCGCTGAACAGCAAGCTGCCCGACGAGGCGCCGCAGCCGCCGAAGCCGGCGCCGCCGGCCGCCGAGGTCCCGATCCGGGTGGAGCCCGCCCCCGGCGGACCCGTCCCGGCCAGGTCCGGGCCCGAGGCGCTGCTGCGCGCGCCGGACGGCGCCTCCACGCTGGGCGGTCAACACCTGGCGCCGGCGGTTCCCCCGGTCCCGGGCACGCCGCCCGGTGTGCCCGGCGGTCCCGTCGCCGCGCCGCCCGCGCTGCCCGGCGGTCCGGTCGCCGCTGTGCCACCCGCATCGCCCGCCATGCCCACCGGCCCGGCCACCGGTCGCCCGCCGGGCCTGACGCCCGGGCTGCCGATGCCGGGGCTGCCGATGCCGGCCGGGCCGGCGGTGGCTCCGGCCCCCGCGGAGGTCTCGATTCCATTGGGGGGCTTGCCCGTTCCGGCTCCCGGCCAGCTGCCCGCCCCGCTGCCGCCGGAGGTGCCGGTGCCGGTGCAATTGGGCCGCCCGGGCGCGGCCCCCCAGCCGGTGGTCCCGGCCGCCCCGCTGCCGCAACCGGTCAACGGCGCCCAGCCCGGGGCCGCCCCCGTCGCGTCGCCGGGTGCCCCGAGGTGAGCCGCGGCGACTCGGCACGGGCCCGTCGGTCCCAGTCGGTGCGGCCGACGCGTGGGCCGCGTAAGGACGTGCAGGGCAAGGCGATTCGCCAGCCCAAACGCCGCGGCAAGGCCAACCCGGCCGAGGCCGCACCCGGGCACTCGGCGCGGCAGCGGCGCACCCGTCAGATCGCGCAATTGACCTCTCGGGGCGGATCGTTCGTGTTCCGTCACCGCGCCGGCAACGTGGTGATGCTGGTGGCGATGGTGGTGGCCGCCGCCCAGTTGTTCGTCCTGCAGGTGACCAACGCGTCGGTGCTGCGCGCCCAGGCGGCCGGACAGCTCAAGGTCACCGATGTGGAAAAGGCGGTGCGCGGCAGCATCATCGACCGGCACAAGGATCAGCTCGCCTTCACCATCGAGTCGCGGGCGCTGACCTTCCAGCCGAAGCGGATTCACAAGCAACTGGAGGAGGCCAAGTCCAAGAACCCGTCGGCTCCCGACCCCCAGCAGCGGCTGCGCGACATCGCCAAGGAGGTGTCCGGCCGGCTGGGCAACAAGCCCGACTCCGCGACCGTGCTGAAGAAGCTGCAAAGCGACGAGAACTTCGTGTACCTGGCGCGCGCCGTGGATCCCGCTGTGGCCAGCGCGATCTCGGACAAGTTCCCGGAGGTCGGCTCCGAGCGTCAAGATCTGCGGCAATACCCGGGCGGATCGTTGGCGGCCAACATCGTCGGCGGCATCGACTGGGACGGCCACGGGCTGCTGGGTCTGGAAGAGTCGATGGACTCGGTGCTGTCCGGAACCGACGGCTCGGTCACCTATGACCGCGGCTCCGACGGCGTGGTGATCCCGGGCAGTTACCGCAACCGGCATCGGGCGGTCAACGGCTCGATGGTGCAGCTGACGCTGGACGACGACATCCAGTTCTATGTGCAGCAGCAGGTGCAACAGGCCAAGAATGTGTCTGGCGCGCACAATGTTTCGGCCGTGGTGCTGGACGCCAAGACCGGCGAAGTGCTGGCCATGGCCAACGACAACACCTTCGACCCGTCCCAGGACATCGGCCGTCAGGGCGACAAACAGCTGGGCAACCCGGCGGTGTCCTCGCCGTTCGAGCCCGGTTCGGTGAACAAGGTGATCACCGCGTCCTCGGTCATCGAGTACGGCCTGTCGAATCCCGACGAGGTGTTGCAGGTGCCCGGCTCGATCCAGATGGGCGGGGTGTCCATCCACGACGCGTGGGACCACGGCGTGATGCCCTACACCACCACGGGTGTGTTCGGAAAGTCCTCCAACGTGGGCACTTTGATGTTGGCGCAGCGGGTCGGGCCGGAGCGCTTCTACGACATGGTCCGCAAGTTCGGGTTGGGCCAGCGCACCAACGTGGGCCTGCCCGGTGAGAGCGCGGGGCTGGTGCCGCCGATCGACCAGTGGTCGGGCAGCACCTTCTCGAACCTGCCCATCGGGCAAGGTCTTTCGATGACGCTGCTGCAGATGACCGGCATGTACCAGACGATCGCCAACGACGGGGTGCGGATCCCGCCGCGGATCATCAAGGCCACCATCGCGCCCGATGGCACCCGCACCGAGGAGCCGCGCCCGGAGGGCGTGCGGGTGGTATCGCCGCAGACCGCGCAGACCGTGCGCAACATGCTGCGCGCCGTCGTGCAGCACGACCCGATGGGTTACCAGCAGGGCACCGGTCCGGCCGCCGCGGTGACCGGCTACCAGATGGCCGGCAAGACCGGCACCGCCCAGCAGATCAACCCCGCCTGCGGCTGCTACTTCGACAACGTCTACTGGATCACCTTCGCCGGGATGGCCACCGTCGACAACCCCCGGTATGTCATCGGCATCATGATGGACAACCCGGAGCGCAACGCCGACGGGACGCCGGGCCACTCCGCGGCCCCGCTGTTCCACAACATCGCCGGCTGGCTGATGCAGCGGGAGAACGTGCCACTGTCGCCGGACCCCGGCCCGCCGCTGACCCTGCAAGCCACCTGACCGAGCGCCGCCCGCGGATCGCCCGCCGGCCCGCCCCGGCTAGGTAGGGTGTCATGGCCGATCATGAGGATGACGCGGCGCCGGAGGGAGGTGTGAGCAGAAGTGGTGTCGGTGCCCACGGGGTTGCGCCCCAGCGCCGTCCCCGGCGTGCGGCTGCCCGCGCTGGCCGACCAGGTCGGCGCGGTGATGGCCGGCCCGGACCGGCGCGCTGCCGTCCCCGACGTCACCGTCACCGGCGTGACCCTGCGCGCCCAGGACGTGCTGCCCGGCGACCTGTTCGCCGCGCTGCCCGGTGCGACGACGCACGGCGCCCGGCACGCCGCCGAGGCGATCGAGCGCGGCGCGGTCGCGGTGCTCACCGATGCCGCGGGTGTCGCGCAGCTGACCGGCGGCCGGACCACGCCGACGCTGCTGCACCCCAGGCCCCGCAGCGTGCTCGGGGAGCTGGCCGCCGCCGTGTACGCGCACCCGTCCGAGCGGCTGACCGTCATCGGCATCACCGGCACGTCCGGCAAGACGACCACGACGTATCTGGTCGAATCGGGTCTGCGCGCCGCCGGCCGCACGGCGGGGCTGATCGGCACGGTCGGCATCCGCATCGACGGCGCCGACATCCCCAGCGCGCTGACCACCCCGGAGGCCCCCGCCCTGCAGGCGCTGCTGGCCGCGATGGCCGAACAGCGGGTGGACACCGTCGTCATGGAGGTCTCCAGCCACGCGCTGGCGTTGGGCCGGGTGGACGGAACCCGTTTCGCGGTCGGCGGTTTCACCAACCTGTCGCGTGACCACCTCGACTTTCACCCCACCATGGCCGACTACTTCGAGGCCAAGGCCTTGCTGTTCGACCCGAACTCCCCGCTGCGGGCGCACCGCGCCGTGGTGTGCATCGACGACGAGGCCGGGCGCGAAATGGCTGCCCGCGCCGGTGATGCGGTCACCGTCAGCGCCGAGGGACAACCGGCGCACTGGCGGGCCGTCGAGGTGGCGCCGCTGGGGACCGGGGGACAGCAGTTCACCGTGATCGATCCCGCCGGCGTCCAGCACCGGGCGGGCATTCGGCTGCCCGGCCACTATAACGTCGCCAATTGCCTTGTGGCGCTGGCACTTCTGGATGCAGTGGGAGTGTCCCCGGAGCAGGCGGCGCCGGGACTGCTGCAGACCAGGGTGCCCGGCCGGATGGAGGAGATCGACGCCGGCCAGGACTTTCTGGCGCTGGTCGACTACGCCCACAAGCCGGGCGCGTTGCGCGCGGTGCTGAGCAGCCTCAAGCGCCCGGATCGCCGGCTGGCGGTGGTGTTCGGCGCCGGGGGCGAGCGCGACCCGGGCAAACGGGCGCCGATGGGCGCGACCGCCGCCGAGCTCGCCGACCTGGTGGTCGTCACCGACGACAATCCGCGCGGTGAGGACCCCGCGGCGATCCGCCGCGAAATCCTGGCCGGTGCCACCGAAAGTGGTTGCGCCGCAGAGGTTATCGAGATCGGCGACCGGCGTGCGGCGATCCGCCACGCCGTTGCCTGGGCGGGACCGGGCGACGTGGTGCTGGTCGCGGGCAAGGGTCATGAGACCGGGCAGCGCACCGGCGAGCACACCCGCCCGTTCGACGACCGGGTGGAGCTGGCCGAGGCGCTGCGCGAGGCCGTCGGGCCTCGAAAGGCGCAGGGATGATCGACCTGACCGTCGCCCAGATCGCCGACATCGTCGGCGGCACCCTGGCCGACATCACCGCACCGGACGCCGCGCGCCGGCGCGTCACCGGCACCGTCGAATTCGACTCGCGCGCCGTCGGGCCCGGCGGGTTGTTCCTGGCGCTGCCCGGGGCGCGCACCGACGGGCATGACCACGCGGAGTCCGCGGTGGCCGCCGGTGCGGTCGCCGTGCTGGCCGCCCGGCCCGTCGGCGTCCCCGCCATCGTCGCGCCGCCGGTGGATGCCGCGGACGCGCTGGCCGGGGTGCTCGAGCACGACGCCGACGGGTCCGGTGCCGCGGTGCTGGCGGCGCTGGCCAAGCTCGCCCGGGCGGTGGCCGCCGAGCTGGTCGCCGGCGGGCTGACCATCGTCGGGATCACCGGATCGTCGGGCAAGACGTCGACCAAGGACCTGGTCGCGGCGGTGCTGGCGCCGCTGGGTGAGGTGGTGGCCCCGCCCGGGTCGTTCAACAACGAGCTGGGGCATCCCTGGACGGTGCTGCGCGCCACGGCCGACACCGACTACCTGGTTCTCGAGATGTCGGCACGCCACCCCGGCAACATCGCCGCGCTCGCCGAAATCGCCCCGCCGGCCGTGGGGGTGGTGCTCAACGTCGGCACCGCACACCTGGGCGAGTTCGGCTCGCGGGAAGCCATCGCACGCACCAAATCCGAACTGCCGCAAGCGGTTCCAGCGTCCGGCGTGGTGGTCCTCAACGTCGATGACCCCACCGTGGCGGCCATGGCCGAGGTGACCGCCGCCCGGGTGGTCAGGGTCAGCCGCGCCGAGCACACCGAGGCCGGCCCCAGCGACGTGTGGGCCGGGCCGGTGTCGCTGGACGAGTTGGCCCGGCCGGGGTTCACGCTGTATCACCGCCACGCCGGTGGGACACGACAGGCGCGGGTGCAACTCGGCGTCTCCGGCGACCACCAGGTCGGCAACGCGCTGTGCGCGGCCGCGGTTGCGCTGGAGTGCGGCGCGACGGTCGAGCAGGTGGTGGCCGCGCTCGCCGGGGCGGGCCCGGTGTCGCGGCACCGGATGCAGGTCAGCACCCGCGGCGATGGCGTCACGGTGATCGACGACGCCTACAACGCCAATCCCGATTCGATGCGGGCCGGGCTGCAGGCCCTGGCCTGGATCGCCCGCGGCGGGGCGGAACCGGGCGCCCCGGCCCGGCGCAGCTGGGCGGTGCTGGGCGAGATGGCCGAACTCGGCGACGACGCGATCGCCGAACATGATCGCATCGGCCGGCTGGCGGTGCGCTTAGATGTGTCTCGACTCGTTGTCGTGGGAACTGGGAGGTCGGTGAGCGCCATGCACCACGGTGCGGTCATGGAGGGTTCCTGGGGTTCGGCCGACAAGGGAGCCGTCAACGTGCCCGACGCCGAGGCGGCGCTTGAGCTCTTGCGGGCCGAGCTGCAGCCCGGTGACGTGGTGCTGGTCAAGGCATCCAACGCGGCCGGGCTGGGCGCACTCGCCGACGCGCTGGCCCGTGACGATCGCGAGGGCGGCGCAGCCGGCGGGACCCGCCGATGAGACAGATCCTCATCGCCGTCGCCATCGCGCTGACCGTGTCGATCCTGTTGACCCCGGCGCTGATCCGGTTGTTCACCCGGCAAGGTTTCGGTCACCACACCCGCGAGGACGGCCCGCCCACCCACCACGCCAAGCGGGGCACGCCGTCGATGGGCGGGGTGGCGATCATCGCGGGCATCTGGGCCGGCTATCTGGGAACGCACCTGGCCGGGCTGGCCTTCGACGGCGAGGGCATCTCCGCGTCGGGGCTGCTGGTGCTGAGCCTGGCCACCGTGCTCGGCATCGTCGGATTCCTCGACGACCTGATCAAGATCCGCAGGTCGCGCAACTTGGGCCTGAACAAGACCGCCAAGACCATCGGGCAGGTCGCGGCCGCGGTGCTGTTCGGTGTGCTGGCGTTGGGATTCCGCAACGCCAACGGCCTGACGCCGGCCAGCGCCGACCTGTCCTACGTGCGCGAGATCGCCACCGTCACGCTGGCGCCCGGGCTGTTCGTGTTGTTCTGCGTGGTCGTCGTCAGCGCCTGGTCCAACGCGGTCAACTTCACCGACGGCCTGGACGGGCTGGCCGCCGGCAGCATGGCGATGGTCACCGCGGCCTACGTGCTGATCACGTTCTGGCAGTACCGCAACGCGTGCGTCACCGCGCCCGGGCTGGGCTGCTACAACGTGCGGGACCCGCTGGATTTGGCGATCGTCGCCGCCGCCACCGCGGGCGCCTGCATCGGCTTTCTGTGGTGGAATGCCGCGCCCGCCAAGATTTTCATGGGCGACACCGGATCGCTGGCCCTGGGCGGCATCATCGCCGGCATCTCGGTCACCAGCCGCACCGAGATCCTCGCCGTCGTGCTGGGCTCGCTGTTCGTCGCCGAGGTGAGCTCGGTTGTGTTGCAGATCTTGACCTTTCGCACCACCGGGCGACGGGTCTTCCGGATGGCGCCGTTTCACCACCATTTCGAGCTGGCGGGCTGGGCCGAGACCACCGTCATCATCCGGTTCTGGTTGCTCACCGCGATCGCCTGCGGCCTGGGCGTGGCCCTGTTCTACGGTGAGTGGCTGGCCGCGATCGGTGCCTGATGAGTGCTGCTGAGCCGGCCCTGGCCCCGCTGTCGCCGGGGGCGCCGGTGCTGGTGGCCGGCGGCGGGATCACCGGCAGGGCGGTGCTGGCGGCGCTGAGGAGATTCGGCGCGGCGCCGACCCTGTGCGACGACGACCCCGCCACCCTGCGCGGATACGTGGATTCCGGAGTCGACACCGTCTCCACATCGGCGGCCGCCGAACGGATTTCGCGCTATGCCCTGGTGGTCACCAGCCCCGGGTTGGCGCCGACCGCACCGCTACCGCTGGCCGCCGCGGCGGCGGGGGTGCCCGTGTGGGGGGACGTGGAGCTGGCCTGGCGCCTAGACGCCGCCGGACACTACGGGCCGCCGCGCCGCTGGCTGGTGGTCACCGGGACGAACGGCAAGACCACCACCACGTCGATGCTGCACGCCATGCTGACCGCGGCGGGCCGGCGAAGTCTGTTGTGCGGCAACATCGGTAGCCCGGTGCTCGACGTGCTCGACCAACCCGCCGAGCTGCTGGCCGTCGAGCTGTCCAGCTTCCAACTGCATTGGGCGCCCTCGCTGCGGCCGGAGGGGGGAGCGGTGCTCAACATCGCCGAAGACCACCTCGACTGGCACGGCACGCTGGCCGACTACGCCGCGGCCAAGGCCCGGGTGCTCGACGGCCGGGTGGCCGTCGTCGGGCTGGACGACAGCCGGGCCGCGGCGCTGCTGAGCACCGCCCGGGCGCCGGTGCGGGTCGGTTTCCGGCTGGGCGAGCCGGCCGCCGGGGAGCTCGGTGTGCGCGGCGGCCAGCTCGTCGACCGCGCCTTCGCCGACGACCTGACCCTGCTGCCGGTCGACTCGATCCCGGTGCCCGGACCGGTCGGAGTGCTCGACGCCCTGGCCGCCGCCGCGCTGGCGCGCTGCGTGGACGTGCCTGCATCGCCCATCGCCGAGGCGATCGTCTCCTTCCGGGTGGGCCGGCACCGGGCCGAGGTGGTGGCCGTCGCCGACGGGATCACCTACGTCGACGACTCCAAGGCCACCAATCCCCACGCCGCCGAGGCCTCCGTGCTGGCCTATCCCCGCGTGGTGTGGATCGCCGGGGGGCTGCTGAAGGGCGCGTCGGTCGACGCCGTGGTGGCCAGGATGGCGTCCCGGCTGGTCGGCGCGGTGCTCATCGGCCGAGATCGGCGAGAGGTTGCAGAGGCGTTATCGCGACACGCGCCGGATGTCCCCGTCGTCCACGTTGTGACAGGCGAGGATGCTGGTATGGATGCGACGCCTGTGGTGTTTGGTGCCAATGTGACAAAAGTGAAACATTTGGGCGGGGATCTCGGCGCTGCGGTCATGAGCGCGGCGGTGGCCGCCGCCCGTGACCTGGCCAAGCCCGGTGACACCGTCCTGCTGGCACCGGCGGCCGCGTCGTTCGACCAATTCGCTGGGTACGCCGACCGGGGCGACGCGTTCGCGGCCGCGGTGCGCGCGGCCATCCGGTAGGGCGGGGCGTGGGTAACGCACTGACCCGGCTGCTGGGCCGGGGTAAGGACACCACCAAGACCGCCGAGCCGGCCGACGACGACGGCGCGGCGGCCGACACCGGCGCCGTCCCGGACGGCGCGCCGGAGGCCGACGACGAGCAGGACCAGCAGGTCACCGACGAGCCCACGAAGGCGTCCCAGAAGGCGTCCAAGAAGGCGTCCACGAAGGCCTCCAAAAAGGAGTCCAAGAAGGCGCCGAAGGACAAGCCGAAGGACGGGAGCTCGCACAGCCGGTTCGGGGCCTGGCTCAGCCGGCCGATGACGTCGTTTCACCTCATCATCGCCATCGCGGGGCTGCTGACCACGCTGGGTCTGATCATGGTGCTCTCGGCGTCCGGGGTGCGCTCCTACGACGCCGACGGGTCGGCCTGGGTGATCTTCGGCAAGCAGGTGCTGTGGACGGTGATCGGGCTGATCGCCTGCTACGCCTCGCTGCGGATGTCGGTGCGGTTCATCCGGCGCGTCGCGTTCACCGGCTACGTCGTCACCGTCATCCTGCTGGTGCTGGTGCTGGTGCCCGGGATCGGCAACCTGGCCAACGGATCGCGTAAGTGGTTCGTCGTCGCCGGGTTTTCCATGCAGCCCTCCGAGCTGGCCAAGATCGCCTTCGCCATCTGGGGCGCGCACATGCTGGCGGCCCGCCGCCTGGACCGGGCCAGCCTGCGTGAGCTGTTGATCCCGCTGGTGCCGGCCGCGGTGATCGCGCTGGCGCTGATCGTGGCGCAGCCCGACCTCGGGCAGACGGTTTCGCTGGGCATCATCCTGCTGGCCCTGCTGTGGTACGCCGGCCTGCCGCTGCGGGTGTTCATCACCTCGCTGCTGGCGGTGTTCATGGCCGGCGCGGTGCTGGCGATGTCGGCCGGATACCGCTCCGACCGGGTGCGGTCCTGGATGAACCCGGAGAACGACCCGCAGGACACCGGCTATCAGGCCCGGCAGGCGAAATTCGCGCTGGCCCACGGCGGGATCTTCGGCGACGGGCTCGGGCAGGGCGTGGCGAAATGGAATTACCTGCCCAACGCGCACAACGACTTCATCTTCGCGATCATCGGCGAGGAGCTCGGCTTCATCGGCGCCTTCGGGCTGCTGGTGCTGTTCGGCCTGTTCGCCTACACCGGGATGCGGATCGCCCGCCGCTCGGCCGACCCGTTCCTGCGGCTGTTGACGGCCACCACCACGATGTGGGTGCTGGGCCAGGCGTTCATCAACATCGGTTACGTGATCGGCATCCTGCCGGTCACCGGCATTCAGCTGCCACTCATCTCCGCGGGTGGAACATCCACGGCGGCAACGCTTTTCATGATCGGGATCATGGCCAATGCGGCCCGTCACGAGCCCGAGGCGGTGGCCGCGCTGCGCGCCGGCCGCGACGACAAGGTGAACCGGCTGCTGCGACTGCCGCTGCCCGAGCCGTATTCGCCGACGCGGCTGGAGGCGTTCCGCGATCGCAAGCGGACCGGTCCGCAGCAGGCCCCGAAATCGGCCCCGAAATCGCGCCCGGCGCCGCGCAAGGGCGCCAAGCCGGCCGGGCGCAAGCCCACCCGCAACGCCGGCCGCAACGCCACCCGCAATGCCGGCTTCCATGCCGACGCGCCGCTGCCGCCCCCGCTGCCCCGCACGGCCGGCCGGGCGGGCCGCCAATCTGGGGGTAACACCCGCGCCCGGGCAAGGCATCATGGATCTGGCCAGCGCTATGCCAGTCTGGGAGCCAACTCCGGAGCAAACCCGGCAGCCAGTTCGCGCGCCGGCCAGCGTCAGCCACGGCGCGCACGGGCATTGGAAGGTCAGCGTTACGGGTGAACGACACGGTCAAGAAGCCGACCGGCGGGCGGGGGGACGATCCTCTGCCCGCCGGTGCCGCGTTGTCGGCCGTTGCACCTCATGAGCCGGTGTCGGTGGTGCTGGCCGGCGGCGGCACCGCCGGCCACGTCGAGCCGGCGATGGCCGTCGCCGACGCGCTGAAGGCCCTCGACCCAAACGTCCGGATCACCTCGCTGGGCACCGCGCGCGGGCTGGAGACCCGGCTGGTGCCCGAGCGCGGCTATGACCTCGAGCTCATCACGCCGGTGCCGCTGCCGCGCAAGCCCACCGGCGACCTGGCCCGGCTGCCGTCGCGGGTGTGGCGGGCGGTGCGCGAAACCCGGGCCGTGCTCCACGCCGTGGACGCCGACGTGGTGATCGGATTCGGCGGCTACGTGGCCCTGCCGGCCTACCTGGCCGCCCGCGGCGTCTCACCGCGCAAGCCCAGGGTGCCGGTGGTGATCCACGAGGCCAACGCCAGCGCCGGGCTGGCCAACCGGGTGGGCGCCCGCACCGCGCAGCGGGTGCTGTCCGCGGTGGCCGATTGCGGCCTGCCCGGCGCCGAGGTGGTCGGCGTCCCGGTGCGCGAGGCCATCACCTCGCTGGACCGCGCGGCGGTGCGCGCCGAGGCGCGTCGGCACTTCGGATTCGCCGACGACGCCCGGGTGTTGCTGGTGTTCGGCGGCTCGCAGGGCGCGGCCTCGCTGAACCGGGCGGTGTCCGGCGCCGCCGCGCAGCTGGCCGCCGCCGGCGTGTCCGTGCTGCACGCGCACGGCCCCAAAAACACGCTCGACCTGCGCGAACCGCAGCCCGGCGACCCGCCCTACGTGGCGGTGCCCTACCTGGACCGAATGGACCTGGCCTACGCGGCCGCCGACCTGGTGATCTGCCGGTCCGGGGCGATGACGGTCGCCGAGGTGTCGGCGGTGGGGTTGCCGGCCATCTACGTGCCGCTGCCGATCGGCAACGGCGAACAGCGGCTCAACGCGCTGCCGGTGGTCAACGCGGGCGGCGGCATGGTGGTCGCCGACGCCGACTTGACGCCGGAGTTGGTCGCCCGGGAGGTGGCCGGCCTGGTGGGCGACCCGCCGCGGCTGGCGGCGATGACGACGGCCGCCGCGCGGGTCGGGCATCCCGACGCCGCGCGCCGGGTCGCCCAGGCGGCGCTGGACATCGGCAGAACGGCGCGGCGCGCCCGCGGCGCGACCGGGGGCAGGCCGTGACCACCGACCAGCTGCCCGCCGAGCTGGAACGGGTGCACATGGTCGGCATCGGGGGAGCCGGCATGTCGGGCATCGCCCGCATCCTGCTCGACCGCGGCGGCCTGGTGTCCGGCTCGGACGCCAAGGAGTCGCGCGGCATCCACGCGCTGCGCGCCCGCGGCGCCCAGATCCGCATCGGGCACGACGCGTCGTCGCTGGATCTGCTGCCCGGCGGCCCCACCGCGGTGATCACCACCCACGCCGCCATCCCGAAAACCAATCCCGAACTCGTCGAGGCGCGGCGGCGCGGCATTCCGGTGATCCTGCGTCCGGCCGTGCTGGCCAAGCTGATGGATGGCCGCACCACCCTGATGGTGACTGGCACGCACGGCAAGACGACGACGACCTCGATGCTGATCGTCGCGCTGCAGCACTGCGGGCGCGACCCGTCCTTCGCGGTCGGCGGCGAGATGGGGGAGGCCGGGACCAACGCCCACCACGGCAGCGGCGACTGCTTCGTCGCCGAGGCCGACGAAAGCGACGGCTCGCTGCTGGAGTACACGCCCGACGTCGCGGTGGTCACCAACATCGAGACCGATCACCTGGACTTCTACGGCAGCGCCGACGCCTACATCGCGGTGTTCGACGCGTTCGTGGAGCGGCTGGCCCCCGGCGGCGCGCTGGTGGTGTGCGTCGACGACCCGGGCGCGGCCGCGCTGGCCCGGCGCACCGCCGAACTCGGAATTCGGGTGCTGCGCTACGGATCCGGGTCGCACGGCCAAGCCCCGTCCGGCGAACCGCTGGCCGCCACCCTGGTGTCCTGGCAGCAGCAGGGTACCGAGGCGGTCGCCCAGATCCGGCTGGCCGGCGAGCAGCAACACCCGCTGGTGATGCGGCTCTCGGTGCCGGGGCGGCACATGGCGCTCAACGCGCTGGGCGCGCTGCTCGCGGCGATCGAGATCGGCGCGCCGACCGAGGCGGTGCTGGACGGGCTGGCCGGCTTCGAGGGGGTGCGCCGCCGCTTCGAACTGGTCGGCACCGCCGGTGGGTCGGCCCCCAGCTCGACGGTGCGGGTGTTCGACGACTACGCCCATCACCCCACCGAGATCGCCGCCACGCTGGCGGCGGTGCGCACCCTGCTCGAACAGAGCGGCGGTGGTCGCAGCATCGCGGTGTTCCAGCCCCATTTATATTCGCGCACAAAGGCTTTCGCCGAGGAGTTCGGTCACGCCCTGGACGCCGCGGACGAGGTTTTCGTGCTGGACGTCTACGGCGCGCGCGAACAGCCGCTGGCCGGTGTCAGCGGAGCCAGCGTCGCCGAGCACGTCAGCGTGCCGGTGCGCTACCTGCCGGACTTCTCCGCGGCCGCCGAGCAGGTCGCCGCGGCCGCCGCGCCCGGCGATGTCATCGTCACCATGGGGGCCGGCGACGTCACGCTGCTGGGCCCCGAGATCGTCACCGCGCTGCGGGTGCGGGCCAACCGCGGTGCGCCGGGGGCGTTGCGATGACGCAGCCGGACCCCGAACCGACCGGGTCGGGCCCGGCCGACGTGGTGGGCGAGGCCGTCACCGAACCGCTGTTCGTCGGCACCGGCCCGCAGCAGCGCGCCGATGGCGGCGCGGAGCAGGCCGAGGTGGAGGGGCCGCGCCGGCGGGCCCGCCGCGAGCGAGCCGAACGCCGCGCCGCGCAGGCCCGGGCCATGGCCATCGAGGAGGCGCGCCGCGAGGCCAAGCGCAGGGCCGCGGGGCGGCCGGTCAACCAGCCCAAACCCGTTGCGCGCGGCGTGGTTCGGGGCCTGAAGATGTTGATGGTGACCATCCTGCTGGTGATCGTCGGGATCGGTCTGGCCCTGGTCCTCTACTTCACGCCGGCGATGTCGGCGCGCAACATCGTCGTCGTCGGCACCGGCGTGGTGACCCGGGAAGAAGTGCTGGACGCGGCGCGGGTGCGGCTGGGCACGCCGCTGCTGCAGATCGACACCGGCCAGGTCGCCGACCGGGTGGCGGCGATCCGGCGGGTGGCCAGCGCACGAGTGCAGCGCCAGTACCCGTCCGCGCTGCGGATCACCATCGTCGAGCGAATCCCGGTGGCGGTCAAAGACTTTCCCGACGGGCCGCACCTGTTCGACCGCGACGGCGTGGACTTCGCGACCGGGCCGCCGCCGCCGGCGCTGCCCTACCTCGACGTCGCCGACCCGGGGCCCAACGACCCGGCGACCAAGGCCGCCCTGCAGGTGCTGACCGCGCTGCGACCCGAGGTCGAGGGTCAGGTGGGCCGGATCGCGGCGCCCTCGGTGGCGTCGATCACCCTGACCCTGGGCGACGGCCGGGTGGTGATCTGGGGGACCACCGACCGCACCGACGAAAAGGCCGAGAAGCTGGCGGCGCTGCTGACCCAGCCGGGCAAGACCTACGACGTGTCCAGCCCCGACCTGCCGACGGTCAAGTAGCGATGTTCGTCACGCCCGCGCCGCCGGGATCCGCCATACCGAGCGCTCACCGCCGCCGCGGTGGGAAAAATGCCCAAAATTTGCGGGACGCGCGTCGGCGCGCCTGCGGGGTTAGCGCGCGCTGTGCCCATACCGTTCTGGTTGCGCGGAACTACTTGACATAACTCTAACTCTATGGTTGAGGTTGAGGGTTTGCCGGGAGGGCCGCCGACGTCCGGAGGAGCCCACCGCCGGGAGAGCAGCCAAGCCCATCAGGGAGGAAGACGAATGATGACCCCCCCGCACAACTACCTGGCCGTCATCAAGGTCGTGGGTATCGGTGGCGGCGGCGTCAACGCCGTCAACCGGATGATCGAACAGGGACTCAAGGGCGTGGAGTTCATCGCGATCAACACCGACGCGCAAGCGCTGTTGATGAGCGATGCCGACGTCAAACTCGACGTCGGGCGCGACTCCACCCGTGGACTGGGCGCCGGCGCGGACCCCGAGGTCGGCCGCAAGGCCGCCGAGGACGCCAAGGACGAGATCGAGGAGCTGCTGCGCGGCGCCGACATGGTGTTCGTCACCGCCGGCGAGGGCGGCGGCACCGGGACCGGCGGGGCGCCCGTCGTCGCCAGCATCGCGCGCAAGCTCGGCGCTTTGACCGTGGGCGTGGTCACCCGGCCGTTCTCGTTCGAGGGCAAGCGGCGCAGCAACCAGGCCGAGGCGGGCATCAACGCGCTGCGGGAGAGCTGCGACACCCTGATCGTCATCCCCAACGACCGGCTGCTGCAGATGGGCGACGCGGCCGTGTCACTGATGGACGCCTTCCGCAGCGCCGACGAGGTGCTGCTCAACGGTGTGCAGGGCATCACCGACCTGATCACCACGCCGGGGCTGATCAACGTCGACTTCGCCGACGTCAAGGGCATCATGTCCGGCGCGGGCACCGCGCTGATGGGCATCGGCTCGGCCCGCGGCGAGGGCCGCTCGCTCAAGGCCGCCGAGATCGCCATCAACTCGCCGCTGCTGGAGGCCTCGATGGAGGGTGCGCAGGGCGTGCTGATGTCCATCGCCGGCGGCAGCGACCTGGGGCTGTTCGAGATCAACGAGGCGGCCTCGCTGGTGCAGGACGCCGCCCACCAGGACGCCAACATCATCTTCGGCACCGTGATCGACGATTCGCTGGGCGACGAGGTGCGGGTCACCGTCATCGCGGCCGGCTTCGACGCCGCCGGGCCGGGGCGCAAGCCGGTGATCGGCGGCAGCGCCGACAAGGGGGAGAAGACCGGCGGCGCGCACCGGATCGAGTCGGCCAAGGCGGGCAAGCTCACCTCAACGTTGTTCGAGCCGGTCGACGCGGTCAGCGTGCCGATCCACACCAACGGCTCGACGCTGAATATCGGCGGCGAGGACGACGACGTGGATGTGCCGCCTTTCATGCGCCGCTGAGGCCATGGACTCGACCCGCCTGGCGGACAAGCGCTTTGCGGATACTGGTCACGTGAGCGTTCGCATCCGCCGGGTGACGACCACCCGCGCCGGTGGTGTCTCCAAGCCCCCGTTCGACAGTTTCAACCTGGGCGACCACGTCGGCGACGACCCGGCGGCGGTAGCCGCCAACCGGGCCCGGCTGGCGGCCGCCCTCGGGCTCAAGCCCGACCGCGTGGTGTGGATGAACCAGGTGCACGGCGACCGGGTCGAGGTGGTCCACGGGCCCCGCGACGGCGCGGTGGACGCGACCGACGCGCTGGTCACCGGCACCGCGCGGCTGGCGCTGGCCGTGGTGACCGCCGACTGCGTTCCGGTGCTGCTGGCCGACGCCCGCGCCGGGGTGGCCGCGGCCGTGCACGCCGGTCGGGTCGGGGCCCAGCGCGGCGTGGTGGTGCGCACGGTGGAGGCGATGCGGGCGCTGGGCGCGCAACCCGCCGACATGTCGGCCCTGCTCGGCCCGGCGGTCAGCGGCGCCAACTACGAAGTGCCGGCGGCAATGGCCGACGAGGTCGAGGCGGCGCTGCCGGGCAGCCGCACCACCACCGCGGCCGGAACGCCCGGACTGGATCTGCGGGCCGGAATCGCTTGCCAGCTAAGGGAATTGGGTGTCACCGCAATCGACATCGATCCGCGGTGCACGGTGGCGGACCCGGCATTGTTCAGTCATCGCCGCGACGCGCCGACCGGACGGTTGGCCTCCCTGATCTGGATGGAGTGACGGCGATGACGGCAGGGACACCGGCCCCGGACAGCGCCGGCGACCGCGAAACGGAATTGACGCACGCCCTGGCGGCGGTGCGCTCGCGGCTGGCGGCGGCCGCCGAGGCGGCGGGCCGCAATGTCGCGGAAATCGAAGTGCTGCCGGTCACCAAATTCTTCCCGGCGACCGATGTCGTGACGTTGTCCCGATTGGGTTGTCGCGCCGTCGGCGAATCACGCGACCAGGAAGCGACGGCGAAGGTGGCCGAAGTCACGCGCCTGTTGGCGACGTCCGCGCGGACGAACGTGGCGATTCCGCGCTGGCACATGGTGGGCCACATCCAGCGGAACAAGGCCCGGTCGGTGGCCCGCTGGGCGCACACCGCGCACTCGGTCGACAGCACCCACCTGGTGTCCGCGCTCGACCGGGGAGTGGCGGCGGCCCTGGCCGACGGCGGCCGCACCGACCCGATGCGGGTGTACGTCCAGGTCAGTCTCGACGGCGACGAGTCGCGCGGCGGCGTGGACATCTCCCGGCCCGGCGCCGTCGACGAGGTGTGCGCGCAGGTCGCGGCGGCGAACAACCTGGACCTGGTCGGCTTGATGGCCATCCCGCCGCTGAACTCCGATCCCGACGAGGCGTTTGACCGGCTGCAATCCGAGCATCGGCGGGTGCTCGAGACGCATCGCAACGCGGTGGGGCTGTCCGCCGGCATGTCCGACGACTTCGAAATTGCCGTCAAACACGGTTCGACATGTGTGCGTGTCGGTACCGCGCTATTGGGCCGTCGCCCGTTACCGTCACCGTAAGTAGTCACTGCAGTAACAGCTTCATCACTAACACCAGCAATCTCAGGGGCTAGAAGGGTCAACGCAATGAGCACACTGCACAAAGTCAAGGCGTATTTCGGGATGGCCCCAATGGACGACTACGAAGACGAGTACTACGACGACCGCGCGCCGTCCCGCGGTTTCCCGCGGCCGCGATTCGACGACGGGTACGGCCGCTACGACGGTGACGACTACGACGACCCGCGCCGCGAGCCGGCCGACTACCCACCGCCCGCCGGCTACCGCGGCGGCTACGCCGAGGAGTCGCGCTACGGCGCCGTCCACCCGCGCGAGTTCGAGCGCCCCGAGATGGGCCGGCCGCGGTTCGGGTCCTGGCTGCGCAACTCCACCCGCGGCGCGCTGGCGATGGACCCGCGCCGGATGGCGATGATGTTCGAAGAGGGCCACCCGCTGTCGAAGATCACCACGCTGCGGCCCAAGGACTACAGCGAGGCCCGCACCATCGGCGAGCGGTTCCGCGACGGCACCCCGGTCATCATGGACCTGGTCTCGATGGACAACGCCGACGCCAAGCGGCTCGTCGACTTCGCGGCCGGGCTGGCGTTCGCGCTGCGCGGCTCCTTCGACAAGGTCGCCACCAAGGTGTTCCTGCTCTCACCCGCCGACGTCGACGTGTCGCCGGAGGAGCGCCGCCGGATCGCCGAAACCGGTTTCTACGCATACCAATAACCTCGACCGCCCGGCGTCGCCGCCGGCGGCGCGATGCCCCTTCGGACCAGGTGAGATGGGGCATCGCGCCCGGAGTCGGTAGGCTGGCAGGCGCCGCGCAGGTCCGCGGCGCTTGGCTCTCATCCGCCAGGTCATCGGCAAGGTCATCGGTAAGGTCGGGGCACTTCAGTTGGTGTTGTTCTTTCAGATCCTCGGGTTTGCGCTGTTCATCTTCTGGCTGCTGCTCATCGCCCGGGTCGTCGTCGAATTCATCCGCTCGTTCAGCCGGGACTGGCATCCCACCGGGATCACCGTGGTGGTGCTGGAGATCATCATGTCGATCACCGATCCGCCGGTGAAGCTGCTGCGCCGGCTGATCCCGCAACTGACCATCGGAGCGGTTCGCTTCGACCTGTCGATCATGGTGCTGCTGCTGGTCGCGTTCATCGGGATGCAGTTGGCGTTCGGCGCGGCGGCCTGATCCGGTCCTGATCCGGCTTGTCCCGCGCGGCGCCGTTCAGCGGGGGTGACGTGGGGCCGGATTCCGGCCCGGAGACGGTTCGGCCACGTTTTAGCGTCGGTTTGGTTCCGCCGATTTAAAAATTCTAAGGTTTCGGATTTTATTGGCCTCACTGTTTGAAATTGGTTCTTATTTATTGGGCTAATCGGCGACCGTCGCGCCTGGTGTGACAGGATGGACGGCAGTTGCACGACGGCTACCACTGCGTTCTACACTTTCCAGAACGTTCGACAGGAACTTGAGGGGACGAAACAATGCCGCTTACACCAGCCGACGTCCACAATGTGGCGTTCAGTAAGCCACCGATCGGCAAGCGGGGCTACAACGAAGACGAGGTGGATGCCTTCCTCGATCTGGTGGAAGCCGAGCTGACGCGACTCATCGAAGAGAACAGCGACCTGCGGCAACGGATCGAAGAGCTGGACCAGGAGCTCGCCGCCGGTGGCGGTGCCGCCGCGCCGGCCGCCGCCGCGCCCACTCAGGCCATTCCTGTCGCCGAGCCCGAGCCGGTCAAGGCCGCGCCGGCCGCCGCCGTCAGCAACGAGGAGCAGGCCATCAAGGCCGCGCGGGTGCTGAGCCTGGCCCAGGACACCGCCGACCGGCTGACCAGCACGGCGCAGGCCGAGTCGGAGAAGATGCTGGCCGATGCGCGGGCCAACGCCGACCAGATCCTCAGCGAGGCCCGCAGCACCGCCGAGACCACGGTCGCCGAGGCCCGGCAGCGCGCCGACGCGATGCTGGCCGACGCGCAGGCCCGCTCGGAGGCCCAGTTGCGTCAGGCCCAGGAGAAGGCCGACGCCCTGCAGGCCGACGCCGAACGCAAGCATTCCGAGATCATGGGCACCATCAACCAGCAGCGCACGGTGCTGGAAGGCCGCCTCGAGCAGCTGCGCACCTTCGAACGCGAATACCGCACCCGGCTCAAGACCTACCTGGAGTCCCAGCTCGAGGAGCTCGGCCAGCGCGGCTCGGCCGCGCCGGTGGATTCCAGCGCCGATGCGGGCGGGTTCGACCAGTTCAACCGGGGCAACAACTAGCCGCTGACTGGGCTCTGAGTCGTGCCGGTCACGCGCCGAGCTTCGGGGTTGGCACACTAGGTCTGAAACAAGGTCTGCAAGACCGCGGTCCCGCTCGTCGCCTGGAGGATGACTGATGCTCATCATTGCGCTGGTATTGGCCCTGATCGGGCTCGTCGCGTTGGTGTTCGCGGTCGTCACCAGCAACGAGCTGGTCGCCTGGGTGTGCATCGCCGCCAGCGTGGTGGGCGTGGTGCTGTTGATCCTCGACGCGCTGCGGGAGCGCCAGCAGCGCGACCTGGGCGGTGACGAGGCCCACGAGGACGCTGACGAGGACGCGGACGAGGCGGGCGCCGACGAGGACGACTTCGTCGACTATCCCGAGGACGCCCCCACCGAAAGCACTGCCGACGCCACCGAAAGCACCGAAGCCACCGAGCCGTCCGACCAGTCGGATCAGTCAGGGCAGGCCGGGCGGTCCGAGGAATCCGCCGTCCCGGCCGACGGCCGCGGCGATGAGTCCACGCACTGACGTTCCGCGCGCTCAGCCGGTCGGTGTGGCCAGCAGCTCACGCACCTCGTCGTCGCTGACCTGGTGAAAGTCGCCGTACACCTGCCCGACGGCCTCGAATCCCGGCGGCGTGCTCAGGCACACCACCTCGTCGGCCTCGCGGCCCAGCTCGCGGCAGGCCGACTCCGGTCCCACCGGCACGGCCACGACTATCGATCTGGGCGTCGCGCCGGTCGGGCCGGACCTCAACGCGCGCACCGCGGCCAGCATGCTGGCGCCGGTGGCGATCCCGTCGTCGACCAGGATCACGACCTTGTCCCGCAGGTCGGCCATCGGGCGATCGCCCCGGTAGGCGTGCTCGCGCCGCGCCAGTTCGGCCGTCTCGCTGTCGATCACCGCGCGCACCTGCTCGTCGGTGATGCGCAGGCTGCTCACTACGTCGTCGTTCATCACCACGCCGCCGCCGCTGGCCAAGGCGCCCATCGCCAGCTCCGACCAGTTCGGCACCCCGAGCTTGCGCACCAAAAACACGTCCAGCGGGGCGTGCAGCGCCGCGGCGATCTCCCAGGCCACCGGCAGGCCGCCGCGGGCCAGCCCGAACACCAGCACGTCGCCGCGGTTGCGGTAGCCCATCAGCTCCCCGGCCAGCGCGCGCCCGGCCTCACGGCGGTCGCGAAAACTGCGCATCGCCGTTCGCCGGAGAAAGCCGTTCGGTCGGTTCATCGGTGGTGTCCCAAAGGTGTCTTCCAAGCCTACTGGCAGCTACGCCCACGCATCGGCGAGCCGGCCTCGCTGCCGTCGTTCCAGGGGATGGCGCCGACGGCCGGCAACATGTCGACCCGGCGACCGGACAGGTCGTGGCGCACCCGCACGGTCCGGTCGACGAGTCGGATGTCGCATTCGCCGGGGCCGTCGCGAAGGGTGTTGTGCAGCTTGGTGTTTCGTAGCATCACCCACTTGTCGAGCTTGTTGTCGGCCATGGGGATAACGCTTTCGGATGTCGCCTGCTCGGCCGGTTACCCGATCGGCCGGCCCTCACACGCGCAGGGTGCATCGGCAGCGAGAAAGCTCTGGAACAAGACGAAAAATATGTGTGATCGCGGCGTCGCCGCTGAACACACTCCATCGGCTCGCTCGCCTCAGTGGTGTGTCCGAGGGGGGACTTGAACCCCCACGCCCATTAGTAGGGCACTAGCACCTCAAGCTAGCGCGTCTGCCATTCCGCCACTCGGACAAGACCAACCGGCATGGGTTGGCAGCTAAGGCTATCGGATTGCCCGCCGCTAACCCAATCCAGCTGCTCGGGCCCGGGCCCGGGAGCCCTCCGGCAATGGTAGGAAAGGAGGTTGTGACCATCCAGAGCGGGGCGAGCGAGGTGACGGCCAACCCGAGCGACGACGTCGTCGAGGTGGTCAGCACCCTGATCCGGTTCGACACCACCAACACCGGCGAACCGGAGACCACCAAGGGCGAGGCCGAGTGCGCGCAATGGGTCGCCGAGCAGCTGGCCGCGGTGGGCTATGCGCCGCATTACGTCGAGTCCGGCGCGCCGGGCCGCGGCAATGTGTTCGTCCGCCTGCCGGGTGCCGACAGTTCGCGCGGCGCGCTGCTGATCCACGGGCATCTCGACGTGGTGCCGGCCGAGCCGACCGAGTGGAGCGTGCACCCGTTCTCCGGCGCGGTCAAGGACGGTTTCGTCTGGGGCCGCGGCGCGGTCGACATGAAGGACATGGTCGGCATGATGATCGTGGTGGCCCGGCACCTGAAGCGGGCCGGCATCGTGCCGCCGCGCGACCTGGTGTTCGCGTTCATCGCCGACGAGGAGCACGGCGGGACGTTCGGCGCGCAGTGGCTGGTCGACAACCGGCCGGAGCTGTTCGCCGGGGTCACCGAGGCGATCGGCGAGGTGGGCGGCTTCTCGCTGACCGTGCCGCGCCGCGACGGCGGCGAGCGTCGGCTCTATTTGATCGAGACGGCCGAAAAGGGGCTGTCGTGGATGAAGCTCACCGCCCGCGGCCCGGCCGGGCACGGGTCGATGGTGCACGACCAAAACGCCGTCACCGCCGTCGCCGAGGCCGTCGCCCGGCTGGGCCGCCATCAGTTTCCGCTGGTGCTGACCGACACCGTCAACCAGTTCCTGGCCGCGGTCAGCGAGGAGACCGGACTGACGTTCGACACCCAATCGGGCGACCTGCGCGGCGTGGTCGAAAAGCTCGGCCCGATGGCGCGCATGCTCAAGGCCGTGCTGCACGACACCGCCAACCCCACCATGCTCAAGGCCGGGTACAAGGCCAACGTCGTCCCGGCGATCGCCGAGGCGGTGGTGGACTGCCGGATCCTGCCGGGCCGCAAGGCTGCGTTCGAGGCCGAGATCGACGAGCTGATCGGGCCGGACGTGACGCGGGAATGGATCAAGGACTTCTCGTCCTATGAGACCGGCTTCGACGGCGACCTGGTCGACGCCATGAATGACGCCGTGCTGGCGCTGGACCCGGATGCCCGCACCGTGCCGTATATGCTGTCCGGCGGTACGGACGCGAAATCCTTTGCGCGCTTGGGTATTCGCTGTTTCGGTTTCAGTCCGCTGCGGTTGCCGCCCGACCTGGATTTCACCGCATTGTTCCATGGTGTCGATGAGCGGGTACCCATCGATGCGCTGCGGTTCGGCACCGACGTGCTGACCCACTTCCTGACCCACTGCTAGTTGACCGACGCAAGCCGATCACACGAGAGGACCGCCATGAGCACAGCTCCTGACCCGTACGCATCGCTGCCCAAGCTGCCGACCTTCACGCTGACCTCGCAATCGCTGACCGACGGTGGAACCCTGGCCAAGCCCCAGGTCAGCGGGATCATGGGCGCCGGCGGGGAAGACGTCAGCCCGCAGCTGAGCTGGTCGGGTTTCCCGGCCGAGACCCGCAGCTTCGCCGTCACCGTCTACGACCCCGACGCCCCGACGGCCTCCGGGTTCTGGCACTGGGCGGTGGCCAACCTGCCGGCCGACGTCACCGAGCTGCCCGCCGGTGCCGGCGACGGCAGCAATCTGCCCGGCGACGCGCTCACCCTGGTCAACGACGCCGGGCAGCGCCGCTACATCGGGGCGGCGCCGCCGCCCGGACACGGCCCGCACCGCTACTACATCGCCGTGCACGCCGTGGATACCGAAAAGCTGGACCTGCCCGAGGACGCCAGCCCGGCCTTCCTCGGGTTCAACCTGTTCCAGCACGCCATCGCGCGCGCCGTCATCCACGGCACCTACGAGCAGAAGTAGGTCAGCACCGCGGCCGCTGCCGCCGTTCCGGGCGCCCCGGCCGCTCCGGGCGCGAATCACTTGCGCCACATTGGTCCCGGTGTTCCCAGCGCGGCGGTTTTTGTCGTAGGCCCGCCGTAGTGTTTCGAACATGCATTCGAGCACTCGGGAGGAGATCCGGGCGGACGTCGACGCGCTGCGTGCCGCGGTCTCCCGCGTGCTCGGGCATTCGTATGACGCGCTGACCACGCCGGAGCGGCTGCGGTTGCTGGAGATCTTCGACCGCGAGACCCGCCGGCTGCGGGTGCCCGGGCACCAGCTGATCAACCAGCTTGCCGAGCAGTCGGATCCCACCGAACTCGGCGGCAGGCTGTCGTTCGCGTTGGCCGAGCGGCTGCACATCACTCGCAGCGACGCGAGTCGCCGGATCGCCGAGGCGGCCGACCTGGGCCCGCGCCGGGCGCTGACCGGGGAGCCGTTGCCGCCGCTGCTGCCCGCCACGGCGGCGGCCCAGCGCGACGGGGCGATCGGCACCGACCACGTGGCGGTGATCCGGCAGTTCTTCGACCAGCTGCCGGAGGCGGTGGACGTCGAGACCTGCGAGCACGCCGAACGGCAACTGGCCGCCCAGGCAACCCAGTTCCGGCCGGATCAACTGTCCAAGCTGGCCCGCCGGCTGATGGACTGCCTCAACCCCGACGGCCGCTACAGCGACGAAGACAGGGCGCGGGCGCGCGGGCTGGTCCTGGGCAACCAGCAGGCCGACGGCATGTCCCGGCTGAGCGGCTGGCTCACCCCGGAGGCGCGCGCGGGCTGGGAAGCGGTGCTGGCCAAGCTGGCCGCGCCGGGGATGTGCAACCCCGACGACGACGCGCCGGTGGTGGACGGGCCGCCGCCGGAAGCGGCGTCGCAGCGCGACAGCCGCAGCGCGGCCCAGCGCAACCACGACGGCCTCAACGCGGCCCTTCGTGCGCTGCTGGCCGGCGGAAAGCTGGGGCAGCACAACGGGTTACCAGCATCGATCATCGTCACCACCACCCTGCGGGACCTCGAGTCCGCGGCCGGTAAGGGGCTGACGGGCGGCGGCACCCTGCTGCCGATGTCCGAGGTGATCCGGCTGGCCCGCCACGCCCACCACTACCTCGCCGTCTTCGACAACGGCAAACCGCTGGCGCTGTACCACACGAAACGCCTGGCCTCGCCGGGGCAACGAATCGTCTTGTACGCCAAGGACCGTGGCTGTTCGCACCCGGGCTGCGACGTTTCGGGCTATTACTGCGAAGTCCATCATGTCACCGGTTACGCCAAATGCGGCCGCACCGACATCGACCAACTGACCTTCGCCTGCGGCGGCCATCACCCGCTGGCCGAGCAGGGCTGGATCACCCGCAAGAACGGCCGAGGCGAGACCGAATGGATCCCACCACCGCATCTGGAGCGTGGTCAGCCACGGGTGAACTCGTTTCACCACCCCGAGGACATGCTGTGCGACACCGAAGACCAGCAAGACCAGCAAGACCAACAAGACCAAGCCGACGAGGAAGACGGCGCCGCGTGAGTCAACCCGATTCGCGCGCCGCCGACCCGACGGCGTCGCGCAGCGAGGCGAACCCGCCATCGCGCAGCCGCTGCGCGATGCCGTCGTGAATCTGCTTGGCCCACAAGCCTCCTCCGTAGACGAAGCCCGTGTAGCCCTGCAGCAGGGAGGCGCCCGCGGTGATCCGCTCCCAGGCGTCGTCGGCGGTCTCGATGCCGCCGACACCGATCAGCACCAGGCGATCGCCGACCCGGCCGTAGAGCCGGCGCAACACCTCGACCGCGCGGCGGGCCACCGGCGGCCCGGAGATGCCGCCGGCGCCCAGCTCGTCGATCCCCGCCGTGCGCAGGCCGTCCCGCGACACCGTGGTGTTGGTGGCGACGATGCCGGCCAGGCCGAGTTCGACGGCCAGGTCCGCGATGTCGTCGACGTCGGAGTCGGACACATCCGGCGCGATCTTCACCAGCACCGGTGTGGACGTCTCGGCGAGAACGGCCGACAGGATCGGCCGCAGCGACCCCACCGCCTGCAGATCGCGCAGCCCGGGCGTGTTCGGCGAGCTGACGTTGACCACCAGATACGACGCCAGCGGGCCGAGCAGCCGCGCGCTTGCCCGGTAGTCGTCGACGGCCTGATCCGGCGGCGTCGCCTTGGTCTTGCCGATGTTGACCCCGATCGGGATGTCGGGCTGTCGGCGGGCGAGCCGCACCGCCAGCGCGCCGGCGCCGAGATTGTTGAAGCTCATCCGGTTGAGCAGCGCCCGGTCGGCGGGCAGCCGGAACAGCCGCGGCGCCGGGTTGCCGGGCTGCGGGCCGGCGGTGACGGTGCCGATCTCGGCATATCCGAAACCCAGCGCGCCCCAGGCGTGCAGCCCCAGCCCGTCCTTGTCGAAGCCGGCCGCCAGCCCCAGCGGCCCCGGGAAGCGCACCCCGAACACCGTGCTGGCCAGCACCGGATCCGTCGGAGCCAGCAGTCGGCGCAGCAGTCGCCGGGGCCAGCCGACGGCCGTGACGCCGCGCAGCAGCGCGAACACCAGCGTGTGAATCCGCTCGGCGGGTACCAGGAAAAACAGCTGCCGCGCCACGCCATACCACCGATGGCCGCCGCCGCGCGGTGCCGGGGGCGCCCCGCTCACAGTTGCGGCTGGTCGGGCCGCCGCCCCTCGAAGCCGCCAGCATCGACACGAGATTTCTTGCGGCGCAACAACACTCGCCTGCTGCCGTCGGTGTACAGCCGCACCCTGGTCAACTCCCAGCCGCGGTATTCGGCCTCGATGGACAACCGGGTGGACGCGCTGACCCGGGTCACCTCCGGCGGCAGACGCAGCGGCACCCACTCGTATTCATCGGACAGCTCGCTGTCCCAGCCCGCGGGCAAACGGGCGCGCCGCGCCGCCGTCAACGTTTACCCGCCGCGTGGTCGATCACCTGAACTCCCGCGCCGGACCCGGACACCACGTACAGGGTGTCCGACGCTTCGTCGAAGGCCAGGGAGTTCGGTTGCTGCACGGTCGGGTAACGCACCTTTTCGACGGGAATTCCGGTGGACAGATCGTAACCAATGACGATATTGGAAACGGTCTGCGAAACCCAGGCTAACGCGCGGGAACCGGCCAGGCCGTAGGGCGCCTGAGGAACCGGGTAGGCCTGGCGCAGGATCAGCGGATCCACGCCGTACACCAGCAACTGGCCGCCGCGGGTGTCGGCCACCAGCACCCGGCCCGCCGCGTCGGCGGCCATGGTGGTGGCGCCCCGGCCGGCCCGCAGCGCCTGCTGGGCCCGGCCGTCGGCGCCGATCGTGGTCACCGAGGTCTGCCCGCGGTCCAGCACCACCGTCGTATTGCCTTGGGTGGCAAGCGAATCGACCCGCGCGAAGATCTTGCTCCGGTTGGCGACGGCCGCGGTAGACCCAGTGGTAGACCCAGTGGTAGGCACGGCCGGCGTCGGGGAGGCCAGCGTGTAGACGGCGCCGTCGGCGCTGCCCAACACCAGCGTGCCGTCGGCGCGTTGGGCCACCGCGGTGAACTCGGTCTGCGCCGCATCGGCGACGCCCACCCGCACGACGCGGCCGGTGGCCAGATCCAGCACGAAGTAGCCGCCGCGGGTGGCCAGGTAGACCGCGCCGCGGCCGTCGCCGGTCAACGCGGTCGCCGGGCCGGGCAGGGCGGCGACCCGCGGCGGGACCTGCGGGTCGCCGAACAGGGTGACGCTGGCCGGATCGGAAGCCGCGGCCAGCACCGCCAGCTGGTGGGTGCCGGCGTCGAACACCGCCGCCGCGGCGTGCGCGGCCAGTGGCCGCACCGACCCGGCCGGCTGCTGCGCTGACGGCGGCGACACGGCCGCGCCCGCGGGTTCGATGGTCGGGGGCGCGCCGCGCAGCGGATTCGACGAACACCCGCTCAGCAAAAGCGCGACACCCCAAATGCAGCCTTGAATCGCCAGCTTGTGGCGCCCTCGCCGGAGCAGCGCGTGTGGTAACAGCAATGGGTTTCCCTGGGTGCGACGGCGGGACAAGACAAATTCTAGGGAACGGTTTCGCATCCAACCGGGCCGTGCTGCCTGCGTCCGGGCCCAGGGGCGAGGTATGGTCGGCCTATGGCCGTCACCGCTGACCGTCATATGGCGCAGAAAGAGTTTGCTGTCGAAGACATGTCGACAGGAATTTTCGCTAGCGGATATGGACAAGTCGGAGATGGACGCAGTTTTTCGTTCCATATCGAAAACCGCTCACTTGTCGTCGAGGTTTACCGGCCGCGCCTGGCCGGGCCCGTTCCGCAGGCCGAAGACGTGGTCGCCACCGCAGTCCGCAGCCTGGTCGACATCGACCTCACCGACGAACGCAGCTTGACCGCTGCGGTGCGCGACTCCGTGGCCCACGCCGAGCCCGTCTCCCGGTAGTCGTTTCGGGTCCGGGCGCCGCCCACCGGGTAGCGTCGGGGTCGACATGACCGTCATCCTGTTACGACACGGCCGCTCCACCTCGAACACCGCGGGCGTTCTCGCCGGCCGTTCCGAGGGCGTCGACCTCGACGACAAGGGCCGCGAACAAGCCGCCGGCCTGATCGACCGGATCGGTGACCTGCCGATCCGGGCGCTGATCAGTTCGCCTCTGCTGCGCTGCCGCCGCACCCTCGAGCCGCTGGCCGACACGCTGTGTCTGGCGCCGCTCGTCGACGACCGGCTCGCCGAAGTGGACTACGGCGAATGGACGGGTCGCAAGATCGGCGAGTTGGTGAGCGAGCCCTTGTGGAAGGTGGTGCAGGCCCACCCCAGCGCGGCGGTATTCCCCGGCGGTGAGGGCCTGGCGCAGGTGCAGGCGCGCGCGGTGGCGGCGGTCCGGGAACACGATCGGCGGCTGGCGGCAGAGCATGGCGCCGACGCGCTGTGGGTGGCGTGCACACACGGCGACGTCATCAAGGCGGTGATCGCCGACGCGTACGGCATCCACCTGGACGGCTTCCAGCGGGTCACCGCCGACCCGGCGTCGATCAGCGTGATCCGGTACACCGAGCTGCGCCCGTTTGTGTTGCACGTCAACCACACCGGCGCGCGGCTGTCCGCGCCGCTGCGGGCCGGACCGGCGCCGCCACCAGACCAGCACGACGACCACGACCACGACACAGGCGACAAAGCGCACACGGATCCTAAGTCCAACGGCGAATCGCAGGCGGCGCCGGCGACCTCGGTGCCGTCCAGCGACGCGGTGGTCGGTGGTTCGACGGATTAATTCGGCTGCCACCTCGATCGGATCGCACAGCGATGGCGGCAGCCGGTATTTTGGAGGTTGCCATGGCCCGCGCAATTCATGTCTTCCGCACACCCGACCGCTTCGTGGCCGGGACCGTTGGCCAGCCGGGAAACCGCACCTTCTACATCCAGGCGGTGCACGACTCCCGGGTGGTGTCGGTGATCTTGGAGAAGCAGCAGGTTGCGGTGCTCGCCGAACGGATCGGCGCGCTGCTGCTGGAGGTGAACCGCAGGTTCGGCACGCCGGTGCCGCCGGAGCCCGACGAGGTCGAGGACCTGAACCCGTTGATCACGCCGGTGGACGCCGAATTTCGGGTCGGCACCATGGGCCTGGGCTGGGACTCCGAGGCGCAGACCGTGGTGGTCGAGCTGCTGGCCGTCACCGACGCGGAGTTCGACGCCTCGGTGGTGCTCGACGACACCGAGGAGGGCCCCGACGCGGTGCGGGTGTTCCTGACGCCGGAGTCGGCGCGGCAATTCGCCACCCGCTCCAACCGGGTGATCTCGGCAGGCCGTCCGCCGTGCCCGCTGTGCGACGAACCACTGGACCCGGAGGGCCATATCTGCGCACGGGCCAACGGCTATCGGCGCAGCGCGCTGCTCGGGTCTGACGATGACCCCGAGATATGACGACCGTGAGGTGTTGCGCGACGGCGAGCTGACGGTCATCGGACGGATCCGCTCGGCCAGCAACGCCACCTTCTTGTGCGAGGCGACGCTCGGCGACCGCGCCGTGCACTGCGTCTACAAGCCGGTCGCGGGGGAGGCGCCGCTGTGGGACTTTCCCGACGGAACGCTGGCCGGCCGCGAACTGGGCGCCTACCTGGTGTCCACGCAGCTGGGCTGGAACCTGGTGCCCTACACGGTGATTCGGGACGGCCCGGCCGGTCCCGGCATGCTGCAGCTGTGGGTGCGGCAACCCGGCGATGCGGTCGGTGAGGTCAGTGAGGCCGGCGAGTCGGGTGCTGAACAGCCCGATCCGGGACCGGACCTGGTCGACCTGTTCCCCGTCGGCGCCTCGCCGCCGGGCTACCTGCCGGTGCTGCGCGCTTACGACTACGCCGGCGACGAGGTGGTGCTGATGCACGCCGACGACCCTCGGCTGCGCCGGATGGCCGTGTTCGACGTGCTGGTCAACAACGCCGACCGCAAGGGCGGGCACGTCCTGTGCGGCGTCGACGGCCGGGTCTACGGCGTCGACCACGGGGTGTGCCTGCACGTGGAGAACAAGCTGCGGACGGTGTTGTGGGGCTGGGCCGGCAAGCCGGTCGACGACGACACCCTGGCCGCCGTCGCCTGCCTGGCCGAGGCGCTCACCGGCCCGTTCGGCGACGAACTGGCCGAGCAGATCACCCGGGCGGAGATCGCCGCGCTGCGCCTGCGCGCGCACGCGCTGCTGGACAATCCGGTGATGCCCGGCCCCAACCGGCATCGCCCGATCCCGTGGCCGGCCTTCTAGCTTCCCGGGCTTTTCGGGCTTTTCCGGCCGGGCGCCGCCGTCGGCGATACTGAAGCGGTGACCCCCCCGCAACCCGTCGGACGAGATGACCGACGCCGCGCTGGCCGCCGATCTCGCCGCCGAAGCGGGGGAATTGCTGCTGAAGGTCCGCGACGAGGTCGGCTTCGGCTATCCGTGGGCGCTCGGCGACGCGGGCGACAGTCTGGCGAATGCGCTGATCCTGGGACGGTTGCAGGTCGAGCGGCCGGACGATGCCGTGCTCAGCGAGGAGGCCTACGACGACCTGTCCCGGCTGCAGCACGACCGGGTGTGGATCATCGACCCGCTGGACGGCACGCGCGAGTTCTCCACGCCGGGCCGCGACGACTGGGCCGTGCATGTCGCGCTGTGGCAGCGCCCGACCAACGGCCGGCGCGAGATCACCGACGCCGCGGTGTCATTGCCGGCCCGCGGCAACATCGTGTACCGCAGCGACACCGTCACCGCCAGCGCCGCGCGCGTCGGCGTCACCGACACCATCCGCATCGCCGTCAGCGCCACCCGGCCGCCCGCCGTTTTGCACCGGATGCGCCAGCGGTTGCCCATCCAGCCCGTCGCGATCGGTTCGGCCGGCGCCAAGGCGATGGCGATCATCGACGGCGTGGTCGACGCCTATCTGCACGCCGGGGGTCAGTGGGAGTGGGACTCGGCCGCCCCGGCCGGGGTGGTGATGGCCGCCGGGATGCACGCATCGCGGCTGGACGGTTCGCCGATGCGCTACAACCAGCTCGACCCCTACCTGCCAGACTTCGTCATGTGCCGCGCCGAGCTGGCGCCCGTGCTGCTGGGCGCGATCCGCGACGCGTGGCGCTAGGTGATCGAGCATCCAGTCCCGCCACTTGCCCAGCCACCGGTCGCGGCCGCCGACCCCCATTTGCTGCCACCGCGGCTGCGCGGCCGCAGCCGGGCGGCCACCGCCTCGACTGCGGCGGGGCCAGCCACCGGGACGCGGCCCACGACCTGTCCGGTGGCAGGGCAGGTGACGACGATTTCTTGGGGAGTGCCCGGGACCGCGGTGTCGGTTCGCTCAGTTCGTGTCGGTCGACATGACAACCACCCCGTTCGGCGGCCTCGACCGGATTTGCTCGATACCCGACCCAGCAAACCACAAATCGGGCGAGGGCGATAGCGCGGCCGGGGCGCCGCGCGGCGGGCGACGCAGCCCCGCCGAGCGGCTCCGCCTAGGCTGATTGTCATGCGGTCGTGGTCCTCCCCACAGGTTCCCCAATTACCGGGACGCGGCCCCGAGCTTCGGCTGTATGACACCTCCGATCGGCAGGTGCGCCCCGTGGCGGCCGGCGCCGGGCCCGGTTCGGCCGCCACCATGTACGTCTGCGGCATCACCCCCTATGACGCGACCCACCTGGGCCACGCCGCAACCTATTTGGCGTTCGACCTGATCTACCGGCAGTGGCTCGATCTCGGGCACGACGTGCACTACGTGCAGAACGTCACCGACGTCGACGATCCGCTGTTGGAGCGCGCCGCGCGGGACGGCATCGACTGGCGGGCACTGGCCGAGCGCGAGGTGTCGCTGTTCCGCGAAGACATGGCCGCGCTGCGCATCTTGGCGCCCCGCGACTACGTCGGGGCGACCGAGGCGATCGCCGACGTGGTCGAGCTGGTCGAGAAGATGCTGGCGTCCGGCGCGGCCTATGTCGTCGACGGCGAATTCCCCGACATCTACTACCGCGCCGACGCCACGCTGCAGTTCGGCTACGAGTCGGGCTACGACCGCGAGACCATGCTGCGACTGTTCGCCGAGCGCGGCGGCGACCCGCAGCGGCCCGGCAAGACCGACGCGCTCGACGCCCTGCTGTGGCGGGCGGCGCGGCCCGGCGAGCCCAGCTGGCCGTCGCCGTTCGGCAACGGCCGGCCGGGGTGGCACGTCGAGTGCGCGGCGATCGCGCTCAGCCGCATCGGCAGCGGCCTGGACATCCAGGGCGGCGGCAGTGACCTGATCTTCCCGCATCACGAATTCACCGCCGCGCACGCCGAATGCGTGCGCGGCGAGCGGCGATTCGCCCGCCACTACGTGCACGCCGGGATGATCGGCTGGGACGGGCACAAGATGTCCAAGAGCCGCGGCAACCTGGTGCTGGTGTCGCAGCTGCGCGGCCGCGGAGTGGAGCCGGCGGCCATCCGGCTGGGCCTGCTGGCCGGGCACTACCGCGGGGACCGCTACTGGAGCGACCAGGTGCTCGACGAGGCGACCGCCCGGCTGCGGCGCTGGCGCACCGCGACCGCGCTGCCCGCCGGACCGGACGCCACCGACGTGATTGCCCGAGTGCGCCAATACCTGGCCGACGACCTCAACACGCCTAAAGCGCTTGCCGCACTTGATGGTTGGACCACCGATGCGCTCGACTACGGCGGCCACGACACCGCGGCGCCCCGGCTGGTGGCAAGCGCCGTCGATGCGCTGCTGGGAGTGGCCCTGTAGCCGATGCGCCTCGGTCCGTCCTGAAAGAGGCTGCCGCGCAATCTCATTCGATGGGCGCCTGGACGCGAGCCCGAAGCGACAGCGGCCGGCTCGTGCCGCGCGTTTCGATGACGGGTCCGGTGCAGACGGGTCCGGTGCATACGCCTAGGGCGCCGTTTCGGCAAGTCGCCGGTGAACAGTGCGGCGCTTCAGGGCGGTTATCCACAGCCGGGCGGCATTGGCGATTTCTGTTGTCGGTATCGCGCTGTTGAATGTCGAGCGTGGAGCTGGACCGGGCGATGAGGCTGCGAGGCGGCGTGTGTCGACGTCACCGCAAATTGTGTCGATGTTTGCTAGAAATTGATCTTGGTAAGTCCCGTGAGCCTATGAAACAGCTGTATAACTGCAACAATAATTAACACAGACGTCGAAACAGGGCGGCTCACAAAATTTGCTGTGAAGTCTAGCCCGGGAGTATATTTCTCGGCAACTGCTGGACCCTAGAAGGAGTAAGTCCGGTGCATACGACGAGTGGGCTCGCGGGGCCGTCACCAGACGGTCTGTCGCGTCGACCGCCGCGTCGTGATCGTCGGCCACAAGAGCGTCGCGTGGCCGCTACCGCTCGAGTCGAACGTGGGCCCGAGTCGGATTTTGGACGCGCTCCACTGGGCTCGCGCCTGGCTTCGCGGAACGCGAACGCGCCAGGCTTTCCCACACCAGCTAGGGGTTTCCGATGCCTGGCGAAGTCGGGTCGTGGCCCATCGTGGGCCGAGAGGCGGAGCTGCGCCGGTCACTGGCGGCGCTGAGCAACGCGGAGTTCCACGGGGTGGCGTTGGTCGGCGACGCCGGTGTGGGCAAGTCGACGCTGGCGCGCATGCTGGCCAAGACCGTCGAGTCTGCGGGGCGCACGGTCCGATTCGCGCTGGGCACCCAGACGGGCTCCGCCGTGCCTCTGGGCGCGTTCTCGCATGCCGTCAGCCTCATGGCGGTGAACGAACCCGCGGTCATGCTGGCGGCGGCGCACAACACCTTGAGCCAGGACAAGAACTTGGTGGTCGTGGTCGACGACGCGCAACTGCTCGACCCGTTGTCGGTCACCTTGGTCAACCAACTCGCGGCCTGGCGCAGCGCGCGGCTGATCGTGACGATCCGCTCCGGCGAGCCGGTGCTGGATGCGGTGACCGCGTTGTTGAAAGAGCGCCTGCTGCTGACGGTGCACGTCGATCCGTTCACCCGCGAACAGACCGAGCTGCTGGCCGGCACGGTGCTGGGCGGGCCGGTCGATCCCCGGGTGGTCGACGAGCTGCTGCAGCGCAGCTCCGGAAACCCGTTGCTGCTGCGTGGCTTTCTGACCGCGGGCCGTGACACCGGGGCGCTGTTCCGCACCGCGGAAGGCTGGCAACTGCGGGGACCGCTGCGCGGGGATCGCGAACTGCACGACGCTCTGGAGTACCGGCTGCAGTCGCTGAGCTCCGAGGAGCGCGAGGTGGTGGAGATCCTGGCCACCGCCGGCTTACTCAACTGGGACATACTGCGTGACATCTGTGATGCCGAGGCGGTGGCGGTCCTGGAGCGCCGCGGCTTGATCCGGTTGGTGACCGACGGATCTCACGCCGTGGCACAGCTGACCCACCCGATGCTCGGCGAAGCGGCGACCCGCCACGCCGGCATGGTGCGCACCCGCCAACTCAACGGCAAACTGGCGCGAGCGCTGCAAAAGCATGAGCGGACCGGGAGCCGACACCTGCGGTTGCCCCATCTGCAAAGCCGGATCCGATTGGCGGAGTTCATGCTGCACAGCGACATGGAGCCCGACCTCGACGTGATCACCGAAGCCGCGCGGGACGCGCTGGCGATGTCGAACGTGCAGCTGGGCGAGGAACTCGCGAGGTTCGCACTCGATCGGGGTGGTGGCCTGCCGGCCGCGTTGGTCCTCGCCGAGGCGGTGAGTTGGCAGGGCCGTGGCGAGGAAGCCGGTTTCGTGCTGGCTCACGCCGAACCCGACGGCGACGACGACTGGCTGATCGCGCGGTGGGGCTGCCTGCGCGCCGCCAACCTGTTCTGGGGTTGCGGTGACGTCGAAGCCGCCCGGCGCGAAGCCGACACCGTGAAGAAGCGTGTTTCGTCCGAGGCCGGCCTGCACCTCATCGACGCGCTCGAGCTGTCCATGGCCTTCTTCCGTGGCGACGTCGAGACGACGACCGAGCTCGGGCCCGGCCTATGCGAATCCGATGCGGTCCCAATGGCGACGACGTGGGCGGCGGTGCCGACCTGCGCCGCGTTGGCCGCGGCCGGCCGCTATTCCGAAGTCGGCCGCATCGCCGACATCGGGGTGCGTGCCGCCGTGTCGTGCGGGATGGGATTGCATCGATTCAACATCGGGATCAGCGAGATCATCGCGGCGACGGACGCCGGGGACGACCGCGCGGCCGAACGGATCTACAAGCGCTACGCCGCGATGGCCGAAGGCCTTCCCGGCGCGGAGGCCATGGTCGACGCGATGCTCGGGCTCGTCCGGCTCGCCCGCGGCGAATTCCCCGCGGCCTGCGCCGCGTTCACCCGTTCGATCTCCTTGTTCGCCAAGGGCTTTCCGTCGCCCTGGCTGGTGGTCGTGGGTGCCTTCCAAGCCCAGGCCGAGGGGGCGCGCGGCGACAGCACGGCGGCCGCCGCGGCGTTATGGCGGGCGGACCGGGCCTACGGACCGCACGCGGCGGTGTTCCTCCCCGAACTCGAGCTCGCCCGGGCCTGGGAAAGGGCCGCCGCCGGCGACACCCAGGCCGCCACGACCCATGCCACGCAGGCGGCGGAGATAGCGCGCGCCGCCGGGATGCACGCGGCGGAGATGCGCACACGCCATGCCGCGGTGCGATTCGGCGACCGTTCACAGACCGCGCGGTTGGAGCGGCTTGCTCGCATCCTGGATACACCGCTGGCCGAAGCGGCCGCGGACCATGCCCGCGGTCTGACGCAACGCGACGGCGATCTGCTCGATGCCGCGGCGCAAAAATTCGCCGACCTCGGTGCCCTGGCGTGCGCCGCCGACGCGGCGGCTCAGGCGGCCGGCGAACATGCCCGTCGGGGCGACCGCGGGAAGAAATTCGAATCTTCGGCCTGGGCGCACGCGCTGGCCAGCCGGTACGAGCTGCACACGCCGGCGGTCGAGGCGGCGGCGCGCCCGCTGCCCTTCAGCGGACGGGAACGTCAGATCGTGAATCTGGTGGCGGCCGGCCTGTCCAACCGCGAGATCGCCGACCGGCTGGTCATCTCGGTGCGCACGGTGGAGGGGCACCTCTATCGCCTTTTCACCAAACTCGGGATCAACAGTCGCGAGCAGCTCACCCTACTGGTGGCCCGAGAGCCGCGCGGACGAAGAGAGCTATTGGGCCACAGCAACCCGTCGCTTGGTGATCAGGACGACGTTCACCCCCACGCGGGCTAAGTTCTTATCGGCACCCTATGGAGCCTTTGAGAGTCGCTACTCTATCTCGACGCGCGCACCACTCGACTTGCCGACAGAGTCCGGCGACGCCCGCTCCACCCGCCATACGCTCCCGCGCATGACAGGCAGTCGGAAGCATACGGCGGTAACCGCTCGTGATGGCGACCCGTCCGGACCCGCGGCTGCGGTTTCGTTGCGGAGATCCCAGCTGGGCGAGGACGCACCGGGGTCGGTTTGTTCGGGCAGGACCGCGATTTCGGACAGCTCCTTCCGGCTTTATCTGGCTGCGGCTCGTTCCGGCTTCATGTAGTGCCGGGCCGCCCAGCAGGTGAGGGAGATATATCCGTGACGCAGCGGGTAAATGGGTCAACCTGGCCCATTGTGGGACGCGATGTGGAATTTCGGCGATCGCTCGCGGCGCTCAACAACGGGGAATTCCACGGGGTGGCGTTGGTCGGCGACGGCGGTGTGGGCAAGTCGACGTTGGCGCGCATGCTGGCCAAGACGGTCGAGTCCGCCGGGCGCACGGTGCGATTCGCGCTCGGTACCCAGACGGGCTGGGCGGTGCCGCTGGGCGCGTTCTCGCGCGCGGTGAGCCTCGGGGTCGGGCACGAACCGGCGATCATGCTGGCCGCCGCGCACAACACCTTGGGTCAGGACAAGAATTTGGTGGTGGTGGTCGACGAGGCGCAGTTGCTCGATCCGTTGTCGGCCACCTTGGTGAATCAGCTTGCGGCCGGGCGCAGTGCGCGGCTGATCGTGACGATCCGCTCCGGTGAGCCGGTGCTGGATGCGGTGACGGCGTTGTTGAAAGAGCGCCTGCTGTTGACGGTGCACGTCGATCCGTTCACCCGCGAACAGACCGAGCTGTTGGCCGGCGCAGTGTTGGGTGGGCCGGTCGACACGCGGTTGGTGGATGAGCTGTTCGAGCGCAGCGCGGGAAACCTGTTGCTACTGCGTGGTTTTCTGACGGCGGGCGTGGAAAGCGGCGCCCTGGTTCACACCGAACAGGGCTGGCAACTGCAGGGTCCGCTGCGCGGCGATCGCGAACTGCATGATGCCCTGGAGTACCGGCTGCAGTCGCTGAGTTCCGAGGAGCGCGAGGTGGTGGAAGTACTGGCCACCGCCGAGCTGCTGGAGTGGGAGATCTTGCGCGACATCTGCGATGCCGACGCGATGGCAAGCCTGGAGCGCCGCGGCCTGATCCAGTTGGTGACCGACGGATCGCACACCCTGGTGCAGTTGAATCACCCGATGCTCGGCGAAGCGGCGACCCGCCACGCCGGGGTGGTGCGCTCGCGGCAGCTCAACGGGATCCTGGCGAAGACCCTGCGCAAGCACCTACGGGCGGCGGGGCGGCGCTCACAAATCTCCGACCCCCGCGGTCGAATCCAGTTGGCGCAGTTCATAATGCGCAGCGACTTGGAGCCCGATCTGGATGTGGTCATCAAGGCGGCGGCCGACGCGATGGCCATGTCGAACGTCGTGCTGGGCGAGCAGCTGGCGACGTTTGCGGTCGACCGTGGTGGTGGCCTGCCGGCCGCGTTGGTGCTCGCCGAGGCGGTGAGCTGGCAGGGCCGCGGCGAGGAGGCAGATTCCATCCTGCTGGGCGCCGACGTCGATGATGCCGACGAATGGCTGATCGCGCGCTGGGGCTGCCTGCGCGCCGCCAACCTGGCCTGGGGATGCGGGGACGCCGAGGGTGCAACGCGGGTACTGGCCGAGGTGAAACAGCGCCTGGCGACCGAGGGCAGCCTGCAGCTGATCGATGCGCTGGATGTGTCGATCGGGTTCTTCCGCGGCGACATCGCCCGGACGATCGAATTCGGGCCGCGCCTGTGCGAACCGGATGTCGTGCCGATGGCGACCGTGTGGGCGGCTGTCGCGACATGCGGCGCCTTGACCGCGGTGGGGCGTTTTTCCGAGGTCGGCCGCATCGCCGCTGCCGGCGTGCGCGCGACGGCGCAGTGCCGGGCGGGAGCGCAGCGGTTCGCCATCGGACTGGCCGAGGTCATGGCCGCGACCGCTGCCGGTGACTATCCGGCGGCCGAGCGAATCCACAAGCGTTACGCCGCACTGGCAACCGGCCTTCCCGCAGCGGAGGCCATGGTCGACGCGATGCTCGGCGTCCTGCAGCTCACCCGCGGTGAGCTGCAGGAGGCCTGCGCCACCCTCGACCGGTCGATTTCCCAGCTTTCCCAAGGCTTTCCATTACCGTGGCAGCTCGTCGTGGGCGCCTTGCAGGCACAGGCCGAAGGGGCCCGCGGGGACAGCGCGGCGGCCGCCGTGGCGCTGCGGCGGGTCGAGGAAGCCTACGGACCGCACGTCGCGGTGTTCCTGCCGGAACTCGAGCTCGCCCGGGCCTGGGAGCGGGCGGCGGCCGGCGATACGGCGGGCGCTCAGACGCAGGCAATGCAGGCGGCGCAGACTGCACGGAAAGCCGGCATGCACCTGGTCGAGATGCGGGCACGCCATGCGGCCCTTCGCTTCGGCGATCGTGCGCAGGCCGCGCGAGTAGACGAGTTGGCCAGCATCCTGAACTCCCCGTCGGCCCAGGCGGTCGCCGGCCATGCCCGCGGTCTGGCTCAGCACGACGGCGATCTGCTCGACGCCGCGGCCCACCGCTTCGCCGACCTCGGCGCCTTGGCATTCGCCGCCGATGCGGCGGCTCAGGCGGCCAGCGAACATGCCCGCCGGGGCGACCGTCGCAAGGAGGTCGAGTCGTCGACCTGGGCGCACGCGTTGGCCGGCCAATGCGGGTCGCGCACACCGGCGCTCGACGCGGCGGCGCGCCCGCTTCCGTTCAGCGGACGGGAACGTCAGATCGTGAATCTGGTGGCGGCCGGCCTGTCCAACCGCGAGATCGCCGACCGGCTGGTGATCTCGGTGCGCACGGTGGAGGGACACCTCTATCGCCTCTTCACCAAGCTTGGCATCAATAACCGCGACCAACTCATCCAACTGATCGGCCGCGACGCATCGTGACCACACACGCTCTTCGGACACTCGGGTGGGGTCGCGGCCGATCGGGTGCGGCTGCCGCGCAGGTCGCGTCGAGCTGGCGGGGCCCAGGCCGTCCATGCTCCGAAAAACGCTCGTGCGCAACCGCATAGCCCCGGTGCTGCCCGCCGCGACTCCGGGGCGCGGAATGCATGCCTTTCGCTGATCGCCGACCCGTCGAGCGCTCGGTGACCACTGGTCAAAACCGCCGCCCGCGGGCCGTTACGCACCACCGGAGGGATGACTACTCGATCTGTGCGCGCGTGGCACTCAAGTCGAATCAATCCGTCCGTGAGGCCCGAGCGAGCAAACTTAAGCTGCCGCACATGACATCATGCCTGGCGGGCATGGCCGGTTGGACTCGCATGGTTGCGGAATTCGGCCGGATCCTCCAGCACCCGCCACAATGCCTCGACCGGGCCGGGGCGGGCACGCACTACACCCACGCCGTTTCTCGAGGTTGAAATCATGTCTCACAGCCACCGGTTGGTCGACCATATCGTCGGGTATCTCGCGTCGATCGGAGTGGACTGCATCTTCGGCGTCGATGGCGCCAACATCGAGGACCTGTACGACGCCGCATTCCTGCACTCGGACATGGACGCGGTGCTGGCCAAACACGAGTTCTCCGCCGTGGCGATGGCCGACGGATACAGCCGCAGCGGCAGCGGCTTCGGCGTGGTGGCCACCTCCGCGTGGGGCGCGCTGAACCTCGTTGCCGGCCTCGGGGAATTGTTTACCAGCCGCGTGCCGCTACTGGCGTTGGTGGGCCAGCCGCCGTCCACGATGGATGGTCGCGGCGGCTTTCAGGACACCAGCGGCCGCAACGGTTCACCGAATGCCGAGGCGCTGTTCTCCGAGGTGTCGGTGTTGTGCCGACGAGTCCAGACCCCGGCGGACATCGCGTTGGCGCTGCCCGCCGCCGTGGCGGCCGCGCGAACCGGTGGCCCCGCGGTGTTGTTGCTGCCCAAAGATATTCAGCAAGCTGACGTGACCAGCAACGGCTACCTGCCCGAGCCCGGCATCGAGCGGCCACGAGACATCGGTGATCCACGCCCGATCGTGGCAGCGCTGCGCCGGGCGAGCGGTCCGGTGACGATCATCGCCGGTGAGCAGGTGGTTCGAGACGATGCGCGGGCCGAACTGGCGTCGTTGCGGGCGGTGCTGCGCGCGCGGGTGGCGTGCGTGCCCCATGCCAAGGATGCCGCCGGCACACCGGGTTTCGGGTTGTCGTCGGCGCTCGGCGTCACCGGCATCATGGGCCACCCTGGCGTGGTGGAAGCGGTGGCCGACAGCGCGTTGTGCCTGGTGGTGGGCACCCGGCTTGCGGTGACCGCCCGCGCCGGCCTGGACGATGCCCTGGCCGCGGTGCCCACCATCTCGCTAGGGTCGGCGCCGCCGTACCTGGCCTGCACTCACATCCACACGGACGATCTGCGGGCTTCGCTGCGAATGCTGACGAGCGCGCTGACCGGCCGTGAGCGCCCGACCGGAATCCGGGTACCCGATGCGGTGTCCAGAACCGAGTTGAATCCGCCGCGATTCGACGGCCCCGGCGTGCGCTACCGCGAAGCGATGAGCATGCTCGACCGCGTATTGCCCGACGGGTCCGACATCGTCGTCGACGTCGGCAGTTGCGGGGCGGCCGCCGTCCACTACCTACCGGTCCGGCGCGGCGGCCGATTCGTGGTCGCACCCGGCATGGGCTACAGCTTTGGCGCCGGCATCGGAATGGCCGTGCGGCGGAGGAAATTCGGGCGGCGCGGACATGTCGTGGTGATAGCCGGGGACGGCGCGTTTTTCATGCACGGCATGGAGGTGCATACCGCTGTGCAATACCGACTGCCGGTGGCGTTCGTCTTGATCAACAACAACGCGCAGGCCATGTGCGCAATGAGCGAAAAGTTGTGCTACGGGAATCGGCACAGTTACAACACGTTCGCGCCCAGTCGGCTCGGCGCCGGCCTCGCCGCGATGTTCCCGGAACTTCCCTCGGTCGACGTCGACGACGTCGATGGCTTCGGCGCTGCCGTGCAGTCGGCGCTGGAGGTCGACGGGCCGTCAGTGATCGGCGTCGAATGCTCCGCCGAGGAAGTGCCGCCCGTCTCGGCCTTTCTCGGGCCTGTGACGCCGAAATCAGTTGAGTGCCAACATGGTATGGCGCAGGACAGAATCGATGCCATCGTCGGCGCCTGACGGCACCGCCGACCCCACCGGCACCGGCGCCCTGTCAATGCATGCCCGAGCCCAGGTAGAGCCCCGATAGAGACCAGATAGCGAATGCTCGACGCAGGGTTCAACCCCTGGCCCGTCGGGGATCCGCTCTGTCGTCGTCATGATCGCGCCCCAAACCTGCGCTCTCGACGGAAACGACTGTCGCAGAATCGATTCCGCAAGACCACGTGCATATCAGGTGAGAGCTTGTTTGTCACTACGTAAGCCGCGCTGCGGGCTTGCGTTCGCCACTCTATGTACTCGCAGTTACTACGCTACCCGGCTTGATGGGCCATGCAACAGGATTGAAACCCATACGCTCCCGGTCATATCGAGATCGTTGCTCGGTCAAGCCCCCGAGTGCCCGGTCGAAACCAACAGGCGCACCGAAGTGCCCGACTCATGTCAAACGAGGACCTGGAGGACAAGTGAGTACCAATCCGTTCGACGACGACAATGGCAGCTTTTTCGTCCTGGTCAACGACGAAGAACAACACAGCCTGTGGCCGGCGTTCGCCGACATTCCGGCCGGCTGGCAGATGGTTTACGAGTTGAGTCCCGCATAGTGGTGTAGCGCGGTTGCTGGGTTCGTCATCGTGTCGGTGATGGACGTAAAGCGGCCACCGCGTGATCCTTCGAGTCAACCTTCCACAGAATCCTCGAGGAGTCCCACGATGACCGCACCCCACATTGTCGACCCTGCCGGCCTTCTTGGCGAGGCCCTGGCCGAAGCCTCACCTGATCTGATGCGCTCCCTGCTGCAGACCGTGATCAACGCTCTGCTGTCGGCGGATGCTGATGCCGTCGTGGGCGCCGAATGGGGCCAGCCCACCCCGGGACGGCGAGCGCAGCGCAACGGGTATCGCCACCGCGGCCTGGACACCAGGGTGGGCACCATCGATGTCGCAGTCCCGAAGCTGCGCAAGGGAACCTACTTTCCCGACTGGCTGCTCGAACGCCGCAAGCGGGCCGAATCCGCGCTGATCACCGTGGTCGCCGACTGCTACCTGGCCGGCGTCTCCACGCGGCGGATGGACAAGCTGGTCAAGACCCTGGGCATCGACTCACTGAGTAAATCGCAGGTCAGCCGCATGGCCACCGACCTCGACGAGCACGTCGAGGCGTTCCGTCACCGCCCACTCGATTCTGCTGGCCCGTTCACCTTCGTCGCCGCTGATGCGTTGACGATGAAGGTCCGCGAAGGCGGCCGCGTGGTCAACGGGGTCGTGCTGCTGGCCACTGGCGTCAACGGTGACGGACACCGCGAAGTCCTGGGCATGCGGGTGGTCACCAGCGAGACCGGCCCGGCCTGGAACGAGTTCTTCGCCGACCTCGTCGCCCGCGGGCTGGCCGGCGTACGCCTGGTCACCAGCGACGCCCACGCCGGGCTGCGCGAGGCGATCGCGGCCAACCTGCCCGGAGCGGCCTGGCAGCGGTGTCGCACACACTACGCGGCCAACCTGATGAGCATCTGCCCCAAGAGCATGTGGCCGGCGGTCAAAGCGATGCTGCACAGCGTCTACGACCAACCCGATGCCCCCGCGGTGGCCGCGCAGTTCGACCGGCTCATCGACTACGTCACCGACAAACTGCCCGCCGTGGCCGACCACCTGGCCACCGCCCGCGAAGATATCCTGGCCTTCACTGCATTCCCCAAAGATGTCTGGTCCCAGATCTGGTCCAACAACCCCGCAGTTATCTGGAGTCCTGCAGGCGGTGTCCTTGATGTCCGACACGAGGCGTTGAGGTCCCAGGTTCTGCGTGGTGGACGTGTTTATCTGCAGTCGTCCAGGAGGCAAGAGCCTGCGGAGGGGCGATGCAGATTGCACGAGTTATCTCGCCGGTCTCGTTGCGTGAGTCGTGGACCGTTCTCGGCGACGACGACGCTCCGGTAGCAGCGGTTGACCGGTATCTGGCGTATCTGACCGATATCGAGCGATCACCGAACACGGTCAAGGCGTACGCGCACGATCTCAAGGACTGGTTCGGTTTTCTCGCCGAGCGTGGGCTGGACTGGCGGGCGGTGCGGCTTGATGACGTAGGTGAGTTCGTGGCCTGGCTGCGGCTGCCGCTGCGGGCCCGGCATGGGCAGGTTGCGGTGTTGCCGTCGGTGCCGCATCACTGCACGGAATCTACTGTGAACCGCAAGCTTTCGGCGGTCGGGGCGTTTTACACCCACGCCGCACGAGATGGGCTGGATGTCAGCGCTCTGCTGACCTCGTGGCAGGTCGGCGGCGCGCGCGGTGGTTGGAAGCCGTTTTTGCACCACATCAGCAAGGGCGCGCCGAGGTCGCGGCGGGTGATCGCGTTGAAGGCGCCGAAGAAGCTGCCGCGGGTGCTCTCACCGGACGAGGTGCAGGCGATCCTGGATGGTTGCGGTCGGCTGCGGGACCGATTGCTGTTCGCCGTGCTCTACGACACCGGGATGCGGATCGGTGAGGCACTTGGTTTGCGGCACAACGACATCGCCGCTGCCGAGCATGAGGTGACGGTGCGGCGACGCGATAACGCCAATGGCGCGCGCGCCAAGTCACAGACCGTCCGCACGATCCCAGTCAGCAGCGCGTTGATCCGATTGTTCGCCGACTACCTTCACAGCGAGTACGGCGATCTGGACAGCGACTACGTGTTCGTCAACCTGTGGGGCCGCCCGCAGGGGCATCCGCTGACCTACGCTGCGGTCTACGACCTGGTGCGGAGGCTGCGCCGGCGGACCGGGATCGACTTCGACCCGCACTGGCTGCGACACACGGCCGCAACCCGGCTGCTGCGCGACGGAGTCAGCATCGAGGTGGTCGCGCACCTGCTCGGACATGCGCACGTGGCGACGACGACCACGACGTATGGGCACCTCACCGTGGAGGACGCTCGGCGGGTCATGGAACAGGCAGGCTGGTTCACCGATGGGCAGGTGCGGCTATGAGCGCGCCGTCGCTGAAGCCCGCCGGCCCGTCGGGGCTAATCGGCAAGCTGATGGCCGAGGTCCGCAGCGAATTCCGCAGCGATGTACTGGAATTCGGTGCCGATGATCCGGTGTTTGGTGGAGCCGAGTGCCGGGTTGAGGGGTGCGGGCGAACCGCCCGCGGACGCGGCCTGTGTGAAGGACATCGGCAACGGTGGGACGACGAAGGACGCCCGTCGGTGGAGCAGTTTGTCGTGTCGACCGATCCGCGGTGGCGGCGGCGACAACCCAACCAGCGCTGCCGGGTGCCCGGTTGCGGTTACGGCTCTGCCCGTGGCGGCATGTGCGGGCTGCACGCGCAACGATGGGAACGCGCCGGGCGCCCCAGCCTGGCCGGATGGCTGGCCGAACCGCAGCCGTTCAAGCAACCAGCGGCCGGGGTGACCTGCCGGATTCCGCACTGCGAGCTCTGGCCGCAGGGCACGTCTGCGTTCTGCCAAACCCACACCAACACCTGGAAGGTCAACGGCAGACCCGACATCGACGTGTTCGCCGACCGCTTCGCCGCCGAAGCCCCGTTGGCCAGTGAGCAGATACGGCTCGACCGGCTGATCGGTCAGCTGAAGCTGGAACTGCAGTACGTGCTGCAACGCCGCCACGACGATCGGCAGGGCAAGCTCACCCCGGACGTGGTCATGCGCGTGGTGAAGGCACTGGCCGCCGCAGGCGTGGGCTCCCTGCTCCACCACGACGAGGACACCTGGCATGACTGGGCTCGGTCGACGATCAACGACACTCGCTCCCGTGGATTCCTCAGCTACGCATCCCGGGTGATCGCCGACCTGGCCGAGGCCGGCGGCTGGGACGCCGAATACCCGCGCGAAGTCTGGCGCATGCGCCGGCTCGGCTACGACGGAGACCGCACGCTGCGCTTCGACGGTATTCCGCAGCCGTGGCTGCGGGATCTGGCCAAGCGGTGGGTCCGGTGGCGGCTATCGACCGGATTGGGTCTGGAAGCCGGCGGCGGCAGGCCGGTCGTTGCGCTCACCCGCTTCGCCGGGTACCTCGCCGACATCGGCGTCGAGAGCATCGACCGGATCAACCGGCCGGTGCTGGAGCGCTATTTGGCCAACCTGCGCAGCGACTCCATCGGTGCCCAACGCCGCGGGACCCATATCGGGCTGCTCAACCGATTCTTCGCTACCGTCCGCCAACACCGTTGGGACACAGACCTTCCCGCAGACGCGATGTTCTTCGCCGAGGACTACCCCAAACGCGATGAACGGTTGCCTCGGGCACTGGCCGAACAGGTCATGACCCAGCTCGAGGATCCCGACAACCTTGCCCGATACGCCGACCCCGCTCACCGGTTGATCACGATCATCTTGATGCGTTGCGGGCTACGGATCACTGATGCGCTGCGGCTGCGCAGCGATTGTGTGGTCGCCGATGCCGAAGGCGCACCGTATCTGCGCTACCTCAACCACAAGATGAAACGCGACGCGTTGGTGCCCATCGACGAGCAGTTGCGCGAACTCATCGCCGAACATCGCAACCACACCTCCCAGCGTTGGCCGGCAGGCACGCCGGTGTTGTTCCCACGGCCGACGAAGAACATTGACGGCACCCACCCGATCGCGAGTCCCACCTACCGGATGGCGCTGTTGCGCTGGCTGTCCGTCTGCGACATCCGCGACGAGCACGGCCAGCCGGTGCACCTCACCCCGCACCAGTGGCGCCATACCCTGGGCACCCGGCTGATCAACCGCGACGTCCCGCAAGAGGTCGTGCGACGCATCCTCGACCATGACTCCGCGCAGATGACCGGGCACTACGCCCGCCTGCACGACACCACCGTGCGCCGTCAGTGGGAGGCAGCTCGAAAGGTCGACATCCACGGCGCCACAATCATTTTCGACCCGTCCGGGCCGATCGCGGAGGCCGCCTGGGCCAAACAGCGCCTCGGCCGAGCCACCCAGGCCCTACCCAACGGCTACTGCGGACTGCCGGTGCAGCAGAGCTGCCCGCACGCCAACGCCTGCCTGACCTGCCCGATGTTCCTCACCACCGCCGAGTTCCTGCCCCAGCACCACCAGCAGCGGCAACAGACTCTGCAGCTGATCACCGCCGCCGAAGCCCGCGGCCAACAACGTCTGGCCGAGATGAACCGTCAAGTCCTGCACAACCTGGACACCATCATCACCGCCCTCAACGATTCAGAACCAGGGAAGGCCAAACATGCGGGCTGACAACAGCATCAACCTCATCCGGGCGGCCCAGCAGCGGCACGAACACACCCGCGCCAAGGCGATCGCGGCGATGCACGAACTCGACCGGACCGGCGCCGTGCTCACCTTCGAATCCGTCGCCCGCCATGCCGGTGTCTCCCGCTCGTGGATCTACACCCAAATCGACCTCAAAGACGAGATCTGCCGGCTCCGCGCCCAGCACCGGCCCGAGCCAAGCACACCGTTACCTGCCCGACAACGCGCCAGCGACGACTCCCTGCGGCAGCGCCTCGAAATCGCCAACCGCCGCAACCACGAACTCGCCGATGAGAACCGGCGGCTACGCCGCCAACTCGCGTGCGCCCTTGGCCAACTCCGCGACGACACCGGAAGACACCATGAACGGACGCATCGCGATTCGGTAACGATCGGGCCATGCTGACCGCCAACCGATATCGATCTCCAGCCGCGTCATGGACACCCTCCACGACACAAACCTGCAGGTCACAACAGCTATCGCACACAGTGCTCCAGATAACCAGTGAACGACTCAACAAAGAGATCCGCCGCCGCACCGACGCCGTCGGCGTCTTCCCCAACCCCGCCGCGCTGCTACGGCTGGCCGGCTCCGTTCTCGTCGAAGCCCACGACGAATGGCAAGTCGCCGAAAAGCGCTATCTCTCCGAGACCACCCTGGCCCTATTACATCCCCGCTCCGATTCAGCCGACCAATCCGTTGCCGTCCCCGCCGCCATCACGGCATAGTGGAAACTCGCAGAGCCTCAGGCGAAACGCCGATCGGCTTTACACCACTTCACGGGGCACAACCCTGGTTTTGGGCGCAAAAGATCCCAAGAGTTGCCGCAAGACTACCGTCGAATGCTGACAGGCCGTGGCAGTGACACGCGCCTATTGGGCGTTGGAAGGGGACTGTGGAGGTTTGGGCATAGTCCGCCCACAAGCTGAGTGTATCCATGAACACTTACCGGATCGTGGATCGACACGTAGACAGCGACAAGGTCATGGCCGATCCGACGACACCGCGCCCCGTGCGCTTCTCGCTCGCGGAGCCCTTGGCTGCAAGACATTAACCCCCCGGTAGGGGTGGGTCGAAATCCCCGAGGCCGATGGGCCGCGTGACCCTTCGGAAGCTCTCTCGCACCGAGCAAGTTTTCGAAAAATGTGGGCATGGACCGCTGCGCAGGTCGGAACGAAGGAGATCAGAGATCCAGGTGCCTGAGGTCGGATGCTCTTGGCACCAAGGGATGTGAGCTGACTGTCGCGAACTCGTCCCAAAGCGCCAAGACAGTTCTGGCAACTGCACGCAATTTCCAGCCGGTTATGGGAACCAGCTCGGTGCGCCGAGTTGAGAAGTGGATGACGTGCTTGCTTGTGTCCTTATAGTACTCGCGCAGTTTCCGCCTTCGAGCAGCCGTCAGGAATGGTGTTGGCCAAATCGTCCCCTTTGCAAGGGTATTGGACACGGACCTGTCACTGCGCTGCGGGCAAACTTCGAGGAACTCGATCAGCAGACGAGCATTGAGATAGAAAGAATCTAAGGCCGCCTGCCGAACCACATTTGAGTTCGACTGATCGAGGACTACATCGGGTAACTGGGCAACCATGGCAGCGATGCGCCGGGCCTCCAGCCGAATCCTTGCAACGCGGCTTATAGCCGAATAGGGCACCTGCGCAAGCGGCGGAGTTGACACGCAGGGAAAGCTACCTTGCCCGGGCCGCAGATTAAGCTGTTTTACACACTATGCTGCCGACTACGCGCGCGTCCCCACAACATATGCCCCCTAAAGGGGGTGTATGGGGCGGGACGACGATAAAGTCGTTTAACCTGCGTATTATCACCATCCCCACCACATATCGTCCCTCTAGAGCGGGGACGAGTGACGGGCATCCCGGGCGGCATGGACCACTGCGTTGCGGAACTGATAGCCGTTCTCGGCGCGCAAGGTGCGTGCGGCTTCATCCCGGCTCGCATCGAGCGGAACGTCGAGCCGCTCTAACGCCTCAATGCACTCACCTTGCTTGCCGTCGCGGATGACGGGAGGGTGCCGCGCCGGCGCGGCATGCCTACACAACAGGACCTTCGCAGGGGGCTCAACCCCCGTCCCTCGTCGCGGATCAGGGACACCTCGTTCCCGCTGCGCTTCATAATTCACGCCACGTCGACATCCCGCTTCGCGGGCGACCCCCGTGCCCCCTTGCTCGAATCGTGACCCTGATGCTCAATGCGCAGCACCGTGCGACTCTGCCGACGGAGCGGGACCATGGTGGAGTTGTACAGATTCCGCCAGGTGTCGACGTTGTCTTCCTTGCCTTCCGCCAGCCGTGAAATGGTTCCAGGACAATCAAATCCGGCTCATGCTTCTCAGCTTCCACCGCGAGCGTTGAGCCTCCCCATTCAGTGTCCAGCGGCGACAAGTTTGGGAAGGAGAAGTAAAGCAGCGGGTGGCCAGCCAACTCAGCCGGAGGGCGCGTCCCATGCGGCGCAGCCATTCAGCCAACTCCCGCTCAGCACACATACGGCTCGTAACCCAAGTGCCAGTTAACCCGGAGCGATCCAATGCTTATTGCATGATTGTTGTATGCAAACTGATAAGCTGCACTATATAGTGCAGCTGAGCTGCAAAAACTCTGGTGCGCGATACTGGGATTGAACCAGTTCAATCGGTTTGCTAGCGTGGGTGTTGTGACCTGGCCGAATAGCCGTACTACCTGCGATCACGTTGTCCAGTATAGCGGAATCGTTCGGAAAGTTGCGGAAAGTTGATACGGTCTTGTTAGCTCACAACGAGTTCACGCAGTTCACGCCAGTGCACACCGGAGTATCGCAGAAAGGTGCGACGTGGTTAGGGGAGAAGGCCGCAAGCCGCAGAAGCGCGGCGCATTCGGAACCGCCCACAAACTGCCCAGCGGGCGCTGGCGCGCGATGTACCACGGGCCCGACGGCCGCCGCTACACCGCGCCCAAGACATTCCTGACCGAGAAAGACGCTCGCGGGTGGCTGTCTCTGCGCCAGGCCGAAATCATCCGTAAGGCGTGGGTGCCGCCCGAAGCCGACGAACAACCAGTGCCGAAACTGACGTTCGAGACCTACTCGAAAACGTGGATGGCGCAACGTGACCTGAAAGACCGCACCCGTCAGCACTACGCCAAGCTGCTTGGGGATCACATCGTGCCGACGTTTGGCGGCCTGCCGATCGCATCTATCACTGCCGACGACGTGCGTGCCTGGCATGCCAAGCTCGGCGCCAATACGCCGACGCTGCGCGCGCACTGCTACGGGCTGTTGAGGACGATCATGGGTACCGCCCTGAGCGACGGCAAGATCAAGGTCAACCCGTGCGTGATCCGTGGCGCCGGCAGTGCTCGCCGCGTCCACAAGATTCGGCCGGCGACGCTCGACGAAATTGCGACTATCGCCGAAGAAATGCCCGAACGCTACCGGGCGATGGTATTGCTCGCCGCATGGTGTGCGCTGCGGTTCGGCGAGCTGACCGAGCTACGCCGGCGCGACATCATCATCGTCGACGCCGATGACCCCGACGACACGTACGGGGTGGTGCGCGTCGAGCGTGCCGTCGTGCGCGTCGAGCAAGGCTTTCAGATCACCACACCCAAGTCGGACGCCGGCCGCCGCGACGTCGAAATCCCGCCGCATCTGCTACCCGCGATCAGAGACCACCTTGACCGGTTCGTCGAGCCAGACAAAGACGCTCTGCTGTTCCCGGCCGTACACGGCGGCCACCTGGCGCCGGCCAGCCTGTACCGCCAGTTCTACCGGGCGCGCTCTGTAGCCAAGCGCGATGACTTGCGCTGGCACGACCTGCGCCACAGCGGCGCAGTGCTCGCGGCTGCTACCGGCGCCACGCTCGCGGAACTGATGGCGCGCCTTGGACATTCGACACCGCAAGCTGCGATGCGCTACCAGCATGCGGCACAAGGCCGAGACCGTCAGATAGCCCGCTTGCTGTCGAAATTGGTGGCCGTAGAACCGTCCCCGTCGGGGGACTGACACGCTCAAGCGCGGCACGTTGTGGCGACTTTCGGAAATGTCTGGTACCAATTGAAGTGCTAGAGGTGAAAGTAGCCCGGCAATCCCCGATATGGGGGTTGAGCCTGCCATAGGCGTTTCGGGTAAGGATTAGCCCCGTAACGGACCACCTGATATAGGGAAGGTCGAGCAACGCTAGAAGCCGAAATGGCTTCTGCCGGAAGCTCGGTCCCGTGGTGGTCTCGAATCTCTCCGGTAGAACCCTTCGGCTTTAACGCCGAGCTACTTGGAGAGTTGATGGCGATCAAGCCAATTGAAGAAACCAGTTCACACACTGGTCCCAACTGCCGCGCTCGTCGGCACCCCGAGAACAATCCGCCGGCCCGCCGTTGGGCGTCGATGAAAGACGCTGCTGAATACCTTGGCGTGTCGACGCGCACCATCCGCCAGATGATCGCGGATGGCAAATTCAGAGGCTACCGGGCCAATGCACGGTTGTTTCGCGTCGACCTCAACGAAGTGGACGCGGCGCTGGAACCTTTCGGCGGGGCGGCATGAACGGCCCACCGAAAGGCGAAAGCCGGGCCCCGCACCAGGGCCCGACTCTCATGTCATCGCCTACAACCGCAATCGACAGCACCAACGATACCCGCCGTAACTGCCAGGCCCCGTCGCTAAGCGGTCGCCCTGCCGCGAGCGCACCGATGCCCGCCGTGGGTCAACTTCCCAACGTCGAAACCGTTTTCGTGGGCACACTCATGTGGTCGTCACCTGCTGACGTCACGGCGGCGCTTGAGCTGGTGGCCGACGATGATTTCGAGTCGCCCGCCTCGAGTTCCTAAGGGGAGTCAAGCTACTTCGGTGGGTTTTATGCTGGGGTGGACGGGCCGGTGAATTGGAGCGCGTAGCGACTCCTGTTGTTCCCGGCCCGTCCTGCCTTTTTGGCGCTGGGAGTAGCGCTTGGAGGCAGCGTTGATGCGAGTCTTCTTGTCGACGGTGTGGTGGGCGCGGACGATGCGGCGTCCTTCTTCGAAGGTGATGGGTCGTCCGTCGGTGTCGCGCAGCACGTAGTGCGCTCCGGCGCGCCAGCAGGTGGCGATGCGGGTGAGCAGGATGGTGGCAATGTGGCAGATCGCCGAATCGTGGTGGCGCTCGGTGCTCATCAGGCGTTTGTATTTCGCGGCCAGTTGCGGGTCGCTCTTGCGGGCTTGGTCAGCGGCGGCGAAGAGGGCTTCGCGCAGCAGCGGGTCACCGGCTTTGGTGAGTCCGTGGCGCTGTTCTGCTTGTCCGGACTGGTTGACCTTGGGGACGAGGCCGGAGTAGGCGCGGATGGCGGCTAGGGAGTGGAACCGGTGCGGGTCGCCGATGCGGCCGGCGATGACCGCACAGGTGACGGGCCCGACGCCGGGTGCTGAGGCGATGATGCCGCGCGGGTCGGCCTCGGCGTAGAGGTTGGCGGCGCGCTCGTCGAGGTCGTCGATCTGCTCGGTGAGCATCTGGGCTTGCTCGGCTTCGGTAGCGATGTCGGCGGCCAGTTCGGCGAAGTCGATGCGGGCATTAGCGCCAGATCCCCATAGCTGCAGCGATTCTTGGGCGGCGGTCAACAGCAGGGTGGCGTGTGGTTCGCGCCAGGCGCCGCGGGAGTGGCGGATCAGGAAGCGGGTCAGGCGGGCATGGCCGAGACGGATCAGGCTGTGCGGGTCGGCGTAGCGGGCCAGCAGTGCCAGCGCGGCCTTGCCATAGTTGGATCCCAGCGCGTCGTACCAGGCTGGACCGAGGAGCTCGAGCTGGGCGTCAAGGCGCTGGAAGACTGCGGTGCGGCGCTTGACGATCGAGGAGCGGATCTTGACCAGGCGCCGCAGCGGTTCGCCGGGCCCGTCGCCGCTGTGGTCACGCAGCCCCTCTGGATGCAGCAAGGGCAACCGGGCCAACAGCTTGGAGTCCAGATGGTCATTTTTGGTGTGCTTGGAGTAGTAGGCGCGCAGGTCTGCTGACTGGGTGGTGGGCACCATCGAGATCCGGGCGCCGTGATGACGAAACCAGGATGCCAGCGGAACCCATGCGTTGCGGGTGGGCTCCATCACCACCCGCACGGTGTCTTGCTCGCTGAGTCCGATTACTTTCCAGAGCTTTTCGAGGTCGGCGGGCCGGGTGAAGAACTTTCGTCCGGTCCACACATACGTCCCATCGGGACGGGCCAGCGATGCTTGATGAGCAGCCCGGCACGCCACGTCGATACCCAAAATCAGTTCCACGCACATCCTTTCGACGGATCCAGGTCAGTCCCCGGCTCCGACGGGCATGGCCCAGACATTCCGCAAGCAGAAGTCCGCTCCCGAGCGGCTCCAAGTTCCCGAACAGGGACACCGGTCGGCACCTGAGACGCGCCGCGGACGACCACTCAAAAATCAGGAATCACCAGGTGTTCCGGTCGGTGGCCTCGGCCGTCCGCGGACGCCCACTAAACCTAAATGTCGGTGCTTGTCAGTACCATCCGCCGCCTTGCCGTGGCCGGTCAGCCATGCGACGCACAAATAGTCCTCGACGAGTTGAGCCGCGCCGGCCGCGTCAATCGCGCGATTGCGTTGGCGCTCATGGACGCAACCACTAGCGGCGCAGTACCACAGGCCGCCCGATTTTACGGCGCAGTGGTGCTTGCCCGATCGTTGCGGCGCCGGGTCGAGTCCGCCGGCAATGCGCTTGTCGAAGCCGCACAGGCCGGCGCGGAAAGCCAGCTCGCCGCGCTCGTCAGCGCCGCGACCGTTTCAGTTCTCGACTGCGCCGGCCGGCTCGCCGAACTACGGGGAGAAGCCTGATGGGCACATTCGAGGCTGAGCTCAAACGGGCAATGGGGCAGGAAACTGGCGGCGCCGAACTGCTCGACGACATTGAACGCTTCGCCGGCCCGTTCTTCGCGTTTCGGTCGCCGCACTATCTCGTGGTCATCGTGCTGTGGATCGCCCACACCTGGACCGTCGGCGCTTTCTATGTGACGCCACGGCTGATAATCGACAGCCCTGAACCGGGATCGGGGAAGACCCGCGTGCTGGAAGTGCTGGCGCTGTTGTGCCGCAATGCGAAGCTCACACTGTCAACGACGACTGCGGCACTTTATCGACGGATCGCGGCCGCCGGCGACCAGCCGCCGACCATCTTGCAGGACGAGGCTGACGCAGTTTTCGGCCGAACCGCCAACCCGCAGGCCGAGGATTTGCGCGCGTTGTTCAACGCCGGATACAAACGGGGCGCCACGGTGGACCGCTGCGAAGGTGATGCCAAAAGCATGCGCGTGGTTGAGTTTCCAGTGTTCGCGCCTCTTGCACTGGCCGGGCTGGCGGGCAAGATGCCTCGCACGGTGCTAGACCGGGCTGCGGCCGTCCTGCATATGCGTAAGCGAGCGCCCGACGAGCATGTCGCCGAATTCCGCGAGCGCGACGCCGAGGCGCACGCCGCCCCGCTGCGAGACCGACTGTCGGACTGGGCCGAGACCAACTTCGATGCACTGTGTGCCGCGCGGCCAACGATGCCTGACGGCGTGCGTGACCGCGCGGCCGAAGTGTGGGAGTCCCTGCTGGCGGTCGCCGACGCCGCCGGCGGCGACTGGCCGGCGCGGGCACGATCCGCCTGCCGTCACTTCGTGCTGGACAACGAGGTCGAGGAACTGTCATCTGGCGCTCGACTACTTCGCGACGTCCGCACGGTGTTCGGCGAGCGCGACCGGATGTTCTCGGTCGACATCGTCTCTGCGCTGACATCCGATGACGAATCCGAGTGGGCCGACCTCTGGGGCAAGCCGCTCGATCAGCGACGCCTAGCAAAGGAATTGGCTCGGTACGGAGTGCGGTCGAACACCATCCGCATCGGCAATGGGAGGGCCAAGGGCTATCAGGTCGCCGGCGACGATGGACTCGCTCAGGCGTGGCAACGCTACGTGCCGACCGCATCTATCCGTGACGTGCGCGACGACCGTGACATTGCAGCTCAGCGTGTCACGGACGAGAACGGTACCCGTGACATGCGCGACGGCCGTGCCGCATCCGTGACACATAAAAAAATGTCTGACCAGGATGTATGCCAATCCGGCACGGCTGTCACGGCGGTCACGGGAAGTAATGGAATCCCTCGCCGCGACGGCCACCGGAACGGACGATTCGCGCCCCCCACGGGCCCGGGCCGCTGTCCACGATGCGGGTTCGATGTAGCAACCCAAGGCCACCGGAGAGACTGTGAAGACGTCGCCAGCAAACGGCAGCGTCTGCCATTAGTCGACTGACAAATCCGCAGCACCATCAAGAGAAGGGAAACAGGGAAGATGGATGAAATCCGAGACGAGCAGGACGATTTCAACCGCCAGGTTGCGTCGGTGGCTCTTGAGCTGATCGAGCTGGTACGACGTCAGCACGAACAGGGTGGCCTCGACATCGACGAGGCGTTCGACGGCATCAGCACGCGGGATTCGGAGGTCGTGCTCGCCGCGTGCTTGGGCGTGGTCGACGTCGCTATCCGCGTGGGCGCGCAGGGCACCGACGACCAGGCGTACTACGGCCGGCTCGGCGTCATCCGCGAAGCCGTGAAAGACATTCTGGGCCGCTCATGACGACCTTCGAAGAACGCAGGGCGGCCGCACCGATCGACGCATTGCTTCTGGCCCAGTCGCTATGGAGCGGCGACCATACGGCCACCGACATTCTGATGCGCTACTGCGAACCCTGGACGGTGGCCCGCGAGCTGGCCGACTGGTTGCGGGTGGCCGTCACCAAGGCATTGGAATGCGGCGCCGGTCCTGAATTCGGTGACGTGCACGAGTTCGATGTGCTGGCTCGCTGGCTGCAAGGTGTGCAACAGAGGCAGGCGGCACGATGAGCGCCGGCGACGGCATCGGCGCCCAGTACCCGCAACCGGACCCGCGCGGCTGGCTCGTCTTCGAATCGCTGCCGGCCGACCTACAGCGCGCCGAAGACTCAACCCTGTTCGCCGACTACGGCCGCGCTGACGGGTGCGGTGTGCAACTGCTGTTCGACCGCGCCGCACGCATCTGGTATTTCGAGCGGCCTGCGACCGACGCCGAACGAACACTATTGGCGCACTTGGGTTACCAGTTGCCCGATGAGCTGACCACGCGCGTCAGCTACGCCACTGAAACACTGCGGCGCCGTACGTGGCCGCAACTCGAAACACAGGAGGTATCAGCACCATGAGCGACACCAGCACCACCGAAACCACGACGACCACGACCGACGCCGGCGGCCAGGCCGACACGCAACCAGCGACCACAGTCGACAATGGCGACGTGCAACCCGGCAACGCCGGCGATTCGGAACCGGCCGGCAACGGTGAGGCGGCCCGATATCGACGCCAACTACGCGAGACGGAGGGCCAACGCGACGCGCTGGCCGAACGTCTCGCCGGCTACCAGAAACGGGAGGCGAGGCCGTCGTGGCTGAGATTCTCGACGTGCCCGCCGATTTGTGGGACGTGGCAGGGCTCGACGTGGCCGGCTTTTACAACGACGACGGCACCCTCGACGAAGACAAGGTGCGGTTCGCGGCCGGCACCCTTGCCGAAATGCGGCCCAGGCTAGCGAAACCGCCGGCCCCACAGGCGTCCTGGGGCCAGGGAAGCGGCGGAATCGGGCCAGTCGGCGGCCAAGATGCTAGCTGGAACGACGTCATCAGAAGGTAGGATGGCGGTCGAGGTCGGACAGACGGCAGGACCGGGCCAACCTCAACGCAGGGCCAGGCGCCCGCCACGTCGCTCCGGGTGAGCGCGCGGAAGAACCGCTCGTCGGCATCTTCGACCCGTCACGAACGTGACACCTTGGTTTTCGTCGAAGTCGATGCCGAACACAGCGGCCAACGTAAATCGTTGCGCGACAAGCGCGCTCACCCATAGGAGCATTTCTCATGGCATCGACAACCAGCACGTTCGGGCCCATTCTCGCGCCCGAACAGGTCGCCGACCTCATCATTCAACCGCTGATCCAACAGTCCATCGCCGGCCAAGTACTCACGTCCGTCACGATCGGCGAGCATTCGTACCGAATCCCGATCGTCACGACCGACCCCAGTGCATCGTGGACGGCCGAAGGTGCGGAAATCACCGTGACCGACCCCGACGTCGACGAGCTCGAAGTCACGCCGTCCAAGCTGGCCGCGCTGACCGTCATCAGCCAGGAGCTTGCCGACGACTCGAGCCCGGCCGCCATCAACGTTGTCGGCCAAGGCATCACCCGCGACCTCAGCCGCAAGACCGACCAGGCGCTATTCACGGCCACCACGACCAACGGCCCGGGTGGCATTCCCGGTGTCAGCGGCGTATCCACCGTTTCGGCCGGCGCCGCGTACGCCAACGTCGACCCGTTCAGCGACGCCATTTACACGGCCGCCCAGCACAACGGCGTCATTACCGCATGGGTCACCAACCCGGCGACCGCGATGGCGCTGGCCAAGCTGAAAGTCGGCGCCGACTACAACCTTCCGTTGTTGCAACCAGACCCCACCAAGCCCGGCCAGCGGCAGATTCTCGGCATTCCGTTGCTCACGTCGCCGTACGTCACGACCACGAACAACGTCGTGTGGGGCATCTCGCAGAGTCAGGCGTTCATGGTCGTGCGCGAAACCGCAGAGGTCGAATCCGACCGAAGCGTGTTCTTCACCAGCCACCGTGTCGCGGTGCGCGCCATCGTGCGGCTCGGCTTCGGCTTCCCCAACCCGCCGACCCTCGTCAAGATTGCGACCACCTGATGACCATGACAACCAAGAGCGCACGCCGCGCACACGAGCCATCGGTGGACGACCACAAGCCGTGCACCGTAGACGTCACGCCCGGCACGGCCGTTTACTGGGACGGCGACCAGCGCGGCGGCACCATCCGCGATGTGCCCAAACACATTGCGATGGACTGGCTACGCAAACGCTTCGCAACCGTCGTGTACGAACCAATGGACGATGCGTAGGCGCAAGCCGCGCCGTGACACCACACCATGCACCGTCACAGTGACGCCAGGTCACCTGGTTTTCCACGACGGTGCGCAACGCGACGGCACACTCCACGACGTGCCGAAGCACTTGGCGATGCACTGGCAAAAGCACCACTTCGCCACCATCGTCGACGAACCGGTCGGTGCCGGCGCCGCGTCAAACACTGAGCATGTCGACATAACGAGAGTGCAAGACGTGGCCATGACCGCATCCTTTGCCGCGAGCCACGATCTGCGCGACGCCGACACCGACCACACCGCCACCGGAGGGACGCCTGGCGCGGCGAGCCCGGCGCCGGCTCGAAGGGGATACGGTGGAGACTCCCCGCCCGTATCTACTGACAGCCGTTCGGTTCTGGTAAAAATGCCGTGTACGGGTCTGGGAATTTCGCTGCCAGCGTCCGAAAATCCGTCGAATAGTTGTAATCAATTGCAGAACAACGTAATTGACCTATCGCCGTATCGGCTTGATTCGGCGGATGATGCGGCGGGCGGGCTCGGTTCGGGTGGTGACGGGCGTACGGGTTCGTACGGGTTGCGTACGGGTTCGCGCGTGTGCCGGAATTGCGGTGCGCCGGTATCGGGCCGGCGGAAGTGGTGCTCGGAGGCGTGCCGGTTGCAGGCGTACCGCCAGCGCGGGGGCGGCGAATGACGGTCGGCTACCGGTTCTGGGTTGTGCGGCCGGGGGAGGATTTGCTGCTCTCGCCGTACGTTGCGCCGCCGGTTGAGGGCATCAACGTGTTGCAGGCGAGTGAGATTGCCTTGCGCATGGTCAGCGGCGAGGACTACGGGCCGGCGTGGTTTTCGGCGCGGATGACCGCGACGTGCCCGACGGCTCCGGACCATCGGCCGCCGGCGCCAGGCTGTCTCTGCGGCGTTTTTGCAGAGCGCACCGTCGAGCACGCCCGGGTGCGAGCGCAGCGACATCGGGTGAGCGTTGAGGCCAATCTGGTGCGAGCGTGGCGGCGCGGCCTTGCAATTCCGCCGCCACCGTCCTACGTCATTGGCGCCGTCGCGCTGACGGGCGCTATACCGTTTGTGCCGGCGCCTCCGATGTTCCGCGTCGCCGATGACGAATTGCGGGCGGCGGCGGCCGAAATCGTCGACTTGCTCGTGCCTGTCGACTCGGGTGACCCTCAGCTTGGCGAGCGGCTGGCCGCCCGGTATGGCGTGCCGGTGTCGGTTGTCAAACCCGCGATTGCCGGCCGGTGACCGAGCATCCCGGTCGCACCGAACCCCGGCGCCGGCGCCGCGAACGGCGCCAAACTACTGCGGTTAGTTGATGTGGCGATGGGGTACCGTCAGGCGAGGTGCGCGGCGGGCCCGGGGTTGCCGAGCACTTAGCCCCCGTCAGTCATGAAGCCGCTGGCGGGGGCGCCCTTGTCGAAGACGGCTTGAGCGATCTGCGCGGCGCGCTCATCAGTCATCAGCTCGCCTTGAAAGACGAATTCTTCGGCGTGGAGGTCGATGTCGCTGACCTCTGCACCGGCCAGCGATTCGGGAAACCCTCGTGCGTTATCTGTCACCGGTGACCTCCTACTCCCAATTCTCCTGCACAACGATGACGGCGCTTCGCCGCATCGGTTCTGTGGTCAACCAAGTGTGATGGGCTCCGACGTCGGGAGCGTCGCCAGCTTGGGGTCAGCGAAGCGGCACGGCAACCCAATCGTCCTGGCCCGCCCACTTCACATACAGCTCGTTGGGCATGGGGGATTGCATCGACCCCTTGAGAAGCATGGTGTGGCCTGCACCCGGTTGGACGACCGAATCGTTGGGAAGTCGGCGGTTGATGCGCGGCGCCCGGGATTCATCGACGTAGACGTGTTCGGCTGTGTCTGTTCCGGTGTTGCGTAGGACGTACTGGTCGCCGTCGCCTTTTTCGATTCGCCACGCCACTTCGGCCGGCTTCGGTTCATCGCTCGCGGTGGTGTGGCCGGCGATGCCGGCTTCGAGCGCGCGCTCTGCGATCAGATTGGCGCGGGCTGCTTCGTCTGCGCTTCGCTCGGCGGCCTTAGCTGACTGCTTCTCCCACCGCAACACTCGCCACGACAGCAACGCAGAGCACAGCGAAATCACCAGGGCAACCCAGCCTGGTACGTCACCCCAGTGCATGCCGGTGAAGATACGCGACCTGCGCCTACCCCCGCCGCAAAATGCGCTCGGTCACCGCCGAGTGGCCGGCCGCTCGGCGCCGTGGTGGCGGCTGCATAGCCAGCGCGCGGTGGTCGGCGAACACCGCACCGAGCATCTGTTGCCGGTACTCCCAGTCGGCCCGGGCCGCGATGGCCGCGCGCCGGCGCTGGGCCCGATTGACCAACAGCGCGCACACGACGACGAGCACAGGCACGAAGAACCACGGGTACGCCAGGATCACGCCGGCGACGGTATAGAGCGCCGGCAAGCCCACAAAGACGCCGGCGCACACGGCGGCGGCCGGGTGCCGATCGCGCCACGTGTCGCGTTCGAATTCGAGCCCGCAGCGTGGGCATTGGTGTCCGGCCACCGGTCAGACCGCTCGGAAGTCAACGAAGTGCTCGACGGGGAACGAATCCTTGCACTTGCCGCATCGCAGCAGCAGCCTCGGGGACGTGGCGAGCAGTATCAGCGTCTTTCGCACGTACCGGTTCTTGTGGAAGGTGCAGACCGCCGTTCCCCGGTCCGCGCAGTGCTGGGCTATCCAGGCTGCTGGGTTGCGGCATGGCCGCGCTGTCTGCTTGGTCTGACAACGGAGCGGTTCATCCCATGATTCGGCGATGATCTCGGCGAACGAAGCCGCAGTGCCGGTGCTCGCGTGAATGGCGTCGGTGCTGGTGGCGGTTGTCATGGCTGGGCCTTCTTGTCGGGAAAGACCAACCTTCGCTCCAGGTACCGACAAATCGGGGTGTGGTTGCGTACTGAGGCTTGCAGTGGTCATGGCTAGCTACCTCTCGGTCGGATGCTAGCGTCCCGTTGACCAGTTCACATGTAGTTCACGTGGCCTGCTTGCCGGCTCAGATTGTGGTTCTGAGCATTACGAAAGCTGGTGCGCGATACTGGGATTGAACCAGTGACCTCTTCCGTGTCAGGGAAGCGCTCTCCCGCTGAGCTAATCGCGCCGGGGAAACCAAAAGCTGGAGGTGGAGACGGGAATCGAACCCGTGTGCACGGCTTTGCAGGCCGTTGCCTCACCACTCGGCCACTCCACCGTTGGGGTCCACGCCACTTGCACCTTCGAGCGGATGACGGGATTCGAACCCGCGACCCTCACCTTGGCAAGGTGATGCGCTACCAACTGCGCTACATCCGCGCGCCACGGACGAGATCGTCGCCCGGTGCGAAGCACGACGATAGTCGACGTGAGCGGGCACATACAAATTTCTTGGTACGAGCCGTGTCTAGGCTATCGCGTCGTCCCGCCGAAGCCGATGCGGCCGGTATCGTCGGGTCTGGCTCGTGCTAGTCTTCGACGTCGTTCGCCGGTCCCGTGGCTCAGTGGGAGAGCGTCCGCTTCACACGCGGAAGGTCGCTGGTTCGATCCCAGCCGGGACCACAAGGTAGGAGCGTTATTTGCGCGTCGCGCACAACATCCGCGCAACATCGGCAGCTTTTCTCGGCTGAAGATGGGTCGCCCGAACCGCTGACATGTGTCGTCGTGGTCTGATAGACCTCTCTCTGACAAAGGAGGGGTAATCAATTCATGAGGATCGCAGCGACGTTCGCCGGGGCGGTGTTCGGTGCCGCCCTGACCGCCTGTGCCCCGGCGCCTACCGCTTCGGCTGTGCCCGGTGACCCGATGGCCGGCTGTGAGACCCAGGTGTTCGCCAACTACTGCGACGGCCCGATCCGGCCCGACGGGTCATGGAAGCGGTGCATGTTCGCCCACGGCCAGTACGGCGGCGGGGTCTACACCCCGCCGGTCCAGAACTGCTTCATCGTGCCCGGGGCCGATCAGATCCCGCCGACGCCGATCGGACAACCAAACCACCACATCGACCAGTAGCGGCTCCGTATCTGGCGACGACCTACTATCGCGGTCAGAACGTCCAGCCCTGCGCCTCGATGTATCCCATGAGGTTGAGGCACGGCACGCCGACAGCCGCGCAGACATCGGGAATGCGGGGCCTGTCGAGCTTGCCGCTCGCGGTCTCCTCGGTGACGACAGTACCGTTGTGGACCATCGCCAGCGCGATGACGAACGGGTCGGCTGCGCTGCGCCTTCCGCCCTGGCTCACCAGCCGCGGGTAAAGGCGGAGAATCTGCGTCGCGCCCTGCTGTATGGGTTGTTCTAGCGGAACGAACAAGTCAAGCTGCGCGTCGGCCCACTGCCGAGCGTCGTCATCGCGTCTATTGAGTTCGTGCCGGACCTCATCCACCGACCGAACGAGGCCGGCCGCGATGGCGTCCTCGATCCGCGCCCACAGCGTGTGAAACACCGTGGGCCGGAACAGGTCGCGCCGCCCATTGAGGATGGCGCTGGTGTCGAAGGAATAAAGCACGTCAGTCAGACGACATTCCGCAACTCGGCGGATTCGGCCAAGCGGGGGATCTGGCTTACCTTCGCGTCTAGGTAGATCGCTGCGGTGTTGCTGTCGATTACGCGGCGCCGGTGAGCATCGGTTACTGCGCGCACGTAGGCCTTGCCGAGGTCGCGCACCGTGTTTCGGTACCAGTCGCCGCCGCCGGTTCGAGCGCGGTCGGCCTCCTCCTCGTGGGCGGCGATGAACTCGGCGCGACGCTGACGGTAGAGGTCTACTGGTACGAGGCCGAGCGCGCTCAATCGTCGTAGGAACGCCTCGGCGCTCACACCGAACTGCGCCGCGACTGGCCGCAAGGTGTCGTAGTCCCAAGACGCTGGAATGTCGCGTCGAGCGATGACGTCCGGCCGTGCGCGTACGTCGGCGGCGGGCATCAGCACGGCGGCGGCGACGGCATTGCACCGCGCTTCCAGTGTCCGGTTTGCGGTGCGGGGCCGATCGTCGGCCACCACGTCACACAGCCCCTCGGTGTGCAGCACAAGGTGTACGAACTCATGTAGCAGCGAGAACAGCCGGGGCCGAGGGTAGTCGCCGCCATTGAGCACGATCACTGGCAGCACGTCGAAGTACAGAGACATGCCGCGCATCTCGTCCACGGACACCTTGCCGCCGCGCGTGGCCAGCACCAGCATGCCGGATGCCTCGATGGCTGACACCCACGCATTCAGATGCTCGTACGGACTTAGGGAATTAGGCGGGATGGGCAGGGGGCCGACATCGATCAAGGCTGCGCGGATGCGCGCCGCAATCTCGGCGTCGTTGTCGTCGGCTGACACCGGGATGCGCCAGGCAACAGGGAGCTCCCGTTCCTCTGTCTCGGCCAGCTCCAGCGCAAAATCGCGCTGCGTATGTGCGCGCCGAAATTCCTCATGCAGCTCGGGAGACCAGTGACCAGCCTGGGTGCCGTCGAGCCGCCGAAAGTCCCGCAGCGTGTCGAACCCTTCGGGCGGTTCGGAGAGGAAGAACACCGCGAGCGAGCGTTTGTAAACCTCGGCGGCCTTGCGCAACTGGGCGATGGTCGGCACCGCCCTGCCCGCCTCCCACGCTTCCACACGGTCGTCGGGCAAGCCGAGCTTACGGGCTGCCGCCAGTGCGCTCAGCCCGCACGATTCGCGCGCCCAGCGCAGAACGGAAGACTCCACCGGCGCAGGAATTGACGACGGCATGGAGTCATAATGCCCTAGGCCACCAACACCAATCGCCGAATTGCGCACATCCCCCCAAGACCTGGTGAGACGTGTCATCAAGGCTGTTTGGCCGCCGGCGCGGCCGGCTATTGCCTGATTGCGCCCGCTGGGCCACCATAAACGGCGTGAGTAAGGTCACCCTAACTACCGAGCTGCCGCAGATGTTCGGCCTGACCCTGCCGTCGCCGGTGTTCATGGCGCCGATCGGCGTCATCGGCATCTGCGCCCAGGACGGCCACGGCGACCTCGCCACCGCGCGGGCGGCCGCGGCCACCGGCGTCCCCATGGTCGTTTCCACCCTGACCGCCGACCCGATGGAAGACGTCGCCGCGCAGTTCGGCGACACCCCCGGCTTCTTTCAGCTCTACACCCCGAAGGACCGGGAGCTGGCCGCCAGCCTCGTGCACCGGGCCGAGGCCGCCGGCTTCAAGGGCATCATCGTCACCCTGGACACCTGGATCCCCGGCTGGCGACCGCGCGACCTGTCCACCGCCAACTTTCCCCAGCTGCGGGGGATGTGCCTGAGCAACTACACCAGCGATCCGGTGTTCCGCGCCGCCCTGGCGCGCCCGCCCGAGGAGGACCCGCAGGGCACCGTGCTGCAGTGGATATCGACCTTCGGACACCCGCTGACCTGGGACGACCTGCCCTGGCTGCGGTCGCTGACCGATCTGCCGCTGATCATCAAGGGCATCTGCCACCCCGACGACGCCCGCCGCGCCCGCGACGGCGGCGTCGACGGCATCTACTGCTCCACCCACGGCGGACGCCAGGCCAACGGCGGTCTGCCCGCGCTGGACTGCCTGCCCGGTGTGGTCGAGGCGGCCGACGGCCTGCCGGTGCTGTTCGACTCCGGGATCCGCAGCGGCGCCGACGTCGTCAAGGCGCTCGCGCTGGGCGCCACCGCGGTCGGCATCGGCCGCCCGTACGCGTACGGCCTGGCGCTCGGCGGCGTCGACGGCATCGTGCACGTGCTGCGCTCGATCCTGGCCGAGGCCGACCTCATCATGGCTGTCGACGGATATCCGACGCGCAAAGATCTCACCCCGGACACGCTTCGGCGCGTCGCCTGAGTCCGGCCGCCCGGTTTCTGCCAGCGTGGGGGAGTGCCGGACAGCGAACCGATCCTCGAGGAGTTCGACGAGTACCTGGCGCTGCAGTGCGGGCGTTCGGCGCACACCCGCCGCGCCTACCTCGGCGACCTGCGCTCGCTGCTGGCCTTCGCCGGTGAGCGCGGCACGGGCCTGGACGGGCTGAGCCTGCCCCTGCTGCGCTCCTGGCTGTCCGCGGCCGCCGCCGGCGGCGTCGCCCGCACCACGCTGGCCCGCCGCACCTCGGCGGTCAAGGCGTTCACCGCCTGGGCCGTGCGGCGCGGCCTGCTGACCGCGGACCCGGCGGCTCGGCTGCAGGTGCCCAAGACGCACCGCACCCTGCCCGCGGTGCTGCGCCAGGACCAGGCGCTGGGCGCCATGGCCGCCGCTAAAACCGGTGCGGCACAAGGAGATCCGATCGCGTTGCGGGACCGGCTGATCGTCGAGATGCTGTATGCCACCGGGATCCGGGTCAGCGAGCTGTGTGGCCTGGACATCGACGACGTGGACACCGGGCGCCGGCTGGTCCGCGTCCTGGGCAAGGGCAACAAGCAGCGCAGCGTCCCGTTCGGGGCGCCGGCCGGCGAGGCGCTGCACGCGTGGCTGGCCGACGGGCGGCCCGCCCTGGCGAACGCGGAGTCCGGCCCGGCGCTGCTGCTGGGCGCCCGCGGCCGCCGGCTCGACGTCCGCCAGGCCCGCACCGTGGTGCACCAGACGATCGCGGCGGTCAGCGGCGCGCCGGACATGGGACCGCACGGGCTGCGCCACAGCGCGGCCACCCACCTCCTGGAAGGCGGCGCCGACCTGCGGGTGGTCCAGGAACTGCTGGGTCATTCCAGCCTGGCCACCACCCAGCTCTACACCCATGTCGCGGTCTCGCGGCTGCGCGCCGTGCACGACCAGGCCCATCCGCGGGCCTGACCGGCGACGCGCGCGTCGAGTGTGAACCCTGGGCGGCGACACGCCGACGATCCGCGCCGCGATGCAACACCGAACGCCGAGGTGCAACACTCGAGCGCGCTCAACCGCCCAGCGGCTTGAGCCGGATCGGGGTGGACGCGACCAGGCCCAGCGGATCGACGTAGCGTGCGCCCGACGCCGGACCCCACATCGCGCCCCAGTGCAGGCAGGCCCCTCCAGCTGGAGAGGCCCGGCAGCCGGGGTGCCCGGGCAGCAGCTCGCCCAGCACCGTCTGCGCCGTCACCGGCTGCCCGACCCGCACCACCGCCCGGACCGGCTCGTAGCTGGTGCGCAGCCCGCCGGGATGTGCCACCGACACCACCGGCCGCCCGGCGAGCAGCCCGGCGAACACCACGGTCCCCGCGCCCGCCGCGTACACCGGCTGACCGGCGGTGCCGGCCAGATCGACGCCGCGGTGGCCGGGATGCCAGTCCTGGGCCGGGGCGTCGAACGCCCGCACCACCACCGGCGGCGGGCGCAGCGGCCACTCCAGGCGAAGATCGCCGGCCGCCGCCGGGACCGCGCCGACCAGGCCCACGACCAGCATCAGCGCCGCCCACCGCACGCACCGAGTTCAGCGCCGCGGCGGCGGCGCCGCCAGTCACGGCCGCGGCGGCTGTGGAAAAAGCACCTGCTGAATGGGTGTAAACTGCTGGTCGCAGCTCGTCCGCGGGCTGACTTCGCGCGTCTGCATCGCGTCTCGGAGTTTCCACGAGGAGATCGCACCGCATGCCGACCGGTCCCACCCGGGTTTCCGGGCTGGGTTCGGCATCGCCGCAGGCGCCAGGGCCCGGCCTCACCCGATGCCGGGCGACAACCGACACAAGTGAGGCACCTCCATGGCCGTAGTCACCATGAAGCAGCTGCTCGACAGCGGCACCCACTTCGGGCACCAGACCCGTCGCTGGAACCCCAAGATGAAGCGGTTCATCTTCACCGACCGCAATGGCATCTACATCATCGACCTGCAGCAGACGCTGACGTTCATCGACAAGGCGTACGAGTTCGTCAAGGAAACCGTCGCCCACGGCGGCACCGTGCTGTTCGTCGGCACCAAGAAGCAGGCGCAGGAATCCATTGCGGCAGAAGCGACCCGGGTCGGCATGCCGTACGTCAACCAGCGCTGGCTCGGCGGCATGCTGACCAACTTCTCCACCGTGCACAAGCGGCTGCAACGCCTCAAGGAACTCGAGGCCATGGAGCAGACCGGCGGCTTCGAGGGCCGCACCAAGAAGGAGATCCTCGGGCTGACCCGCGAGAAGAACAAGCTCGAGCGCAGCCTCGGCGGTATCCGCGACATGAGCAAGGTGCCGTCGGCGATCTGGGTCGTCGACACCAACAAGGAGCACATCGCCGTCGGCGAGGCCCGCAAGCTGGGCATCCCGGTCATCGCGATCCTGGACACCAACTGCGACCCCGACGAGGTCGACTACCCGATCCCGGGCAACGACGACGCCATCCGCAGCGCCGCGCTGCTGACCAAGGTGATCGCCTCCGCGGTCGCCGAGGGCCTGCAGGCCCGCGCCGGCGTGGGCCGCGGTGACGGCAAGCCGGAGGTCGAGGCCGCCGAGCCGCTCGCCGAGTGGGAGCAGGAGCTGCTCGCCTCGGCCACTGCGACAGCCGCCCCCACCGAAGCGGGCGCACCCGAACCCACCACCGACCCCTCCTAAGGAAGGCTGACCATTGGCCAACTTCACCGCTGCCGACGTCAAGCGGCTTCGGGAACTCACCGGTGCCGGCATGCTCGACTGCAAGAACGCCCTGGCCGAATCCGACGGCGACTTCGACAAGGCGGTCGAGGCGCTGCGGATCAAGGGCGCCAAGGACGTCGGCAAGCGCGCCGAGCGGGCGACGGCCGAGGGCCTGGTGGCCGCCCAGGGCGGCGCGCTGATCGAGCTGAACAGCGAGACCGACTTCGTCGCCAAGAACGCCGAATTCCAGGCGCTTGCCGACCAGATCGTGGCGGCGGCCGCGTCCTCGAAGGCCACCGACGTCGACGCGCTGAAAGCCGCGAAAATCGGTGACACGACCGTCGAGCAGGCGATCGCCGAGCTGTCGGCCAAGATCGGCGAGAAGCTGGAGCTGCGCCGCGTCGCGCACTTCGACGGCACCGTCGAGGCCTACCTGCACCGGCGGGCGGCCGACCTGCCGCCCGCGGTCGGCGTGCTGGTCGAGTACCAGGGCTCGGGCAAAGACAGCGACAAAGAGGCCGCCCACGCGGTCGCGCTGCAGATCGCCGCGCTCAAGGCCCGCTACCTGTCCCGCGGCGACGTGCCCGAGGACGTGGTGGCCAGCGAGCGCCGCATCGCCGAGGAGACGGCCAAGGCGGAGGGCAAGCCGGAGCAGGCGCTGCCCAAGATCGTCGAGGGCCGGTTGAACGGCTTCTTCAAGGACGCCGTGCTGCTCGAGCAGCCGTCGGTGTCCGACAGCAAGAAGACCGTCAAGGCGCTGCTCGACGAGGCCGGCGTGACCGTCACCCGGTTCGTGCGCTTCGAGGTCGGCCAGGCCTGACCGGTCGCGCGCGGCGGCACAAAACCTCCCGACGGCGTGCCCGCGCGGGTTAGCGTCGGTGCATGCGACACGTGCACGCGTTCGGCGACGACGCCCTCGGCGACCTCGACGCGGTCGGGCTGGCCGACGCCCTCCGAGCCGGTCGGGTGAGCCGGGCCGAGGTGGTCGAGGCCGCGATCGCGCGCACCGAGGCCGTCGACCCGATGCTGAATGGCTTGGCGTACGCGGCTTTTCAGCAGGCGCGGGCGGCCGCCGAGCGGCCCGACCCGCCCGCCGGTTTCTCCGCGTTTTTCGACGGCGCCCCGACGTTCATCAAGGACAACATCGACGTCGCCGGCCAGCCCACCATGCACGGCACCGACGCGTGGACGTCGTACAACGCCGTCGCAGACAGCGTGTTCACCCGGCTGTACCTGGCCACCGGGCTGATCTCGGTGGGCAAGACGCAGCTGTCGGAGTTCGGTTTCAGCGCGGCGGCCGAGCATCCCCGGCTGGGCCCGGTCCGTAACCCGTGGGACACCGACTACACCGCCGGGGCGTCGTCGTCGGGATCGGGCGCGTTCGTCGCCGCCGGCGTGGTGCCGATCGCGCACGCCAACGACGGCGGCGGCTCCATCCGCATCCCGGCGGCCTGCAACGGGCTGGTCGGTCTCAAGCCGTCGCGCGGGCGGCTGCCGCTGGATGCCACGCTGCGCCGGATGCCGGTCGGGGTGGTGGCCAACGGGGTGGTGACGCGTTCGGTGCGCGACACCGCGGCGTTCTACCGGGAGGCCGAGCGGATCTGGCGCAACCCCAGGCTGGCGCCGATCGGCGACGTCACGGGCCCGGGCCGCCAGCGGCTGCGGATCGCAGTGTTGACCCGGTCGATCCAGCGCGAGTGCAGTCCGCGGATCCGGGAGCTGACGCTCAAGACGGCCGGCCTGCTCGAGGAGCTCGGCCACCGGGTCGAACACCTCGACGAGCCCCCGGTCGCGGCCAGCTTCGTCGACGATTTCGTGCTGTATTGGGGGTTTTTGGCGCTGGCCCAGGTGCGCAGCGGCCGGCACCTGTTCGGCCCGACGTTCGACCGCGACAAGCTGGACAGCCTGACCCGGGGCCTGTACCGGCACACCAGCCGCAACCTGCACCGCCTGCCGCTGGCGATCGCGCGGCTGCGCCGGGCGCGACGGCGCACCGCGCCCCTGTTCGGCATCTACGACGCGGCGCTGACCCCGACCGTCGCCGACGAGACGCCGCGCATCGGTTTCCTGGCGCCGACCGACTACCAGCAGGTGATCAGCAGGTTGATCGACTGGGTGTCGTTCACCCCGCTGCACAACGTCACCGGCGAGCCGGCCATCTCGCTGCCGTTGGCGCAGTCCGAGCACGGCATGCCGGTCGGCATGATGCTGTCGGCCGACATTGGCCAGGAGGCGTTGCTGCTGCAGCTGGCCTACGAGCTGGAAGAGGCGCGGCCGTGGCCGCGCATCCAGGCCGCCTGATCAGCCGTCGGAGCCCAGTTTCTGCAGCATTCGTTTGAACTCGCGCTGCTGAGTCTCGGTGAGCTTGGCCAGGATTCGGGCATCGGCGCCGCGCACCGCGGCTTCGGCCCGCTTGAGCAGGGTGCGGCCCGCGCCGGTCAGGTGGGCCGGCAGCGAGCGCCCGGACGACACCGACGACGGCCGCGCCACCGCGCCGACCTCCTGCAGCCGGCGCAGCACCGTGTTCATCGCCTGCGGGGTGACGCCCGCGCGGCGGGACAACTCCGCACTCGACATGCCCGGGAACATCGAAAGAATGCGCAGGCAAACGAATTCGGGCAGGGTCAAACCCAGCGGGCCCAGCGCCCCGGAAACCTCCGGGCGCAGCGCGGCCCCCACCCGGTACAGCAGGTAACCCAGCGGCGCGTCGTCGGCCTCAGTCATGTCAACGATCTTGACATATCGCGGCGCCCCGATGCGCGCGTTCGCCGGCGTGATTGCCGGCCCCGCAACGGGGTAACCGTCCGGCGGTAACCAGTCGGGTGGCACACGAGGAGGTCCGATGCCCAAGACGACCAAGGGCGGCGCGCCCAAGAAGGGCGAATTGCCCAGCACCCTGCAACGTTCCAGCGCCAAGGCGCAGCGGACGTTCGCCAAAGCCCATGACGCGGCCGCGCAGGAGTACGGCAGCGAGGAACGCGCCCACCGGGTGGCCTACTCGGCGGTCAAACACAGTTTCGAGAAGGTCGGCGACCACTGGGAGCCCAAGGCGAAGAAGGGTCCCTCCGACCAGCGGGCCCGCAGCGGTGGCCCGCGGGCGTCCGGTGCGTCGGCCGAGGGCGTCGACGCCAACGCGAGCAAGAAGCACCTGCTGGACGTGGCCCGCCGACTCGATGTCCGGGGCCGCTCGACGATGACCAAGTCCGAGTTGGTCGACGCGATCAAGAAGCACAACCGCCGGGCGCGGGCCCGCTGACCGCACGCCAAACCAGCGGCGGCTCCGGTGTTTTCACCGGTTTAACCGCCCGGCCGGTGGGCAACGTCAAGCGGCCCAATGCCTTTGGTGCTAGAGGATGGGCCGTCCGCCGGTGACGGCGACCCGCGCCCCGGAGATGTAGCTCGCCTCGTCGGAGGCCAGCAGCACGTAGATGGGCGCCAGTTCGGCCGGCTGCCCGGCGCGGCCCAGCGGCACGTTGTCGCCGAACGACTCCACGCTGTCCGGCGGCATGGTGGACGGGATCAGCGGTGTCCAGATCGGCCCCGGCGCCACGCTGTTGACCCGAATTCCCTTGTCTCCCAGCAGCTGGGCCAGGCTGGCCGAGAAGTTGGCGATGGCCGCCTTGGTGGCCGCGTAGGGCGCCAGGGTGGGATTGGGCGTATCGGAGTTCACCGAGGAGCTGCCGATGATCGACGAGCCGGCGCGCAGATGCGGCAGCGCGGCCTTGGTCAGGTAGAAATAAGCGCCGACGTTGAGCCGGAAGGTGTAGTCCCACTCCTCGTCGCTGATCTCGTCGAGGTTCTTGTGCATCATTTGATAGGCGGCGTTGTTGACCAGGATGTCCACCCCGCCCAGCTCCCGCACCGCGCGGTCCACCACCGCCCGGCAGTGGGCGGGATCGGATAGGTCGCCGGGCACCAGCACGCATTTGCGGCCGGCGTCGGTGACGTGGCGGGCCACGTCGCGCGCGTCGTCGTCCTCGTTGAGGTAGGCGATCAGCACGTCGGCGCCCTCGCGGGCGTAGGCGATCGTCACCGCCCTGCCGATGCCGCTGTCGCCGCCGGTGATGATCGCCTTTTTGCCGAGCAGTTTTCCCGAACCCCGGTAACTGTTTTCACCACAGTCCGGAATTGGTTCCATCTTCGCCTGCACGCCCGGGACTGATTGTTGCTGCGCCACAAAGCCCATCGGATTTCCTCAGCTGCTCGAAAATTCGTCGTCCATTGCCTCGGCGGCCATCTGCCGCTTCAGGATTCGCGCCGGCTGGGGCCGGCGGTCGGCACGTCCGGGTCGTCGTCGGCCGGCGGTTCCGGATCGCGCCATTCCTCGCTGCGGCTGGTCCGGTTACCTCGGACGGTGCCGTCCAATTCGTGCTTGAGCTCGTCGTCTTGGCGTGAACTGTGCTTGGAGTTGCCGCGTTGCACCCGACTGCTCCCTTCGCGGATATCTCGACTCGCGTCCTTCCGGGCGGGCGGACGCCCTTGCCGACGACTACCCGGCGGGGCAGCGCCTAATCGCGCCCGGAGCGCGGTTGCCGGTGTGAGTGCTGAGACGGCTGTTATGAGCTGAGGCCGAAGACGTCGTCGGGGTAAGTAATGCCATTTGCCCGCGTTTGCGTCGGTTGAGCGGTTGATTCGGGACGCCGGTGTTTAAGTCGAAGATTTGTTGGCTATTTGCCGGATTATCTGCGAAAGGCCCTTCCGGGGGGCAATTGTTCGAGACGAAAGGAATCTCAATGAGCGTGTCAAGCGGTGAGGACGCCCGGTGAGTGCGTCAGGCAGCTGCCACGGTTGGTTGCTGGGGTTGCCAGGTTCTGTTGTCGCGCAGCAGTGCCCACAGGACGTCGACGTGGCGGCGTGCCAGGGCAAGCAGGGCCTGGGTGTGGATATGGTTCTCGGATCGTTTGCGGTCGTAGAAAGCCCGCGAGGGACCTTCGATCTTGAGGCTGGACAGGGCGGCGAGGTAGAACACGCGGCGCAGGCGCCGGTTGTAGCGCTTGGGCCGATGCAGATTGCCGGTGATACGGCCGGAATCGCGTGGGACGGGTACCAATCCGGCGAACGATGCCAGTCGGCCGGGGTTGGTGAAGGCGGCCATGTTGCCGCCGGTGATTACGAGGAACTCAGCGCCCAGGTGTGGCCCCATGCCGGGCATCGACTCGACGATGGCGGCGCTGGGATGCTCACGAAATTTGTTGGTGATTTGCTTATCGATGTCCTTGATCTGCCGATCCAAGTCCAGCAGCCGTGCTGCGAGTTGCTTGATGAGCGCGGCGGTTCCGGCTTCGCCGGGAAGGGTGATTATCTGGCCTGCTGCCGCGGCGAGCGCCTTGTCGGCGATCGTGTCGATGTTGTTGGGCCATGCCCGGTTTTTCCGAAGGTGCTTGATCACGCCAGCTCTTTTTGCCGACCGGATTTCGCCCGGAGTGCACATAGCGGATACCAGGATCAACGGCGCGCGGGTGGAGTAGTCGAACGCAGCTTCCAGAGCAGGGAAGATGGCGGTGAGCATCGAGCGCAGCCGGTTCACGCCTCGCACCCAGTCAGCCATCAGATCCGACCGGTATGCGGTCAGCGACCGCAATTCGGCAACCAGGTCTTCGCCGGGTACGACCGGGGACAGATCTCGTCGGTGCCGAGCGGTTTCGGCGATTACCCGCGCGTCTTTGGCGTCGGTCTTGCCTTCGCCGCGGAACGCATGACTCATCGTGTTAACCGTGCGGCCCGGCACATACACCACCTCGGCTTTCGCGCTCAGCAGTACGGCGATCAGCAGCGCCGCCGGCGGCGAGGTCAAATCGATCGCCCACACCACGTGGTTAGCAATCCGGCCGCCCTGGGCGATCAGGTCTTCGATCGCGGCCTGTTCGTTCGGGATTTTCTTCGACCACACCACCTTTCCGGTGTCATCGATCGCGCACGCATGATGAGTGGACTTACCGACGTCGATACCCACCCACACTCGGTCGGGTTCGGCCATACCGCTACTCCTGTCGTCGCAGTCCCCGCGGACAACCCCGCCAACAGGTCCTTAGAGCAGCGTCATCGAGTACGCGTCAGATCTCAATCAGTGGCCAGGACCGTCCAAAACGGCAGGGCGGCCATTCCTTTCAAGCAACAACCGTTGCAACAACACATTAGCCACACCCCACCGTCCTGGGCATCCAGGACATCCAATCCCAGACCCCTTCAACCCTAAGGAAATGAACAATGAAGGTCACCAAGAACGCCGTGCTGACAGCCGCCGCTGCCGGGGGTATCGCGGCGGCGAGCGTGTTCGCGGCGACGCCGGCCGCCGCCGCGCCCAACATCCAGGGGTTCGGCGTCAGCGAGCAGCTGGTGGACGGGCCGCTGGTCACCGACTACACGGTGAGCAATCTGCAGCCCAGCAACGTCAGCATTCCGGGTTACACCCCGAAAGGCACGCTCTACCAGGCCGACGTCAGCGTCCGCTCGGACGGTGGGGTGGTCACCCCGATGGTCCACGACTTCATCGCCCGCGGCCCCAACGGCCAGAACTACCGGGTGATCGACAACGTGGCGGTGCCCAACGGCCTGAGCCCCGCGCCGATCCCGCAGGACACCGAGTCGACCGGGACGCTGTACTTCGACGTGACCGGCGCGCCGCCCAACGGCGTGGTCTACAACGACGGCATGCAGGACGTCCTGATGTGGACCTCCAACGTGCCCAGCTCCGCGCCCGGCGCGCCGAACAGCCCCGCACCGGGTGCGCCGAACAGCCCGGCGCCGGGCGCTCCGCCCGCGCCGGCGGCGCACACGTAAACCGTCGAACCGTCGAAGAACTCCCCGCACCGCAATGGTGCGGGGAGTTTTGCGGTGCGGGAATCGTGCGGGCGCGAATCGGGTATCCGGAATTCATGAGTAACCCCGATCACAGACCGACGCAGGTGCGCGCCCAGGCGCAGCGCCACGCCGCCGAAACCCGGGCGGCCATGCAGGAGCGACGCAACGGCCAACGCGGCGGCCTGAGCGGATGGGTCGCCGAGCGGGCGGCCCGATGGGATCTGTCCGGCCAGGACGAGGACACCCTGCAGCGGCAGAAGTATCTGTGGAATGCGCTGGTGGACTACTGGTTTCGGATGGAGATCGACGGATGGGAGAACATCCCGGACGCACCGCCGGCGCTGCTGGTCGGGGTGCACTCCGGGGCGCCGTTCGTCTGGGACGCCTGGACCGTCGGCCTGCAGTGGTGGCGCCGGTTCGGGCCGGACCGCCCGCTGCATGGCACCGCCCACGACGCATTGATGGCAATCCCGTTGTTCGGGCGCTACTTCCGCTCGATGGGGGTCCTTCCGGCGGCCCCGGACGCGATCGCCACCGCGCTGGCGGAGGGGCGTGACGTGGCGCTGTGGCCCGGTGGGGAAGTGGACTCGCTGCGGCCGTGGACCGAGCGGGACCGCGCCAACCTGGCCGGGCGGACCGGGTTCGTCAAGATGGCGATCCGCGCCGGCGTGCCCATCGTGCCCATCGCCACCGTCGGCGGCGCCGACGCCATGCCGGTGCTGATTCGCGGCGACCGGCTCTCGAAAGCCTTGCGGCTGGACCGTTTACTGCGGCTCAAGGTGTTCCCGCTGGCGATCTCGCTGCCCTGGGGGATCGCGCCGGCGGCGCTGCCTCAGCTGCCGCTGCCGGCCAAGATCCGGACGCGGTTCATGCCCCCCGTCGAACTCGACAACGATCCCGCGCGGGTGCAGGACGACGAATACGTCGAGCGCAAATACCGGGAGGTGCAGGACTCGATCCAGCAGGGAATGGACGCGCTGGCGCGCCGGCGGGCATTCCCCGTCTTCGGCTGATCCTCATCGAAAGGTGTTGCCGCTCACGGCTTCTGGTGCCCAACGATCCATTCCGGCTGCGGTGGCGTCGGCACCCGGTAGCCGACTCCGCGGACCGTGCCGACCAGCGACTGGTGCCGGGTGCCCAGCTTGGCGCGCAGCCGCCGGATGTGCACGTCGACGGTGCGGGCCCGCCCGTTGCCCTCATAGCCCCACGCCTGTTGCATCAGCCGGGTCCGCGTGAACGCCTGACCGGCATGCTGCACAAGGAAATTCAGGAGTTTGAACTCGGTCAGGGTCAGGTTCAGTTCCCGGCCGTCCAGCGACGCGGTGAAGCTGGCCGGGTGCAGCAACAGGTCGCCGAATTTCAGGGTGCCGTCCAGGCCGCCGCGGCGGCGGCCGATGGCCAGCCGCAGCCGCGCCTGCAACTCCTCGGCGCAGGTGCCGGGCAGCATCACGTCGTCGAAATTGCAGTCGACGTCCACCGCCGCGCAATCGGCCGGGGCGACCAGCGCCACCACCGCGGTCGCCGGGTGATCGGCCGTCAGCCGGTGGCTCACCGCCTGGGCGGCGGCCACGTTGCTGCGCGCGTCGATGATCGCCACATCCGCGGGGCCGAATTGCCCGTCGCCGTCGGTGCTCAGCGCGGCGCGGCGTGCCGGGCGGGCGAATCTGCTCAGATCGGGTAGCGCCGATTCGAAATCGTCCTCGTTGGTGAGGACCACCACGTCCAACGACATCTCCAAACCTCGTGAGGTTCTCGCTTCCCCCGGTCCGTAGGCACCTCTGCGGGAGATGTCTGACAGCGCCGTACTGGATACCCGCCCCGCCGGAAACTATGCAGGCGATCCCAGAAAAGCGATGGGCCCGGCCCATTTTCACGGACCGGACCCATCTTTTCCAGCGAGCTACTGGTTGGCCCTCTGGCGCTCCTCGGCGGCCTCGGCGCCGCCGCGAGCGGCCTCGGCCTCGGCTTCCTTCTTCGCCGCGTCGCGCTGCGCTTCGGCCTTGTCCTGCTGCGCCTGGCCCTCCCGGGTCAGGTCGTCACGACCGGCCACCGCGCCCACGGCTTCCTTGGCCTTTCCTTTGACGTCCTCGACGACGCCCTTCACCGCTTCCGCGGGTCCCGACTTGTTTTCTTCCGCCATGGAACCGTTCCTCCTCTTGGCGTACTGCGAGCGATGCACGCTCGAACGACGATCGCGAGCGATCGATCCGGTCATACGGCGAGGCAGGTCCTCGTTGCTCAAGACCGCGTATTTCCGCCGCGTCCTGGCGGATTCCCCCGCCACCGAGCCCTCAAACGCGCACCGGTGCGCCACCGCAATCCGGTACCGAGAGACTCGAAAATCGGTCGGGCAGGCCAACTGTGCGCATAATGCACCCCGGCGGGGCGGCGTTGTGCTGCGATGAGGCAGGATGTGAAATGCCGTTCCGGAGAGACTCGTCCCGGGATGGCACTCTCATGCGAGGAGTCTGATGACGGAGTCCAGGGAGCCCCACGTCGCCGGCTCGGCGGCTCCGAGGCCAGAGCCGGCGAACGGACTGGCTTCCGGCCAGCCGTCGAGCCGGGCCCGGTATTCGCGAGTGCTGCTCAAGCTGGGCGGCGAGATGTTCGGTGGCGGCCAGGTCGGTTTGGATCCCGACGTCGTCGCGCAGGTGGCCCGGCAGATCGCCGAGGTGGTCCGCGGCGGCGTCCAGGTGGCGGTGGTGATCGGCGGCGGCAACTTCTTCCGCGGCGCCCAGCTTCAGCAGCGCGGCATGGAGCGCACCCGTTCGGATTACATGGGCATGCTGGGCACGGTGATGAACAGCCTGGCGCTGCAAGACTTCCTGGAGAAGGAAGGCATCGTCACCCGGGTGCAGACCGCGATCACCATGGGCCAGGTGGCCGAGCCCTATCTGCCGTTGCGCGCGGTGCGCCACCTGGAGAAGGGACGGGTGGTGATCTTCGGGGCCGGCATGGGCCTGCCCTACTTCTCCACCGACACCACGGCCGCGCAGCGGGCGCTGGAGATCGGCGCCGAGGTGGTGCTGATGGCCAAGGCCGTCGACGGCGTGTTCTCCGCGGATCCCCGGCAATATCCCGAGGCCGAGCTGATCACCGCGATCAGCCACCGCGAGGTCATCGACCGCGGGCTGCGCGTGGCCGATGCGACGGCGTTCAGCCTGTGCATGGACAATGGCATGCCGATCCTGGTGTTCAATCTGCTGACCAATGGCAATATCGCCCGCGCGGTCGCCGGTGAGAAGATCGGGACGCTGGTCACCACCTGAGGAGGAGCGGCGCAGATGATCCGCGGCGGCGACGATGCAGAGCGTAGCGATGAGGAGGAGCGGCGCAGATGATCCGCGGCGGCGACGATGCAGAGCGTAGCGATGAGGAGGAGCGGCGCAGATGATTGACGAGGCTCTCTTCGACGCGGAAGAGAAGATGGAGAAGGCCGTAGCGGTTGCCCGTGACGACTTGTCGACCATCCGGACCGGCCGCGCCAACCCGGGCATGTTCTCCCGGATCGTGATCGACTATTACGGCGCGGCCACCCCCATCACCCAGCTGGCCAGCATCAACGTGCCCGAGGCGCGGCTGGTGGTGATCAAGCCCTACGAGGCCAGTCAGGTCGGGGCGATCGAGACGGCCATCCGCAACTCCGACCTGGGCGTCAACCCCACCAACGACGGCACCCTGATCCGGGTGGCGGTGCCCCAGCTCACCGAGGAGCGCCGCCGCGAGCTGGTGAAGCAGGCCAAGAGCAAGGGGGAGGATGCCAAGGTGTCGGTGCGCAACATCCGCCGCAAGGCGATGGAGGAGCTGCACCGCATCCGCAAGGACGGCGAGGCCGGCGAGGACGAGGTCGGGCGGGCCGAAAAGGACCTGGACAAGACCACCCATCAGTACATCACCCAAATCGACGAGCTGGTCAAGCACAAAGAAGGCGAGCTGCTGGAGGTCTAGCGACCATCCGGCAGCGAAGTTGATTCAGGTCCGTGGCTACCTCAGATCCCGGTGCAGGCGACGAGCCGGAGCATGCCGTCGAGAACACGACCGAGGGTGCGGCCGGGCAGCGGGCCAAGAAGAAAACCTCCCGGGCCGGACGTGACCTGCGGGCCGCCATCGCGGTGGGCGCCGGTATCGGCGCAGTGCTCATCGTCACGCTGGTGTTCGCGCCCCGCTTCTGGGTGCCGATCGTCGCGATGGCCATCCTGGTCGCCAGCCATGAGGTGGTCCGCCGGCTGCGCGAGGCCGGATACGTCATCCCGGTCATTCCGTTGCTGGCCGGCGGCCAGCTCACGGTGTGGCTGACCTGGCCGTTCCACGCCGCCGGCGCGTTGGCCGGCTTCGGCGTCACCGTGGTGGCCTGCCTGTTCTGGCGGTTGTTCATGCAGGACAACCGCAAGCGCCCCGAGCCGTTCGCCGGTTCGCCCTCGGCGAACTACCTGCGCGACGCGTCGGCCACCGTCTTCCTGGCCTGCTGGGTGCCGTTGTTCGCCTCCTTCGCCGCCCTGCTGGTCTATCCCGCCGACGGTGCCGGGCGGGTGTTCTGCCTGATGATCACCGTGGTGGCCTCCGACGTCGGCGGCTACGCCGTGGGCGTGCTGTTCGGCAAGCATCCGATGGTCCCGGCGATCAGCCCCAAGAAATCCTGGGAGGGCCTGGCCGGCTCGCTGGTGCTGGGTATCACCGCGGCCACCCTGGCGGCGACTTTTCTGGCCGGCAAGGCGCCGTGGGTGGGCGCGCTGCTGGGGGTGGTGCTGGTGCTCACCTGCACCCTCGGCGACCTGGTGGAGTCGCAGGTCAAGCGTGACCTGGGCATCAAGGACATGGGCCGGCTGCTGCCCGGCCACGGCGGCCTGATGGACCGGCTGGACGGTGTGCTGCCGTCGGCGGTCGCCGCCTGGACGGTGCTGACGCTCGTTCCGTAGGCCGGCCCCGGCGATGACCGATACTGGACGGGTCATGGTTCAACAACTGGTGTTCTCCGAGCCGCGCCCCGGTAAGCCGCCGCGGCACCTGGCCGATCTCGACGCCGACGGCCGCGCCTCCGCCGTCGCCGAGCTGGGCCTGCCGGCGTTTCGGGCCAAGCAGCTGGCGCATCAGTACTACGGCCGGCTGATCGCCGATCCGCGGCAGATGACCGATCTGCCGGCCGGGCTGCGCGACGCGATCGCCGACACCATGTTCCCGATCCTGCTCACCGCGGCCTCCGAGGTGACCTGCGATGCCGGCCAGACCCGAAAGACGTTGTGGCGGGCCCTGGATGGGGTCACCGTGGAGTCGGTGCTGATGCGCTACCCGCAGCGCAATACGGTGTGCATCTCGTCGCAGGCCGGCTGCGGCATGGCCTGCCCGTTCTGCGCGACCGGCCAGGGCGGGCTGAGCCGCAACCTGTCGACGGCCGAGATCCTCGAGCAGGTGCGCGCCGGCGCGGCGGCGCTGCGCGACGACTTCGGTGACCGCCTGTCCAACGTGGTGTTCATGGGCATGGGGGAGCCGCTGGCCAACTACGCGCGGGTGGTGGCCGCGGTGCGGCGCATCGTCGCCGCGCCGCCGCAGGGTTTCGGCATCTCGGCCCGTTCGGTGACGGTGTCGACGGTGGGGCTGGCGCCGGCGATCCGCAAACTCGCCGACGAACGGCTCGGGGTGACGCTGGCGTTGTCGCTGCACGCCCCCGACGACGAGCTGCGCGACACGCTGGTGCCGGTCAACAACCGGTGGAAGATCGCCGAGGCGCTCGACGCCGCCCGGTATTACGCCGACGTCACCGGCCGTCGGGTGTCGGTGGAGTACGCGTTGATCCGCGATGTCAACGATCAGCCATGGCGCGCCGATCTGTTGGGGCAGCGGCTGCATCGCGCGCTCGGGCCGCTGGTGCACGTGAACCTGATACCGCTCAACCCGACGCCGGGCAGCCAGTGGGACGCCAGTCCCAAGCCGGTCGAGCGGGAGTTCGTCCGGCGGGTGCGCGCCGCCGGGGTGTCCTGCACGGTGCGCGACACCCGCGGCCGCGAGATCAGCGCCGCCTGCGGACAGCTGGCCTTCGAGAAGGGATAGCAGGCGGGGCCGGGCGGTGAACCCGGGAGGCGCGCGGTGCGTCTTCAGGGCATGTCCCGTTTGTCATTTGTCTGCAGGCTTTTGGCCGCAACCGCTTTCGCCGTCGCCCTGCTACTCGGGCTGGGCGACGCGCCGCGCGCGGCGGCCACCGACGACCGCCTGCAATTCACCGCGACCACGCTCAGCGGCGCGCCGTTCAACGGCGCCAGTCTGCAGGGCAAGCCCGCCGTGCTGTGGTTCTGGACGCCGTGGTGCCCGTACTGCAACGCCGAGGCCCCGGGCGTGAGCCGGGTGGCCGCCGCCAACCCGGGCGTCACCTTCGTCGGCGTCGCCGCCCACTCCGACGTCGGCGCCATGGCCAACTTCGTCTCCAAATACAACCTGAACTTCACCACGCTCAACGACGCCGACGGAGCGATCTGGGCCCGCTACGGCGTGCCCTGGCAGCCCGCGTACGTGTTCTACCGGGCGGACGGCAGCTCCACCTTCGTCAACAACCCCACCTCGGCGATGCCCCAGGACGAACTGGCCGCCCGGGTGGCGGCGCTGCGCTGACGTGGACCGCGGTCTGGTCGGGCTGGCGGTTGCCGCCGGCATGGTGGCGGCGCTGAACCCGTGCGGGTTCGCGATGCTGCCCGCCTATCTGCTGCTGGTGGTGCGCGGCGCGGGAGCGCGGGCGCCGGGTGTGGCCGCGGCGGGTCGGGCCCTGGCGGCCAGCGCCGGCATGGCGCTCGGCTTCCTGACGGTGTTCGGGCTGTTCGGCGCGCTGACCGTGTCGGCGGCCGGGGCGGTGCAGCGGTGGCTGCCCTACGCCACCGTGGTCGTCGGGGTGCTGCTGGTGGCGCTCGGCGGCTGGCTGCTCGCCGGGCGGTCGCTGTCGGCGCTGACGCCCCGGCCGGTCGGGCCGCTGTGGGCGCCCACCGCGCGGCTCGGCTCGATGTACGGCTACGGCATCAGCTACGCGATCGCCTCGCTGTCCTGCACCGTCGGGCCATTTCTGGCGGTCACCGCGGCCGGCCTGCGCAGTGGCTCGCTGCTGACCGGCGCCGCGGTCTACCTCGGCTACGTCGCGGGCCTGACGCTGGTGGTGGGGGTGCTGGCCGTCGCCGCGGCGACGGCCGGCGCGGCGACGGCCGACCGGCTGCGGCGGATGCTGCCGTTCGTCGACCGGATCAGCGGCGCGGTGCTGGTGCTGGTCGGGCTGTACGTGGCCTATTACGGCGGCTACGAGGTGCGCCTGTTCGGCGCCGGCGGCGACCCGCGGGACGCGGTGATCGGCGCGGCCGGGCGGCTGCAGGGTGCGTTGGCCGGCTGGGTGCATCGGCACGGGCTCTGGCCGTGGGCGCTGGCGCTGCTCGCGCTGGCGGCGGTGCGGTTCGGCCGCGCCCGGCGGCGCGGGCGGCGGGCCGACCGGCTACCTGATCCAGCCGCGGCGGCGGCCCCACAGGTCGCGGATCAGCACCACGAGGACCAGCGTCGCGAATCCGATCAGAAACCAGTTCTCGATGTGGCCGACGTGGTTGCCGCGCAGCATGGCCAGCAGCAGCCCGAAGATGATCAGGCCGACGACGTGCCAGGTCCGGTGGTTGATCCGGCTCCATCCCCACGCCGCCGACGGCACCTCGACGGTGTCGACGCCGGTGAAGTGCTCGACCTCGGTACTGGCCACGGCGAATCCCCTTCGGATCGGATCGGCTTGTCGAACCCAGATTCTGGCACAACGGCCGGCCGGGCTCGCGGGGCACGGCCGCATCATGGCCCGCGCCGGTGGCGGGCGCACAATGAATGGGTGACCAACCCGACGAGCGACGGGCAGCCGCGCGGCCGCCTGCGCGTACTGGTGCTGGGCAGCACCGGCTCGATCGGCACCCAGGCGCTGCAGGTGATCGCGGCCAACCCGGACCGCTTCGAGGTCGTCGGCCTGGCCGCCGGGGGCGCCAACCTGGACACGCTGCTGCGGCAGCGGGCCGAGACGGGTGTGACCAACGTCGCCGTCGCCGACGAACACGCCGCCCGGCGGGCCGGCGACATCCCGTTCTGCGGGCCCGAGGCGGCGACCCGGCTGGTCGAGGAGACCGAGGCCGACGTCGTGCTCAACGCGCTGGTCGGGGCGCTGGGGCTGCGGCCCACGCTGGCCGCGCTGGAGTCGGGAGCCCGGCTGGCGCTGGCCAACAAGGAGTCGCTGATCGCCGGCGGGCCGCTGGTGCTCGCGGCCGCCGCGCCCGGGCAGATCGTGCCGGTCGACTCCGAGCATTCCGCGCTGGCCCAGTGCCTGCGCGGCGGCACCGGCGACGAGGTCGCCAAGCTGGTGCTGACCGCCTCCGGCGGCCCGTTCCGCGGCTGGACGGCCGAGGAGCTCGAGCACGTCACGCCCGAGCAGGCGGGCGCCCACCCGACCTGGTCGATGGGGCCGATGAACACGCTGAACTCGGCGTCGCTGGTCAACAAGGGCCTGGAGCTCATCGAAACCCACCTGCTGTTCGGCATCCCGTATGACCGCATCGAGGTGGTCGTGCACCCGCAGTCGATCGTTCATTCGATGGTCACCTTCGTCGACGGCTCCACCCTGGCCCAGGCCAGCCCGCCGGACATGCGGCTGCCGATCTCGCTGGCCCTGGGCTGGCCGCACCGGGTGCCCGGGGCGGCCGCCTGCTGCGACTTCTCCACCGCGTCGAGCTGGGAATTCGAGCCGCTGGACAATGAGGTCTTCCCCGCCGTCGAGCTGGCCCGCCACGCCGGGCAGGCCGGCGGCTGCATGACCGCGATCTACAACGCCGCCAACGAGGAGGCGGCCGCGGCGTTCCTGGCCGGACGGGTCTCGTTCGGCGCCATCGTCGAAACCATCGCCGACGTGCTGCACGCCGCCGACCAATGGGCGCCCAAATTCAGCGAAACACCCGCTAACGTGGATGACGTACTAGACGCGCAGCGCTGGGCACGGCAGCGGGCGCAGCGTGCCGTCGCACAGGCACGGCCCGCCACGGCGTCAGCGAAAACCCCCGGAGTGGTGTGAGAAAGGTCCTCGCAGCCTAATGATGTTCGTCATCGGCATTGTGCTGTTCGCACTGGCCATCCTGATCTCGGTGGCCCTGCACGAGTGCGGGCACATGTGGGTGGCCCGCGCCACCGGCATGAAGGTGCGCCGCTATTTCGTCGGCTTCGGCCCCACGCTGTGGTCGACGCGGCGCGGCGAGACCGAATACGGCCTCAAAGCCGTTCCGCTGGGCGGTTTCTGCGACATCGCCGGGATGACCTCGGTGGAGGAGCTGGCGCCCGACGAAGCCGACCGGGCCATGTTCAAGCAGGCCACCTGGAAGCGCGTCGCGGTGCTGTTCGCCGGCCCCGGCGCGAACTTCGTCATCTGCCTGGTGCTGCTCTACGCCATCGCCCTGATCTGGGGACTGCCCAACCTGCACCCGCCGACCAAGGCGATCGTCGGCGAAACCGCTTGTGTGGCACCGGAAGTGGCGCCGGGCAAGCTCGCCGACTGCACCGGGCCCGGTCCGGCGGCGCTGGCCGGGATCCGCCCCGGCGACGTCATCGTCAAGGTGGGCGACACCCCGGTGTCGACGTTCGACGACATGGCCGCCGCCATCCGCAAGGTGCACGGCAACGTCCCGATCGTCGTCGACCGGGACGGCACCGCCATCACCGCCTACGTCGACGTCACACCCACCCAGCGCTACCTGAGCGGCGGGTCCGGCCCGCAGGGCGCCCCGCCGCAACCCTCGACCGTCGGCGCCATCGGCGTCGGAGCGGTCAAGGTCGCGCCCGCCCACTACGGCGTGTTCTCCGCGATCCCGGCCAGCGTGGTGTTCGCCGGCGACCTGACCGTCGAGGTGGGCAAGGCGCTGGTCACCATCCCCACCAAGGTGGGGGCGCTGGTGCACGCCATCGGTGGTGGCCAGCGCGACCCGCAGACCCCGATGAGCGTGGTCGGGGCCAGCATCATCGGCGGCGACACCGTCGACCACGGGCTGTGGGTGGCGTTCTGGTTCTTTTTGGCCCAGCTGAACCTCATCCTGGGCGCGATCAACCTGGTGCCGCTGCTGCCCTTCGACGGCGGACACATCGCCATCGCGGTGTTCGAGAAGGTCCGCAACCTGATCCGGTCGGCCCGCGGCATGGTCGCCGCGGCGCCGGTGAACTACCTCAAACTCATGCCGGCGACCTACGTCGTGCTGGTGTTCGTGGTGGGCTACATGTTGCTGACGGTGACCGCGGACCTGGTCAACCCGATCAGGCTCTTCCAGTAATCGACTCCGGTAATCGACGTGAAGGAACGAACGTGACGACAGGCCTGGGCATGCCGCAGACCCCGGCGCCCACGCTTGCGCCCCGGCGCCGCACGCGCCAACTGATGGTGCGCGACGTCGGGGTCGGCAGCGACTATCCGATCTCGGTGCAGTCGATGTGCACCACCAAGACCCACGACGTGAACTCGACGCTGCAGCAGATCGCCGAGCTGACCGCGGCCGGCTGCGACATCGTCCGGGTGGCCTGCCCGCGCCAGGAGGACGCCGACGCGCTGGCCGAGATCGCCCGGCACAGCCAGATCCCGGTGATCGCCGACATCCACTTCCAGCCCAAGTACATCTTCGCGGCCATCGACGCCGGCTGCGCCGCGGTGCGGGTGAACCCCGGCAACATCAAGGAATTCGACGGCCGGGTGGGCGAGGTCGCCAAAGCCGCTGCGGCAGCGGGCATTCCGATCCGCATCGGCGTCAACGCGGGCTCGCTGGACAAGCGGTTCATGGCCAAGTACGGCAAGGCCACCCCCGAGGCGCTGGTCGAGTCCGCGCTGTGGGAGGCCTCGCTGTTCGAGGAGCACGGCTTTTCCGACATCAAGATCAGCGTCAAGCACAACGACCCCGTGGTGATGGTGGCCGCCTACGAGCAACTCGCCGAGCAGTGCGACTACCCGCTGCACCTGGGCGTCACCGAGGCCGGGCCCGCGTTTCAGGGCACCATCAAGTCCGCGGTCGCGTTCGGTGCGCTGCTGTCGCGCGGTATCGGCGACACCATCCGGGTGTCGCTGTCGGCGCCGCCCGTCGAGGAGGTCAAGGTCGGCATCCAGATCCTGGAGTCGCTGAACCTGCGGCCGCGTTCGCTCGAGATCGTGTCCTGCCCGTCGTGCGGGCGCGCCCAGGTCGACGTCTACACGCTGGCCAACGAGGTCAGCGCCGGCCTGGACGGCCTGGACGTGCCGCTGCGGGTCGCGGTGATGGGCTGCGTGGTCAACGGACCGGGCGAGGCCCGCGAGGCCGACCTGGGCGTCGCGTCGGGAAATGGCAAGGGGCAGATCTTCGTTCGCGGCGAGGTGATCAAGACGGTGCCCGAATCCCAGATCGTGGAGACGCTGATCGAAGAGGCCATGCGCATCGCCGCGCAGATGAACAGTGAGGGCGGGCCGGAGGCAACATCCAGCGGTTCACCGGTTGTCACCGTAAGCTGATAAGGGCCAGCGTCGGTCCACGAGTTCGCAGCACAGAGAGTTCGCAGCATGTCGGCTCCACCCCTGTTCCGCCTTGTCGGCGAGCGACGGGTGTCCGTGGTGCGCGACGCGGCCGCGGTGTGGCGGGTGCTCGACGACGATCCGGTCGCCTCGTGCATGGTGGCGGCCCGGGTGGCCGACCACGGCATCGACCCCAACGCGATCGGCGGCGAACTGTGGACGCTGCGCGGCGCCGACGAGTCGCTGTGCTTCGCCGGCGCCAACCTGATCACGCTGCGCGGCGCGCCGGGTGATTTGACCGCGTTCGCCGACGAGGCCATGCGCGGGGCGCGGCGCTGCTCGTCGCTGGTGGGCCGCGCCGATCTGGTGATGCCGATGTGGGAGCGGCTGGAAGCGGCCTGGGGCCCGGCCCGTGACGTGCGGGACCGCCAGCCGCTGCTGGCGCTGTCCAGCTATCCCAGCTGCGACATCGACACCGCGGTGCGCCAGGTCCGGCCCGAGGAGCTGGACGCCTACCTGGTGGCCGCCGTCGACATGTTCATCGGCGAGGTCGGCGTGGATCCGCGCATCGGCGACGGCGGTCGCGGCTACCGTCGGCGGGTGGCCAGCCTGATCACCGCCGGGCGTGCCTGGGCGCGGTTCGAGCACGGCCAGGTGGTGTTCAAGGCCGAGGTCGGCTCGCAGTCGCCGGGGGTGGGCCAGATCCAGGGGGTGTGGGTGCACCCGGAGTGGCGCGGCCTGGGCCTGGGCACCGCCGGCACCGCGACGGTGGCCGCGGTGATCGTCGGCAGCGGGCGCACCGCCAGCCTCTACGTCAACGACTTCAACACCGTCGCGCGCGCCGCCTACGCCCGCGTCGGCTTCGCCGAGATCGGCACCTTCGCCACGGTCCTGCTCGACTGATGGACCCCGGGCCGAAGTCACGCTGGCGTGACGCTCGGCGATCAGCGCCACGCTGGCGTGACGCTCGGCGGACGAGATAGTCCGCAATCGGCACATCACGATCCGGTCTCGGTGTGTCGACGCCGCTGTTCAGGCCGCAGTTCTTAACATCAGCACCGATGGTAACTACAAGAACAGTGGCCACATCCGCCTCGGGCTTGCTGCTGGTCGCGGTGATCGCCCTGTCCGGATGCACACCGCGGCCCGACGGGCCCGGACCGGCCGCGGAGAAGTTCTTCCGCGCCCTGGCCGTCGGCGACACCGCGACGGCCGCCCAGCTTAGCGACAACCCCAACGACGCCCGCGAAGCCCTCAACGCGGCCTGGTCGGGTCTGCAGGCCAGCCATCTGGACGCGCAGATCCTCAACGCCAAGTACGCCGAGGACACCGGCACGGTCGGCTATCGCTTCACCTGGCACCTGCCCAAGAACCGCACCTGGACCTACGACGGCCAGCTGAAGATGGCGCGCGACGAGGGCCGCTGGGAGGTGCGCTGGACCACCACCGCGCTGCACGCCAAGCTCGGCGAGCACCAGACCTTCGCGTTGCGCGCGGACCGGCCGCGCCGCGCCTCGGTCAACGAACTCGGCGGCAGCGACGTGCTGGTGCCGGGCTACCTGTACCACTACACGCTGGACGCCACCCAGGCCGGCAACGGCGCCGCGCTGTTCGGCACCGCGCACGCGGTGGTCGACGTGCTGCGCCCGTTCAACGGCGCGCTCGCCGACCCGCAGCTGCTCGCCGAGCAGGCCAGCTCGTCGACCCAGCCGGTGGACCTGGTCACGCTGCACCCCGACGACAACGACAAGGTCTTCCCGGCCATCGGCAGGCTGCCCGGCATCGTGGTCACCCCGCAGCCCGAAATGCTGCCCACCGACCCGCATTTCGCGCCGGCCGTCGTCGCCGCGGTGAAGAAGGCGGTGGTCGACCAGCTCGACGGCCAGGCGGGCTGGCGGGTGGTCAGTGTCAACCAGAACGGTGTCGAGGTGGAGGTGCTGCACGAGGTGGAGGGGTCGCCGGCGCCGTCGGTGTCGCTCACCATCGACCGGGCGGTGCAGAACGCGGCCCAGCACGCGGTGGACACCCGCGGCGGCAAGGCGATGATCGTGGTGATCAAGCCGTCGACCGGGGAGATCCTGGCGATCGCGCAGAACGGCGGCGCCGACGCCGACGGCCTGCCGGCGACCAACGGGCTCTTCCCGCCCGGGTCGACGTTCAAGATGATCACCGCCGGCGCGGCCGTCGACCGCGACATGGCCACTCCGAACACCATGCTGGGCTGCCCCGGCCATCTCGACATCGGGCATCGCACCATCCCCAACTACGGCGGCTTCGATCTGGGCGTGGTGCCGATGTCGCGGGCGTTCGCCAGCTCCTGCAACACCACCTTCGCCGAGCTCAGCAGCAAGATGCCGCCGCGCGGCCTGACCCAGGCGGCCACCCGGTACGGCATCGGCCTGGACTACCAGATCGACGGCATCACCACGGTCACCGGCTCGGTGCCGCCGACCGTGGACCTGGCCGAGCGCACCGAGGACGGCTTCGGCCAGGGCAAGGTGCTGGCCAGCCCGTTCGGCATGGCGCTGGTGGCCGCGACGGTGGCCGCCGGCAAGACGCCGGTGCCGCAGCTGATCGTGGGCCGGCAGACCGCGGTCCAGGGCGACACCACCCCGATCAGCCCGAAGATGGTCGACGCGCTGCGGCCGATGATGCGGCTGGTGGTCACCAACGGGACCGCCAAGGAGATCGCCGGCTGCGGCGCGGTGTACGGCAAGACCGGTGAGGCCGAGTTCCCCGGCGGGTCGCACTCGTGGTTCGCCGGCTACCGCGGCGACCTGGCCTTCGCCGCGCTGATCGTCGGGGGCGGCAGCTCGGAATACGCGGTCCGGATGACCAAGGTGATGTTCGAGTCGCTGCCGCCGGACTTTTTGGCCTGACCAACACGCCCGCTCACAGGGCGCGTGCGGCGGTAAATTGCAAGCGTGGGCGAGTCCGGGGAAGAGATGGTCGCGCTACGGGTCTCCGACGCCGACCGCAACGGCACCATGCGCCGGCTGCACAACGCGGTCGCGCTGGGGCTGATCGACATCGACGAGTTCGAGCAGCGCTCGTCGCAGGTCTCCTATGCGCGCACCCGCGGCGAGCTGGACGGCCTGGTCGGCGACCTGCCCGGACCGGGCGCCATCGTCACCTCCGCGGCCGACCGGGTGGAACTGCGCGGCTGGGCGGGTTCGCTCAAGCGGCACGGCGAGTGGACGGTGCCCACCCGGCTGGCGCTGGTGCGCCGGTTGGGCTCGGTGGAACTCGACCTCACCCGCGCCCGGTTCGCCGGCCCGGTGGTGGTGATCGAACTGGACATGCGCTTCGGCTCGGTGCAAATCCGGTTGCCCGACGGCGCCAGCGCCTCCATCGACGACGTCGAGGTGTATGTGGGCAGCGCCGTCGACCGCCGCAAGGACGCGCCCGGTGAGGGCCGCCCGCACGTCGTGCTGACCGGGCGGGTGGTGTGCGGCTCGGTGGTCATCCGGGGACCCCGCCGCTCGCTGCTGCGCCGGCGGTTGAGCGGCTGAGCCCGTTCGGGGCGCGGTTAAGCTAGCTACCATGCCCGCTCGCACCGCGCTGTCCCCCGGAGAGTTGTCGCCGACTCTGCCGGTGCCCGCCCGCATTCCGCGCCCGGAATACGTGGGCAAGCCCACCGCCCGGGAGGGCAGCGAGCCGTGGGTGCAAACCCCCGAGGTGATCGAGAAGATGCGGGTCGCCGGGCGGATCGCGGCCGGCGCGCTGGTGGAGGCGGGCAAAGCCGTCGCGCCCGGGGTGACCACCGACGAACTGGACCGGATCGCCCACGAGTACATGATCGACCACGGCGCCTACCCGTCCACGCTGGGCTACAAGGGCTATCCGAAGTCGTGCTGCACGTCGCTGAACGAGGTGATCTGCCACGGCATCCCGGACTCGACGGTGATCGAGGACGGCGACATCGTCAACATCGACGTCACCGCCTACATCGACGGCGTGCACGGCGACACCAACGCCACCTTCCTGGCCGGCGACGTCGCCGAGGAGCACCGGCTGCTCGTCGAGCGCACCCGGGAGGCGACCATGCGCGCCATCAACGCCGTCAAGCCCGGGCGCGCCCTGTCGGTCATCGGCCGCGTCATCGAATCGTATGCAAATCGGTTCGGCTACAACGTGGTTCGCGACTTCACCGGGCACGGTATCGGCACCACCTTCCACAACGGCCTGGTCGTCTTGCACTACGACCAGCCGTCGGTGTCGACCATCATGCAGCCGGGCATGACGTTCACCATCGAACCGATGATCAACCTCGGCGGCCTGGACTACGAGATCTGGGACGACGGCTGGACGGTGGTCACCAAGGACCGCAAGTGGACCGCCCAGTTCGAACACACCCTGCTGGTCACCGACACCGGCGTGGAAATCCTGACGCTGCCGTGAGCCGGTGAGCGGAGCCCTGCTGGTCGCCGGCACCAGCTCCGACGCCGGGAAGTCGGTGGTGGTGGCCGGCCTGTGCCGGTTGCTGGCCCGCCGCGGGGTGCGGGTGGCGCCGTTCAAGGCGCAGAACATGTCCAACAACTCGGCGGTCACCGTCGAGGGCGGGGAAATCGGCCGCGCCCAGGCGATTCAGGCCCGCGCGGCGGGCCTGGAACCCAGCGTGCGGTTCAACCCGATCCTGCTCAAACCTGGCAGCGACCGCACCTCGCAGCTGGTGATCAAGGGCCAAGTGGCCGAATCGGTTACCGCGACAAGCTATGTGCAGCACCGCGACCGGCTCGCCGCCCTCGTTCTGAACGAATTGACTTGCCTGCGTGACGAATTCGATGCGGTGATCTGCGAGGGGGCGGGTTCGCCGGCCGAAATCAACCTGCGTGCAACGGATCTGGCCAATATGGGCCTGGCCAGGGCCGCCGATCTCGCGGTGATCCTGGTCGGCGACATCGACCGCGGCGGTCTGCTGGCGCACCTGTTCGGCACGGTCGCGGTGCTCGATCCGCAAGACCAGGCGCTGATCGCCGGGTTCGTCGTCAACAAATTCCGCGGCGACCCCGCGCTGCTGCAGCCCGGATTGCGCCGCCTGCACGACATCACGGGCCGGCCCACCTACGGTGTGCTCCCGTACGCCGACCGGCTGTGGCTGGACGCCGAGGACTCGCTGTCGGTGCTGGCGCACCGCGTCGTCGGCGCGCCCGACCCGCCGCTGGGCGACGACTGGCTGCGGGTGGCCGCCGTCCGGCTGCCCCGGATCTCCAACTCCACCGACGTCGAGGCGCTGGCCTGCGAACCCGGGGTGCTGGTGCGCTGGGTCAGCGAACCGTCCGACGTCGCCGACGCCGACCTGGTCGTCATCCCGGGCAGCAAGGCCACCGTCGCCGACCTGTCCTGGCTGCGCGAGCGCGGACTGGCCGCCGCGATCACCGCGCACGCCACCGCCGGCAGGCCGGTGCTGGGCATCTGCGGGGGATTTCAGATGCTGTGCCGGCGCATCGACGACCGGGTGGAATCCGGCGTCGGCGAGGTGGCCGGGCTGGGTCTGCTGGACGCCGACATCGCCTTTCATCCCACCAAGACGTTGCGCCGCTGGCAGCGGCCGCTGGCCGGCTACGAGATCCACCACGGGCGGGTCTCCCGCTGCGCCGAGCACAGCTGGTTCGACTCGGACGCCGAGCCGCAGGGTCTGGTGCGCGGCGCGGTGTTCGGGACGCACTGGCACGGCCTGCTCGACAACGACGACTTCCGGCGCGCCTGGCTCGTCCGGGTCGCCGACGCGGCCGGCCGGCGCTTCGTGCCCGGCGACACCGACGTCGCCGCGCGGCGCGACGCCCAACTCGATCTGGCCGCCGACCTGCTGGCGGCCCACCTCGACGTCGACGCAGTGCTCGGGCTGCTGGACGGTCCGCCGCCGCGGCTGCGGCTGGCAACTCGGTTGTGCCGGTAGGGAATTCGCGCACCCCGACGGTGAACGCCGTTGTTGACGGCGCGGTCAAAAATCCGCGCCCGCGTATCGGATGCTCGAGAAGCGTCGCGCACACAGGCCGTTTGGCTGTAGCGTGCTTGGGTGTCCTCGATGATGACCACCCTGGACGGGTTCGGTGTCCCGGTCGTTGTGGCCGGTCCGGAGAACGGCGTCGTCGTCGTCATCCTCGGTGACGAGGATCGCGCGCCCGCGGCCTACGACGCGGTCTGCGAACGGCTGCACACCGCGTCGCTGCGCACGGTGGTGATCGGCTTCGATCCGCGGCTCACCCCCAAATCGGTGATCGGCATCCTCGACGCGCTGGGCATCGGCTGGGCCGTCGTGATGGGTGACCGCGCCGGCGGCGAACTCGCCTGGGAACTGACGGCGACCCGGCTGGGCCGGTTCGTCGGCCTGGTGGTGATCGACCGCGGGCACCCGCGGGCCGCCGACCGCGACGGCGCCATCCGCGACGGGCACTGCCCGCCGGTGGAGATCGGCACCACGGTGTTGGTCAGCTCGCCGGCCGCCCGGGCGGTGGCCCAAGCCAGCCAGCAGTACGTCTACGCCGACTACCGGGTGGTGCACCTGGGGCGGCGCACGGTGCAGGAGTCGACGGCGCAACTGGCCGCCGAGATCATTCTGCGCACCAGCACCTGGTAGCCCGCGACGGTCATGGCCAGTGAAGACAGCGCGCTGACCGGTTCCGATACCGCGATGCTCTCGCTCGCCGCGCTGGACCAACTGGTGGCCGCCGGCGCGCCGGAAACGCGGGTGGACACCGTCATCGTGGCCTTCCCCGACATGCAGGGCCGGCTGGTCGGCAAGCGGATGGACGCGCGGCTGTTCGTCGACGAGGCGGCCGCCACCGGGGTCGAGTGTTGCGGCTACCTGCTGGCCGTCGACGTCGACATGAATACCGTGGGCGGCTATGCGATCTCGGGCTGGGACACCGGGTACGGCGACCTGGTGATGCGCCCGGACCTGTCCACCCTGCGCCGCATTCCCTGGCTGCCCGGGACGGCGCTGGTGATCGCCGACGTGGTGGGGGCCGACGGCAGCCCGGTCGCGGTGTCGCCGCGGGCCGTGCTGCGCCGCCAGCTCGACCGGCTGGCCGGGCGGGGGCTGTTCGCCGACGCCGCGACGGAGCTGGAATTCATGGTGTTCGACGAGCTGTACCGCCAGGCGTGGGCCAGCGGCTACCGCGGGCTGACCCCGGCCAGTGACTACAACATCGACTACGCGATCTCGGCGTCGTCGCGCATGGAGCCGCTGCTGCGCGACATCCGGCGCGGAATGGCCGGTGCGGGACTGCGATTCGAGTCCGTGAAGGGCGAATGCAACCGCGGCCAGCAGGAGATCGGCTTCCGCTACGACGAGGCGCTGCGGACCTGCGACAACCACGTCATCTACAAGAACGGGGCCAAGGAGATCGCCGATCAGCATGGCAAGAGCCTGACATTCATGGCGAAATACGATGAGCGCGAAGGCAACAGCTGCCACGTTCACCTTTCGCTGCGCGACGCCCAGGGCGGGGCGGCGTTCGCCGACCCCAGCCGCCCGCACGGCATGTCGACGATGTTCTGCAGCTTCCTGGCCGGCCTGCTGGCCACCATGGCAGACTTCACGCTGTTCTACGCGCCGAACATCAACTCCTACAAGCGATTCGCCGATGAGAGTTTCGCGCCCACCGCGCTGGCCTGGGGATTGGACAACCGCACCTGCGCGCTGCGGGTGGTCGGCCACGGCGCGCACACCCGCGTCGAGTGCCGGGTTCCCGGCGGCGACGTCAACCCGTATCTGGCGGTGGCGGCGATCGTCGCCGGCGGGCTGTACGGTATCGAGCAGGGCCTGGCGCTGCCGGAACCCTGCGCGGGCAACGCCTACCGCGCCCGCGGCGTCGGCCGGCTGCCGGCCACCCTGGCCGAGGCGGCGGCGCTGTTCGAGCACTCGGCGCTGGCGCGGCAGGTGTTCGGCGACGACGTCGTCGCGCACTACCTGAACAACGCCCGGGTCGAGCTGGCGGCGTTTCACGCCGCGGTCACCGATTGGGAGAGGATGCGTGGTTTTGAACGGCTCTGAGCCCCTCGGGGGCGATCCGCCGCGGCGGCCGGTGGTGGGCCTGACGGCGTATCTGGAACGGGTGCAGACCGGGATCTGGGACATCCCCGCCGGGTACCTGCCCGCCGACTACTTCGAGGGCGTCACCCGGGCCGGGGGGATCGCCGTGCTGCTGCCGCCGCAGCCGGTGGACACCGGGATCGTCGGCTCCTTGCTGGACGGCCTGCACGCCCTGGTGATCACCGGGGGTTACGACCTCGACCCCGCCGGCTACGGCCAGCGGCCGCACCCGAGCACCGATGCACCCCGGACCGACCGCGACGCTTGGGAATTCGCGCTGCTGCGGGGCGCGCTGCAGCGCGGGCTGCCGGTGCTGGGCATCTGCCGCGGCGCGCAGGTGCTCAACGTCGCGTTCGGCGGCACCCTGCACCAGCACCTGCCCGACGTGCTCGGGCACGGCGGGCACCGGGCCGGCAACGGGGTGTTCAGCACGCTGCCGGTGCGCACCGTCGCGGGCACCCGGCTGGCCGCGCTGCTGGGCGAGACGGTCGATGCGCCGTGCTATCACCATCAGGCGATCGACAAGGTGGGCGACGGGCTGGTGGTCAGCGCGTGGGATCCCGACGGTGTGGTGGAGGCGGTGGAGCTGCCCGGTGACGCGTTTGTGCTTGCCGTGCAATGGCATCCGGAACAGTCCCTGCACGACCTGCGGCTGTTCACCGCGATCGTGGACGCCGCCCGGTCGCACGCCGGGGTCGCCCGTTGAGTACCGCGCGACTGATCAACCCGGCCACCGAGGAGGTGCTGGGATCGGTCGAGCACGCCGACGCCGCCGCCGTCGACGACGCGGTGGACCGGGCGCGGGCGGCCCAGCGGCGGTGGGCCCGGCTCGCCCCGGCCGACCGGGCCGCCGGGCTGCGGGCCTTCGCCGCCGCCGTCGACGCCCACCGCGACGAACTGGCCGCCCTCGAGGTCGCCAACTCCGGGCACCCCATCGCCTCGGCCGAGTGGGCGGCCGGCCAGGTCCGCGACGTGCTGACGTTCTACGCGGGCAGCCCGGAACGCTTGTCCGGCAAGCAGATTCCCGTCGCCGGCGGACTGGACGTCACGTTCCACGAGCCGCTCGGCGTGGTCGGTGTGATCACCCCGTGGAACTTCCCGATGCCGATTGCGTCCTGGGGCATCGCGCCCGCCCTGGCCGCCGGCAACGCCGTGCTGGTCAAACCCGCCGAGCCGACGCCGCTGACCACCATCCGGCTCGCCGAGCTGGCGGTGCAGGCCGGGCTGGACCGCGACCTGCTGCAGGTGCTGCCCGGACCGGGGACGGTGGTCGGGGAGCGGTTCGTCACGCACCCCGACGTTCGCAAGATCGTGTTCACCGGCTCCACGGAGGTCGGCAAGAAGGTGCTGGCCGGCGCGGCCGCCGAGGTGAAGCGGGTGACCCTGGAGCTGGGCGGCAAGAGCGCCAACATCGTGTTCGCCGACTGCGATCTGCAGCGGGCCGCCGCGACCGCGCCGGCCGGGGTGTTCGACAACGCCGGGCAGGACTGCTGCGCCCGCAGCCGAATCCTGGTGCAGCGCACCGTCTTTGACCGGTTCATGGAGCTGCTCGAGCCCGCCGTCACCGGCATTGTGGTCGGCGATCCGGCGTCCCGCGGCACCCAGATGGGGCCGCTGGTGTCGGCCGCGCACCGCGCCAAGGTGGCGTCCTACGTGCCCGACGGAGCCCCGGTCGCCTTTCGCGGCACGGCGCCGACGGGGCCTGGATTCTGGTTTCCCCCAACGGTTCTGACCCCATCCCGCACGGACCGCTGCGCCACCGAGGAGATCTTCGGCCCGGTGGTCACGGTGCTGGCCTTCGACGACGAGCAGGACGCCGTCGCGCTGGCCAACGACACCAGCTACGGCCTGTCCGGGTCGATCTGGACCAACGATCTGTCCCGGGCGCTGCGGGTGTCCCGGGCGGTGGAAGCCGGAAACCTGTCGGTGAATTCGCATTCGTCGGTTCGCTACCACACCCCGTTCGGCGGGTTCAAACAGTCGGGGCTGGGCCGCGAACTGGGACCGGACGCCCCGGCGCAGTTCACCGAGACCAAGAACGTTTTCATCGCGATCGACGAGGAGCCGTGATGGACCTGACGCAACGGTTGGCGGGCCGGGTGGCGGTCATCACCGGCGCCGGCGGCGGGATCGGGCTGGCCGCGGCGCGTCGGATGCACGCCGAAGGCGCCACCATCGTGGTGGCCGACATCGACGCCGACGCCGGGGCGGCGGCCGCCGACGAACTGTCCGGCCTGTTCGTGCCGACCGACGTCGCCGACGAGGACGCGGTCAACGCGCTGTTCGACACCGCCGCCCGCCGCTACGGGCGCATCGACATCGCGTTCAACAACGCCGGCATCTCACCCCCCGACGACGACGTCATCGAGAACACCGAACCGCCGGCCTGGCAACGCGTCCAGGACGTCAACCTGACGTCGGTGTATCTGTGCTGCCGGGCGGCGTTGCGGCACATGGTTTCCGCGCGACGCGGGTCGATCATCAACACCGCGTCGTTCGTCGCGGTGATGGGCTCGGCGACGTCGCAGATCTCCTACACCGCCGCCAAGGGCGGGGTACTGGCCCTGTCGCGGGAACTCGGGGTGCAGTTCGCCCGGCAGGGCATCCGGGTGAACGCGCTGTGCCCCGGGCCGGTCAACACCCCGCTGCTGCAGGAGCTGTTCGCCAAAGACCCGCAGCGCGCCGCCCGCCGGCTGGTGCACGTGCCGGTCGGCCGCTTCGCCGAACCTGGCGAAATCGCCGCTGCGGCAGCATTCTTGGCCAGCGATGACGCGTCCTTCATCACCGCGTCCACGTTCTTGGTCGACGGCGGCATCAGCGCGGCGTACGTGACCCCGCTCTAACCACCGGACTCGCCGGCCGCGTGCGGGCCCGCCGGCTCGCCAGGCGGCACCAGCCGGATGTGCTCGCCCGCCCGGTCCGGGCGCGGCTGCCGCGCCAGCGGGGCGAGCGCGGCCGCGCCCCGCGGCGCCGACAGCACGCCGACCGTCATCGCGCGACCGACGACCGCGCACACCCGGGGCACGGCGGCCGGCCCGGGGAACAGCGTCTGCAGCGCCGCCGCCTTGTTCATCGAATTGAGGTGGCCGATCGCCAGATCCGAGGGCGCGGTCAGCGAATTCAGTTTCGACAGTGCCGGCGTGACGGCGGACATGGCCGCGTCCAGCGTGCGCAGCGGCGCCGCCGACAGCTGTTCCAGGGCACCCGGAATGGCCGCCATCACCTGGCCGCCGGCCGCGATCAGCTCGGGTGCGGCGGTCAACGCCCAGCTTCGGGTCGCCGCCCCGCAGTCTCCCGGCGGCGCGGTGAACGGGGTCAGCGTCACCGCGGCGGCCGAGGCGTCGGCGTAGGCGTACATGGCGGCGGCGTTGCGCGCCCACATCCGCTCGTAGGCGGCGTCCACCTCGGCGATCGCCGGGCTGTGCTGGCCCAGGCAGTTCGCCGACACCAGCGCCAGCCGGTGGGTGCGGTTGCCGGCGATCACCGGCGGGGGCACCATCGCCGCGCAGGCCGACCGGTGCGCGTCGGCGGCCGCGGTGAGCCCCTCGGCGGCCTGCTCGCCGCGCGCGGCGTTGCCGTCCAGCCAGTCGATGTAGCGGGCGGCCGCGTCGCCCAGGGCGGCGGTCGCCGCCCGGTAGCTGGTCGCGACGGCGCGCAGTTGACGGGCCAGCCCGTCCCACGCCGCGGCGGCCCGGATCAGCGATCCGGCGCCCGGGCCCGAATGCATCAGCCCGGTGCTGACTTCCGGGGGAAGCGTTGCGAAATCCATTACGGCCACTGCCTGACTGCGCCGGTGTGAGCGGTACCCGAAACCATGGGGCTTCCTTCAACAGATAGACACGGGGGTTACACGTCCTGGGCCGGACCCCGGAGTCCGGCCGCGCGTCGATCAGCGTCGGGCCACGCCGAACAGTGTCAAGACATCCCGGTCGGGCAGAAAGGTTGCGGGCGCGCGGGATGGGGCCCCTCGCGGGGCAAAACCCAACGGGCTGAAGGATATCGGTATCGGCGACAGAACCGCGTGCGGCGACAGGCGGTTCCAGCTCAGCGGCCGCTCCTTGGTCATCCACGTGCTGTGGAACGGCTTCTTGTTGGTGTTGTTCGCCGGTGCCGCAGACCGCGAGGTGGCCGGGGCGGCCCGGCTGATCGTCGACGGGCGCCCGGCAACCCGCGCCACGGTCGGGGCCGACGGCATCGCCACGGGCGGGGCCGCAGTCGGGGCCGTCCAGGCCGGCGGCTCGGGCAGGGCGGCCGCGGCGCACGCGGGCCGCAACGCCGACCCCGCGACCAGCGCGATGAACACCCCGAGCGCTGCGGCAACCGCGATGGCCGGCTGCCATCGCCGCGTTTCGTCGCCGCCTCGCAAGATCACAGTGCATCGAATGTAGCGCGGGAAACCCGCGACGGTCGGAACCAGCTGTGAACTCGGTCGGAGTCCGGTGTGGCACGGGCCGCCGGCCGCTACCGGCGGAACAGCATCAGCGGGATCGCCGTCTCGGCCGGCGTGGCCGCGCCGTGGAAGCCGACCAGGCGCGCCGTCTCCGGCGGCTCGTGGGCGCTGGCCAGCACCGCGGTGTCCCCGGAACAGACCACCACCACGTCGCCGAGCCGCGGCAGGTGCCGGTCGGCGACCGGGCCGAACATGCCGGTGGCCACCGCCTGCACGCGGCTGTACACGGCGGCCCGGCCGTCGAGCAGCTCCGACCACGCGGCCTGCACGTCGGGCGCGGCGCCCGGCTCGGTGTGCAGGTACCGCACCCGCGGCTCGCCGGCCACCACGCGGATGCCCGCGGCCAGCCGCGGGTCGCTGTCCAGGTCGACGCGGGCCTCGGGCGGGACGTTGAGGCCGCCGTGGTCGGCGGTCACCAGCAGCGCGGCATTCGGCGGCAGCGCCTCGAGCAGGCCGGACAGCAGGGCGTCGACGGCCGCCGCCGCGGTGTGCCACTGCGGCGAGCCGATCCCGAACAGGTGGGCCGCGGTGTCCAGCTCCGCGGTGTAGCCGTACACCAGCCCGGGGCCCGCCCGCAGCTCGTCGCCGACCAGCCGCGGGTAGTCGTCGGCGGGCTCGGCCGGCACCAGCCGGGCGCCGCGGTAGGCGGCCTCGGTCAGGCCACTGCCCAGAAACGACGACGGCAGCACGGCGCGGGCGCGGACACCGGCGGCGGCGAGCCGCTCGAACCAGGTGGGCAGCGGCTGCCAGGCGTCCGGCGCCGGGTCGTCGCGCCACCGGACGTGGTTGAGCACCCGGTCGGTGCCCGGCACCCGCAGCGTGAAGCCCAGGATCCCGTGCTGGCCGGGCGCCGCGCCGGTGGCCAGCGACACCAGGCTGGTCGGGGTGGTCGACGGGAAGGTGCAGTCCAGCCTGGTCAGCCTGCCGACCTCGCCGGCCCGCACCGCGGCGAGCAGCGGGGCGTCGCCGGCCAGCTGGGCGAGCAGCTGCCAGCCCAGCCCGTCGACCAGCAGCACCAGCACCCGGTCCACCCGCTCGGTGCCGACCCAGTCGGTCACGGCCGACCCGCCCGACTCGTGCCCCGCATCTGCGACGCCGAGCAGGGCGGCCGCGGCGGGCAGCACGTCGCGCAGCGAACCGGGCACCCGGCCAGTCTGGCGTCCGGCCCACACGCGCGCCAGTCGGCGATCGGGCCCGGGGCGGCCCGACCGTCAGGGCGCGGTTCAGGCTTCTCGGCCGGTCCCGGCGCGCGGATCGGCGCCGGCCCACCTCTCTTCGATGCGTCCGTACCGCCAGATCAGCAGGGCCACCGCCCAGGTGAGGACGAACATGCCGACGACGACGTAACCGACCGTGTTCAGGTCCAGCCCGCCGAGCCAGTCCCAGAACGAGCCCCGCCAACCGAATTCGTCGGCGAACAGGACGAGCAGCTCGATGCTGCCGATCACCCACGCGACCGCCACCGACAGCGCGGTGATGATGATGTTGTAGTAGATCTTGCGCACCGGGTTGGAAAACGCCCAGCCGTAGGCGAAGTTCATGAACGAGCCGTCGATGGTGTCCAGCAGGCACATGCCGGCCGCGAACAGCACCGGCAGGCACAGGATGGCGTACCAGGGCAGCCCGGCCGCCGCGCTGGTGCCGGCCAGCACCAGCAGCGCGACCTCGGTGGCGGTGTCGAAACCGAGCCCGAACAGCAGGCCGACCGGATAGCAGTGCCAGGACTGGGTGATCGACTTGGTGAACCGGCCCAGCCACCGGTTCATCAGCCCCCGGTTGTCCAGCTGCCGCTCCAATTCCGCGGCGTCGGTGTGCGGGTCGTAGTCACCCCGGCGCACTCGCGCGAGGACGCGCAGGATGCCGACCAGGACGACGACGTTGAGCAGGGCGATCGCATAGAGGAACACGCCCGAGACGCTGGTGCCGATCAGCCCGGTGTAGTGGTGCAGCGCCGACGAGTCGTCGCGCACCGGCCCCACCACCGTCCTCACCCCGCAGGCCAGCAGCACCGCCAGCGCGAACACCACCGTGGAATGGCCCAGCGAGAAGAAGAAGCCGACGGCCAGCGGGCGCTGCCCGTCGTTCATCAGCTTGCGGGTGGTGTTGTCGATCGCGGCGATGTGGTCGGCGTCGAAGGCGTGCCGCAGGCCCAGGGTGTAGGCCGTCAATCCGACACCGACACCAAATGCCTTGCCGCCCAAGCTGTATTGCGCCGGGGCCACCAACAGCACCAAGGTCAACCAGCCGATCAGGTGCAGGGCGAGGATGGCGCCCAGCATCGACGCCAGCCGCCACCATTCCGCCGGCGCCAGCGCGCCGAGAAACCTGGTCGCCCGTGCCGGCCACCGGTCGATCTCCGTACTGGTCACGGGGGTCCTTCCGGCGCGGGCGGTGTCGGGCACAGGGCAACGGGCACGACTGTAAGTTCCGCGTCTTGCCGGACGCAAGGCGGGCACACGGCCCGTGCCCGCGAAATCAGTACAGGCCCAGCAGCGCGTTCTCGACGACCTCGGGCAGCGCCGGGTGAATCCAGTACTGGCCGCGGGCCATCTGCGCGGCGGTCAGCCCGAAGCTCATCGCCTGGATCAGCGGCTGGATGATCGAGGACGCCTGAGGGCCCATGATGTGCGCGCCCAGCAGCCGCCCGCTGGTGCGCTCGGCGATCAGCTTGACTACCCCGGTGGTGTCTTCCATCGCCCACCCGTAGGCGACGTCGCCGTAGTTCTGGATCGCCACCGAGATGTCGAAACCCCGTGCTATCGCCTGGTTTTCGGTCAGCCCCACGGTGGCCAGCTGGGGATCGGTGAACACCGCCGACGGAACGTAGCGGTGGTCGGTGACGGCCATAGACTCGGTGTCGTCCCAGTCGCAGAGCAGGTTGTGCCGCACCACCCGGGCCTCGTGGTTGGCGACGTGCTTGAGCTGATACGGCGACGACACGTCACCGAGCGCGAAAACCCCTCGGGCCGAAGTGCGTTGGTACTCGTCGACCACCACGCGACCGTTCTCCACGTCGACGCCGGCCTGCCCGGCGTCGAGCAGATCGGCGTTGGATATCCGGCCGGTGGCCACCAGCAGCACCTCGGCGTCCAGCGTGGATCCGTCGTCCAGGCGCAGTGTGACGCCGGAGCCGCGGTTGCTGCCGCCCACCACGTTGCGCTGGGTGCGCAGTTCCCATTTGGCCGCGGCCAGCCGGGTGAACCGCTCGCAGATCATGTCGTCGTACTGGCGCAGCATGCGGCCGCTGCGGATCACCACGGTCACGTGCACCCCCAGCGCGGAGAAGATGTGCGCGAATTCGGCTGCCACGAAGCCACTTCCGACGATCACCAGATGCTCGGGCAGCGCGGGGATGCGCATGATGGTGTCGCTGGTGTGGTAGGTGACGCCGCACTCGAGGATCGCGGGGGGAATCACCGGCCGCGACCCGGCGGCGATCACCACCTGCTCGGCGGTGAACTGCTCGCCGGCGTCGGTGCGCAACAGGTAACGGCCGTCGGATTGCACCGGCCCGAACCGGGTGTGGCTGCGGTACAGGTCGATATTGACCGAGGAGCGCCGATACTCTTCGCCGCTGGCCGCGATCGGGTCGATGCGGCCGAAGACGCGGGAGACGATGTCGGGCCAGCGCACCCCGTCGAGGTGCGCGTCGACGCCGTAGCGGGCCGCCTCCCGGATCGTCGTGGCGACGTCGGCGGCGTAGACGAACATCTTGGTGGGGATGCACCCGACGTTGAGGCAGGTTCCGCCGAAGGTGCCGTGCTCGCAGATGGCGGTCCGCTTGCCGGCGAAGCGGGCATCGAGAAGGCTGTTGCCCGAACCGGTTCCGATGATCGCGAGGTCGTAGGTTTCCATGTTCGGCGCCTCACCCTTCGTCCCGGGACGCCGGGGCCCGGGTGCTATCGGTGCTCCGGTCGCGCAGGTAGCCGTCCAGCCACAGATCCAGTTGCCGATAGGCCGCCGCGCGGGGCCCCGGCAACGACAAGAACACGTCGTGTTTGGCATCGGCGACCGGAATGATGGTGCTGCGGTTGCCGATACAGCCCGCCCAGCGGGCGATCTGGGTGACGTCGAGCACCGCGTCACCGCAGTGCATGGATGCCGGGTCGGGCGTCTCCTGCACGCTGTGGTCCGAGCGCAGGATCAGGTTCGGCACCCCGACGTCGAGACCGCGGTGCAGTCGCGCCTGACCGCGGCGCACTGCGTGCAGCCAACCGAACGTGATCGGAAAGCCGCCAACGGGTTTCCACTGCAGGTTGTAGTCGAATTCCCCGCCGTAGTCGCGGTGCAGCGTGGTGCCGTAGCCACCCTGCACCGGGGACCGGGCCACGCCCTTGGAACGCACCCGGGACAGGCCGGCGATCAGCGCCACGGTCAGCGAGTGCCACAGGATGGGCGGGCCGGGCAGCTCCAGGAACGGGCTGTTGAGCACCAGACCGCCAACTGCCGAGTGCGCGACGGGATTTCGGCGCCGCAGCCGGTCCAGCCACAACGACACGATCAGCCCGCCGGCCGAATGCCCGTACACCAGCACCCTGCGGCTTCCCCCGCTCGCCACGCTCAGCGCGCGTTCCAGTTCGGTGTCGTAGTTGGCCAGGTCGGTGACGAAATGCGGCGTCTGCCCGTCGCGCCGCGACCGGCCGCACTTGTGCAGGTCCAGCGCGTAGAAGGCGAAACCGCGCGCGGCGAAGTGATCGGCCAACGCGGTGTGGAAGAAGTAGTCGGTATACCCGTGCACCGCCAGCACCGCGTGATCGGCGGCCGGCGCCGCGTCGTCCCCGCGCCGGATCAGGGTCGCGACGATGTCGCCCTCGCCGGCCGGATCGGCGCCCAGCGCCAGGGTGCGCTGCCAATAGCCGGGTAGCACGTCGGGCACCCAGCCAGCCGCCCCGCCAGTCACCCCGCCAGCTTAGAGCTTTTGCCGGCCGCGGCGACGCCGCGCGTGGTTCGCGTCGCTTTGCCACCGGATAACCTGAGGATCGGCATGCCTCGAGGAAAAGGACCAACAAGCCGGTGTCATCGCTAGCCAGGACCACCCGCACGGACGTCGTGCTGGTGGGCGCGGGCATCATGAGCGCCACACTGGGCGCGTTGCTGCGGCGGCTGCAGCCGGATTGGTCGATGACCTTCGTCGAGCGCCTGGACGCGGTCGGCGCCGAGAGCAGCAGCCCGTGGAACAACGCCGGCACCGGGCATTCGGCGCTGTGCGAGCTCAACTACACCCCGCAGCGCGCCGACGGCTCCATCGACATCGCCAAAGCGGTGCGCATCAACGAGCAGTTCCAGGTGACCCGCCAATTCTGGGCGTATGCCGTGGAGAACGGCATGCTGACCGATCGGGGCTTCGTGACCCCGATCCCGCACGCGAGTTTCGTGCGCGGGGCGCGGGCCGTCGAGTATCTGCGGCGCCGGCAGCAGGCGCTGGCGCCCAACCCGTTGTTCGCCGGCATCGAATTGATCGAGGACGCCGACGAGTTCGCCCGCCGGCTGCCGTTGATGGCCGACCGGCGGGACTTCTCCGAACCGACCGCGCTGAATTGGGCGCGCCACGGCACCGACGTCGACTTCGGCGCGCTGTCGCGACAGCTGATCGGGTTCTGCGTGCGCGGCGGCGCGACGGCGCTGTTCGGCCATCAGGTGCACAACCTGACGCGGGAGTCCGACGGCAGCTGGACGTTGCTGATCCGCAACCGCCGGACCGGCGAAAAGCACCGGTGCAAAGCCAAATTCGTGTTCGTCGGGGCCGGCGGTGACGCGCTGCCGCTGCTGCAGAAGTCGGGTATCGGCGAGGCCCGCGGATTCGCGGGGTTCCCGATCGGCGGTCGGTTCCTGCGCGCCGACAATCCCGTGCTCACCGCGGCGCACCGGGCCAAGGTGTACGGGGCCCCGGCGCCGGGGGCCCCGCCGCTGGGAGCGTTGCATCTTGACCTGCGCTACGTCAACGGCAAGCCGTGGCTGGTGTTCGGGCCGTATGCCGGCTGGTCGCCGAAGTTCTTGAAACACGGGCACTTCACCGATCTGCCCCGCTCGGTGCGGCCGCACAATCTGGTCGCGCTGCTCGGCGTCGGCGTCACCCAGCTGACGTTGCTGCGATACCTGATCGGCCAGTTGCGGCTGTCCGCGCCGGACCGGATGCGGATGCTACGCGAATTCGCGCCCACCGCAGCGGATTCGGACTGGGAGCTGACGGTGGCCGGTCAGCGGGTGCAGGTGATCCGGCGCGATCGGCGCCGCGGCGGCGTGCTTGACTTCGACACCACTGTGGTGGCGGCCGGCGACGGCAGCATCGCGGGGTTGCTCGGCGGCTCGCCGGGTGCGTCGACGGCGGTGCCGATCATGCTCGATGTGCTGCAGCGCTGTTTCGCTGACCGTTATCGGTCGTGGCTGCCCGCGCTCAAGGAGATGGTTCCCTCGCTGGGCGTGACGCTGTCCGACGAGCCGGCGCTGTATGAGGAAGTCTATTCATGGGGAACGAAGATCCTGGGACTGGACGAGTTGGATGAGGAGCGCCCTTAGTGACTCGCGCCGACGACGATGCAGAGCGCAGCGATGAGGAGGAGCGGCGCAGATGACTCGCGCCGACGACGATGCAGAGCGCAGCGATGAGGAGGAGCGGCGCAGATGACAGAAGCATTGCGACGCACGTGGGCCAAAGACCTTGATGCCCAAACGCTTTACGAGCTGCTCAAGCTGCGGGTTGAGGTGTTCGTCGTCGAGCAGGCCATCCCGTATCCGGAGTTGGACGGGCGCGACCTGCTCGCCGAAACCCGGCACTTCTGGCTGGAAACCTCCGACGGCGAGGTGATCTGCACGCTGCGGCTGATGGAGGAGCACGCCGGCGGCGAGAAGGCGTTCCGGATCGGGCGGCTGTGCACCAAACGCAGCGCCCGCGGCCAGGGCCACACCACCCGGCTGCTGCGCGCGGCGCTGGCCGAGGTGGGTGACTACCCGTGCCGGATCAACGCCCAGACCTACCTGGCCGACATGTACGCCCAGCACGGATTCGTCCGCGACGGCGACGATTTCCTCGACGACGGCGTCCCGCACGTGCCCATGCTGCGACCCGGCTCGGGATTGGCGGAAAAGCCGTGAAGCCCTACCCGTTCAGCGCCATCGTCGGGCACGACCGGCTGCGGCTGGCCCTGCTGCTGTGCGCCGTGCGCCCGGAGATCGGCGGCGCGCTCATCCGCGGCGAGAAGGGCACCGCCAAGTCGACGGCCGTGCGCGGCCTGGCGGCCCTGCTGTCCGCCGCCACCGGCAGCGACGCGAACCTGGTCGAAATGCCGCTCGGCGCAACCGAAGACCGGGTGATCGGCTCGCTGGACCTGCAGCGGGTGCTGCGCGACGGCGAGCACGCGTTCTCCCCGGGGCTGCTGGCCCGCGCGCACGGCGGTGTGCTCTACGTCGACGAGGTCAACTTGCTGCACGATCATCTCGTCGACGTGTTGCTCGACGCCGCGGCTATGGGACGGGTGCACATCGAACGCGACGGCATCTCGCATTCGCATGACGCCCGGTTCGTGTTGATCGGCACCATGAATCCCGAAGAGGGCGAACTGCGTCCGCAGCTGCTGGACCGGTTCGGGCTCACCGTCGACGTGCATGCCTCGCGTGACGTGGAGGTGCGGGCGCAGGTGATCCGGCAGCGGATGGCCTATGAGGCCGACCCGGACGGTTTCGCCGAACGCTACGCCGACGCCGACGCCGAGCTGGCCCGGCGCATCGCTGCGGCGCGCGCCCTGGTCGACGACGTGGTGTTGCCCGACACCGAGTTACGGCGCATCGCGGCGCTGTGCGCGGCGTTCGACGTGGACGGCATGCGGGCCGATCTGGTGGTGGCCCGCACCGCGGTCGCGCACGCGGCCTGGCGCGGCGCACCCACCGTCGAGGAGCAGGACATCCGGGTGGCCGCCGAGCTGGCCCTGCCGCACCGCCGCCGCCGCGATCCCTTCGACGACCCGGGCATCGACCGCGAGCAACTGGACGAGGCCCTGGCCCAGGCCGGCTCCGAGCCCGACCCGGATCCCGACCCGCCCGGCGGAGGCCAGGCCGGCGAGACAGAACAGCAACCGCCGCAACGGGATTCGGCGCAGGACGCCAAGCCGCGGCCGCCGACGACGAAACCGAGTGCGCCGCCGTCGAAGACGTTTCGCACCCGCGCGCTGCGGGTCCCCGGTGTCGGCGAAGGGGCACCCGGCCGGCGGTCGCGGGCCCGCAACGCCAGCGGCAGCGTCATCGCAGCCACCGACGGCGCCGACACCGGCTGCGGCGGCCACGGGCTGCACCTGTTCGCCACCCTGCTCTCGGCCGCCGAACGGGCCGGTGCCGGGCCGCTGCGGCCGGGGCCCGACGATGTGCGACGGGCCGTGCGCGAGGGCCGCGAAGGCAATCTGGTGATCTTCGTCGTCGACGCCTCCGGATCGATGGCGGCGCGGGACCGGATGGCGGCGGTCAGCGGTGCCACGCTGTCGCTGCTGCGCGACGCCTATCAGCGCCGCGACAAGGTCGCCGTGATCACGTTCCGGCAACAGCAGGCGCGGCTGCTGTTGCCGCCCACCTCCTCGGCGCACATCGCCGGGCGGCGGCTGGCCCGCTTCGACACCGGCGGCAAGACGCCGCTGGCCGAAGGGCTGCTGGCCGCGCGCGAGCTGATCGTCCGGGAGAAGGCCCGCGACCGGGCGCGCCGCGCCCTCGTGGTGGTGCTCACCGACGGCCGGGCCACCGCCGGCCCGGATCCGTTGGGCCGCAGCCGGATCGCCGCGGGCCGGCTGGTCGCCGAGGGCGCGGCCGCGGTGGTGGTGGACTGCGAAACGTCGTATGTGCGGCTGGGCCTGGCCGAACACCTGGCACGCCAGCTGGGCGCCCCGGCGGTGCGGCTGGAGCAGTTGCACGCGGATTCGCTGACGCGTGCGGTGCGCGACGCCGCCTGAGCCGGGGCGAACAGAAAGGGTAACCGCTTATGCCACAAGGTGTTCCGCTTCAAGTTCCCGACGACGGCCTGACCACCCGGACCCGCCGGCACACCCCGGTGCTGGCGGTGCACACCGGCGCCGGCAAGGGGAAGTCGACGGCCGCATTCGGAATGGCGTTGCGGGCGTGGAACGCCGGGCTTTCCGTGGCGGTGTTCCAGTTCGTCAAGAGCGCCAAGTGGAAGGTGGGCGAGGAGGCGGCGTTCGCCGCACTCGGCCGCCTGCACGAGGAACAGCGGATCGGCGCGCCGGTGGAGTGGCACAAGATGGGCGCCGGCTGGTCCTGGACGCGCAAGGCGGGCAGCGACGACGATCACGCGGCGGCCGCGGCCGACGGCTGGGCCGAGATCGCCCGCCGGCTGGCGGCCGCCCGGCACGACTTCTACGTGCTGGACGAATTCACCTATCCGCTGAAATGGGGCTGGGTGGACGTCGACGAGGTGGTGTCCGTGTTGGCGGGGCGGCCCGGACACCAGCACGTGGTGATCACCGGACGCGATGCCCCGCAACGGCTCATCGATGCGGCCGACCTGGTCACCGAGATGTCCAAGGTGAAGCACCCGATGGACGCCGGGCGCAAGGGGCAGAAGGGCATCGAGTGGTGAACGTGCCCGCGGTGGTCGTCGCGGCGCCCGCCTCCGGCAGCGGAAAGACCACGGTGGCAACGGGTTTGATCGGTGCCCTGCGCCGGGCGGGCCGCCGGGTGGCGGCGTTCAAGGTGGGGCCGGACTTCATCGATCCCGGCTATCACGGCCTGGCCGCCGGCCGGCCGGGCCGCAACCTCGACCCGGTGTTGGTGGGGGAGAACCTGATTGGCCCGCTGTACGCGCACGGCGCCGCCGGCGCCGACATCGCCGTCGTCGAGGGCGTGATGGGGCTGTTCGACGGGCGGATCGGGCCGTCCGGCGCCAGCCCGGCGGCGGGATCCACCGCGCACGTCGCCGCGCTGCTGGGCGCGCCCGTCGTGCTGGTCGTCGACGCGCGCGGCCAGAGCCAGAGCATCGCCGCCCTGCTGCACGGCTTCTCGACGTTCGACGCCGCGACCCGGGTCGCCGGGGTGATCCTGAACCGGGTCGGGTCGGCCCGCCACGAGCAGGTGCTGCGTCAGGCGTGCGAACAGGCCGGCGTGCCGGTGCTGGGCGCCATCCCGCGCAGCGCCGAATTAGAGTTGCCGACAAGGTATTTGGGCTTGGTCACGGCGGTCGAGTATGGACGCCGCGCCCGGCTCGCGGTCGAGGCGATGACCGCGCTGGTGGCACGCCACGTCGACCTGGCGGCGGTGGCGGCGGTCGCCGCCGCCCGGCCCGTCACGACGCCCTGGGATCCGGCGGCGGCGGTGGGGGATCCCGGCGGGTGCGGCGGTGAGCGGGCCACCGTCGCGGTGGCCACCGGGAAGGCGTTCAGCTTCGGCTACGCCGAGCACGCGGAGCTGCTGGCCGCCGCCGGCGCCCGGGTGGCGGAATTCGACCCGCTCGTCGACGCGTTGCCCGACGGCACCGATGCGCTGTTGCTGCCCGGCGGTTTTCCCGAACAGTTCACCGCCGAGCTGTCTGCCAACGAGGTCGTGCGCCGCCAGATCAACGAGCTGGCCGCCGCCGGGGCGCCCGTCCACGCCGAGTGCGCCGGGCTGCTTTACTTGGTGTCCGAACTCGACGGCCACCCGATGTGCGGGGTGCTGGCCGGGCAGGCCCGGTTCACCCCGCAGCTGACGCTGGCCTATCGCGATGCCGTGGCCGTCGTCGACTCCCCGCTGTACGCCGCCGGCCAGCGGGCGGTGGGCCACGAATTCCACCGCACCACAGTGACATTCAGCGACGACTACCCGCCGGCGTGGATGTACCGGACCCAGGAGTCCGGCCATCGCGACGGCGCGGTGCGCGCCGGTGTGCACGCGTCGTATCTGCACACCCACCCCGCCGCCGCGCCCGCGGCGGTGGCCCGCTTCGTCGGGTGCGCGCTGGCCGCTCGCGCCGACCCGGGCAGGACGCGGGCCCACCCCGGCAACCACTAGGCTTGCCGGGTGACCGAGAGCGCCTACCTGGTGGGGCTGCGGCTGACCGGCAAGAAGGTGGTCGTGGTCGGCGGCGGCACCGTCGCCCAGCGCCGGCTGCCGTTGCTGATCGCCAGCGGCGCGGACGTCCACGTCATCTCCCGCAGCGCCACCCGATCGGTCGAGGCGATGACCGGAATCACCCTGCAATTGCGCGAATACCGCGACGGCGACCTCGACGGCGCCTGGTACGCGATCGCGGCCACCGACGACCCGCGGGTCAACGAGGCCGTGGTCGCCGAGGCCGAACGCCGCCGCATCTTCTGCGTCCGGGCGGACGTCGCCGTGGCGGGGACCGCGGTCACCCCAGCATCTTTCAGCTATGCCGGGTTGTCGGTGGGCGTGCTGGCCGGCGGCGAGCACCGCCGCTCGGCAGCGATCCGCTCGGCCATCCGGGAGGCGCTGCAGACCGGGGCCATCACGCCGGAAGGCCCGGTGGGCTCCGACGCCGTCAAGGGCGGGGTGGCGCTGATCGGCGGCGGCCCCGGCGACCCCGAACTGATCACGGTGCGCGGCCGGCGGCTGCTGGCCCAGGCCGACGTCGTGGTGGCCGACCGGCTCGCCCCGCCCGAACTGCTCGCCGAGCTGCCTCCGCACGTGGAGGTGATCGACGCCGCCAAGATTCCCTACGGCCGGGCCATGGCCCAGGACGCCATCAACGACGTCATGATCGAACGCGCCCGCGCCGGAAGCTTCGTGGTGCGCCTCAAAGGCGGGGACCCGTTCGTCTTCGCCCGCGGCTACGAGGAGGTGCTGGCGTGCGCCGACGCCGGGATTCCGGTCACCGTCGTCCCGGGTGTGACGAGTGCCATAGGAGTGCCCGCATTGGCGGGCGTCCCGGTCACCCATCGGGCGGTAAATCACGAATTCGTGGTGGTCAGCGGGCATCTCCCACCCGGTCATCCCGAATCGTTAGTGAATTGGGATGCACTGGCCGCATTGACCGGCACAATTGTTTTGCTGATGGCGGTCGAACGTATCGAACTTTTCGCCGAGGCCCTGCTGAAGGGTGGACGACCAGCGGATACACCGGTGCTGGTGGTTCAGCACGGGACGACGGCGGCGCAACACACTTTGCGGGCCACCCTGGCCGACACGCCCGAAAAGATTCGTGCCGAAGGTATCCGACCTCCCGCGATCATCGTGATCGGCGCGGTGGCGGCTTTCGGGGTTTAAACGGTTCTTAAGATTACTGTAAGGTAACCCTTTATGACGGCTCTCAACGACTCAGAGCGCGCGGTCCGGAACTGGACATCTGCACGCCCCGATCGTCCGGCCCCGGTGCGCAGCACGCCGCCGGCGGAGACCGCCCCCAAGCCCGCGGCGGAGACCGCCGTAAAGCGGACTAGCAAGTACTACCCGGCTTGGCTGCCGTCGCGCCGCTTCATCGCCGCCGTCATCGCCATCGGCGGCATGCAGCTGCTGGCCACCATGGACAGCACCGTGGCGATCGTCGCGCTGCCCCGGATCCAGAACGAGCTCAGCCTCTCCGACGCCGGCCGCAGCTGGGTGATCACCGCCTACGTGCTGACGTTCGGCGGGCTGATGCTGCTCGGCGGCCGGCTCGGCGACACCATCGGGCGCAAACGCACCTTCATCGTCGGCGTCGCGCTGTTCACCATCTCCTCGGTGCTGTGCGCGGTCGCCTGGGACGAGGCGACCATGGTGATTGCCCGGCTCTCGCAGGGGGTCGGGTCGGCCATCGCCTCACCGACGGGCCTGGCGCTGGTCGCCACCACCTTCCCCAAGGGGCCCGCCCGTAACTTCGCGACGGCGGTGTTCGCCGCGATGACGGCGGTCGGCTCGGTGATGGGCCTGGTGGTCGGCGGGGCGCTGACCGAGGTGTCCTGGCGGCTGGCGTTTTTGGTGAACGTGCCGATCGGGCTGGTGATGATGTACCTGGCCCGCACCGCGCTGCGCGAGACCAACCGCGAGCGGATGAAACTGGACGCCACCGGTGCCGTGCTGGCCACCCTGGCCTGCACCGCCGCCGTGTTCGCCTTCTCGATGGGCCCGGAGAAGGGCTGGATCTCGCTGACCACCATCAGCTCCGGTGTGGTCGCGCTGGGCGCCGCCCTGGCCTTCGTCATCGTGGAGCGCACCGCGGAAAACCCGGTGGTGCCGTTCGACCTGTTCCGCGACCGCAACCGGCTGGTCACCTTCATCGCGATCTTCTTGGCCGGCGGCGTCATGTTCACCCTGACCGTGTGCATCGGCCTGTACGTGCAGGACATCCTCGGCTACAGCGCGCTGCGCGCCGGGGTGGGCTTCATCCCGTTCGTCATCGCGATGGGCATCGGTCTGGGCGTCTCTTCGCAACTGGTGGCGCGGTTCTCGCCGCGGGTGCTGACCATCGCCGGCGGCTACCTGCTGGTGCTCGCCATGCTCTACGGCTGGTGGTGCATGCACCGCGGCGTTCCCTATTTCCCGAACCTGGTGCTGCCCATCGTGGTGGGCGGCATCGGCATCGGCATGGCCGTCGTCCCGCTGACCCTGTCGGCCATCGCCGGCGTGGGTTTCGACCAGATCGGCCCGGTATCCGCGGTCACGCTGATGCTGCAGAACCTGGGCGGACCGCTGGTGCTGGCCGTCATCCAGGCCGTGATCACCTCGCGCACACTGTATCTGGGCGGCACCACCGGCCCGGTGAAGACCATGAACGACGCCCAGTTGCAGGCGCTCGACCACGGCTACACCTACGGGCTGCTGTGGGTCGCCGGGGCGGCCGTCATCGTGGGTGCCGCGGCGCTGTTCATCGGCTACACACCCGAGCAGGTCGCGCACGCCCAGGAGGTCAAGGAAGCGATGGACGCCGGGGAGCTCTGACCCGGCCCAGTGGTTGCGGCGCAACCAGTTCCGTGATTTTCGTCGGCCGGTGATTGGCCGGGTGTTCGGCGGGGTAGTGCATCAAGCGGTGCCTTCGGCTCAACGAGCCCCCAGTGACCCCCAGCGCAGCTCCACGAAGCCTCCACGAACCGAAGTGTCGCCCGATGCATGCCCGCCGACGCGATGGGACGAGGATGGACACCACCGACGACACGATCAGGATCAGATTCGCCACCGAGGACGACTGGCAGGCGGTCTATGCGAATCAGGCGGGCGCCTACGGGGTTTCGGTGGACCCGGCCGACGTCGAAGCCTGGAAACGCCGCGTCGACCTGGAAGACATCCTGGTCGCCGAGGACGTCTCCGATCCGGCGCGGCCGACCGTGGTCGGTACCTCGTTGTGCTACAAGCTGCGGCTCACCGTGCCGGGCGGCGCCACCCTGAAGGCGGCCTGGCTGGCGATGATCGCCGTCGCCGCAACGCATCTGGGGCGAGGCGTCTGGCAGCAGCTCAGCATCCGCGGCTTCGGCATCCTGCAGGAACGCAACTATCCGATCCTGTGCGGCGTTCCGACCCAGCCCACGGTGTATGAGATCCTGGGCGCCGGAGTGGCCAGCTACGCCCGCACCTACAACATCGAGCCGCGCTTCACCGACCTGCGCGCCAAGCCCGAGCGGAACCGGGCGCGCGTCGTCGAGGCCGACGAGGCGCGGGGGCTGCTGCCCGACCTCTACGACCGATGGTGCGCGGTGACGCCCGGGGCGCTGAGCCGCAGCCGGGCCTGGTGGGCCGACGTCCTGGAGGACCGGGTGACCCAGCGCGACAACGGATCAACGCTGAACTACGTCGTGCACCCGGACGGCTTCATGACCTACCGGGTGATCGGCGCGTCACCGCACGCGTTCCGCCGGCCCTTCGGCAACCTGATCGTCCAGGATTTCTGCCCGATCACCCCCGAGGCGCACACCGACCTGCTCGCGACCCTGCTGAGCCTGAAGATGTTCGACAACAGCGTCATCGAGACGCCGGTCGACGACCCGCTCCCGCTCAAGCTGAAGGACCAGCTCGCCGCCCAGACCACGAAGGTCAACGACTTTCTGTGGATGCGGATCATGAATGTGCCCGAGGTGCTTCCGAAACGGGCCTACCGCGCCGACGCGGATTTGGTGCTGGACGTCACCGACCCGCTCGGGGTGGCCGGCGGCCGGTTCCTGCTGCGGATCCGCGACGGCGTCGGAACCTGCACGCCGCACGACGGGCCCGCCGACATCAAGATCGGTCTGGGCGATCTGGGATCGATCTACATGGGTGCGCATCGCGCCTGGGAACTCCACCAGGCCGACCGCATCACCGAACTGCGCAGCGGTGCGCTGCTCGACCTGGACGCCGCGTTCACCACGCAACGGGCGCCCTACTGCGGCACGCTGTTCTGACGCCGGCGCACACGCGCCGGTGAGGGCGACCCGGTCGCCAGGCTAGGCTAGCCCGCTGTGATCACCCGGATGTCCCAGCTGTTCCTGCGCACCCTGCGCGACGACCCCGCCGACGCCGAAGTGCCCAGCCACAAGCTGCTGATACGGGCCGGATACATCCGGCCCGTCGCGCCCGGGCTGTACAGCTGGCTCCCGCTGGGGCTGCGGGTGCTGCGCCGGATCGAGCACATCGTCCGCGAGGAGATGAATGCGATTGGCGGCCAAGAGATCCTGTTTCCCGCCCTGCTGCCGCGCGCGCCGTACGAGGCGACGAACCGGTGGACCGAGTACGGCGACAGCGTTTTTCGGCTGCAGGACCGCCGCGGCAACGACTACCTGCTGGGGCCCACCCACGAGGAGCTGTTCACCCTGACCGTCAAGGGTGAATACAGCTCCTACAAAGACTTTCCGGTGCTGCTGTATCAGATCCAGAACAAATACCGCGACGAGGCGCGGCCACGGGCAGGCATCCTGCGGGTGCGCGAGTTCGTGATGAAGGACTCCTACTCGTTCGACATCGACGACGCCGGGCTCAAGGCCGCCTATCACGCACACCGGGAGGCCTATCAGCGCATCTTCGCGCGGCTGCAGGTGCGCTACGTGATCGTGTCCGCGGTGTCGGGCGCCATGGGCGGCAGCGCCTCCGAGGAGTTCCTGGCCGAGAGCCCGGTCGGCGAGGACACCTTCGTGCGCTGCCTGGAGTCCGGCTATGCGGCCAACGTCGAGGCGGTGATCACCGCCCGCCCGGACCCGCAACCCGTCGAGGGTCTACCCGAGGCGGTGGTCCACGACACCGGTGACACCCCGACCATCGCCACCCTGGTCGACTGGGCCAACCGGGCGGGCCTGGGCCGCACCGTCACCGCGGCCGACACGTTGAAGAACGTCCTGCTCAAGGTGCGCCAGCCCGGCGGGGAATGGGAGCTGCTGGCCATCGGCCTGCCCGGCGACCGTGAGGTCGACGACAAGCGGCTGGGCGCGGCGCTGGAGCCGGCCGAGTACGTGCTGCTCGACGACGCCGACTTCGCCAGGTACCCGTTCCTGGTGAAGGGTTACATCGGTCCGAAAGCATTGAAGGACAACGGAGTTCGTTACCTGGTCGATCCGCGCGTGGTGGACGGCACCAGCTGGATCACCGGGGCCGACGAACCGGGCCGCCATGTCGTCGGGCTGGTCGCGGGCCGGGACTTCACCGCCGACGGCACCATCGAGGCCGCCGAGGTGCGCGACGGCGACCCGTCGCCGGACGGCGCCGGGCCGCTGGTGTCCGCGCGCGGCATCGAGGTCGCCCACATCTTCCAGTTGGGCCGCAAGTACACCGACGCCTTCACCGCCGACGTGCTGGGCGAGGACGGCAAGCCGGTGCGGCTCACCATGGGCTCCTACGGCCTGGGGGTGTCGCGGATGGTGGCCGTCATCGCCGAACAGCACCACGACGAGCTGGGCCTGCGCTGGCCCGCGTCGGTGGCGCCGTTCGACGTCCACCTGGTGATCGCCAACAAGGACGCGCAGGCGCGCGCCGGAGCCACCGCGCTGGCCGACGACCTGGACCGGCTCGGCGTCGAGGTACTGCTCGACGACCGTCAGGCCTCGCCGGGGGTGAAGTTCAAGGACGCCGAGCTGCTGGGCGTGCCGTGGATCGTGGTGGTGGGCCGGGGCTGGGCCGACGGCGTGGTGGAGCTGCGCGACCGTTTCGCCGGCCAGACCCGGGAGCTGGCCACCGGGCCGTCGCTTGCCGCCGACATCGCGGCCGCCCTGCGCGGCTAGTCAGTCGTTGCCGCCCGGGAAGCTGGTGGTGATCGGCCAGGCGCCCAGCACCCGGTTCCACCGGGCCGCCATCACCGCGCTCTGGACCAGGGCGGTGGCGGCGAACGCGCGGTCGTCGCCCGTCTCGGCGTGCTCGGCCACGACGCGCCACGCCCCGGCGCCGTCGTTCTCCATCCGGGCGGCCAGCCGCGCGGCGTCGGCCGGGCTGCCCACCACCAGGGGCAGCTGATAGCCCGCCGCGGCGACCGGGGCGGTGACCTTGCGGGCGGTCAGCATGGCGATGACGTCGTCGCGGCGCTGCCGGTGCTGCTCGAGGGCCTCCACCACCATGTCGTTGACGCTGGGCGGCGACATCGCCGAGACGATCCCGTAGCCGTAGATCGTCGAGTGCTCGATGGCCAGCGCGTCGCACAGCGCCGCGTTGTCGGCGTCCTTGCCCGAGGTCATATCGACGGCCCCCCGGGCACCAGCGCGACGGTGTAGGACGCCGTGCAGGAGGCCGCGATCGAGGCCAGCAACCCGGCCCGGTAGCCGGATTCGGTGCCCACCAGCCGGCTGGCGCTGTCGGCCGAGGCGCGCAGCGCGTTGATCACGTCGGACACCGGCGGCGGGGGTGGTGGCGGCCCGGCCGGTTGCGCGGGGCTCGGGCTGGTCGTCTCGCTGGTCGAGGAGGTGGCGAGCTTGCCGGCCGCCCGCGAGATCTCGGTGGACAACGCGCGGGCGTGCGCGGCGCGCTGGCTCGCCACCACGGTCAGCGCGGCGGCGACCTGCGGCGGGTTGCCCAGGGCCGCGGCGGCGGCGCCGGCCAGCGCACTGTCGTGGCGGGCCTGGTCCAGCGGGCCCAGCAGCTGCTCGACCGGCGGCGGCTTGGGCGCGGGCTTGCTGCAGGCGGACACCGCTCCCAGCGCGGCCAGCGCCGCGCCACCGGCGAGGACCTCACGCCTGTTGACACGCCTGTTGACGGGCGGAACTGCGCTAGGCACAAGGACATCCTGCCATCGGCGCGAAAGCGGGCTCGATGCCAGGACGCGATCACCCCGTCATCGCTGATTCCTGGCGTATCGTGGATAGCTGGTTCTCGCGGAGGGCCGACCCTGAAGGGCTGTGTGCTCCGCCGGGACACCGGAAGCCGCCCGCGAGGCCATCGGGGTGGCGAACATCCGCCAGATGACCGGACAACTCAAGATGAGGAGCTCGCCGTGACCACCGGGCTACCGTCCCAGACGCAGGTGATCGAGCTACTCGGTGGAGAGTTTGCGCGCGCCGGATACGAGATCGAAGACGTGGTCATCGACGCACGCGCGCGTCCACCGCGCATCACGGTGATCGCCGACGGCGACGACGGCCTCGACCTCGACGCCGCGGCCACGTTGTCCCGCTCGGCGTCGGCGCTGCTGGACAAGCTCGACACCATCGAGGACCACTACGTGCTCGAGGTGTCCTCGCCCGGGGTGGACCGACCGCTGAGAACCCCCAAGCATTTTCGCCGCGCCCGCGGCCGCAAGGTCGACGTCGTCCTGTCGGACAACTCGACGGTGACCGGCCGGGTCGGCGAGACGGGCGACGACACCGTCGCCCTGGTGGTCCGCGCCGGCCGGGACTTGGCGATACGCGAGATTCCGCTCGGTGACGTCGTCAAAGCCGTTGTCCAGGTGGAGTTTTCGCCCCCTGCGCAGGCGGAGCTGGAACTGGCGGGTGTGGGGAGCGACAAGACGGAGGAGCGGCGCAGATGAATATCGACATGGCCGCACTGCACGCGATCGAGGTGGATCGGGGCATCTCGGTCAACGAGCTGCTCGAGACCATCAAGTCTGCGCTGCTGACCGCCTACCGGCACACCGAAGGCCACCAGAACGACGCCCGCATCGAGATCGACCGCAAAACCGGCGTCGTCAAGGTGATCGCGCGGGAGACCGACGAGGACGGCAACGTCATCAGCGAATGGGACGACACCCCGGAGGGTTTCGGCCGGATCGCCGCGACCACCGCGCGACAGGTGATGCTGCAGCGCTTCCGGGACGCCGAGAACGAGCGGACCTACGGCGAGTTCTCCACCCGCGAGGGCGAGATCGTCGCGGGGGTGATCCAGCGGGACAGCCGCGCGAACGCGCGCGGCCTGGTGGTGGTCCGGATGGGCACCGAGACCAAGGCCTCCGAGGGCGTCATCCCGGCCGCCGAACAGGTGCCCGGCGAAAGCTATGAGCACGGCAACCGGGTGCGCTGCTACGTCATCGGGGTGACCCGCGGCGCGCGCGAGCCGCTGATCACGCTGTCGCGCACCCACCCCAACCTGGTCCGCAAGCTGTTCTCCCTGGAGGTCCCGGAGATCGCCGACGGATCGGTGGAGATCGTGGCGGTGGCCCGCGAGGCCGGGCATCGCTCCAAGATCGCGGTGAAGTCCAACCTGCCCGGGCTGAACGCCAAAGGCGCCTGCATCGGGCCGATGGGCCAGCGGGTGCGCAACGTGATGAGCGAGCTCTCCGGGGAGAAGATCGACATCATCGACTACGACGACGACCCGGCCCGGTTCGTCGCCAACGCGCTGTCGCCGGCCAAGGTGGTCTCGGTGTCGATCATCGACCAGGCCGCCCGGGCCGCCCGGGTGGTGGTGCCCGACTTCCAGTTGTCGCTGGCCATCGGCAAGGAGGGCCAGAACGCGCGGCTGGCGGCCCGGCTCACCGGCTGGCGCATCGACATCCGCGGCGATTCGCCCGGCGGCGCGGGCGGGCACTCGGAGAGCCGGCCCGAGCACGGCGCCACGCACGGAATGGCCCACGACCGCTGACCGCACGGTCCGGGACACTCCGGGCGCGGCCGGACAGGCTCGGGTGGTGCTGACCATCGATTCGGTGACGCTAGACTGAGCCGTGATCCAGCGTGAGCCTTCGGGACCCGTGCGAACGTGTGTCGGGTGCCGGAAGCGAGAGTTGGCCGTCGAACTGCTTCGCGTGGTGGCTGTGCCCACCGGGAACGGCGAATTCGCCGCGATCGTTGACACAGCCGGTAACCTGCCGGGGCGGGGTGCGTGGCTGCATCCCGCGCCGCAGTGCGCCCAGCAGGCGATCCGGCGGCGTGCTTTCACCAAAGCGCTGCGGATCACCGGTTCACCGGACACCTCCGCGGTGGTCGAGCACATAGAGTCCCTCCATGCGCCCGAGCGCCCGGCGACAGAACAGGTAGCAAAGAACATGAGCACACCGTGAAGTCCCGATGACAATGCGTCATAGCTGAACACGAGGCGCGGCCCCACGACTGTCGCCTCATAGACAGGAGAAGTAGTGGCAGGTAAGGCCCGCGTACACGAGTTGGCAAAGGAACTCGGTGTCACCAGCAAGGAAGTCCTCGCCCGACTGAATGAACAGGGCGAATTCGTCAAATCCGCGTCGTCGACGGTAGAAGCGCCGGTGGCGCGCCGGCTGCGCGAGTCCTTCGGCGGCGGCAAGGCCGCCGAGGGCGCCGCGAAGGCACCCGCCAAGGCCGCGGCCAAGGGCGACGCGAAGACCGCGGCCAAGGGCGACGTCAAGGCGCCCGACAAGGCGCTGGACGCCGCCCTGGACAACGCGATCAAGGCCGGCGGCAACGGCGAGGCGGCCGCGCCGCCCGCCCAGCCCGGCGGCACCGCGACCACCCCGGCCGCGCAGGCCACGCCCGAGGCCCCGGCCCGACCGGGGCCCGCGGCCGCGCGGCCGTCGGCGCCGGCTCCCGGGCAGCCCAAGCCGCCCGCCCCGGGGCAACCGCCCCGCCCGGGCGCCACGCCGGGCCCGCGTCCCGGCCCGGTACCCAAGCCCGCCGCCCGCACGCCGCGGGTCGGCAACAACCCGTTCTCGTCGGCCCAGCCGGTCGATCGGCCCATCCCGCGCCCGGTGCCGCGTCCCGGAGCGCCCCGCCCGGGTGCGCCGCGGCCCGGCGCGTCGCCGGGCAACATGCCCCCGCGTCCCGGCGGTGTCGGCGGCCCGGGCCGCCCGGCGCGGCCCGGAGCCCCGCGGCCCGGCGGCGGCCGGCCCGGTGGGCCCGGCGGTCGTGACGGCGGCGGCGGCAACTACCGCGGCGGCGGCGTCGGCGCCCCGCCCGGTGGTGGCGGTGGTTTCCGCGGCCGCCCCGGTGGCGGCGGCGGTGGCCGTCCCGGGCAGCGCGGCGGTGCGGCCGGCGCGTTCGGCCGTCCCGGTGGTGCGCCGCGGCGTGGCCGCAAGTCCAAGCGGCAGAAGCGTCAGGAATACGACTCGATGCAGGCCCCGGTCGTCGGCGGCGTGCGGTTGCCGCACGGCAACGGCGAGACCATCCGGCTGGCCCGCGGCGCGTCGCTGTCCGACTTCGCCGAGAAGATCGACGCCAACCCGGCGTCGCTGGTGCAGGCGCTGTTCAACCTCGGCGAGATGGTGACCGCCACCCAGTCGGTTGGCGACGAGACGCTCGAGCTGCTGGGCAGCGAGATGAACTACAACGTTCAGGTCGTCTCGCCCGAGGACGAGGACCGCGAGCTGCTGGAGTCCTTCGACCTGACCTACGGCGAGGACGAGGGCACCGAGGAGGACCTGCAGACCCGGCCGCCGGTGGTGACCGTGATGGGTCACGTCGACCACGGTAAGACGCGGCTGCTGGACACGATCCGTAAGGCCAACGTCCGCGAGGCCGAGGCCGGCGGCATCACCCAGCACATCGGTGCCTACCAGGTGACCGTCGAGCACGACGGGGTGGAGCGCCCGATCACCTTCATCGACACCCCGGGTCACGAGGCGTTCACCGCCATGCGTGCCCGCGGCGCCAAGGCCACCGACATCGCGATCCTGGTGGTCGCCGCCGACGACGGTGTCATGCCGCAGACGGTGGAGGCGATCAACCACGCGCAGGCGGCCGACGTGCCGATTGTGGTGGCCGTCAACAAGATTGACGTCGAGGGTGCCGACCCGCAGAAGATCCGCGGGCAGCTCACCGAATATGGTTTGGTGCCAGAGGAATTCGGCGGCGACACGATGTTCGTCGACATCTCCGCGAAGCAGGGCACCAACATCGACCAGCTGCTGGAGGCGGTGCTGCTGACCGCGGACGCCGCCCTGGACCTGCGCGCCAACCCGGACATGGAGGCCCAGGGTGTGGCGATCGAGGCGCACCTGGACCGTGGCCGCGGGCCGGTGGCAACGGTGTTGATCCAGCGCGGCACGCTGCGGGTCGGCGACTCGATCGTCGCCGGCGACGCCTACGGCCGGGTGCGGCGCATGGTCGACGAGCACGGCGACGACGTCGAGGAGGCGCTGCCGTCGCGGCCGGTGCAGGCCATCGGGTTCACCTCGGTGCCCGGCGCCGGGGACAACCTGCTGGTCGTCGACGAGGACCGGATCGCCCGGCAGATCGCCGACAAGCGCAGCGCCCGCAAGCGGAACGCGCTGGCGGCACGGTCGCGCAAGCGGATCAGCCTCGAGGACCTGGATTCGGCGCTGAAGGAAACCAGCCAGCTCAACCTGATCCTCAAGGGCGACAACGCCGGTACGGTCGAGGCGCTGGAAGAGGCCCTGATGGGCATCCAGATCGACGACGAGGTGGCGCTGCGGGTCATCGACCGCGGTGTCGGTGGCATCACCGAAACCAACGTCAACCTGGCGTCGGCGTCGGACGCGGTGATCATCGGCTTCAACGTGCGCGCCGAGGGCAAGGCCACCGAGCTGGCCAACCGCGAGGGCGTGGAGATCCGCTACTACTCGGTGATCTACCAGGCGATCGACGAGATCGAGAAGGCCCTGCGCGGCATGCTCAAGCCGATCTACGAGGAGAACCAGCTGGGCCGCGCCGAGATCCGGGCGATCTTCCGGTCCTCCAAGGTGGGCATCATTGCCGGCTGCATGATCACCTCCGGGGTGGTGCGCCGCAACGCCAAGGCCCGGCTGCTGCGGGACAACGTGGTGGTCAGCGAGAACCTCACGATCAATTCGCTGCGCCGGGAGAAGGACGACGTGACCGAGGTCCGCGAGGGCTTCGAATGCGGTATGACGCTGGGCTATTCCGACATCAAGGAAGGCGACGTCATCGAGTCCTACGAGCTGGTCCAAAAAGAGCGCACCTGACAAGCTGCGCTGACTATGCGAAGCGTAAGTGATGAGGAGGAGGCGGTGAATCCGACCACCGCCGACGATGCAGAACGAAGTGATGAGGAGGAGGCGGTGAATCCGAATGCCTGACCCGGCGCGGGCCCGCCGTCTGGCCAAGCGGATCAACACGATCGTCGCCTCGGCGATCGAGTTCGAGATCAAGGATCCCGGACTGGACGGCGTCACCATCGTCGACACGAAGGTGACCGCCGACCTGCACGACGCCACGGTGTTCTACACGGTGATGGGACGCACGCTGGACGATGAGCCGGACTACGGCGCCGCCGCGGCCGCGCTGGAGCGGGCCAAGGGCGCGCTGCGCACCATGGTCGGGGCCGGCACCGGCGTGCGTTTCACCCCCACCCTCACGTTCACCCGCGACACCACGTCCGACAGCGTGGCGCGGATGGACGAATTGCTGGCCCGGGCCCGCGCCGCCGACGCTGATCTGGCGCGGGTTCGGTCCGGCGCCAAGCCGGCTGGGGAGGCCGATCCATACCGGGAGAGCGGATCGGGCGTCGAGCCCGGCCGGGACGGGAGCATCGGTGACGACGACCAACCCGAATACTGAGCTGACCGGCGTCCGCGTGGATGCGCACGGCGCCGTCGAGTTGCTGTCGCGGGCGGGCACCGTCGCGGTGATCGCGCACGTGCATCCCGACGCCGACACCATCGGGGCCGGGCTGGCCCTGGGGCTGGTGCTGGACAAGTGCGGCAAGCGGGTCGAGGTGAGTTTCGCCGAGCCGGCCGGGCTGCCCGAGTCGCTGGCGTCGCTGCCCGGCTGCCGGTTGCTGGTCAGGCCGGACGAGATCCGGCGCGACGCGGATTTGGTTGTCACCGTTGATGTTCCGAGCGTCAAGCGGCTGGGCGTGTTGAGTGAGTTGGCGGTCACCGGCCGCGAGGTGCTGGTCATCGACCACCACGCCTCCAACGACGTGTTCGGCACCGCCAATTTCATTGACGTGGCGGCTGATTCGACGACGATGATGATCGCCGACATCCTGGACGCCTGGGGCAAGCCCATCGACCACGACGTCGCGCACTGCATCTACGCGGGCCTGACCACCGACACCGGCTCGTTCCGGTGGGCCAGCGCCCGGGCGCTGCGGCTGGCCGCCCGGCTGGTCGACATCGGCGTGGACAACGCCGCGATCAGCCGGGCCCTGATGGACACTCATCCGTTCGGATGGCTGCCGCTGCTGTCGCGCGTGTTGGCCTCCGCGCAGCTGCTGCCGGACGCGGTCGGGGGCCGCGGCCTGGTGTATGCCGTTGTCGGCAACCAGGATTGGATCAGCTCACGCCCGGAGGAAGTCGAGAGCATCGTCGACATCGTGCGCACCACGCAGCAGGCCGAGGTGGCCGCGGTGTTCAAGGAGATCGCGCCGGGGCAGTGGTCGGTGTCGATGCGGGCCAAGGCGCAGGTCGACCTGGCCGCGGTGGCCTCCGGGTTCGGCGGCGGCGGGCACCGGCTGGCGGCCGGCTACTCGACCACCGGCTCGATCGAGGACGCGGTGGCCTCGCTGCGCGCCGCCCTGGGGTAGCACGGCTTTCCAGGTTCTCAGAACGCCCAGCTGCCCGTGCGCTGCACGACGAACCCGTGGTCGCCGCTGGTGGTGTCCAGGCAGGCGATGAGGTGGTCGGCTCCCACCGCGCAGGTGACGTTGAGGTAGGTCAGCTTCTGGCCGGCGCCCAGCGTTTTGCCGCCGGACGGCAGCGGGGCCGGATTGCCGTCGCACCCGCCGTAGGACATCCGGCTCAACTGGTAGCCCGGCCCCTTGAAATCGACGGTGCCCAGCACGCAGTCGCCCGGGCGGGGCGGGCCGCCGGGGAAGGGCACGTCGTCCATCCCGGACATGTCGCCCTTGCACTTGATGTCCTGGGACGGCTGCGGCACCGGCGCCGGCCCGCCGTAGAAGTCGCAGGCCACGGCGTAGGGGGTGGAGAAACCGATCCGCGGCGGGCTGCCCGGCGCGCCGCTGGTCAGGTAGCCGTCGGACGGGACGGCGGTGAAACCGTCCAGGTTGGGGAAGCCCGGCGGCTGCGCGACCGCCCGCGGCGCCACCGCGGCGATGGCCGCCAGCGCGAGCCCGCCGAGCACCCTGGTGACGCCGACCACCGCACGCATCTGCTGATCGTATTGGGTCGGCGGATGAGACCCAACGGAGCGCCCGGTCGGTGCCGGTCAGCGGACCTGGGAGCGGCCGCGCGCCAGCACCGCCTCCCGGTTGGCGGCGATGTCGTCGCCGCTGGTCCGGAACTGCCGGGCCGCCATGGCCTCCTGCCACAGCCCCGCGCTGGTCTGCGCGTCGTCGATGCGGTGATAGGAGGTCAGCAGCGCGCGCACCGCGTTCTGGTTGTTCCCGACGATCGAGGCCGCCACGGCCCGGGCGGCGCCCAACAGCTGGTCGTGCGGCACCACCTCGGTGACCAGCCCGGCCCGCAGCGCGTCGGCCGCCGACAGGTAGTCGCCGGTCAGGCTCATCCGGCGGGCCAGGCCGATGCCGACCTTCTGCGGCAGCCGCACGCTCAGCCCCCAGGTGGGCAGCAGGCCGACCCGGGCGTGCGTGTCGGCGAAGCGGGCGTTCTCCGAGGCGATCAGGATGTCGCAATACAGCGCCAGCTCCAGCCCGCCGGTGACCGCGGCGCCGTTGATGGCGCCGATCACCGGCTTGGTCAGCGCCGGCCAGCGCGGCGAGATGTCCGGCAGCGCCGACGAGCCGCCCAGCTCCTTGAGATCCAGCCCCGCGCAGAACACCGGATCGGCGCCGGTGATGATGACGACGTCCACGTCGTCGTCCGTCTCGGCGTCGGCCAGGGCGCCGAAGAAGCGGTCCCGCAACGCCGCGGACAGCGCGTTGCGGGCCTGGGGCCGGTTGAGGGTGAGGGTGCGCACCCGCTCCTCGGTGTTGCTCAGCAGGATCTCGTCGGTCATGCGTTTACCGTAGCCAGCCGGCCGATGCGAGCGGAGGCGGTCCCTGGCCGCAGCGCTTATGGTTGGACCCATGTGCCGGAACATCACCGAACTGCGCGGTCTGCAGCCGGCGGCCACCGCCGAGGAGATCGCGGCGGCCGCGCGCCAATACGTGCGCAAGGTCAGCGGCATCACCGGCCCGTCGGCGGCCAACGCCGACGTTTTCGAGGCCGCGGTCGCCGAGGTCACCGAGGCCACGACGCGGCTGCTGGCCGCGCTGCCGCCGCGGCGTCAACCGCCCAAGACGGTCCCGCCGCTGCGCCGACCCGAGGTGATCGCGCGATTGGCGGGAGCGAAATGACGCTCGCCACAACGACTCTCGCGCTCAAGGAGTGGAGTGCGGCGGTGCACGCGCTGCTGGACGGGCGGCAGCGGGTGCTGCTGCGCAAGGGCGGCATCGGGGAGAAGCGGTTCGAGCTGGCGGCCGGCGAATTCCTGTTGTTCCCGACGGTCGCGCACAGCCACGCGCAGCGGGTGCGGCCCGAGCATCAAGACTTGCTGGCGCCCGCCGCCGCCGACAGCACCGACGACGAGCTGGTGATCCGCGCGGCCGCGAAAGTCGTTGCGGCGGTTCCGGTCAACCGGCCGGACGGCCTGCCGGCCATCGAGGATCTGCACATCTGGACGGCCGAGTCGGTGCGCGCCGACCGGCTCGACTTCCGCCCCAAGCACAAGCTGGCCGTGCTGGTGGTGTCGGTGACGCCGCTGGCCGAGCCGGTGCGGCTGGCCCGCACGCCGGACTACGCCGGCTGCAAGAGCTGGGTGCAGCTGCCGGTGCACGCTCGGCTGGGGCCGCCGGTTCACGATGACGAAACGCTAGCCGCCGTCGCCGACCGGGTCCGCGACGCCGTCGGCTGACGGCTCGGCCGGCCCGACGGGCAGCAGCAGCCGGGAGCGCCCGTAGCGCACGCTGTGGGTGACCGGGGTGAGCCGCCGGGCGGTCAGCACCGGTTCGCCCGAGCCCAGATTGTGCGCGTAGCGCGGCGACCAGCTGCCGGCGATCAGCAGCCGGATGCGCGAGCCGGCCCGGAAGCGGTGGGCCGTGCCGTCCAGTTCGAGGCGAATGACCTTGTCGGCCTTGGGTTTTGCCGCGGCGCTGAGCCGCCGGTAGGTCTCGGTGACGTTGCGCGACCGGCCCGCTGCGTCGACCTCGCTCACCCGCACGAACAGATCCGCGTGCGGATGGTCGGCGCCGTGCGCGAGCTCGACGACCGGGTTGCCGTACACGTACACGTCCTCGGTGAGGGTGGCGCTGGTGAACGCCAGCACGTCGTCGCGGGACGCCAGCCGGGTATCGTCGCGGTAACCGCCGTTGGGGGACAGCAGCGGACCGCCGGTGGTCGGCGTCGGGTGGGCCGGGTCGTAACGAAAGGTGGCCGGCGCCAACCCTTTCAGGCTCGGCGCCGTCTCGCCCAGGTAGCCGCCGGGGCGCAGGTACAGCGCGCGCTCGGTGGTGGCCGGGGGCCAGTCGGGTAGGCGGCGCCAGGCGCGGGCCCGGTCCACGCCGGTGACGTAGACGTGCACCCGGCCCGCCCGCCGGCCGGGCGCGTCACCCAGGTGGGTCTCCAGCCACTGCAGCGACTCCCGGGTGCAGACACCCAGCCCGGTGGTGAGCAGCTGGGTGTGGGTCCACGGGCCGACGGTGAGCGCGACGTCGACGCCGCGGGCGCGCAAGTGCGCGTACTGCTGCAGGGTTTGGCGGATGAAGAGGTCCTGCCAGCCGCCGACCAACAGCACCGGCACCCGCACCCGGTCCAGGGCTTCATTGCACCGCAACGAGTTCCAGAACGGATCGGATGGGTCGGCGTGTTCGATCCAGGATTCGAACCAGGGCGCGCCGGTGCCCAGCAGCGCCCGGGCGGCCTCGCCGAGCGGCACCCCGGCCGCCGCTTCGGCCACCTTGCGGCGGGCTCGCAGCTGGTGCAGCGCGGCCCGGGCGCGCACCGGTTCCTCCTGATGCGACACCATGTCGCTCCAGCCGAGGAAGTCGTTCACGGCGAACGACCCGGTGCCCCAAGTTGATTCGTTGAAGTCGTGCGGACCGACCATGATGACGGCGGTGGCCATGTCCGGCGGCGGGTCCTGCAGCAGCGCCCACTGCGTGAACCCCAGATAGGACATTCCGATGGTGGCGAAGCGGCCGGTGAACCAGGGCTGTTCGCGCAGCCATGCCACGGTGTCGGCGCCGTCGGCGACCTCGTGGGCCATCGGCTCGAACACCCCGCCCGAGCCGAACGTTCCGCGCACGCTTTGCAGCACAACGTGATAACCGCGCGCCGCGTACAACCCGCCGAACACCAGCGCGAACGGAAACCCGCGTCCGTAGGGGGCGCGCACCAGCAGGGTGCCGGCCGGCGCGGAGGTGGCGGGCGCGTAGTGGTCGGCCACCAGCTCGACGCCGTCGCGCATCGGCACCGCGACCCGCCGCACGGTGTAGTCGGTGGTGGCCGGAGGCAGGCCCAGCAGCCGGCCGGCGGCCCTGCCGCCGAGGTGTCGCAGCGTGTGCAGCGCCGGCTGCGCCGGGCGAAGTGAAGTCAGACTCACGGCCTAGAACTTGTAGTAGGGGGCCAGGTCGTTGGCGCGCTGCAGATTGGTCTGCATGCAGTCGACCTCGGGATTGGAGTAAACGGTCGAGTAGTACAGCGCCTGCTGCAGCACGCCGTAGCTGGTCTTGAACGCCACCATGCAGGAGTAGAACCAGTAGCTGTTGTGGTAGGTGGGCTTGAGCACCCAATACTGCGCGGCGCGGTGGCCGGCGATCGTCGTCTCGACCGCGTCGGCGGGCAACGACTGCTCGTAGGTGCGCCAGATGATCGGCTCGACGGCCACCTGGTAGTTCCCGGCGTCGAAGTGGCAGCGCAGCCCGTCCTCGTGTTCGGGTGGCGTGAAGGCCAGCCCCAGCCCCTGGACGGCGTCGAACGGGATGTCCTCGCACGGGTCGAACGGGCGCGGGTCGGTGGTCGCCACGATGGGGCTCTTCATGGTGGTCTCCAGCGGCTGGGCGGTCGATCGCAGCTCGACGGGCCCGGCGGCGCCGCCGTCCGGCGCGGGTGGGGCGCTCAGCACCCCCGCGGTGCCCGCGATGGCCGCTGTGAGCAGCGCACCCAGCGCCCCCAACAGCCGAACATTGGCGAACACGACACCCCCTGACGCCTCAGCGGTTCCTTGCCGGGAGTGTACAAGTCGGGTGCGCGGCGTCACAGCCCGACAAGAACTTGTTCCAATCGGAGCGGGGGTGGCGCGGTGGAGTCGTTAGGGTGGGGAGTCGTGGCAGGCCAGGAATCGAGCAACGCGGGACAACCGACGCTGTGGGCGGTGTCCGACCTGCACACCGGGCATCTGGGCAACAAGCCGGTCACGGAGTCGCTGCATCCGTCGTCGCCGGAGGACTGGCTGATCGTCGCCGGCGACGTCGCCGAACGCACCGACGACATCCGCTGGGCCCTTGACCTGCTGCGACAGCGGTTCGCCAAGGTGATCTGGGTGCCGGGCAACCACGAGCTGTGGACCACGACCCGCGACCCGGTGCAGGTCTTCGGCAAGGCCCGCTACGACTATCTGGTCAACATGTGCGACGAGATCGGCGTCATCACGCCCGAGCATCCGTTCCCGGTGTGGACCGAGCGCGGCGGCCCGGCCACCATCGTGCCGATGTTCCTGCTCTACGACTACAGCTTCTTGCCGGACGGGGCCGCAAGCAAGGCCGAGGGCCTGATGATCGCGCGGGACCGCAACGTGGTGGCCACCGACGAGTTCCTGCTCTCCCCGGAGCCCTATCCCACCCGGGAGGCGTGGTGCCGGGAACGGCTGGAAATCACCCGCGCCCGGCTGGAGGCGCTGGATTGGATGACGCCGACCGTGCTGGTCAACCACTTCCCACTGGTACGCGAGCCGTGCGACGCGTTGTTCTACCCGGAGTTCTCGCTGTGGTGCGGCACCACCAAGACCGCCGACTGGCACACCCGCTACAACGCGGTGTGCTCGGTCTACGGCCACCTGCACATCCCGCGCACCACCTGGTATGACGACGTGCGGTTCGAGGAGGTGTCGGTGGGCTATCCGCGGGAGTGGCGGCGCCGCAAGCCCTACGGCTGGCTGCGCCAGGTGCTGCCGGATCCCCAGTACGCGCCGGGCTACCTCAACGACTTCGGCGGTCACTTCGAGATCACTCCCGAGATGCGCCGGCAGGCCACGCAGTTCCGGGAACGGTTGCGGCAGCGGCAGTCACGATGACGGGCACGCTGGTCTCCTCGGTGCTCCCCGCATCGGACGGCCTGGCCTACTCGGAGGTGTACTCCGATCCGCCGGGGGTGGCCCCGCTGCCCGAGGAGGAGCCGTTGATCGCCCGGTCGGTGGCCAAGCGGCGCAACGAGTTCATCACCGTGCGGCACTGCGCGCGCATCGCGCTGGGCGAGCTCGGCCTGCCCCCGGCGCCGATCCTCAAGGGAGAGAAGGGAGAACCCCGCTGGCCCGACGGCGTGGTGGGCAGTCTCACCCATTGCACGGGCTATCGCGGGGCGGTGGTGGGCCGCACCGGCGCGGTGCGCTCGGTGGGCATCGACGCCGAACCGCACGACGTGCTGCCCGACGGGGTGCTGAACGCGATCAGCCTGCCCGCCGAACGTTCCGAGATCCCGTCTGTCTTGCCCGGGGATCTGCATTGGGATCGAATCCTGTTCTGCGCCAAGGAGGCAACGTACAAGGCCTGGTTCCCGCTGACGCGGCGCTGGCTGGGCTTCGAGGACGCCCACATCACCTTCGAGGCCGATCACCCGGGCGCGACGACGGGCGGTTTCGTCTCGCGGATCCTGATCGATCCGGCGGCGCTGTGCGGTCCGCCGCTGACCGCGCTGTCCGGCCGGTGGTCGGTGGCGCGCGGGCTGGTGCTGACCGCCATCGTGTTATGAGCCCTCCGGGGCTGGTCGTCGTCGACAAGCCGGCGGGAATGACCAGTCACGACGTGGTGGGCCGGTGTCGCCGGATCTTCGCGACCCGACGGGTGGGGCACGCCGGGACGCTGGACCCGATGGCCACCGGCGTGCTGGTGCTCGGCGTCGAGCGCGCCACCAAGATCCTGGGCCTGCTGACCGCGGCCGCCAAGTCGTACTCGGCCACCATCCGGCTGGGCCAGGCCACCTCCACCGACGACGCCGAGGGCGACGTGGTGCGCAGCGTCGACGCGCGGCACCTGACGAGCCAGGCGATCGAGGCGGCGGTGGGCGGGCTGCGCGGCGACATCCACCAGGTGCCCTCGACCGTCAGCGCGATCAAGGTGGCCGGCAAGCGGGCCTACAAGCTGGTCCGCGAGGGCCAGGCCGTCGAGCTGCCGGCCCGCCCGGTGCGCATCGACCGGTTCGAGGTGCGCGATGTGCGCGCCGCCGGTGAGTGCGTCGACGTCGACGTCGAGGTGGACTGCTCGTCGGGAACCTACGTTCGGGCGCTGGCCCGCGACCTGGGCGCGGCGCTCGGGGTGGGCGGGCATCTGACGGCGCTGCGGCGCACCCGGGTCGGGCGCTTCGGGCTTGAGCAGGCGTATGGGCTCGACGAGCTGGCCGAGTGCCCGCGGCTGAGCTACGGCCTGGACGAGGCATGCCTGCTGATCTTCGGGCGCCGCGATTTGTCCGCCGACGAGGCCGAGGCCGCCGGCAACGGCCGGGCCCTGGCGGCGGCCAGGATCGACGGAGTGTATGCCGCCTGCGCCCCCGACGGCCGGGTGATCGCGCTGCTGCGCGACGAGGGCGCGCGGACTAGATCGGTCGTCGTCATCCGCCCGGCGACGATGCAGGACGGTACGTCCTGAGGAGGAGTCGGGCCATCGGGTCCAGCCCGGCGACGCTTTAGCCGCCCGGCCCACGCTTTAGCTGCCCCGGCCCAACGGTTGGTCGGGCCACGTTGCACACTGAGAGCCTGAGCCGTTGGGAAGGGGACAAAGATGTCCAACAAGGTTTACGTCGTCGGCGTCGGCATGACGAAATTCGAGAAGCCCGGCCGCCGCGAGGGCTGGGACTATCCGGGCATGGCGCGCGAGTCGGGGACCAACGCGCTGGCCGACGCCGGCATCGACTACCGCGAGGTGCAGCAGGGCTACGTCGGCTACGTCGCCGGCGACTCGACGTCCGGCCAGCGCGCGCTCTACGAGCTGGGCATGACCGGCATCCCGATCGTCAACGTCAACAACAACTGCTCCACCGGTTCGACCGCGCTCTTCCTGGCCGCCCAGGCCATCCGCGGCGGGCTCGTCGACTGCGCGATCGCGCTGGGTTTCGAGAAGATGCAACCGGGCTCGCTGGGCGGCGGCGCCCAGGACCGCGAATCGCCGATGGGCCGCCACGTCAAGGCGATGGCCGAGATCGACGAGTTCGCCATGCCCGTCGCGCCGTGGATGTTCGGCGCCGCCGGCCGCGAGCACATGCGCCAATACGGCAGCACCGCAGAGCATTTCGCCAAGATCGGCTATAAGAACCACAAGCATTCGGTGAACAACCCGTTCGCTCAGTTCCAGGAGTCCTACACGCTCGAGGACATCCTGGCCGCGCGGATGATCTCCGATCCGCTGACCAAGCTGCAGTGCTCGCCCACCTCGGACGGCTCGGGCGCGGCGATCCTGGCCAGCGAGGCGTTCGTCGACAAGCACGGGCTGGCCGGCCAGGCGGTGGAGATCGTCGGCCAGGCCATGACCACCGACTTCGCCTCGACGTTCGACGGCAGCGCGAAGAACCTCATCGGCTACGACATGAACGTCCAAGCCGCGCAACAGGTTTACGACCAATCCGGGTTGGGGCCGCAGGATTTCCAGGTGATCGAGCTGCACGACTGCTTCTCGGCCAACGAACTTCTGCTCTATGAAGCCCTCGGCTTGTGCGGCCCGGGCGAGGCGCCCAAGCTGATCGACAACGGCGACACCACCTACGGCGGGCGCTGGGTGGTCAACCCGTCCGGCGGCCTGATCTCCAAGGGGCACCCGCTGGGCGCCACCGGGCTGGCGCAATGCGCCGAGCTGACCTGGCAGCTGCGCGGCACCGCGGACAAACGTCAGGTCGAAAACGTCAGCGCCGCACTGCAACACAACATCGGGCTGGGTGGCGCGGCCGTCGTCACCGCCTACCAGCGCGCCGAACGCTAAGCGCGCCATGATCGAATGGTCCGACACCGACCTGATGGTCCGCGACGCCGTCCGGCAATTCGTGGACAAGGAGATCCGGCCGCACCTGGACGAATTGGAAAGCGGCGCGATGTCGCCCTATCCGATCGCGCGCAAGCTGTTCAGCCAGTTCGGCCTCGACACCATGGCCGCCGAGGCGGTCAAGAAGATGCTGGACCGCGAGCGTAGCGGAGCCGACGAAAATGGCGACAGCTCAGGCGCCGCAAACGAATTCAGCGGCGGCGGCGCGCAAGGCTCGATGATCGCGGTGCTGGTCTCCGAGATCGCTCGGGTCAGCATCGGATTGCTGTCCACCGCGTCGGTCAGCCTGGGCCTGGGCGCGGCCACCATCGCCAGCCGCGGGACGCTGGCCCAAAAAGAGCGCTGGCTGCCCGAGCTGATGACGCTGGAAAAGATTGCGGCGTGGGCGATCACGGAGCCGGACTCGGGCTCGGATGCGTTCGGCGGCATGAAGACCTCAGTCCGGCGCTCCGGCGACGGAGATGGGGCCTACATCCTCAACGGGCAGAAGACCTTCATCACCAACGGGCCCTACGCCGACGTGCTCGTGGTTTACGCCAAACTCGACGAGGGCGACCCGTCGGTGGACAAGCGCAACCGCTCGGTGCTGGTCTTCGTGCTCGATGCGGGCATGCCGGGCCTGACCCAGGGCAAGCCGTTCAAGAAGATGGGCATGATGTCCTCGCCGACGGGCGAGCTGTTCTTCGACAACGTGCGGCTGACCCCGGATCGTCTGCTCGGCGAGAGCGAACAGCACGCCGAAGGCGACGGCCGCGACAGCGCCCGGGCCAATTTCGCCGCCGAGCGGATCGGGATCGCGATGATGGCGCTGGGCATCATCGACGAATGCCACCGACTGTGCGTCGATTACGCCAAGAGCAGGACGTTGTGGGGCAAGAACATTGGGCAGTTCCAGCTGATCCAGCTCAAGCTGGCCAAGATGGAGATCGCCCGAATGAACGTGCAGAACATGGTCTTTCACACCATCGAACGCCAGCAGGCGGGTAAACCGCTGACGCTGGCCGAGGCCTCGGCAATCAAGCTGTACTCGTCGGAGGCGGCCACCGAGGTGGCGATGGAGGCCGTGCAGCTGTTCGGCGGCAACGGCTACATGGCCGAGTACCGGGTGGAGCAGCTGGCCCGCGACGCCAAATCACTGATGATCTACGCCGGCAGCAACGAGGTCCAGGTCACCCACATCGCCAAGGGTCTGCTGTCGAGCTGAGTCCGTCGCGCCGACCTGGCCGCCGAACGTGCACTGAGCGCGAAAAAACGGCGGCGGAATCGCAACCAGTGCACGCTCGGCGGGGCGCGAGGCGCGGCGCGAAAGCGCGAGGGCTCAAAAGGCGAGTTATGCCGTTACCCAGATCGCCCGGGCGGCGGGGCTGCCCAGGTCCACCGTCGTCTCGGCGCCGTCGCCGGACTCGATCGCCACCGAGATCATGCCGGCGAACTCGCGGCGGGTCAGCACCCGCAGCCGCGAGTCGAGGTTGATGCCGACGTCGGTGAAATAGCGCAGCATCTCCGAGTCGGCGTCGGAGATGCGGGCCACCGTCCCGGTGTCGCCGTCGCCGCACGCCCACAGCTGACGGGCCGGCGGCGTGGGCACCTGGCCGTCGGTGGCCGGTATCGGGTCACCGTGCGGGTCGCGCTGCGGGAAGCCGAGTTTGGCGTCGATGCGCGCCACCAGGCGGTCCGACACCGCGTGCTCGAGCACCTCCGCCTCGTCGTGCACCTCGTCCCAGGCGTAGCCCAGCTCGTTGACCAGGAAGGTCTCCAGCAGCCGGTGCCGGCGCACCATCTCAAGCGCCGCGCGCCGGCCCGCCTCGGTCAGGGTCACCGCGCCGTACTTCTCGTGGTCGACCAGCCCCTGTTCGGCGAGTTTGCGGATCGACTCGGAGGCGGTGCTGGCCGACACCCCGATCTTCTCGGCCAGCATCTTGGTGCTGACCTTCTGCGGCGCACCCTCGGGCGACCACTCCTGGGCATTCCAGATGGCCTTGAGGTAGTCCTGGCCGACCGCGGTGAGACCGCCACGCTCTTCGTCAGCCCTCACAGGAGAAAGTTTAGGCAACCCAACCTCGATCCGGCGTGTTCCCCGCCACCTCGCCCGGCGTTGCGCGCCGCGGACCTCCCGGCGGGCGGCCGCGCGCCGTAGGCTTGCGGGCGTGCAGCGGTGGCGCGGCCAAGACGAGATACCCACGGACTGGGGCAGGTGTGTGCTGACCATCGGCGTGTTCGACGGTGTGCACCGCGGCCACGCCGAGCTGATCGCGCACGCGGTCAAGGCGGGGCGGGCCCGCAACGTGCCGACGGTGTTGATGACGTTCGACCCGCACCCGATGGAAGTGGTCTACCCGGGCAGCCATCCCGCCCAGTTGACGACGCTGACCCGGCGCGCCGAGCTGGTCGAGGAGCTGGGCATCGACGTTTTCCTGGTGATGCCGTTCACCACCGACTTCATGAAACTCACCCCGGACCGCTACGTGCACGAGCTGCTGGTGGAGAACCTGCACGTGGTCGAGGTGGTGGTGGGGGAGAACTTCACCTTCGGCAAGAAGGCGACCGGCAACGTGGAGACGCTGCGGCGGGCCGGCGAGCGGTTCGGGTTCGCCGTGGAGGCGATGTCGCTGCTGTCCGAGCACCACAGCAACCAGACCGTGACGTTCTCCTCGACCTACATCCGGTCCTGTGTGGACGCCGGCGACGTGGTGGCGGCCATGGAGGCGCTGGGCCGTCCGCACCGGGTGGAGGGCGTCGTCGTCCGCGGCGAGGGGCGGGGGATCCAACTGGGCTTCCCGACGGCCAACGTGGCCCCGCCGATGTATTCGGCGATCCCCGCCGACGGGGTCTACGCCGCCTGGTTCACCGTGCTGGGCCACGGGCCGGTGACCGGCACCGTCATCCCGGGTGAGCGCTACCAGGCGGCGGTATCGGTGGGCACCAACCCGACCTTCTCCGGGCGCACCCGCACCGTCGAGGCGTTCGTCCTGGACACCCAGGCCGACCTGTACGGGCAGCACGTCGCGCTGGATTTCGTCGCCCGCATCCGCGGCCAGCACAAGTTCGACTCGGTCGACGACCTCGTCGTCGCCATGGGCCAGGACACCGAGCGGGCGCGTCAGCTGCTATCCGCGGGCTGAGGTTCGCAGACCAGCGTTTATGCCCGCCGGTCCCGGCGCTGCTAGACTGCCCGACGACATCGGCGCGTGCTGCGGTTCGCGGTGGCCGCGCCTGAACTCGTGATTATCGCGGACCGATCGATGGAGACAATTTCGTGGCGCTGACAGCCGAGCAGAAGAAAGAAATCCTGGGCACCTACGGCCTGCATGACACCGACACGGGCTCCCCGGAGGCGCAGGTCGCGCTGCTGACCAAGCGGATCGCCGACCTGACCGAGCACCTGAAGGTGCACAAGCACGACCACCACTCGCGGCGCGGACTGCTGCTGCTGGTCGGGCGGCGCCGGCGGCTGCTCAAGTACGTCGCCCAGATCGACGTCGAGCGGTACCGCTCGCTGGTCGAGCGGCTGGGCCTGCGCCGCTGACCCGGTAGCGGCCGCGCACGAACAACCGATTCCGCCGGCGATGCTGGCGGGTGCGCCCCGCCCGTGTAGAGTGAGGACGTTCTGGGCCGATTCGGCCCGAGCAACCGGTGCGGTCACGCAGATCCGCGTGTGCCGTTCCAGCGTGTCACTACGCACCTTTCGAGGGGGCACCTTCGAGGGAGCAGCCCGGTCTGCATCGGGCGGTCTTCGGTAGTGGCTGCCGGGCTCTCCGGATCTGGAGCAGGTCGGCCGCTTCGATCGATGGCCGTAGCCGCATACAGACTGGCTCCTCGAAAAGCTCCGCGGGTGGCTCGCAGGCCCATTCGGGTCGGTGAGTGATCCTGCAAACCCTCTCCAGTTGCGCGTGATGACGCGAAACAGCCGAATAAGAGAGGCCGTACGGACGTCTATGTCTGTCGCTGAAATTGAAGAAGGCGTGTTCGAGGCGACCGCCACCATCGACAACGGGAGCTTCGGCACCCGCACCATCCGCTTCGAGACCGGCCGGTTGGCCCAGCAGGCTGCCGGCGCCGTCGTCGCCTACCTCGACGACGAGAACATGCTGTTGTCGGCGACCACCGCCAGCAAGAGCCCCAAGGAGCACTTCGACTTCTTCCCGCTCACCGTCGACGTCGAGGAGCGGATGTACGCCGCGGGCCGCATCCCCGGCTCGTTCTTCCGCCGCGAGGGTCGCCCCTCCACCGACGCCATCCTGACCTGCCGGCTCATCGACCGCCCGCTGCGGCCGTCGTTCGTCGACGGCCTGCGCAACGAAATCCAGGTCGTCGTCACGATTTTGAGCCTGGACCCCAACGACCTGTATGACGTGCTGGCGATCAACGCCGCGTCGGCCTCCACCCAGCTGGGCGGTCTGCCGTTCTCCGGCCCCATCGGCGGGGTGCGGGTGGCGCTGATCGACGGCACCTGGGTGGCGTTCCCGACGGTCGAGCAGCTCGAGCGCGCGGTGTTCGACATGGTGGTGGCCGGCCGCAAGGTCGACGGCGCCGACGGGCCCGACGTCGCCATCATGATGGTCGAGGCCGAGGCCACCTCCAACGTCATCGAACTCATCGACGGCGGCGCCCAGGCGCCCACGGAAACCGTTGTGGCCCAAGGCCTTGAGGCCGCCAAACCGTTCATCGAGGTGCTGTGCACCGCGCAGCAGGAGCTCGCCGACAAGGCCGCCAGGCCCACCAGCGACTACCCGACCTTCCCCGACTACGGCGACGACGTCTACTACTCGGTGGCGTCGGTGGCCACCGACGAGCTGTCCAAGGCGCTGACCATCGGCGGCAAGGCCGAACGCGACGCGCGCACCGACGAGCTCAAGGCCGAGGTGCTGGCCCGGCTGGCCGAAACCTATGAGGGCCGCGAGAAAGAGGTCAGCGCCGCGTTCCGCTCGCTGACCAAAAAGCTGGTGCGCCAGCGCATCCTGACCGACCACTTCCGCATCGACGGCCGCGGCATCACCGACATCCGCGCGCTGTCCGCCGAGGTCGCCGTGGTTCCGCGGGCACACGGCAGCGCGCTGTTCCAGCGCGGTGAAACCCAGATCCTGGGGGTGACCACGCTGGACATGGTCAAGATGGCCCAGCAGATCGACTCGCTGGGGCCCGAGACCACGAAACGCTATATGCACCACTACAATTTCCCGCCGTTCTCCACCGGCGAGACCGGCCGGGTGGGCTCGCCCAAGCGCCGCGAGATCGGCCACGGCGCGCTGGCCGAGCGTGCCCTGGTGCCGGTGCTGCCGAGCCTCGAGGACTTCCCGTACGCCATCCGGCAAGTGTCCGAGGCGCTGGGCTCCAACGGCTCGACGTCGATGGGCTCGGTCTGCGCGTCCACGCTGGCGCTGCTCAACGCCGGGGTGCCGCTCAAGGCGCCGGTGGCCGGCATCGCGATGGGCCTGGTGTCCGACGACATAGAAGTTGAGGCGGGAGACGGCACAAAATCGCTTGAGCGCCGCTTCGTCACCCTGACCGACATCCTGGGCGCCGAGGACGCGTTCGGCGACATGGACTTCAAGGTGGCCGGCACCAAGGACTTCGTCACCGCGCTGCAGCTGGACACCAAGCTCGACGGCATCCCGTCGCAGGTGCTGGCCGGGGCGCTGAGCCAGGCCAAGGATGCCCGCCTGATCATCCTCGAGGTGATGGCCGAGGCCATCGACGAGCCCGACGAGATGAGCCCGTACGCGCCGCGGGTCACCACCATCCGGGTCCCGGTGGACAAGATCGGCGAGGTGATCGGCCCCAAGGGCAAGATCATCAACGCCATCACCGAGGAGACCGGCGCCCAGATCTCCATCGAGGACGACGGCACCGTGTTCGTCGGGGCCACCGACGGCCCGTCGGCGCAGGCCGCGATCGACCGGATCAACGCCATCGCCAACCCGCAGCTGCCCACCGTCGGTGAGCGGTTCCTCGGAACCGTGGTCAAGACAACGGATTTCGGCGCGTTCGTGTCGCTGCTGCCCGGGCGTGACGGCCTGGTGCACATCTCCAAACTCGGCAAGGGCAAGCGCATCGCCAAGGTCGAGGACGTGGTGAACGTCGGCGACAAGCTGCGCGTGGAGATCGCCGACATCGACAAGCGCGGCAAGATCTCGCTGGTCCTGGTGGAGGAAGACAACTCGGCACCCGCCGACACCCCGGCGGCCGCCCCTGCCGATGCCACCAGCTGACAGCAGAAGGCGAGCAGCTGACTCATCGACCGGCGCCCTGCGCGCCGGCAAGGTCGTCGAGGCGCAACCGCACCCGCACGCCGCCCTGCGGCGCAGCACGCTGCCCGGCGGCCTGCGGGTGGTCACCGAGTACCTGCCCGCGGTGCGGTCCGCCTCGGTCGGGGTGTGGGTCGGCGTCGGCTCCCGCGACGAGGGTGCCACCGTGGCCGGCGCCGCGCACTTCCTCGAGCACCTGCTGTTCAAGTCCACGCCCACCCGCACCGCGGTGGACATCGCGCAGGCGATGGACGCCGTCGGGGGAGAACTGAACGCGTTCACCGCCAAGGAACACACCTGCTACTACGCGCACGTGCTGGACGCCGACCTGGAACTGGCCGTCGACCTGGTCGCCGACGTGGTGCTCAACGGCCGCTGCGCCGCCGAGGACGTCGAACTCGAGCGTGACGTCGTGCTGGAAGAGATCGCGATGCGCGACGACGACCCCGAGGACGCGCTGGGGGACATGTTCCTGGGCGCGCTGTTCGGCGACCACCCGGTGGGCCGGCCGGTCATCGGCACCGCGCGGTCGGTCGCGTCGATGACGCGGACGCAGCTGCACTCGTTTCACGTCCGCCGCTACACACCCGAACGGATGGTGGTGGCGGTGGCCGGCAACGTCGACCACGACGAGGTGGTGGCGATGGTGCGCGAGCACTTCGGGCCGCACCTGGTCCGCGGGCGGCAACCGATCGCGCCGCGCAAGGGCGCCGGACGGGTGAACGGCCGGCCCGGGCTGCTGCTGGGCACCCGGGACGCCGAGCAGACGCACGTGTCGCTGGGGGTGCGCACGCCCGGGCGCGGCTGGCAGCATCGCTGGGCGCTGTCGGTACTGCACACCGCGCTGGGCGGGGGCCTGAGTTCGCGGCTGTTCCAAGAGATCCGGGAGCTGCGCGGGCTGGCCTACTCGGTCTACTCGACGGTGGACATCTTCGCCGACAGCGGCGCACTGTCGGTGTACGCCGCCTGCCAACCGGAACGCTTCGCCGAGGTGATGGCGGTGACCAGCGGCGTGCTCGAGTCGGTGGCCCGCGACGGCATCACCGAGTCGGAATGCCGGATCGCCAAGGGCTCGCTGCGCGGCTGCCTGGTGCTGGGTCTGGAGGACTCCGGCTCGCGGATGAGCCGGCTGGGCCGCAACGAACTCAACTACGGCCGGCACCGCAGCATCGAGCACACCCTGGCGCAAATCGACCGGGTGAGCGTCGACGAGGTCAACGCGATCGCCCGCCGGCTGCTCACGCAGCGCTACGGTGCCGCGGTCCTGGGCCCGTATGGCACCAAACGGTCACTGCCCCAACAACTTCGGGCGATGGTACGGTAAGCCAATGTCCGCCTCCTTACTCGCGCCGTGCCGGCGCTCGCCGTCGCCGGAGTAAGCCAATGTCCGCCTCCTCGCTCGCGCCGTGCCGGCGCTCGCCGTCGCCGGAGTAACCCAATGGTGCTGGGCTTCTGGGACATCACGGTGCCCATCGTCGGCGCGCCGATGGCCGGCGGGCCCGGCACCCCCGCGTTGGCCGCGGCGGTGTCCAACGCCGGCGGGCTCGGCTTCGTCCCCGGCGGCTACGTCAGCGCCGAACAATTCGCCGACGACATCGCCGCGGCGCGCAAGGCCACCACCGGCCCGCTCGGGGTGAACCTGTTCGTGCCCCAGCCCAGCGTCGCCGACTGGGTGGCCCTGGACTACTACGCGGCGGAACTGGAAGAGATCGCCGAGCACTACCAGGTGGAGGTCGGCCACCCGCGCTACGGCGACGACGACGGGTGGGAGCAGAAGCTCGAGGTGGTCGCCGACGTCCGGCCCGAGCTGGTGTCGTTCACCTTCGGCGTCCCGCCGCCCGACGTGATCCGGCGGCTGGGCGCGCTGGGCCTGCTGGTGATGGTCACGGTGACGTCCGCCTACGAGGCGGGCGTGGCCGTCGCCGCCGGCGCGGACAGCCTGGTGGTCCAGGGTCCTGCGGCCGGCGGGCATCGCGGCACCTTCGCTCCGGACATGGAGCCGGCCAACGAGTCGCTGCACCAGCTCATCGACCGCATCCGGCACGCCCACGACATCCCGATCATCGCCGCCGGCGGGCTCGGCACCGCCGACGAGGTCGGCGCGGCGCTGCGCCGGGGCGCGGTGGCCGCCCAGGTCGGCACCGCGCTGCTGCTCGCCGACGAGGCCGGCACCAATGCGGCGCACCGCACCGCCCTGAAGAACCCGCTGTTCGCCACCACCGTTGTCACCCGGGCGTTTTCGGGCCGCTACGCACGAGGGCTGGAGAACGACTTCACCCGCATGCTCGACCACGTGGCGCCGCTCGGCTATCCCGAGGTGAACCAGATGACCACACCCATCGTCGAGGCGGCCGCCGCCATCGAGGACCCCAACGGGATACCGCTGTGGGCGGGGGCGGCGTTCAAGCACGCCAGCGCCGGCCCCGCGGCCGATATCATCGCCGGCCTGGCCGCCACCGGTTAGTCCTGCTGCAGCACGCCGGCCGGGTCGGTGCACGGCAGACCGAGGTCGGCGGCCACCTGCTGCGACAGCAGCGCACCGTCATGTGTCGAAAGCCCTTTGGCCAGAGCATGATCCGAGCGGCACGCCGCACGCCAGCCGCGGTCGGCCAGGGCCAGCACGTAGGGCATGGTGGCGTTGGTCAGCGCCACCGTCGACGTCTTGGGCACCGCGCTGGGCATGTTCGCCACGCAGTAGAACACCGTGTCGTGCACGGCGAAGGTCGGGTCGTCGTGCGTGGTCGGCCGGGAGTCCTCGAAGCAGCCGCCCTGGTCGATGGAGATGTCCACCAGCACCGCGCCCGACTTCATCTGCGCGACAAGCGAATTCGAGATCAAGTTGGGGGCCTTGGCGCCGGGTAGCAGCACCGCGCCGATGACCAGGTCGGCGCGCTTGACGGTGCCCTCCAGGTCGTAGGCCGACGAATACCGGGTGCGGACCTGGCCGCCGAACTCGGCGTCGAGCAGCCGAAGCTTGTTGATGTTGACGTCGAGAACCGTGACCATGGCTCCCATCCCGCCGGCGACCCGGGCCGCGTTGTAGCCGGCCGTGCCCGCCCCGACCACCACGACATCGGCGGGCTTGACCCCCGGCACCCCGCCCATCAGCACGCCGCGCCCGCCGTGGGTGCGCATCAGGTGGTAGGCGCCCACCTGAGCGGACAGCCGGCCGGCCACCTCGCTCATCGGGGCCAGCAACGGCAGGGTGCCGTCCGCGGTTTGCACCGTCTCGTAGGCGATCGACGTCGTGCCGGAGGTCAACAGCGCCTCGGTGCAGGCACGCGAGGCGGCCAGATGCAGAAAGGTGAACAGAATCTGGTTGCGCCGCAACAGGTCATACTCGGTCGGCACCGGTTCCTTCACCTTGAGCAGCAGCTCCGCGTCGGCCCAGACCTGTTCGGCGGTGTCGGCCAGTTGGGCGCCGGCCGCCTTGAACTCGGAGTCGGGGATCGACGACCCCTCGCCGGCGCCGCTTTGCACCAGCACCTCGTGGCCGCGGCGGGTCAACTCGGCGACGCCGGCGGGGGTGAGGGCCACGCGAAATTCGTTGGTCTTGGTCTCGGTCGGTACGCCGACTCGCATGATCGCCCCTTGTCCGCGGATTCCCTTTCAAGTGTGGAGAAACTTCGGAGGGCCCGCAATCGGACCGAAAACGGATACCCGCTGGACAGAGCGGGTGGATATGATCCGACGATGAGTGACCCCAGTGTTTCTGCGTCCGTGCACATCGACGCCCGGCCCGAGGTGGTGTACCGGCTCATCACCGACCTGCCCACCCTGGCGTCGCTGGCCGAGGAGGCGGTGGCGATGGAGTGGCGCAAAGGCGACGCGGCGCGCCCGGGCGCGGTGTTCACCGGACACAACCAAAACGGCGGCCGGCGCTGGAGCACCAAGTGCACCGTCACCGACGCCGAACCCGGTCGCCGCTTCGCATTCGACGTGCGCCACACCGTCTTTCCGGTGGCGCGCTGGCAGTACGACATCGTCGGCACCGACGGCGGCTGCGACGTCACCGAAAGCACCTGGGACCGCAGGCCTGGGTGGTTTGCCAAGGTCGCCGGCAGGGCCACCGGAGTCACCGATCGGGCGGGCGCCAACGCCGAGCACATCCGGCTCACCCTGCAGCGGCTCAAGCAGCGCGCCGAGGCCGAGTAGTCGCCGGCGCCCTCATCGACACCCAAGAACCCGGTACCGGCGGTTTCGCATACCGGGTTCGCGGACCTATACTTGCGACGCTGCTTGTGCCGGGCGACGCCCGCGGCGCGACGGGGTCGCCGGCCGCCGCCGACGACGGCGCAACGCTGAGGTAATGCCGAGGTAGGGGGCCATCATGGTGATCATCGACAACCAGGCGGCGGGTCCGCACGACGCGTCGGTGGACCACGAGCGGCTGGTTCTCGAGGCCCGCGACGTGGACTTCGACTGGGCGCAGCTGCCGTTCCACTACGCGCCCGGCGAGCCGTTCGCCACCCATGTGCTCAACGTGCTGCACCTGCTGCTGCCCGCCGGCGAGCAGTTCTTCGTCGAGGTGTTCAAGCAGGCGTTGCCGCTGATCCGGGACGATCAGCTGCGGCTGGACGTCCAGGGATTCATCGGGCAGGAGGCCGTGCACTCTCGGGCGCACGCCAATGTGCTGGCCCACTTCGCCGCCCGGGGTATCGACCTGCGCCCCTACACCGGTCAGATCGAGTGGCTGTTCGGCACGCTGCTGGGGCCCCGCCCCAATTGGAGCCCGCGCCGCCGGCAGAGCTGGCTGCTCGAGCAGATCTCGCTGGTGTCGGCCATCGAGCACTACACCGCCATCCTCGGCGAGTGGATTCTCGACTCGCCGGCCCACGACCGGATCGGCACCGATCCGGTGATGCTGGACATGCTGCGCTGGCACGGCGCCGAAGAGGTCGAACACAAGGCGGTGGCCTTCGACACCATGAAGCACCTGCGGGCCGGCTACTGGCGGCAGGTGCGCACCCAGCTGGTGGTGACGCCCGCCATGTTGCTGTTGTGGATCCGCGGCGTGCGGTTCATGTATTCGCGGGATCCCTATCTGCCGCCGCACACCAAACCGCGCTGGCGGGACTACTTCCGGGCCGCGCGGCGCGGACTGGTGCCCGGGCCGCTGCGGTTCGTGCGGGCGGTCGCCAACTACTACCGGCCGGGCTTTCACCCCTCGCAGCTCGGCGGGCTACAGCGGGCCGTCGACTACCTGGCCGTCTCGCCCGCCGCCCGGGCCTCGCACTGACCGATGACCGTCACGTCGACCATCACCGCCGACGACGGTGTCACCCTGGCGGTGCACCGCTACACCGACATCGACCCGGCGCGCCCAACCATACTGGCAATCCACGGGTTTCCCGACAACCATCACGTCTGGGACGGGGTGGCCGACGAGCTGATCGGCGCGCCGTACAACTTCGTGGCCTACGACGTGCGCGGTGCCGGTGAATCATCATGTCCGGCAACACGTTCCGGGTACGGGTTCGCCCAGCTGGTCCGTGACATCGGTGCGGTGATCGACAGCCTGGGCGTCGGGCGGGTGCACCTGCTGGCCCACGACTGGGGTTCGATCCAGGCCTGGGCCGCCGTCACCGACCAAGCGGTCACGGGCGAGTCGGTCATGGACAAGGTGGCGTCATTCACCTCGATTTCGGGTCCGCACCTGAACTACGCGGGGGCGTTCCTGCGTTCGGCGCGCACCCCGCGGGCGGTGGCCCGGGTGGTCCGGCAGCTGATCGCCTCGGGCTACATCGGGTTCTTCCTGTGCCCGGGCGCGGCGGAACTGTCGTTTCGCGCCGGGATCGGCGTGAAAGTCATTGCGGCCCTTGAGCGTATCGGGCACACCAGCACCCGGAGCCAACGCCGGGACACGCGGCGGTCGCTGCGGGACTACCTCAACGGGCTGCAGCTGTACCGGCAGAACATGCCCGCGCCGATGCTGGCGCCCGGACCGCGGCTGCCCGAGACGACGGTTCCGGTGCAGACCCTGGTTCCGCGCCGGGACGTCTTCGTCACGCCCGCGCTGCAACGGTTCACTGGCGCGATTCCCCAGCGCGCCAGGGTGATCGAGATCGAGGGCGGCCACTGGGTGGTGACCTCGCGCCCGGACGTCATCGCCCGGCTCACCACCGAATGGGTCGATTTGCAGTCCGCCGGCGCGGTCGCACCCCAGCTGACCGGCGAGCGCCGTGAGCTGCCCGGCGAGCGCCGCGAGGTCCGCGGCCGGCTCGCACTGGTCACCGGGGCCGGCGCCGGGATCGGCAGGGCCACGGCGGTGGAACTGGCCCGTCAGGGCGCCCGCAAGGTCGTGATCGTCGACCGCGATCGGGCCGCCGCCGACCAGACCGCCGACGCGGTGCGCGCCGCGGGCGCCGGGGCCGCGGTCTACCAGGTCGACGTCAGCGACGAGGCCGCGATGAACGACCTTGCCGCCCAAGTGCGTAACGAGCACGGGGTGGTCGACATCCTGGTGAACAACGCCGGCATCGGCATGGCGGGGCGTTTCCTGGAGACCAGCCCGGCGAATTGGGACGCCATCATGGGCGTCAACGTCCGCGGCGTCATCTGGGGCAGCAGGGCGTTCGGGGCACAGATGGTCGAGCGCGGCCAGGGCGGAACGATCATCAACGTGGCCTCGGCGGCGGCCTACCTGCCGTCGAAGTCCATGGTGGCCTACGGCACCACCAAGGCGGCGGTGCTGGCGCTCAGCGAATCACTGCGGGCCGACTTCGCCGACGAGGGCATCACCGTCACCGCGGTGTGCCCCGGATTCGTCAACACCAACATCGCCAAGAGCACCATCTACGCCGGCATGAGCGCCCAGCAGCAGGAGCGGGCGCGGGACAGGGCCGACGCCGCCTACCGGCGCCGCAACTTCACGCCCGAGGCCACCGCCAAGGCGATCGTCAAGGCGATCAAGACCGGCCCGGCGGTGGTGCCGATCGCCGCCGAGTCGCGGATCGGCTACGCGCTGCGCCGGATCAGCCCCGGCGCGATCCGGCTGTTGGCGCGCTGGGACATTCGGCAGACATGAGCATCCGCCGGGCCGCGTCGCGCCCGCCGAGCATCTGGGCCAGCAGACCCGCCGACCTGTACGGCCGGCGCGACCACGATCGCTTCACCGCGGTGCTGTGGGGCGTGCGCGCGGTGTTCGAGGGCTTCGCCTCGGTGTCGCGGTGGCACCCGGCGCGGGTGAAACCCGTGCAGCGCAAGCTGACCGCGGTGGTGGCCAAACGCGAGTTCGCCGCCCCCGACGTCGTCGCGTTGACCGTGGCCGCCCCCGACGGCGGGTTGCTGCCGTCCTGGACACCGGGCGCGCACATCGATGTGCTGTTGCCCTCGGGCCGGCGCCGGCAGTACTCGCTGTGTGGCCCGCCCGGCCACCGCGGCGAGTACCGCATCGCGGTGCGCCGCATCGCCGACGGCGGCGGCGGATCGATCGAGATGCACGAGGCGTTCGGCGTGGGCGACACCGTGGAGTTCGAGGGCCCACGCAACGCGTTCTACCTGGGCACCGCGGAACACGACGTGTTGTTCGTGATCGGCGGCATCGGGGTGACGCCCATCCTGCCGATGATCCGGGTGGCCGCGCGGCGCGGAATCGATTGGCGCGCAATCTATACCGGCCGCAGCCGCGAGTACATGCCGCTACTCGACGAGGTGGTTTCGGTGGACCCGCAGCGGGTGACGGTGTGGGCCGACGACGAGCACGGTCGGTTTCCCACCGCGGCGGAGCTGCTGGCGGCGGCCGGCCCGGCGACGGCCGTCTACGTGTGCGGGCCGAGTGCCATGCTCGAGGCCGTCCGGATCGCCCGCAACGAACATGCCGGCGCGCCACTGCATTACGAGCGGTTCAGCCCGGCGCCGGTCGTCGACGGTGTCCCGTTCGAGCTGGAGTTGGCGCGATCACGGCAGGTGCTCACCGTGCCGGCGAACCGGACGGCGCTGGACGTCATGCTCGACCGCGACCCGACGACACCGTATTCGTGCCGGCAAGGATTCTGCGGCACCTGCCGGGTGAAAGTGCTTGCCGGACAGGTGGATCACCGTGGCCGCACCGATCCGGGCCAGGACGGCATGCTGGTCTGCGTCTCGCGCGCCGACGGCGGGCGGCTGGTCATCGACGCCTGAGCGCGTCGTCACGGTCGGGACTGCTCCAGGTAGGCGGCCAGGGCGTTGGTCAGGCCCCGGCGCGCCATGTCGAGGTCGGCGTAGGAGCCCAGCTGGCGTTCCGACACCAGGCCGCGCATCGCGCCGGGGATCAGGGCGGCCACCTCACGGACGCGGTCGGGGTCGACGGCCAGCCCGGCGAAGGCCTGCTGGCAGGTCTCGAGCCAGCTCTTGCCCCAGGAGAACAGCTCGGCGGCGGTGCGCGGGTACAGCCGCTCCAGCTCGTCGGGGTCGCGCGGCAGCGCCGCCCGCAGGTTTTCGATCGCGCGGGAATCCGGTGCCGCCAGGCCGCGGTAGAGCGTCTCGATGATGGCGCCGACCCGTTCGCGCAGCGGCGCCTCCGGCGAGACCGGCGAGGACAGCGACGAGAACGTCGCGGCGCGCCGCTCGGCGGTGCGGTGCAGCACGGCCGCCCAGAAGCCGTCGGTGTCGCCGAACTGGTACTGCACCGCGCCCCAGGTGGCGCCGATGTCCTTGGCGATGCGATTGGCCGACACCGAACCCGGTTCGCCGGAGGCCAGCGAGCGCAGCGCGGCCTCCAGCATGCTTTCGCGAGTCGCGTGGCCCCGCCGGTTGGGGCGCCGGCCGGCGACCCCGGCCCCGCTGGTCTGCCGGGTCATTCGTCGATCTTATCCGCCGGCACTTATCCGTCCGCAGAGTTTCATAGAGGGTACTTTGATTTGGCGGCGGGGCGGCCTAATATTCGTACCCGAGGGAGGGCAGCTCAGATGGGAGGGCACGATGGCTAAGCCGCCGTTGTCGATGAAGCCGACCGGCTGGTTCCAGGTCGCCTGGTCCGACGAGATCGGCGTCGGCGACGTGCACAAGATGAAGTACTTCGACCAGGAGATGGTCGCCTGGCGCGCCGAATCCGGTCAGCTCACGGTGATGAACGCCTACTGCGAACACCTGGGCGCGCACCTGGGCTACGGCGGCAAGGTCGTCGGCGAGGTGCTGCAGTGCCCGTTCCACGGGTGGCAGTGGAGCGCCGAGGGCCGCAACGTGTGCATCCCGTACCAGGATCGGCCCAATCGCGGCCGCCGGATGCGCACCTATCCGGTGGTGGAACGCAACGCCTCCGTGTACATCTGGCATGACCTACAGCGTCGCGAGCCCTACTTCGACCCGCCCGACGTGTTCGCCGCCTTCGGCGACGGCAGCAGCGCCGACGACTACTACCCGCAGCAGCGGCTGTACCGGCAGGCGCTGGAGATGCATCCGCAGTACGTACTGGAGAACGGGGTGGACTTCGCGCACTTCAAATTCGTGCACAACACCCCGATCGTGCCGGTGTTCACCCGGCACGACTTCGCCGAGCCGGTGTCCTACGTCGACTTCACCATCACGTTCGAGGGCGACGACGGCCAAAAGATCGAGGACGTCAACAGCGGTGTGCAGGCCATCAACGGCGGGCTCGGGATCGCGGTGACCAAGAGCTGGGGCATGATCGACAACCGCACCATCTCGGCGATCACCCCGGTCGACGAGCGCACCTCCGACGTCCGGTTCATGGTCTACATCGGGCGGACGCCGGCCAAGGATGCGGCCCGCGCACAGCGCAAGGCGGCCGAATTCGGGGACGAGGTGATCCGGCAGTTCACCCAGGACATCGAAATCTGGCAGCACCAGCGGTATTCGGATCCGCCGGCGCTAGCCGCCGACGAGTATCAGGGCTTCATGGCAATTCGCCAGTGGGCCAAGCAGTTCTATCCCGAGTTCGCAGCGCAGGAGGCTTAGGCAAATGGGCACAGCACCGATTCGCGTCTTCCAGGTCGGAAGCGGCAACGTCGGCTCCGAGATGATCAGGCGGATCGCGACCCAGCCGGATCTGGAACTGATTGGCGTGCACTGTTATTCGCCCGAGAAGATCGGCAAGGACACCGGACAGTTCGCCGGCCTGGCGCCCAACGGGGTGAAGTTCACCGGGACCGTCGAGGAGATCATCGCCGCCAAGCCGGACGTGCTGACCTTCCACGGCGTGTTTCCCGACGAGGACCTCTATGTCAAGGTCCTCGAGGCGGGCATCGACATCGTCACCACCGCGGACTGGATCACCGGCTGGCACCGCGACAAAAACCACCCGCACCCGTCGGGCAAGCCGGTGACCCAGCTGCTGGCCGAGGCCGCCGCGAAGGGCGGCGCGACGTTCTACGGCACCGGCATGAACCCGGGGCTGAACCAGATCCTGGGCGTGGTGTGCTCGGCCGACGTCGCCGAGATCGAGAACGTCACCACCATCGAATCGGTCGACGTGTCCTGCCACCACTCCAAGGACACCTGGATCGAGGTGGGATACGGCCAACCGGTGGACGATCCGGAGATCCCGGCCAAGCTGGAGAAGTACACCCGCGTCTTCGCCGACAGCGTGTACATGATGGCCGACTGCTTCGACCTGACCCTCGACGAGGTCACGTTCAGCTATGAGTTGGGTGCGTGCACCAAGGACGTCGACCTGGGCTGGTACACGCTGCCCAAGGGGTCGCTGGGCGGCAACTACATCAAGTACCAGGGCATGGTCGACGGCGTGCCGCGGGTGGAGACGCACCTGGAATGGCAGATGACCCCGCACACCGACCCGAGCTGGAATGTCAAGGGCTGCTACATCACCCAGATCAAGGGTGACCCGTGCATCTACAACAAGCACATGATCTTCCCCAAGCCCGGCGTGGACCTGTCCAACCCGGACAACTTCGCGTCCATCGGCATGACCGTGACCGGCATGCCCGCGCTCGCCGCGATCAGGTCGGTGGTGGCCGCGCCACCCGGGCTGCTCACCAGCGCCGATCTGCCGCTGCGCGGTTTTGCCGGGCGGTTCAAGAAGTAGGGACCTCACGGGTCCTCGCCATCGAAATAGCGCTCCGGATGGTGAAAGTCGTTGATGCGCGCGCCGCGGTCCCACTGCGGTGGCGGGATCCACGCCGTGCGTCCATCTGCGAGTTTCTTTGTCCGCCAACCATTTTCGATCAGTTTGTGATGCGGCCCGCAGGCGAAGGTGAGGTTGTCGACATCGGTCAAGCCGCCCGTGGCCCACTCGTTGAGATGATGCACCTCGCACCAATAGCCGGGTGCGTCGCAGCCGGGGTGGGTGCAGCCGCGGTCTTTCGCGTAGAGCACCACGCGCTGGTCCGGCGACGCGACGCGGCGGCTCCGGCCGAGATACAGCGGCCGACTCGAGTGCTCGTCGAACACCGCCAGGTAGTGATACGCGTGACGCGCCATGCGGATCACGTCGCGCATCGGCAGCAGCGTCCCGCCGCCCGTCACCGCCCGGCCGGCGCCCGTCGTCAGCTCTCGCAGCGTGGTCGACACGATGACCGTGACCGGTAAGCCGTTGTGCAGACCGAGCTTCGGATCACCCAACCGGCCGCGCACCAGGGCGTTGAGTGCGTCGTGCTGTCGCTGGGCGGGAGTGCGCGAGTCCTTGGTGGCGGACTCCTCGTCGGGTTCGCCGGCGACGCAGGGGGCCTCGTCGTCCGGGTTGCACATGCCGGGGGCCGCGAACCGGGCCAGCCACGCGTCCAGATTGGCGCGCAATTCCGGTGAGGCCCAAAGCTTTCCGAGGCTCATCCCGTCTGCCCGCTGGCCGCACCAGGTGAAGCCGCGCTGGCGGGCACGGTCGGCGTCGGAGAACTTCCCGTCGGGGTTGATGCGCAACGCGCACTGGTGCGCGACCTTTTCGAGCTGGTCGGGCCGCAACAGTGTGGCCTGGTGGGCAAGAAACCGCTCCGCTTCTTCCACCGCGCGGACCGGCGTCGTCTCGGGAAGGTCGCGAACGAACTTCTCGATCACCCGCAGGTGCTGCCCGTCGAGCATGCCCTCGCGCCACACCCCGGCGGTGGCCGGCAATTCGGGTGGCAATTCCTGGCCGGTCAGCGTCAGGCGCGGCGACAGCTGCTTGGCTTCCCGAAGCCGCCGGCACGCCTCGGCGCAACTGATCCGCAGCCGGTCGGCGATGACCTTATGCACCGGGCCGCCCACGTCGCCCGGGCCCTCGCCGGCCAAGCCGGCGATCACACCGTGACTGACCGCGATCTGCCGCCGCCGCGAGGCCTCCATCCGTTCGAGCGCGCGAAGCCGGACGACGGGATGCAGGGCGTCGAAGTCCAGCGCGCGGATCGCCGCGTCGGCGGTGTCCAGCGCGTCCAGGGCCGCGCGCACCTCGGCCGGAACTTCGATCGAATGCATGTTCGAATCCTAGGGCGCGGGGCGCGGGGAAATGGACAATGCCGCAGCTGTGGATGAACCGCGAACTGTGGACAACCCCGGCTCGAAGCCCGCGCGCGGCGGTCCAGCTGTGAGGGCGGGATGCGCTCGCGTTTGTCGTGGTGGCGCGGAGGGTAACCACGCGTCGTGCGCGCCGGATGGGTGAATGCGGCAGCCGCGATCACCGTGGTCATCGCCGCATGCCCGTGTCCCACCGGTTCGGCCGACTCGACGCCGGACAGTCCACCGTTCCCGATCGGCCAGCTGGGCGTGCCCGTGCATGCACGAGCCGCCAGCGGGGCGACCGCCGACATCACCGTCAACAGCGCGACGTGGCTGCCGCCGGGCTGCACCTCGCATTTCGCGACTCCGACGGCTGGCTCCGCGTGCAACGTGGTGGAACTGACGATCACCGCGACGTCGCACCGGTTCTTCCAAGTGAATCAGCGCTATATGTTCGCGGGATACGGCGGCGGCAATCAGCCGTGGACCCATCCCGACGATGCGCCCCAGCCGGCCACGATGGCCGTCGACTACCAGAGGCTCGGCAAGATGCCCCCGCTGCAGACGGGCGGCCTTCACGACGGGCAGACCGCACATGGATTCGTCGGCTTCGCGATGCCGGCGGGCGGTGACCTGTACCTCACGATCAACGATCCCGAGCAACCCGCTCCGTACACCGAAGCGGGCTGGATCGTGCACACCTGAACCCGCGGCACCGCGCGGCGCGGAATGTGACCCGGTCTAGGCTTCAGCCATGCGGGTAGGAGTGCTGGGAGCCAAGGGAAAAGTCGGGTCGACGATGGTGGCGGCGGTGCAGGCCGCCGAGGGCCTGACGCTGTCCGCCGAGGTGGACGCCGGCGATCCGCTGAGTCTGCTGACCGACGGCGGCACCGAGGCGGTGATCGACTTCACCCATCCCGACGTCGTTATGGGCAACCTGGAGTTCTTGGTGCGCAACGGAATTCACGCTGTCGTCGGCACCACCGGCTTCACCGCCGAACGGCTGGCGCAGGTTCGGGAGTGGCTGGCCGACAGCCCCGGCACGTCGGTGCTCATCGCGCCGAACTTCGCCATCGGGGCCGTGTTGTCGATGCACTTCGCCAAGCAGGCGGCGCGCTTCTTCGACTCGGCGGAGGTGATCGAACTGCATCATCCGCACAAGGCCGACGCTCCGTCGGGCACCGCGACCCGCACCGCCAGACTGATCGCCGAAGCGCGAAAAGGCTTGCCCCCCAACCCCGATGCCACCAGCACCAGCCTGCCGGGAGCGCGCGGCGCCGACGTGGACGGCATCCCCGTGCACGCGGTGCGGCTGGCCGGGCTGGTCGCCCATCAGGAGATCCTGTTCGGCACCGAGGGCGAGACGCTGAGCATCCGCCACGACAGCCTGGATCGGACCTCATTCGTGCCCGGTGTGCTGCTGGCGGTGCGGCGCATCAGGGAACACCCGGGCCTGACCGTGGGCCTCGAACCGCTGCTCGACCTGGGCTGAGCAAACCGGCTATGAGCAAACGGCTATGAACAAAGCGCTGCGCATCCAACTGCTCGTCGCCTTCCTGTGTGTGGCGCTGTTGGTGTACTTCGCCTTGCTCGGGCGGGTGGCCATCGCGATGATCGCCTCGGGCCGGGCCGCCGCCGTCGGCCTGGGCGTGGCGGTGCTGATCATGCCCGCCCTCGGGCTGTGGGCCATGATCGCCACCCTGCGCGCCGGATTCGCCCACCAGAGGCTGGCCCGGCTGATCGCCGCCGACGGCATGGAGCTGGACACCAGCGCGCTGCCGCGCCGGCGGTCGGGCCGCATCCGGCGCGACGCGGCCGACGCGCTGTTCGCCACCGTGCGCACCGAGGTGGAAAACCACCCCGACGACTGGCGGCGCTGGTATCGGCTGGCCCGCGCCTACGATTACGCCGGGGACCGCCGCCGCGCCCGGGAAGCCATGAAGACCGCCGTCGACCTGCAGGGCCACCAGTGACCGACACACCGAGCAAGACGCTGCTGATCGTGCACCACACGCCGTCGCCGCACACGCACGAGATGTTCGAGGCGGTGGTCTCCGGCGCCACCGACCCCGAGATCGAAGGCGTCGAGGTCGTCCGCCGGGCGGCGCTGACGGTCTCGCCGGCCGAGATGCTGGCGGCCGACGGATATCTGCTGGGCACCCCGGCCAACCTGGGTTACATCTCGGGTGCGCTCAAGCATGCCTTCGACTGCAGCTATTACCAGCTGCTCGACTCCACCCGCGGGCGGCCCTTCGGCCTGTACCTGCACGGCAACGAGGGCACCGAGGGCGCCCAGCGCGCCGTCGACACCATCACGACCGGCCTGGGCTGGACGAAAGCCGCTGAGACGGTGGTGGTTTCGGGCAAGCCCAGCAAGGACGACCTGCAGGCGTGCTGGGAGCTGGGTGCGACGGTCGCCGCCCAATTGATGGACTAGCCAGTTGATGGACTAGCCCAGTTGATGGACTAGGTGTACGCCGGCTGGAAGGCATCCGCTGGCTGCGCCAATGCCAGCGCCGAGCTGGTGCCGAGCGGGCCGTGCCGGTCGAACAGCGTCGCGGTGCCGGTGGCGACCCCGGCCGTGCCGTAATGGCTTTGGGCCGCCAGCCCGAGGAACTCGCCGTCGGGCAACCGGCTCGCGGTGACGGTGTAGTCGGCGTTGATGTAACGCAATCCGCCGGTGCCCCAATGGGTCAGCGAACTGGTGATGTCGCCGACGAACGCCAGCCGGGTGAACGGTGTGAGCGGATGGCCGTGCACCATCGGGCGAAACAGCCGGGCCCAGGCGAACTTCTGCGAATGCGCCTGCTCCCACTCGCCGGCGGCGATACCGGGGCTGCCTGCCCGGGTGGCCCCGTACCCCCAGATGAGAAAGGGCATGTCCGCCGGGAAGCCCTCGGACGACGTCGGCAACGGCGGCATCTGCACCGGAGGCGACCACACCTGACCGTCGGGATGATCGCCGCGACGCAGGAACAGCGCGCTGGCCCGCGCGACGACGACGCCGTTCTGCACCAGGTCGGCGTCGACCAGTTTGATCCGCCGGCCCTCCCGCTGCACCGAGGTGCGGATCTGCACCGGCGCCAGCAAGGCGGGGCGCAACAGGTCGACGGTGAATCGGGCGGGCTGCAGGTCGGGGTCGATGCCGGATTGCTCTATGCCCCAACCCAATAGGCCGCCGACGATCTGCCCGCCCATGGCCGCGCCCCACGGGCCCCGGGTCATCGTGCCCGGAATATAGGAGTCGCCGTCTACAGTGAAAAACGCCTCGGGCATGATGGCGGGATCCTCGATCGTCACCGCTATCACGATAGGGCAGCAGGCAGGATAGGCAGCAGGATAGGTAGGACCGGCATGCCGCCAGTGATCGAAATCGCGCGGGAGCACAACCCGTTCCCGACCACCGGCGTGTCCCGCGGCCGCGACGGCATTCCGCGCTACGACGAGCTGCCCGCCACGCTGGTGGACATGCTCGTCGACCAGGTCGACGCCCGCCCGGACGGCGAGGCCGTGGTCGAGCTCGGCGGTGGCCGGCTGACGTACCGGCAGCTGTGGGACCGGGCGGTGCGGGTGGCCGGCGGGCTGCGCGCCGACGGGCTGCGGCGGGGGGACCGCGTCGCGGTGCGCTATCCCGCCGGGATCGACTGGGTGCTGGCCTTCTGGGGCACGGTGCTGGCCGGCGGCGTTGCGGTGGCGGTCAATACGCGCTCCGCGCAACCGGAGGTCGATTTCGTGCTGTCCGACTCCGGTGCACGGCTACAGCTGGCGCCGGGTGACCCGCTGCCGGACGGAAAACCCTACGTCACCAAGCAACTCGGCGCGGCCGACACCGCCGCCCTGTTCTACACGTCGGGCACCACCGGCCACCCCAAGGGCGTGCCGACCACACACGAGGCATTCCTGACCAACACCGAGAACGCGATCCGCTGCCTGCAGCAGCCGCGGGACCTGGGCGAGGACATGCGCACGCTGATCTCGGTGCCGCTGTTCCATGTGACCGGTTGCAACTCACAGCTTTTGGCCGCGGCCCGGCTCGGGGGAGCGTCGGTGATCCTGCCCGCGCTCGACCTGGACACGCTGCTCAACGCGGTGGTCGCCGAACGTGTCTCGGTGATGGTCACCGTCCCGGCGATCTATGCATTGTTATTGCGCCACAAGGATTTTGCCGGAAACGATGTATCCCGCGTGCGCTGGGTCGGTTACGGCGGGGCGCCCATCGCGCCGTCGCTGGTGCGCACGGTGAAAGACGCCTTCCCGCACGCCACGGTGTTCAACGGCTATGGCATGACCGAGACGGCGTCGCTGATGACGGTGCTGCCCGACCGCGAAGCGGTCGAGCATGCCGATTCGGTCGGGTATGCGGTCCCGTCGGTGGACCTGGGGCTGATCCCGTTCGGCGACAACGAACCCGGCGTCGGGGAGTTGGTCACCCGCGGCGGCAACGTGACCGCCGGCTACTGGAACCGGCCGCAGGCCACCGCGAGCACCTTCGCCGGGGGCTGGCTGCACACCGGCGACGTGGTGCGCGTCGACGACGCCGGCCGGGTGCACATCATCGACCGGCTCAAGGACATCATCAACCGCGGCGGCGAGAACGTCTCCAGCGTCGAGGTCGAGGCGGTGCTGCTGGGTGCGCCCGGCGTCGCGGATGCGTGCGTGCTGGGGGTGCCCGACGACGTGATGGGCGAGAAAGTGGGGGCGGTGCTGTTCGGCGACGACGACATCGACGTGCCGGCGGTGCTCGAGCACTGCCGCGGCCGGCTGGCCGACTTCAAGGTGCCGCAATACGTTACGATCGCCGACGGCCCACTGCCGCGCAATGCCGGCGGCAAACTGCTCAAGGCCAGACTGCGCGACCAGGTGCGCTGGGGTGACCCGCTGCGATGACCGCGAGCCTGCTGGTCGCCAACCGCGGCGAGATCGCACTTCGAATCATCCGCACCGCAACCGAACTGGGCATGCGAACCGTCGCCGTGTACGCCGCGGACGACGCGCACAGCCCGCATGTGCACGCCGCCGACGAGGCGATGCCGCTGCCCGGCAGCGGCCCGCCCGCCTACCTGAACCAGGCTGCCCTGCTGGCCGTGGCCGAGAACACCGGCGCAACGCTGATTCATCCGGGCTACGGATTCCTGTCCGAGAACGCCGAATTCGCCGAGGCCTGCGCCGCCGCCCGCCGCACCTTCGTGGGCCCCGACGCGCGCGTGCTCGAGCTGCTGGGCAACAAGACGGCGGCCCGCCGCGCCGCGATCGCCGCCGAGGTGCCGACGCTGGCCGCCACCGACGGCCCGAGCGGCGTCGAGGACATCGAGGCGTTCTTCGCCGCGCACCCCGGCGGCATCATGATCAAGGCGCTGGCCGGCGGCGGCGGGCGGGGAATGCGCAAGGTGCACAACGCCGCTCAAATCGCCGGCGCCTACCAACGCTGCGCCGCGGAGGCGCGGCTGGGGTTCGGCGACCCGGCGCTGTTCGCCGAGGCGCTGCTCGGCGACGCCCGCCACATCGAGGTGCAGGTGGTCGCCGCGCCGGCCGGGCACCAAACGCACGCCCTGGCGGTGGGCGACCGCGACTGCAGCATGCAGCGGCGCTACCAGAAGCTGATCGAAATCGCGCCCGCCCAAGGGCTTTCGGAGGAGCTGCGCCGCGCGCTGCACCAGGCGGCCGTGCGGTTGTGTGCCCGCGTCGGGCTGCGCGGGCTGGCCACCGTGGAGTTCCTGGTCAGCGGCGAGCGTTTTGTCTTCCTGGAGGTCAACCCGCGAATCCAGGTGGAGCACACCGTCACCGAACAGACCACCGGGCTCGACCTGGTCGCCGTGCAGCTTGCGATCGCCGGCGGCGAGTCCTACTACCGGCTGGGCCTGCCGGCCGGAATCGCCTCCGACGGCACCGAAGTCATCGGCGAGCCGGCCGCCCAGCGGGGCATCGCGATCCAGCTGCGGGTCAACGCGGAGACGTTCGGCGCCGACTTCTCCGTGCTGCCGTCCGCCGGCACGCTCACCGCGTTCTGCCCGCCCAGCGGACGGGGAGTGCGGGTCGACACCTACGGCCGGCCCGGACTGGTGGTGAGCCCGCAGTACGACTCGCTGCTGGCCAAGGTGATCGTCGCGGTGCACGGATCCTCGTGGCGGGCGGCGATGCGCAAGGCCGACACCGCCCTGTCCGAATTCGGCGTCGAGGGCGTGGCCACCAACATCGGGTTCCTGCGCCGGCTGCTGGCCGAACAGCGACTCGAAACCGGCTGGGTGAACACCGATTTCGTGGACGATAAGCTTCCCGAGTTGGCCGCCGCCGCGCTGACCCATCAGCCCGGCCCGCAGCCGGGCGCCGTCGAGCTGTATCCCGGCGAGGACGCGCTGCGGGCGCAGCTGGCCGGCACCGTGGTCGAGGTGGCGCCCGAGGGCGCGGATTACCCCGCGGGCGCCCAGCTGGTCGTCCTGGAAGCGATGAAGATGCAGCACGTCCTCGCCGCGCCGGACGCGCTGCGCACCGTCCGGGTGCTGGTGACCCCCGGCCAGGTCGTCGGGACCGGCGATCCGCTGCTGGTTTTCACCCGCACCACGGGCGGTGACGACGGTGAATCCGTCACGGCGGCAACCGATCTCGACCTAACCCGCGCCGACCTGGACGAGGTGATCGAGCGCCACGCCCGGACCCTGGACGAGGGGCGCCCGGACGCCGTCGCCAAACGGCACCGGCAGGGCCGGCGCACCGCCCGGGAGAACATCGACGACCTCGTCGACCCCGGCAGCTTCGTCGAATACGGCGCCCTGGCCATCGCCGCGCAGCGCAGCCGGCGCTCCGAGGAGGACCTGATCGCCAACACCCCGGCCGACGGTCTGGTCGCCGGCCTGGCCACCATCGGCGCCGACCGGTTCGGGCGGGCCGCGGCGCAGGCCGTCGTGGCCTCCTACGACTACACCGTGCTGGCGGGCACCCAGGGCATGCGCAACCACGCCAAGACCGACCGCGTCTTCGACCTGGCCGCCCGGAAACGGCTGCCGGTGGTGCTTTTCGCCGAGGGCGGCGGCGGACGGCCCGGCGACACCGACGTCGGCGGCGCCGCGGGGCTGGACGTGCCGACCTTCCGGATGCTGGCCGGGCTGCGCGGGCGGGTGCCGCTGGTGTCGGTCGTCTCGGGCCGGTGCTTCGCCGGCAACGCCGCGCTGGCCGGGGTGTGCGACGTCATCATCGCGACCCCGGACGCCAACATCGGGATGGGCGGGCCGGCGATGATCGAAGGTGGCGGGCTGGGCGTCTACCCGCCCGAGGCGATCGGGCCGATCGCCGTGCAGCGCCGCAACGGGGTGGTCGGCCTGGTCGCCCGCGACGAAGCGCACGCGGTGTCGCTGGCCAAGCAATACCTCTCCTACTTTCAGGGCCGCCTGGACCGGTGGCAGGCGCCCGACCCGCGGGTGGCCCGACATGTGGTGCCGCAGAACCGATTACGCGCCTACGATGTGCACCGCGCCATCGAGGCGATCGTCGATGTCGGGTCGGTGCTGGAGCTGCGCCCCGACTACGGGGTGGGCATCGTCACCGCGCTGGTGCGCGTCGAGGGCGTGCCCTACGGGCTGATCGCCAACAGCACCCATCACCTCGGCGGCGCCATCGACGCCGAAGCCGCCGACAAGGCCGGCGACTTCCTGGCGTTGTGCGAATCCTTTGGGCTGCCGGTGATCTCGCTGTGCGACACCCCCGGCTTCATGGTGGGGCCCGATGCCGAGACCCAGGCCGCGGTGCGCCGGTTCGGCCGGATGTTCGTGCTGGGCGCGCGGCTGACGGTGCCGCTCGGAATGATCATCCTGCGCAAGGGATACGGGCTCGGCGCGATGGCCATGGCCGGCGGGTCGTTCCGCGCACCGCAATTCACCGTCGCCTGGCCGACCGGCGAGATCGACGGCATGGGCCTGGAGGGCGCGGTGCGGCTCGGCTACCGCAAGGAGCTGGCCGCCGTCACCGATCCGGCCGAACGGCAAAACCTCTTCGACCGCCTGGTGGCGGCCGCCTACCAGCACGGCAAGGCGCTGCGGGCGGCGACCACCTTCGAGCTGGACGACGTCATAGACCCAGCAGCCTCCCGGGCCTGGATCACCAGGCTCTCGGGAGGCTGACGGGTTGAGCGGTTACGCGTGGCCGGAGCCACAACCGACGCCGGGCAGGCAGCCCTGGCCGCCGGGCACGCCGCCGGGGCCGGCGAACTGGCCACCGGAGCCGCAGCCCACGCTGGGCACGCAGCCCTGTCCGCCCGGGCCGCCGCCCGGACCCTGGTCCTGCCCACCGGAGCCGCAGTTGCCGTTGGCGTCGCAGCCGCCACCACCCGGGTCGTCCTTGAAGGTGATGTGCGTGGGCGCGGCCGGCCCGGCTGGCCCTGCGACGATGACGTCAGCGGCGGCCGCGGGCGCGGCGGCGATGGCCGCGGCAGCCGCTGCGGCAACGACCAGCGGTTTCATGAGTGTCAATTTCGATCGCATGCGGCTGGCATACCACCTCAACACCTGTCCAAAACATCGCGAATAAAATTTCGGCAGCAAACGAACGACCGGCCCACCACCGCGACAGAAGGCACACCATGACCTCACAGGATCTGACCGGACGCACCGCCATCATCACCGGCGCGTCGCGCGGTATCGGGCTGGCCATCGCCCAGCAGCTGGCCGCGGCGGGCGCCAACGTGGTGCTCACCGCCCGCAAGCAGGAGGCCGCCGACGAGGCCGCCGCCCAGGTGGGGCCGCAGGCCCTCGGGGTCGGTGCCCACGCGGTCGACGAGGACGCGGCCCGCCAGTGCGTGCAGCTCACGCTGGAGCGCTTCGGCAGCGTCGACATCCTGGTCAACAACGCCGGGACGAATCCGGCGTACGGGCCGCTGATCGAGCAGGACCACGCCCGGTTTGCCAAGATCTTCGACGTCAACCTGTGGGCGCCGCTGCTGTGGACCTCGCTGGCGGTCAAGTCGTGGATGGGCGAACACGGCGGATCGATCGTCAACACGGCCTCCATCGGCGGCCTGCACCAGTCGCCGGCAATGGGCATGTACAACGCCACCAAGGCGGCGCTGATCCACGTCACCAAGCAACTGGCGCTGGAACTTTCGCCGCGCGTCCGGGTCAACGCGATCGCCCCCGGGGTGGTGCGCACCCGGCTCGCCGAGGCGCTGTGGAAGGACCACGAGGACCCGCTGTCGTCCTCGATCGCGCTGGGCCGCATCGGCGAGCCGATCGACGTGGCCGCCGCCGTCGCCTTCCTGGTGTCCGAAGCCGCCAGCTGGATCACCGGCGAGACACTGGTCATCGACGGCGGCACCGTGCTCGGCGCCGCGCAGGGATTCCGGCCGGCGCCGACGCCGTCCTGACCTCACCGCCGCGGCGACGCTAGAGTTTCCCGACCACACCTTGAAGGCGGGAACCAGCGGATGCGTGTGCTGCTGTCGGCGTACGACTCGCGCGGCGGGGTGCAGCCGCTGGCCGCGCTCGCGGTGCAGCTGCGGGCGCTCGGCGTCGACGCGCGGGTGAGCGCCCCGCCGGACGCGGAATTCGCCGAGCTGCTGGCCCGCGCCGGGGTGCCGCTGGTGGCGTTCGGCGACTCGCTGCGGGCGATGAAAACCGCGGCGACGACGCCGTCGGAGGAGCAGCTGCGCCGCCAGCTGGACGGGCTCATCGCCGCCCAGTTCGACGCGGCGGCCGCCGCCCGGGAATGCGACGCCCTGGTGGTGGCCGGCTTCCCGCCGGCCGCGGCCGCCGCCCGCTCGGCCGCCGAAAAGCAGGGCGCCCACTACGTTTACGTCAGCTATCAGCCCACCATCCTGCCGTCGCCGCACTACCCGCCGCCCGGGTACGCCGACGCGGCGATCGACAACCGGCTGCTGTGGCAGCTCGACGGCCGGTACATGCAGGCGCTGTTCGGCGAGACGCTCAACGCGCGCCGGGCGGCGATCGGCCTGCCGCCGCTGGACGACCTCCGCGGCTACGCGCTCACCGAGCGCCCGTGGCTGGCCACCGACCCGACCCTGGATCCGTGGCGGCCGCCCGGCGACCTCGACGTGGTGCAGACCGGCGCCTGGCTGCTGGCCGACGATCGCCGGTTGCCCGCGGAGCTGGACGCCTTCCTGGATGCCGGCGCCCCGCCGGTGTACGTGGGCTTCGGCAGCATGCCGATGCGGGCCTGTCGGGACGTCGCCCGGGTGGCCATCGAGGCGGTGCGCGCGCAGCGGCGCCGCGTCGTCGTCTCCCGCGGCTGGGCCGGGCTGGGGCCGATCGACGACGGCGAGGACTGTCTGGTCGTGGGTGAGGTCAACCACCAGGCGCTGTTCGGGCGGGTCGCGGCCGTCGTGCACCACGGCGGGGTGGGCACCCTGACGGCGGCCGCGCTGGCCGGCGCGCCCCAGGTGGTGGTGCCTCAGGGCGCCGACCAGCCGTACTGGGCGGCCCGGGTGGCCGAGCTGGGCATCGGCGCCGCCCACGACGGTCCGGCCCCCACCGTCGAATCGCTGTCCGCCGTGCTCGGGACCGCCCTGACCGAGCGGACCCGTGCCCGCGCCGGGGCGGTGGCCGCGACGATCCGCACCGACGGCGCGGCGCGGGCCGCGCGGCTGCTGGTGGCGCGGCTAGCGGGGTAACGCCGCGGCGAACACGTCGCGCATCGCGTCCCAGTGCCGTTCGGCCGCGGCCGGGTCATAGGGCGCATTGTCGGGGACCGCGAAACCGTGTGCGGCCGAATACCATTCGATGGTGTGCCGGACACCGGCCGCGGTCAGCGCCTTGTCCAGCTGCTCGGCGTGATCGGTGGTGAACGACGCGTCGTCCTGGGCGCCGCCGACATACACCGTGGCGCTCATCCGGTCGGCCAGCAGGTGCGGGCTGTCGTCACTGTCGGTCACCAGGCCGCCGCCGTGGAACGACGCCGCCGCGGCCACCCGGTCGGGCAGCCGGCCTGCCACGATGAGCGATGTCCGCCCGCCCATGCAGTAGCCGCACACCCCGAACCGGTCGCCGGACACCTCCGGGCGGGCGGCCAGGTAGTCGAAGAACGCCGCGGCGTCGGTGGCCATCCGGTCCGGGGTGACGCTGCCGATCATGGCGAACAGGCGGTTGCGCTCCTGCTGGTCGGCGAAGACGGTCGCCATGTCGAACGGGGCCCATTCGCCGCTGCGGTAGTAGACGTCGGGCAGCAGCACCGCGTAGCCGAATCCGGCCAGCTCGGCGGCCATCTGGTCGAATGTGTCGCGCACCCCGCCGGCGTCGGGATACATGACCACGCCGGGCCACGGCCCGGACCCGTCGGGAAGAAAGAGGCGCACCGGGCAGGTGCCGTCGGCGGTGCTGATGCTGTCGGTGATCTTCGGCATGGCACCCGTTCTACTCCTGGCCGTCCGACGTAAGATCGCCGCGTGCCCATCCCGACGCCCTACGAGGACCTTCTGCGTCTGGTGCTCGATCGGGGAACGGCCAAATCCGACCGCACCGGCACCGGGACGCGCAGCCTGTTCGGCCAGCAGCTGCGCTATGACCTGTCGGCCGGCTTCCCGCTGATCACCACCAAGAAGGTGCATCTGAAATCGGTGGTCTATGAGTTGCTGTGGTTCTTGCGCGGCGACTCCAACGTCGACTGGCTGCACCGGCACGGCGTCACCATTTGGGACGAATGGGCAAGCGACACAGGCGATCTCGGACCGATCTACGGCGTGCAGTGGCGGTCCTGGCCGACGCCGTCGGGTGAGCACATCGACCAGATCAGCGCCGCGCTGGATCTGTTGCGCACCGACCCCGACTCGCGGCGCATCATCGTCTCGGCGTGGAACGTCGGCGAGATCCCGCGGATGGCGCTGCCGCCGTGTCACGCGTTCTTCCAGTTCTACGTGGCCGACGGGCGGCTGAGCTGCCAGCTCTACCAGCGCAGCGCCGACCTGTTTCTGGGCGTGCCGTTCAACATCGCCAGCTACGCGCTGCTCACCCACATGATGGCCGCCCAGGCCGGACTGTCGGTCGGCGAATTCGTGTGGACCGGCGGCGACTGCCACATCTACGACAACCACGTCGAGCAGGTCCGGCTGCAACTGAGCCGTGAGCCCAGGCCCTACCCGGAACTCGTTCTGGCGCATAGGGATTCGATCTTCGACTACACCTACGACGACGTCGTGGTGCACAACTACGATCCGCACCCGGCCATCAAGGCCCCCGTCGCGGTATGACCCGTGCCGAGGTGGGCCTGGTGTGGGCCCAGTCGACGTCTGGCGTCATCGGCCGCGGCGGTGACATCCCGTGGAACGTGCCCGAAGACCTGACCCGGTTCAAAGAGGTGACCATGGGGCACACGGTGATCATGGGCCGGCGGACCTGGGAGTCGTTGCCGGCCAAGGTGCGGCCGCTGCCCGGCCGGCGCAACGTGGTGGTGTCGCGCCGGCCCGACTTCGTCGCCGAGGGGGCGCGGGTGGCCGGGTCGCTGGAGGCGGCCCTCGCGTACGCCGGGAGCGACCCCGCGCCGTGGGTGATCGGCGGCGCGCAGATCTATCTGCTGGCGCTGCCCCATGCCACCCGCTGCGAGGTCACCGAGATCGAGATCGACCTGCGCCGCGACGACGACGACGCGCTGGCGCCCGCGCTGGACGACAGCTGGGTAGGCGAGACGGGCGAGTGGCTGGCCAGCCGCTCCGGGCTGCGGTACCGGTTCCACAGCTACCGTCGGGACCCGCGCTCTTCCGTTCGCGGCTGTTCGCCCTCACGCCCGAGCTGACATACTCGGACGCGGGGGTCGGTCACACACCGTCTACCAGCCGCTGTTCGGGAAAAGGGGGAATTGGCAGTGATCACCGAACCCGTCAAGACGTTTTCGCGCAAGTTCATGGGCTACGACACCACCGCGGTCGACGCGCACATCGAGATGCTGACCGCCAAGCAGCAGCTGCTGATCGACGACGTGGAGAGCCTGCGGGCAAGGCTGCAGGAGTCCAACGAGCAAACGGCCGCGCTGCGCAAGGAGGTCGCCGCGCTCACCGACACCTCGCCGGCGCCGCACGCGGTGCAGCAGCGGATGGCCAAGATGCTGGCCCGCGCGGTCGACGAGGTGGCCGAGATGCAGGCCGAGGCGCGGGCCGAGGCCGACGCGCTGATCGCCGCGGCGGAAGCCGAGGCGCAGGCCGCCGAGCGCAAGCGCGACGAGGTGCTCGCCGACATGGCCGCGCAGCAGGAGGCGCTGGAGGCCGAATACCGGGAGACCAAGGAGAAGCTGGACGCCGAGCTGGCCGACATGCGCGCCGAGGCGCAGGCGGCCATCGACGAGGCGCGCCGCGCCGCCGAACGGGAGTGCGAGCAGCTGCTCGGCGACGCCAAGCAGGGCGCTGACCACTACCGCGACACGGCCCGGCGTGCGGTGGAGGAGGCCAGCGCGCAGCGGATCAAGATCCTCGAGCAGCTGATGAGCGTGTACCGCGAGCTCGAGGACGTCCCGGCCGCGCTGCAGGCCGCCTACGACGAGCAGCAGGGCTCGGCCGACGACGGCGTGCTGGCGGCGGTGGACGGCAAGGTACGCGCGGGCTGAGTGTCGCCGGGCGGCGGTATCGTCGGCGCCGTGTCGACCCGCAGGCTGTCCGTCGCCCAGGCCCGCCGGATTGCCGTTGCGGCGCAAGGCTTTACCGAGCCCCGGCCCGCGGGTGCCGTCACCCGCGCGCACCTGAACCGGCTGATATCCAAAATCCAAGTGCTGCAATTGGATTCGGTGTCGGTGACGGTGCGTGCCCACTACGCTCCGGTGTTCAGCCGGCTCGGCCCGTATGACCGCGAGGTGCTCGACCGCGCCGCGTGGGGCCCGCGCTCGTCGCGGCTGCTGGTCGAGTACTGGGCGCATGAGGCCGCGCTGATGGCCGTCGAGGATTGGCCGTTGCTGCGCTGGCGGATGCGTCAGTACCGGCACGGCCGGTGGGGAACCCACATCGTGCAGGCCAATCCGCGGCTCGCCGACGCGGTCGTGGCCGCCGTCGCCGAGCTCGGGCCCAGCACGGCCGGGCAGATCGAGGCGCATCTGGCGGCCGAGCCGCGCCGCAGGAAGGGCGCCTGGTGGAACCGCAGCGACACCAAGTGGGTCGCCGAGGCGCTGTTCGCCGCCGGAGTGCTCACCACCGCTACCCGGGTCGGCTTCGCCCGCCACTACGACCTGGTGGAACGGGTGCTGCCGGCCGACGTCCTGGCCCGCCGGGTCGACGACGACGAGGCGATCCGGGAGCTGACGCTGCGGGCCGCCGGTGCGCTGGGGGTGGGCACCGAGGCCGACATTCGCGACTATTTCCGGCTGTCCGCCGCGCAGGTCAAGCCGGCGATCGCCGAGCTGGTGGCCGCCGGCGACCTGGAACGGGTCGAGGTGGCCGGCTGGCCGGCGCCGGCCTACCTGCGGGCCGGCCGCGCGGTGCCGCGCACGGACCGCGGCACCGCGCTGCTGTGCCCATTCGACCCGCTGATCTTCTTCCGGCCCCGCGTCGAGCGGCTCTTCGAATTCCATTACCGCATCGAGATTTACACGCCGGCCGCCAAGCGCCGGTACGGCTACTATGTGTGGCCGCTGCTGATGGACGGGCGGCTGGCGGCCCGCGTCGACCTGAAGGCCGACCGGGCCGAGGGCACGCTGCGCGTCCTCGGCGCCTTCGCCGAGCCGCAGGCGCCGCGGCCCCGGGTCGCCGCGGCGCTGGCCGGTGAGTTGTGGTCCATGGCGTCCTGGCTGGGGCTGGGCGGGCTCAGCGTCGCCGACCGCGGGGATCTGGCCCCGGCGCTGCGTGCGGTCGCCTGACGCGCCGCGCGGCGGCGCGCATCGTCGCCGGGCGGGGTCAGATTGCCCGGCTCCTCCTCGCGCCGCGCGGCGGCGCGCATCGTCGCCGGGCGGGGTCAGATTGCCCGGCTCCTCCTCGCGCCGCGCGGCGGCGCGCATCGTCGCCGGGCTAAGGTGATTGCCCGTGGCCGAGATCGCGCCGCTGCGCGTGCAACTGATCGCCAAGACCGACTTCCTGGCGCCCCCGGACGTGCCGTGGAGCACCGACGCCGACGGCGGCCCCGCGCTGGTCGAGTTCGCCGGGCGGGCCTGCTACCAGAGCTGGTCGAAACCCAACCCCAAAACCGCGACCAACGCCGGCTACATCAAGCACATCATCGACGTCGGCCACTTCTCGGTGCTCGAACACGCGAGCGTGTCGTTCTACATCACCGGCATCTCCCGGTCCTGCACCCACGAGCTGATCCGGCACCGGCACTTCTCCTATTCCCAGCTCTCCCAGCGCTACGTCCCCGAAAACGACTCCCGCGTCGTCGTGCCGCCGGGCCTGGACGACGATCCCGAGCTGCAGCAGATCCTGGCCGCGGCCGCCGACGCCAGCCGGGCCACCTACACCGAGCTGCTGGCCAGGCTGGAGGCCAAGTTCGCCGACCAACCCAGCGCCGTACTGCGGCGCAAACAGGCGCGCCAGGCCGCCCGCGCGGTGCTGCCCAACGCGACCGAAACCCGCATCGTCGTCACCGGCAACTACCGCGCCTGGCGCCACTTCATCGCCATGCGGGCCAGCGAGCACGCCGACGTGGAGATCCGGCGGCTGGCCATCGAGTGCCTGCGCCGGCTGGCGGACGTCGCGCCCGCGGTGTTCGCCGACTTCGAGATCGCCACGCTGGCCGACGGCACCGAGGTCGCCACCAGCCCGCTGGCCACCGAGGCCTGAGCGGTCACGAAACCCCTTGCCCCCGCCAGGTAACCTGAACAGCGTGAGCACGGTCGGATTCGACGCCCCAGCGCGGTTGGGAACCGTGCTGACCGCGATGGTCACGCCGTTCGCGTCCGACGGCTCGCTGGACACCGCCGCCGCCGCGCGGCTGGCCAATCATCTCGTCGACTCCGGCTGTGACGGGCTGGTGGTGTCCGGAACCACCGGCGAATCCCCGACCACCACCGACGACGAGAAGCGCGAGCTGCTGCGGGTGGTGCTCGAGGCGGTCGGCGACCGGGCCCGCGTCATCGCCGGCGCCGGCACCTACGACACCGCGCACAGCGTCCGGCTGGCCAAGGCCTGCGCGGCCGAGGGCGCGCACGGTCTGCTGGTGGTCACGCCCTACTACTCGAAGCCCCCGCAGCGCGGGCTGATCGCGCATTTCACCGCCGTCGCCAACGCGACCGAACTGCCGGTGCTGCTCTACGACATTCCCGGACGCTCGGTGGTGCCCATCGAGTCGAGCACCATCCGCGCGCTGGCGTCGCACCCCAACATCGTCGGCGTCAAGGACGCCAAGGCCGACCTGCACGCCGGCGGCCAGATCATCGCCGAGACCGGACTGGCCTACTACTCCGGAGACGACGCGCTGAACCTGCCGTGGCTGGCCATGGGCGCCACCGGCTTCATCAGCGTGATCTCGCACGTCGCCGCCAATCAGCTACGGGAGTTGTTGTCCGCCTTCACTTCCGGGGACATCGCCACCGCCCGCAAGATCAACGCGACCGTCGCGCCGCTGTGCGACGCGATGGCCCGCCTGGGCGGGGTGACGATGTCGAAGGCGGGGTTGCGGCTGCAGGGCATCGACGTCGGCGATCCGCGACTGCCGCAGGTGCCGGCGACGCCCGAGCAGATCGAGGCGTTGAGCGCCGACATGCGTGCGGCCTCGGTGCTCAGGTGACCCGGGGAGCGTCCGAGCAGTGGATGTAGACCTCGCCCCGCCTGGCCCGCTGGCCGCCGGGGGGTTGCGGGTCACCGCGCTGGGCGGCATCAGTGAAATCGGCCGCAACATGACGGTTTTCGAGCACCTGGGCCGGCTGTTGATCATCGACTGCGGGGTGATGTTTCCCACCCACGACGAGCCCGGCGTCGATCTGATCCTGCCGGACCTGCGGCACATCGAAGACCGGCTCGACGACATCGAGGCGCTGGTGCTCACCCACGCGCACGAGGACCACATCGGCGGCATTCCCTACCTGCTCAAGCTGCGGCCCGACATCCCGGTCGTCGGTTCGAAATTCACCCTGGCCCTGGTCGCCGCCAAGTGCCGCGAACACCGGCTCAAGCCGGTGTTCGTCGAGGTGTCCGAGGGGCACAAGAGCACCCACGGCGTGTTCGAATGCGAATACTTCGCCGTCAACCACTCCATCCCCGACGCGCTGGCGATCGCCGTACACACCGGCGCCGGAACGGTTTTGCACACCGGCGACATCAAGCTCGACCAGCTTCCGCTGGACGGCCGGCCCACCGATCTGCCCGGCATGTCGCGGCTCGGTGACGCCGGGGTCGACCTGTTCCTGTGCGATTCGACCAACGCCGAGCTGCCCGGCGTCGGCCCCTCGGAAAGCGAAGTCGGCCCGACCTTGCACCGGCTGATCCGCGGCGCCGAGGGCCGCGTCATCGTGGCCTGCTTCGCCTCCAACGTAGACCGGGTTCAGCAGATCATCGATGCCGCAGTGGCATTGGGCCGGCGGGTGTCGTTCGTCGGCCGGTCGATGGTGCGCAACATGGGCATCGCCCGCGAACTCGGATTCCTGCGGGTGGCCGACGCCGACGTGATCGACATCGGCGCCGCCGAGCTGATGCCGCCGGAGCGGGTGGTGCTGATCACCACCGGCACCCAGGGCGAGCCGATGTCGGCGCTGTCGCGGATGTCGCGCGGCGAGCACCGCAGCATCACGCTGACCGCGGGCGACCTTGTGGTGCTGGCCTCGTCGCTGATCCCGGGCAACGAGGAGGCGGTCTACGGCGTGATCGACGAGCTCGCCAAGATCGGCGCCCGGGTGGTCACCAACGCCCAAGCGCGCGTTCATGTTTCGGGCCACGTCTACGCCGGTGAGCTGTTGTTCCTGTACAACGGCGTCCGGCCGCGCCACGTGATGCCGGTGCACGGGACGTGGCGGATGCTGCGGGCCAACTCCAAGCTGGCGGCCCGCACCGGCGTGCCGGAGGAGTCGATCCTGCTGGCCGAGAACGGGGTGAGCGTCGACCTGGTCGCGGGCAGGGCCTCGATCTCCGGGGCGGTGCCGGTCGGCAAGATGTTCGTCGACGGCCTGGTCGACGGCGACGTCGGCGACATCACGTTGGGGGAGCGGCTGATTCTGTCGTCGGGTTTCGTGGCGGTGACGGTGGTGGTGCAGCGCGGCACCGGGCGTCCCGTGGCGCCACCGCATCTGCATTCGCGCGGCTTTTCCGAGGACCCCAAGGCGCTCGAGCCCGCGGTGCGCCGGGTCGAGGAGGAGCTCGAGGCGCTGGTGGCCGAGAACATCACCGACCCCAGCCGCATCGCCCAAGGGGTGCGGCGCACCGTCGGCAAATGGGTGGGCGAAACCTACCGCCGACAGCCGATGATCGTCCCCACCGTCATCGAGGTCTAGCCCCGGCTCACTCCGCACCCGGTTCCCTTGCTCCGCGAAACTTAAAGCAGGCAGGCGCTTTTCGGCGTGTCGCCGCCAAGGTTTAAGTGTCGCGAACGCCCGCGGTGGCTAGGTCTTCTCCGCGTAGGCCGACCATTCCAGCTGGGAGGCTTTGAGTTTGCGGCCGGTGGGCACGACATACCGCTGCATGAGTTCGTCGGGTCCGGCCTGCTCCACCAGCCGCCAGCCGTACTCGGCGAGGAAGTCGGCGACCTCGCCGGGCTGCAAGCCGAAATGCCACAGCTGGCGCCGCTGGCGCACGTTGCGGTACAGCGTGCGGGTGCCGTACCGGTTAGTGCCGTCGATGAAATCGCTTCGCACATAAGTGAACACCAGCCGGCTGCCCGGGGCGGCCGCGCGCAGCCCGTCCAGCGTCCGGCGCACGGTGGCCTCGCTGAGGTACTGGGTGACGCCTTCGCAGATGAAGAACACCCGGTAGTCGGTGCGGTAGCCGTGCTCGGCCAGCGCGGTGAGCAGGTCGTCGTGCTCGAGGTCCAACGCAACCAACCGAACCGACAGCGGCAGCTCGCCGAGCACCCGGCGGACCGTCTTGAATTTGCGGGCGACGTTGACCGGCAGGTCGACCTCGAACACCGGGATGCGCACCCGCCGGGTCAGCAGGTAGGCCCGGGTGTCGAGCCCCGCACCCAGGATGACGACGGCGTTGATGTCGTCGAGCGACTCCTTGAGCTTGTCGGCGATGAAACGCTTGCGGCAGGCCAGATTCGCCCACAGCCCGGGACCGGTGAACTCCGAGCCGCGGATCATCAGGTGACGAACCGGGGCGAACCGGGTGGCGCCGACCAGCCAGCGCAGCGGGGCGGGCAGGAACAGCTCGGCGAAGTCGTCGTCTACCAAACGGCGGCCGGGCGGCTCGTTCTGCTCCACCGCCGCCAACACCATCGGCCCAAATGCCGTCTGCGCTACCGGATTTCGTGCCATGGCCGCTACTTGTTCAAAAAGCCCGCGTCCACCGGCAGGGTGACGCCGGTGATGTAGCGGGCCTGGTCGGACACCAACCACGCCACCGCGTTGGCGACGTCTTCGGGGGCGAGCACCTCCACCGGCATGGCATTGCCCATCGCCCCCGGCGTGTCGGTCGCGGCGGCCATCTTGGCCAGCCACTCCCGGGTGAACTCGTTGTTGATCATCGGCGTCTCCACCCCGGAGGGATGGATCGAGTTCACCCGGATCATCTGCCCGGCAAGCAGATTCGCGTATACCCGCATCAAACCCACCACCCCGTGCTTGGCGGCGACGTAGCCGACCGAACCCGGGTCCGCGCTGCCGACGCCGGCCAGCCCGGCGCTCGAACTGATCAGCACGATCGACCCGCCGGTGCCCTGTTTGACCAGGGCCGGGATCGCGACCTTGATGGTGTGGTAGACGCCGGTGAGGTTGACGTCGATCACGTCGTGCCAGCCGTCGTCACCGGCGGACATGGGCGCGATGCCGGCGTTGGCCACCACGATGTCCAGGCGGCCGAACTCGTCGAGACCCGCCTGCAGCGCCGCCGACAGGGATTCCCGGTCGCGCACGTCGGCCTGCCTGGCCACGATGCGCGAGCCGATGTCCTCCACCAGCTTCACCGTGGCCGCCAGCTCCTCGGGGGTGGCCAGCGGGTAGGGCACGCTGGCGATCTGGTCACACAGGTCGACGGCGATGATGTCCGCGCCGTCGGCGGCCAGCCGCACCGCGTGCGCGCGCCCCTGACCGCGCGCCGCGCCGGTGATGAAGGCGACCTTTCCCGTCAGGGGCCCTTCCGACGAGCGGGGCATCAGGGACGCAACTGTCCCTTGCCCGGGTCGCCGGCCGGAACCGGCTGCAACATCTTGATGTCCGGGGCCCCGTCGAGGTGCTCGCCGGCCGCGCTGAACATCTTGCCGATCGCGGGCGCGGTGCTGTGCGTCTTGAGCGCCTCCTCGTCGGCCCACTGCTCGACGAACACGAACGTCTCGCCCGACTGGTGCAGCGAATACAGCTGACAACCGGGTTCGTCGTGCACCTCTTCGACCGCACGAGTCAAGATGTCGCGGACGGTGTCGACCGATTCCGGTTTGACGGTCATGGTGGCGACGACGACGACGGGCATGCTTGTGGCCTCCTGGGCGCTCCGGGTGTGGGGTGACGAGCACGACTTCTCGCACCGGATGTCACCCTACTCACGCGAATTCAGGGCCCATCCCGCAGCTGCCGCACAAGCCTGGTCGTTACCAGTGTGGCGGGTGGTGTAGATGATGCCGTTGCGACTACCCTTGCCGTCATGCCCAGTAAGACCGCCGCCCGCTCCGGAAGCCGAACGAGCAGGTCAAAGGCCACTTCGCGGTCCAGCGGGTCGCGCGGCGCGCGACCGGCGGCGTCCCGCCGCAAGCCCGGCAGGCCCACCCGGCGGCGGCAGCACCCGCCGCTGGTCGCCGCGGGCCTGACCTGCGGCCGCGCCCTGCGCGCCGGCTGGATGCTGGCCGCCCGGGGCACCGGCGGCGCGGCCCGGTCGATCGGGCGGGCCCGCGACATCGACCCCGGGCACCGCCGCGACGGCATCGCGCTGCTGCTGCTGGGCTTCTCGGTGGTGGTCGCCGCCAGCTCGTGGTTCCACGCCGCCGGGCCGGTCGGGGCCTGGGTGGACACCGCGCTGCGGACGTTCATCGGCGCGGGCGTGCTGGCGCTGCCGGTCGTCACGGCCGCGGTGGCGGTGACGCTGATGCGCACCGAGCCCGATCCCGACGTGCGGCCCAGGCTGATCCTTGGCGCCGGGCTGATCGCCCTGTCGGTGCTGGGCCTGCGCCACCTGTGGTCGGGATCGCCGGGCGACCCCGACGCGCGCCGGCGCGCGGCCGGATTCATCGGCTTCGCCATCGGCGGCCCGCTCTCCGACGGGCTGACGCCCTGGATCGCGGCGCCGCTGCTGTTCATCGGCTTCATGTTCGGGCTGCTGCTGTTGACCGGCACCACCATCCGCGAGCTGCCCGTGGTGATGCGCAACCTGTTCCACACCCGGTTCGTCGAGGACTACACCGACGAGGACTACACCGACGCGGACTACACCGACGGGGACTACGGCGACGAGCCCTACGACTACGCCGGCGAATTCGACGACGCGACCGCGCAACCGGAGCCGGAACCGGCGGCGTGGGCGCCCGACGACGACGCCCAGGCCGCGCTGCAGGACGACATCCCCACCGTGCCCGAGCCCGCCGTCAAAACCGGGCGCGGCCGCAAGCGGGGACGCGCGGCCGACAACTCCGACACCATCGAGCTGGACCGGGTGGTCGAGGGACCCTACGTGCTGCCGTCGCTGAGCCTGCTGGTGGCCGGGGACCCGCCGAAGAAGCGCAGCGCCGCGAACAACGTCATGGCCGACGCCATCACCGAGGTGCTCAACCAGTTCAAGGTGGACGCCGCCGTCACCGGCTGCACCCGCGGGCCGACCGTGACCCGCTACGAGGTGGAGCTGGGGCCCGGGGTGAAGGTGGAGAAGATCACCGCCCTGCAGAAGAACATCGCGTACGCGGTGGCCACCGAGAGCGTGCGGATGCTGGCGCCCATCCCCGGCAAGTCGGCCGTCGGCATCGAGGTGCCCAACACCGACCGCGAGATGGTGCGGCTGGCCGACGTGCTGACCGCCCCGTCCACCCGTCGCGACCACCACCCGCTGGTGATCGGCCTGGGCAAGGACATCGAGGGCGACTTCATTTCGGCGAACCTGGCCAAGATGCCGCACCTGCTGGTGGCCGGCTCCACCGGCTCGGGCAAGTCCAGCTTCGTCAACTCGATGCTGATCTCGCTGCTGGCCCGGGCCACCCCGGAAGAGGTCAGGATGATCCTGATCGACCCGAAGATGGTGGAACTGACGCCCTACGAAGGCATTCCGCATCTGATCACCCCGATCATCACCCAGCCCAAGAAGGCCGCCGCTGCGCTGGCCTGGCTGGTCGAGGAGATGGAGCAGCGCTACCAGGACATGCAGGCCTCCCGCGTGCGCCACATCGACGACTTCAACGCCAAGGTGCGCTCCGGTGAGATCACCGCGCCGCTGGGCAGCCAGCGCGAATACCGGCCCTACCCGTACGTGGTGGCAATCGTCGACGAGCTGGCCGACCTGATGATGACCGCGCCGCGCGACGTCGAGGACGCCATCGTGCGGATCACCCAGAAGGCCCGCGCCGCGGGCATTCACCTGGTGCTGGCCACCCAGCGCCCGTCCGTCGACGTCGTCACCGGCCTGATCAAGACCAACGTGCCGTCCCGGCTGGCGTTCGCGACGTCGTCGCTCACCGACTCCCGGGTGATCCTGGACCAGGCCGGCGCGGAGAAGCTGATCGGCATGGGCGACGGCCTGTTCCTGCCGATGGGCGCGTCCAAGCCGATCCGGTTGCAGGGCGCCTTCATCACCGACGAGGAGATCCAGGCCGTCGTCGCCGCCTGCAAGGACCAGGCCGAACCCGAGTACACCGAGGGCGTCACCGCCGTCAAAACCAGCAGCGAACGCGCCGACGTCGACCCCGACATCGGCGACGACATGGACGTGTTCCTGCAGGCCGTCGAGCTAGTGGTGTCCAGTCAGTTCGGCTCCACCTCGATGCTGCAGCGCAAGCTGCGGGTCGGGTTCGCCAAGGCCGGCCGGCTGATGGACCTGATGGAGACCCGCGGCATCGTCGGGCCCTCCGAGGGGTCCAAGGCGCGCGAGGTGCTGGTCAAGCCCGACGAGCTGGCCGGCACGCTGGCGCTGATCCGCGGCTCCGGGGCCGGATCGGCCGACGCCGACGGCGGCGATCCCGACTAGCGCCGTTTAGCGCCGAACGTCACGCCAGCGTGACGCTCGGCCGCCAGCGTCACGCCAGCGTGATGCCCGCGCGGCGCGAGCGAGGCCTAGAGCACCAGCAGCATCCGCGAGTTGCCGAGGATGTTCGGCTTGACGTAGCTCAGGTCCAAAAATTCGGCCACCCCGATGTCGTAGGAGCGGCACATCTCCTCGAACACCTCGGCGGTCACCGGCGTGCCCTCGATCTCGGTGAAGCCGTGCTTGCCGAAGAACTCGGTCTCGAACGTCAACACGAACAGCCGCTTGAGCTCCAGCTCGCGGGCGACCTGCAGCAGCCGGTCCACGATCGCGTGGCCGATGCCGTGACCGGTCATCGCGGGGTTGACCGCGACGGTGCGGATTTCGCCGAGGTCCGACCACAGCACGTGCAGCGCCCCGCACCCGACCACCCGGCCCGGGGAATCGGGGAGCTCGGCCACCCAGAATTCCTGGACCGCCTCATACAGCGTCACGAGGTTCTTTTCCAGCAGGATCTTTCCCGCGTAGGTGTCGACGAGTTCTTTGATGGCGGGAACATCGGACGTTCGCGCGCGTCGAACCAGCGGCCGGTAGCGCTGCGGACTTTCGGTCACGGCTAACAGTATCGGCATCACGGACGGCTGCGCTGGTCAACCGTTATTCTGTTGCGGTGCCGGGGCAGCCGCAGACGGGTCCGATGGTAGGGCGGGCAAACATCGCCAACCTGGCCAACACGTTGACCCTGCTGCGGCTGGTGTTGGTGCCGGTCTTTCTGCTCGCCCTGTTCGCCGGTGACGGCCACGAGACCGGCTTCCGCATCCTGGCTTTCCTGATCTTCGCGTTCGCCTGCATCACCGATCGGCTGGACGGGCTGCTGGCCCGCAACTACGGGATGGCCACCGAATTCGGCGCGTTCGTCGACCCGATCGCGGACAAGACGCTGGTCGGGTCGGCGCTGATCGGGCTGTCCATGCTCGGCGAGCTGCCGTGGTGGATCACCGTGCTGATCCTGGCCCGCGAATTCGGGGTCACCGTGCTGCGGTTGGCGGTCATCCGCCGGGGCGTGATCCCGGCCAGCTGGGGCGGCAAGCTCAAGACGGTGGTGCAGGTGTTCGCCATCGGTTTGTTCGTGCTGCCGTGGGCGGGCACGCCCGGGCCGTTCCGGGTGGGCGCGGCCGTGGTGATGGGCGCGGCCATCGTGCTCACGGTGATCACCGGGATCGACTACGTGGTCTCGACGGTGCGCGAAGTGCGCCGGACCGCCGCCTGATTCGGGCTGATTCGGCATCCCCGAACGGGAACCACCGCGGCCCCGCCGGCGTTCACCTAATTGAGCACCTGCCGGAGGCGAGTGAAGAGGCGTGCCGCGCAGGGCCGACTGGACGAAGGAGTGCGGGATGCCGCCATTGGTGCGCGAGGTCATCGGCGACGTACTGCGCGAGGCCCGCACGACGCAAGGCCGGACACTGCGCGAGGTGTCCGATACGGCGCGGGTGAGCCTCGGCTACCTGTCCGAGGTGGAACGCGGCCGCAAGGAGCCGTCCAGCGAGCTGCTCAACGCGATCTGCGACGCGCTGGACGTCCCGTTGTCGTCGGTGCTCACCGACGCCGGCGAGCGGATGGCCAGCGAGGAACGCGCGGCCGTCGCCGCGCCGGCCGGCCCCAGCATCGACGCCAGCACCAAGGTCGTCATCCCGCCGGTGGCCAGCCTGGCGCTGGCCTGAGCGGCGGGATCCCCGCAAGGGGTACGGCGATCGGCGCCGACCCACTAAATTGAGCGACAGGCGTGGAGCCTTTTCAGGGCCGCCGCGGCCCCTCGAGAAGCGAAGGTGGAGCTGACTGATGGCCAATCCGTTCGTCAAGGCGTGGAAGTACCTGATGGCGAAGTTCAACGCCACGATCGACGAGCGCGCCGACCCCAAGGTGCAGATCCAGCAGGCCATCGAGGAAGCCCAGCGCACCCACCAGGCGCTGACCCAGCAGGCCGCTCAGGTCATCGGCAACCAGCGCCAACTCGAGATGCGGCTCAACCGCCAGCTCGCCGACGTGGAGAAGCTGCAGGTCAACGTGCGTCAGGCGCTGACGCTGGCCGACCAGGCCACCGCCGCCGGCGACACCGCCAAGGCCACCGAGTACAACAACGCCGCCGAGGCGTTCGCCGCCCAGCTGGTCACCGCCGAGCAAAGCGTCGAAGACCTCAAGACGCTGCACGACCAGGCGCTCAACGCCGCCGCCCAGGCCAAGAAGGCGGTCGAGCAGAACGCGATGGTGCTGCAGCAGAACTTCGCCGAGCGCACCAAGCTGCTCAGCCAGCTCGAACAGGCCAAGATGCAGGAACAGGTCAGCGCCTCGCTGCAGTCGATGAGCGAGCTGGCCGCCCCCGGCAACGTGCCCAGCCTGGACGAGGTGCGCGACAAGATCGAGCGGCGCTACGCCAACGCGATCGGGGCCGCCGAACTGGCACAGGGCTCCGTGCAGGGCAGGATGCTCGAGGTCGAGCAGGCCGGCGTGCAGATGGCCGGGCATTCCCGGCTCGAGCAGATCCGCGCCTCGATGCGGGGCGAGGCGTTGCCGACCGGAGGCACACCGGCCGCCGGCGGCACCCCGGCCACCCCCGCGCCCGGCCAGGGCGCCGGCGACGCGGTCAGCGAGAAACCACTTGGTCAGTAGCTCATGGCCGTGAACGCAACGCAGCCCGGGCCGTGGCGGGCGTTGCTGCAGCGCGGAGTGGCCGCCGCCGCCGACCTTTCCGACCTGGTGGCCCGCAAGATCAGCGCGGCCACGGACCCGCGGGCGCGCCTGCTGCGCCGCCGCCGCCGCGCGCTGCGCTGGGGCCTGATCTTCACCGCCGGGTGCGCGTTCTGGGCGGTGCTGACGATCATGCTGGCCGCCTGGGGATGGTTCGCCCTGCTGCTGGAGATCACCGGCGCCGTCGCGGTCGTGATGGCCATTCCGGCGACGTTGCTGCTGCTGCGCTACCGCTGGCTGCGCGCCGAGCCACTGCCGGCGCCCCGGCCGGCGACCGTGCGCCGGCTGCCGCCGCCGGGTTCGGCGGCCCGCCCGGCGATGTACGCGCTGGGCGCCTCCGAACGCGGCTTCGCCTCGTTGCTGGCCGTGCTGGAGCGGGGCGCGATGTTGCCGGCCGCCGAAATCCGCGACCTGACCGCGGCCGCCGGCCGCACCTCGGCGGCCATGGCGTCCACCGCCGCGCAGGTGGTGTCCATGGAACGGGCGGCGCAGGCCGGCGAGGAATCCCGGTCATATCTGGCGCCCACCATCAACGCGTTCACCGCGCAGCTGAGCGCCGGGGTGCGCCAGTACAACGAAATGGTCACCGCCGCAGCGAGATTGGTGTCCGCGGCCAACGGTGACGGGTCAACCGCGTCGCAGCACTACCGGGCCGAGCTGGTCGGGGCCACCGACCGGCTGAACGGGTGGGCGCAGGCCTTCGACGAACTCGGCGGGCTACGCGGCGCCGGTTAGTCTTCCGGGCGCGGGCCGTAGCGCTCGATGTAGGAGCGGTGGATGTGGGCGTCGCGCTGCCGGGAGACCTCGTCGACCAGCTCGGGGTCCAGACCGTGCACGGCCAGCATGTGCCGGCGCCACACCTTGTTGAGCGCGTGCGAAAAGTACACGAACGGAATGAGAATCGGCAGCGTCATGCTCAGGTGAACGTCGAGCGTCGTCGGGATCAACCAGAACGGGGCCAGCACCAGCACCGCCGGCACCGCCACCCGCCGCATCATCCGGGCCGTCGCGCCCTTGCCGGCCAGGTCGTTGCGCACCCAGTCGCGCATCGAGTCCGGCAGCCGCCCGCCGCAGCAATAGCGGACGAACTGAACGAAATTCGGCCGGGTGCGGCCCCTGTCCTGGCTCATGGCGCGCTCAGAACGTGGCTTTCAGCGACGGCAGCAGCAGCGCGGCCACCCCGCGCGCCGTGGCCTTGAGCATGTCGAAGAAGTCGAAGTAGTCCCGCCACAACGTGATTCGCCCGTTCTGCACCTCGAACACGCCGCACACCCAGAACTGCAGCCGCAGCGGGCCGAAGATCAGCGCATCGGTGCGTTCGGTGAGCACCGCGCCGCCGTCGGCCGCGATGCGGTGGATCTTCACCTCGAAGGCGGCGCGGCCCTCCATCCGGCGAAACAGCTTCATGGCCCGGGCCCGGCCGTGGATGGTGGGCAGCCCGACATTCTCGTAGACGAGGTCGTCGGCCAGTGCGGCCTCGGCGGCGTCGTAATCCGCGTCCTGCAGCGCGTTGAGGAATCCTTCGACCGTACGGGTGTTCGCAACGGTGGTCCCAGTCAGCTCGGTCATATCGCCAGCGTAGGCGAGCGTGGCGGCCGAACGCTGTGGCAGGGTGAATCCGATGCGCGTCGCCGTGGTCGCCGGGCCGGATCCCGGGCATTCGTTCCCGGCGATCGCGCTGTGCCGCCGCTTCGCCGACGCCGGCGATACTCCCACGCTGTTCACCGGCGCCGAGTGGCTGGACACCGCCCGCGGCGCCGGCGTCGACGCCGTCGAACTGGACGGACTGGCGGCCACCGACGAGGACGTCGACGCCGGGGCCCGCATCCACCGCCGCGCCGCCCGGATGGCGGTGCTCAACGTGCCCGCCCTGCGCGACCTGGCGCCCGACCTGGTGGTGTCCGACGTCATCACCGCCGGCGGCGGGATGGCCGCCGAGCTGCTCGGCATCCCGTGGATCGAGCTCAGCCCGCATCCGCTCTACCTGCCGTCCAAGGGGTTGCCGCCGATCGGCAGCGGGCTGGCCCCGGGCACCGGCCTGCGGGGTCGGCTGCGTGACGCCACCATGCGCGCGCTGACCGCGCGCTCCTGGCGGGCCGGGCTGCGGCAGCGCGCCGCGGCGCGGGCCGAGATCGGCTTGCCGGCCCGCGACCCGGGGCCGCTGCGCCGGCTGATCGCCACCCTGCCCGCCCTCGAGGTGCCCCGGCCCGACTGGCCGGACGAGGCCGTGCTGGTGGGACCGCTGCATTTCGAGCCGACCGACCGGGTGCTGGACATCCCGGCCGGTTCCGGGCCGGTGGTGGTGGTCGCGCCGTCGACCGCGCTGACCGGCGCCCGGGGTCTGGCCGAGGTGGCGCTGTCCTGCCTGACGCCGGGGGAGACGCTGCCGGCCGGGGCGCGGCTGGTGGTGTCCCGGCTGGCCGGGCCGGAGCTGGCAGCACCGCCGTGGGCGGTGGTCGGGCTGGGCAGTCAGGCCGAGTTGCTGCGGCACGCCGACGTGGTGGTCTGCGGCGGCGGGCACGGGATGGTGGCCAAGACGCTGCTGGCCGGGGTGCCGCTGGTGGCGGTGCCCGGCGGCGGCGACCAGTGGGAGATCGCCAACCGGGTGGTCCGCCAGGGCAGCGCCCGGCTGATCCGGCCGCTGAGCGCCGACGCGCTGGTGGCCGCGGTGAACGAGGTGCTGTCGTCACCGGGCTACCGGGCGGCCGCGCAGCGCGCCGCCGCCGGCATCGCCGACGTCGCCGATCCGGTCCGGGTGTGCCGCGAGGCGCTGGCCGGATGACCTTATGCTTCGGCGGGAGGCACCCATCTCGGCGGGAGGCACCCATGAGGATCATCACCACGTTCGCCGCGGGCGCCGTGCTGGCCGGGGCGCTGTTCGGCTCGCCGTTGTGGGCCGGCCCGGCTCACGCCGACAGCGCCGATCAGCAGCAGGCCTGCCAGTTGATGGACGACCCGGCCGCCGCCGAGCAGGGACTGGCGCCGGCCGAGTACGCATTCATGCAATTGCGCGCCACCATGTCCGCGCAACGCGCCCGCGACACCATGTCCCTGGCGGTGCAGACGTATTGCCCCAACCACCTGATCGACCTGCCGGCCAGCTGGCGCTGAGGACGCGTCTGGGTATGTTGGCTGGGATGCGGCTCACGGAGTTCCACGAGCGGGTGGTGTTGCGCTTCGGCACCACCTACGGCTCATCGGTGTTGGTGGATCACGTACTGACCGGTTTGGGCGGGCGGACGGCGGCGCAGGCGATCGAGGACGGTGTGGACCCGCGCGACGTCTGGCGGGCGTTGTGCGTCGACTTCGACGTGCCGCGGGAGCAATGGTAAGTCCGCAAGCGGGTGCTATCGATCCAGCACGCAGTCGCCGCACACCGAGCCCCCGGGCAGCCGGTAGAACAGGCAGCAGCTGGCCCGCCGGAAGTCCAGCGGCGGGCCGGTGACGGTGCCGGCGCCGGACATGATGCCGGTGTCCAGCAGCGCCAGGGTGGTCTCGACGATCGCGGAGCGCAGGTCCGGCCGCGCCGACAACAGCGCCCGCGCCGCCCCGACCAGCGCCGAGGCCACGTTGCCGGCGAGCAGGGCGGGCGCCAGCCCGACGCGCAGGCCCGCGGCCAGCGGACCCAGGTGCTCGTCCACCACGAGGCGATACAGCAGCTCGGGGTGCGGCGCGGTGACGCGCCGCCCGACGGGCTCGGGCAGCCGCAGCTGCGCGCCAGTCGCGGCGCGGTGCAGGTCGCCGAGGTCGGGGACGACGCCGTGGCCGATCGCGCAGCCCAGCACCGGCGACCACAGCCGGCTGGCGTGGGCCAGGTGCACCAGCGAGGCGCCGATCCGCAGGTCACGGGTGCGGTAGCGGCGGGCGGTGGCCGCGATCAGGTCGGCGCTGCCGTCGGCGTAGCACTCAGTGACCGGGCGCCAGCCGGCCGGGTCGCCGCCCACGGTCAGCGCGAAGAAGCCGCCGTAGGACGACACTTCCGACAGTTGCGGGGAGATATCCAGGATGTCGGCCGGCCTTTCGCGGCTGCTGCGGCGCCCGCGGCGTGTCGAACTTGAATCGAACACCTGTTCGGCTACTGTGGGGGACGTTCGCAGCGTCAACTTGTCGGTGGCCTTCTCTAGTGTCACCGCCAACCGACCGATACCGGTCAGAAGACACACCGACTATAGGAGAGGCACCATGACGCAAGCCCCCGACCGCGAGAAGGCTCTCGAACTGGCGATGGCCCAGATCGAAAAGAGTTACGGGAAAGGCTCGGTGATGCGTCTCGGCGACGAGATGCGTCAGCCGATCTCGGTCATCCCGACCGGATCCATCGCCCTGGACGTCGCCCTGGGCATCGGCGGCCTTCCCCGCGGCCGGGTCGTGGAGATCTACGGCCCGGAATCCTCGGGTAAGACCACCGTCGCCCTGCACGCGGTGGCCAACGCCCAGGCCGCCGGCGGTGTCGCGGCGTTCATCGACGCCGAGCACGCGCTGGACCCCGAGTACGCCAAGAAGCTCGGCGTGGACACCGATTCGCTGCTGGTCAGCCAGCCGGACACGGGGGAGCAGGCGCTCGAGATCGCCGACATGCTGATCCGCTCCGGCGCGCTGGACATCCTGGTCATCGACTCGGTGGCCGCGCTGGTGCCGCGCGCCGAGCTGGAGGGCGAGATGGGGGACAGCCACGTCGGGCTGCAGGCCCGGCTGATGAGCCAGGCGCTGCGAAAAATGACCGGCGCGCTGAACAATTCGGGCACCACCGCGATCTTCATCAACCAGCTGCGGGAGAAGATCGGGGTGATGTTCGGCAGCCCGGAGACCACGACGGGTGGCAAGGCGTTGAAGTTCTACGCCTCGGTGCGCATGGACGTGCGCCGGATCGAGACGCTCAAGGACGGCACCAACGCGGTCGGCAACCGCACCCGGGTCAAGATCGTCAAGAACAAGGTGTCGCCGCCGTTCAAGCAGGCCGAGTTCGACATCCTCTACGGCCGCGGGATCAGCCGGGAGGGCTCGCTGATCGACATGGGTGTGGATCAGGGCTTCATCCGCAAGTCCGGTTCCTGGTTCACCTATGAGGGCGAGCAGCTCGGCCAGGGCAAGGAGAACGCCCGCACCTTCTTGATGGAGAACGACGAGGTCGCCAACGAGATCGAGAAGAAGATCAAGGAAAAGCTCGGCATTGGCGCGGTCGTGACCGATGACTTGTCCGATGACGGCGTCCTGCCCGCCCCCGTCGACTTCTGAGCCCTCCCGCGAGGAGCAGGCGCGGGCCCTGTGCCTGCGCCTGCTCACCGCGCGAGCGCGCACCCGCGCCGAGCTGCACGGCCAGCTGGCCAAACGGGGCTATCCCGACGACGTCAGCACCGCGGTGCTCGACCGGCTGGCCGCCGTCGGCCTGATCGACGACGCCGACTTCGCCCAGCAGTGGGTGCAGTCCCGGCGGGCGCATGCCGGCAAGAGCAAGCGCGCCCTGGCCGCCGAGTTGCACACCAAGGGGGTGGACAACGACGTGATCACCAGCGTGCTGGCCGGGATCGACGCCGGCGCCGAGCGGGACCGGGCCGAGCAACTGGTCCGGTCCAAGCTGCGCCGCGAGACGCTGGCGGAGGACAACGCGCGGGTGACCCGCCGGCTGGTGGGGATGCTGGCCCGGCGCGGCTACAGCCAGAACCTGGCGTGCGAGGTGGTGCTGGCCGAGCTGGCCACCGAACGGGAGCGCCGCCGCGTCTAGCCGATGACGTGCGGTTTCTCCCGTGCGGACCGCTCGCCGTACCATGGCCCCGTGACTTCGACGGTGGCCCGGGATGTATCGGGGGTGCGCACCTATCAGGTGCGCACCTACGGCTGCCAGATGAACGTGCACGACTCCGAGCGGCTGGCGGGTCTGCTGGAGGCGGCCGGCTACCGGCGGGCCGCCGAGGGGGCTGAGGTCGCCGACGTGGTGGTGTTCAACACCTGCGCGGTCCGGGAGAACGCCGACAACAAGCTGTACGGCAACCTCAGCCACCTGGCGCCGCGCAAGCGGGGCAACCCGGAGATGCAGATCGCGGTCGGTGGCTGCCTGGCCCAGAAGGACCGCGAGGCCGTGCTGCGCCGGGCGCCCTGGGTCGACGTCGTGTTCGGCACCCACAACATCGGGTCGCTGCCCACCCTGCTGGAGCGGGCCCGGCACAACAAGGCCGCCCAGGTGGAGATCGCCGAGGCGCTGCAGCAGTTCCCCTCGTCGCTGCCCAGTGCGCGCGAATCCGCTTATGCTGCTTGGGTTTCCATCTCGGTTGGCTGCAACAACAGCTGCACGTTCTGCATCGTCCCGTCGCTGCGCGGCAAGGAGGTCGACCGCAGTCCCGACGACATCCTGGCCGAGGTCAGGTCCCTGGTGGCCGACGGCGTCCTCGAGGTCACGCTGCTGGGTCAGAACGTCAACGCCTACGGGGTGTCCTTCGCCGACCCGGCGCTGCCCCGCGACCGCGGCGCGTTCGCCCGGCTGTTGCGGGCCTGCGGCGAGATCGACGGGCTGGAACGGGTGCGGTTCACCTCGCCGCATCCGGCCGAGTTCACCGACGACGTCATCGAGGCCATGGCGCAGACCCCGAACGTGTGCCCCGCCCTGCACATGCCGCTGCAGTCCGGCTCCGACCGGGTGCTGCGCGCGATGCGGCGCTCGTATCGGGCCGAGCGTTTCCTCGGCATCATCGACCGGGTCCGGGCCGCCATGCCGCACGCCGCCATCACCACCGACCTGATCGTCGGGTTCCCCGGCGAGACCGAAGAGGACTTCGCGGCCACCCTGGACGTGGTGCGCCGGGCCCGGTTCGCGGCCGCCTTCACCTTCCAGTACTCCAAGCGGCCCGGCACCCCGGCCGCCGAGCTCGACGGGCAGATCCCGAAAGCCGTTGTGCAGGAACGCTATGAGCGCCTCGTCGAGCTGCAGGAGTCGATCTCGCTGCAGGGCAACCAGGCCCTGGTCGGCCAGACCGTCGAGCTGCTGGTCGCCACGGGGGAGGGGCGCAAGGACAGCGCCACCGCCCGGATGAGCGGACGCGCCCGCGACGGCCGGCTGGTGCACTTCACCGCCGACGACCGGGTGCGCCCCGGCGACCTGGTCACCACGGTCATCACCGGGGCCGCACCCCACCACCTGATCGCCGACGCCGGCATCCTCCGCCATCGCCGCACCCGGGCCGGTGACGCGCACGCCGCCGGCCGGCGCCCGCGCGGCGTCGGTCTCGGCATGCCCGCCGTCGGGCCGCCGGCCGGCCCGGCCCAACCCGTTGGATGTGCCTCATGAACGACGACCGCAACCACGACGACCCCCAGCTGGGCGCGCTGCGCACCGAGATCGAGGCCGCCGAACGGCGGGTGGCCGGCGGCATCGACCCCGGCGCCCGCGGCTTCGTGGTGTCGATCCTGGTGTTCGTGCTGCTGGGGTCGTTCATCCTGCCGCACACCGGCGACGTGCGCGGCTGGGACGTGTTGTTCGGCACCCACGACGCGGGCGCCGCCGCGGTGGCCCTGCCGTCGCGGGTGTTCGGCTGGCTGGCGCTGGTGTTCGGCGTGGGCTTCTCGACGCTGGCGCTGGTGACCCGGCGCTGGGCGCTGGCCTGGATTGCGTTGGCGGGCACCGCGATTGCCGGCGCCGCGGGGATGCTGGCGATCTGGTCGCGGCAGACCGTGCCCGCCGGGCATCCCGGGCCGGGGTGGGGCCTGATCGTCGCCTGGATCACCGTGCTGGTGCTCATCTACCAGTGGGCCCGGGTGGTGTGGTCGCGCACCATCGTGCAGCTCGCCGCCGAGGAGCAGCGCCGCCGGGTCGCCGCGCAACAGCAGTCGACCACCCTGCTCGACGATCTGCCCAAGCCCGAGGATCCCGCCGCCGGGACCTGACGCCGGCGGTCAGGGCTTACGGGACAGCGCCTCGACCGCCGCCTGCGCCCACTGCCGCCACTGCTCGGCGTTGGCCCGCGCCTCCTCGGCCTCCTTGGTGCGGCCCGCCGCGGCGGCCTTGCGGGCCTGCTGTTCGTACTGCTCGGCGCGGGCCTGGAACTGCTCGGCCCGGGCCTGCGCCTGCGGGTCGGACCAGCCCGCGTCGCCGGCCTCGCGCACCTTCTTCTCCACCGCGCGCAGCCGGCGCTCCAGCTCGGCGGAGCGCTCCCGCGGCACCTTGCCGATCGCATCCCACTTCTCGGCGATCGCGCGCAGCGCCGCCCGGGCGGCGTCGTGGTTGCCGGTGTCCAGTTTCTCCGCCTCGGCCAGCAGCGCCTCCTTGGCGGCGGCGTTGGCGCGCAACTCCGCGTCCTTCTCCGCCGTCGCGGCGTTGCGCGCGGTGAAGAACACGTCCTGGGCCTGCTTGAACCGCCGCCACAGCGCGTCGTCGACCTCCCGGGCCGCGCGGCCGGCCGCCTTCCATTCGGCCAGCAGCTTGCGGAATTCCGCGCTGGTGGCCGTCCAGTCCGTCGATCCGGACAGCTCCTCGGCCCGCTCGCACAGCCGCTCCTTGGCCTGGCGGATGCTCGAGCGTTCCCGGTCCAACTCGGCGAAATGGGCGCCCCGCCGCCGGTTGAAGGCCTCCCGGGCCGCGCTGTAGCGCTTCCACAGCGCATCGTCCACCCGGCGGTCCAGGCCGGTGATGGTCTTCCACTCGTCGAGGATCGCGCGCAGCCGGTCGCCGGCGGCCTTCCACTGCGTCGAGTTGGCGGCCAGCTCCTCGGCCTCGGCGGCCAGCGCCTCCTTACGGGCGGTCTGCGCGGCCCGATGCTCCTCGCGCCGCGAGCGCTCGGCGGCGACGGCCGCCTCGGCCTGTTCGGCGATGCTGGCCAGCCGGGCCGCGAGCGCATCGATGTCGCCCAGCACCGTCGCCGTCGGCAGCGCCTCGGCCAGCTCGGAGGCGTGCGCCTTGATCTTGCGCGCATCCCCGGTCCCGGACGCCAGCCGCTCCTCCATCAGGGTGACCTCGGTGGCCAGGTCGTCGAACCGCCGGCCGAAGTGGGCGAACGCGGCCTCCCGGTCGCCGGCCTGCCAGGAGCCGACGACGCGCTCGCCGGCCGCGCTGATCAGCCACACCGTGCCGTCGTCGTCCACCCGCCCGAACCGGTGCGGGTCGCTGGGCGGCGGCGGCACCACCACCGGGTGGGCGGCCGGGCGCCCCGCGCTCACGGGCCGGGGACCGGGTCGCGGACCCGGGCGCGGCGCAGGCCGAGCCGAATCGTCGCGAGGCTGGTCACCCGTCATGCGCTCGTCACTACACCTTTCGCACCCGTCCGCGCGGTCCACGTCCCGCGCGCCTGCCGCGCGTGGCGGCACCGTCTCCTGCAGCCGCGGATGACCGATCCAGGTTTTCCCAGCAGCTGCTTAACAGTATTCAAGCAGCTTGCCCCGCCGCTCGCCGCCACCTTGGCATTCCACCGAAGAACGCCCGCCGGCTCCCTGTGACGTTCTCTTAGAGTTATCCAAGCGGCTACATAGATTGCTGAAGTAATAATCGAGTGATCACCTTGGGACGCGGTCCGCCAACGTGTGGAACGTCATGAATTTGTAGTTGAACTGAACGCGAATTGTGCGTGCATTTGCTTGCGCCTCGGGGAAAGCTAGTCCGGACGGGTCGCGAGGCGGAGGGGTCGGAACATGTCGAAGGTTGATGTCGCTGCGTTGATCGCCCTGTGCGCGGCGTTGGCCTCCGCGGTCGGCGACGTGATCCGCCAGCGCTCCGCGCACGAGATCACCGACAAACCGGTGGGCCACCTCGAACTGTTCCGCATGTCGCTGCGCGACACGCGCTGGTGGCTGGGCGGCCTGGCCGCGATCACCAACTACAGCCTGCAGGCCGCCGCGCTGGCCTGGGGGTCGGTGGTGCTGGTGACCGCCCTGCAGGTGACGGCGCTGCTGTTCGCCCTGCCCCTCTACGCGCGGCTGGCCCACCAGCGGATCAAACCGCGGGAGTGGGCGTGGGCGCTGATTCTGGCCGCCGCCCTGGCCGTGGTGATCATCGTCGGCGACCCCGCGTCCGGCAAGCAGCGCGCCCCGCTGCACATTTGGGCGATCGTGGCCCTGGTCATGGTGCCGGTGCTGGTGGCCTGCGTGGTGGCGGCGCGCAGGTCGGCCGGCAGCCCGTTCGCGGCGGTGCTGCTGGCGGTGGTCGCGGGTTCGTCGCTGGCGCTGTTCGCGGTGCTGACCAAGGGTGTGGTCGAGATGTCCGAGCACAGCCTGGTCGGTGTGCTGACCTCGCCGGAGTTCGTGCCCTGGCTGCTGGTGGCGCTGACCGGGATGATCTTCCAGCAATCGGCGTTTCGCGCCGGCGCGCTGACCGCCTCACTGCCGACGATGACGGTGGCCAAGCCGGTGGTGGCCGGGCTGCTCGGCGTGCTGGTGCTCGACGAGACGCTCAACGCGCACGGTCTCAAGGCGTTCGTGCTGGTCGGCGCCGTCGCGGTGGTGATCGTCGCGACCATCGCGCTGGCCCGCGGCGAGGCCGCCAGCATCAACCGGCCCGAGCCCGGCCCGGGCAGCGCCCCGCGAAAAGCCCGTGACACCGCCGCCGACGTCGCCGCTGACGACGACGACACCGGTCCGTTCAGCGGCCGGCTGCTGGTGGCCGACAGCTCCCGGTGGTGAGCCCGGGCGCGCCGGGCCGCGTTAGTTTGGTGGCGTGCTGAGCGTCATCGCCATCGTCCCGTCGGCGCCGGTGCTCGTCCCCGAGCTCGCCGGAACCGCCGCCGACGAGCTGGCTGAGCTGAGCGCCGCGACGCTCGCGGCGGCCGCGTTGCTGCCCGATCGCTGGCTGATCGTCGGGACCGGCGCCGCCGACCAGGAGCTGGGTGACGACGCGGTGGGCACCTTCGCCGGATTCGGGATGGACGTGCCGGTCCGGCTGTCCCCGCCGGCCGACGGCCGGGCCGAGGCGGCCCCGGCCGCACTCCCGCTGTGCGTGCTGCTGGGCGGCTGGCTTCGCCGCCAGGTCCAGCCGCGGGCCGCCGCGCGGGCCCGCATCTATCGCGCCGACCACGACGCCGACACCGCCGTGCGCCGCGGCCGGCAGTTGCGCGCCGAGCTGGACGCACTGCCCGAACCGGTCGGGGTGCTGGTGGTGGCCGACGGCGCGAACACCCTGACCCCGGCCGCCCCCGGCGGTCACCACCCCGGCGACGCCGCCGCGCAGCAGGCCCTGGACGACGCGCTGGCCGGCGGTGACATCGCCGCGCTGCGCCGCCTGCCGGGCCAGATCCTGGGCCGGGTCGCCTTCGGGGTGCTGGCCGGGCTGGCCGAGCCGGGGCCGCGCTCGGCCAAGGAGCTCTACCGGGGGGCGCCCTACGGGGTGGGCTACTTCGCCGGTGCCTGGCAGCTGTGACGGCGGCCGTGCGGCCACTGGCGATCATCGGCCCCACCGGCACCGGCAAGTCCCAGCTGGCGCTGGACGTCGCCGAACGGCTCGGGCCACTCGGCGCCGAGATCGTCAACGCCGACGCGATGCAGCTCTACCGCGGGATGGACATCGGCACCGCCAAGCTGCCCGTCGACGCCCGCCGCGGCATCCCGCACCACCAGCTCGACGTCCTCGACGTCACCCAGACCGCGACCGTCGCCCGCTATCAGCGCGCCGCCGCGGCCGACATCGAGGCCATCCTGGCCGCCGGCGCGGTGCCGATCATCGTGGGCGGCTCCATGCTCTACATCCAGTCGCTGCTCGACGACTGGTCGTTCCCGGCCACCGATCCGCGGGTGCGGGCGCGCTGGGAGCGGCGGCTGGCCGAGGCCGGGGTGGGCGAGCTGCACGCCGAGCTGGCCCGCCGCGATCCCGCGGCCGCCGCGGCCATCCTGCCCACCGACGCCCGGCGCACGGTGCGGGCGCTGGAGGTCATCGAGCTGACCGGCCGGCCGTTCGCCGCGTCCGCGCCGCGGATCGGCGCGCCGCGCTGGGACACCGTCATCATCGGATTGGATTGCGACACAACCGTTCTCGACGAGCGGCTGGCCCGGCGCACCGACGCGATGTTCGAGCAGGGCCTGGTGGCGGAGGTGACCGGGCTGCTCGGGCGGGGGCTGCGCGACGGGGTCACCGCCGCGCGCGCCCTGGGCTACGCGCAGGTGATCGCCGCGCTCGACGCCGGCGGCGGCGACGAGCAGCTGCGGCAGGCCCGCGAGCAGACCTACGCGGGCACCCGCCGCTACGTGCGCCGGCAGCGGTCCTGGTTTCGGCGCGACCACCGGGTGCGCTGGCTCGACGCCGGCGCCTGCAGCCCGCCCCGCCTCGCCGACGCCGCCCTGGAGGCCTGGCGCCACGTATCCTGAGCAGGTGAAATTCGCGAAGGGCCACGGCACCGAGAACGACTTTGTGCTGCTGTGCGACCCGCCGGCCGAGCTGCGCCTGACCGCGGCGGGCGTGGCCGCGCTGTGCGACCGGCGGCGCGGGCTGGGCGCCGACGGGGTGCTGCGGGTCACCACCGCCGGCGCCGCCGCCGCGGCCGGCGTGCTGGACCGGCTGCCCGACGGCGTGGCCGCCGGCGACTGGTACATGGACTACCGCAACGCGGACGGCTCGGTGGCCCAGATGTGCGGCAACGGCGTGCGGGTCTTCGCGCACTATCTGCGCGCCAGCGGGCTGGAGACCCGCGACGAATTCGTGGTCGGGTCGCTGGCCGGCCCCCGGCCGGTCACCGTGCACGCCGCCGACGCGACCGGCGCCGACGTCAGCGTCGACATGGGCAAGGCCAACACGCTGGGCAGCGGGGGCAAGGCCTTCGAGGCGACCGTGGGGGGCCGGCGGTTCGCCGGCCTGGCGGTCGACGTGGGCAACCCCCACCTGGCCTGCCTGGACCCCGAGCTGAGCGTCGACGAGCTGGCCGCGCTGGACGTCGCCGCGCCGGTGAGCTTCGATGCCGCCCAGTTCCCGGACGGGGTCAACGTCGAGGTCCTCACCGCACCGGCGGCCGGGGTGGTGCACATGCGGGTGCACGAGCGCGGCGTGGGCGAGACGCGCTCCTGCGGCACCGGAACCGTCGCGGCCGCCGTCGCCGCGCTGACCGCCGCCGGCGCCGACACCGGCACCCTGACCGTGCGGGTACCGGGCGGCGACGTCGTCGTCACCGTCACCGACGCCACCAGCTACCTGCGCGGGCCGTCGGTGCTGGTGGCCCACGGCGAAATCAGCGAGGAATGGTGGCAGCAAGCGCAGCGTTAATTCAGGTGCACGCCACCGAGGTTGCGTGCATCATCTCTTATTGCCTATGACACATCCCGAATTCCGCGACGACGCTCCGGCCATCACGGAGCCGAGCACCGGCGAACTCGCCCTGGAAGACCGGTCGGCGCTGCGCCGCGTCGCCGGCCTGTCCACCGAGCTCACCGACATCTCCGAGGTCGAATACCGCCAGCTGCGGCTGGAACGGGTGGTGCTGGTCGGTGTGTGGACCGACGGCACCGCCGCCGACAGCCGGGCCAGCATGGCCGAGCTGGCCGCGCTGGCCGAGACGGCCGGCTCCCAGGTGCTCGAGGGGCTGATCCAGCGCCGCGACAAGCCCGACCCGTCGACCTACATCGGCTCGGGCAAGGCGGCCGAGCTGCGCGACGTGGTGCTGGCCACCGGCGCCGACACCGTGATCTGCGACGGCGAACTGTCCCCGGCGCAGCTGACCGCGCTGGAAAAGGCGGTGAAGGTCAAGGTGATCGACCGCACCGCGCTGATCCTCGATATCTTCGCCCAGCACGCCACCAGCCGGGAGGGCAAGGCGCACGTGTCGCTGGCCCAGATGGAGTACATGCTGCCGCGGCTGCGCGGCTGGGGCGAGTCGATGTCCCGGCAGGCCGGTGGCCGCGCCGGCGGCAGCGGGGGAGGCGTGGGGCTGCGCGGTCCCGGTGAGACCAAGATCGAAACCGATCGGCGCCGCATCCGCGAGCGGATGGCCAAGCTGCGCCGCGAGATCAAGGACATGAAGCAGGTCCGCGACACCCAGCGCAGCCGCCGGCTGCACAGCGACGTGCCCTCGATCGCCATCGTCGGCTACACCAACGCCGGCAAGTCCAGCCTGCTCAACGCGCTGACCGGGGCGGGCGTGCTGGTGCAGGACGCCCTGTTCGCCACCCTGGAGCCCACCACCCGGCGCGCCGAATGGGACGACGGCCGGGCGTTCGTGCTCACCGACACCGTCGGCTTCGTCCGGCACCTGCCCACCCAGCTGGTCGAGGCGTTCCGCTCCACCCTGGAGGAGGTCGTCGACGCCGATTTGCTGGTGCACGTCGTCGACGGCTCCGACGTCAACCCGCTGGCCCAGATCGACGCCGTGCACCAGGTGATCTCCGAGGTCATCGCCGACCATCACGGCGATCCGCCGCCCGAGCTGCTGGTGGTGAACAAGACCGACGCCGCCGGCGACGTGGCGCTGGCCAAGCTGCGGCACGCCCTGCCCGGCGCGGTGTTCGTGTCCGCGGCCACCGGGGACGGCATCGACGGCCTGCGCCGCCGGATCGCCGAGCTGGCGGTTCCGGCCGAGGCCGCCGTGGACGTGGTGATCCCGTATCACCGCGGCGACCTGGTGGCCCGGCTGCACGCCGACGGGCGGGTGCAGCAGGAGGAGCACAACGCCGAGGGCACCCGGATCAAGGCGCGCGTTCCGCTGGCCCTGGCCGGGCGGCTGCGCGAGTTCGCCGCCCCCTGACCCCGGCGGCTGCCGACCAACCGTCTGGTTGGTATATGTTGGGCGGCAGCAATCCCAGTCGCCCGGAGGTCGTCCATGAGCAGCGCCATCAAATACCAGCGCACGCTTTTCGAGTCAGAACACGAACTGTTCCGCGAGTCCTACCGGGCCTTCCTCGATCGTCACGTCGCGCCGTGTCACGACGAATGGGAGAAGGCGAAGATCGTCGACCGCGGGGTGTGGCTCGAGGCCGGCAAGCAGGGCTTCCTGGGCATGGCGGTGCCCGAGGACTACGGCGGCGGGGGCAATCCCGATTTCCGGTACAACACCATCATCACCGAGGAGACCACCCGCGGCCGCTACAGCGGGATCGGCTTCGGCCTGCACAACGACATCGTGGCGCCCTACCTGCTGGCTCTGGCCACCGAGGAGCAGAAGCAGCGCTGGCTGCCGAAATTCTGCACCGGAGAACTGATTACGGCGATCGCGATGACCGAGCCGGGCACCGGCAGCGACCTGCAGGGCATCAAGACCCGTGCGGTCAAGCAGGGCGACCACTACGTGCTCAACGGGTCAAAGACGTTCATCACCAACGGAATCAACTCCGATCTGGTGATCGTGGTGGCCCAGACCGATCCGGACAAGGGGGCGCAGGGCTTTTCGCTGCTCGTGGTGGAGCGCGGCATGGAGGGCTTCGAGCGGGGACGGCACCTGGACAAGATCGGGCTGGACGCCCAGGACACCGCCGAGCTGTCCTTCACCGACGTGCACGTGCCCGCCGAGAACCTGCTGGGCCAGGAGGGCATGGGATTCATCTACCTGATGCAGAACCTGCCGCAGGAACGGATCTCGATCGCCGTCATGGCGGCCGCGGCGATGGAGCAGGTGCTGGAGCAGACGCTGGAATACACCAAGGAGCGCAAGGCATTCGGCAAGTCCATCGGCAGCTTCCAGAACAGCCGTTTCGTGCTGGCCGAGCTGGCGACGGAGGCCACCGTGGTGCGCATGATGGTCGACGAGTTCGTCCGCCTGCACCTGGACCACAAGCTGACCGCCGAGCTGGCCGCCATGGCCAAGTGGTACTCCACCGAAAAGCAGGTGCACCTGATCGACCGCTGCCTGCAATTGCACGGCGGCTACGGCTACATGCGCGAATACCCGGTCGCCCGTGCCTATCTCGATGCCCGGGTGCAGACCATTTACGGCGGCACCACCGAGATCATGAAGGAAATCATCGGCCGCAGCCTCGGCGTCTAGCGTTTCGCGCGGCCGGGGGCACGCCGGGTCGCGATTCGGACATGGCCCCGCATCGGTTCGACATCGATGCGGTATCCGTTTTTGTAAAATTCGTAATTTGACTTCGCATTTCTTGTTGGCTGGAGCAAAGTAATGCGAGCCCGGCGACAAGGCGGATCGTGAGTGGGTCCTTTCCCCGCGCCATCGCGGCCCGCGCGCCGGAGACGCAGTACGGGCGTCGCCGCAAAGGGAGCCATGCCCGTCGGCTGGAAGGCTTGGTGAAGGTGCACAGAGGTCGGATGCGCAAGCTGGTCGGAAGCGCGCTGGTCAGCTTGACGACCACAGCACTGGCCGCGGTACTCCTGGCGCCCGCCGCGACGGCGAGCCCGATCGGCGATGCCGAGGCGGCGATCATGGCGGCCTGGGAGAAGGCCGGCGGCGACACCTCCCCGCTGGGCGCCCGCAAGGGCGACGTGTATCCCGTCGGGGACGGGTTCGCGCTGGACTTCGACGGCGGCAAGATGTTCTTCACCCCGGCCACCGGCGCGAAATTCGCCTACGGGCCGATCCTGGACAAATACGAGTCGCTGGGTGGGCCGGCCGGCAGCGACCTGGGCTTCCCGGCCATCAACGAGGTGCCGGGCCTGGCCGGTCCCGACAGCCGGGTGGTCACCTTCTCGGCCAGCGACAAGCCGGTGATCTTCTGGACGCCCGAGCACGGCGCCCACGTGGTGCGCGGCGCCATCAACTCGGCCTGGGACAAGCTCGGCAGCTCGGGCGGGGTGCTCGGGGTGCCGGTCGGTGACGAGACCTACACCGGCGAGGTGTCCACCCAGAAATTCAGCGGCGGCCAGGTGTCCTGGAACCGGCAGACCAAGCAGTTCAGCACCGAACCGCCGGGGTTGGCCGACCAGTTGAAGGGTCTGCAGGTCGCCATCGATCCCACCGCCGCCATCAACACGGCCTGGCGCGCGGCCGGCGGGCCCGGCGGCCCGCTGGGCGCCAAGCAGGGCGGACCCACCCCGGTCGGCGGCGACGGGATCGTGCAGAACTTCGCCGGCGGCAAGGTGTTCTTCACCCCGGCCACCGGGGCGAACGCGCTGGAGAGCGACATCCTGGCCAAATACGAGTCGCTGGGCGGGCCGGCCGGCAGCGACCTGGGATTCCCCACCACCAACGAGACCGACGGCGGCATCGGGCCGTCCAGCCGGATCGCCACCTTCTCGGCCCCCGACAAGCCGGTGATCTTCTGGACGGCCGACCACGGCGCCTTCGTGGTGCGCGGCGCGATGCGGGCCGCCTGGGACAAACTCCGCGCTCCGGCCGGCAAACTGGGCGCGCCGGTCGGCGACCAGGCCGTGGACGGCGACGTGATCTCCCAGCAGTTCACCGGCGGCAAGATCTCCTGGAACCGGGCAAAGAACACGTTCAGCACCGACCCGTCGAACCTGGCGCCGCTGCTGTCCGGCCTGCAGATCTCGGGCCAGAACCAGCCGAGCAGTTCGGCCATGCCGGCCCACCCCAAGAAGTTCAGCTGGCATTGGTGGTGGCTGATGGCCGCGATCCCGGTCGCGGTCCTGCTGGTGCTGCTGATCTGGGTGCTGTTCGTCTGGCGCCGCCGCCGGCCCGGGCCCGAGGCCACCGGCTACGGCGTCGACCACGGCTACGACGCGGCCGAGGGGCAGTGGGGACACGACGACGCCGACGTGGCCACCGAGCACTTCGGCGCGCCGCCGTCCGGTGAGCCGCCGGCCGGGTCCGGGGTCGCCGCCCGGGTCAGTTGGCAGCGCCAGGCCCCCGCCGACGGCGGGTACGGGTTCGAGGAGGAGGACCCCGACGCGGTCGACACCGATTCGATCCCGGTGGTCTCCGACGAGATGCTCGCCGAAGCCGACTATCCCGCCGCCGAGGCCGATTACACCGACTACACCGACGCCGTCCCGGAGGTCGCCGAGCCCGAGACCGCCGACGACGCCGCCTACGCCGACGCCGACTACGCCGAGGTCGACTACCCGGATGTCGGCTATCGGGAGGACGAGTATCCCGACCTCGCCGTGCCGCACACCCCGCCCGACGCCGACGCCGTGACCGGCGGCATCCCGGCCGCCGAGGCCGACGACGAATACGCCGAGCTGGCCGCGCCGCAAGCGCAGCCCGAAGAGCGCCCGGAACCGCAGCCGGGACCGGAGGAGGCGGCGGAGGCCGCCGGCGGTGCCGTCGACGCCGGTGTTGCCGGGACCCGACCGCGGTCTGGGCGGCACGCCGCCGCGGACGAGGAGGACGCCTCGGAGAACGGTCTGGCCGGCCCGGACGGGCGGCCGACGATCCACCTGCCGCTGGAGGACCCCTACCAGGCGCCGGAGGGTTACCCGATCAAGGCCAGCGCTCGCTACGGCCTGTACTACACGCCGGGCAGCGACCTGTACCGGGACACGCTGCCCGAGCTGTGGCTGTCCAGCGAAGAGGTCGCGCAGGCCAACGGTTTCACCAAGGCCGACTGACCGGCGTCACACCTTGCGGATCACCGTGACCACCTTGCCCAACACGGTCGCGTCGTTACCGGGAATGGGGTCGAACGCCGGGTTGTGCGGCATCAGCCAGACCTGACCGCCGGCGCGTTTGAACGTCTTGACGGTGGCCTCGCCGTCGATCATGGCCGCGACGATGTCGCCGTTGTCGGCGACGTGCTGCTGGCGCACCACCACCCAGTCGCCGTCGCAGATCGCCGCCTCGACCATCGAGTCACCGACCACCTTGAGCAGGAAAAGCGTTCCGTCGCCGACCAACTCGCGCGGCAGCGGAAAGACGTCCTCGACGGCCTCCTCGGCGAGGATGGGCCCGCCGGCCGCGATCCGCCCGAGCACCGGGACGAAGGTGGGTTCGGGCAGCGCGTCGGAGCCGGCCACCTCGGTGGCGGGCGCGGCCACGTCGTCGTCCACGCCGCGGACATCGACCGCGCGCGGCCGGTTGGGGTCGCGGCGCAGATAGCCCTTGCGTTCCAGGGTGCGCAGCTGGTGGGCCACCGAGGAGGTCGACGTCAGGCCGACGGCGTCGCCGATCTCCCGGATGCTCGGCGGGTAGCCGCGGCTGGTCACCGAGGCGCGGATGACGTTCAGGATGGTGCGCTGCCGTTCGGTCAGCGAGGGATCCACGGCGTGCAGCCGGCCGTCCGGTCCGGCTGATGAACTGTCGTTGCTGTCGTCCATGGCACCGAATGTAACCCCATCGCCGACGAGAATCAAACATGTGTTCGACTGGCGTGTCGTGCCCGACCCCGGTGCCGGCCACGGAGCCCGCCTGGGGCCTAAAGACCCTACAACTGCGGAATCACACATGTGTAACTTTTGCGTAGACCGGGTACCTGATCTGCATGACAGTGGTAAGGCCGACGAAGTTGTCGGTGGCGTGATCTAGCGTTTGGCTCGTGCGACACGCTTCGCTCAAATGTTCGGGTTTCGAACACACAAGCGATTAGAGTCGAACACACGAGCGAGAGCTAGTTGACCGGAGGAACGCAGATGACAGTCATCCATACGCTTGCGCCGCGTCCGAGCAGTCTTCGGCGTCCGGTCAACGGACCGGTTCAGGGCGTTCGGTACGGCCGCGACGGGCTGACCCGTCCACGCCGGCCGGGGCCGGTCCGGCCCGCCGGGGCGGCGACCCGCTACCACGGCACCGGGGTGGCCATGTCGGTTGCCCCGCACCGGCGGCGCTCGGTCACCTGGGTGACGACGGTCGGGCTGGCGTTGGCCGCGGGGGCGATCACGCTGTGGCTGGGTCTGGTCGCCAACGTCGGTCAGGTGCTCAACGGCGACGCGCCGAGCTCGGCCGCCCACGTCCCGGACCGGCTCGCCGTGGTGCGGGTCGACCCGGGGGAGTCGCTGTCCGACGTCGCCCACCGGGTGGCACCCGACGCGCCGGCCGCCCAGGTCGCCGACCGCATCCGCGAGCTCAACGACCTGAACTCGCCCACGTTGGTTGCCGGCCAGACGTTGATCGCTCCCGTCGGCTGAACTCCTTGTGCCACAACGTTTCCGGGACCCGATGCCACTGTTGCCGGTGGCGGGCCCCGAGGCCCGGTGGCTCCGTTAGCCGTGGCGCCGTCGGCGCAGGTACGCTCGAAGTCCTGCGGTACCCGGTCGTCGGCACGGTGAAGGAGCAGTCATGCACTGTCCGTTCTGCCGTCATCCGGACTCCCGGGTGATCGACTCGCGGGAAACCGACGAAGGCCAGGCCATCCGGCGGCGCCGCTCCTGCCCCGAGTGCGGACGGCGTTTCACCACCGTGGAAACCGCGGTGCTGGCGGTGGTCAAGCGCAGCGGCGTCACCGAGCCGTTCAGCCGGGAAAAGGTGATCAGCGGTGTCCGCCGGGCCTGCCAGGGGCGCCAGGTGGACGACGATGCGCTCAACTTGCTGGCCCAGCAGGTGGAGGACACCGTGCGCGCCGCCGGCTCGCCCGAGGTGCCCAGCCACGAGGTCGGCCTGGCCATCCTGGGGCCGTTGCGCGACCTCGACGAGGTGGCCTACCTGCGCTTCGCCTCGGTCTACCGGTCGTTCGAGTCCGCCGACGATTTCGAGCGCGAGATCCAAGCGCTGCGCGAGCACCGCGGCGTGGCGACCCCGGGCTGACGACGCCGCGCACACCGCGTCGGCCTAGGCTCGCGTTCATGCCCACCGACTTGCATCCCGACCTGGCGGCGCTGGCCCCGCTGCTGGGCACCTGGACCGGCCGGGGCTCCGGCAAGTACCCACCATCCAGCCGTTCGACTACCTCGAAGAGGTCACCTTCTCCCACGTCGGCAAGCCGTTTCTGGCCTACGCCCAGAAGACCCGGGCGGTGGCCGACGGCAAGCCGTTACACGCCGAGACCGGATATCTGCGGGTGCCGCAACCGGGTCGGCTCGAACTGGTGCTGGCCCATCCGAGCGGCATCACCGAGATCGAGGTCGGCAGCTACGCGGTCACCGGCGGCCTCATCGAGATGCGGATGTCCACCACGTCGATCGGGCTGACCCCCAGCGCCAAGGAGGTGACGGCGCTCGCGCGTTGGTTCCGCGTCGACGGCGACGAGCTTTCCTACTCGGTGCAGATGGGCGCGGTCGGGCAGCCGCTGCAGGACCATCTCGCCGCGGTGCTGCACCGGCAGCGCTGAGGAGTCATCGCCGCCGGATCGTCAATCCAGGTGCCGCACACCGTCATTGACCACCCGACCGGCCACCCCCACCCAGCCTTCGGCGCTCCAGCTGGTTTCGATCACCGAACCCTTGCCCTGGGTGATCCGCAGGTCCCGGCTCAGGTAATCGGTGATCCGCATCGCCGCCGAACCGGTCGCCTCGTCTTCGGGCACGCCCAGGTTGGCGGCGAACATCCGGGACCGCAGCGCCCCGGCGGCCCGGTCGGTCCAGGCCCACAGGTAGTGCGCGGTGTCGTCGGAGAACTCCGTCGGGTCGGCGGCGAGAACCTCCTCGGCCGAACCGAATTCGTGCAGCGCCAGTTCGGGCGCCCATTCCGAGCGGGCGCTGATGCGGGCGCGCGGCCCGTCGTAGCCGACCTGCACGATCCCGGCCGGCACCGCCAGCGTGTTGATCGGCGAGCCCTGCTCGCGCAGCCACCACGCGGCGCCGACGGTGGGATGACCGGCGAACGGCAGCTCGGTGCGCGGCGTGTAGATGGTGGCGTGCGCGGTGGACGAACCGGGTGCCGGAAGGTCAACGAAAACCGTTTCGCTGTAACCCAATTGGGTGGCCAGCCGCTGCCGGCCGGCGACCTCGACCCGGCCGGCGTCCACCACGCCGAGCGGATTGCCGAAGTTGCCGTCCGAGTCGGCGAACACCCGCAGCACCGTCACGTCGATACCCATGGCCCGACTGTACGACCCCGGCCGCGGCCGGCCCGGACTCAGGTGGCGCTGCGTTCGTCGGATCCCATGGCGCTGAGCACCGCGACGCGGGTGGGCGCCGGGCCGGTGACGGCCTGCGCGCCGCCGCCGCTGCGCAGCAACCGGCGCAGCGCCTCCTGATCGTATGCGGCGGGCTCGGTGGAGTCGATGAAGCGCTCGACGACGTCGATGAACCGGGCCGGGTCGTCGTGGAACGGAAAGTGGCCGGAGCCCTCGAAGATCTCCAGCCGCGAGCCGGGCATGGCGGCGTGCGCCATCCAGGCGTGCCGGACCGGGACCACCACATCCTTGGTGCCCCAAACGATCTGCACCCGGATGGCCTCGGTCAGGTAGCAGCGGTCGAGCATGGTGACGATCTGACCGCGCCAGTCCACCACCGCCCGCAGCGTCCGGCTGAACGCCGCCGACGCCGTCGGCTCGGGCAGGTCGTCGAGGATCCGCAGCACGTTGGGCAGGTCGCGGCCCAGGCCGGTGCTGCCCAGCGCGGTGCCCAGGACGCGGCCCATCAGCTGCACCGCCGGCAGCACCAGCGGCAGCCGCAGCAGGGCGATGGCTTCGCTGCCCAGCGGCAGCGACGCCCAGCGCAGCACGAAGTTCACGTCCTTGGTCACCCCGCCGGCGCCGACCAGGATCAGCCGCTCCACCAAATGCGGGAACTGGTAGGCGAATTGCATGGCCACCCCGCCGCCCAGGGAATGGCCGACGATGGTCACCCGCTCGATGTCGAGCACCGCCAGCAGGTCGCGCATCCCGTTGGCGTAGGCCGCCACCGAGTAGTCGGCGCGCGGCTTGTCGGACTGCCCGTGCCCCAACAGGTCCGGGGCGATGACGGTGAACCGCTGGGCGAGCTTGGCCTGCACGGTGTTCCACGTGGTGGAGTTGTCGCCGATGCCGTGGATCAACAGGATCGCCGGCCCCGACCCGGCGATGCGGTAGGCGCGGCGGTAACCGTGAATGGTGCGGAACTCGAGGCGGGGTGCGCTCACTTCCCGCACCGGGCGGAGCGTGTTCTTGCGCTTCCGCTCGGTCATATCGCCAACCTTGTTGTCGGGCCGGGGTGACGGCGGTGGTGGCTGGGTGGTCGGGTCAGGCCTGGTCGTCGTCGTCGAACTTCTTCTCCGCCTGCTGGGCCAGGAATCGCTCGAACTCGGCGCCCAGCTCGTCGCCGCTGGGCAGGTCCCCGTCGCGAGTCAGTAACGACCTGTTCTCCTGGGCGTCGACGAAGGCATCGTACTGGCGCTCGAGCGCGGCCACCACTTGAGCCACCTCCGCGCTCGCCTCGACCTGCTCGTCGATCTTGGCCCGGATCACCTCGGCGGCTTCGCTCAACGCGGTCAGCGGCAGCTCCAGCGACGCGGTCTTGGCGACCTGCTCGAGCAGCGCCTGGGCGGCGGCGGGGTAGTCGGTCTGGGTGAGGTAGTGCGGAACGTGCACGGTGTAGCCGACCACCTCGTGCCCGTGCTGGGCCATCCGGTACTCCAGCAGGTTGGACGCGCTGCCGGGAACCTGGATCTCGGCGATCCAGGGCTGGAAGTTCTTGATCAGCTCCGGGTTGTTGGAGTGCGCCGTCATGGTGATCGGCCGGGTGTGCGGGACCGCCATCGGCACGGTGCCCAGGCCGATGGTCTGGCGCACGCCCAGCCGCTCGGCCAGCAGCCGCACCGCGGTGATGAAGCGCTCCCACTTCAGGTCCGGCTCCAGCCCGGCCAGCAGCAAAAACGGGGTGCCGACGCTGTCGCGCAGCGCGTACAGGCTCAGCTCGGGATCGTCGTAGTGGGTGAAGTGGTCGGTCTTGAAGGTCATCAGCGGGCGCCGCGAGCGGTAGTCCAGCAATTCGTCGATCGCGAACGACGCGACCAGCTCGGAATCGAGCGCCGCCTTCAGATGCTTGGCCGCTAGCCGGATGGCGTGCCCGGCGTCGGAAAAGCCCTCCAGGGCGTGCACCAAGACCGGGCCGCGCCCGTCGGACGTCGACAACTGCGGGGCGGGCAGCTCCAGCTCGTACATGCCGGCCTGCCCCGGCTGGTATTGATCACCTGCGTCTTGACGGTGAGTCATGGGGATCGCCTCCTTTCGGGGGTCTCTCCAGGGTGCCCTACCAAGTGTCCCCCGAATCGCGGGGCACCGACATCGAACAGCGAACGCGAAGTCACGCTGTCAGCTGAAACGTCACCATTGTCCGGCGTAATCCGCGGCGCCCCGATCCGGGGTCCGCCCCGCGGCGCGCCAGCAAACCCGTGGCCACACCGCGACGCGCGGAAGTCGGCCCGGCGGGGCAGGGTCAGGCATGATGAAGGCGATGCGCGTACCGATCCTGATGCTCTGCTCGGTGGTGGGGGTGGCGGCGTCGCTGACGTCGTGCCACCGGCCCGTCGAGCACGTGTCGGGTGCCCCGGTGTCCGCACCGCGGGTCGGCGGCCCGGTGCAGCGGCTCAGCCAGCCCGAGCAGAAGGCCGTCGCGGGCCCGGTGGAGCCGGACCGGCGCATCGGGGCGATCTTCATCGACGGTGGGCCGCTTCATGTTTGCACCGGTTCGGTGCTGCATTCGGCGGCCGGCAACCTGATCATCACCGCCGCGCACTGCCTGGCCGGGGCGTCGCTGATCACGTTCGTCCCCGGCTTCGCCGGCGACGCCGCGCCCGGGCCCGCCGACGTGTGGAAGGCCGACGCGGTGTACCTCGATCCGCGCTGGACCAACGGCAAGGACCCGCACGCCGATTACGCGGTGGCCCGGGTCAGCAACGACAGCGGCGCCGCCGTCGAGTCCCGGGTCGGGTTGGCGCTGACGCTGGGCGTCACACCCCCGCCGGGCAGCCGGGTCACCGTGCTGGGCTATCCGGCCGGCGTGGGCGGCTCGCCGATCGGGTGCCAGGCCGCCACGTCGGTCACCGACACCGGATTCCCGGCGCTGGCCTGCGAGGGGCTGGTGGACGGCACCAGCGGGGCGCCGTGGGTCAGCGGCACCACCGTGGTCGGGCTGATCGGCGGCCTGGAGCGGGGCGGCTGCGCGGCCAACATGTCGTACTCGGCGCCGTTCGACGCGCAGACCGCGGAGTTGCTGGCCCGCGCCGAGGCCGGCGGACCGGGCGACCCGATCCCCAACGACCTGCAGGACGCCTGCTAGCGGGTCAGCGGCGGAACTGGTTGAGCGCGCGCACCTTGTTCATCACGTCCAGCGCCGCCACCTTGTAGGCCTCGGAAAAAGTGGGGTAGTTGAACACCGCGTCGACCAGGTATTCCACCGTGCCGCCGCAGCCCATCACGGCCTGCCCGATGTGCACCATCTCGGTGGCGCTGGTGCCGAAGATGTGCACGCCGAGCACCTTGAGGTCCTGGGTGGACACCAGCAGCTTGAGCATGCCGTAGGAGTCGCCGGCGATCTGGCCGCGGGCCAGCTCCCGGTACCGGGCCACCCCCACCTCGTAGGGGATCGCGTCCTTGGTGAGCTCCACCTCGGTGGCCCCGACGTAGGAGACCTCGGGGATGGAGTAGATGCCGATCGGCTGCAGCTCGGTGATGCCGTCGGACGCCTCCCCGAACGCGTGGTAGGCGGCCAGCCGGCCCTGCTCCATTGACGTGGCGGCCAGCGCCGGGAAGCCGATCACGTCCCCGACGGCGTAGATGTGCGGCACCTTGGTCTGGAAGTTGTCGTCGACGAAGATGCGGCCCCGGTTGTCGGCCTCCAGCTCGGCGTTGTGCAGGTCCAGATGGTCGGTCTGGCCCTGCCTGCCGGCCGAGTACATCACCGTCTCGGCGGGAATCTGCTTGCCGCTGGCCAGGGTGGTGACGGTGCCCGCCGACCCGACGTCGACCGCGGTCACCTCCTCGCCGAACCGGAACGTCACCGCCAGGTCGCGCAGGTGGAACTTGAGCGCCTCGACCACCTCGGGGTCGCAGAAGTCGAGCATGTCGTCCCGCTTCTCCACCACGGTCACCTTGGTGCCCAGGGCGGCGAACATCGAGGCGTACTCGATGCCGATCACGCCGGCGCCGACCACCACCATCGAGGTGGGCAGCGATTTGAGGTCCAGGATCCCGTCGGAGTCGAGCACCCGGTCCTCGTCGAACTCGACGCCCGACGGCCGCGCCGGCCGGGTGCCGGTGGCGATGACGACGTATTTGCCGCTGATGGTGATCTTTTCGCGCCGGGACGGGTCCTCGACCTCGATGGTGTGCGGGTCGACGAAGCGGCCGTGCCCGATCAGCAGGTCGATGCGGTTGCGCATCAACTGGTTGCGCACCACGTCGATCTCCTTGCCGATCACGTGCTGGGTGCGGGCCAGCAGGTCGGCGGGGGTGATCTTCTCCTTCACCCGGTAGCTGGCGCCGTAGAGTTCGCGCTGGCTCATGCCGGTGAGGTAGAGGACCGCCTCGCGCAACGTTTTCGACGGGATGGTGCCGGTGTTGACGCACACGCCGCCGAGCATCTGTCCGCGTTCGACGACCGCGACGGACTTGCCCAGCTTGCCGATGCGATCGCGGCCTTCTGCCCGCCGGGCCCCGACCCGATGACCACCATGTCGTACTCTTGCGGCGAGCTCATGGGCTAAACAGTAGAGCAGCTCAACTCACAGTGCTGGGTTCATCCACAGCTGTGCTGCCGCGCCCGCGCGGCCGCGCACCCGGTGACGGTGGCGGCCGTCAGCGTGGGTGCTCATGACCACGCATCGACAACCCGACTTCACGCTTTCCCGCCCGGGCGCGCTCATCGCCGCGCTGCCCGCCGTTCTCGGCTTCGTCCCCGAAAGTTCATTGGTACTGGTGTCTTTGGAGGACGGGCGGCTCGGGTCGGTGCTGCGCGTCGACCTGTCCGACGAGTTGGCGCACCGGGTCGACCACCTGGCCGAGGTGGCCGCCGCGGCCCGGCCCGAGGCGGTGATCGCGGTGATCGTCGACGCGGCCGGGGCGCCCTGCCCGAGCTGCAACGAGGACTACCGGCAGCTGTGCGATGCACTGTCAGAAGCGTTGGCGCGCAACGACATTGAGCTGTACGCCGCGCACGTGGTGGACCGGGTCGCGCTGGGCGGCCGTTGGCACTGCGTCGACGGCTGCGGGGCCAGCGGCCTCATCGACGACCCGTCGGCGTCGCCGCTGGCCGCCGCGGCGGTGCTGGACGGCAGGCGGCTCTACGCGCGGCGCGCCGATCTGCAGGCGGTCATCGCCGTCGAGGACCCCGAGCGCAGCGCGGCGTTGACGGCCGCGGTCCGGCGTCAGGCCGGCCGGCGCACCGCGGCGCTCCGGGCGGACCCGGTGCGCCGCACCCGCGGCGACGTGGAAAAGGCCATGGCCGCCGCCGCCCGGGTGTCATCCGGTGAGGCGCTGTCCGACACCGAGCTGGCGAGGCTGGGCTGCGCGCTGAGCGACCCTCAGGTGCGCGACATGCTCTACGCGCTGGCCGTCGGCGAGGGCGCCGACGAGGTCGAATCGCTGTGGGCGGTGCTGGCGCGCACGCTGCCCGAGCCGTGGCGGGTCGAGGCGCTGGTGCTGGTCGCGTTCAGCGCCTACGCCCGCGGCGACGGTCCGCTGGCCGGGGTGTCGCTGGCCGAGGCGCTGCGCTGCGAGCCCGGGCATCGGATGGCCGGCATGCTGGACACCGCGTTGCAGTCGGGTCTGCGGCCCGAGGACATCCGGGACCTGGCGCGCACCGGCTACCGGCTGGCCAAACAGTTCGGCGTGCGGCTGCCGCCGCGGCGGCCGTTCGGCCGCAGGGCCGGCTGAAACGTTCGGCTGCAGGGCCGGCTGAAGGGGAGAAGCGGTGCGGCTCAGACCTTTTCGACCTTGACCGCGTGGGCCATCTCGTGCGGCAGGGTGACGTTCTCGTGGCCGGGGATGACGATCGTCACCCCCGCGGGGCCGGTCTCCACGGTCACCCGGGCGTTGGGCACCACACCGGCGTCCTTGAGCCGCGAGATCAGGTCGATGTCACCCTGGACGTGCTCGGTGAGCTGGCGCACCACCACGGCCACCGGGGCGCCGGACGGCAACTCGGTGAGCCGGACCAGGTTGGCCTCCTCGGCGCCGGACTCGGGCCCCACGCCCAAGTCCAGCAGCCCGGGAATCGGGTTGCCGAACGGCGAGGTGGTGGGGTTGTTCAGCACCTTCACCAGGCGCCGCTCGACGTCCTCGCTCATCACGTGCTCCCAGCGGCACGCCTCGGCGTGCACTTCCTCCCAGGGCAGCCCGATGACGTCGACCAGCAGCCGCTCGGCCAGCCGGTGCTTGCGCATCACGGCCACGGCCAGCGCCCGGCCCTTGTCGGTGAGCTCGAGGTGGCGGTCGCCGGCGACGTGCAGCAGCCCGTCGCGCTCCATCCGGGACACGGTTTGGCTGACGGTCGGCCCGCTCTGATCGAGGCGTTCGGCGATCCGGGCACGCAGCGGCGTCACGCCCTCTTCTTCGAGGTCGTAGATGGTCCGCAGATACATCTCGGTGGTGTCAACCAGGTCGTTCATTCAGCACCTTCCATCGACGCTGAGTCTACTTGGCCAGCTGCGTGAATGGGTGTAACGCGTCGACGGCAAGCAGTATGCCCGCCGCTGACGCGGCGGGCATACCGTCTGCTACCTAGCTTGGGTGAGCTATCAGCTCGCGTACGACCGTAGCCGGTCGGCGCGCTCCCCGTTGCGGAGTTTGGACATCACGTCCCGCTCGATCTGGCGGACCCGCTCCCGGGACAGCCCGAACAGCTTGCCGATCTGGTCCAGCGTGCGCGGCTGGCCGTCGTCGAGGCCGAACCGCAGCCGGATCACCTGGTGCTCGCGCTCGTCCAGGGTGGCCAGCACGCTGCGGATGTCGGTGTGCAGCAGCTCGGCGATCACCGCGTTCTCGGCGGACATCGCCTCGGCGTCCTCGATGAAGTCGCCCAGCGGGGCTTCCTCCTCCGAGCCCACCGGCATGTCCAGGCTCACCGGGTCGCGGCTGTGCTCGAGCAGGTCGTTGATCTTGTCGATCGGGATGCCCGACTCGGCGGCCAGCTCCTCGTCGGTGGCCTCGCGGCCCAGGTTCTGGTGCATCTCCCGCTTGATCCGCGCCAGCTTGTTGACCTGCTCGACCAGGTGCACCGGCAGCCGGATGGTGCGGCTCTGGTCGGCCATGCCGCGGGTGATGGCCTGACGGATCCACCACGTCGCGTACGTCGAGAACTTGAATCCCTTTGTGTAGTCGAACTTTTCCATCGCCCGGATCAGCCCGAGGTTGCCCTCCTGGATCAGGTCCAGCAACGGCATGCCGCGACCCGTGTACCGCTTGGCCAGCGACACCACCAGGCGCAGGTTCGCTTCCAGCAGATGACGGCGCGCGGCCTGGCCGTCGCGCACCACGGCCTCCAGATCGCGTTTGCGGTTCTCCCCAAGGCGCTTACGCGTTTCGAGCAGGTGCTCGGCGTAGAGCCCCGCTTCGATGCGCTTCGCGAGTTCCACTTCGCCAGCCGCATTCAGCAACGCCGTCTTACCGATCCCGTTCAAATACACGCGCACCAGGTCCGCTGCGGGGCTTTGAGCATCCAGATCGCCGTCAAATCTGCTCGTGCTGGCGTTCGCCATAGCGACCTCCCGTTCGGCTTGTACTGTCATCGGGTTCAACGACAGACCAGCCTTCTGAGTTCCCGGCGGTTCCCCATCTCACACGTGTTGACGTGCAGAAATGTGTCGCCGACCTGAGAATGTCCTGAGAAGTGCGCCGCGGCGGCACGCTCAGTGAAACGGCGGGCGGTCCCGATCGATTCCGTCCCACCCGCCCGGTTGCCACCGCGCCTGCGCAGCTGGCGGCGGCTCCAGCGCCGCCTGCTCGGCGCGGGGAAACAGCGGGGTGCGGCGGCGGGCGTTGTCGAACCGGCGGGGCTCGTCGGGACTGCGCGGCGGCCGGTCGTTGGCGATCAGCACGGCCATCCACGGCAGCGGGATCGACGCCGCCACGATCGCCAGCGAGATCAGCCCGTTGTGCCAGGCGCCGTAGGCGACCGCCGCCAGGATCAGCGCCGGAATCCGGAAAGCCATCAGGGTCAGGTATTTACGCACCCGCGCGCGGTGCTGCTCCTCGTAGGAGGGCGCGGCGGCGGTGATGAGCACTGGCCGGCTCTTGTTGCGGTCAAAGTCGTCGAATCCGCCATCGAACCCCGAATCGGAGCCGTGCTTCATTCCTCCACTGTCCCACACCCGGGCGGTTCCGGCTCGGCCGGTTTCCGCCCGTCCGGCGGCACGTCCGCCGGTGCCGCCGGCGGTGCACAATATGGGGTATGCAGACCCAGACGATCGAACGCACCGAGACCGACGAACGCGTCGACGACGGGACCGGCAGCGATACGCCCAAGTACTTCCACTACGTCAAGAAGGACAAGATCGCCGAGAGCGCGGTGCTGGGCAACCACGTCGTGGCGCTGTGCGGCGAGGTCTTTCCGGTCACCCGGGCGGCCAAGCCGGGCTCACCCGTCTGCCCGGAGTGCAAGCAGATCTACGACCGGCTCAAGAAGGGCTGATCAGCCCCGCGGTTCGGCCGGCGCCACCTCGCGCCGCTGGGTCGCCGGGTTCGCGATCGGGCTGGCCAGCGTCTGCACCGTCCGCTCCAGGGCGGGCGACCGGGAGAACAACCAGGTGCGCAGCCGGTGCGCATGGGTCTTCGGCGCCGGGAACTCCTCCTGGACGGCGGCGTTGAGCTCGGCGCCCAGCATGATCGCGAAGCCGCCGAAGAACGCGAACAGCAAGAACGCGATCGGGGTGGACAGCGCGCCGTAGGTGTAGCCGGTGCTGGTGATCCAGCGCAGGTAGAAGCGCAGGCCCAGGGTGGCGGTGACGAACACCGTCGTGGCCAGCATCGCGCCCAGGATCAGCCGGTGCGACGGCAGCGGCTCGGGCAGGGCGACCCGGTACAGGATCATCACCGCGATCGTCAGGCCGACGATCAGGGCGGGGTAGTAGCCGTAGCGCAGCACGTTGGACAGGCCGAGCGGGATGTGTTCGCCCACCTTGCGCGGGCCCACCACCACCAGCGGCGCCGTCGCCACCACGCCCACCAGCATCACCACGTAGAGGAACAGCGCGAAGAACCGCTGGCGCACCGGGTGGCGCAGCGGCGTCTGGTCGTGCGCCTCGACCACCGAGTCGACGAACGCCGAGATGGCCGACGACCCCGCCCACAGCGAGATCAGGAATCCCAACGACACCACCTCGCCGCGGGCGTTGTTGGCGATGTCACGGACGGTCGGCTCGATGATCTCGTTGACCACGCTGGGGGAGAACACGCTGTGCGCCGTCGAAATCAGCTGCCGCAGGATGCTGGGCAGCATGTCCGGACCGAACAGCGGCGCCACGTACGCGAGCGTCCCCAGCAGCCCGAGCAGCAGCGGCGGCAGGGACAACGCCGACCAAAAACCCGCCTGAGCCGACTCCGAGAAGATCGAGTCGTCCCAACTCTTGGAAAGAGTCCTCAGGGTGATTCGCCAGATGTGGTGGCGCGACGGTTTTGCGACCTGATCGCTCATACCAGTCCAGCATTACCGGAAATCGCGCCCACTTCCCACATTGGCGGCGGGCGAGTTCGGCAGGGCTAGCTTTCGCTGACCTCCAGCACCGCGTCCAGCTCGGTCAGCTTGGCCTCGTGCTCGTTGGCGTGGTGCTGGCAGAAGAGAAGCTCCAGTCCCGAAGGCAGCTTGGCGCGCACCCGAGCCGCGGCACCGCAGCGATCGCAGCGGTCGGCTCTGGTCAGTTCAGGACTCGTCAGAGTTGCATTCATGGCTTCTCCGTTCTCGTACATTCACTTTCTCAGACGTATGGCGTTTTCGCCTTGTTCCCCGATCGTTATCGGGTGTGTCGTTTCTCACGACCTGGTCAGGTTTGGTTCGGCGGGGTCTCTAGGGTGGCGGTCGTGACCGTCAGTCCCGGCGTTCTGGTGCATCTGTGCGGGGCGAAACAGTGGGCCCGCGCCCGGCGCAGGGGCCGCATCGATCCGCAGGACGCCGACTTCATCCACCTGTCGACGCCGCAGCAGGTGCACCTGCCCGCCAACCGGCTCTACCGCGGCCGCGACGACCTGGTGCTCCTGCACGTCGACCCCGACCGGCTTGCGGCGCCGCTGCTTTGGGAGCCGGGAGTGCCAACCGATCCCGCATCGATGTTGTTCCCGCATCTGTACGGGCCGCTGCCGGTGAACGCTGTGATCGCGGTCACCGACTACCGGCCGGGACCCGACGGCGGCTTCCCGCCCGTCGCCACGTAGGCGTCGGCTTCGATCTCCACCAGCAACTCGGGTGCGATCAGCGCCGCGACCTCGACCATGGTGGCCGCGGGCCGTATCGCGCCGAACACCTCCGCGTGCACCGCCCCGACCTCGCGCCAGCGCGAGATGTCGGTGACGTAGATGCGGGTGCGCACCACATCGGCGAGTTCGGCGCCGGCCTGTCGCAGGGCAATCTCGATGCGGCACAAGGCATCTCGCGCTTGGGCGGCGATGTCGCCGGCGGGCCCGGCGCCGGTTGTCCCGGCGACCCAGACGTGCGGGCCGACGCGCACCGCCCGCGCGTAGCCGACGTCGGATTCGAAGGCCGAGTCGGATTGGACCACGGTGCGGTTGCCAGACATGCGCCTCACGGTACGTCGGCACCGCGCCCCGCCGCAGCCGAATTTTCCGGCGACAGCGTCAGTTTGACCTACCGGCTTACGCCGGCATCGAGATGGCTTGCGCGCCAACCATTCTGGGGATGTGTGCGCTCCAATTAGACCTTGGTGGCACCCATGTCGACAGTGAGCTGCGTGCCTGTCACCGTTCGGGCCAGATCCGAAGCGAGCCAGAGGACCGCATCGGAGATGTCATCCGGCTCGGCCACAGCATAGGGCGGCAGCACACTGCCGAACGACACGACATAATTCGGATGCTCGGTCAGGAACTCTGTCGGCGGTACGCCCATCGGTGTCGCCACACCCCACGGGTGAACGGAGTTCACGCGAATTCCGTATTCGCCTAGCTCGATGGCCGCCGACTTGGTGAGCCCCACAACCCCGTGCTTGGCCGCACTGTAGTGGGCCTGCCCAGGCAGCGACTTGATCCCTGCGACCGAGCTGATCAAGACAATCGATCCACCGTTGCCAGCCGAGATCATATGCGGAACAGTGGCTTTCATTGTTCGCCAGACACCCGACAGGTTCACGTCCAGCATCGTCAGCCACTGCTCTTCAGACATCTCCCACAACCGAGCCCAGTTGGCGATCCCGGCATTGGCAACTACGACATCCAGTCGGCCGCCGAGACGCTCGACGCCCTCGGTCACGATTCGTTCGAGGGCCTTGAGATCGCGCACGTCCGCCGTGTCGACGACGAACGGCCTCCCCTCCCGCTCGAGCAGACCGGCGGTCTCCTTGAGATCCGCTTCGGTGGCAGGCGGATAGGCGTTGTCTGGCGATACCTCGTCGCAAATGTCGACCGCGATCACCGATACACCCTCGCGCGCCAGCCGCACCGCGTGGCTGCGGCCTTGACCGCGCGCCGCACCGGTCACGAAGGCGACCTTGTCGTCAAGCAGACCCATGACAACCCTCCGATCGGCCCAGCCTCGACGATGCGTCTCTCAGCTGGCTGGCATCGCAGCTCCTCAACTGCTCGAACCGCCGTAGCTGGGTTAGCTGAGTATCCGCCGATTGACGGTCGCGGAACCCGCGAATCGCGATCTTGACCGACTGGCCGTTCGGCCCCTCAGGACGACGGCAACGCCTGGGCCGTGACGCCTGCGGGTGTTCTGGTCTGAATCTCAGTCCAGGTAGTCGCGCAGCACCTGGGAACGGCTGGGGTGGCGCAACTTTGACATCGTCTTGGACTCGATCTGGCGGATGCGCTCGCGGGTCACCCCGTAGACCTGGCCGATCTCGTCCAGGGTGCGGGGCTGGCCGTCGGTCAGGCCGAACCGCAGCCGCACCACGCCGGCCTCGCGCTCCGACAGCGTCTCCAGCACCGACTGCAGCTGGTCCTGCAACAGCGTGAACGACACCGCGTCCACGGCCACCACGGCCTCGCTGTCCTCGATGAAGTCGCCCAGCTGGGAATCGCCCTCGTCGCCGATGGTCTGGTCCAGCGAGATCGGCTCGCGGGCATATTGCTGGATCTCCAGCACCTTTTCGGGCGTGATGTCCATTTCCTTGGCCAGCTCCTCGGGCGTGGGCTCGCGGCCCAGGTCCTGCAGCAGCTCGCGCTGGATGCGGCCCAGCTTGTTGATCACCTCGACCATGTGCACCGGGATGCGGATGGTGCGGGCCTGGTCGGCCATGGCCCGGGTGATGGCCTGACGGATCCACCACGTCGCGTAGGTGGAGAACTTGTAGCCCTTGGTGTAGTCGAACTTCTCGACCGCACGGATCAGGCCCAGGTTGCCCTCCTGGATCAAATCGAGGAACGCCATCCCGCGGCCTGTGTAGCGCTTGGCCAGCGACACCACCAACCGCAGATTCGCTTCCAGCAGATGGTTTTTCGCGCGGTCGCCGTCGCGGCAGATCCACATCATGTCGCGGCGCTGGGCGGCGGGCAGCTTCTCGCCGCGCTCGGCCATCTCCGACATCAGCTGGGTGGCGTACAGGCCGGCCTCGATCCGCTTGGCCAGCTCGACCTCTTCCTCGGCGTTGAGCAGCGCGACCTTACCGATCTGCTTGAGGTAGGCGCGCACCGAGTCGGCCGACGCGGTCAGCTCGGCGTCCTTGCGGGCCTGCCGCAACGCCTCGGATTCGTCCTCGTCCCAGACGAAATCGCCGGAGGCCTTGTCCTTTTCGGACGGCTCGGCGATCTCGTCGTCCTCGTCGGCGGCCGTGGCGCCGGCCGCCTTGGGGGCGGCGGCTTCCTCGTCCTCGCCCTCCTCGGCGTCACCGGGCTCGATGTCGGCGTCGTCGGCCGCCACGTCCTCCTCGAGGTCGTCGAGGTTCAGGTCGGTGTCGATGTCGAGGTCCTCGCCGGGCTCGCCCTCCAGGTCGGGCTCGGTGTCGAGATCCTCGACGGCGCCGTCGGTGTCGAGGGCGTCGGGGTCGGCCGGGCCGCCCTTGGCAGCCTTCGTCCCGCGCCCCGACGGCGCCTTGGCGTCGGCACCCTTGGCCGACGAGCGGGTCTTCTTGGCGGGTTCGGCGGCCGCGCCGGCCTCGGACTTGGCGGACCGCGATGCGGTCTTGGTGGCCCGCTTGGCGGGCGCGGAGCCGTTGGCGGCCTTGGCCGCCGGCCGCTTGGCGGGGGACGACGGAGACTTTGTGGCGGTGCGTTTCACCGGCCCATCCGTCGCCGGGCTTGCTTTGGTCGCTGCCACTTACACCCCTTCGTTTGGGCTCACTTTCGGTGGGTAGTGGGCATGGTTAACCGAAAGTGTCTGCTATGTCGATGTCGGCGTTGGTATCAGCGTGACCAGTCGCACGCTGGCGGTTGGGCGTTCGCCGAGCACCATTGTAACGACAGTGCGCGGTACTACGGCTGTGCCGGCCAAAAATCAGTGGGTGACGTCCGAGGTCGCGGCCATGGCCGCGCCGACGATCCCGGCGGTGTTGAGCAGGGCCGCGGCGACCACCGGGATGCGGTTTTCTAGCAGCGGCAGCCATTTGTCGGCCTTGCGGCTGATCCCGCCGCCGGCGATGAACAGGTCCGGCCACAGCGCGTTCTCGATGCTCACCAGCACCCGGGTCACCTGTTTGGCCCACTTCTCATAGGACCAGCCGTGGCGTTCCTTCACCGAGGACGCCGCGCGCTGCTCGGCCTCCTTGCCGCCCACCTCCAGGTGCCCGAGCTCGGTGTTGGGTATCAGGGTGCCGTTGTGAATGACCGCCGAGCCGATCCCGGTGCCGAACGTCAGCAACACCACCAGCCCCGACTGGTTCCGGCCCGCCCCGTAGTGCTCCTCGGCCAGCCCGGCGGCGTCGGCGTCGTTGAGGACGGTGACCTCCTGGCCGTTCAGTTCGGCGCTGATGATGTCGCGTGCGTTGGTGCCGATCCACGCCTTGTCCACGTTGGCCGCGGTCTGCACGACGCCGTGGGTGACCACCCCGGGATAGGTGACGCCCAGCGGCCCGGTCCATTCGAAGGCGTCGACCACCGCGGCGATGGTCTTGGCGACGGCCGAGGGTGTCGCCGGTTGCGGGGTCAGCAGCTTGACCCGCTCGCCGATCAGCAGCCCGGTGTCCATGTCGACGATGCCGCCCTTGATGCCGCTGCCGCCGACGTCGACGCCGAAGCCGCGCCGCGGCGGCGGGCCGGCGGCCGGGGCGGCGGGGGTGTGCGCGGTCGAGTCGGTGCTGGTCATCGAATCTCCTCGGCGTCACTGGGCTGTCCGCCCACCTTAACGCCGCGACCGCGCGGTCCGCGGCGTCTGCGCGGCGGCGGCGACTGTGATGCGATGGACCGGTGATGCCCTCCGATGACGAGCTCGTGCGGCTGCGTTCGGTGGCCGAGACCCTGGCCGCCGAGGCGGCCGCGTTTGTCCGGCGCCGGCGCGCCGAGGTGTTCGGCACCGAGCCCGGCGGGGCGTCCGCCCCCGACGGCGGCGCGGTGCGATCCAAGAGCACGCCGACCGACCCGGTGACCGTGGTGGACACCGAGACGGAGCGGCTGCTGCGGGACCGGTTGGCCCAATTACGGCCCGGCGAACCGATTCTCGGCGAGGAGGGCGGGGGGCCCGCCGAGCCGTCGGCCCCTGGGGACGGGACGGTCACCTGGGTGCTCGACCCCATCGACGGCACGGTGAATTTCGTGTACGGCATCCCCGCCTATGCGGTCTCGGTCGGCGCTCAGGTCGACGGGGAGTCGGTGGCCGGGGCGGTCGCCGACGTGGTCGGCGACCGGGTGTACTCGGCGGCCGCCGGTCTCGGCGCCCATGTCAGCGACGGCGCAGGCAGGCAACCGCTGCAGTGCGCGGCGGTCGACGATGTGTCGATGGCGTTGCTGGGCACCGGTTTTGGCTATGCGCGGCAACGGCGCGCGGCGCAGGCGGCGCTGTTGGCGCGGATGCTGCCGGTGGTCCGCGACGTGCGGCGGATCGGGTCGGCGGCGCTGGATCTGTGCATGGTCGCCGCGGGCCGGCTGGACGCCTATTACGAGCACGGTTTGAAAGTGTGGGACCGCGCCGCGGGCGCGCTGATCGCCGCGGAGGCCGGCGCCCGGGTGGTGCTGCCGGCACCCGACGGCGACGGGGCCGGGTTGGTGCTGGCCGCCGCGCCCGGGATCGCCGACGAGCTGCTGGCCGTCCTGGAACGCTTCGACGGCCTGGACCCGATCCTGGACTGAGCGCCTCAGCAGCTGCTGGCGTGAATCTTGGCCAGCAGCGTGGGATCCGAGGGTTCGGTGGCCCCGGGCCGCAGGGTGGCCAGCACCGCGTCGATGTCGTCGTTGTGGGCCAGCGCGGTGAAGTCGGTGCCCAGCGCGAGGTCGACGGAGTCGTCGGCGCGGTTGTCGTTGAACAGTTCGGTGCACGGCGCCACCAGCCACACCGCCGCGGCCGTGGCCTGCCCGGCGGTGCCGAACCGGATCTGGCCCTGGCAGGTGAGCCGGGTGCCCGCGTACAGCGGGTCGTTGGCGGCGGTGGGCTGGGCGAAGCCGAGGTCCTTCATCGCCCCGGCGACGTCGCCGGCCTGCCCGCCGCGGCCGCTGGCGTTGAGCACGCGGACCTTGGTGTCGGCGAGCTTGGCGGGCGTCACGTCCATCATGGCGCTGCGCGACACCTGCTCACCGAGCTGGGCCGGCGCCGAAGCCGTCGACCCCGCCGGCCCGGTCGACTTGGGCGGGGGATTGCACACCGCGGCCTCGTGCATCTTGGCGGGCCGCGTCAGCGCCACCGTCCAGATGACGGCGGTGGCCACCGCGAGCAGGCTCACCACCACGATCGCCGGCCGGGGGTTGCGCCGGCGGAATGGCCGGCCGTGCTTGTCGAAAGCGGTACCCTCGGTGATTTGTGTGACCACAGCTGCACTCTAGTCGCACGCCAAACCCCTGTTCAGAAGCGAGCGCAAGGGTAAAAATAGGGATGTGAGGTAAATCACACCTTAAGGGGCCGCGATCCGGGCACGAATCGTTTGGTGGATGCGTTCGACGCTGGTACAAAGCGATGCTTGGATAACGAGGGCATGTGAGGGGAAAGAATGCCTACCGACTATGACGCTCCACGGCGTACCGAGACCGATGACGTCTCGGAGGACTCGCTGGAGGAGCTCAAAGCGCGACGGAACGAGGCGGCTTCGTCCGTCGTCGACGTCGACGAATCTGAATCCGCTGAATCTTTCGAACTGCCCGGCGCCGACCTCTCGGGGGAAGAGCTCTCGGTGCGCGTCATCCCGAAGCAGGCTGACGAATTCACCTGCTCGAGCTGCTTTTTGGTGCAACACCGCAGTCGGCTGGCCAGCGAGAAGAACGGCGTGATGATCTGTACCGACTGCGCGGCCTGATCGGTCAGCCGCGTAATGCCGACAGCACCCGCTCCGGGTGACGGCAGCTCACCAACCAGTACGGCGTCGGATCGTCCGGGTCGTCGAGTACCACCAGGATCATCGGTCCCACCCACGCCCGGTGCAGTACGTAGGCGGCCGGGTCGAGCTGACGGCCCAGGGCGGCGGATTTCGCCGACGGCGCCACCGGCGCGGAGCGGGCGATCGCGGTGACCGGCAGGTGCGCGGGGCCGGCCCACAGTTCCACCTCGCCGGGCACGGCGGGGTTGGCGGTGACCCGGACCTCGATGCGGCCCAGCCACAGCAGCGCCGCGGCGGCCACCGCGAACAGCGCCGCGTATGGCCACCACGAGGACTGGCGGGTGACACCCATGTTGAACTCGAACGCGATGATGCCGGCCAGCGCGAACGCCGGCGGCCACCACCACCAGGGCACCCACAATCGTTCGCGATATCGCACGTGGTGCGGCGCGACGCGGGTATCGGACACGCGGTCAAGGGTAGTCTGTGGCCCCGTGTCGACCAGTCTGGCCATCGTCCGTCTCGACCCCGGGCTTCCGCTGCCCAGCCGCGCCCACGAAGGCGACGCGGGCGTCGACCTCTACAGCGCCGAAGACGTCCGGCTGGAACCCGGCCGGCGCGCCCTGGTGCGCACCGGGGTGGCGGTCGCCATCCCGTTCGGCATGGTGGGCCTGGTGCATCCGCGGTCGGGACTTGCTGCGCGCGTTGGACTTTCGATCGTCAACAGCCCGGGTACCATCGACGCGGGCTACCGCGGCGAGATCAAGGTGGCGCTGATCAACCTGGACCCGGCCGAGCCGATCGTGGTGCACCGCGGCGACCGCATCGCCCAGCTGCTGGTGCAGCGCGTCGAGTTGGTGGAGCTGGTCGAGGTGTCGTCGTTCGACGAGGCCGGGCTGGCCGGCACGTCCCGGGGCGACGGCGGCCACGGTTCCTCCGGCGGACACGCGAGTCTGTGATGCGCGCCGGCGAGGATTTCACGAGGAGGCGCGATGAGGCGCGATGAGGTGGGCACCCCACCCGGGGAAGAGCGGCGCTGATGGCTGTATTCGGTAGGCGCGCCCGCAGGGGCGACGACGAGGACACCCCGGTCGGCGCGGAGATCCCCGAACCCGACCCGGTGGTGGCGCACGACGACGCGGACGAGCAGGCCGCCGACGAGCTCGAGGGTCCGTTCGACATCGACGATTTCGACGACCCCGCCGTGGCGGAGCTGGCCCGGCTGGACCTGGGCTCGGTGCTGATCCCGATGCCGGAGGCCGGCCAACTGCAGGTGGAGTTGACCGAAACCGGTGTGCCGAGCGCGGTTTGGGTCGTCACGGCCAACGGCCGTTTCACCATCGCGGCCTACGCGGCGCCCAAGACCGGCGGGCTGTGGCGCGAGGTGGCCGCCGAGCTGGCCGAGTCGCTGCGCAACGACTCGGCCAAGGTCAGCATCCAGGACGGGCCCTGGGGGCGGGAGGTGGTCGGCACCGCCGCCGGCGTGGTGCGCTTCATCGGCGTCGACGGCTACCGGTGGATGATCCGCTGCGTCGTCAACGGCACCCACGAGACGATGGAGGCACTCGAGCAGGAAGCGCGAGCGGCGTTGGCGGACACCGTCGTTCGCCGCGGCGACACCCCCCTTCCGGTGCGCACGCCGCTGCCGGTGCAGCTGCCCGAGCCGATGGCCCAGCAGCTGCGGGAGGCCGCGGCCGCGCAGCAGGCCGCCGCGCAGCAAGCCCAGTCCCAGCAGTCGCCGGGCAACGAGCCGGCCGCGCGGCGCAGCGCCGACGGGTCGGCCATGCAACAGCTGCGCACCACCACCGGCGGCTGACCCGGCCGCTCGGGACTACAGCTCGGCCAGCGCGGCCAGGCAGGCCGCGCCCAGGGCGGCGGGGTCGGCGCCGATCTGATCCAGCGTCACCGTGCGCAGCGCCGCCCGCGGCGCGGCGGCCACCCAGTCCCGGCCCGCCTGCAGCGGGTGAATCGGGTCGTCGAGCGCGGCCGCCACCGCCAGCGGCGCGGTCAACCCGGCCAGCTCGTCGCGGCTCGGCGCCACGTAGCCGGCCGCCTCTTCCATGGCGTCGGGCAGGTGCGGCCACTGCGCGCCCCACGAGCGGGTCAGCTCGTCGGCCAGCCACGCCGGGCTGGACGCGCGCATCTGGATCGTCGTCGCCGCCAGCCCGTCGGCGCGCAACCGGGCGGCCGAATAGCGTGCCGCCAGCGCGGCCGGCGCCTCCTCGGGGGCCCCGGCCCAGGCCGGCAGCGCGGCCAGCACCGCGACCGCCCGATCGGGATGGGCCAGCGCCCACGCGGCCGCCACGGCCGCGCCGATCGACACGCCGCCGACCGCGATCGGCCCTCGGCGCGCCGCGTCGTCCAGCGCCTCCAGATAGCCCGCCACCAACCGGTCGGGATGCGGCGGCGGGGCCACCAGCACCGCGCCCACCCCGGTGAGCGGACCCGAGAATGCCCGGTGAATGTAGTCGTCGTCGGAGCCGGTGCCGGGCAACAACACGGCACTGACACCGCGCAGATCGACCACCACCCCTTGATAGTGCCCCGGCGTTCACCGGGGCTCCAACCGGGGTGTTTGAGTCGGTTGGCGCGGGGGAACCAAGAGGTCTACGGTGTCCGTTGGCATAAATGGAAGCGTCGAGGCTTATCAGCATTGTCAGGAGTGGCCATGGGGGCCCAAGGGTATCTGCGCCGGCTCACCCGACGGTTGACGGAGGATCCGGAGCAACGCGACTCCGAGGAACTGTCCGACGAGGTCGCCAGCACCGGCGCGCAACGTGCGATCGACTGCGAGCGTGGCCAGGAGGTCACCATGGTCGGCACGCTGCGCAGCGTGGAATGTAACGGCCGGGCCTGCGCCGGCGGCGTGCGCGCCGAGCTGTTCGACGGCAGCGACACCGTCACCCTGGTGTGGCTGGGCCAGCGCCGCATCCCGGGCATCGACTCGGGCCGCACCTTGCGGGTGCGCGGCCGGCTGGGCAAGCTGGAGAACGGAACCAAGGCGATCTACAACCCGCACTACGAAATTCAACGGTGACCGTCCCCGACGACATGGGGGCAATCCCGTCCCCCGGGGAGCCGGGCTCATCGGAACAAATGACCGCTAACCGCATCAATCCCGAACGTCTGCTGGCACAGGCAGGCGGAGTCAGTGGTGTCATCTACTCGTCGCTGCCGGTGGTCGTGTTCGTCATCGCGTCGAGTGTGTCCGGCCTGGTCGCGGCGATCGCGGCCGCGCTGGGGGTGGCCGCGCTGGTGCTGCTGTGGCGCCTGGTGCGCCGGGACTCGCCGCAGCCGGCGATCTCGGGGTTCTTCGGTGTGGCGCTGTGCGCGCTGATCGCCTACGTGGTGGGGGAGTCCAAGGGCTACTTCCTGCTGGGCATCTGGATGTCGTTGCTGTGGGCGGTGGTGGTCGCCGCGTCGGTGCTGATCCGCCGCCCGTTGGTCGGCTACGCGTGGAGCTGGGCCGGCGGGCGCGGCGACGGCTGGCGCAGCGTGCCGCGGGCCGTGTACGCGTTCGACGTCGCCTCGCTGTGCTGGGTGCTGGTGTTCGCCGCCCGCTTCGTGGTGCAGGGGCTGCTGTACGACGCCGACCGCACCGGCTGGCTGGCGGCGGCGCGGATCGGGATGGGCTGGCCGCTGACCGTGCTGGCCGCGCTGGCCACCTACGCCGCGATCAAGTCGGCGCAGCGGGCCATCGCCGCGGTCGAGCTGGCCTCCGGCGCCGCCGGCGAGTAATCCGGCGGCCGCTAGCCGAGCAGCAGTTTCTGCAGTTCCTCTTCGGCCTCGGCCACGGCGACGAACAGCAGCTCGTCGCCGCCTTCCAGCGGCTCGTCCTCCTCGGGCACGATCACGCGCGGCCCGCGCAGGATGGTCACCAGCGCGGCGTCGCGGGGCAGCTGCAGCCGGCGCACCGGCTTGCCGCCCCACGGGGTGTCGTCGGGCAGCGTGATCTCGACCAGGTTCGCCTGCCCCTTGCGGAATTCCATCAGCCGCACCAGATCACCGACGGCGACGGCCTCCTCGATGAGCGAGGCCAGCATGCGCGGCGTCGACACCGCCACGTCCACCCCCCAGGCGTCGGTGAACAGCCATTCGTTGCGGGGATCGTTGACCCGGGCCACCACCCGCGGCACCGCGAACTCGGTTTTGGCCAGCAGGCTCAGCACCACGTTGGCCTTGTCGTCGCCGGTGGCGGCCACCACCACGTCGAACTCCTGCAGCTGCACCGACTCCAGCAGGCTCAGCTCGCAGGCGTCGCCCAGCCGCCAGTGCGCGGCCGGGATGGCGTCGACGTCGACGTGATCGGGGTTGCGTTCGATCAGGGTCACGTCGTGCCCATTGGCCAGAAGTTCCCGGGTGACCGAGCGGCCGACCGCGCCGGCGCCGGCGACAGCTACCTTCATGTGCGCCGTTCCTCGTACCCGGCTTGCCGACCAGGCAAGCCGGCTCCTTCGTCGTCGGCGGTCTTCATGCGCGCCGCTCCTCGTGGTTCACAGGTCTTCGCTCGGCGGTAGCGCGGCGATGGCCGCCGCCTCGGCCGCGCGGCCCGATATCGCCGCCACGTACACCTGGTCGCCGGCCTGGATCACCGACTTGGGCTCGGGCAGCACGCCCGACCCGAACCGGATCAAGAACGCGACCCGGGCGCCGGTGGCCTGCTCGAGATCGGTGACCCGGTGCCCGATCCAGTCCTCGTGCAACACGACCTCGGACACGGCGACGGTGCCGGTCGGGTCGCGCCACTTGGCCGTCTGGGTCTCCCGCAGCAGCGCGTTGAGCAGACGGTCGGTGGTCCAGGGCACGGTCGCGATGGTGGGAATGCCGAGGCGCTCGTAGACCTCGGCGCGCTTGGCGTCGTAGATGCGGGCCACCACCCGCTTGACGCCGAACGTCTCGCGGGCCAGCCGCGCCGAGATGATGTTGGAGTTGTCGCCCGAGGACACCGCGGCGAACGCGTCGGCCTCCTCGATGCCGGCCCTCAGCAGCACATCCCGGTCGAATCCCTGGCCCAGCACCCGCTCGCCGGCGTATTCGGGGCTGAGCCGGTTGAAGGCGGTGCTGTCGCGGTCGATGACCGCGACGTCGTGACCGATGCGCGACAGCCCGTCGGCGACCGAGGACCCGACCCGGCCGCAGCCCATCACCACTACACGCACATCCAGATCCTCTCGGCCGCGTCTGGCGCCGTCACCGGCAACGCACGTCGGCAAGCCGTTTCGGTCGGCGAACATTCTCGCCTACGAACGCTACCGGCATACTCGCCGGGGCTTACTCTTGGCTCTCGTGTCCAAACTTTCAACCGCCACTCGTCGGTTGCTTATCGGTCGGCCGTTTCGCAGCGACCGGCTGAGTCACACCCTGCTGCCCAAGCGGATCGCCTTGCCGGTGTTCGCCTCCGACGCGTTGTCGTCGGTGGCGTATGCGCCCGAAGAGGTGTTTTTGATGCTGTCGGTGGCCGGGGTGAGCGCGTACGCGCTGACGCCCTGGATCGGCCTGGCGGTGGCCGCGGTGATGTTGGTGGTGGTGGCCAGCTACCGGCAGAACGTGCACGCCTACCCGTCCGGCGGCGGGGACTACGAGGTGGTCACCACCAATCTCGGCGAGACCGCCGGCCTGGTGGTGGCCAGCGCGCTGATGGTGGATTACGTTCTGACCGTTGCGGTTTCGACGGCCTCGGCGATGGCCAACATCGGCTCGGCGGTCCCGATCGTGGCCGAACACAAGGTGTTCTTCTGTGTGGCGGCCATCCTGTTGGTGATGGCGTTGAACCTGCGCGGGGTGCGCGAGTCGGGGGTGGCCTTCGCGATCCCGACGTATGCGTTCATCATCGGGGTGCTCACGATGATCGGCTGGGGGCTGTTCCGGATCTTCGTGCTGGGCAACCCGCTGCGGGCGGAATCCGCCGGATTCGAAATGCATGCGCAGCACGGCCAGATCGTCGGCTTCGCGCTGGCGTTCCTGGTGGCGCGGTCGTTCTCCTCCGGGTGCGCGGCGCTGACCGGTGTCGAGGCGATCAGCAACGGGGTGCCGGCGTTCCAGAAACCCAAGTCGCGCAACGCCGCCACGACCCTGCTGATGTTGGGCGGCATCGCCGTCACGCTGCTGATGGGCATCATCGTGCTGGCCGAGAAGATCGGGGTGAAACTCGTCGAGGACCCGGCGACGCAGCTGAGCGGGACGCCGCCGGGCTACTACCAGAAGACCCTGGTCACCCAGCTGGCGCAGGCGGTGTTCGGCGGCTTCCACATCGGGTTCCTGCTGATCGCCACCGTGACCGCGCTCATCCTGGTGCTGGCCGCCAACACCGCGTTCAACGGGTTCCCGGTGCTCGGCTCGATCCTGGCGCAGCACAGCTACCTGCCGCGGCAACTGCACACCCGCGGCGACCGGTTGGCGTTCTCCAACGGCATCCTGTTTTTGTCCGGGGCGGCGCTGCTGGCGATCATCGCCTTCCGCGGCGAGGTCACCGCGCTGATCCAGCTCTACATCGTCGGCGTGTTCATTTCGTTCACGCTGAGTCAGATCGGCATGGTGCGGCACTGGACCAGGTTGCTGCGCACCGAGACCGACCCGGCCGCGCGGCGCAAGATGATGCGCTCCCGGGCGGTCAACACCGTCGGATTGCTTTCCACCGGCGCGGTTTTGCTGGTGGTCCTGATCACCAAGTTCGCCGCCGGGGCGTGGATCGCCCTGTTCGCGATGAGCTTGCTGTTCGGGATCATGAAGATGATCAACCGGCACTACAACACGGTGAACCGCGAATTGGCCGAGCAGGCCGCCGACCAGGACGACGTGGTGTTGCCCAGCCGCAACCACGCCGTGGTGCTGGTCTCGAAGCTGCACCTGCCGACGCTGCGTGCGCTGGCCTACGCCCGGGCCACCCGGCCCGACGTGCTCGAGGCGGTGACGGTCAGTGTCGACGACGCCGAAACCCGCGATCTGGTGCACAAGTGGGAGGAGGCCGACATCAGCGTCCCGCTCAAGGTCATCGCCTCGCCCTACCGCGAAATCACCCGCCCGGTACTGGAATACGTCAAGCGGGCCAGGGAAGAGTCGCCGCGCACCGTGGTCACGGTGTTCATTCCGGAGTACGTGGTCGGCCATTGGTGGGAGCAGGTGCTGCACAACCAGAGCGCGCTGCGGCTCAAGGGGAGGCTCCTATTCATGCCGGGGGTGATGGTGACTTCCGTTCCCTGGCAACTGAGTTCGTCGGAGCGGCGCAAGACCCTGGAGCCGCACATGGCCCCGGGCGACGCCCGGCGGGGAATCTTCGATTGACCCGCCCGGGGCCGCCCCCGGTGGGCGAGCTGACGCTGACCACCGGCAGCCCGGCCAACGGCGGCAGCTGCGTGGCGCATCACGAGGGCCGGGTGGTGTTCGTCCGGTACGCGCTGCCCGGTGAGCGGGTCCGGGTTCGGGTCACCGCCGACCGCGGATCCTATTGGCACGCAGAGGTTCTCGACGTCATCGAGGCGGCGGACGGCCGCATCGAGTCGCTGTGCCCGATCGCCGGGGTGGACGGCGCCGGGTGCTGCGACCTGGCTTTCGTGCGGCCCGAGGCGGCCCGGGCGCTCAAGGCCGCGGTGGTGGCCAATCAGCTGGAGCGCCTCGGCGGGCATCGCTGGGCCGGCGAGGCCGAACCGCTGGGGAATACCGGGCCGACGGGGTGGCGCACCCGGGTCCGGCTGGACGTGGGCGCCGACCGCCGGCCGGGCTTTCACCGGTACCACAGCGAGGAATTGGTGACCGACCTGCGCTGCGCGCAGCTGCCGCCCGGCATGCTGGACGGCATCGCCGAGACCCAGTGGCCGTCGGCCGCCCAGCTGCACGTGGCCGTCGACGACGACGGCGCCCGCCACGTGGTGCGCACCCTGCGGCAGGGCCGGCGCACCGCGACCAAGGTCATCGAGGGACGCTACGAGGCGGTGCAGCGGGTGAGCGGGCGCCGCTGGCGGGTGCCGGTGACCGCTTTCTGGCAAGCGCACCGCGACGCGGCGGCGACCTACCGCGCCCTGGTGCTCGACTGGGCGCAGCCCGGCGCCGGCATGACCGCGTGGGATCTCTACGGCGGCGCAGGCGTTTTCGCCGCGGCGCTGGGCGAGGCCGTGGGCGCGTCCGGGCGGGTGCTCAGCGTCGACACCTCGCGGGCGTCCACCCGGGCCGCCCGGGCGGCGCTGGCCGACCTGCCGCAGGTGCAGGTGGTCACCGACTCGGTGCGCCGCGCCCTGGCGGCGCAACGAACCCCCGCCTTGAAAGCAGACGTGGCGGTGCTGGATCCGCCGCGGGCCGGCGCCGGGCGCGAGGTGATCGACTCGCTGTCCGCCGCCGGCGTGCCCCGCATCGTCCACATCGGTTGTGAGGCAGCCTCTTTCGCCCGCGATATGGGAATCTACCTGGGGCACGGCTACACCGTCGAGAAGATCAGGGTGTTCGACGCGTTCCCGCTCACCCATCACAGCGAATGCGTCGCGCTGCTGACGCGGTGAGTTTCGCACTCGCCGAGCGTGGGGGGTATGGACGAAAAACGAACGAGGTTCGTACCCAGGCCCCACGCTCGACGCCGAATCAGCCCCACACGAAATAGCGCAGCCACAGATACAGCGCGGACAGCGCGACCGAGACCGCGGTGACCACCACGCCCTTGCGGGTGAACTCCCAGAAGGAGATCGGATTGTCGGCCCGGCGGGCGATCCCGAGCAGCACGATGTTGGCGCTGGCGCCGATCGCGGTGAGGTTGCCGCCGAAGTCCGTGCCCAGCGCCAGCGACCACCACAACACCGCGGGGTTGGCGTGGTCGCCCAGGGCCGGCACCAGGTCGGCGACCACCGGCGCCATCGTCGCGGCGTACGGGACGTTGTCGACGATCCCGCTGATGACGACCGACGCGACGAGGATGACCATCGTCGCAGTCAGGGTGTTGCCGCCGGTGGCGGTGATCGCCAGGCGGGCAAGGTGTTTGACGACGCCGGTCTTCACCAGGGCGCCGACCATGACGAACAGGCCGGCGAAAAACAGCAGCGTGTCCCACTCCACGCCGGACAGGTAGTCGGCGGGCTGCAACCGCGACGCCACCACCAGGATGCCGGCGCCCAAGAGTGCCACCAGCGAGGGTTCCAGGTGCAGCGGCCCGTGGGCGATGAACGCTGCGAACACCGCCAGCAAGACCACCCCGCAGGTGACCAGCAACCGGGGATCGCGGATGGCCTCCTTTTCCTCCAGCGACATCACGTCGGCCACCCGCTCGGGATCGACGGTGAAGGCTCCGGGAAAAAGCCTGGGCAGCAACGCAATCAGCACGCCGACGACGATGACCACGATGGGCGCCAGATGAACCAGGAAGTCGTTGAAACTCAGTCCGCCCCTGCTGGCGATGATTATGTTGGGCGGGTCGCCGACCAACGTCGCCGCGCCGCCGACGTTCGACGCGAACACCTCGGCCATCAGGAACGGGGCCGCGGCGATCGCCAGGCGATCGCACACCAGCAGGGTCACCGGGGCGATCAGCAGCACCGTGGTCACGTTGTCCAGCAGGGCCGACGCGAGCGCGGTCACCAGCACCAGCAGGATCATGACGCGCAGCGGGGAGCCCCGGGCTCGCTTGGCCGACCAGATCGCGACGTACTCGAAGACACCGGTTTGGCGCAGCACGCTGACGATGATCATCATGCCGAGCAGCAAAAAGATTACGTCCCAATCGATTCCGGTCTCGCGCGAGTAGAAGACGTCGTCCGAACGGATCAGCGGCAACGTGATGACCACCGCGGCGCCGGCCAGCGCGACGAACGTCTTGTTGACGCGATCGCTGGCGATCAGGGCGTAGGCCACCACGAACACCGCAATCGCGATGACGCTCATCTATGTCCCACCCGATTCAAGGCCGCAGCGCCGCCCCGAGCACCCGCGATGCGGTGATCACCCCGATCAGCCGGCCCTCCTTGACCACCGCGACGAGCGGGCTGCGCAGCCGCGCCATCAGCGCGGCCACCTCGATGATGGTGTCGTCCGCGTCGGCCGGGGGCACGTCGACCAGGTGGTCCGGCAACACGTCGCGCACCGTCTTGCCGCGCAGCTTCTCCGCGCAGCGGTCGGCCACCGACTCGTTGAGCACCCCGGCCAGCGACGGATCGTCCTGCACGTAGCGGGGCACGATGAAGCGCACGACCTGTGAGGCGGGCAGCACCGCGAACGGTTTACCGGACGCGTCGGTGACGACGATCCCGGGCAGCCGGTGCTCGGCCAGCAGGCGGGTGGCGTCCAGGGCGTCGGAGTCGACCGAGACGACCGGGAAGTCCTCGGCCAGTTCCGCCGCGCGCATACCCAGGACAATACGACGAGCGCCGGCCACATTGATCAGTAGTGTTCCGCCGGGCGCTGCGTAGACTGACGGGATGCTGGAACAGATCCGCGGGCCCGCTGATCTGCAGCACCTTTCGACGCATCAGCTCCGCGAACTGGCCGCCGAGATTCGCGAGTTCCTGATCCACAAGGTCGCTGCCACCGGGGGGCATCTGGGGCCCAACCTCGGCGTGGTCGAGCTGACGCTCGCGCTGCACCGGGTGTTCGACTCGCCGCACGACCCGATCATCTTCGACACCGGCCATCAGGCCTACGTGCACAAGATGCTGACCGGGCGGGCGCACGAGTTCGAAAGCCTGCGCAAAAAGGGTGGCCTGTCGGGGTATCCGTCGCGCAGCGAAAGCGAACACGACTGGGTGGAGTCCAGCCACGCCAGCGCCGCCCTGTCCTACGCCGACGGCCTGGCCAAGGCCTTCGAGCTGAGCGGGCACCGCAACCGGCACGTGGTCGCGGTGGTCGGCGACGGCGCGCTCACCGGCGGCATGTGCTGGGAGGCGCTGAACAACATCGCCGCGTCCGGCCGCCCGGTGATCATCGTGGTCAACGACAACGGCCGCAGCTACGCGCCGACGATCGGCGGGGTGGCCGACCACCTGGCCACGCTGCGGCTGCAACCCGCCTACGAGCAGGCGCTTCAGCGGGGCCGCGACGCGCTGCGGGCGCTGCCGCTGGTGGGCAAGTTCGCCTACCGGGTGATGCACAGCGTCAAGGCCGGCATCAAGGACTCGCTGTCGCCGCAGCTGCTGTTCACCGACCTCGGGCTGAAGTACGTCGGCCCCGTCGACGGCCACGACGAACGCGCGGTGGAGGCCGCGCTGCGCCATGCCCGCGGCTTCGGGCGCCCGGTGATCGTGCACGTGGTGACCCGCAAGGGGATGGGCTACGCGCCCGCCGAGGACGACGAGGCCGACCAGATGCATTCCTGCGGCGTGATCGACCCGATCACCGGGCAGGCCACCAAGGTCGCCGGGCCCGGCTGGACGGCGACCTTCTCCGACGCGCTGATCGGCTACGCCCGCAAGCGCCGCGACATCGTGGCCATCACCGCGGCCATGCCCGGGCCCACCGGGCTGACGCCGTTCGGCCAGCAGTTCCCCGACCGCCTGTTCGACGTCGGCATCGCCGAACAGCACGCGATGACCTCGGCGGCCGGCCTGGCCATGGGCGGCATGCACCCGGTGGTGGCCATCTACTCGACGTTCCTCAACCGCGCCTTCGACCAGATCATGATGGACGTCGCGCTGCACCGGCTGCCGGTCACCATGGTGCTGGACCGGGCCGGCATCACCGGTTCGGACGGCGCCAGCCACAACGGCATGTGGGACCTGTCCATCCTCGGCGTCGTGCCCGGCATGCGGGTGGCCGCACCCCGCGACGCCGCCCGGTTGCGCGAGCAGCTCGGCGAGGCGCTCGACGTCGACGACGGGCCCACGGCGCTGCGCTTCCCCAAAGGTGATGTGGGCGAGGACATTCCGGCGATCGAGCGGCGCGGCTCGGGCCTGTCGGGCGTCGACGTGCTGGCCCTGCCGGCCAGCGGCTGCAACCACGACGTGCTGCTGATCGGTGTCGGCGCGTTCGCGCCGATGGCCCTGGCGGTGGCCAGGCGGCTGGCGGATCAGGGCATCGGCGTCACGGTCGTCGATCCGCGCTGGGTGCTGCCGGTCTCGGATTCCATTCTGGAGCTGGCGGCCCGGCACAAGCTGGTGGTCACCTGCGAGGACAACGGCGTCAACGGCGGGGTGGGGTCGGCGGTCTCGGCCGCGCTGCGCCGCGCCGAGCTCGACGTCCCGTGCCGCGACGTCGGATTGCCGCAGCGGTTCTACGAGCACGCCTCCCGCGGGGAGCTGCTGGCGGATCTGGCGCTGACCGACCAGGACATCGCCCGCCGCATCACCGGCTGGGTCGCCGCGCTGGGCAGCGGCGTGGCCGAGGCCGAGATCCGCGAGCACCTCGACTAGTCACGGGTCTGGGTGCCCACCCGGCGCGGCCGGTGCGCGTCAGCCGTCGTCGTCCGCAACCGCCGGCGGCGGCTGCTGCAGCGCCCGGGCCAGAACCGGATCCACCAACTCGCGCTGCCAGGGCCGGGCGTGCCCGGCGCACAGGAACGCCTCGACCGCCGCGAACGGGTCGGGGGTGGGCTCCCAGTCCCAGCACAGCCGTCGCACCAGGTCCGGTGCGACCAGGTTCTCGGTGGGGACGTGCACGCGTTCGGACACCTCGGCCAGCGCCGCGCGCGCGGCCTCCAGCCGCGCGGCCGCCTCCGGTTTGCGCCGGCTCCACCGCGCCGGCGGCGGCGGCCCGTTCGGCGGTTCGGAGTCCACCGGCGGATTCTCGCTCTGCCGGGCCGCATCCAGCGCCGCCAACCAGGTCGCGGCGCTGCGCCGTTGATTGCGCCCGCCGAACACCGGCAGCGCCACCAGCTCCTCGATGGTCGTCGGGTTGGCCAGGGCGGCCTCGATGATCGCCGAGTCGGGCAGGATGCGCCGCGGGGCGATGTCGCGGCGCTGCGCGATGCGGTCGCGCGTCAACCACAGTTCGCGCACCGCGGCCAGGCCGCGCTGATCGCGCACCCGATGGATTCCCGACGTCCGCCGCCACCGGTCGCGCCGCGCGGCGGGGCCCGGCTCCTTGGAACCCGCCTCCCGCAGATAGTCGAATTCCTGTGCTGCCCAATCGGTTTTGCCCTGCCCCGCCAGCACGTCGGCGATCGCGGCGCGCAGCTCGATGAGCAGCTCCACATCCAGGGCGGCGTAGTTGAGCCATTCGGCGGGCAGCGGGCGCTTGGACCAGTCGGCCGCGCCGTGGCCCTTGGCCAGCCCGAAGCCCAGCAGCCGCTCGACCATGGTCGCCAGGTTCACCCGCTCGAACCCGGCCAGCCGCCCGGCCAGCTCGGTGTCATACAGCGCCGGCGGCCGCATGCCCACCTCCGCCAGACAGGGCAGGTCCTGATCCGCGGAGTGCAGGATCCACTCGTCGCTGCCGAGCACCTCGGCCACCGGCCGCAGCGCCCGCACCGGGTCGGCGCCGTGGCTCACCGGGTCGATCAGCACGGTGCCGGCCCCGGCCCTGCGGATCTGGATCAGGTAGGCCCGGTTGGAGTAGCGGAATCCCGACGCCCGCTCGGCGTCCACCGCGAACGGCCCGCGGCCGCGGTCCAGCCGCCGCGCCGCGTCCTCGATGTCGGGCACGCTGGCCGAGATCGGCGGGACGCCTTCGGACGGGTGCGGCAGCGGGATGGGAGCGGGCACGCCGCTACCCGGCCCCTCGGCCGACGGTTCGCCCATGCTAGGCGCGTGACCGCGAGCTCAGGTCGGTGACTCCGGCGGGCGGCAGCCCCGCGGCGTGCTCGAGCACCTCGCAGAACGCCTGCACGTGCGCGCCCACCGCGGGCGACGTCGCGGTCCAGGACGCCCGCAGCTCGAGCTGGTGGGCACGCGGCGGTCCGGAGATGTCGCCGTAGCGCACCGACGTGGTGGCGGTGACGGTGCCGCCCAGCGCGACGACGTGTTCCATGCGTGACTCCAGTGCCTCGACCAGCCAGCTCCACGCTACTTCAGGAAGCAGCGGATCCACCGCCTCGCTGGGGTCGAGGTCGGCCTGGATGTAGGCCACCATGCGGATGGTGCCGTCCCAGGCGTCGGCGCCTTCGGGGTCGTACAGCAGGATCAACCGGCCGAAGGCGTCACCGTCGGACCGTTCCGGAATGATTTCGCGGTCGGGATGTTTGACCTCGGCGCCCAGGGCGTAGCTGTGGGGCGCCAGGCGTTGCGGCGGCCGGATCGGACCCAGCTCGATCTCCGGCCGCATGACGACGGCGTTCATCGCCGCTACCGCCTCGCGGAATGGGGCCGGTTCGGATGAGGTCACTTGACGCCGCTCCTGTTCATCCCGGCCGTTCTGCATCGTCACAGCGCGGGTCACAGGGATCGACGGTAGACCCATCGGCCGACACGCCGCGACAGGCGCGCCGGGTTATACACCCGCCGCGACCAAGCCGTTACCGGGCCTCCACCAAAGCTATATGTCCAGCTCAGGTGGCAGATCCGCCGGTGAAGCGGGCGGCGCGTTTCTCCCGGTGCGCGGCCAGGCCTTCCTGCACGTCGGGCCCGCTGAAACTGAGGAATTCCAGCCCCACCGAGGTCTCGAAGGTGGGGCCCATCATGCGGTACCAGTGATTGAGGCTGCGCTTGGTCCATTGGATGGCGTGCTGGGCGCCCTGCGCCAGTTTCCCGGCGATGCCCGCGGCGGTGGACAGCACGTCGTCGTCGTCGACGCACAGCGACACCAGGCCGATCCGCTCGGCCTCCTCGCCGAGCAGCGTCTCGCAGGTCAGCAGGTAGTACTTGGCCTTGGCCATGCCGACCAGCAGCGGCCAGCAGATGGCGGCGTGGTCGCCGGCGGCCACGCCCAGCTTGGTGTGCCCGTCGATCAGCTTGGCGGTGCGGCCGGCTACCGAGATGTCGGCGAGCAGGGCCACCACCAGGCCCGCGCCCACGGCCGGCCCGCGGATGGCCGACACCACCGGGGTGTCGCAGTTGATCATGTTGTGCACCAGGTCGCGGGCCTCCCGCATGATGCGGACCCGGCCCTGGTAGTCGCCGATGGTCTCGTCGATCAGGTCGAAGCTGCCGCCGGAGGAGAAGGCCTTGCCCTCACCGCGGACCAGCACCGCGCGCACCGCCGGGTCGCGGTCGATCACCGGCCAGATGTCGGCCAGGTCGCGGTGCATCTGCGGCCCCACCGAATTCAGACCCGGCGAGTCGAGCACCACCGTCAGCACCCCGTCGTCGCCGAGTTCGCAGCGCAGGCTGGGGAAGTCGTGGTAATCGACCGGCGGGTGGCTGACTGGCACGGTCGTCGATACTACGCAGCGACGCCGTCATGGCAGCATTGAGCCCGATGAACAGCAGCGCGCGTACCCGCCGCGACCTTCCCGAGTCGCCGTATCTGGCCGCGGTGAACGGCCGCAAACCCCACCGGGTTCCGGTGTGGTTCATGCGGCAGGCCGGCCGGTCGCTGCCCGAATACCGGGCGCTGCGGGCCCAGCACGACATGCTGTCGGCCTGTTTCGACGCCGAGCTGGTCTGCGAGATCACGCTGCAGCCGGTGCGCCGGCACGACGTCGACGCGGCGATCCTGTTCTCCGACATCGTGGTGCCGCTGCTGGGTGCCGGCATCGACCTGGACATCGTGGCGGGCGTCGGGCCGGTGATCGCGTCGCCTGTGCGCACCGCCGCGGACGTGGCCGCGATGAAAACGCTTGAGCGGCAACGGGTTCAGCCGATCGCCGATGCGGTTCGGCTGCTGGTGTCCGCGCTCGGTGAGGTTCCGCTGATCGGCTTCGCGGGTGCGCCGTTCACGCTGGCGTCCTATCTGATCGAGGGCGGGCCCAGCCGCCATCACGCCCGCACCAAGGCGATGATGCTGGCCGACCCGGACAGCTGGCACGCCCTGATGGAGAAGCTGACCGACATCACCGTGGGCTTCCTGCGGGTGCAACTGGACGCCGGGGTGGACGCCGTCCAGGTGTTCGACTCGTGGGCCGGGGCGCTGTCGCTGGCCAACTACCGCAGCTACGTGCAGCCGCACAGCGCCCGGGTGTTCGCGGCGCTGGCCGATTACGGCGTGCCGATGACGCACTTCGGGGTGGGCACCGCCGAACTGTTGGGGGCGATGTCGGCCGCCCTCAAACCGGCGCCCGCGACGGTGGTGGGCGTGGACTGGCGCACCGCGCTCGCCGACGCGGCGACCCGGGTGATGCCCGGCACCGCGCTGCAGGGCAACCTCGATCCGGTGGTGCTGCTGGCCGGGTGGCCGGTGGTGGAGACGGCGGCGCGGGCGGTGGTGGACGACGGGCGGCGCGCCGTCGACGCCGGCGCGGCCGGGCACGTGTTCAACCTCGGCCACGGGGTGCTGCCCGAAACCGATCCCGGTGTGCTGACCGAGCTGGTGTCACTGGTCCACTCGCTATGACGGCCCGCTCGTATTGTGTTGTGGGCGGCGGTATTTCAGGGCTGACGGCGGCCTACCGGCTGCGGGTGGCGGCCGGCGACGACGCGGTGATCACGCTGCTCGACCCGGCGCCGCGGCTCGGCGGCATCCTGCGCACCGAGCCGGTGGGCGGCGTGCCGATGGACCTGGGCGCCGAGGCGTTCGTGCTACGCCGCCCCGAGCTGCCCGCACTGCTGAGCGAACTGAATCTGACTGGCCGCCAACGCGTTTCGACCGGCGCCCGCCCGCTGATCTACAGCCGGGGACGGCTGCACCCGCTGCCCACCGGCACGGTGGTGGGCATCCCGTCGTCGGCGGCGTCGATGGCCGGACTGGTCGACGAGGCGACGCTGGCCCGCATCGAGGCCGAACCGCGGCGGCCGCTGCACTGGCGGGCCGGCAGCGATCCCGCGGTGGCCGACCTGGTGGGCGATCGGTTCGGCAAGCAGGTGGTGTCGCGGTCGGTGGATCCGCTGCTGAGCGGGGTGTACGCCGGCTCGGCGGCCACCATCGGGCTGCGCGCGGCCGCCCCCACCGTGGCGGCGGCCCTGGACCGCGGCGCCGCCAGCCTGACCGACGCGGTCCGGCGGGCCCTGCCGCCGGCCACCGGGGCGCCGGTGTTCGGTGCGCTGGACGGCGGCTACCGGGTGCTGGTCGACGAGCTGGTCGCGCGCGCCCGCCCGCGGCGGGTCCGGGCCGCGGCGGCCCGGCTGGAACCCGCCGGGCCGGGATGGGCCGTGGTCGACGACGCCGGTGCCCGCCGGCACGCCGACGCGGTGATCCTGGCCGTGCCGGCGCGGGAGGTCGCGCGGCTGCTGGCCGGGATCGCCCCGCGCAGCGCCGCCGCCGCCGGCCGCGTCGTCGCCGCGTCGTCGGTGGTGCTGGCGCTCGCGGTGCCGGGCGACACCGCGTTTCCCGACTGCTCCGGCGTGCTGGTCGCCACCGGCGAGCGGTTGCGGGCCAAGGCCATCACGCTGTCGTCCAAGAAATGGGGGACGCGCGCGGACGTGCAGCTGCTGCGGTTGTCGTTCGGCCGGTTCGGCGACCAGGTGGCCGCCCGCACCCCCGACGAGGAGCTGCGGGGCTGGGCGCTGGCCGACCTGGCCGCCGTGTTCGGGCTGGATGTCCGCCCGGTGGACATGCGGGTGCAGCGCTGGCTCGACGCCATGCCGCAGTACGGGCCCGGCCATGCCGAGCTGGTCGGCGAGCTGCGCGCGGGCCTGCCGCCGACGCTCGCGGTGGCCGGCGGCTACCTGGACGGCATCGGGGTGCCCGCCTGCGTGGGCGCGGCCGGGCGCGCGGTCGAGGCCCTTCAGGCGGAAGTGGCACGATAGGTCGCATGGCCAAGCTTGACTATGACGCGCTGAACTCGGCGATCCGCTACCTGATGTTCTCGGTGTTCGCCGTGCGCCCGGGCGCGTTGGGGGACCAGCGGGACGAGGTCGTCGACGACGCGTCGCGGTTCTTCAAACAACAGGAGGAGCGCGGCGTCGTGGTGCGCGGGCTCTACGACGTGGCGGGCATGCGCGCCGACGCCGACTTCATGATCTGGACGCACGCCGAAACCGTCGAGGCGCTGCAGGCGACCTACGCCGATTTCCGGCGCACCACCGCGCTGGGGCGGGTGTGCTCGCCGGTGTGGAGCAGCGTGGCGCTGCACCGGCCGGCCGAGTTCAACAAGAGCCACATCCCGGCGTTTTTGGCCGGCGAGGAGCCCGGCGCCTACATCTGCGTGTATCCCTTTGTCCGGTCCTACGAGTGGTATCTGCTGCCCGACGAGGAACGCCGCCGCATGCTCGCCGAACACGGCATGGCCGCCCGCGAGTACAAGGACGTCCGCGCCAACACGGTGCCGGCGTTCGCGCTCGGCGACTACGAGTGGATCCTGGCCTTCGAGGCGCCCGAACTGCACCGCATCGTCGACCTGATGCGCGAGCTGCGCGCGACCGACGCCCGCCGGCACACCCGCGCGGAGACCCCGTTCTTCACCGGTCCCCGGGTGCCCGTCGAGCAGCTGGTGAATTCGCTGCCGTGACTGCATCGTTCGATCCCGCCGACCCCGCCCGCTTCGAGGAGATGTACCGCGACCAGCGGACGTCGCACGGATTACCCGCCGCCACGCCGTGGGACATCGGCGGCCCGCAGCCGGTGGTCCGCCAGCTCGTCGCGCTCGGCGCGATCAAGGGTGAGGTGCTCGACCCCGGCACCGGCCCGGGTCATCACGCGATTTACTATGCGTCCCAAGGTTTTTCGGCGACCGGTATCGACGGCTCGGCGGCCGCCATCGAGCGGGCCCGGGCCAACGCCCACAAGGCCGGGGTGTCGGTGAATTTCGAGTTGGCCGACGCGACGAAGCTGGACGGCTTCGACGGCCGGTTCGACACGGTGGTCGACTGCGCGTTCTACCACGTCTTCGCCGCCGAGCCCGAGCTGCGCAGCTCGTATGCGCGGGCGCTGCATCGGGCCACCAAACCGGGCGCCCGGCTGTACATGTTCGAGTTCGGCGAACATGACGTCAACGGCTTCAAGATGATGCGGTCGTTGTCCGAGAACGACTTTCGCGACGTGCTCCCCGCCGCCGGCTGGGAGATCAGCTACCTGGGGCCGACCACCTACCAGGTCAACCTCAGCGCCGAGACGATTCAGATGATGGCTGCTCGCAATCCCGACATGGCCGACGAGGCGGCGAAGTTGCTGGAGCGCTTCCGCGCGATGGAGCCGTGGCTGCAGGGCGGCCGGGTGCACGCCCCGTTCTGGGAAGTGCACGCCACCCGGGTGGACTGACTGCTCCTTTCTTCGGCCGCGAGACTTAAACCATGGCGCCGGTTTCCGGCGTGTCGCGTGCGTGGTTTAAGTGTCGCGGTAGCCGCGACGGGTTAGTGCATCACGTGTGCGTCGCACCACGTCGTCAGGCTTGTCCTCGGCGATCACCCGGACGACGATCCACCCCAGTTCTTGCAGCGCGCGCAGCCGTGCCTGGTCGCGCGCGTACTGCCGCCGATTGGTGCGGTGGTGGTCGCCGTCGTACTCGGCGGCCACCAGATAATCCTCCCAACCCATGTCGAGCACGGCGATGAGCCGCCAGTTCTGTTGGACCGGTATTTGCGTGGCGGGTACCGGAATTCCGGCATCGATCAGCAGGAGGCGTAGCCAGGTCTCCTTTGGCGACGCGGCTCCGGGGTCCACCAGCGGGAGGGCCGCACGCAGCTTTCGCAGCCCCCGCGCTCGTGGACGCCGCTCGGCCAGCATCAGCACTTCCTCGGTCGAGAACGGTGTCGCCCGCATCAACGCGTCGAGTCGCGCCACCGCCTCGCCGCGGGGCCGCTGCCTGGCCAAGTCGAACGCGGTCCTGGCCGGGGTGGTGACCGGCAGACCGGCGACGCGGGTGATCTCGTCGGGCTCGAGCCGCTGGTTGCGTGTGATCACGCCGGCCGGCGGATGCGGGTTGCGCCAGATCAGCTCGATGGGCTCGTCGTCGTCGATCCAGCTCGACCCGTGCAGCGCTGCGGCGGCCAACCCGGCGAGGACGCCGCGGCGGCCCGACCACAACCACGCCGCCACCGAACGTGTGCGCAGCGAGCGCGCGGCGTGGGCGGGCAGATAAATGTCGGGATAGATGGCGCGGAATTGCGCTCGCAATCGGTGGCGGCTCAAGGTTCCGCGCCGCACGGCGTCGCTACCCACAAACGCGTCGTCCACGCATGAACTGACGCCGGGGCGGAGCCGGGGGATCCGCGAAACTTAAACCAGGGCGCCCGTTTCCGGCGTGTCGCGTGCGTGGTTTAAGTGTCGTCGCAGCGCGCGAGGGCAAGGGCAACAGGCGCCGCACAAATCAGGACGGCACCAGCCGCAGGCAGATCGAGTTGATGCAGTAGCGCTGATCGGTCGGCGTCGGGTAGCCCTCGCCGGTGAACACGTGGCCCAGGTGGCTGTGGCAGTTCGCGCACAGCACCTCGGTGCGCGTCGTGCCCAAAGAGTGGTCCGGCAGCAGGATCACCGCATCGGAGTTCGCCGGGTCGTAGAACGACGGCCAGCCGCAGTGCGACTCGAATTTCTCTGTGCTGCGGAACAATTCGGCCCCGCAGGCCCGGCACTGGTAGACGCCCTCGGTCTTGGTGTCGGTGTATTCACCGGTGAAGGGTCGCTCGGTGCCGGCCTGGCGCAGCACGTGGAACTCCTCCGGGGTGAGCCGCTGGCGCCACTCGTCGTCGGTCAATTGCACCTTCGGACTGGTCATATTGCGACGCTCCTCCTCATCGCTGCGCTCTGCATCGTCGCCGGCGCGTCATGCCTCCACGCTAGCGCTAATGGCGGTGACCCGCTGCGCCCGGCTGCGCCGCGCTTGCGATCACCGCGCCGCTAATGGCGGTGACCCGCTGCGCCCGGCTGCGCCGCGCTTGCGATCACCGCGCCGCTACTCGCGCCCGGCCGTCAGCCATGCCGGATCGATGCCGCGATCCAGCCGGTCCTCGGCCTTGGCGTCCAGATACCGGTAGCACAGCACGCTGAACACCACGATCAGCAGCAGCGACCACCCGTAGGTGATCTTGAGGTATTCCAGCGCGCGGCCGTAGCGCATCCAGTTGAACAGCAGCCAGCGGTCCAGCGTCATGAAGCCGTAGATCCCCAGCCACGCCGGCCAGTTGCGGATCAGCGAGTTGGGCAGCACCACCGTCATCAAGAACGGGAACAGCATCATCGAGTAGTAGCCCTGGGCCAGCGGCAGCACCAGCCACGACCACAGCAGCAGCACGCCGGCGGAATTGGTGAACCAGAACCGCGGATCGCGGGTGCGGTAGTAGCGGTACAGCAGCCACAGCGCACCGATCGCGATCAGCGTGAACAGGATTCGCATGAACACGATCAGCCAGGTGGGCAGGCCGAAGTACACGCCGTTACCCTCGATCGAGCTGTTGAAGTAGTCCCGCACGCCCCCGATGTAGGGCAGGGTGCGGGTGACGAAGTCCATCGGGTCGCTGACCAACGGCCACGCCGCCGCGTTGATGAGGATCGGGATCGCGAACGCGGGCACCAGCGCCCGCCACTGCCGGTTCAGCAGCGGCAGCAGCAGCAGCGGCCCCAGCACCGGCTTGAGGGTGAGCGTCAACCCGATGGCCACCCCGGCCCACCACTGGCGGCCGACCCGGCCGTCCAGCAGCCAACGCAAAAACAGCATCTCGGCGAGCAGCACGCAGCCGTTGATGTTGGTGAACACCAGCGTGTTGGTCACGGTCTCGGTGCAGAACATGGCCAGCAGCAGCGCCGGCGCGGCGACCGAGGACAGCGTGTAGCCGAACAGTCGCAGCAGCAGGTACCAGGCGATCAGGATCGCCACGGTGTTGATGAGGATGAACAGGTACCGCGACGGATACTCGGGCAGATAACCGAACGGGGCCATCAGCAGCGTGCCGCCGGGCGGATACAGGTAGTGCGGGTCGACGTAGTCGAAGTGCTCGTTGTAGATGTCCCAGCCGCGCCGGAAGTTCAGCACCGCCCGGTAGACGGGTTTGAAGTCGTCGGTGATGTTCCCGTTGGTGGTGACCACGATGCTGCGGTGCAGCACCGAGAAGATGGCGATCGGCCACAACGCGGACCGCAGCACAGTCGCGACGCTGGGTGCGCTGGTGCGGGGACGAAAGGCGGCCTGGATCCAATCACGCAAGCCGGTCGATTCAGCTGCCGTCACCAGCGCACCGTACACCGGCGCGCCGGGCGATCCGAAAGCAGCGTCAGGCCGGGCAGTAGGTGTCGGTGTTGGGCAATTTGCCGCTGCCCAGGTAGCCGATCAGCGGCGGAACCGCGCAGCCCGAATAGATGCTGGCGCCGTGTCCGATGCCCTGCCACATCACCCGCTTGCTGGCCGCGTTGGCGTTGATGATCCCCGCCGCGGTCGCCGCCACCCCGTCGGTGCCGACGATCGGGTCGTTCTGCACGCCGAGCAGCAGCACGTCGACCTTGAGGCTCTTCGGCGACGGCGGCGGCGAGCCGGTGGGCCAGTGCACGCACTTGACCATGTTGAGCGCGGCGACGGTCCCGAACTGCGGATAGAGCTTGCCCCAGGCCACCACCAGCTCGCGCACCCGGTCCGGCGTCGGGCGGTTGACCGCGTCGCTGCAGACGTTGACGAACTGGCCGTCCGAGTCCTGCATCGCGTTGGCGTGGTTGATCAGGTTGTTCAGCGCGTTGGTGTCGCCGGAGCGGGCGCTGGCCAGCGCGTTGGCCAGGTCGGTGGTGGCGTTGACGCGCCCGCCGGACGGGAAGCCCAGCGCGACGGTGATCGCGTTGGCCACCTGCGCCACCGACACGCCGCCGGGACCCTTGCCGGCGCGGGCGTCGGCGAGCAGCGCGCTGACCGCGCCCTTGGGGTCGGGGCCCAGCGCGCAGTTCACCGCGATGCACTGGGCGGCGAAGGCGTCCAGCGCGGCCTGCTGCCCCTTGACCTGCTGCTCGGCGGCGGCTTCGGCGTTGACGCCCAACGCGACCGGGGAGTCGAGGATCAGCCGGGCCACCTTGTCCGGCCGCGACCCGGCGTAGGCCAGCGCCACCTGGGCGCCGTTGCCGATCCCGATCAGCGCCAGCGCGGGCACGTCCCAGGTGCTGCGCAACCGCTCGATGTCGGAGGCGGCGTGCGCGTCGTCGTAGGCCGACGCCCCCGGCGCGATCGCGTCGGTGCAATTGGTGGTGGCGGCGTTGGCGACCTCGGACAGGTTGGCCACCGGGTCGTCACCGGCCTGGAATTGCGACTGATCACGCATCTGCTGGCGGTCGAACTTGTCCCGGCAGTCGATGGGGCTGGACATGCCGATGCCGCGGCGGTCGACGGCGACGATCGGGTGCGCGGCCAGCACGTCGGCGCCGGCCCGCGACAGCCACACCGGCAGCTGCGCCGACGACGGCAGGTCCGAGCCGGTGGTGAACACCAGCGGGCCCGCGTCGCGGGGTGTCTGATTCGACCGGGCGCGCACCACGCCGATGCTCAGGGCACCGCCCCCGCCGTTGACCGGGTCCAGGTCGGCGTCGTAGTTCGCGCAATCCAGCTGGATGCCGGGGGCGGGCGGGACGGCCGCGTCGGCGAACACCCGGGACGTGCAGTCGTGCCAGGCCAGGTCGTTTTTCGGGGCGGCGAGCGGCGGCGGGCCGCCCGGCGCCGGCTTGGAGGTGGCCGCGCCCTGGGGCCGCGCGCCGGAATTGGTGGCGAAGCGCGGGTCGGCGGCCAGGCCCGGGACGCAGCCGGCGAGCAACGCGGTCACCGCCACCAGGATCGTGGCGCACGGGTGGGGCCGACTCATGCCGACCACAGTAGCTAGCACCTGACGTAGCGGGTGTACAGGTAGCCGGCGTCGTCGGTCAGCACGTGCGCGCAGCGCATCCGGGTGAGCAGCTGGCCCGGCCCGGTGGCGATGCGCCGGGCGTGGCCGCCGACGAGGTAGGGCGCGATGGTCAGGCACAGCTCGTCCAGCAGTTGGCGTTCGAGCAACGAATTCAGCAGCGTCGGACCGCCTTCGGTGAGGATGCGCCGCATCCCGCGCTCGCCGAGCAGGGCCAGCATGGTGGCCTCGTCGACCCGCTCCGGGTCGCCGGCCGAGCAGTCCAGCACCTCGCACAGGCCGCTGAGCAGTCGGCGGGTCTGGTCGGCGGCCGCGGCGCAGGTGAGCACCAGCGGCGGCACCTCGGTGCGGGTGAACACCGCCATGTCCCGGTTCAGGTGGCCGGATTTGGTCACGATCCCCGGCGGCGGGACCTCGCTCTGGCCGCGGGCCTGGCGCTGCTGACGCTGGGCGACGCCGAGCTGCGCGCCGGAGTAGCCCTCGATGCGCACGGTGCCCGCCCCCACCACGATGACGTCGGCGAGTTCGCGCAGCAGGTTGAAGACGGACCGGTCGCCCGGCCCGCCCATGGCGCCGCTGCTGCCGTCGGCGGTGGCGCCGCCGTCGACGCTGGCGATGAAGTTGGCCCGCACCCAGGTTCCGGCGTGCCCGTCGGGATAGTCGTACAGGCCGGGGAGTTCGCCGTCGTCGACCTCGCGTACCGACCCCAACAGCGACAGCGGCGTCTCCGGAAGGGCCATGCGTCTGATTGCAGCACGCGGTTACAGTGCGTGCATGCACGGGTCCGGCTCCGCGTCCGCGTCGGCCGGTGTGGCGCACCTGGTGGACCGGCATCCCACGGTGTCGCCGCAGCGGCTGATCGCCCAGCTGCGACCGCCCCCCACCTTCGCCGACGTGAGCTTTGCGACGTATCAGCCCGATCCGGCCGAGCCGACGCAGGCCGCCGCGGTCACGGCCTGCCGGGAATTCTGCCGCCAAGCCGTGCAGCGCCGCGCCGGCCGGCGAAAACTGTTGGGACGACGCGAGATTCTGCCCGGCGTGGGCCTCTACCTGGACGGCGGGTTCGGGGTGGGCAAGACGCACCTGCTGGCGTCGGCCTACTACGAGCTGCCCGGTGACGGCCCGGTGCGCTCACCGGATGGCCCGGCGCCCAAGGCGTTTGCGACGTTCGGCGAGCTGACCCAGCTGGCCGGGGTGTTCGGCTTCGCCGAATGCGTGGACCTGCTGGCCGATTACACCGCGGTGTGCATCGACGAGTTCGAGCTCGACGACCCGGGCAACACCACGCTGGTCGCGCGGCTGCTCTCGTCGCTGGTCGAGCGCGGCGTGTCGGTGGCCGCCACCTCCAACACGCTGCCCGAGCAGCTCGGCGAGGGCCGCTTCGCCGCGCAGGATTTCCTACGCGAGATCAACACGCTGGCAAGCATTTTCACCACCGTGCGGATCGAGGGGCCGGACTACCGGCACCGCGATCTGCCGCCGGCCCCGGCGCCGCTGTCCGACGCACAGGTGGCCGCGCGCGCCGCCGTCGTCCCAGGGGCGACGCTGGACGATTTCGACGCGCTGTGCGCGCATCTGGCCACCATGCACCCGTCGCGCTATCTGACCCTGATCGAGGGTGTCAGCGCGGTGTTTTTGACCGGCGTGCACCGCATCGACGACCAGAACGTCGCGCTGCGGCTGGTGTCGCTGACCGACCGGCTCTATGACGCCGGGGTGCCCGTGCTGGCCTCGGGGGAGAAGCTGGACACCATCTTCAGCGCGGAGATGCTCTCCGGTGGATACCGCAAGAAGTACCTGCGGGCCATGTCCCGGCTGTTGGCGCTGACCGCCGGCGCTAACGAAGCGTACGGCTCATGAGGTAGTCGTCCTCCCGGCCGGCGCCCAGCTGAAAGGTTCTGGTGCCGCTGACCGTGAAGCCGTGCTTGGCGTAAAAGCGTTGTGCGCGTTGGTTTTTCTGGTTTACGCCCAGCCACACTCGGCTGACGCCCCAGCGGCCGGCAGTGTCCAGCGCCAGGCGCATCAGTGCGGCCGCGGTCCCGGCGCCGTGCTGTTCGGGTGCGACGTAGATCTTCGACAGCTCGGCCGCGTCGCCGGCGAGGTCGTGAATGAGCATGGCGTAGCCGACGATTCGGCCGTCGAGCTCGGCGGCCAGGACCGCGCGGTGCGGGTCGGCCAGGTACCGGGCGAAACACTCGGCCGACAGGTTGGCGTCGATGAACGCCGCGATGTCCTCCCGCGCCGCCGACGTCGGGCACGCCAACGGGAACGTGCGCGCGGCCAGGCCCGCAAGCTGTTGAACGTCAACGGATTCCGTCGTGACGACGCGGACGGCGTGGGTGGCCGGCGCGGGCGTCAAAGATTCCACTGCGCCAGGTGATAGCCCGTCTTCTTGTCCAGCAGCACCACGTTGGAGACGGGGTCGCGGTAGGCGTCCCAGTACACCCCGCCGCGCACGATCGCGCCGTTGGGCGCGTTGACGAGCACGTTGTCCAGCGCGTCGGGCGCATCGGAGGCGCGCGGCTTGTAGGCGTCGGCGTTGGGGGTCACGCCGTTGAAACTGAACACGGTCGCCAGGATGTAGGGGTTGGGCACCCGGATGGCCCGGATGGTCACGTCGGCGCGGTCGACGGTGCTGCCGGGGAAGCCCTTGTAGGTGCCCTCGCGGGTGTAGCCGAATCCCGGGGGCGGGTCGCAGGGCGCCACGCTGCTCACCGTGACGTCGGCGATGAAGGTGCCGTTGTCCACCCTCAGCGTGTCACCGATGTGCCCGATCGGCGCGTCCCCGGCCCAGGCGCGGGGGAGCGGGACCGCCCCGACGCCGGCCGCCGCAACCGGGAAACCGATGAGGAAGGCGGACACGACCCTCAGCCAACGACGCATCCTCGCATGATCGCACACACCGTCGCGCCGAAGGGAGGGTCAACCGTCTTCGCCGGCGCCGACGTTCTTGCCGCTGCCCAGTGATTCCAGCGCCCGGATCAGATCGACCTCGACCCGCTCCTTGTCGACGCCGCCGCGGTGCAGCGGCCCGTCGCCGTCCTCGAGCTCCAGCAGTGCCAGCAACTGGTGCTCGGTGCCGACGTAGTTGTGGCCGAGCCGCAGCGCCTCGCGCACGGTCAGTTCGAGCACCTTGCGGGCCGGCCCGCTGAACGGGATCAGCGCCGGCGGGTCACCGTCGGCGCGCAGCGCGGCGATCGCGGCGGTCGCGGCGTCGCGCAGGGCGTCGGTGTCGACGTGCTGCAGGCGCAGCAGCACCGTCGCCAGCGCGGCCGGGTCGCTGAGCACACCGATCAGCAGGTGGTCCGGGGTGATCTCGCGGTTGCCGGCCTGGTGGGCGGCGTTCTGGGCCGCCACCACCGCGCCGCGCGCCCGCGGGGTGAACCGCTGGAAGCCCTGACCGGGATCCAGGATGGTGGCCTCGCGCGGGACGAAGCGCTTCTGCGCGGCCTGTTTGCTGACGCCCATGCTCTTGCCGATGTCCGTCCACGACGCCCCGGAGCGGCGGGCCTGGTCCACGAAGTGGCCGATCAGGTGGTCGGCCACCTCGCCCAGGTGCTCGGCCGCCAGCACGGCGTCGGCCAGCTGGTCCAGCACGTCGGGGTGGGTGGTTTTGATGGCGTCGATCAGCTCGTCGAGGCGGACCGGGTGGGCGATGCGGATGGGCTCGGACATGCCGTCAACGTTAGGTTGACGCTGGCGGTGGTGTCAACCCGCGGTTGACGCCCCGGGGTTTCGGGGCCGTCCGGGGAAAGGATGCGGTTTGCTCCGTGCTCTGCAAGAATCACCGATTCATGAAGCTGTTTTTGATTGTGGCGGGATTTGCCGCGGTAATTGGGTTGGCCGTACCCGCGCGCGCCGACAGCACCGACGACGCATTCGTGGCCTCACTGGATAAAGCCGGCATCAAGTACGGCGACGCCGACAAGGCCGCCGGCGCCGGCAAATGGGTGTGTACCACGCTGCAGGGCGGCAAGCAGATGTCGGACGTGGTCAGCACCCTGCAGTCCAAGAACTCCAACCTCAGTGACGACCATGCCAACACGTTCGCGGCCATCGCCGTCAACGCCTACTGCCCGGATCAGGCCTCCAGCATCACGCCGGCTACCCCGACCGACACGCCGCCCAGCACTTCCTGACGGCGCGCGTTTGCGATGTAGCGCGGCCGAAACCTGCGTTTAACATCGCGGCCCTAATATGCGCCCGGGCGCAAATTGCCGAAAACGGTGTGAATCGTTTGCTGTGCGTCGCCGGCGTCAATTTCCGAGGCAGGCCCTTCCGCGGGCGGGTGCCCGACGAGATGCCGATCGCCGCCGGGTTTGGGACAATCGGTGCGCTATGCGATTCTTCCTGGGGCTGTGCGCCCTCGCCGCCACCATCGGACTGGCCGCGCCGGCGCACGCGGACATCGACAACGATCAGGACTTCCTCAAGGACCTGCGCGACGCCGGCATCACCTACCAGGACGCCGGCAACGCCATCACTATCGGCAAGTCGGTGTGCGAGCTGCTCGACGACGGCCAATCCGACGCCAAGATCGTGACCGATCTGCGCAACCAGAACCCGGCGTTCCAGGGCGCCAGCGCGGCCAAGTTCACCTACCTCTCGGCCGCGCACTACTGCCCGAAGTACATCACCGGGGAGGACCGCGGTCCCAAGCCCGAGGGTGCCGTCGGCAACTGAGCCGGCCGGCCCGCAATAGGCTGGTGCCGTGCGCGTCGATCCCGGACCGCTGACCTGGGACACCGCGGTGCAGACCTGGCATCTCGACCCGGTCTCCGCGGTCGTCGTCGTGGCGCTCGCCGCCGGATACGCCTGGTGCTACCGGCGGGCCGGGACGTCGGCCCGCGTCGCACCCGCCGCCTGCTTTGCGGCCGGGATGCTGGCGTGGGTGGCGGCCACCTGCAGCGCCGTCGGCGCGTATGCCTACCTGCTGTTCTGGGTGCGCGCGCTGCAGGTGTTGCTGCTGCTCTACGTCGTGCCGTTCTTCCTCGCGCAGGCCACGCCGGTCACGATGCTGCGCGACGCGCTGGGGCCGTCCGGCCGCAACCGCCTCGATCGCCTGTTGGCCAGCCCGATCGCCCGGGTGCTCGCCCACCCGGCGACCACCTCGCTGGGGATGCTGGCCACCCCCTGGCTGCTGTATCTGACGCCCTGGTACACCGCCGCCCTGCACAACGAATGGGTGGGCGCGCCCGCCCGAATCCTGTTGGTGGCGCTGGGTTTCGGCTACTTCTACGCCCGCCTGCAGGAGGACCCGGTGCCGCGCCGCTACCCGCAGTCGATCTCGCTGCTGATCACCGTGGTGGAGGCGCTCGGCGACGGGCTGCTGGGGCTGGTCATCTGGCAGGGATCGCTGATCGGTGCGTCGTATTACGCTGGGCTGCACCGGGTCTGGGGCCCCGACCCGCGGCTGGACCAAACCATCGGCGCCGGTGTGCTGTGGATCCTCGGGGATCTGGTCGGGTGGCCGTTCGTGCTGCTGCTGATGCGGGCCATGTCCCGCGACGAGCGGGCGCACGCCGTCGCGGTCGACGCCGAACTCGACGAGGCCGAGTCACACGACGCCGGCGGCGCCGCCGCGTCGGGCCTGTGGTGGGAGAACGACCCGCAGCTGCGCGAGCGCTTCGGCCGCGGCTGACCTCGAAACCGGCTGGCCTGCTGGGATTTTCAGGCCGCGCGTGCCGTCCAGGTGAAGCTCTGCATCTGCGGCAGCCGCGGGGCCAGGGCCGCGGCGACGCTGCGGCCGATGCGATCGGAGTCCGCCAGGGACGTGGCGGCATCCAGGAACCCCTCCACCTCGACCCGCAGGGTCCGCCCGGTCCACCGGGCCCGGGCGTGCGCGTGCGTCACACCGGGCACCGAGACGGCGACGGCCTCGGCGGTGGTGACGATGTCGGGGTCGACGCCGTCGAGCAGGCGATGCGCGATGTCGGCGGTCACCTCCCAGCCGACGTGGCAGATGAACCCGGTGACGACGATCCCGGCGACCGCGTCGGCCCAGCCCCAGCCGAGCGCCACGCCGATCAGCCCCAGCACCGCCCCGGCCGACGAGAGTGCGTCCAGCCACGAATGCTTGGCGTCGGCCACCATGGTCGCCGACCGAATTCGCCTGCCTACCACCAGTTTGTAGCGGGCCACCAGCTGGTTGCCGACGACCCCGACGACCGCGGCGGCGATGCCCCAGCCGACGTGTCCGGTGCCGCCGTGCCGCAGCAGTTTGGTGACGCTCTCGAAGCCGGCGACCACGGCGCTGCCCCAGATCACCAGGGCCACCCCGATACCGGCCAGGTCCTCGGCGCGCTCGTAGCCGTAGGGATAGCGCTCGGTCGGGAGCTTGCGCGACGCGCGGAAGCCGACGAACACCAGGGCGCTGGTCGACACGTCGGACAGGTTGTGCAGCGCATCGCCGAGCAGCGCCACCGAACCCGACACCACCGCGATGACCAGTTCGACCAGCCCGGTCAGCGCCAGGCCGGCGGCGCTGACGGCGACGGCCCGGTTGGCCTGCCGGCGCTCACCGGCGTCGTCGGTCGCGGTGTCGAGGGGAAAGCTTGCCGCCGGGTCGCGGACCCCGTTGATCACATGCATACGGCCAGCATGCCCCACTCGGCAGCGCCGCCCAAGTGCCGCGGTCCCGGACACGTGATGGCGATCGGCGGGCACGGCCGCGGCCACCGGACGGAGCCACGCGGAATCGTCAGCGCGCCAACGCATTTCGGGCCCGGCGCAAGGCCGCCACCGCCGCCGGGTGCCCCTACTTGTCCCTCTCGGAGTCGGACGGCCCGTCGCGCCAGGGGCGGGAGGTTTTCGGCACCACCATGAACGCCACCGGCAGCCGCAGCAACGCGTCGCGGGCGGAGACCTCGAGGAAAACGATCTCCATCTCCATGCGGTTCAGCGGGCGCGTTTCCATCATGAAGCGCGTCCGCAGGTAGCGGGGGGTCCGCAGCCACTCGACCAAGTTCATGATCGCGACTGTACCCTTCCGGCGGAACTATCTGATTTGCACGGCATTTCGCCGACCCGACGTGAATTTCCCGGCCGGATGCGCACCGGCGCGCCGTCAGCTCATGCCGATGCGGATATTCTTGACTTGCAGAAACTCGTGCAGGCCCTCGACGCCGCCGGTGCGGCCGAAGCCGCTCTGCTTGTATCCGCCGTAGGGGCCCTGCGGCTCGATGTCGCTGTGCCTGTTCACCCACACCGAACCGGCCTGCAAGCGGCGCGCAACCCGGTGTGCGCGTTCCAGGTTGGCGGTCGCGACGAACGCATTTAGGCCGTAGCGGGAATCGTTGGCGAGGCTGACCGCCTGCGCCTCGTCGGCGAACGGCATGACCGAGGCCACCGGCCCGAAGGTTTCGGTCTGCGCCAGCGACGAGCGGTTGTCCACGTTGCTGAAGATCGTCGGCTCGATGAAGTAGCCGGACGCGAGCTCACCCCCGAGCCGCCGCCCACCGGTGACCAGGTCGCCGGCCTTCTCGGCGACCGCCCGGTCGATGACGCCGAGGATGCGGTTGGCGGCGGCCTCGGTGATGACCGGCCCCAGCATGACGTCGGGGCGCAGCGGGTCGCCGATCGTGGCGGCCTGCACCTGGGCCACGAGCTTTTCCACGAAGCTCACGTACACCGACGCCTCGACCAGGATCCGCGAGGCGCAGGCGCAGCTCTGGCCCGCCTGGGTGAGCGGGCCCTGGTGGGCGGCGATGACGGCCGCCGTGTCCAGGTCGGCGTCGGCGAACACGAGATAGGCGGATTTGCCGCCCAATTCGGCCGTCACGGGCGTGACGTTGTCCGACGCGGCCCGCAGCACCTGCTGGGCGGTCGCGTGGCCGCCGGTGAAGTGGACCTTGCCGACTCCGGGGTGCCGAACCAGCGCCTCGCCGCCTTCCGGGCCGGCCGGCAGCACGTTGACCAGTCCCGGCGGCAACCCCGCCTCCAGGCAGAGTTCGCCAAAGCGCAAGGGCGCCAACGACGCAAGCTCGGAGGGCTTGAAGATGACGGCGTTTCCCGCCGCCAGTGCGGGTGCGACGGCGGCGCCCGCGACCACCAACGGTCCGTTCCACGGGGCGATGACGGCGACCACGCCGTAGGGTTCACGTTCGACGATGTTGACGTCGAACGCGCCGCTGACCGGTGTGCTCGCCCCGGTCAGCTTGTCCGGGTAACCGGCGTAGTAGCGCACGAACCGCTCGGTCAGCACCGAGTTGCCGGCGACCGAGATCGGCACCCCGTAGTCGTGCACGTTGAGCTCGGTCAGCTCGGCGAAGTGGTCGCGCAGCAGGTCGGCCAGCCCGAACAGCAGGTCGCGGCGGCGATCGACGGGGTAGGAGATCCATTCGCGCTGCGCCTCCCGGGCGCTGTGCACGGCGCGGTCGACCTCGCTGTGGCCGGCCAGCGCAATGGTCGCGTTGGGCACACCGGTGCCGGGGTAGCGGTGCTGGTGGCTTCCGCCCGACGCCGCGGTGATCCGTTCCGTGCCAATGAGTAACGCACCCGTACGCGGCGGTGAGGACGCAGTAGCCGTCATGGGTCAGCCGACCGGTGTGGCGTCGGAGTGGTTTTCGGCGATCACCCGCTGCTTCTGCTCCGCGATCGCCTGGTTGAGGTGGTCGGCCTTGGCGCAGCCGTAGTACGCGGCGAACTGCAGCGCCACCTCGTCCATCTCTCGAAACGACACGTCACCGCTTTTGAGCGCCGCGTAAACATGCGACATGATCGGGATTTCGGCGTCCTGGAAGGCCACGCAGGCGACCGTGATGAGGCGGCGTTCCTTCATGCCCAGCCCGGGCCGCAGCCACATCTCGCCGAAGACGAAGTTGAGAATGCCCGCGCCCGAATAGGGGTTGTCCCGCGGCGGCGCGAACGGCAGGCAGTTGATGTCCTTGAACGATCGTTCGCCGCCCCGCAGCCGCTGCTCGGGATCGGCGGCGGTGACCAGCGGCAGCAGCGGCTCCGGGTCGGGCGTCGGCTCACCGCGTTCCGCGGCGATCCTGGCCCACTGCTGGTCCACCACGATGTTGAAGCGTGACGCCTTCGGCCAGCCCGCGTAGACGGCGAAATGCAGCACCGCTTCCCGCATTTCGGTGATGCTGAGGTCGCCGCTGTTCAACGCGGCGTAGACGTGCTGCTCGAGCGGGGCCTGCGCGTCGGCGGCCGCCACGCAGGCCAGCGTCACGAACCGCCGGTCGCGCCGGCTCAGCCCCGGCCGCGACCACACCTCGCCGAAGACGAAGTCGATCAGCCCCGAGGCGCAGGGGCTGGCGTCGTCCGGCGGGTCGAAGGTCATCACCTCGGCGAAGGTGCGCACCCCGCGCTGATGCCGCGCCGCGCTATCTGATCGTGACACCGGCGTCGACCTTCAGCTCGAGTCCTGTGACGTAACGGGATTCGTCGGAGATCAGGTAGAGCACCGCGTTGCTCACGTCGGACGCCTCGATCAGCGGCGCGGGCAGCGCGTTGAGGAAGATGGGCACCAGATCGGGCCGCTGTTCGGCGATCAACGCGTGCATGCCCGGCGGCGCCATCCCGGTGGCCACCCCGGTGGGATGCACGGTGTTGACGCGAATGTTCTGTGCGGCAAGCTCATTGGCCAGCGCGAGCGTCATCCCCACGATGCCGTGCTTGGACGCCGTGTAGGGCAGATGCAGCGGGGTTCCCTTGATGCCGGCCGACGAGCTGATGTTGACCAGGCTGCCGCCGCCCCCGCCGATCAGGTGGGGGAGCGCGGCCGCGCAGGTGTTCCAGGCCCCGATCAGGTTGACGTCGAGGACCAGCCGCCACTGCTCGGCGGTGGTGGTGTCCCAGGTGCCCACGGTGAGCACACCCGCGTTGGCGACCGCGCCGTCGAGCCCGCCGAGCTCGTCGACGGCCGCGTCGACCGCCGCCTTCATGGCGGCCTCGTCGCGCACATCGACGATCTTGGGCACCGCCCGGCGGCCGTGCTTCTCCACCAGTCGCACCGTCTCGTTCAGGTCCTCCTCGGTGGCCAGCGGGTAGTCCAAACCCGTTGGGGTGCAGCAGATGTCAACCAGGATGCAGTCGGCGCCCTGTTCGGCCAGCCGCACCGCGTGCGAGCGTCCCATGCCCCGCGCGGCCCCGGTGATGAGGACCCGTTTGCCGGCGACCCGGCCCGTCGCGTCGTCGGTTGCCATGTCAGACCTTGTTGCAGAAGCCGGCATCGACCGGGAACGTCACCCCGGTGACGTAGCGGGCCTCGTCGGAGACCAGGTAGGCGATGGCGGCGCTGACGTCTTCGGGCTCGAGCATGCCGACCGGCATCGGGTTCTGCAGGTGCGGGCCGGCGCCGGGATTCTTCTCAAGGAATTCGGTCATGTCGTCGTTGGTGGCCATCATCGTGTTGACCGCGGTCGGGTGCACCGTGTTCACCCGAATGTTCAGCGGCGCAAGCGCATTGGCCAGGGTGCGCATCAGCCCCACGATGCCGTGCTTGGAGGCCGCATAGCCCAGGCCGCCGCCCTGCAGGCCGCCGAAGCCCTTGATGCCGGCGGTCGAACTGGTGAAGATGATCACCCCGCCGCGGTTACCGGCCAGCAGATGCGGAATGGCCGCCCACGCCGTGTGATAGGCGCCGTCCAGGTTGACGCCGGTGACCGCCCGCCACTGGGCCAGTTCCTCCTCGATGCTCAACTTGCCGGAAGGCCAACGGCGCGATGCCGGCATTGGCCAGCACGATGTCCAGCCGCCCGAATTGCTCCACACCGGCGTCCAGCGCGGCCTTGACCTGGCCGAAGTCGCGCACGTCGGCCACCGTGCCGAGCATCTTGCCGCCGGCCTCCTCGACCAGCGCGACGGTCTGGTCGAGCTCCGCGCGGGAGGCCATCGGATAACCGTTGGCGGCGATGTCCGCGCAGATGTCGATGCCGATGATGTTGGCGCCCTCACGCGCGAGCCGTACCGCGTGGCTGCGGCCCTGGCCGCGCGCTGCTCCCGTGATGAAGGCGACTTTGCCATCTAGTGAACCCACGGCGGGCGTCCTCGTTTCTTGTCCGGCGGCCCAGTTCAGGGGCGAGTAACGTGGTTACTCACCCGCGCACAGTAACATGGTTACCGTGACGGCAAAAGGGCCCGACGCCCCGATCGTTTCCGGGGATCCGATTCTGGGCATCGTGGTCGACATGCTCGATACCGGGGGCTACGAGGCCGTGCAGCTGCGCGAGGTGGCCCGGCGGGCCCGCGTCTCGATGGCCACCATCTACAAGCGCTATCGCACCCGCGACGAGCTCATCGTGGCGGCCCTGGAGGGGTGGATGGACGCCAACCGGTATGCGCGGTTGCCGTCGCTGATCGACGAGCTGCCCGGCAAATCGATGTATTCCGACCTCATGCACGTGATGCGCACCATCTTCGAGCCGTGGGAGCGGCATCCGTTGATGCTGCGCTCCTACTTTCAGGCGCGCTCGGGGCCCGGCGGTAAACGCCTGATCCAGCGCGGTGTCGAGGCCGTCGTTCCCGTCGCGAAAAGCGTTCTGGCCCAGGCTGATCCGGGATTCGTCAACGATCTGGAGCTCATCCTCACCGGTGTGGTCTTCGGGTTTCTGACCCGCTTCGCCCAGGGCGAGATCGAGGTCACCGAGATCGTGCCCGGCATCGAGCGCACGGTGTACTGGCTTACCCAGGCCTACCAGAACGCCGATGCCGGCCGGCAACCTCACATCAGCGGCGGCGGGATCAGCCAGCCCAGCGAGGGGTCGACGTCGTCCTTGTACTGCGGGCAGTAGCTGGCGACCGAAAGACCGATGAAGTAGCCGGATTGCTTCGGCGTCAACGGGGTTTGCTTGGTCAGCCGCAGCGCCAGCATCGACACGTTGGGGTTGGCGTCGATGCTCGAGCACACGCTGTGGCCCATGGCGATCGCGTCGTCGTCGTCGAACATGGTGATCCCGCCCTTGGCCAGGCCGGCGAGGAACGCGTCATCGGCTTCGTCCGCGGCGGCCGGTGCCGCGCACAACAGCGCGGCGGCGGACAGGACGACCGCGCAGGCGGCCGGCCACGCGGCACGACCGGCCTTGGTGTGAGTCATGGCCTCCCCTGGGTGCGGTGGGCCGAATCAAGACGACTTATTGAAACGATAGACGAATTCTGGGTGCCGTCGCCGCGGCGCACGCCGGCTCGCGGTCACGACGAGCAATGCGTGGCTTTGATCCGCCCGTTCGGCGCGCCCAGCTTGGCCAGGGCGTCGGAGTCGGCGCTGGCCGCATCGGGGCCCGAGCCGCCCCGGAACCGCCCGGAGCCGCGGTCGAAGGCCACCGACGCGCAGCCGTTGCGGGCGCCCGCGACCACTTCGCAGGCGTCGCCGGCCTCGGCGGTGCAGTGCGCAAGGGCGAGTTGGTTCGCCTGGTCCTGACTGTTCGCGGTGGCCCAGCCGGCGGCGCGTCCGCTGCCCACCGACACCGCCAGGGCGACGAAGTCGTCGTCGGCCCAGGCGGTTTGGGGCGCCCACAGCGCCGCGGCCGGGCAGCCGACCGCGACGACGACGGCGATGAGTGACCGCACGCCAAGCTCCTTTGTGTCCAGGACAGCAATGTAGCGCCGACGCCGGGGCGCGCGCGGCGGAATCGGCCGGCGGCTACACGCCGCGTTCGGGGTCTTCGGCCAGGTAGGTGACCTGATACCAGCGGCTGCCCGGCGGGCCGCCGGAGGCCCCGGTCGCGGTTGCCCGCTCCAGCCGGACGTCGGTCAGCTGTGGATTCTGCACGCGGATGTAGTCCTCGAGGGCGGCGTGCAGCGCGTCGCCGCGAAGGCTGGTGTCCGCCAGGGCCCGGGTCTCGTACCGCGTCCAACTCACGCGAACATCTTGCTCCCACCCAGCGGAACGGAACACGCTGGTATCACCGGGGCTTCTCCCTATACTCGACCTGATTCATGGAGGGCGCGATGGCTACAACCTGGGACACGCTGGACCGTTACATCGTCATCTCGACGGACACTCACGCCGGGGCGGATCTCTACGGCTACAAACCGTATCTGCCGGCGCGGCTGCACGACGAGTTCGACGCCTGGGCCAAGGCGTACGCCAGCCCGTTCGACGACCTGATCGTCGCCACCGCCAACCGGAACTGGGACCACGAGCTGCGGATCGGCGAGATGGACGCCGACGGGGTGGCCGCAGAGGTGTTGCTGCCCAACACCGTTCCGCCGTTCTTCCCGACCACGCCGAACATCACCATCAGCCTGCCCCGCACTCGCGCGGAGTTCGAAAAGCGTTGGGCCGGTGTGCAGGCGCACAACCGGTGGCAGGTCGATTTCTGTTCGCTGGCTCCCGACCGGCGCCGCGGGCTGATCCAGATCTTCCCCAACGACGTCGAGTTGGCGATGGAGGAAATCCGTTGGGGCGCGCGGCAGGACTGCTTCGGCGGTGTGCTGATTCCGCCCGTCTCGCCCGGCGATTCGCAGGTGGCCCCGCTTTTCCACACCCGCTACGAACCGCTGTGGGCGCTGTGTGCCGAACTGGACTTCACCGTGGTGCAGCACGCGGGGGCCGGCAGCCCGGAGATGCCGATGGACCAGCCGGCGTCCAATGCCGTGTTGATCACCGAGATGGCCCTGTGGGCCCAGCGGACCCTCGGCCACCTGATCCTGGCCGGCGTGTTCGAACGGTATCCGACGCTGCGGTTCGTGCCGACCGAGCAGGGAACCCTGTGGGTGCCGGCACAACTCGGCGTCCTCGACGCCATGGTGCCCACCATGAAATCCGATGCGCACAACCGCACCTACGGGATGTTCGGCGGCTCGTCGGTCGACGCGCTGACCCTGACGCCCAGCGAATACGTCCAGCGCAACTGCTATCTGGCCAGCGAGCTGATGCCCTACGACGGCGCGATGATCGACTTCATGGGGCCCGATCACATCATGTGGGGCAGTGACTATCCGCACGAGGAAGGCTTTGCGCCGCACTCGAAGTTGGCCATCCGCTGGGCGCTGCACGACCGGCCCGAGGATGCCTGCCGAAAGATCTTGGGCGGCAACGCCGCTCGGCTCTACCGTTTCGACCTCGACAAGCTGATTCCGGTGGCCGCCAAGATCGGGCCCACGGTCGAGGAGGTGCGCACCCCGGTGCCGGACACCGGCTATCGCGCCCCGGCCGCGTTCGGCTACCGGCCCTTCGAAGGCGGGCTGGCGCTCAAGCGGCTGGCGCCGCAACGCGGTTAACCGGACTCGTCGGCCAGGGCTTCGCTCAGTCGGCGGGTCGCGGCGGCCAGCTGGGTGCCCAGCCGGGTGACCGCCGCGCCGCTCATCGGCTCGGCGCTGGGCACCAGGCTGAGCATCAACGCGATGCTCGGGCCCGGCCCCAGGATCGGGGAGTCGATGTGGCTCACCTCGTAGCTGCGGTCGGGGGCCAGGCTGATCGGGAACCACTCCTCCTGGTGGATGAGCTCGTCGGTCAGCGCCTGCGCCAGCTGGCTCAGCCGGGTGGATCGCACCTCGGCGCTGCGCACCAGCAGCGCCAGTTCCTGCAGCCGCAGGTCGGGCAGCAGGTGCAGGCCCACCGCGTAGCCGCGCTGCCGGGCGGCGGCGATGGCCTCGCGGTAGCGGTCGCGCACCTCGTCGGGCAGGGCGGCCAGCCAGCGCTCCCGGTCCTCGGTTCCCGCCCAGGCAACGGTCGACGCCCGGTACGGCGGGCGGTGCGGGAACTGGGTGCCGATCGGCATCGGGTGCCCGCCGCCGCGGCGGCTGCGGACCTGATCGACAACGGTGGAGTAGTCCTCGCTCACCGAGAACGCCACGCAGTGCGCGCCCGTCGCCGCCGCCAGCTCGTCCATCACCGAGCGGGCCAGCACCAGGGCCGGGTAGCGGGCGGCGGCCTCGCGGCCGAGCCGCACTAGGGCCGGGCCCAGGTGGTAGGTCTTGCGCACCGGGTCGCGCAGTAGCCAGCCGCCCCGCAGCAGTTCGGACAGCATCGAGTGGCAACTGGCCTTGTGCACGTGCAACCGCCGGGACGCCTCGGCCAGGGTGATCCCCGCGCTGCCGTCGGCCGCCAGCAGCTCGAACAGGTTCACCACCCGCTCGGTTTGCGGCGAGGGACGCGCGGCCATGCCCGCAATGGTCGCATAATGCGAACGGTTGTGGTGCTCAGTGCGACCGTGTGACGATAGCCACACCATGACGGACCTGCAGGGCAAGGTGGCGGTGATCACCGGCGGCGCCGGAGGCATCGGCCGGGCCCTCGGCCGTCGTCTCGGCCACGAGGGCATGAAGGTGGTGCTGGCCGACGTGCTCGCCGACCCGCTGCAGGAGGCGACGCGGGCGCTGGCCGACGAGGGCATCGAGGCGGCCGGCGTGGTCACCGACGTCACCGACTACTCCTCGGTTGAGGCGCTGGCCAAGGAGGCGTTGCGCCGCTTCGGCGCGGTGGACGTGGTGTGCAACAACGCCGGTACCGGCGCGGTGTCCGAGGGCTATCTGTGGGAGCACGACCTGGCCGACTGGCGCTGGGGGATCGACGTCAACGTGCTGGGCGTCATCCACGGCCTCAAGGCGTTCGTGCCGATCCTGCTCGAGCGGGGCGAGGGGCACGTGGTCAACACCTGCTCGGGCAACGGCGGATTCGCGCCGATCGCGCGGGGCGCCATGGGCGGACCGGCCACCGCGGTCTACCCGATGACCAAGGCGGCCGTGCTGTGCGTGACCGAGAGCCTGTACACGCACCTGGAGATGACCGGGACGCGGGTGCGTGCGCACGTGCTGTTCCCGGGCGGGTTTTTGAACACCGGCATCTGGGAGTCGTGGCGGCATCGACCGCCGCGCTACGCCCCGACGCAGCAACGCCGCACGCCCGAGCAGACGCTGGACAAGGTGGTGGCCCGGTTCGAGGCCGCCGGCGCCCGCGTCGAGTTCACCCCGCTGGAGACGGTGGCCGACCTGGTGGTGGACGGCATTGCGGCGGACCGGTTCTGGATGATGGGCCCGCCCGCGCCGTCCGACGACGTCGTGCGCCGCAAGGCGGCATCGATCCTTTCCCGCGGCGCCCCGGACTACCTGGTCGACGTTCTCGGCCGCAGCGCCGGCGGAAACTCCGAAACGCAAGGAGAAAACCAGTGAGCAGCAACGTCATTCGCTACGGGCCCCGTCCGCCCGAGGCCCAGGTCGACCACGAGATCGATGCCACCAAGGCGCCGATTGCCACCGAGGCGGTGACGGTCACCTACCTCACGGAGCCGGACATCGTCGCGGCGGTGCTGCCCAAGCCGCTGCAGCCGGCCGACGAACCGCTGGTGCGCATCCAGCTGCAGCGGGTCCGCATCGAGGGGATGGCGCCGTTCGGGTCGGCGGTGTTCTCGGTGACCGCCCGGCACGGTGACCGGCACGGCGACTATCCGCTGTTCATGCCCCAGTCCACCGAACAGTCCGTCACCGGCGGCCGCGAAACCTTCGGCGAGCCAAAGAAACTCGCGCAGATCACGGTGGAGCGCGACGGCGACCGCGTCACCGCCGGCGTGGACCGGCTGGGCTACCGGCTGATCCGGCTGAGCGGGCAGGTCAGTGGCCCGGCGGAGTTGCCGCCCGACCAGATGAACACCGAGTTCTACTTCAAGTTCCTGCGCGCGCCCGACGGCAGCGGCATCACCGACCCCCACCTGGTCTACGGTGAATACCACCGGCACTACGAGCTGCTGGAGAACATCGACGGCACCCTCGAGCTGGGGGAGTCGCCGCTGGATCCGGTGGCCGACATCGTGATTCGTCAGGTCACGTCGATCACCTGGTGCCGGCGGCGCACCGTGCAGGTGGGGCGGATCGCGGCGCGGGTGCCGCAGGAGTGGCTGCTGCCGTATGTGCACCAGCGCTACGACGACGTGGCCCTGCTGGCCGCCCCGCGGCCCGAACCGGCGCGGGCGTAGCGCATGGACCGCTACACCGTCATCTCGGCCGACTGCCACGCCGGCGCGGACCTGCTCGACTACCGCGACTACCTGGATCCGCAGTACCGTGACGAATTCGACGGTTGGGCAAAGACTTACGTGAACCCGTTCGGCGACCTGAGCGAGCCCGACGCCGAGCGCAACTGGAACAGCGCGCGGCGCAACTGTGAGCTGGACACCGAAGGCATTGCGGGAGAGGTGATTTACTCCAACACCGTGCCGCCGTTCTTTCCGCACGCCAGCCTGGCCGCCCCGCCGCCGGAGACGGCCCGGGAGCTCGAGCTGCGCTGGGCCGGGCTGCGCGCCCACAACCGCTGGCTGGCCGACTTCTGTTCGCTGTCACCCGAGCGGCGCGCCGGGGTGGGGCAGATCCTGCTGGGGGACTTGGACGAAGCCGTCGCCGAGGTGGCGCAGATCGCCAAACTCGGCCTGCGCGGCGGGGTGTTGCTGCCCGGGATCGCCCCCGGCACCGGCATCCCGCCGCTGTACGCCGAGCACTGGGAGCCGCTGTGGGCGGCGTGCGCGGAGGCCGGGGTGGTGGTCAACCACCATGGCGGCAACGCCGGGCCGAGCCCGACCGACGGGTGGGGCAGCTCGTTCGCCGTCTGGGTGTACGAGACGCACTGGTGGGCGCATCGGGCGTTGTGGCACTTGATCTTCAGCGGCGCCCTGGACCGCCATCCCGACCTCACCGTGGTGTTCACCGAGCAGGGCGCCGGGTGGATACCGGCGACGCTGGCCTCGCTGGACGTGGCCGCGGCCCGCTACGCGCGAGCGAACTCGGCGATCGCCCGGTTCGCCGGTCCCACCGCCGGTTCGCTTTCGCTCAAGCCGAGCCAGTACTGGGCCCGCCAGCGTTACGTCGGCGCGAGTTTCATGCGCCCGGTCGAGTGCGCCGAGCGGCACGGAATCGGTGTCGAGAAGATCATGTGGGGCAGCGACTACCCGCACTACGAGGGGACCGCCCCCTACACGCGAGAAGCGTTGCGGCACACCTTCAGTGACGTTCCGCCCGACGAGGTGGCCGCCATGGTGGGCGGGAACGCGGCGAGGGTGTACGGCTTCGACCTCGACGCGCTGGCGCCGCTGGTGGACCGGATCGGCCCGAGCGTGGCCGAGGTCGCCGAGCCGCTGGCCGCCGTGCCCGCCGACGCGAGCAGCACCGTCTTCGAGCCCGACCCCATCCGCACCTGGTAAGCGAAAGGACCGCCATGACCGACGTGGACCCCTACATCATCATCTCCGCGGACACCCACGCCGAGCTGCCGACCGAGCGCTACCGCGAATACGTCGACCCCGAATACCGGGAGGACTTCGAGACGTATCTGGCGGAGAAGACGGCCGCGGCGCAGGCCGGCGGGTTCATCGACGAGGAGTTCGCGCAGGAGTGGTTCTCCGAGCACGGCGAGGGCATCGCCGGCGGGTGGGATGTGGCGTTGCGGGACAAGGAACTTGACGGCGACGGGGTGGTCGGCGAGGTCATCTTTCCCGACGCCGACGCGGTGACCGGGGTGGCCGGCGCCCCGTTCGGGGCCGGCCTGGGCCAGTCGGGCGACCTCGACCCGGGCCGGGCGATGGCCGGGGCGCGGGCGCACAACCGCTGGCTGGCCGAGCTGTGCAGCCACAGTCCCGAGCGGCGGGCCGGGGTCGCGGTGGTGCCGATCCTGGCCGACGTGGACGCGGCGGTCGCCGAGATCACCCGCGCGGCCGAGTCGGGGTTGCGGGGCGGGATCCTGATCCCGGCGCGCTGGGTCGGCTACCCGCCGTATCACGACCGTCGCTACGACAAGGTCTGGGCCGCCTGCCAGGACCTGCAGATGCCGGTGCACACCCATTCCGGTCCCGCGCCGCAGGAGGAGTACGGGGGCCATTTGGGCATCTATGTCACCGAGGTGCGGTGGTGGGGGGCGCGGCCGCTGTGGTTCGCGTTGTGGTCGGGCGTGTTCGAGCGTTTCCCGGGCCTGCGCTGGGGGGTGACGGAGTGCGGCGCGTTCTGGGCCAACGATCTGCTGTGGCTGATGGACACCCGGTATCTGCGTGAGCATTCGGCCAAGAAGATGAGCCATCTGATGGAGGGCGACCTGACCATGCCGCCCTCGGCGTACTTCGACCGGAACTGTTTCATCGGCGCCACCACCACCGAGCGCAGGGAGCTGGCCCGGCGCTACGAGATCGGCGTGTCGAACATCTTGTGGGGCAACGACTTTCCGCACCCGGAAGGAACCTGGCCGCACACCCGCGACTGGCTGCGGCGCTCGTTCTGGGACATTCCCGTCGAGGAGACCCGCCAGATGCTGGGCTTGGCCGCCGCCGAGCTGTACAACTTCGACCTGGGCGCGCTGGCCCCGCTGGCCGCGCGCATCGGCCCGGTTCCCGCGGACCTGGGCCAGGACGATGCGGTGAGCATTCCCAAGTGGGAGGCGGCCCGCCGGACCGGACGGCACTGGCTGACCGACGCGGAGCCCATGTCCGATCTGGTGCAGAGCTGAACGCGCCTCAGGTGTGGACTTTCCAGCCGGCCAGCGGGGTGGGGGCGGCCGGCGCGTCGGGGTCGTTGAACTCGATGTAGACATCGCCCTGGCGGATGGCGCCGTCGTAGGCGATGAAGCCGTGGGCGGTTTGACCGTTGGTGACGCTGCCCACGCGCAGCGGCGGCGTCTTGTTGAGCTGCTGGTAGTCGGCCAGCGACGAGCCGCCCTGGATGTCGCGGTAGGGGTCTTGGCGCCACGGGGTGGAGGCGGCGGTGATCGAGGCCTGGCTGTAGGTGAACGGCTTGTCGGATTTGCCGGCGATGGTGAGTTCGATGACGTTGCACCCGCCGCCGCCCGGGCAGCCGGACGAGACCCAGGTCGCGTTGTTGAGCGTGACGTCGGCCGTCGCGGTGCTGTACTCCGTGACGTGGATGGTGGTGCCGGACTTTCCGGTCGGGAAGGGCGACTGTTGGGGCGTCGGGTCGGCGGTGGCGCCGGGCGCGGTCAAGCACGCCGTCAGCGCCAGCGCCGCCGCGAGGGTGCTCATGCGAGCAGGTCTGGTCACCGGCTGAAGATAGCGCATTGCGACGTCGCGACGCCGCCGTCATTCCTGCGGTCGAGGCTCACGGCGGCGGCGGGGGCGGGGGCTCGGCCGGGGGCGGCGGCGCCGGCGGGTTGTCCCAACTCCCCGGGGTGCCGGCGGGCACCTGCATGCCTAGCCAGTTGCACGGCAACATCGAGCGCCACGCGATCAAGGCGCACTGCTGTTCCGGTGTCAGGGGACTGGGACCCGCGCAGGGCGGTGTTCCCGGCGTCCCGCAGATCGGGTCGGCCGATGCCGGGGGCGCGGAGGCGAACGCGGCAACCGGGAACATCGCCGCGGCCGCCGCAACGAGGGTGATGACGACACGTCGGATGCGATGCATGGCCACCTCGAATCTGTAACTGCGTGCCGCAGATCGTAACTCGGGGCTCTGACACGGCGGGGCGGTTTTGACGTGGGCGGCCTGGTTGGGCGGGTGGCGGGCCGGCTTTCGGGGCTCAGAGCTTATTCAAAAGACCTGTCGCGCGGCATATTCAACGAGCCCGCGCTTGGTGACGGGCCCGCGGAGCCTTTGGGAGCTAATGCGGTGCGTTGGCCATGAAGCAGCGCACGCGAGTGGCGGCGTCTTCCGGCTTGACTCCCATGTCCACTAACCGCTGGACCACCTGTTCGGGAAGCACACCAGAACTGAGGTCGACGTCGATCACATGAACGCTGGGAAACCAAAATTCTGCCTGTTGCCCCGGTGGCGGGGGCTTGGCATCGCCACCGACGCACTGTACGTAGCCATTGACGCCCGTATCAGCGTGCGCTGCCGACGCGCCGATGAGCGCAGTGAGGGCCATGCCGGCCGCCGCGACGGCGTAGGTGAAACGCATGGGGGCATTATGCCGCGTTCGCGTCGTTTAACAACCACAAATCCGCGGTTGAAATGCGCAAACCCTGATGTGCTCGGCCGGTGACGGGGCATTGCTTCGCCCTGTATGTCGAGTTCAGGATGCCGAGTTGGAAGGTGGGTGGCACCGACCGCTGCGCGAAGTTCCGCAACAGCATGTGACTCAATATGAAACCGCAACGGCGCCAACCATTTCCGGAGGTCAAGCGGTACTGTTGGCGAATCCGCTGATGAGCAGGCCCATTTTAGTGCGATGCCGCGAGCGCGCGGCCCTCGTCTTGGCAACCGGCAATGAAGTCGGGCGGGTAAGCCGGGTCATCCACCGATTTTCATGCACGCGGAATCAGCGGTGAGACGCCGCGCGCATTGAGATCAGCGATCAAGGCTTGGTCATCGGCGTGGGCCGGCGCGCCGACGCCGATGCCGATCGACACGGTGATTGCCGCGCCAAAGGCAATGCACAACGACATGCCCCCTGTTTTGGTGATGCCTGCATGGTGGCGGTTGCCCGGTTCGCCGACGGGAGCCTAAACGGTTCCACGAGAAGCACACATCGGAAATCGTGAAATCGCAAACACGGACGACCGGCGCAGCTAAATTGATGTCCTCGGGCGTCGGGTGAACATCTCCGTACGAAACCCCGGAGTGGAGTCATGTCGCGTATCACGAAGATCAGCGTTGCGCCGGCCGGGATGATCGCGGCTGTCTTATTCGTGGCTCCACTCTCACCGGTGGGCCCACTGCCAACGTGCGGTGGCTACATCAACGTTGACGGTAACTACGTGCCATCGCCGGATCACACACGGAGCAGCCTCCCCGACAACGACGGGACGTACAGCCACTCCCAACACAAGCAAGGGTCAGGCTCCTGGCACGGCGGCACCGGTCGGTCGAAGTAGGCAGGGAGCAGGCACGTCATGGGAGCAATGAAACTTGGTCGCGCCGTGGTCTGTTCAGCTTTACTTGCTGCTGGACTTCTCACCACTGGAGTCTGTGCGGCAAGCGTTGCCCAGGCTGACTTCTGCGGGGCGAAAGAGGACCCGTTCTCGTGTACGGCACGCTTAGACGCGGGCCCCCCCACATCGGCCGAGTCGGCATTTATCCAGTCTGACCAGATGTTAACCGATGGCTGGCGTTCCGTGCCTGGCTTTCCCAAACTCTAGTGGTCGATTTGGAAGGGGCCGCTGGATCGGTCACGCGAATGCGCAGCTTCTTCGTCGGAGAGTGAAGGGTCGCTGGCCGGACGAGGCCCACGGTCGGGGCAGCGAGGGGGTACCCCCCAGGGGGTTTTATACGCGCCGGACGCGTTGGTCGATCCAGTCGATAACTTCAACAGCGGACTTCGCGCATTTCTTAACATCTGCCGGAGTGCCAACAACTTTCGACGCTTGGACTGCGAGGCCGGCAGCTCGAAGATTGGCCAGTACTTCTTGGCTATTGCGTTGCCGTGAGGTGAGACGGCCTAAACCGTGCGCCCACGCATTCCGGGCATCTACGAACCCAAGCCAGCTTCTCCACCAGCCCGCATCAACAACATCGACACCTAGCCACGTCTTGATGAACTTCCGTCGCTCATTCCAACTTGATTCCACGGGCTTGGAAATTGAGTTCATCACAATATCGGGTATGGGCTCGACCGACGAGGCAGATATCAATTTGGCGTGCATGGTCAGCGACTCAACAACGAAGACCTCTACATGGCTAACAACTTCACTTATCGCTGAGAGTACAGGTCTGCTCGAATTGCTGTCGTCACGCCAATCTTCTAGGCTGCGAAAAGCTCGCTCAGTCTTGTCGTAAGCAGCAACAGCGAGCCAAACAAACTCACATACCTCTTCACCGTTTTGCGATCTGACATCAGAGTTCATAAGATCGATTCCGCCCAGTTGCGAATTATTTTATCGAATCTGTCGCCACTATCGAGCGAATCTCTGTCCGCTACTGGCAGTCCAGCGAGAGCAGCGGCGGCAAATTGGGAGCTGTACGAGCCGGGAAGTTGATTCAGACGGGACCAGGCGTCTCGCGCCAGCGAACCGGTAGCGGCTAAGGACCACACCGCATGGGAAGCCAAGACCTCATCTTGAACGCTTGTTTGCGCTGCGAGCCACCCTTCCACCTCGGGGTGGAGGGCCAGTCGCCCCGCCCAGATTCTCTCGCGATCTGGATTGCTAAGCGCATAGCACAGCCAGACAGATATCCATCTGCTTAAGGCAGTGTTCTTGATGGTTGTTGCAACGGCGTCATCTACGCCCTTTGCGTGGGTTTCCGACAACTCATACAGGTAGCCGGCCACCTGATAGGTGAGTTGCGGCTCCATCAGTAGAAGCTCCGGGACGTGCTCTAAAGCTTCTGGTTCGCGTACCAGCGATAGAAGGTTCAAAACCAAACTAAGATCAAGCCGAGTAGGCATAGCGGCCTTGTCGTCCTCGCGCACCGACTTCGCCGCGGCGGCCCACGCCTGCAACTCTTCCATCGCAACGGCGGCAAAAACCTCTGGGTCTTCTGGAGTAATGGGCTCGAAGCTGTAGAAATCGACCGTGGTCAATTCATCGCGTTTTTCCCTCCATGCGTCGGTGAAGTACTGTCGTTCTCGCTCCATATGTTCGATATATTTGTCGCGATTCACAATGTATGTCTTTCGCTCATTCACGAATAGTCCCAGTGAGCGGAGCTCTTCGTCGAAAATTTCGAGAGCGTTGATGCCTTCTTGATAGCTCGATGCTCCGATTCTGAAATCATCAGAATGGTGCCAGGCGGTCAACCCGCGCCGACGAAGTCTCCGCAGCAAAGTATCAGCGTAGGTGTCCGCAAGCCTATCGCTGGCGAAGTTCCCTTGGGGCAGGCCCCCTACGTCGGGTGAAATTGCTTGTAAAAATCCGCGTAACCATGCGATTACCGACCACTCGCCCGTCCGAGACAACAAGACGTTAGCAATCCTGTCCACTTGAATGGACGAATAATAGTTGGCTAAATCAGTCACTACGATAAATTTGTCGCCATTTTCGACCGGGGCACTCACCATAGTCGAGTAGCCATCTTTGGCGCGCTCAGGCGCAAGGCCATCAGCCAGTAGGGAAGTTGCGGCCCGATAGAGGACACGTTCCGGCAATGGCAGGGCGGCGGCGGGTCGCCGTCCATGCCGCCACTTGCTCGCCGCCAATACTGGCGCAGGTTGATTACCGACGCTACCTTCCCGCGCCCGCGTGGCGATGATCGCTGCCACCTCGTCGAGGTTTCCACGCGCAGCTAAATCGCCAACTTGCACCGGGAGAAGGTCACGCCGGGGCCCGGGGGAACGTCCCGGGGCGTGGTGTAAATAGTGGCGGCGTGTCGGTGCTGATGTAGAGGGCCATCGCGTGAGTCTCTGTGGTGAAACGACCAAGGATCACTACCGAGAGGAACATCGCGATGGCCCTGGACCAGTCTGCCTTGCTGGAGGTGCTGGACGCATTACGCAATGCCGATGCCGCTGATCGGATCAAGCAGGCCGCCGAGACGATTTATCAGGCACTCATCGATGCGGAGCTGACGGCGGTGATCGGCGCCGGTCCGCATGAACGGAGCGCATCACGAACCAACCAGCGCAACGGGTCTCGGCCGCGCACACTGTCGACGATCGCTGGCGATTTGGAGTTGCGGATTCCCAAGCTTCGGTCGGGCTCGTTCTTCCCGGCGCTGCTGGAGCGGCGCCGCCGGGTCGATCAGTGCTTGTTCGCGGTGGTGATGGAGGCCTATTTGCACGGCACCTCCACCCGCAAAGTCGACGATTTGGTTAAAGCCCTCGGCGCGGACGCCGGCATCTCCAAAAGCGAGGTCTCCCGGATTTGCGCCGATCTGGACACCGAGGTAGGCGCCTTTCGGGACCGGCCTCTATCCGAGCAGCACTTCCCGTATGTGTTCCTCGACGCCACTTACTGCAAGGCTCGGGTCAACCATCGGGTGGTCTCCCAAGCGGTCGTCATCGCCACCGGTGTCGCGGCTGACGGACGCCGTGAAGTGCTCGGCTTCGACGTCGGTGACTCCGAGGACGGCGCGTTTTGGACGGCGTTTCTGCGCTCACTGAAAACCCGCGGCCTGTCCGGGGTGCAGCTGGTGATCTCTGATGCCCACACCGGGTTGCGCAGCGCCATCGAGGCCATCCTCATCGGCGCATCTTGGCAACGATGCCGGGTGCACTTCCTGCGCAACGTGCTCGCCCAGGTGCCCAAGGGATCAGCCGAGATGGTCGCCGCAGCGATCCGCACCATCTTCGCCCAACCCGACGCCGAACATGTGCGAGAGCAACTCGACACCATCGCCGGCATGCTCGGCCGCCAACTGCCCAAGGTCGAAACGATGCTGCGCGAGGCCGCCGACGACATCACCGCATTCGCCGATTTCCCTGTCCTGCACTGGAAAAAGATCTGGTCCAACAACCCCGCAGTTATCTGGAGTCCTGCAGGCGGTGTCCTTGATGTCCGACACGAGGCGTTGAGGTCCCAGGTTCTGCGTGGTGGACGTGTTTATCTGCAGTCGTCCAGGAGGCAAGAGCCTGCGGAGGGGCGATGCAGATTGCACGAGTTATCTCGCCGGTCTCGTTGCGTGAGTCGTGGACCGTTCTCGGCGACGACGACGCTCCGGTAGCAGCGGTTGACCGGTATCTGGCGTATCTGACCGATATCGAGCGATCACCGAACACGGTCAAGGCGTACGCGCACGATCTCAAGGACTGGTTCGGTTTTCTCGCCGAGCGTGGGCTGGACTGGCGGGCGGTGCGGCTTGATGACGTAGGTGAGTTCGTGGCCTGGCTGCGGCTGCCGCTGCGGGCCCGGCATGGGCAGGTTGCGGTGTTGCCGTCGGTGCCGCATCACTGCACGGAATCTACTGTGAACCGCAAGCTTTCGGCGGTCGGGGCGTTTTACACCCACGCCGCACGAGATGGGCTGGATGTCAGCGCTCTGCTGACCTCGTGGCAGGTCGGCGGCGCGCGCGGTGGTTGGAAGCCGTTTTTGCACCACATCAGCAAGGGCGCGCCGAGGTCGCGGCGGGTGATCGCGTTGAAGGCGCCGAAGAAGCTGCCGCGGGTGCTCTCACCGGACGAGGTGCAGGCGATCCTGGATGGTTGCGGTCGGCTGCGGGACCGATTGCTGTTCGCCGTGCTCTACGACACCGGGATGCGGATCGGTGAGGCACTTGGTTTGCGGCACAACGACATCGCCGCTGCCGAGCATGAGGTGACGGTGCGGCGACGCGATAACGCCAATGGCGCGCGCGCCAAGTCACAGACCGTCCGCACGATCCCAGTCAGCAGCGCGTTGATCCGATTGTTCGCCGACTACCTTCACAGCGAGTACGGCGATCTGGACAGCGACTACGTGTTCGTCAACCTGTGGGGCCGCCCGCAGGGGCATCCGCTGACCTACGCTGCGGTCTACGACCTGGTGCGGAGGCTGCGCCGGCGGACCGGGATCGACTTCGACCCGCACTGGCTGCGACACACGGCCGCAACCCGGCTGCTGCGCGACGGAGTCAGCATCGAGGTGGTCGCGCACCTGCTCGGACATGCGCACGTGGCGACGACGACCACGACGTATGGGCACCTCACCGTGGAGGACGCTCGGCGGGTCATGGAACAGGCAGGCTGGTTCACCGATGGGCAGGTGCGGCTATGAGCGCGCCGTCGCTGAAGCCCGCCGGCCCGTCGGGGCTAATCGGCAAGCTGATGGCCGAGGTCCGCAGCGAATTCCGCAGCGATGTACTGGAATTCGGTGCCGATGATCCGGTGTTTGGTGGAGCCGAGTGCCGGGTTGAGGGGTGCGGGCGAACCGCCCGCGGACGCGGCCTGTGTGAAGGACATCGGCAACGGTGGGACGACGAAGGACGCCCGTCGGTGGAGCAGTTTGTCGTGTCGACCGATCCGCGGTGGCGGCGGCGACAACCCAACCAGCGCTGCCGGGTGCCCGGTTGCGGTTACGGCTCTGCCCGTGGCGGCATGTGCGGGCTGCACGCGCAACGATGGGAACGCGCCGGGCGCCCCAGCCTGGCCGGATGGCTGGCCGAACCGCAGCCGTTCAAGCAACCAGCGGCCGGGGTGACCTGCCGGATTCCGCACTGCGAGCTCTGGCCGCAGGGCACGTCTGCGTTCTGCCAAACCCACACCAACACCTGGAAGGTCAACGGCAGACCCGACATCGACGTGTTCGCCGACCGCTTCGCCGCCGAAGCCCCGTTGGCCAGTGAGCAGATACGGCTCGACCGGCTGATCGGTCAGCTGAAGCTGGAACTGCAGTACGTGCTGCAACGCCGCCACGACGATCGGCAGGGCAAGCTCACCCCGGACGTGGTCATGCGCGTGGTGAAGGCACTGGCCGCCGCAGGCGTGGGCTCCCTGCTCCACCACGACGAGGACACCTGGCATGACTGGGCTCGGTCGACGATCAACGACACTCGCTCCCGTGGATTCCTCAGCTACGCATCCCGGGTGATCGCCGACCTGGCCGAGGCCGGCGGCTGGGACGCCGAATACCCGCGCGAAGTCTGGCGCATGCGCCGGCTCGGCTACGACGGAGACCGCACGCTGCGCTTCGACGGTATTCCGCAGCCGTGGCTGCGGGATCTGGCCAAGCGGTGGGTCCGGTGGCGGCTATCGACCGGATTGGGTCTGGAAGCCGGCGGCGGCAGGCCGGTCGTTGCGCTCACCCGCTTCGCCGGGTACCTCGCCGACATCGGCGTCGAGAGCATCGACCGGATCAACCGGCCGGTGCTGGAGCGCTATTTGGCCAACCTGCGCAGCGACTCCATCGGTGCCCAACGCCGCGGGACCCATATCGGGCTGCTCAACCGATTCTTCGCTACCGTCCGCCAACACCGTTGGGACACAGACCTTCCCGCAGACGCGATGTTCTTCGCCGAGGACTACCCCAAACGCGATGAACGGTTGCCTCGGGCACTGGCCGAACAGGTCATGACCCAGCTCGAGGATCCCGACAACCTTGCCCGATACGCCGACCCCGCTCACCGGTTGATCACGATCATCTTGATGCGTTGCGGGCTACGGATCACTGATGCGCTGCGGCTGCGCAGCGATTGTGTGGTCGCCGATGCCGAAGGCGCACCGTATCTGCGCTACCTCAACCACAAGATGAAACGCGACGCGTTGGTGCCCATCGACGAGCAGTTGCGCGAACTCATCGCCGAACATCGCAACCACACCTCCCAGCGTTGGCCGGCAGGCACGCCGGTGTTGTTCCCACGGCCGACGAAGAACATTGACGGCACCCACCCGATCGCGAGTCCCACCTACCGGATGGCGCTGTTGCGCTGGCTGTCCGTCTGCGACATCCGCGACGAGCACGGCCAGCCGGTGCACCTCACCCCGCACCAGTGGCGCCATACCCTGGGCACCCGGCTGATCAACCGCGACGTCCCGCAAGAGGTCGTGCGACGCATCCTCGACCATGACTCCGCGCAGATGACCGGGCACTACGCCCGCCTGCACGACACCACCGTGCGCCGTCAGTGGGAGGCAGCTCGAAAGGTCGACATCCACGGCGCCACAATCATTTTCGACCCGTCCGGGCCGATCGCGGAGGCCGCCTGGGCCAAACAGCGCCTCGGCCGAGCCACCCAGGCCCTACCCAACGGCTACTGCGGACTGCCGGTGCAGCAGAGCTGCCCGCACGCCAACGCCTGCCTGACCTGCCCGATGTTCCTCACCACCGCCGAGTTCCTGCCCCAGCACCACCAGCAGCGGCAACAGACTCTGCAGCTGATCACCGCCGCCGAAGCCCGCGGCCAACAACGTCTGGCCGAGATGAACCGTCAAGTCCTGCACAACCTGGACACCATCATCACCGCCCTCAACGATTCAGAACCAGGGAAGGCCAAACATGCGGGCTGACAACAGCATCAACCTCATCCGGGCGGCCCAGCAGCGGCACGAACACACCCGCGCCAAGGCGATCGCGGCGATGCACGAACTCGACCGGACCGGCGCCGTGCTCACCTTCGAATCCGTCGCCCGCCATGCCGGTGTCTCCCGCTCGTGGATCTACACCCAAATCGACCTCAAAGACGAGATCTGCCGGCTCCGCGCCCAGCACCGGCCCGAGCCAAGCACACCGTTACCTGCCCGACAACGCGCCAGCGACGACTCCCTGCGGCAGCGCCTCGAAATCGCCAACCGCCGCAACCACGAACTCGCCGATGAGAACCGGCGGCTACGCCGCCAACTCGCGTGCGCCCTTGGCCAACTCCGCGACGACACCGGAAGACACCATGAACGGACGCATCGCGATTCGGTAACGATCGGGCCATGCTGACCGCCAACCGATATCGATCTCCAGCCGCGTCATGGACACCCTCCACGACACAAACCTGCAGGTCACAACAGCTATCGCACACAGTGCTCCAGATAACCAGTGAACGGCTCAACAAAGAGATCCGCCGCCGCACCGACGCCGTCGGGATCTTCCCCAACCGCGACGCCATCGTCCGTCTCGTCGGCGCCGTGTTGGCCGAACAGAACGACGAATGGGCCGAAGGCCGCCGTTACCTCGGCCTCGACATCCTCACCCGCTGCCGCCTGACCACCATCACCGACGACAACCCCGACATAGGAGCCAACGACATGCCCGCACTCACCGCCTAACCCACCGGATCACACAGCACTACACCACTTCCCGGGACTTGACCGGTTTACGGCGAAGCGGATCGCGCTGCGTGCCTGGACTACATCGAACAGAACTGGCCCGATATCCGCCCGAAGACTTTACGGGACAGGCTGGCGGCGCAGCGCCGCGGTGCTGGCAAGTAACCCGCAAAGGAATTCCGATGACGATCGATGACCGGGCACTGCACGTTGGGCGAGAACAACTGACGGAACTCGATGGTGGGCCATTCCCGCTGACACGCGGACAGCTCGACATCTGGCTCGCACAGGAAACGGATCAGCAGGGTGCGAGGTGGCAGCTGGGCTACCTGCTGCGAATCGAAGGCACCGTCGACCCGTGGTTGCTGGAGCACACGATCCGGCAAGTGGTGCGCGAGGCCGAACCACTCCGAGCCGCCTTTTTCCAGGTGGATGGCCAGGTTTTCCAGAAGGCCGTCGATTACCCGGACGTCGAGCTCGCGTGCTATCAGCGGATGGGCTCGCAAGATCCCGTCCAGGAAGCCTACCGGCTGGCGGCCTCGATTCAGCGCACCGTGATGCCGCTCGATGGCCCGCTGTTCAAATTTGCGTTGTTGCAGACCCGCGTGGACGAATTCTATCTATTCGTGTGCTGCCACCACATCGTGGCGGACGGAATCGGTCTTGCTCTCATTTGCCACCGCATCGGGGATGTCTACAACGCGTTGGCCTCGGGTGCGCCGATTCCCCCCGCCTATTTCGGGTCGCTGAGTGATTTGATTGCCTGCGAGGCCGAATACGAAGCGTCCACCGATTATCTCGATGATCGGGCCTATTGGGCCGAGAACCTACCGTCGGAAAGCGAACCGGGTTATCGGTTCGCGCCCGCCTCGGAGCGGGAACCGTACGAATCTTCCGCGCCGATTGAGTTGGACCCGGTCGCCGTCGCCGGGATACAGAAGTTGTCACAGGAGCTGGGGGTGCGTCGCTCGTCGGTGCTGGCCGCGGCGTGCGCGCTGCTGGTGGGCGGGTGCGACCTGGAAAATTCGGAGATCGTGTTCGAGTTTCCGGTGAGTAGGCGGGTGCGTCCGGAAGCGCAGACGGTGCCCGGAATGATTACCGGATTCGTCCCCCTGGTCCTGAAAGCTTCGCCGGGCTCGTCGGTCGCGAGTTTTTGTGAGCATGTCGACACACGGCTGGGAGAAGCGCTCCAACATCAGCGGTTCCCGGTGCACACCATCGAGAACAAGCGTCGCGGGTCCACGCAGACGTCAAATCGGGTAATTCTCAATTTCATTCCGACGACAAACCTGGCCAACATCGCCGGTGCCAGGGTTTCGGGAACCCTGACCCACACCAACCTCGTCGACCAGCTTGGACTGGACTTCTTCAGCGACCACGATCGGCTATTCCTCGGCATGCAGCCCGGCGCGACAACGGGTGGATTCGGTGGCGCCGGGCAATGGCTTTCTGATTGTGACGTCCACGATGTGGTCGGGCGGTTGGAGCGGGTGTTGGTGGCGATGACGGCTGATCCGGGGCGGCGGTTGTCGTCGGTGGATGTGCTGGGTGTGGGTGAGCGGGTGCGGTTGGATGAGCTTGGTAACAAGGCGGTTTTGGCTGGCCCGCGGGGTGTTTCGGTGTCGATTCCGGATTTGTTTGCCGCGCATGTGGCCGGGACGCCGGATGCGGTGGCGGTGAGTTTTGGCGGCCGTTCGGTGAGCTATCGGCAGCTGGATGAGGCGTCGAATCGGTTGGCGCATCTGCTGGTGGCTCGCGGGGTGGGCCCGGGTGAGCGTGTGGCGCTGCTGTTTTCGCGGTCGGTCGATGCGGTCGTGGCGATGTTGGCGGTGCTCAAGACGGGGGCGGCGTATCTGCCGATCGACCCGGGCGTGCCGGACGAGCGGGTCGGGTTTGTGTTGGCCGATGCCGCGCCGATCGCCGCGATCACCGGCACCGGGCTGGCGGAGCGGTTGGGCGGGTATGACGTGGTGGTCATCGACGTCGACGATCCCGCTGTCACCGTGGTGGTGGAGGCCTATCCCGGCACGGCACCACCGGGGCCGGCCCCTGACGATGTCGCCTACCTGATTTACACGTCGGGCACCACGGGTGTGCCCAAAGGCGTTGCGGTCACTCACCGCAACGTGACCCAGCTGTTGGGGGCGTTGGATGCGGGGTTGCCGGCCCCGGGCGTGTGGGCGTTGTGTCATTCGTTGGCGTTCGACGTGTCGGTGTGGGAGATTTTCGGCGCGCTGGTGCGCGGTGGGCGGTTGGTGGTGGTGCCGGAGTCGGTGACCGTTTCTCCGCAGCAGCTGCACGGCATGTTGGTGGCCGAACAGGTCAGCGTGTTGACCCAGACCCCCTCGGCGGTGGCGGCATTGCCGGCTGACGGGTTGGAGTCGGTGGCCGTGGTGGTGGTCGGTGAGGCGTGTCCGGTGGAGGTGGTGGATCGGTGGGCGCCGGGTCGGGTGATGGTCAACGCCTACGGGCCGACAGAGACCACCATGTGCGTGGCCATCAGCGCACCACTAAAGCCAGGATCGGCGGGCTCGGGTGTGGTGCCCATCGGCTCACCCGTCCCCGGGGCGGCGTTGTTCGTCCTCGATCGGTGGCTACAGCCGGTGCCGGCGGGGGTGGTCGGCGAGCTGTACGTGGCCGGTCGTGGCGTGGCATGTGGATACCTGGGCCGGCCGTCACTGACCGGGTCACGTTTCGTGGCCTGCCCGTTCGGAGCGCCCGCGACACGCATGTATCGCACCGGGGATTTGGTGCGTTGGCGTGCCGACGGGCAGCTGGATTATCTGGGGCGGGCCGATGAGCAGGTCAAGATCCGCGGCTACCGCATCGAGCTGGGCGAAATCCGCTCGGCGCTAGTGGATTTGGACGGTGTGGAGCAGGCGGCGGTGATCGCCCGCGAGGACCGCCCCGGCGACAAACGACTGGTCGCCTACGTCACCGAATCAGCCACCGCAACCGCCGACCCCGCCGAGATCCGCGCCCGGCTGGCGAAGCGGCTGCCCGAATACATGGTGCCGGCCGCGGTGGTCGTGCTGGAAACGCTGCCACTGACCGCGAACGGCAAACTCGACACCCGCGCCCTGCCCGCACCCGAATTCCAGAACGCCGACTACCGTGCACCCGCCAGTCCGGTCGAGGAAATCCTGGCCGGCGTATTCGCCGACGTGCTGGGGCTGGACCGGGTCGGCGTGGACGACTCGTTCTTCGACCTGGGCGGCGACTCGTTGTTGGCGATGCGGGTGATCGCCGCGATCGAAACCACGCTGAATGCCGACCTTTCGGTGCGCACCGTGTTCGAGGCGCCCACCGTTACCCAGTTGGCGCAGCGCGTCAGCGGCGACCGGGGCCGGCGGCAACCGTTGGTGGCCGTGGAGCGGCCGGCGGTGGTGCCGTTGTCGTTCGCCCAGCAGCGGTTGTGGTTCATCGACCAACTGCTCGGGCCCTCGCCGATCTACAACATGGCTGCCGCGTTGCGGCTGACCGGACGGCTAGACGCCGACGCGTTGGGGACGGCCCTGGCCGATGTGGTGGCCCGCCAGGAAACCCTGCGCACCCTATTCCCGGCCGTCGACGGGATACCCGAGCAGGTGGTGATCCCGGCCGAGCGGGCCGACTTCGGCTGGCAGGTCGTCGATGCCAGCGGCTGGCCGACGGACCGGCTACAGCAGACCATCGAGGCCACAGTCCGCCACTCGTTCGATCTGGCCACCGAGATCCCGCTGCGGGCAAGGCTTTTCCGGATCGCCGACGATGAGCATGTGCTGGTGGCCGTGCTGCACCACATCGCCGCCGATGGTTTGTCGATGGCCCCGCTGGTGGCCGATCTGGGCATGGCCTATGCCAGCCGGTGTGCCGGGCATGCACCGGGCTGGGCTCCGTTGCCGGTGCAGAGTACGCCGACTACACCCTGTGGCAGCGCGCGCAGCTGGGCGACGTCACCGATAGCGACAGCCCGATCGCTGCGCAGCTGGCGTATTGGGAGCAGCAGTTGGCCGGGTTGCCCGAGCGGCTGGCGTTGCCCACCGACCGACCCTATCCGCCGCTGGCCGACTACCGCGGCGCCAGCATGCTCGTCGACTGGCCGGCCGAGCTGCAGCAGCGGGTACGCACGGTGGCCCGCGAGCACAACGCCACCAGCTTCATGGTGATCCAGGCCGCCCTGGCCGTCCTGCTGGCCAAACTCAGCGCCAGCCGCGATCTCGCGACTGGATTCGCCATCGCCGGGCGGCGTGAGCCGGCGCTCGACGAGTTGGTGGGATTCTTCGTCAACACCCTGGTGCTGCGAGTCGACCTGGCCGGCGATCCCAGCTTCACCGAATCGCTGGCTCAGGTGCGCGCGCGCAGCCTGGCCGCCTACGACCACCAAGACGTGCCCTTCGAGGTACTGGTGGAACGGCTCAACCCCACCCGCAGCCTGGCCCATCACCCGCTGGTACAGGTGCTGTTGGCCTGGCAGAACTTCACCGGCCTGGATGACGCCTCGGCGGCCGGGTTGGCCGTCGGCGACCTTCGAGTCACCCGGCTGCCGCTGGATACCCAGTCGGCGCGCACGGATCTGACATTCACGCTGTCCGAACGTTTCACCGAGTCCGGTGAGCCCGCCGGGATCGGCGGTTCGGTGGAGTTTCGCACCGACGTGTTCGACCCGGAAAGCATCCAGACGCTGATCCAGCGGTTGGAGCGGGTGCTGGCGGCGATGACCGCCGATCCCGGTCAGCGGTTGTCGTCGGTGGACCTGATGGATACCGATGAGCACATCTACCTCGACGAGATCGGAAACCGGGAGGCGTTGACGCAACCAGCGGCGCGGGTGTCCATCCCGGCGATGTTCGCCGATCAGGTCATCCGCGCCCCGCAGGCCGTGGCGACCCGCTGCGCCGGTCACTCGATGACCTACCGGCAGCTCGACGAGGCGTCGAACCGGTTGGCGCACTTGTTGATCGAGGCGGGCGCCGGCCCGGGCGAATCCGTGGCGCTGCTGTTCAACCGTCGCGCGGAGGCCGTCGTCGCTGTACTGGCGGTGCTCAAAACCGGGGCGGCCTATCTGCCGATCGACCCGGCCCACCCGACCGCGCGCATCGAGTTCATGGTTGCCGATGCCGCACCGATCGCCGCGATCACCACCACTGAGCTCGCCGAGCGACTGGACGGATGCGGCCTCCCGATCATCGACATCGCGGATCCCCGTATTGACAGCTACCCGCACACGGCGCTGCCGGTGCCGGATCCGGACGATATCGCCTACCTGATCTACACCTCCGGCACCACCGGTGTCCCCAAAGGCGTTGCCATCACCCACAACAACGTAACCGAGCTGCTCGGTTCCCTTGCCCCGGATTTGGCGCGGCCCGGGCAGGTGTGGTAGCAGTGGCACTCCTACAGCTTCGACATCTCGGGCTGGGAGATCTACGGCGCGCTGCTGCACGGTGGGCGGCTGGTGGTGGTGCCCGAGGAGGTGGCGGCATCCCCGGACGACTTGCACGCCTTGCTGATTGACGAAAAGGTCACCGTCCTCTGCCAAACCCCCTCGGCAGCGGGGACGCTGTCGCCGCAGGGGTTGGAGTCGGTGACCCTGCTGGTCGGCGGCGAGGCCTGCCCGTCCGAACTGGTCGAGAGGTGGGGGCCCGGACGCGTGATGATCAATGAATACGGCCCCACCGAGACGACGATGTGGGTGGCCTTGAGTGCGCCGTTAACGACGGGGTCGACCGGGTCGGACGCCGTGCCGATCGGGTCACCCGTGCCCGGGGCGGCCTTCTTTGTGCTGGATCAGTGGTTGCGCCCGGTGCCGGCCGGCGTGGTCGGCGAGTTGTATGTGGCCGGTACCGGCGTCGGGGTCGGATACGTGCGCCGGGCGGGGCTGACCGCATCTCGTTTTGTGGCCTGTCCCTTCGGCGAGTCGGGGACGCGGATGTATCGCACCGGGGATTTGGTGCGGTGGGGCGCCGATGGGCAGCTGCGGTATCTGGGTCGGGCCGATGAGCAGGTCAAGATCCGCGGGTACCGCATCGAACTGGGCGAAATCCGTTCGGCGCTAGCCGGTTTGGACGGTATCAAGCAGGCGGCGGTGATCGCCCGCGAGGACCGCCCCGGCGACAAACGCCTGGTGGGCTATGTCACCGAATCAGTCACCGGAGCCGCTGACCCGGCCGATATTCGGGCCCGGCTGGGTCAGCGGCTGCCGGCCTACATGGTGCCGGCGGCGGTGGTGGTGCTCGACGCGTTGCCGTTGACGGTCAACGGCAAACTGAATGCCCGGGCCCTGCCGGCGCCCGAGTACATCGAGCGCGAAAAGTACTGCGCCCCAGCTACTCCCACCGAGGAGGCAGTGGCCGGGATCTACGCCCAGGTGCTCGGGCTCGAGCGGGTCGGGGTCGACGACTCCTTCTTCGACCTGGGCGGGGATTCGCTCTCGGCGATGCGGGTCATCGCCGCCATCAACAAAACCTTGGACGCCGGCCTCGCGGTCCGCACGTTGTTCCACGCACCGTCCGTCAGAGGGTTGTGCCGGCAGCTGGGCCAGGGCGCCAACGAGGTGGAAAACCAGGTGGAAATCGTCCCCGTCGAGTTCCTCAAGGAGGGCACCGGCGCTCCGCTGTTCTGCATTCATCCCGCGAGCGGGCTGAGCTGGCCGTATCACGCTCTCGGTAATTACCTGGGCTGCCCCATCATCGGGATTCAGCAATCCCTGCAGCGAGGCGAGGCCGAACCGGCGTCAATCCGCGACATGGCGAAAAACTATGCCGACCGGATCCAGGGCGTTGATCCCACCGGGCCCTACAACCTCCTCGGCTGGTCCTTCGGCGGCGTCGTCGCCCATGAGATCGCCATCGAGTTGCAGCGACGCGGCTGTCCGGTCCGGCATCTCATCCTGCTCGACGCCCTACTGGTCATCCCCAGCAGCGACGCCCTGAACAGCGATGTCTTAGTCGAGCAGGCACTGAACGAAGTCCTGCGGTTCTGTGGCATACAGGTTCCCGAGGGCGATGAGCCGCTTACCTACGAGCGGGCCGAAAAACTGCTTCGCGAACGAGGGATCGAAGAGCTACCGCGCTACAAGCCGTTGCTCGATTCGATTGTCCGCAACGACAATACGAACCTCGCGTTGGCCAGAGCGCACGAACCGGGCGTCTTCGATGGTGATGTGAAGTTGTTCGCCGCCGCGCGGGAGGAGGGCGACCAGAACTCGTCGTCGCTGCGAAGCTGGCGACCGTATGTCACCGGCGAAATCAGCAGCTACCCGGTCGACTGTACGCATCAGCAAATGATGAGTACTGAGTCGCTGATCCAGTACGGCCAGCAACTCAAGGTTGTCCTCGAGGGTGGCGGTTGACGATGTCCGTAGCGCCGACCACGCGGCTGTGGTCTCGCCAGTTCGTCGCCGTGATCGTCGCGATCGGCGGCATGCAGCTGATGGTGGCGATGGACGGTCCCGTCGCGGTCTTCGCGCTGCCGAAGATCCAGAACGAAATGGGCCTGTCGGATGCGGCGCGGAGCTGGGTGATCACCGCCTACATGCTGACCTTCGGTGGCCTGATGCTGTTGGGTGGCAGGCTGGGCGACACCATCGGCCGCAAGCGCGCCGCTTTCCTCGTCGGGGTCGCGCTGTTCACTTTCGCCTCGGGCTTGTGCGGCATCGCCTGGGCCGGCGGCACGTTGATAGCGGCACGGCTGCTGCACGGTGCGGCCGCCGCGATCATCGCGCCGACCAACTTGGCGCTGATAGCGACCACCTTTCCGCGGGGGTCGGCGCGCAATGCCGCGACGGCGGTGTTCGGCGCGATGACCGGTCTCGGCGGAGTGCTGGGCCTGGTGGTAGGCGGGGCCCTCACCGACGTGTCGTGGCGGCTGGCGTTTTTGGTGAACGTACCGATCGGGCTGGCGGTGATCTACCTCGTCCTCATCACTCGACAGGAAACCCAGACGGAGCGGATCAAGCTCGACGTCACCGGGGCGGTGCTGGCCACCGTGACCGGAACGGCCGCCGTGTTCGGCATTTCGATGGGCCCGGAGGCGGGATGGCGCTCGCCCATCACGATCGGGTCGGGCGTGGTGGCGCTGGCCGCTTTCGTCGCGTTCGTCGTGGTGGAGCGCACCGCCGAAAACCCCATCGTGCCGTTCAACCTGTTCTTGGACCGCAACCGGTTGGCCGCGTTCGCGGCCATGTTCCTTGCCGGCGGGGTGTTTTTCACGCTCACCGTGCTGGTCGGACTGTATGTGCAGACCATGATGGGCTACAGTCCGCTGCGCGCCGGCGTCGCCTTCATCCCGTTCGGCCTCGCGATGGCCATCGGGGTGGGCGTGGCGTCGAAGCTGGTGACGTGGTTCCCGCCACGGGTGGTGGTGATCGCCAGTGGCGGCCTGATTCTGGGCGCGACGCTGTACGGCTCGACCTTCAATCGCGGCATGCCCTACTTCCCGAATCTCGTTGTGCCCCTGATCGTTTGCGCTATCGGCATCGGCGCGGTCTTCGTCACGCTCACGCTGTCGGTGATCGCCAGCGTCGACGTCGACCGGATCGGGCCGACCTCCGCGATCGCGGTGATGCTGCAGACCCTGGGCGGCCCGCTGGTGCTGGTCGTCGTGCAGGTGGCGATCACGTCGCACGCGCTGCGCCTGGGCGGCACGCTGGGTCCGGTGAAGTCCATGAACGCCGCCCAGCTGCATGCGCTCGATCGCGGTTACACCTACGGCCTGCTGTGGCTGGCCGGGGTCGTCGCGCTGCTCGGTGGGGTGACCCTGCTGATCGGGTACACCGCAGCCCAGGTGGCCCGCGCCCAGGAAGTCAAGAAGGCCGTCGACGCGGGGGAGTTGTAGCCGCCCGGGACCGGCCGAAGCAATCGGCATCGGCGAAAAACACGTTCGCAGAACGTGTTCCGATCCGTCCCGCCGGTCTTCGGATGCGTAAGTTTCTGCCGCGGACACCGCCACCACTCGGTCGGTTTGCGCCGACCACTCTATGTGCGGCCCCTGACTACGCTACCGACTTGATAAACCTGACAACGGGATTGAAACGCACGACGCTCGGGGTCATGCACTTCGCCGAGACCGTTTTCGGGCGCCCGGTCCGCAACAGCTAGTGCACCGCACCGTTCGGCTCTTGCCACAGCGAACTCTGGAGGACTGGTGACTACCTACCCGATCGACGACGTTATTCAGCGCTCGCCTTCCACCGATTCGTCCCCCCCGATCCGCACCACACCCGTGGTTCCGGTCGCCGTGATCGGCATGGCCTGCCGGCTACCCGGAGCCGTCGACTCCCCGGAGCGGTTGTGGGAGGCATTGTTGCGCGGCGACGACTTCGTCACCGAAATCCCGCCCGACCGCTGGGACGCCGACGAATACTACGACCCCGAGCCGGGTGTGCCGGGCCGGTCGGTATCGCGCTGGGGCGCATTCATCGACGACGTCGCCGGCTTCGACCCCGAGTTCTTCGGGATCAACGAGCGGGAAGCGACCGCGATGGACCCGCAACACCGCTTGCTGCTGGAGACCTCATGGGAGGCAATGGAACACGCCGGTCTCACCGAGGAGCGCGTCGCCGACTCCCGCACCGGGGTGTTCATCGGGTTGACGCACGGCGACTACCAATTGCTGGCCGCCGACACCCGCTCCGTGGAAGGCGCCTATGGCTTCTCCGGGAGCAACTTCAGCCTGGCTTCCGGGCGCATCGCCTACGCTCTGGGCGTCCACGGTCCCGCACTGACGGTGGACACCGCGTGTTCGTCCGGCCTGACCGCCATCCACCTGGCCTGCCGAAGCCTGCACGAGGGCGAAAGCGATCTCGCCCTGGCCGGCGGCGCCACCCTGGCGTTGGACCCGCGCAAGTTCTCCGCCGGGTCGGCCGAGGGCATGCTGTCGCCCACCGGACGCTGCCACGCCTTCGACGTCGCGGCCGACGGGTTCGTGGGCGGCGAGGGCAGCGTCATGCTGCTCCTCAAGCGGCTGAACGACGCGCTCCGAGACGGTGATCGGATCCTGGCGGTGGTGCGCGGCACGGCCGCCAATCAGGACGGTCACACCGTGAACATCGCCACCCCGTCCAAGACCGCGCAGACCGCGGTGTACCGGGCGGCGTTGGCCGCCGCGGGCGTGGATGCCGGCACGGTCGGCATGGTCGAGGCGCACGGCCCCGGCACCCCGGTGGGCGACCCGATCGAATACGCCAGCCTGGCTGAGGTCTACGGCATCGACGGCCCCTGCGCGCTGGCGTCGGTGAAGACCAACTTCGGCCATGCGCAGGCAGCCTCCGGAGCACTCGGGATGATGAAGGCGATCCTCGCGCTGCAGCACGGCGTGGTTCCCCGGAACCTGCACTTCACCCAGCTGCCCGACGACCTGGCCCGCATCGACACCAAACTCTTTGTGCCGCAGCAGACCACACCGTGGGTCAGCAACGGCGGCCACCCGCGACGGGCCGCCGTCTCGTCCTACGGGCTGTCGGGAACCAATGTCCATGCCATCCTGGAACAAGCACCCGAGCCTGCTCCCGAAACCGTTGCACCCGAAGGTATCTCGGCAGAATCGCCGCTGCTGTTCCCGCTGTCGTCCACCTCGGCCGACGAACTGCGCCGCACCGCCGGCCGGCTGGCCGACTGGGTGCACGCACACGGCGATCTGGCGCTGCCCGACCTGGCCTACACCCTGGCGCGCCGGCGCGTGCACCGCCCCGTGCGCACCGCCGTCCTCGCGGGCGACCGGGCCCAACTCATCGAGGCCCTGCGCGAGGTCGCCGACGGCGACACTCCCTACCCGGCCGCGGTCGGACGGGGCGACCGGGGGCCGGTATGGGTGTTCTCCGGTCAGGGTTCGCAGTGGGCGGCGATGGGCGCCGACCTGCTGGCCACCGAACCGGTGTTCGCCGCCACCGTCGCGCAGGCCGAACCGTTGATCGCCCGGGAGTCCGGATTCTCGGTCGCCGAGGCGATGTCGGCGCCGCAGACCGTCACCGGTCAGGACCGGGTCCAGCCGACGCTGTTCACCATGCAGGTCGCGCTGGCCGCCACCATGAAAGCCCACGGGGTGCGTCCGGGCGCGGTGATCGGGCACTCCCTCGGCGAGGCCGCCGCCGCCGTCGTCGCCGGCGCCTTGTCGCTGGAGGACGGGGCGCGGGTGATCTGCCGGCGCTCTCGGCTGATGTCCCGGGTCGCGGGTACCGGTGCCACGGCATCCGTGGAACTGCCTGCACAGCAAGTGCTTTCGGAGCTGACGGCGCGCGGCATCAGCGATGTCGTGGTGGCGGTGGTGGCCTCACCGCAGTCCACCGTGATCGCCGGCGCCGCCCCGACGGTTCGCGACCTGGTCACGGCCTGGCAGGAGCGCGGCGTGATGGCCCGCGAGGTGCCCACCGACGTCGCCTTCCACTCGCCCCAGGTCGATCCGATCATGGACGACCTGACCGACGCGCTCGCCGAGATCAGCCCGAGGCCACCCGAGGTGCCGTACTACTCGGCGACCCTGTTCGACCCGCGCGAGCAGCCGGTGTGCGACGCCCGCTATTGGGCGAACAACATGCGCCGCATGGTGCGATTCGCCACGGCCGTCCAGGCCGCGTTGGAGGACGGCTACCGGGTCTTCGCCGAACTGGCGCCGCACCCGTTGCTCGTCCGCGCGCTCGAGCAGACCGCCCGCAGCCGCGAAATACCGATGGCCGCCCTGGCCGGCATGCGCCGCGGACAAGCGCTGCCGCACGGGCTACGCGGCTTTGTGGCGGACCTGCACAATGCCGGCGCCGCGGTCGATTTCTCCGTGCTCTACCCGACCGGGCGGCTGGTGGACGCGCCGCTGCCGACCTGGACGCACCGCCGGCTGTGGTTGACCGACGGCGGGCTGGAGTCCCCGACACATGGCGGCTGCACCGTCGCGGTCCATCCGCTGCTCGGCCCGCACGTCCACCTGCAGGAGGAACCCGAGCGTCACCTGTGGCAGGCCGACGTCGGCACCGCCGCCCAGCCCTGGCTCGCCGACCACCAGATCCGCAACGTGGTGGTGCTGCCGGGGGCCGCCTACTGCGAGATGGCTTTGGCGGCCGCGCGATCCGTGCTGGGCGCGACGGCCGAGGTCCGCGACATCCGGTTCGAGCAGGCGCTGCTGCTGGACGAGAAGACCACGGTCGACGCCTCGGCGTCGGTGTCCTCGCCGGGGGTCCTGCACTTCACCGTGCAGTCGCATCAGGGCGGCGAACAGGCGCGGCACGCGTCGGCGGTGCTGGGTGCCGCAACGGACGAGCAGCCGGCCGCCCACGACCTGTCCGCGCTACTGACCGCGCACCCGCATGACGATGACGGCGACGAGGTGCGCCGGCGGATGGACCGACGCGGCGTCCAGTACGGTCCCGCGTTCGCCGGCCTGGGCGCCGTTCATAGCGGCGACGAGACCGGCACCGTCCTGGCCGAGGTGGCGTTGCCGCGCCAAATCCGCTCGCAGCAAGCCGCTTACGGCGCGCACCCTGCGCTGCTGGACGCCTGTTTCCAGTCCGTCGAAGCTCATCCGGCTGTTCGGGCGCTCGGCGACGGAGCGCTGGGATTGGTGCTGGGCATCCGTCGCCTGCGCGCCTACGGCGCCGCACGCAACGCCCACTACTGCTACACGCGGGTGACCAAGGCCGACACGTCCGGCGTCGAGGCCGACATCGACGTGCTCGACGAACACGGGGCGGTCCTGCTGGCCGTGCAGGGTCTGCGAGTGGGCACCAGCGCATCCGAGAGCGGCACCAGAGACCGTGTGCTGACCGAACGGCTGTTGAACATCGAATGGCGGCAACGGGAATTGCCCGAGCCGGAGCACGCCGACGCCGCAAGCTGGCTGCTGATCGGCACAACCGCCACGGCCGACGTACTGGCCAGCACATTGGCCGACACGCTGAAAAACCATGGGGCGCAATGCACCACGATGGCCTGGCCGCAGCAGGCCGACCACACCGCGCACGCCGAACAGCTGCGAAACCAATGGCGTGGCGACGGATTCACCGGCGTGGTGGTGCTCACCGGGCCGAAAAACGGTGATAACGACCAGGAGTCGGCACTGCTCAGCCGGGACCATGTGCAACATCTGGTGCGCATCGCCCGCGAGCTGACGGACCTGCCCGGCGAACCGCCGCGGCTGTATGTCGTGACCCGCAACGCCCAAACCGTGCTGCCCAACGACGTGCCCAACCTGGGCCAGGCGGGGCTGCGGGGCCTGGTCCGGGTCATCGGCATGGAACACCCGCAATTGGGCGCCGGCCAGATCGACGTGGACGAATCCACCGACGCGCAAGCGCTGGCGCGGCAACTGCTCGCCGGCTCCGAGGAGGACGAGACGGCGTGGCGAGACGGCGCCTGGTACACCGCCCGGTTGTGCCCCGCTCCGCTGCTGCCCGAGGAGCGGCACACGGCCGTCGCCAACCACGAGTGCGACGGGATGCGCCTGCAGATCCGCACCCCCGGCGATCTGGAGTCACTCGAACTCGTTGCCTGCGACCGCATTCCACCGGGACCCGGACAGATCGAGGTGGCCGTCAGCGCGTCCAGCATCAACTTCGCCGACGTGCTGGTCGCATTCGGCCGGTACCCCGCGTTCGAGGGGCGGCTGCCGGAACTGGGCACCGACTTCGCGGGCGTGGTGACCGCGGTCGGGCCGGACGTGACCGACCACAAGGTGGGCGATCATGTCGGCGGCCTGAGCGCCAACGGGTGTTGGGGCACCTTCCTCACCTGCGACGCGCGCCTGGCCGTCACCTTGCCGCCCGGACTGGCCGACGACCAGGCGGCGGCGGTGACGACCGCGCACGCCACCGCCTATTACGGCCTGCACGAGCTGGCCCGAATCGGGGCCGGTGACCGGGTGCTGATCCACTCCGCGACCGGCGGGGTCGGACAGGCGGCGATCGCCATCGCCCGCGCCGCCGGAGCCGAGATCTTCGCCACCGCCGGCAGCGAGCAACGCCGACAATTACTGCGCGACATGGGTATCGAGCACGTCTACGACTCGCGAACCGTGGAGTTCGCGGACCTGATCCGCCATGACACCGACGGCTACGGCGTGGACATCGTGCTCAACTCGGTCACCGGCGCCGCCCAGCGCGCGGGCATCGAATTACTGGCTTTCGGTGGGCGATTCGTCGAGATCGGCAAACGCGACATCTACGGCGACACCCGATTGGGACTCTTGCCGTTCCGGCGCAACCTGACGTTCTACGCCCTCGACCTGGCGTTGATGTCGTTCAGCCACCCGGACAGACTGCGCGGCTTGCTCAGGACGGTGTACCGGCTCACCGCGGACGGAGCATTGCCGATGCCGGAAAGCACGCATTATCCACTTGCCGACGCCGCCAGCGCGATTCGGGTGATGAGCGCCGCCCAGCACACCGGCAAGCTCGTGCTCGACGTCCCGCACGCCGGCCACAGCCGCGTGGTGGTGCCGCCGGCGCAGGTCCGCGCCTTCCGCAGCGACGGCGCCTACATCGTCACCGGCGGACTGGGCGGCCTGGGGCTGTTTTCGGCCGAAAAGATGGCTTCTCCCGGTTCTCGCGCCGGCTGCGGGCGCATCGTGCTGTGCTCGCGCGCGCTGCCCAATCCCAAGGCGCTGGCGACGCTCGAACGGATCCGCCAGATGGGTGCCGACATCGTGGTCGAGCGCGGCGACATCGCCGAGGCCGGCACGGCGCAGCGGTTGCTCGACGTAGCGACCGCCACCGGGCTTCCGGTGCGCGGCGTGCTGCATCTGGCGGCGGTGATCGAGGACGCCACGCTGGCCAACATCACCGACGAGCTCATCGAGCGGGACTGGGCGGCAAAGGTTTACGGCGCATGGAATCTGCACTGCGCGCTGCAAGAGTCCGGCGCCGAGCAGTCGCTGGACTGGTTCTGCTCGTTCTCCTCGGCGGCCGCGCTGGTCGGCTCGCCCGGCCAGGGCGCCTACGCCGCGGCCAACAGCTGGCTGGACGCCTTCACCCGCTGGCGCCGGGCCCGTGGCCTGAAGGCCACCGCCATCGCCTGGGGTGCCTGGGCGCAGATCGGGCGCGGTGCCGCCCTGGCCGATAGTGCCGATGTTGCGATCACTCCCGACGAGGGCGCTTACGCGTTCGAAGCGCTGCTGCGCCACGACCGGGCCTGCACCGGCTACGCCCCGATAACGGGCACACCGTGGTTGACCGCATTCGCGCAACGCAGTCCCTTCGCCGAGGCGTTCCGCGCCAACGGGCAAAGCGCAACGGGCACAAGCAAGCTGCGTGCCGAGCTCGAGGAGCTGCCGCCGGAAGAGTGGTCCACCCGGCTGCGGCGGCTGATCTCGGATCAGGTCAGCCTGATCCTGCGCCGCAACGTCGACCCCGACCGCCCGCTGCCCGAGTACGGCCTGGACTCGTTGGGCGGCCTCGAACTGCTCACCCGCATCCAGACCGAAACGGGCATCCGGGTGTCGCCCGCCGACATCGCCGCCATCGGCACCATACGCGGTTTGGCGGACCTGCTGCGGGACAAGCTGACGCCCGCGGGCGCGGCCCAGGCGGAAAGGGTTTAGCTCATGAGGATCGACTTACGTTGCGGCACAAAGGAGGAGAAGTGAGCGCACCCGAGAACCGTGACTTCTTCACCGACAAGTCAGTTGTCGACGACCCCTACGACTACTACGACGCGATCCGTCGTTGCCCGGTGTGGCGTGAGCCGGCGCACGGCGTGGTGATGGTCTCGGGGTACGACGAGGCCCTCGCGGTGCAGCGCGACACCGACCACGCCCTGTCGGTATGCAACATTGTCAGCGGTCCTTGGTCGGGGATACCGGCCAACACCGGCACCGACGACATCTCGGAACTGATCGAGCGGTACCGCAAGAAGGTCACGTTCGGCGATTACTTCATCACGTTCGATCCGCCGATGCATACCGCGCACCGCTCGCTGTTGAGCAGATTGTTCACCCCGAAGCAGCTCAAGAACAACGAGGACTTCCTGTGGCGGCTTGCCGACGAACAACTCAACCGCTTCATCGCGAATGGCAAGTGCGAGATGGTCATCGACTACAACTTTCCGTTCACCCTCGACGCGATCACGGACCTGTTGGACGTGCCGGAAGCCGACCGTGAGCGATTCCGCCGCGCCGCGATCGCCAGCAGGCTCGAAGGTGATCGCAGCGGCTTCGTCGGGGTGAAAGAGGAGTGGTTCGTCGAGTACGTCGAGGAACGGCGGCGCAATCCGCGCGACGACGTCCTCACGGAGTTGGCGCTGGCGAAGTTTCCCGACGGCACGACACCCGAACCGATCGATGTCGCCCGCGTTGCCACGTTCATGTTCGCCGCCGGCCACGGCACGACGATCGACCTGCTGAGCCTGTCGATGCTCACGCTCGCGGAGCGACCGGACTTGCAAGACCTGCTCCGCGAGGACAACTCAAAGATCCCCGCCTTCATCGAGGAGATGCTGCGCATCGAAAGCCCGATCAAATCGAATTTCCGTCTCGCGCGGCGCACCACCAGGATCGGCGACGTCGAGGTGCAGGCCGGCACCAGCATTCTGGTAATGAACGGTGCGGCCAACCGTGATCCGCGGCGGTTCGACGAGCCCAACGAATTCCGCCTCGACCGCCCGAACATACTGCATCACATGGCATTCGGCCGCGGAATTCACACGTGCCCGGGCGCTCCGATTGCCCGCGCCGAGGTGCGGGTCAGCCTGGAGCGGATCCTCAGCCGGATGGCCGACATCCGCCTTTCCGAGGCCAAGCACGGTCCGGCAGGCGCTCGCCGGCTCAGATGGGATCCCACCCTGTTGTTCCGGCGCCTCAAGGAATTACACCTCGAGTTCACCCCGATTCGGTGAGCCGTTCCGATGCGAAGACCAGCTGGAGATACCCACCGAATGGCCACGCAAGCGGTGACCCGATCGGCCGTCGCGGTTTGCGGCCTGGCCCTAGCGTTGACCGCGGCCGGGCCGGCGTCCGCCGATCGGGATCTGAGTCCGTTCGTCAACACAACCTGCGATTACGGGCAGGTGATGTCGGCGCTGCAGGCGGCAGATCCGCAGGCCGCCGCGCAATTCAGCGCTTCGCCGGAGAGCGTCTCGTTTCTGCGTCAGTTCCTCGCGTCACCGCCGGGTCAACGCCAGCAGATGGCCCAGATGTTGGCGAGCCAGCCGGGGGCCGACCAACAGTTCGGGCTTGTCCAGCGGGTCTTCAGCACCTGCAACAACTACTGAGCAGGTTCTCCGTGGCCACCCTCATCGAAGGCTTCCCCCTCATCAGCACGCTGCGCGACGCGGTGTTCCTCACCGCAACCGTCAGCGAGATCGAAGCGTTGACACCGCGAATGCGCCGCATCCGGTTCAGCGGCCCGCGACTGCACGGACTGGGCTGGACCCCGGGTCAGCACGTCCGGCTGCAGGTCGAAAGCCTGCGGCAGTCCGTGCTGCGGCTGCACCCATACCCCGTGCTGCGCACGTATTCCATCTACGCCGCCGACCCCGACCGCGGCGCGCTGGACATCGTGATGGTCGACCACGACGGCGACCCGAAGGGCGCGACGCCCGCCAGACGTTGGGCGATGGCCGCCACCCTCGGAGATCACGTCCGTATGACCCGGCCCCAGGGCAAGTTCGTCATCCGGGACGACGCGCCCTATCACGTGTTCGCCGGCGAGGAAACCGCGTCGGTCGCGTTCGCCGCGATGCTTCGATCTTTGCCCCCCACCGCCGAGGTCTACGGAGTGGTGGAGGCCGCGACCGAAGCCGACCACCTGCCCCTGGCCCGGCCCCTCGAACAGGTCGAGCGCGGCGGCGCCCCGGCCGCGAACTCCGCCGTGCTCGCCGACGCGCTGCGCCGCCTTCCGCTGCCGGACCATCCGGGCGTCGCCTACCTCGCCGGCGAGGCCCGCACCGTGCAAGCCCTGCGCCAGATATTGATCACCGAACGCGGCTGGAAGCGAAACCAGGTACGCACCAAGCCTTTCTGGTCGCCGGGCCGCACCGGCATGGAGTAATCATGGTCGAGACGTCTATTTCGGACCTGCTGTGTGAACGGGCCAGTCTGCAGCCCAACGACACGGCGTTCACGTTCATCGATTACGAGCGGGACTGGAACGGGGTCGCCGAGACCCTGACGTGGTCGCAGCTGTACCGGCGGACGGTGAATGCCGCACGAGCGCTTCAACATTGCGGGGCGACGGGCGACCGCGCCGTGATCATGGCCCCGCAGGGCCTCGACTACATCGTGGCGTTCCTTGGCGCGTTGCACGCGGGACAGGTCGCGGTTCCGCTGGCGCTGCCGCTGGGGGGCGTCAGCGACGAGCGCGTCGACTCGGTGCTGCGTGACGCGTCGCCGACCGTCATCCTCACCACGTCCTCCGCCGCGGAAACCATTGCGGGGTATGTCAAGTCGCAATCCGGCCGACCGGTGCCATCCGTCGTCGAGGTCGACCTGCTGGATCTGGACACCCAAGCCGCCTCCGGCGCCGGGGGCCAGAATCGCCCGGAGTTGGCCTATTTGCAATACACGTCCGGGTCGACCCGTCAACCTGCCGGGGTCATGGTCTCGCAGCGGAACCTGCTGGCCAACTTCGGGCAGATCATGTCCGACTTCTGCGCGGAGTACGGGGGCGTCGCCCCGCCGGACACCACCATCGTGTCGTGGCTGCCGTTTTATCACGACATGGGTTTGATCCTGGGCGTGTGTGCACCGGTCCTGGGTGGTATCCCCGCCGTGCTGACCAGCCCGGTGTCGTTCCTGCAGCGACCGGCCCGGTGGATGCAGTTGCTGGCCAAGGAAAGTCACACATTCTCGGCGGCACCGAACTTCGCTTTCGAGTTGGCGGCGCGTAAAACATCGGGCGAGGACATGGCCGGGCTGGACCTGGCCGACGTGCTGGTGATCCTCAGCGGGAGCGAACGGGTGCATCCCGCGACGCTGCGGCGTTTCACCGAGAAGTTCGCGCGCTTCAACCTGCCCGGCAAGGCGGTACGCCCCGCCTATGGACTGGCGGAGGCGACGGTCTATGCGTTGAGCCGCACACCGGCGCAGCCGCCCGAGATCGCGCACTTCGATTCCGAGAAGCTGGTCACCGGCACCGCGGAGCGGTGCGAAAGCCCCACCGGCACACCACTGGTCAGCTACGGGGTGCCGCGGTCACCGATGATCCGCATCGTCGATCCCGACACCGGGATCGAGTGTCCGGAGGGGACCGTCGGCGAGATCTGGATCCACGGCGACAACGTCGCGATGGGCTACTGGAAGAAACCGCAAGAGACCGAACGCACCTTCGGCGGTCGGCTGGCCGCCGCGTCGTCGGGCGCGCCCGAAGCGTCGTGGCTGCGCACCGGCGACTCGGGGTTCCTGTCCGATCGCGAGCTGTTCATCATCGGCCGCATCAAGGACCTGTTGATCGTCTACGGGCGTAACCACTCACCCGACGACATCGAAGCAACGGTTCAGGAGATCACCCGGGGCCGGTGCGCGGCGATCGCGGTTCCGCAGGGGGGCATGGAAAAGCTGGTCGTCATCATCGAAGTCAAGAATCAGGACCCGTCCCGCGAGGCCGCGGACAAGCTTGCGCTCGTCGAGCGCGAAGTCACCTCGGCGATCTCGAACTCCCACGGCATCGGGGTGGCGGATCTGGTCCTCGTGGCCCCGGGCTCGATACCGATCACCACGAGCGGCAAGGTGCGGCGCGCGTCGTGCGTCGAGCAATACCGGCAGGGTCAGTTCGCCCGGCTGAGCCGTTAGCCCGGTGACGGCGGGGTTCGCCGCCGACACCGCGGGGGAGGGCGGCAATAGACTTGCGCGCCAACGGCAACCGGCCGCGGGCCGGTCTCTTATTCGGGTGACCGGTGATTTTCGTCCGTCAGTCCGCGTCGTCGGCCTTTTTCCGTCCGCCCCAGGGCTTTCCTACCGGCCGCCAGCAAAACTGGTTGCTGCCCTGACGGTGCCAGAGATAGGTGTCGAGATCACCCAAGTTGCTGCGCGCCACAAACTTCCACATCGGAAAATCTGACGGAGTCGATTTTCGGTGCATCATCCCTCCCTCAGAAAAAGCGTTGCAGCGCGTCGAGAAGCGCGTTGAGAAGCGCAATTGACCGGACCGGAGCAGATCGAATTCGACACGGTTCGATAACGACCGGCCTTGTGCGACAAGCGTCTACCAACGCCGCCGGGCGTGGCGGCACGCCGCCGTCCGTCGTCTCGCGTCGCCGCGTGGCATGCGCGATTCCGTGTCATGTTCGGAGCCTATGGTCGCGGCCGCTACTACTGGGACGGCGCGAGCCAAATAGAGTAGTGCGAGAGGCGATTTAGGGTAGTGAGGTCGAATTAACTTGGCACACGGCGAATAACGCCCCCGCTAACCGCCGCCAAAGACGAAAAACCACAGGCATACTCGACACCCGCAAAATAGGCCGCAAATTCGCGCCAGCCCGCACCAGCCGGCCCGACCGCGATCCGTCCGACCGCACCGGTACGTTTGCGTCATGACATCGCTGCGGGACAAAGTCGTCTTCATCACCGGCGGCGCCCGGGGAATCGGCGCCGAGGTCGCTCGCCGGCTGAACGCGAAAGGCGCCCGGTTGGTGCTGACCGACCTCAACGACGCCGAACTGACCTCGCTTGCCGCGGAACTCGGCGAGGAGCGGGTGCTGACGGCCGTCGCGGACGTGCGCGATCTGTCGGCCATGCAGGCCGCCGCCGACCGCGCCGTCGAGCGATTCGGTGGCATCGACGTGGTGCTGGCCAACGCCGGCATCGCCAGCTACGGCTCGGTGGCCCAGGTCGACCCGGACGCGTTCCGGCGAGTCCTCGACATCAACGTGCTCGGCGTCTTTCACACCGTGCGAGCGACCTTACCCGCGGTGATCGAGCGCCGCGGCTACGTGCTGATCGTCTCGTCGCTGGCCGCCTACGCGGCCTGCCCGGGGCTGGCCCCCTACAACGCGTCGAAGGCCGGCGTCGAGATGCTGGCCAACGCGCTGCGACTGGAAGTGGCCCGGCACGGCGTCAAGGTCGGCTCGGCGCACATGTCCTGGATCAACACCGCGTTGGTTCGCGACACCCAGAACGACCTGCCGGCCTTCGATCGACTGCTCGCCAGCCTGCCCTGGCCGCTGAACAAGACGACGACGGTCGACAAATGCGCGGCCGCGTTCGTCAAGGGCATCCAGCGCCGCCGCACCCGCATCTACTGCCCACGGTGGGTGGCGCTGTTCCGCTGGGCCAAGCCGGTGCTGTCCAGTCGGCTCGGCGAAATGCCGCTGCACTCACCGACCGCCGAGCTGTTGCCCGCACTGGACGCCCAAGTCGCCGCGCTGGGCCGTTCGATGTCGGCCGCCAACGTGGAGTTGTTGCGGCCGGATTGCGGGTCGGCGCGCAACTAGTCGACGCTCGGCGAGCGAAATACCTAGCGCCCGAAGCCGGGCCGGCGACGGCGCAGATACCGCTCGAACTCGGCAGCCAGCGCGTCGCCGTCGATCTTGCCCAGCGCGTCGTTCATGTCGACCTCGGCGTCGCCGCGCTGTTCCAGCGACTGCACGTATTCGGCGAGATCCTCGTCCTCGGCGGTCATCTCGGTGACCGCCTGCTCCCACTCCTCGGCGTCGGTCGGCAGGTCGGCCAGTGGCACCTCGATGTCGAGCACGTCCTCGACGCGGCGCAGCAACGCCACCGTGGCCTTCGGGTTGGGCGGCTGGGACACGTAGTGCGGCACCGCCGCCCAGAACGTCACCGCCGGGATCCCGGCGGCCACGCACGCGTCCTGGAACACCCCGGCGATGCCGGTGGGGCCCTCGTAGCGGCTCTCCTCGAGCCCGAAGCGTTTGGCCGACTCGGGCGAGTAGGCCGCGCCGGACACCGGCACCGGCCGGGTGTGCGGGGTGTCGGCCAGCAGGGCGCCCAGGATCACCACGGTGTCCACGTTGAGCTTGTCGGCGATGGCCACCAGTTCGGCGCAGAAGGTGCGCCAGCGCATGTTGGGTTCCACGCCGTGCATCAACACCACGTCGCGGTCGCTGCCCGGCGGCCGGCAGTGCGAGATCCGCATCGCCGGCCACACCAGCTCGCGGGTCACCCCGTCCACCTGCCGGATCACCGGACGGTTCACCTGGTAGTCGTAGTAGGCCTCGTCGTCGATCTCCAGGATCGGGTCGGCCTCCCAGATGGCCTCGAGGTGCTCGAGGGCGTCGCTGGCCGCATCGCCGGCGTCGTTCCAGCCCTCGAACGCAGCCACGACGACGGTGTGGTGCAGTTCGGGCAGAGCGGCCTGGCCACTGGGTGCGCCATAGGGTGGGCCGTCGGGCGGGGTCACAGTTTTAGCGTACGGCCTTCCCCGCGACAATGTCCGAGGCGGCGTGGCCGTGTATCGGCGGCCGATCGGCGGTTTACCCGCGCCTTTGCATAGGCGGACTATCCTTACGGCGTGACTGCCGCCGACGAACACGCCGCGACGGGCACCGCGTCAATGGCGGCCGACCCGAGCCCGGACGGTTTCACCAACAGGAGTCGACACCGTCGCGCAGAAATACGCCCGGCCGCAATCTCGTTAACCTTGGTAACTATCATGTCGCCGACAGGATCTGCGAGCTGTCGATCCCGGCGATGAGTTGGGCGTCCGAACGTCGATCGGGTGACGACGTAGACTTTTCTGGTCGAGAGGCGTTGCAACGGATCCGGGTTCCCGCCGGCATCCGCCACGCTCGGCGAAGTCAAGGACGCCTTCCGTTATGGAAGGAGTGCACGTGACCGCCCCCGTGACCACCCCGGCGTCGGACAGCTTCGCGCCGAACATCCGCCCCGACTGCACCGACGAACTGACGGCGGCGCTGCGCCAGCGGATCATGGTGATCGACGGCGCCATGGGCACCGCGATCCAGCGGGACCGCCCCGACGAGGCCGGCTACCGCGGCGAGCGGTTCAAGGACTGGCCGAGCGATCTGGTCGGCAACAACGACCTGCTCAACCTGACGCAGCCGCAGATCATCGAGGGCATTCACCGCGAGTACCTCGAGGCGGGCGCCGACATCCTCGAGACCAACACCTTCAACGCGAACGCGATCTCGCTGTCCGACTACGGCATGGAGGAGCTGAGCTACGAGCTGAACTACGCCGGCGCCGCCCTGGCCCGTAAGGCCGCCGACGAGTTCAGCACCCCGGACAAGCCCCGCTACGTCGCCGGGGCGCTGGGGCCGACGTCGCGGACCGCGTCGATCTCGCCGGACGTCAACGATCCCGGGGCCCGCAACGTCACCTACGACGAGCTGGTCGCCGCCTACCTCGAGGCGGCCAACGGCCTGGTCGACGGCGGTGTCGACCTCCTGATCGTCGAGACGATCTTCGACACGTTGAACGCCAAGGCTGCGGTGTTCGCCCTCGAGACGCTGTTCGAACAGCGCGGGCGCCGCTGGCCGGTCATCATCTCGGGCACCATCACCGATGCCTCCGGGCGAACGCTGTCCGGGCAGGTCACCGAGGCGTTCTGGAACTCGATCCGGCACGCCAAGCCGATCGCGGTCGGGCTCAACTGCGCCCTGGGCGCACCGGAGATGCGGCCCTACATCGCCGAGGTGTCGCGCATCGCGGACACCTTCGTCTCCTGCTACCCGAACGCCGGCCTGCCCAACGCCTTCGGCGAGTACGACGAGTCCCCGGAGCGTCAGGCCTCCTACATCGCCGACTTCGCCGAGGCCGGCCTGGTCAACATCGTCGGCGGTTGCTGCGGAACCGCGCCGCCGCACATCGCCGAGATCGCCAAGGTCGTCGAGGGCAAGCCGCCGCGCGAGGTGCCGCAGATTCCGGTGGCCACCCGGCTCTCGGGCCTCGAGCCGCTCAACATCACCGACGACTCGCTGTTCGTGAACATCGGCGAGCGCACCAACATCACCGGCTCGGCCCGGTTCCGCAACCTGATCAAGGCCGAGGACTACGACACCGCGCTGTCGGTCGCCCTGCAGCAGGTGGAGGTCGGTGCCCAGGTCATCGACATCAACATGGACGAGGGCATGATCGACGGCGTCGCCGCGATGGACCGGTTCACCAGGCTGATCGCCGCCGAGCCGGACATCAGCCGGGTCCCGGTGATGATCGACTCCTCCAAGTGGGAGGTCATCGAGGCCGGCCTGAAGAACGTGCAGGGCAAGCCGATCGTCAACTCGATCTCTTTGAAGGAGGGCGAGGAGAAGTTCGTCCGCGAGGCGCGGCTGTGCCGCAAGTACGGCGCGGCCGTCGTCGTGATGGCCTTCGACGAACAGGGTCAGGCCGACAACCTGGAGCGCCGCAAACAGATCTGCGCACGCGCCTACCGCGTGCTGACCGAAGAGGTCGGCTTCCCGCCCGAGGACATCATCTTCGACCCCAACTGCTTCGCGCTGGCGACCGGCATCGAGGAGCACGCAACCTACGGCATCGACTTCATCGAGGCCTGCGCCTGGATCAAGGAGAACCTGCCGGGGGTGCACCTCTCCGGCGGCATCTCGAACGTGTCGTTCTCGTTCCGGGGAAACAACCCCGTCCGCGAGGCGATCCACTCGGTGTTCCTGTTCCACGCCATCAAGGCCGGCCTGGACATGGGCATCGTCAACGCCGGCGCGCTGGTGCCCTACGACTCGATCGACCCCGAGCTGCGGGACCGCATCGAGGACGTCGTGCTGAACCGCCGCGAGGACGCGGCCGAGAGGCTGCTGGAGATCGCCGAGCGGTTCAACAAGTCCGCAGATGCTTCGGAGGATTCGGCGGCGGCCGAGTGGCGCGGCCTGCCGGTCCGCGAGCGGATCACGCACGCCCTGGTCAAGGGCATCGACGCCCACGTCGACGAGGACACCGAGGAGTTGCGGGCCGAGATTGCCGCCGCGGGTGGCCGGCCGATCGAGGTGATCGAGGGCCCGCTGATGGACGGCATGAACGTCGTCGGCGACCTGTTCGGCTCCGGCAAGATGTTTTTGCCCCAGGTGGTGAAGTCGGCCCGGGTGATGAAGAAGGCCGTCGCCTACCTGCTGCCGTTCATCGAGGCGGAGAAGGAAGAGTCCGGCGTGTCCGGTTCCAAGGACACCAACGGCACCATCGTGATGGCGACCGTCAAGGGCGACGTCCACGACATCGGCAAGAACATCGTCGGAGTTGTCTTGCAGTGCAACAACTTCGAGGTGATCGACCTCGGTGTGATGGTGCCGGCCCAGAAGATCCTCGATGCTGCGAAAGAGCACGACGCCGACATCATCGGGCTGTCCGGCCTGATCACCCCGTCCCTGGACGAGATGTCCAACTTCGCCGCCGAGATGGAACGCGAGGGCCTGCAGATCCCGCTGCTGATCGGCGGCGCGACCACCTCGCGCGCCCACACGGCCGTGAAGATCTCGCCGCGGCGTTCCGGCCCGGTGGTCTGGGTCAAGGACGCCTCCCGCTCGGTGCCGGTCGCCGCCGCGCTGCTGGACGACAAGCAGCGGCCCGCCCTGCTGGAGGCCACCGAGAAGGACTACGCGTCGCTGCGGGAACGGCACGCCCAGAAGAACGAGCGGCCGATGGTGACGCTGGAAAAGGCCCGCGCCAACCGGACGCCGATCGACTGGGACGGCTACACGCCGCCGGTGCCCGCGACCGGTGCGGGAATACGGGAATTTCAGGACTACGACCTCGCCGAGCTGCGCGAGTACATCGACTGGCAGCCGTTCTTCAACGCCTGGGAGATGAAGGGTCGCTTCCCCGACATCCTCAACAACCCGGCCACCGGCGAGGCGGCCCGCAAGCTCTACGACGACGCCCAGGAGATGCTCGACACCCTGATCAAGGAGAAGTGGCTGACGGCCAACGCGGTGATCGGGTTCTTCCCGGCGAACGCGATCGGCCCGGGTTTCGAAGACATCGAGCTGTACACCGACGACACCCGCACCGAGGTGCTGACCACGCTGCACAACCTGCGCCAGCAGGGCGAGCACCGCGACGGAATCCCGAACCGGTCGCTGGGCGACTACGTCGCCCCCAAAGAAACGGGGCACCGGGACTACATCGGCGCCTTCGCGGTGACCGCGGGGCTGGGCAGCCAGGAGAAGATCGCGGAGTTCAAGGCGGCCCTGGACGACTACAGCGCGATCCTGCTGGAGTCGATCGCCGACCGGCTGGCGGAGGCGTTCGCCGAACGGATGCACCAGCGGGTCCGCAAGGAGTTCTGGGGCTACCAGCCCGACGAGCAACTGGACAACGACGCACTCATCGACGAGAAGTACCGGGGAATCCGGCCCGCGCCGGGCTACCCGGCCTGCCCGGAGCACACCGAGAAGGTGACGCTGTGGAAGTTGATGGACGTCAAGGAGCGCACCGGCATCGAGCTGACGGAGTCGATGGCCATGTGGCCCGGCGCCGCCGTCAGCGGTTGGTATTTCTCGCACCCGCAGTCGCAGTACTTCGTGGTCGGGCGGTTGGCCCAGGACCAGGTCGCCGACTACGCGAAGCGCAAGGGCTGGACGCTGGCCGAGGCCGAGCGCTGGCTGGCCCCCAACCTCGGCTACAACCCCGAGGACTGAGCGGTACGCCACCGGCTAGACGCGCAGCACGGAACCCAAGGCGGACAACGGGATATGCGCCTGCACGGTGCCGCCGTCCATGAACCACTGCGGCAGACCGGTGGCGAAGTTGATCGGTTCGTCGTGGCCGACGGGATAGTCCGGCATGTACAGGATCAACTCGTCGGGGGTGATCGCCCAGGCCTTGTACGCCCCGGAGTAGACCTTGTCCGGCGTCCACCGGTCGACGACGAACGGGTAGGTGCCCGGGTCGTGCGGCGGCGGTGCCTGGTTGAGTGCCGTCTCGATAAACGGTTGCGCCAGTGGGGGAATGGCGGTCAGCGGGTTTGACGTCGTCAGGTCCGCGAGTTGTACCCTTCGGCCGCTTGCCATGTCGAAGGTGAAGGTCCGGTAGGCGTTGTTGGGCTTGGGCCCGTCGGCGTGATAGTCCTCGTGGAACACCGCGCTGAGCAGGCTGGCATGCCGGAACACCTCGAAGTTCTCCTCGCCGTAACTGTCGGCGGCCATGCTGGAGTTGGCATTTCGCCAGTTGTTGACCAGCGTGCGCAGGTAGTCGCGGATCACCGGTCCGATGGTCGGGTTGTCGACCAGGTCGTCGGGCACGGCGACCTTGATGTCGCGGACGGCGTTGCGTTCCGACGTCACCGAGGTGTGGCAGTACTGGCCGTCCCAGTCGCCGCCCAGCTCGCCGCAGAACGACGGTGCCGACGCGTGGACCTTGCCGGTGCCGGGAATGGTTGCGGCCGTGAGCAATACCAGCGCCGCAAGGATCCGGGGGATCACAGCAGCTGCACTTTGCTTGCGCGCCAACGGCCGTCGACCTTTTCCATGGTCATCTTGATCCGGCTGCGGTCGATGCGCGGGTCGGGCGCGGCGGTGTTGGTGACGGTCTGGTCGATGAACAGCAGCACCACGACCTTGCCGGTGGAGGCGGACTGAATGGCAGAATCCACCACCACGCCGTGGGCGGTGGCCTTGTTGTCGATCAGCAATTGCCGAAGCTTGACACTGGACTGGGTGTACATGTCCTTGAACTCCCCGGTCGCACCGTCGAGCACCTGCTTGAAGTTCTCGTCGACCTTGTTGGAATCGATGCTGGTGAGCACTGCGCGTAGACGATGGCGGCCTGCTGGGCCTGTTCACCGGCCGCCTTCACCTGATGCTCCTGCCATTGCCGCCAGCCCAGGAAGCCCGAAACGGCAAGGGAGGCAACGAGTAACAACGGCAGCACGCTGCGACGCAGGTAGCGCCGCCAGGGCCGCTTGCGGCGCTCGCGCCCGCGACGCTTGCCGGTGAGCAGTTCGCCCCCGTCTTCGGCTTCGTCTGGGGCTTCGTCTTCGGCTTCGTCGCCTTCGGCTTCGTCGGTTTCGGCCTCGTCGGTTTGCTCGCCGGCCTGCTCGGCGATCGCGTTCTCGACGTCGTCGCCCGCGGCGTCGTCGGCCGGCTCGGTCTCGGCGGCCGTGTCGGGCTTCGGGTTCTTCTCGGTGGTCACGATCACGATCATCTCCTAGGGATCGGCTCGGCTGGTTTCCGGCTCAGTGCGGCGGTTCGATCGGCAGCTGCGGGCCGCCGTAAGGGGTGGGGATGGTGTAGCGGCCCCGGGGTGTGGGATCGGTTCGCCGGCCCAGGTCTGCCCCCGGCGGCGGGCCGGCGGTGTCGTCGCCGCCCGGTCGCGGCGCGTTCTTGGCGCCCCGGATGGACACCGCGGGATCGTCGTCGCGGCAGTAGGTGTACATGAACGGCTCGTAGTAGTCGGCGGCGGAGGAGGCGTGCGCCGGTGTGCCGTAGTCGCACACATAGCGGGGGTAGAGGTCGGCCGTCGCCCACACGCCGTGGTCGTGAAAGACGCTCGTCACCGCGTCCAGCACCGAGCCGCGGTAATCGGGGAACAGCGCGTTGAGCGCCGGGACGCGCAGATAGAGAAGCTGCGACATGGTGGCCATGCTGCCCAGCAACTGCACCATGGTGTCGGAGTTGTCCGCGAACAGATTGTCGACGGCCGAAAGTGTTTGCGGCGTCTGCGAAGTCAACCGGCGGTAGCCGGCCTGCATCCGGGCGACACCCGTCAGCGTGTGGTTGAGTTCGGTTGCGGCGGCGCCTAATCCGTTGTTCTTGTCGCTGGCCAGATTCAGCACGACGCGGCTGGTCTTGATGATGCTGGTGGTTTCGGGCAGCACCGAGTCGAGCGTGGAAAGCAGGAACAGACCGCCGTCGACGATTGCCGTCAACTTCGCCGGGCCCTCCTTGCTCAGGCTCAGCTCCTTTTTGATCAGCTCGATCTTGCGCGGATCCACCTGGGCCAGCAATCCGTCGGCGTCACCGAGCAATTGGGCCAGGCTGACCGGGACGGTGGTGCGCTCGGAGGTGATGAAGCTGCCGTCGTGCAGATAGGGCCCGGCGTCGGAGGCGGCCTCGAAATTGATGAATTGCTCGCCGGCCGGCGACAGCGCCGACACGTGCGCGACGGTGTTCGCCGGGATGCGCACCTTCGACGTGATGGCGGCGACGGCGTTGACGCCGTTGTCGGTGATCTGCAGCGACTCGATTCGTCCGATCCGCACCCCGCGCAGCGCCACATCCTGATTCGGCAGCAACCCACCGGATTCCGGCAACTGCACGGTGACGCGGTAGGACGACGCGAACGGCGTCACCCGCAACGCGCCGATCAACAGATAGGCGGTCGCGACGACGAGGATCAGCACCAACCCCGCCACGGACAGCCAGACCTGCTGTCGATGACCCGTGCGCACCGCACGGACAACGAGATTGGCGAAGCCGGCGACGGCGCGGATCATGGCGGCGATCCCGGCTGCGGCGGGGGAGGTCCGGGGGCGACGTCGATCTGGCCGGGGACGGTGGGATCCGGCACGACGGGAACCTGCGGCGCGTTGGGCCCGCGGCCGACCACGCGCTCCTGCAGCCGCCACAGCGTGTACTTGAGGGTGCCGACCAGCAGGTTGACGTTGTAGTGGTGCGGCCCGTGCAGCCCGATGTCGCCGGGGAAGCCGATGTCGGGGAGCGATCCCAGCATGATCTTGTCCACGCTGACGTTCACCGAAATCGAGTTTCCCGCCGTCGATTTGACCAACGCCGGGATCAGCCGGTTGATCGATTGCCAGCTGGTGTCCGGGCTCACCGCGACGTCGTTGGCGGCCCCGGCGATCGCGTTCAGGTCGCGGATCATGCTGCGCCCGCTGGTGTCGGTCCCGCCCAGCGCGGGGAAGCGGGCCAGCAGCCGCGAGGTGTCACCCACCTGCTGGGCGACCTCGGACAGCTCGCCGGTGTTGTCGGCCAGGGCCGAGGTGGCGGGACCGGCGGCCGTCATCAGATCGGTGATGGTGTGGTTCTTGGCGTCGAGTTGGTCGGCGAGAGTGGACAATTGCGTCAACGCGGCCGAGATCTGGTCGGACCGGGCATCCAGCGTCCCGAGCAGCTCGTTGGACTTGCGGATCATGTCCCCGAAGGCCTGGCCCTGGTCGCCGGTCGCCTTGCCGAAGCCGTTGATGATGTTGGTGAAATTGCGCACCGCGCCGCCGTTCACCAGCACAGCCGCCGAGCTGAGCACCGACTCGACCGTCGCGGCCGCCGCGGTGGACTCCAGGCCGATGGTGTCGCCGTTCTTCAGCAGGGGCGCGTCGTGATCGCCCGGCGGGGGTTTCAGCGCGACGAACACGTCGTCCAGCGGTGTGGCGGTGCGCAATTCGGCCGTGCTGCCCCGGGGCAGTTGCACTCCGTCGCGGATGCGCAGCCGGGTGAGCGCGGTGTAGTTGCGGGCCACCATCGATTCGAGCTGCCCGACGTCCGCGCCGGCGAGTTTGACCTTGGCGTTCATCGGCAGGTTGAGCGCGTTGGAGAACACCGCGTTCAGCGAATAACCCCCTGATCCCAGCCCCGGGGCCGGAAGTGGCAGGCTGGCAAGGCCATTCGTGGCGCAGCCCGCGGTGGCCATCGTCACAGCCATCGCCGCGGCCAGCGCCGTGAGCCTTCCCCACGCGCCCGTCGCCGTCATTTCTGTCCCATGGCGGCCAGGCCGTCGAGCACATAGGTCAGCCCGAAGTCCGGGCCGAAGTCCTGGATCGTGCCGGTGCTGCAGCCGAGTTGTCGCAGGCCCATCAGGTTGCAGATCTCTTTGGTGTACTGGCTGTCGAACAGCAACCGGTCGGTGAGGAAGCGGGCGCGGACGCTGCCGTTCGCCCGGTCGATCATGTTGTAGGCGTTGTCGGCCACCAGGGGGGCCAGGTCCAGCAGCTCGGCCAGGTCGCGCCGCTGGTCGGTCACGGTCTTCAGCGTGTCGTTGCCGCTGAGCACGGCGTGCTTGATGTTGTCGCGGTTGGCGTCGAGCAGGTCGCCGGCCCGCTGGATCAGCTGGTCGAGTTTGTGTCCGGTGTTGCCGCTGCCGAGGTCCTCGTCGGCCATGATCTGGCTGACTTGGTGAATGGTGGAGGCGAATTCGCGCAGTTTGGTGTCGTTGCTGGCCACGGCGTCGAACAGGGTGCTGAGGTTCTTGACGATCGTGGTGATCTGTTCGCGGGTGGCCGCGCCGCCGTCACTGGACAGCCGCAACGCCTTGGACAGCTCACCGAGGGCCGCCTTGATCTTTTCGCCGTTGCCGTTGACCACCTCGGCACCGCCGCCCAGCACGTCGGCGATCGGGCCGCCGCCGTGGCCGTCGCCCTCCAGCGACTTGGTCACCTTGTCCAAAACATTGAGGACACTGCTGAATTCGACGGGCGTCTTGGTCCGCGGCAACCCGATGGTGTCGTGGTTACCCAGGACGGGGCCGCCGCGGTAGGGCGGCGTGAGTTCGATCTGCCGGTCGGTGAGGATGGAGGTCGACACGGTGACGGCCTGCGCGTTGGCGGGAACCTTGACGCCGCGGTCGACGGTGAACTCGACCTCGACGTAGCCGCCCCTGGGGTTGATCTTGGTGATCTTGCCCACCGGCATGCCCAGCACCGCCACCACATTGCCCTCGTAAAGCCCTGAGGCGCTGTCGAATTGGGCGGTCACCGTGATCGTGTCGTCGTCGGGGCGCAGCAGCCACCATCCGATGCCGACGGCGGCGGCGACCACAGCCACGCCGGCCACCACGGCCAGCGCCTTCGTGCCGAGCCGCGTCACTTGCAGTCCTTGAAGTACTGGATCATGCCGAACTGCTTGGCACGGCCGCTGATCGCGCACATCCACGAGTCGATCAGCGGGACGTTGGGCGCGTTGAAATTGATCGCGTTGCCGTCACCGGTGAGGTTGGCCGCCTCGCGGAAGAAGATCGGGCTGACCTGCAGCAGGCTGTGCAGCAGGTCGTCGTGCGCGGACACCAGGCCGGTGAAATCGCGGATGTCTTTGAGCAGCGCGTCCACCCCCGACCGGTCGTTGACCACCACCCGACTGAGGGTGTCGACCAGGCTGGACAGGGATCGCATCATGGCGTGGAAGACCGCGCGCCGTGCCACGAATTGGCCCAGCAGGTCCTGGCCCTGGTCGACGAGCGCGCCGATGCCGGCCTGCTGGCGGCGCAGCGTGTTGGTCACCTGTTCGGTGCTGCGCAGCAGCTGCCCGAGTTGATCGCGCCGGGTCGCGATGATCGACGACAGCGTGTCGATGTTCGTGATCGCCTGCGGCACAACGGCCGGCAGGCCCTCGAGTTGCTTGCCCAGCACCGCCAGCGACTGGGCAAACCGGTCGGAGTCGACCTGCTCGAAGGTGGTGGTGGCGTCCTGCAATGCGGCCTGCAGGTCGTAGGGGACCTCGGTGTGCGCCAGGTCGAAGGTGTTGCCGGGCAGGCGCGCCGGGCCATTGGGTTCCAGCGCAAGGTAGCGCGAACCCAGGATGGTGGTGACCCGGATCTGGGCCCGGGAATCCTTGCCGAAGCTGATGTTGTCGCGCACCTTCAGACCCGCCTCGACGTGGTCGCCGACGAGCTTCATGCTGGTGACCGTGCCCACCGGGATGCCCGCCACCACGATCGGGTTGCCGGCGCGCAGCGACGCCGCTTGCGCAAACTCGGCCGTGTAGTGCCGGTATCCGGCGCCGAGCGCGTGCACCACCAGCATGACCGCGATCACCGCCGCGACCACCGCGACGGCGACGAACCCGAGCCAGGTCTTGTTGTAGCTCTCCAGCGGGCGCTTCGTCAGTGCCGAAAGTCGTTGCCGCACAGACCTGTCGAGCATCGATCCTGCCGTGGTCCCGGCCATCAACTCAACCATCGACGGTGCTCCTGCATCTCGGGGTGTGCCAGGCCCGGTTGCCGGGTGTGGCGGCGTTGATGATGATCGGCACGACGTCGTTGAGTCCCGGGAAAAATCCCATGAAGTTCACGTCGCACACGTAGGCGTTGCCGTAGGCGCCCTGGTTGCCCACCCGGGTGAGCCCCTTCAACAGCAGCGGGATGTTGTCGCCGAAGAAGGCCACCTGCGGTTCGACGTCCATGATGTGTTTGGTGACGCCCGGTTGGCGGTCGATGAACTCACGCAGCGCCGGGTACACGTCGGCGGCGGAGGCCGACAGCCGATCGCTCAGCCGGGCCAGCGACCCCACCGAGGCCACCAGGTCCGGGCGTCGCCGGTCGAGTTCCCCGACCACGCTGCGGGTCTGGGTGATGACCTCGTCGAGGTTGTCGTTCTGCGCCGCCAGGTTGCCCACCACCTTGTTCAGGTTGGTGATCACGTTGCCGAGCGCCTGGTCGCGGCCGGCGAAAGTCTGTGTGAGCGTGGAAGTCTGGCCGACCAGGGTGGCCAGCGACGACGTGTCGCCCTGCAGCGAGGCGATGATGCCCTTGGTCAGGTTGTCGGCGTCGTGCGGGTTGAGCAGGCTGAACAACGGTTCGTAGCCGTTGAGCAGCGTGGTGACGTCGAACGAGGGTTCGGTGCGTTCCAGCGGAATGGTGCTGCCCGGCGGAAGCTGCGCTGGATTGCCCTCCTTGCCCAACGACAGGCCGAGATAGCGCTGGCCGACGATGTTCTGGTAGGTGACCGACGCCAGGGTGTTCCCGTACAGCCGCTGTTCGGACTGCACCACGAAGGAGACCTTCGCCAATTTCCCGTCCAGTTCGATCTTTTCGACCCGGCCCACCCGCACCCCGGCCATCCGCACGTCGTCACCTTCGCGCAGCCCGTACACATCGCTGAACACCGCCGAATACCGGGCCGTGTCGCCGGCCACGTCGCGGCGCAGGCTCACATACACCAGCCAGGTCAGCGTCAGCGAGACGATCATGAACAGCGTCAGCGCGATGAGCGGGCCGCGAAACCTCATTTGCCCTCCCCGGGTCGAGGCGCGGGGGACGGCCCGGGCGGATGCGCCAGCGACACCGTCGTTCCGCGGGCGACCGGGCCCAGCAGCAACTGGGTGGCCTCCGACGCGGGTCCACCGGTGATCGCGCCCAGCATGGTTCGTTCGTATTGGCTCCCCACGGGACCCACGTTGCCCCCGAACGACGGCCGGAACGAGGACTGGGGAATCCAAGGGGCCTTGGGCGCCACCGGCGCGACCCACGGTTGCTGCGGTTGCGGTGTCGCCGGCGCCCCCGGTGACGGGTTGTCCGGATTGGCGCTCCCGGGCACCGGCGGCGACGGGGTGATCCCCGGGGCCAGTGGGGGATTGGGGTCGGTCAAATTCGGGGTGGGGTTGATCAGCGGCGGGCCCACCGCGACGAGGTTCCCGTCCGGGCCGATCACCGTGCCCGGCGGCGGCGCCAGATCCTTGGGCGGCTGATAGTTCTGTGGCAGCAGCACGTCGGGCAGGTCGGGCCGCACCGGAATCAGCGGGGCGGTGAAGCAGCTGGGCCCCTTCAGCTCTCCGTAATGCGGGCAGTCGGCGCGGGTGTAGGTGGAGCTGGGGGTGAAGGTCAGCATCGCGCGCATGTTGCCCAGGTTGGTCTGCGGGTTCCAGACCTGCTCCATGAACTGGTTGGCCAGGTTGTCCAGTTTGGTGACCGCGGGCACGAAGTTGTTCGACTTCTGCGCCAACACACCGAGCACCGGTGTGAAATCTGCGGTGATCCTGATCAATTGGTCGATGTGGTTGTCGAAGGACTGACGCGTCGTCCCCACCGTGTAGTCGGCGCCCGACAGCAGCGACGCCAGCTGGCCGCGTGTCTCGGCGAAGGTCTGCATCGGCTCGACGGCCTGGTGCAACGCGTCCAACAGATCCGGCGCCGTCTGCGCCAGGCCCCGCGTCGCATCCAACAGGGCCGACACCGTGGATGGGCCGGTGTCGGTGCTGACAATCGAATTGAGTTGATCGAGAAGGCGATTCAGTTGCGCCCCGGCGTTGAGCAGGCTGACCCGCCGATGATCGGTAGCCGCCCCCAGGGCGGCCAGAATTCCCACCGACCTGTCATCGCGGCCGCGCCCCGCGGCGGCGAGCAGATCGCGCAGCTTGCTGACCGTCGTCTGGAACAACACGGTCGGCAGCCGCTTGTCCTCCGGAATATGGGCGCCGTCACGGATTTTCGAGCCGGGCCCGTTACCCACCAGTTGCACCGACGACACGGCGAACACGTTGCTGGGCACTACTCGTGCGGTCACACTGGCCGGAATCGACTTGGCGTAGTCCTCTTTCAGGTTGATGTGGACATAGTTGGGTTTGCCGTGGGCCGCGGGGACGACGTCGTCGACCATGCCGACCAGCACGCCGTGGTATTTGACGTCCGACTTCTGCGGCAGGCCGTCGCCCACGTTGACCAGGTCGGCCACCACCCGCACGTAATCGTCCAGCCTGCCAGTCGATTTCACCAACATCACGGTGGTGAGCAGGGCGCTGACCACCAGCACCGCGATGCCGATGCCGAACAGCTGCCGGTCCGAGGGGCCGCGTCCGTCCAGCTCAAAGGAATTGGGCATCGTCCACCGACCTCGCCACCGGCCTACCCGCCGAACCTTGCGCCGGAATCGACGCCCCACAGCGCCATGGTGAGCAGCATGTTCACGATGATCACCACCGTGATGCTGGCCCGCATGCCGTGCCCCGCGGCCACCCCGACGCCCTCGGGCCCGCCGCTCGCGTAATACCCGTAGTAGCACTGGATCGTGGAGGCGATCCACACGAAGACGACCGCCTTGAACAGCGAGTAGACGATGTCCTGGCCGGCCAGCATCAGGGTGAAGTAGTGCAGGTAGGACCCGGTCGAGCCGCCACTGCCGATGCTCACCACGATTTGGGTGCTCAGGTAACCGATCGCCAGGCATGCCGCGTACAGCGGGACGATCGCCACCACCGACGCGATCAGCCGGGTGGTCACCAAGTAGGGGATCGGGCGAATGGCAATCGATTCCATCGCGTCGATCTCCTCGGCGATGCGCATGGATCCCAGCTGGGCGGTGAAGCGGCAGCCGCCCTGCATCGCGAAGGCCAGCGACGCCATCAGCGGGGCCAGCTCGCGGGTGTTGACCAACGAGGAGACGAATCCGGTGGCCGGTCCCAGGCCGAGGAGGTCCAGGAAGTTGTAGCCCTCGATGCCGACCAGTGCGCCGACCGTCATCCCCAGCACCACGGCCACGCCCGCGGTGCCGCCGCCCACCACGATCGACCCGTTGCCCCAGGTGATGTTCGACAGCAGCCGCAGGAACTCGCCGCTGTACTGGCGCAGGGCCAGCGGGACGGCCACCAGCGCCCGGACGAAGAAGACCAGCAGATGGCCGAGCCGGATGACCGGGACCTTGCCCCTGCGGTAGAGCCGCGCCAGCGGCACCGAGATCGGCGCGAAGGGTTGGTATGCCGAGGCCGTCACGTCACAGCCCCGTCCTGGGCGACAACATGATGTAGAGCTGGCTGATCGCGACATTGACGATCATCAACAGCAGAATCGCCTCCACCACAGCGGCGTTCACCGAATTGGCCACGCCGGTCGGTCCGCCCTTGGTGGACAAGCCTTTCTGGCTCGACACGATCGCCACGATGGCGCCGAACACGATCGCCTTGAGCAGCGCCAGGATCATGTCACCGGTCGTCGCGAACGACGCGAAGGTGGACACGAAACTGCCCGGCGCCCCGTTCTGGAAGTACACGTTGAACATGTAGCTGGCGAAGAATCCGGCGAAACACACGACACCGGTGAGTGCCACGCCGATCATCACCGCCGCGGCGAAGCGCGGCACCACCAGGCGACGGACCACCGAGACGCCCATCACCTCCATCGCGTCGGTCTCTTCGCGCATGGTTCGCGAACCCAGGTCGGCGGTGATCGCCGACCCGACCGCCGACGCCATCAGCACCGCGGCGACCAGCGACGCGCCCTGCCGGATCACGGCGAGCCCGCTGGCCGCGCCGGCCAGCGAGGTGGCGCCCACCTGCCCGGCCAGCAACGCGAACTGGATGGACAGGGTGACGCTGATCGGCAGCGAGACCAGGATGGTGGGCAACACGGCGGTGCCGGCCATGAACGCGCCCTGGCGGACGAATTCCTGCCATTGGAATCGCCCGGTGATCAGGTCGTAGAAGAAGTACTGGATGGTGCGCACCCCCAGCACGAACTGCTCGCCGACCGTCGTCAGTGAGGCCACCGGGTGACGTTTGACGTAGCCGACCGACCAGTTCCGGATGGCAGCAACGCCGTCGACGCCGTCGAGTGGCGTGGTCAAGGTCGCGGTCATCGCGGCGTGACCAGCGGTCCGTTCAGCAAACCCATGGCACAGGTCATTGCGTACCAGCTACCGCGTTCATCGGCCCTCTTCCCACCCCTGAATCCTGAGTGCCGCGCGAACGTCGTTGGGCGCCATTGACTCTAACTTTATTAAAATAGTGTCAACAAGCCCCACAAGTCCGCAGTTCATTGGCGTGTGCTGCATCACACTAGCCTACGTGAGAGGGGCTTTCAATAGTGTAGAGTCACTCATCTCAGTTCGTCGCTGGACGGCGCCGTGGGGTTTGAATGTCGGATTGACGAAGGTGATGGCATGCCCTCAGCAAATAGCAGCTCGTTGCGGGACCGGCGCCGGGCCGAGCTGCTCTCGCAGATCCAGCAGACCGCCCACCAGCTTTTCGCCGAGCGCGGCTTCGAGGCGGTGACCACCGAGGACATCGCCGCGGCCGCCGGGATCTCGATCAGCACCTATTTCCGGTACGCGCCCACCAAGGAGGGTCTGCTGGTCGATCCCGCCCGCGAGGTGGCGGCCACAATCGTGGGCGCGTACCGCACCCGGCCGGCGCACGAGTCGGCGGTCGAAGCGTTGATCCAACTATTCGTCACGCATGCCAAGGAGGTCGGCGCGGCGGGCGACTTCGATACTTGGCGGCACGCCGTCGCGACCGCGCCCCACCTGCTGCGTAAGTCCGTGCTGATGAGCGAAACCGATCACAGCAACCTGATCCAACAGGTCGCGGCGCGGATGAATGTCACTGCGGCGCTTGACATTCGGCCCGCTCTGCTGGTGCACACGAGTTTGGCCACCGTCCAATTCGTCCTCGACGGATGGCTGAGCTCGGACAGCGACGAGAGCCGGCCCTTTCACGAGCAATTGGAAGAAGCGCTGCGCATCACGCTCGCCGGATTCGACCGGCCCAGCGACGCCACGCCCGGCCGGCGCTAAACCGCCGTGACTTTGCCGGCCGGCGCGTGAAACAATCGCTGGCCGTGAAGACCTTCGAGGATCTGTTCGCCGAGCTGGGCGAGCGCGCCCGTACCCGGCCCGCCGGCAGCGCGACGGTCGCCGCGCTGGACGGCGGCGTGCACGGGCTGGGCAAAAAGATCCTGGAGGAGGCCGGTGAGGTGTGGCTGGCCGCCGAGCACGAATCCGACGACGCTCTGGCCGGAGAGATCAGCCAATTGCTGTACTGGACGCAGGTGCTGATGATCGCGCGCGGGCTGTCCCTCGACGACGTGTACCGGAAGCTGTGACGATGCTGCGCGTCGCGGTTCCCAACAAGGGCACGCTGAGCGAGACGGCCACCGAGATCCTCGCGGAGGCCGGCTATCGGCGCCGCACCGATTCCAAGGACCTGACCGTCATCGATCCGGTCAACCAGGTCGAGTTCTTCTTCCTGCGGCCCAAAGACATTGCAATCTACGTGGGTTCGGGCGAGTTGGACTTCGGCATCACCGGACGGGACCTGGTGGGTGATTCCGACGCCCCGGTGCGGGAACGCCTGGCGCTGGGATTCGGGTCGTCGAGCTTTCGCTACGCCGGGCCGGCCGGGCGGGACTGGAAGATCGCCGATCTGGCCGGCAAGCGGATCGCCACCGCATATCCCAACCTGGTCCGAAAAGACTTGGCAGAGCGCGGTATTGAGGCCACCGTCATTAGGCTCGACGGCGCGGTGGAGATTTCGGTGCAGCTCGGTGTGGCCGACGCCATCGCCGACGTGGTCGGGTCGGGGCGCACCCTGAGCTTGCACAACCTGGTGGCCTTCGGTGAGCCGCTGTGCGATTCCGAAGCGGTGCTCATCGAGAGCGACCGGGGTGGCCAGGACGACACACAGGCCGCACGCGATCAGTTGGTGGCGCGGATCCAGGGCGTGGTGTTCGGGCAGCAATACCTGATGCTCGATTACGACTGCCCCCGGGCGGTGCTGGACAAAGCCACGGCGATCACGCCGGGGCTGGAGTCGCCCACCATCGCGCCGCTGGCCGACGCGGACTGGGTCGCCATCCGGGCGCTGGTGCCGCGCCGCGGCGTCAACGAGATCATGGACGAACTGGCCGCCATCGGCGCCAAGGCAATCCTGGCGTCCGACATCAGGTTTTGCCGGTTCTGATCGCACTCCGTACCGGCCGGGTGCGGGCCGCGTGGGCATCGTGCCGCCCGGGGTCGCTGTGTTAGCGTCCGGCTCAGGGGATTGCCCGGGTTGGCGAATGGGCCGTCCCTGCACCGGCCGCCGGTTGTTCACCCTCGGAGGAGGATCCCCGTGACACACGCGCTTATCGTATTGCTGGCTTTGCTGATCGGTGTCGTCGCCGGATTGCGGTCGCTGACGGCGCCGGCCGTGGTGGCCTGGGCCGCCCTCATCGGTTGGGTCGATCTGCACGGCACCTGGGCGTCCTGGATGGCCAACATCATCACGGTGATCGTCTTCACCGTGCTTGCCGTCGGTGAACTGGTGAACGACAAGCTGCCCAAGACGCCGGCCCGCACGGCGGCGCCGATCTTCGCGGCCCGGATCGTGCTCGGCGGGCTAGCCGGGGCGGCGCTGGGGGCCTGGCCGCATTGGACCTTCACCGCGCTCGGGGCCGGTGTCATCGGCGCGGTGCTCGGCACCCTGGGCGGCTACCACGCCCGTCGGTGGCTGGTCGCCGCGACCGGCGGCAAGGACCTGCCGATCGCGCTGCTCGAAGACGTGGTGGCGATCGCGGGCGGGTTCGCCATTCTCGCGGCGACCGGGCACGTGCTGACTGATTATCTGCTGACGGCCGTTAAGTGACAGCCCCTAACTGACAGTCGTTGAGTGACAGTCGTTCAGTGACAAAGCATTTCGACGCGATCATCGTCGGCGCCGGCCAGGCCGGCCCGCCGCTGGCCGGGCGGCTGACCGCGGCCGGGCAGCGCGTCGCCATCATCGAACGCAAACTGATCGGCGGCACCTGCGTCAACACCGGGTGCATTCCCACCAAGACGCTGGTCGCCTCGGCGCATGCGGCCCACCTGGCCCGTCGCGGCGCGGACTACGGCGTCGGGACCGGGGCGATCAGCGTGGACATGGCGAAAGTCAAGGCACGCAAAGACGAGATCATGCTGGGCGACCGCAAGGGCGTCGAAGACTGGTTGGCGGGCATGGCCGGCTGCACCGTGGTCCGCGGCCACGCCCGCTTCCGGGATCCGCACACCCTGCAGGTCGGCGAGGACCTGCTGCGGGCCGAGCGCATCTTCCTCAACGTCGGCGGCCGCGCGGTGGTGCCCGACATCCCCGGCCTGGCCGGGGTCGACTTCCTCACCAACGTGTCGATCCTCGAACTCGACAGGCTGCCAACACATCTCGTCATCGTCGGCGGAAGCTACATCGCGCTGGAGTTCGCCCAGATGTACCGGCGCTTCGGGGCTGCGGTGACCGTGGTGGAGCGCGGCCCGCGGCTGGCCTCCCGCGAAGACGAGGACGTGTCGGCCGCGGTGCAGGAAATCCTGCGGGCCGAAGGCATCGACATCGTCGTCAACGCCGACGACGTGCGAATAGCCAAGACCGGCAACGGTTTCGAACTGACCCCGCGTGACGGCGCTCCGCCCATCCGGGGCAGCCACCTGCTGCTGGCGGTGGGCCGGCGACCCAACACCGACGACCTCGACCTGGCGGTGGCCGGCGTGCGGACCGACGCCCGCGGCTACATCCTCGTCGACGACCAGCTGAAGACCAGCGTCGAACACATCTGGGCGATGGGCGACTGCAACGGCAGGGGCGCGTTCACGCACACCTCCTACAACGACTTCGAGATCGTCGCCGCCAATCTGCTCGACGACGATCCGCGCCGGGTGAGCGACCGGATCACCACCTACGCGCTCTACATCGACCCGCCGCTGGGGCGCGCCGGCATGACCGTCGCGCAGGTCCGTGCGTCAGGGCGCAGGGCCCTGGTCGGGAAGCGCCCGATGACCAGGGTGGGCCGGGCGGTGGAAAAGGGTGAGACACAAGGCTTCATGAAGGTGGTGGTGGACGCCGACACCCGGGAGATCCTGGGCGCCGCCATCCTGGGCGTCGGCGGCGACGAGGCGATACACGGCATCCTGGACGTCATGTCCGCCAAGGCGCCCTACACCACGCTGTCGCGCACCATGCACATCCACCCCACCGTCAGCGAACTGATCCCGACGATGCTGCAGCAAATGTCGCCGCTGGCCTAGCCGGCCAGGTCGACGGGGTCGGACAGAGTCGAATTGTCTTGCGCGCCAAGTGTATCCGGCCAGCCGGGGTAGGGCGGCGGGGTTCCGCCGAATAGCGGGCAGAGCTGCTGATGCGGACACCAGTCGCACAGCCGTGACTGGGTGGGACGGAAATCGCCTGTCCGACCGGCGGATTGGATGGCCCGCCAGATCGCCATCAGGGTCTTCTCGAAGCGCAGCAGCTCGTCGTACTCGGGTGAGTAGTCCAGCACCTGACCGTCGGCCAGATAGATGAGCCGCAGCCGGGTGGGCGGCACACCGCGCGAACGCAACAGGGCCACCGCGTAGAACTTCATCTGGAACATGGCCTTGAACTCGGCCAGGGCTCGTGCAGCCGGCGGCGCCTTGCCGGTCTTGTAGTCGACCACCCGCAGCTCGCCGGTGGCGGCGACGTCGATGCGATCGATGAATCCGCGCAGCAGCGTTCCGTCGGCGAGTTCGACCTCCACCCGCTCCTCGCAGCACTGCGGGTCGAAACGGGTGGGATCTTCGAGCCGGTAATAACCGGCGAGCAGCGCCTGCGCCTCGGCCAGCAGTTGGCCGTGCTGGGTGGGATCCAGGTCCGCCGTCAGCTCCGGGCTCGCGGCGAGGAGCTGTTCCCAGGCCGGGCCCACCAGCGCCAGGGCCGTCTCGGGGCCGCGCTGGGCGGCCGGCAGCTCGTACAGCTGCTGCAGGGCGGCATGCACCAGCGAGCCGCGCAGTTGGGCGGGCGACGGCGCCTCGGGCAGCCGGTCGATGGCCCGGAACCGGTACAGCAGCGGGCACTGCTTGAAGTCCGCCGCCCGCGACGGCGACAGCGCCGGGCGCGACACCTGGCCCGTCGGCCGCGCCGCCGACTGCCGTGCCTCCGGCTGGACGATCATGTTCGGCAGCCTAGGACCGGGCGCCGACAACCCCCAAGCACCGGTTGCGGCGAGTCGGCTGGCACGCTGGACCGCGTGTCCGTTACCGGCCCGTTCACCGTGGGCGAGCGTGTGCAGCTCACCGACGCCAAGGGTCGGCACTACACGATGGTGCTCGCCGCCGGCGCCGAGTTCCACACCCATCGCGGGTCCATCCCCCACGACGCGGTGATCGGGCTCGAGCAGGGCAGCGTGGTCAAGTCCAGCAACGGCGCCGTCTACCTGGTGATGCGGCCGCTGCTGATCGACTACGTGATGTCGATGCCGCGCGGGCCGCAGGTGATCTACCCCAAGGACGCCGCCCAGATCGTGCACGAGGGCGACATCTTCCCGGGGGCGCGGGTGCTGGAGGCCGGGGCCGGCTCGGGTGCGCTGACCTGCTCGCTGCTGCGCGCGGTCGGACCCCAGGGGCGGGTGATCTCCTACGAACAGCGCGCCGACCATGCCGAGCACGCCCAGCGCAACGTGTCCGTGTTCTTCGGGGGCGAGGCACCGGACAACTGGCAACTGATCGTCGACGACGTCGCCGACTCGGATCTGCCGGACCGGTCCGTCGACCGCGCCGTGCTGGACATGCTGGCGCCGTGGGAGGTGCTGGAGTCGGTCGCGCGGCTCCTGATCCCCGGCGGGGTGTTGATGATCTACGTGGCCACGGTCACCCAGCTGTCGCGGGCCGTCGAGGCGTTACGGGCCCAGCAGTGCTGGACCGAACCACGCTCCTGGGAAACCTTGCAACGGGGTTGGAACGTCGTCGGTCTCGCGGTGCGGCCGCAGCATTCGATGCGCGGGCACACCGCCTTTTTGATCTTCACCCGGCGGCTGGCGCCCGGCGTCATCGCGCCGGCGCCGTTGGGCCGTAAACGCGAAGGCCGCGACGGCTGATCCGACGGCCCGGCTAGCCCAAGTCGTCGCTGCGAACCAGCGAGCGCCGCACCGAGAGCAGCTCGAACTCCGGATGCGCGGCCACCAGCCGTTCGGCCGCGTCCAGGACGTCGACGGCATGGCCGCGGTCGCCGGAGACCGTGGCGACGCCGATGCCCGCCCGTCGATACAAGTCGTGCGAACCCGTCTCGGCGGCCGAGACGCTGAACTTGCGCTGCAACTCCGCGACGACGGGACGGATGACCGACCGCTTCTGTTTGAGCGAGCGGACGTCGCCCAGCAAGACGTCGAACTCGAGCCAGCCGACCCACATCCCGCGGCTCACCCGGGCGGGGTTTGCGTGGGCGCGGGCTCCGGCGGCGGGGCGGGTTCGGCCGGCGGAGCCGGGGCCCCCGGGCCCTCGGGAGCCGCAGACGTCGGCGCCTGCGGCGACTTGCCAAGGGCCAACAGCGTTTCGGCGGTGTGCCGGGACAGCTGCCAGCCGCCCTGGAAGGGAGTGAACTCCATGGGGAAGGTGCAGTTGGCGTTGTTGGGCTGGTTGGTGTGGACGGCGATGCTGGCCTTCACGTTCGACGGGTTCTGGTCCGACCACGCGATGTCGTTCGCGGTGAAGGTCATGGGCAGGTAGCCGTTGTCGCGCAAGGCATTGGTGAACTTGTCCAGCGTGGCCGCGCTCTCCGGCGTCGCGCCCTCGACCAGACTCACCTTGTTGGCGCCCGGGACGCTCGGGTCGGCCAGCCGGCCGAGCACATCGGTGAGGGCTTCGGGGGGCGGCAGGGGAGTCGTGGCCGGCGGCGCGATCGGAGTCGACGTGGCGGGCGGCAGCGACGAGGCGGCCGACGTCTCGCTTCTCGGGTGCGACGTCGAACACGCCGCCAGTCCGACCGCCGCCAGCGCGGTGGCGGCGCTCAACGCTACGGACAGTGCTCGGTGCATCCAGTCGGTCGGCCGGCTAGGCGGCTCTGGCCGCTGCGCGGATCGGGGAACTCGCTAAGGTCGGGCCGATGGGTGCAACCGAAGTCACACCTGCGGCGCCGGCGCCGACGGCTGCGACCGGAGCCGAGCCCGTGGCGAGGCTTTTTGCGGTCACGGCGTTCCTCCGGGCCCTTTCGATCATCAGGATTAGTGGCCGAGATTACCAGCGTGACGAAAATCTTAACTTTTCGTGGGTATTTGACTACCCACATCAATCGGCAATCGCCGGTAGCTTTGAAGTATCCGCCGCGCCAATTCGGTGTGGGAAAGGAGCGCAAGATGGGTAGCTCAGAGCGTTCTGAAGCTTTCGGGACCCCCCGCGAATCAGACATGTCCAGCGGCGACGAGGCCGAGCTGGAGGAACTGCGTCGCGAGGCGGCGATGCTGCGCGAGCAACTCGAGCACGCCGTCGGCTCGCACGGCGGCGCCCGCTCCGCGCGTGACGTGCATCAGCTGGAGGCCCGCATCGACTCCCTTGCGGCCCGGAACTCGAAGCTGATGGAGACCCTCAAAGAGGCCCGTCAACAGCTGCTGGCCCTGCGCGAGGAAGTCGACCGGCTCGGGCAGCCGCCCAGCGGCTACGGCGTCCTGCTCGCCACGCACGAGGACGACACCGTCGACGTGTTCACCTCGGGCCGCAAGATGCGGCTGACCTGCTCGCCGAACATCGATGTTTCGTTGCTGCGCAAGGGTCAAACGGTTCGTCTCAACGAGGCGCTGACGGTGGTGGAAGCCGGCACCTTCGAATCGGTCGGCGAGATCTCCACCCTGCGCGAGCTGTTGGCCGACGGGCACCGGGCCCTGGTGGTCGGCCATGCCGACGAGGAGCGCATCGTGTGGCTGGCCGAGCCGCTGGTCGCCGACAACCTGCCCGACGGTCACCCGGACGCCCTCAACGACGACACCCGGCCGCGCAAGCTGCGGCCCGGCGACTCGCTGCTGGTGGACACCAAGGCCGGCTATGCCTTCGAGCGCATCCCCAAGGCGGAGGTCGAGGACCTGGTGCTCGAGGAGGTCCCCGACGTCAGCTACGAGGACATCGGTGGCCTGACCCGCCAGATCGAGCAGATCCGTGACGCCGTCGAGCTGCCGTTCCTGCACAAGGAGCTCTACCGCGAGTACGCGCTGCGGCCACCCAAAGGCGTGCTGCTCTACGGCCCGCCCGGTTGCGGTAAGACGTTGATCGCCAAGGCGGTGGCGAACTCGCTGGCCAAGAAGATGGCCGAGGTGCGCGGCGACGACGCCCGCGAAGCCAAGTCGTACTTCCTCAACATCAAGGGCCCCGAGCTGCTCAACAAGTTCGTCGGCGAGACCGAGCGGCACATCCGGCTGATCTTCCAGCGCGCCCGCGAGAAGGCCTCCGAGGGCACGCCGGTGATCGTGTTCTTCGACGAGATGGACTCCATCTTCCGCACCCGCGGCACCGGGGTCAGCTCGGACGTCGAGACGACGGTGGTCCCGCAGCTGCTGTCCGAGATCGACGGCGTGGAGGGGCTCGAGAACGTCATCGTGATCGGCGCCTCCAACCGCGAGGACATGATCGACCCGGCCATCCTGCGGCCCGGCCGCCTCGACGTGAAGATCAAGATCGAGCGCCCGGATGCCGAAGCGGCGCAAGACATCTTCTCGAAGTACCTGACCGAGGAGCTGCCGCTGCACGCCGACGACCTGGCCGAGTTCGGCGGCGACCGCACCGCCTGCATCAAGGCGATGATCGAGAAGGTCGTCGAGCGGATGTACGCCGAGATCGACGACAACCGGTTCCTGGAGGTCACCTACGCCAACGGCGACAAGGAAGTCATGTACTTCAAGGACTTCAACTCCGGGGCGATGATCCAGAACGTCGTCGACCGCGCGAAGAAGAACGCGATCAAGTCGGTGCTGGAGACCGGCCAGCCGGGTCTGCGCATCCAGCACCTGCTCGACTCGATCGTCGACGAGTTCGCCGAGAACGAGGACCTGCCCAACACCACCAACCCCGATGACTGGGCGCGGATTTCGGGCAAGAAGGGCGAGCGGATCGTCTACATCCGCACCCTGGTCACCGGCAAGAGCTCGAGCGCGTCGCGGGCCATCGACACCGAGTCCAACCTGGGCCAGTACCTGTAGCGGTCGCGGGTGCCGGCTGCCGGCTCCGCTTCCGCGACACTGCAACTACGCACACGACACGCCGCGGCGGATGTGCGTAGTTTCAGTCTCGTGCTCGTGGCCCCTGCCCGCCGTCAGGCCGTCACCAGCGAATAGCTGTTGGTCAGGTCGTCCTGCAGCACCCGCGCGGGCCGGCTGGTGGTGTCCACCCGCAGCTCGCTGGTGAGCACCCGAGGTTGGTAACTCCACCCGGCGGGCAGGTCGAGGCGGCCGGCGAGGCCGGGTAGATCCGCTCGCGACAACGTCGGGTCGGACACCTGGCTCCAGGTCTGCATCACCCAGTGCTGGTTCTCGGGGTCGATCAGCTCGTAAATCTCCTGGCCCGCGTCGAAGACGAAGACGGTGTGGCGATTGACCGTGTTGGGGATGTAGGGCGCGGGATTCATCGACGACAACAGCACAGTGGCCTGCTGGATCATCTCGATGCCGCCGAAGGTTTTGGTGATCCGGGGGCCTTGCGGCTGCTTCTCGATGCCGTTCATCAGCCAGTAGCGCGGACCGTTGAGCAACGCCATGGCCGCCCCGTGCTCCTTGGCGATCGCGTGCGGGTCGAGCGCCGACCACAGCTCGGCCGGACAGTCGTTGAGCGGAAAGCTGTTGTAAACCGTTGCCTGCGGGCCCGCCTCACCCGGAGTGACGAGCAGGACTTCGCCGTAACGTTTCCCCGCCAGGTCCAGGGCATGTTTCCCGACGGCGCCATCGGATCCGGGTGCGGACACAGGGTGAAATTAATCACTGGTGTCGGTGCCGTCAACAAGCAGCGTCCCGCCCCGCTGCGCGGGGCGCATCGTCGTCCGGCGGGGTTTGATGGGCCGGCTCCTCCCGCCCCGCTGCGCGGGGCGCATCGTCGTCCGGCCTACGCTTAGGTCATGCAACGGATTATCGGGACGGAGGTCGAATACGGCATTTCATCGCCATCGGACCCGACTGCCAACCCGATCCTCACGTCGACGCAGGCGGTGTTGGCGTACGCGGCCGCAGCGGGCATCCAGCGCGCCAAGCGCACCCGCTGGGACTACGAGGTGGAGTCGCCGCTGCGCGACGCCCGCGGTTTCGACCTGAGCCGCTCGGCCGGCCCGCCGCCGGTGGTGGACGCCGACGAGGTCGGCGCCGCCAACATGATCCTCACCAACGGGGCACGGCTCTACGTCGACCACGCCCACCCGGAATACTCCGCGCCCGAATGCACCGACCCGCTCGACGCGGTGATCTGGGACAAGGCCGGCGAGCGGGTGATGGAGGCCGCCGCCCGGCACGTCGCCAGCGTGCCCGGCGCCGCGAAACTTCAGCTCTACAAGAACAACGTCGACGGCAAGGGCGCCTCCTACGGCGCGCACGAAAACTATCTGATGTCGCGGCAGACGCCATTTTCCGCGATCATCGCAGGGCTCACCCCGTTCCTCGTGTCCCGTCAGGTGGTCACCGGCTCCGGGCGGGTCGGCATCGGGCCCTCCGGTGACGAGCCCGGCTTCCAGCTGTCCCAGCGCTCGGACTACATCGAGGTCGAAGTCGGCCTGGAGACCACGCTCAAACGCGGCATCATCAACACCCGCGACGAGCCGCACGCCGACGCCGACCGGTACCGGCGGCTGCACGTCATCATCGGCGACGCCAACCTGGCCGAGACGTCGACCTATCTGAAGCTGGGCACCACGGCCCTGGTGCTCGACCTGATCGAGGAAGGCCCGGCGCACGGCATCGACCTCAGCGACCTGGCCCTGGCGCGGCCGGTGCACGCGGTCCACGCGATCAGCCGCGACCCGTCATTGCGCACCGCCGTGGCGCTGGCCGACGGCCGCGAGATGACCGGGCTTGCGCTGCAACGGGTTTACCTCGACCGGGTGGCCAAGCTGGTCGACAGCCGCGACCCGGATCCGCGGGCGGCCGACATCGTGCAGACCTGGGCGCACGTGCTCGACCAGCTGGAGCGCGACCCGATGGAATGCGCCGAGCTGCTGGACTGGCCCGCCAAGCTGCGCCTGCTCGAAGGATTCCGCCAGCGGGAGAACCTGAGCTGGTCGGCGCCGCGGCTGCACCTGGTCGACCTGCAGTACTCCGACGTCCGACTGGACAAGGGCCTCTACAACCGGCTGGTGGCGCGCGGCTCGATGAAGCGGCTGGTGTCCGAACACCAGGTGCTCGAAGCGGTGGACAATCCGCCCACCGACACCCGCGCCTACTTCCGGGGCGAATGCCTGCGCCGGTTCGGCGCCGACATCGCCGCGGCCAGCTGGGATTCGGTGATTTTCGACCTGGGCGGCGATTCGCTGGTCCGCATTCCGACGCTGGAGCCGCTGCGCGGCAGCAAGGCGTATGTCGGAGCGTTATTGGACTCGGTGGATAGCGCCGCCGAGCTGGTCGAACAACTCACCAGCTAGACGCCGGTTCAGGCGGGCAACGTCGGAGTTGACCGGTAGGGTAGAGAAGACCAACGGGCAGCGTGGCTTGGCAATCGAACTCGATAATTGGGACAAGCCACTCAACAGGCCCAGACGAAGCAGGAGGCGGCGATGGCTCAGGAGCAGACCAAGCGTGGCGGTGGCGGCGACGACGAGGACGACTTCGCCAGCAGCACGGCCGCGGGCCAAGAGCGCCGGGAGAAGCTGGCCGAGGACACCGACGATCTGCTGGACGAAATCGACGACGTTCTCGAGGAGAACGCCGAGGACTTCGTCCGGGCATACGTCCAAAAGGGCGGCCAGTGACCTGGCAGTTCCCTGATCGCCTGTCCACCAATTCCGCACTTCCGGGCCCCGCATTCTCCGGACAACCCGCCGTAGATCTGTCGTCATTCGCCGACTTCCTGCGCCGCCAGGCGCCGGAGTTGCTGCCGGCGGCCCTCGGCGGGGCGCAGTCCGGCCCGGCTTCGTCGAGCGGCGGCACGGGTCAGCTGCCGCACGGGACCACCATCGTCGCGCTGAAATACCCCGGCGGCGTGGTGCTCGCGGGCGACCGGCGTTCGACGCAGGGAAACATGATCGCCGGGCGCGACGTCAAGAAGGTGTACATCACCGATGACTACACCGCCACCGGCATCGCCGGCACCGCCGCCATCGCCGTGGAGTTCGCCCGGCTGTATGCCGTGGAACTCGAGCACTACGAGAAGCTCGAAGGCGTGCCGCTCACGTTTGCCGGCAAGGTCAACCGGCTGGCCATCATGGTGCGCGGAAACCTCGCCGCCGCGATGCAGGGACTGGTGGCGTTGCCGCTGCTGGCCGGCTACGACATCGACGCGCCCGACCCGGAAGGCGCCGGCCGCATCGTGTCGTTCGACGCCGCCGGCGGCTGGAACCTGGAAGAGGAGGGCTACCAGTCGGTGGGGTCGGGCTCGATCTTCGCCAAGTCGTCGATGAAGAAGTTGTACTCACAGGTCGTCGACGCCGACTCCGCGGTGCGCGTCGCGATCGAGGCGCTCTACGACGCCGCCGACGACGACTCCGCGACCGGCGGACCGGATCTGGTCCGCGGCATCTATCCCACCGCGGTCACCATCGGCGCGGAGGGTGCGCTCGAGGTGCCGGAGAGCCGCATCGCCGAGCTGGCCCGCGAGGTGATCCAAAGCCGTTCGCGCGCAGACACTTTCGGCCCCGACGCCGCGGGTGGTGACAAGTGAGCTTCCCGTATTTCATCTCGCCCGAGCAGGCGATGCGCGAGCGCAGCGAGCTTGCGCGCAAGGGCATCGCCCGGGGTAAGAGCGTGGTCGCGCTGGTCTACGCCGGGGGTGTGCTCTTCGTCGCCGAGAACCCGTCGCGGTCGTTGCAGAAGATCAGCGAACTCTACGACCGGGTGGGCTTCGCCGCGGCGGGCAAGTTCAACGAATTCGACAATCTGCGCCGCGGCGGCATCCAATTCGCCGACACCCGCGGTTACGCCTACGACCGCCGCGACGTGACCGGGCGGCAACTGGCCAACGTGTACGCGCAGACGCTGGGCACCATCTTCACCGAGCAGGCCAAGCCTTACGAGGTGGAACTGTGCGTCGCCGAGGTCGCGCACTACGGCGAGACGAAACCGCCTGAGCTGTACCGGATCACCTATGACGGGTCGATCGCCGACGAGCCGCATTTCGTGGTCATGGGCGGCACCACCGAGCCGATCACCACCGCGCTCAAGGACTCCTACGCCGAGAACGCCAACCTGCGCGAGGCGACCCGCATCGCGGTGCGGGCGTTGCGGGCCGGCAGCGAATCCTCCAACGGCGACCAGTCCGCCCTGGACGTCGGCAGCCTGGAAGTCGCGATCCTGGATGTCAACCGGCCCCGCCGGGCGTTCCGCCGGATCAACCGGCCCACGCTGGAGAATTTGCTGCGCGAACTCGACTCGAACGGTTCGGACGGCAACGGCGACGCGCCGGAGCTCAACGGCGGCTCCTCCGACTAGCGCCCCTTCGCCCGCACCCGAAAACGCCGCCCGACACCGCCGCCGGAAACCGCGCCCGGAAACTTCGTCACACCGATAGGCGCGGCTTGCCCACCGCCGCGGTCGGACAACCAGTACGCTCGATTACGTGCAGCGGCGAATCATGGGCATCGAGACCGAGTTCGGGGTCACGTGCACATTCCATGGGCATCGCCGGCTCAGCCCGGACGAGGTGGCCCGCTACCTGTTCCGCCGCGTCGTGTCCTGGGGCCGCAGTTCCAACGTCTTCCTGCGGAACGGCGCCCGGCTCTACCTCGACGTGGGCAGCCACCCCGAGTACGCCACCGCCGAATGCGACAACCTGGTGCAGCTGGTCACCCACGACCGCGCCGGAGAATGGGTGCTCGAGGACCTGCTCGTCGATGCCGAGCAGCGGCTGGCCGACGAGGGCATCGGCGGCGACATCTACCTGTTCAAGAACAACACCGACTCGGCGGGCAACTCCTACGGCTGCCACGAGAACTACCTGATCGTGCGGGCCGGCGAGTTCTCCCGGATCTCCGATGTACTGCTGCCGTTCCTGGTCACCCGCCAGCTGATCTGCGGGGCCGGCAAGGTGCTGCAGACGCCGAAGGCCGCGACGTTCTGCCTTTCCCAACGCGCCGAGCACATTTGGGAGGGCGTCTCCAGCGCCACCACCCGCAGCCGCCCGATCATCAACACCCGCGACGAGCCGCACGCCGACGCCGAGAAATACCGGCGGCTGCACGTCATCGTCGGCGACTCCAACATGTGCGAAACCACCACCATGCTCAAGGTGGGCACCGCCGCGCTGGTGCTGGAGATGATCGAGGCCGGCGTTCCGTTCCGGGACTTCTCGCTGGACAACCCGATCCGTGCGATCCGCGAGGTCAGCCACGACATCACCGGCCGGCGGCCGGTCCGGCTGGCCGGGGGGCGTCAGGCCAGCGCGCTGGACATCCAGCGCGAGTACTACAGCCGCGCCGTCGAACACCTGCAGACCCGGGAGCCCAACGCCCAGATCGAACAGATCGTCGACCTGTGGGGCCGCCAACTCGACGCGGTCGAAAGCCAGGACTTCGCCAAGGTGGACACCGAGATCGACTGGGTGATCAAGCGCAAGCTGTTCCAGCGCTACCAGGACCGCTACAACATGGAGCTGTCCGACCCGAAGATCGCCCAGCTGGACCTGGCCTACCACGACATCAAGCGCGGCCGCGGCGTCTTCGATCTGCTGCAGCGCAAGGGGCTCGCCGCCCGGGTCACCACCGACGAGGACATCGCCGAGGCGGTCGACACGCCGCCGCAGACCACCCGGGCGCGGCTGCGCGGCGAGTTCATCAGCGCCGCCCAGGCCGCCGGCCGCGACTTCACCGTCGACTGGGTGCACCTCAAGCTCAACGACCAGGCGCAGCGGACCGTGCTGTGCAAGGACCCGTTCCGGGCCGTCGACGAGCGGGTCAAGCGGCTGATCGCGAGCATGTAGCGACGCGTGCGTCGGTGCAAGCGCCGGGTGCTGACCATCGAATAACCTGGTGCCGATGGCGACGTCAAAAGTCGAACGGCTGGTGAATCTGGTCATTGCCCTGCTGTCCACCCGCGGCTACATCACGGCAGAAAAGATCAGGTCGAGCGTGGCGGGTTACTCGGAGAGCGCCAGCGCCGAGGCGTTCTCCCGCATGTTCGAGCGGGACAAGAACGAGCTGCGCGACCTGGGCATCCCGCTGGAGGTGGGGCGGGTTTCGCCGATGGACCCCACCGAGGGCTACCGCATCAACCGCGACGCCTATGCGCTCGCGCCGGTCGACCTGACCCCGGACGAGGCGGCGGCGGTGGCGGTGGCCACCCAGCTGTGGGAGTCGCCCGAACTGATCACCGCGACCCAGGGCGCGCTGCTCAAGCTGCGCGCGGCCGGCGTTGACGTCGACCCCCTGGATGACGGGGCACCGGTCGCCATCGCCTCCCCGGCCGGAGTGCCCGGACTGCGCGGCTCGGAAGAAGTGCTCGGAATCCTGTTGTCCGCCATCGACTCCCGTCAGGCCGTGCAGTTTCCGCACCGGCCGTCGCGGGCCGAGCCGTACGCCATCCGCACCGTCGAGCCCTGGGGCGTGGTCACCCAGAAGGGCCGCTGGTATTTGGTGGGCCACGACCGCGACCGCGACGCCACCCGCACCTTCCGGCTGTCCCGGATCGGACCGGGCGTCACCCCGATCGGCCCGCCCGGCGCGGTCACCGTGCCGGACGGCGTCGACCTGCGCAGGATCGTCGCCCAGACCGTCACCGACGTGTCCGCGACGCCGGCCGGCGGGCAGGCCCGGGTGTGGGTGGCAGACGGGCGGGCGACCGCGCTGCGCCGGGCCGGGCGGCCCGTCGGCACCCGGCAACTGGGCGGCCGCGACGGCGAGGTGATCGAGCTGGACATCCGCGGCACCGACCAGCTCGCCCGCGACATCGCCGGGTACGGCGCCGACGCGGTGGTGTTCGAGCCGCAGTCGCTGCGCGACGATGTGCTGGCCCGGCTACGCGCGCATGCCGGTGCCGATGCCGTCGGCGCCGGCCGGCCCGGCGGCCGCGGGGGAGTGTCGGCATGACGCCCATCTCCACCCGTCTGGTCCGGCTGCTGAACATGGTCCCGTATTTCCAGGCCAACCCGCGGGTCACCCGGGCCAAGGCCGCCGCCGACCTCGGGGTGTCGGCCAAGCAGCTCGAGGAGGACCTCAACCAGCTCTGGATGTGCGGTCTGCCCGGCTATTTCCCGGGCGACCTCATCGACTTCGAGTTCTCCGGCGACACCATCGAGGTGACCTTCTCCGCCGGCATCGACCGCCCGCTGCGGCTCACCTCGCCGGAGGCCACCGGCCTGCTGGTGGCGTTGCGGGCGCTGGCCGACATCCCCGGCGTCGTCGACCCGGAAGCGGCGCGCAGCGCGATCGCCAAGATCGAGGGCGCCGCCGGAGCCGTCGGGCACGACACCACCCAGGCGGCGACCGCCGTCGACGAACCCGCTCCCGCGGAGAGCCGGGCCGCCGCCGCGGTGCGTGCGGCCGTGCAGTCCCGACACGCGCTGGCCATCGATTACTACTCCGCCTCGCGCGACACGCTGACCAGCCGGGTCGTCGACCCCATCCGGGTGCTGCTGATCGGCGGGCACAGCTACCTGGAGGCCTGGTCCCGGGAGGCCGAGGGAGTCCGGCTGTTCCGCTTCGACCGGATCGTGGAGGCCAGCGAGCTCGACGAGCCGGCCGCGCCACCGGAACCGGTGCTGCACGCGCCGCCCGACACCTCGCTGTTCGACGGGGACCCGTCGCTGCCGTCGGCCACGCTGCGGGTGGCGCCGCACGCGTCCTGGATGTTCGAGTACTACCCGATGCGCGACCTGCGCGAGCTGCCCGACGGCTCCTGCGAGGCGGTGATGACCTACGCCTCCGAAGATTGGATGACGCGGCTGGTGCTGGGCCTGGGATCCGGCGTGCAGGTGCTGGCGCCGCACTCGCTGGCGCAGCGGGTGCGCGAGGCCGCGGCGGCCGCCCTCGCGGCGTATGAGGCCCTGAGCTGAGAAAATCCGGGCCGTCCCGCCCGGCGCCGGCGCGGCGCGGGCCCACCGCCAGTTCACGTCACTGCGGTAGCATCGGGTGAACGTCTGGAGGTAATCAAAGTGGGCAGTCTTAGTCCGTGGCACTGGGCGATCCTCGCGGTCGTGGTGATCTTGTTGTTCGGTGCCAAGAAGCTCCCCGACGCGGCGCGTTCGTTGGGCAAGTCGATGCGGATCTTCAAGTCCGAACTGCGCGAGATGCAGAGCGAGAACAAGACGGAAACGTCGGCGCTGGGTGCGCAGAGCGAGTCCTCCGCGGCCAACCCCACGCCCGTGCAGTCGCAGCGCGTCGACCCTGCGGCGCCCAGCGAGCAGGGGCACAGCGAAGCACGCCCGGCGTCGTAGCCCGACGTCCCGTCGCGGTGCCCGAGCGCCCCTGACCAGCTCCGACCGAGCATCGTGAAAGCATTCAAGGTTTCAGCGCGCACATCCGGCCTGCTGAAGCGTCTCAATCCGCGCAACAGACGCAGCCGCACCAATCCGGACGCGACCATGTCGCTGGTCGACCACCTGACCGAGCTGCGCACCCGGCTGCTGATCTCCCTGGCCGCAATCGCGCTGACCACCATCTTCGGGTTCTTCTGGTACTCGCATTCGATCTTCGGGCTGGAAAGCCTCGGCGAGTGGCTGCGCCATCCCTACTGCGCGCTTCCGCAGTCGGCGCGGGCGGAGATCAGCGCCAACGGGCAATGCCGGCTGCTGGCCACGGCACCGTTCGACCAGTTCATGCTGCGGCTCAAGGTGGGCTTGACGGCCGGGGTGGTGCTGGCCTGTCCGGTGTGGTTCTACCAGTTGTGGGCGTTCATCACGCCCGGGCTGTACCAGAAGGAGCGCCGCTTCGCGATCGCGTTCGTGATCCCGGCCGTGGCGCTGTTCGTGGCCGGCGCGGTGCTGGCCTACTTCGTGCTGTCCAAGGCGTTGGGCTTTTTGCTGACGGTCGGCAGCGACGTGCAGGTGACCGCCCTGTCGGGGGACCGGTATTTCGGCTTCCTGATCAACCTGCTGATCGTTTTCGGAGTGAGTTTCGAATTCCCGCTGCTGATCGTCATGCTCAACACCATCGGCGTGCTGACCTACCCGCGGCTCAAGGCGTGGCGGCGCGGGCTGATCTTCGCGATGTTCGTGTTCGCCGCGATCTTCACGCCCGGCTCCGATCCCTTTTCGATGACGGCGCTGGGCGTGGCCTTGTCGGTGCTGCTCGAGTTCGCCATCCAGATCGCCCGGCTGCACGACAAGCGCAAGGCCAAACGCGAAGCCCAGGCCGTGATTCCCGACGACCAAGCCTCGGTCATCGAACCGCCCACGGCCATACCGGAGCCGTCGCTGTCGGCCGGCCAGCATGACGATGTCACCTGACCCGTCGGCACCCGACGCCGCGACCGAACTGGTCGAGCTCAGCCGGTTCAGCTCCGAACTGCCCTTTGCGCTCGACGGCTTTCAGCGGCGGGCCTGCGCGGCGCTGGAACGCGGACACGGCGTGCTGGTCTGCGCGCCGACCGGGGCCGGTAAGACCGTGGTCGGCGAATTCGCGGTGCACCTGGCGCTGGCGGCCGGCGGCAAATGCTTCTACACCACGCCGCTGAAGGCGCTGAGCAACCAGAAGCACACCGATCTGACCGCCCGCTACGGCCGCGACCGCATCGGCCTGCTCACCGGGGACATGTCGGTGAACGCGGATGCGCCCGTCGTGGTGATGACGACCGAGGTGCTGCGCAACATGCTGTACGCGGATTCACCTGCGCTGCAAGGACTTTCGTATGTGGTGATGGACGAGGTGCATTTCCTGGCCGACCGGATGCGGGGCCCGGTGTGGGAGGAGGTCATCCTGCACCTGCCCGACGAGGTGCGGGTGGTCAGCCTGTCGGCGACGGTCAGCAACGCCGAGGAGTTCGGCGGCTGGATCCAGACCGTGCGCGGTGACACCACGGTGGTGGTCGACGAGCACCGGCCGGTGCCGCTGTGGCAGCACGTGCTGGTGGGCAAGCGACTGTTCGACCTGTTCGACTACCGCAACTCCGAAGCACCCGGGCAGCCGAGCGCGGGCCGCGAGCCGCGGGTCAACCCGAATCTGTTGCGTCACATCGCGCATCGCCGCGAAGCCGATCGGCTCTCGGATTGGCAACCGCGCCGCGGCGCCGGACGCGGCCGTCCACCCGCCCGGGCCGGACGGCCGCGCTTCTACCGGACCCCGGGGCGCCCGGACGTGATCGCCACCCTGGACGCCGAAGGGCTGCTGCCGGCGATCACCTTCGTGTTCTCCCGGGCCGGTTGTGACGCCGCCGTCCAGCAATGCCTGCGTTCGCCGCTGCAGCTGACCACTCAGGAGGAGCGGGTCCAGATCGCCGAGGTGATCGAGCACCGGTGCGGCGATCTCGCCGACGCCGACCTGGCGGTGCTCGGCTACTACGAGTGGCGCGAGGGGCTGCTGCGTGGTTTGGCCGCCCACCACGCCGGCATGCTGCCCGCCTTCCGGCACACCGTCGAGGAGTTGTTCACCGCGGGCCTGGTCAAGGCGGTGTTCGCCACCGAGACGCTGGCGCTCGGCATCAACATGCCGGCCCGCACGGTGGTGCTCGAACGGCTGGTCAAGTTCAACGGCGAGCAGCACGTGGCGCTGACGCCGGGGGAGTACACCCAGTTGACCGGCCGCGCCGGGCGGCGCGGCATCGATGTCGAGGGCCACGCGGTGGTGCTGTGGAATCCCACCGAGGAAACCACCGAGCCGTCCGCGGTGGCCGGGCTGGCCTCCACCCGCACCTTCCCGCTGCGCAGCTCGTTCGCCCCGTCCTACAACATGACGATCAACCTGGTCCAGCAGATGGGCCCCGAGCAGGCGCATCGGCTGCTGGAGCAGTCGTTCGCGCAGTACCAGGCCGACCGCTCGGTGGTCGGCCTGGTGCGGGGCATCGAGCGGGGCCAGGCGATGCTCGACGAGATCGCCGCCGAGCTGGGTGGGCCCAAGGCGCCGATTCTGGAGTACGCGCGGATGCGGGCCCGGATCTCGGAGATGGAACGCGCGCAATCCCGTGCGTCGCGGCTGCACCGACGGCAGGCAGCCAGCGATGCGCTGGCCGCGCTGCGCCGCGGCGACATCATCAACATCGCCCACGGCCGCCGCGGCGGGCTGGCGGTGGTCCTGGAATCGGCCCGCGACAGCTCCGATCCGCGACCGTTGGTGCTGACCGAAAACCGTTGGGCGGGACGGATTTCCTCGGCCGACTATTCGGGCAACTCGGCACCGGTCGGTTCGATGCCGTTGCCGAAGCGGGTCGAGCACCGCCAACCGCGGGTCCGGCGTGACCTGGCGTCGGCGCTGCGGTCGGCGGCCGCCGGGCTGAGCATTCCGGCCAAGCGCCGCCGCGGGGACTCCGACGAGGGGTTCCACGACCCGGAGCTGGCGTCGCTGCGCGAACAGCTGCGCCGGCATCCGTCGCACCACACGCCGGGCCTCGAGGCGCAGGTCCGGCAGGCCGAGCGTTACCTACGTATCGAACGCGACAACGCGCAACTGGAGAAGAAAGTTGCCACGGCTACCAATTCGCTGGCCCGGACCTTCGACCGGATCGTCGGGCTGCTCACCGAGCGTGGCTTCATCGAACGCCGCGACGGCGATCCCCGGGTCACCGACGACGGCCGGTTGCTGGCCCGCATCTACAGCGAGAGCGACCTGCTGGTCGCCGAATGCCTGCGCACCGGCGCCTGGTCGGGGCTGAAGCCGGCCGAGCTGGCGGCCGTCGTGTCGTCGGTGCTCTACGAGAGCCGGGGCGGCGAGGGCCCGGGTGCCGCGTTCGCGGCCGAGGCGCCGACGCAGCCGTTGCGGCAGGCTTTGCTGCAGACGTCGAGGCTGTCGTCGGCGCTGCGCGCCGACGAGCAGACGCACCGGATCGCCCCGAGCCGCGAGCCCGACGACGGCTTCGTCACCGTCATCTACCGCTGGGCGCGGACCGCGGACCTGGCCGCGGCGCTGGCCGCCGCCGACCCCGGAGGTGCCGGCTCCCCGCTGCTGGCCGGGGACTTCGTGCGCTGGTGCCGCCAGGTGCTCGACCTGCTCGACCAGGTGCGCAACGCCGCCCCGGACACCGAGCTGCGGGCTACCGCCAAGCGGGCGATCAACGACATTCGGCGCGGCGTCGTCGCAGTTGACGCCGGGTAGGCTAGGCCGGAGCTACCGTTAAGCGCCGAGAGTTCATGCCGAGATACAAGGGGCTGAGGAGAAAGATGAGCGGACCGCAGGGATCGGACCAGCAGTGGCAACCGCCCGGTCAAGGTCAAGGTAGCGACCACTCGTCAGACCCGACCCAGGTGGCGCCGACCTGGCAGGACCACGCCACCCAGGAGGCGTCCTGGCAGGCCCCGGCCTACACGCCGCCGGCCGAGTACCCGCAGTATCAGCAGCCGGGCGAGCAGGCCTATCCGCAGCCGTACCCGCAACAGCAGGGCTACGCCCAGCCCGGGCAGTACGGTCAATACGGCCAGCCCGGCCAATACGGCCAGCCCGGGCAGTACGCCCAGCCGGGTCAGTACCCGCAGCCCGGCCAGTATCCACAGCCGGGCCAGTATCCGCAGCCGGGTCAGTACGGGCAATACGGCCAGCCGGGTCAGTACCCGCAGCAGTACCAGCCCTATGAGCAGCCCGGCAAGAAGCGCCCCGTCGGGCTGATCGCCGGGGTGGCCGGCGGGATCGCGTTGTTGCTCATCGCCGTCGTGCTGGTGCTGGGTTTCTGGCAGCCCGGGTTCTTCGTCACCACCAAGCTGGACGTCAACAAGGCGCAGGCCGGGGTTCAGCAGGTGCTGTCCGACGAGACCAACGGCTACGGAGCGAAGAACGTCAAGGACGTCAAGTGCAACCACGGCCAGAACCCGACGGTCAAGAAGGGCGCCACGTTCGACTGTGACGTCAGCATCGACGGCGCGCCCAAGCACGTGACGGTGACCTTCCAGGACAACAAGGGCACCTACGAGGTCGGCCGCCCCCAGTGACCGGTTAGCCGGGCAGCGCGTCGAGCGCTTTCTGCAGTCGGGCGATTGACGAGCCGACGCCGAGTTCGGTGGCCAGCTCGGCGGTGCGTTGCGGATCGGCGGCGACCAGCGGCACTGCATCGCTGGGCGTCGACAGCTTGACGGGCGCATCGGTGGCCACCCGCACCACCGCGCCCGCCGCCTCGATGTAGTCCAGCGCCCCCAGCAGCTTGGTCCGCAGGCCCTTGGCCGTCTTCGATTTCGGGTCGTGGGCGGCGGCCAGGACCCGGTGCAGCGAACCGTGCTGGGCCAGCAGGGTCGCGGCGGTCTTCTCGCCGACGCCCGGCACGCCCGGCAGGCCGTCGGAGGGGTCACCGCGCAGCAGCGCCAGTTCGGCGTAGGCAGGCCCGGCCCGGTCCACCGGCACGCCGTAGTGTTCGGCCACCTCGACGGGGCCGAACAGGGTGGCTTTGCTCAGGCCGCGGCCGAGGTAAAGCACCCGCACCGGCACGGGATCGTCGGACACCACCTGCAGCAGGTCGCGGTCGCCGCTGACCACCACCACCGGGTCGTCGCGCTCGCGGGCCGCCAAGGTGCCCAGCACGTCATCGGCCTCGAATCCCTCGGCCCCGGCCGTCGGGATCCCGTACGCCTCAAGGAGTTCGGCGATTATGTCGATCTGGGGCGTCAGATCGTCCGGCACCTCCTCGACGTCCGGCTCGCCCGCCGGCTCCGCCTCGGCCACCCGGTGGGCCTTGTAGGACGGGACCAGGTCCACCCGGAATTGCGGGCGCCAGTCCAGGTCAAGGCAGACGACGAGACGGCTGGGCCGTTGCTGGGTGATCACCACGGCGAGCGAATCGAGGAATCCGCGCACCGCGTTCACCGGCCGGCCGTCAGGGGCGGTGATCGAGGACGGCACCCCGAAATAGGAGCGGAACCACATGCTGGCGCCGTCGAGCAGCACCAGTGGCGATCGCATGCCGGTTATCTTGTCACGCCGCGTGTTGCCAGGCCGTCGAGCGTCGAGTTGTTGCGGCCCGTTCTCGCGAAATGGCGCAACAAGTCCACGGTCGGCGCGCAGGTTAGCCTGGCTGCCATGGAATCCCACCGTTTCGACGCGGACGTGTATGCGCGCCGGCTGGCGGCCGCCGCCTCGGCGACCGCCGCCGCCGGGCTGGTCGGCCTGGTGATCACGCCGGGATATGACCTGCGTTACCTGGTCGGGTCGCGGGCGCAGACCTTGGAGCGGTTCACCGCCCTAGTGTTGCCCGCCTCCGGTGAGCCGACCGTCGTGGTGCCGCGGCTGGAGGTGGCCTCGCTGAAGGGGTCGGCGATCGCCGAACTCGGTCTGCCGGTGCGGGATTGGGTCGACGGTGAGAACCCCTACGAAATGGTGGCCGCGGCGTTGGGCGGGGCGCCGGCCGCGACCGCCGTCACCGACTCCATTCCGGCGCTGCATCTGCTGCCGATGGCCGGCGTGCTCGGCGTGCTGCCGGTGCTGGCCACCGACGTGTTGCGCGGCCTGCGGATGGTCAAGGAAGAGTGCGAGGTCGACGCCTTGCGGAAGGCCGGCGCGGCCATCGACCGGGTGCACGCCCGGGTGCCGTCGTTTCTGGTACCGGGCCGCACCGAGGCTGACGTGGCCGCCGATATCGCCGAAGCCATTGTGGCCGAAGGGCATTCGGAGGTGGCCTTCATCATCGTCGGCTCCGGCCCGCACGGCGCCGACCCGCACCACGGGTATTCGGATCGCGAGCTGCAGGTGGGCGACATCGTCGTCGTCGACATCGGCGGCTCCTACGAGCCGGGATATCATTCGGATTCGACCCGCACCTACAGCATCGGGGAGCCGAGTCACGAAGTGGCCCAACAGTATTCGATTCTGCAGCGCGCTCAGCGGGCGGCCTGTGATGCGGTCCGGCCCGGTATGACGGCCGAGCAGGTCGATGCTGCCGCCCGTGACGTGCTGGCCGCCGCGGGACTCGCGGAGTATTTCGTGCACCGCACGGGGCACGGCATCGGGCTGTCGGTGCACGAAGAGCCTTACATCGTTGCGGGAAACGACCTGCCGCTCGCCGCGGGCATGGCCTTCTCCATCGAGCCGGGCATCTATTTCCCGGGACGGTGGGGCGCCCGCATCGAGGACATCGTGGTCGTGACGGACGACGGCGCCCTGGCCGTCAACAACCGGCCGCACGAACTGATCGTGGTGCCGGTGCCGTAGCGCTGTGCATGAACGACTTGTGGCGTTGAGCCGCCGCGGTTAGCTTGGCGGAGCGATCATTGGGTGAGTAGCGGCGACGCGCGGGCTTGAGCGAAAATTCCGCACGTGGCTCCCTTGGCGGTTGATCCGGAGGCGATGTATGCCGCCGGCAGCGCCGTGGCGGCCATCGGCGATTCGTTGGCGGCGAACCTGACGATCTTGACGGCCGGCGTTTCGGCCCACACGGGTGTTGACCGTGCCGGCGAGGTGTTCGGCCTGGGGTATCAAGACTCGGCCGAGTCGATGTTGAAGGCCGCGGCCGGCGTCGTCAACGCGTGCCGCAAATGCGGGGCCCTGATCCAGCAAGGCGCGCCGAATTATTCGGCGGCCGAAGCGGCCTCGACGCTCGGCGGCGGAAGCGGCGCTTTGCCGGCGCCGTCCGCGCCCGCTGACCTTGCCGCGCCCGGGCCCCCGGGGACCTGGGGTAAGGGAGAGCCGCCACCACTGCTGTGGGCGGTCATACAGGCGCTCGTCTCCGAAGTGTGGCCCGACGGCGACGTGGCGGGCCTGCACGCGGCCGCATCCCGTTGGCACGGTTTCGCCGCGGCACTGAACGGGGTGCAGGGAACCCTCAACGCGTCCAAGGCGCTGTTCGACAGTCAACAGATTCCCGAAGGCGAGAAGATCGATCACGCTCTGGCCGAAATAGGCGCTGCCGCAGCGGCTATCGGTCAGCAGTGTGACGCCCTGGCCCGCACCGTCGACGAATTCGCGGACCGGGTCGGCCACGCGCAACAGGCGATTCGGGATCTGCTGCATCGGATCGAAGCGCTCGGCGACATCGGTCACAACATCATGCTCATCATCGACGGCGACGCGTGGGACGAGATCCAAAAGATCGCCCGGGACGTCAACGCCGTGCTGCAGCATCTCGGACAGGAAGCCCGGGCCTTCGAGCAGGAGATCAGGCTGCTCATGCAAGCGGCCGATCGCGAGATCGTCACCTGCCAGAAGTATGCGCGTCGCGGCCTCATCACATTTTTGGGAGAAGACGTCGGTAATCCGGTGGCGACCGCGCTCGACTTCGGGATCAACGTCCAGGAGGGCGTTGTCAAGGGTGCGGTCGGCATGGGGTTGGGCCTCGTCGATCTGAGCCCGCATTGGATCGCCCTCGATCCCGAGGGTGCGGGCGCGACCTGGGGTGGTCTGGTCAAGAACGCGTGGAAGGAAAGCTTTGTCAACGCCGCCGTCAATCCCCAGGAATTCGCGCAAGCACGGCTGCAGGAGCTGAAAGGCCTTGTGCACGCGGACGATTGGACCCGAGACCGGCCGGGGTTGGGAGCCGGTGAAGTCGCGTTCGATGCGGCCACACTGATCGCGCCCGGTCTCGGTGAGGCCGGCGCGGCAGCCGACGGTGCCAGCGCGGCCGCCCGCGGCGCCGAGGCGGAGGCGGATGCCGCCGGCGCGGCCGGGCGGGTCGGCGGGATCGCCGGCGCCCGGGGCGCGCTGGCGGACATCGCCAAGTCAACCGCCGATCTGCCGAAGAACCTCGAGGGTGTCACCAAGGACTTGCCCGAGATCAAGCCTCCGACGGGCGGCGCTCCGGTGGGTTTGGGGACCCGCGGCAAGCCGATCGAGGCGCCGGTCGAATCGGCGCCGCGTCCGCCGGACGGCACGCCGGGTGCGCAGCGGGGCTCGCCGCCCGTGGCAACGTCCCCGGCTTCTCCCGGCCCGGCAGGCGATTCGGGCGCTGGCCCGCACGGTCCGAGTTCGTCGCCCGCTCCAGCTGCGCCGCCGGGTGGCCCCGTCGGCCCTCACGATCCCGCGCCCGCGCCAGCCCCCGCGGCTCCGGCGGGCGGTCCTGGTGGCTCGGGTGGTGTGCATGATCCGGCGCCCGCGCCAGCGCCGGCCCCTGCTGCTTCGGGCGGCCCGGGCGATCCGGTGTCGGTGCCGTCCGGCGCTCCGCACGAGCCCGCATCGGTTCCGGCGGAGGAGCCGCGTGAGCCGGTATCCGTGCCTGCCGGAGGCGTGCACGACCCGGTCGCTGAGCCGACGGGTGGTCCGCATGAGCCAGCATCGGTTCCGGCCGCCGGGTCGCGTCTCGCGTCTGTGCAGGCTGCTGCGGGCGACGGCCTGCCGTCGGCTACTCCTCAGCTGTTCGACCACACGCCGTCGCAGGTGCCGGTGTCGGCCGGTGGATCGTCCGGTGAGGCTGCGTCTGTCGGCGCGCATTCACCGTCGTCGGCTTCATCAGCGGCTCCGCACTTCGAGTCCCCGGGGCGACCCTCAGAAGTGCCAGCGCCCAACGGCGGCGCGCACGGTCCTGGCGAGAGTGGCCCTCCGGGCGGGCACCCGCCGGGCGAGCCACCGCACGGCGGCAAGCCAAGTGGTGATGGGGACGGCGGTCCGCCGGCAGACGACAGGCATAAACCGGCGCCCGACGGTCCACCTAACGAGGCCGACGGGAAAGACCCTTCGCACGGCGACGACGGACCAGCGGAAGGACTTACCGCGGAAAAGCGCGACGAAATCATCGCCATACCCAAAGGCAGTCGTCCTGACCCTTCGGAATATCTGTCACCCCGATATATTGAGAATCACCTGCAGAAATTCCATGATGGCGTCACTCGATTTATGCCGCAGAGCAATCTCGAGAAGTATGGTATCGCGCAGCGCGATGGAACATCATTCGTATGCCCAAACATGAAGCAGATGCAATGACAGCAGCGACCGAAGGAAATTTGCGAGCAATGGAGAAAGAGCTCGGACTACCTGACGGGTTTCTCGATTCGAACAAGGTAGTGAGGATCGATATCAGCGATCCAGAAGACTTCAATCTACGAATTCCTTCTGGAAATGAGGCGGGCGCCAACGAGCAATGGATCCCCGGCGGTGTCTTGCCTAACGGCGCTTCAGAAGCTGTCATTGACGGTGGATTGATCCCACCGGACCACTACACTGTAACTGATGTCTTCGAGTAGAAAGAAGCGTAATGAAGTTTGAGGACACATATTTTTCGCGAGAGGATAGATATTCGATCGGCGTAGAGTCAACCTCAGGCCGGTACTATGCGTCGATCCCCGTTAGTAATGGGATCGTAGATTACGAAGAATATTATGAGCTTACCCCGGATCAATATCACCAATTCTTAAACGACCATGGGACTGCCATTGACTTCATCGAAGCGTGTCGGAGGCATGAACACGATGACTTACTCCTGCAACAACCGGGTAGTAACCGTGGGACTCCTGTTTAGAAGCCGATGCATTGAGTGGCGGTCCGCTAGTCCGATTTTCCGAACCTGACGACGCTTACGCGCCCCGGTCCAACAGATCCGACGACCCGAGCACCCGCTCGATCTGAACCTCGATGACCACCCTTCGCGGGTTGGGCCGCGGCGTGCGGTAGCGCTGGGCGTAACGCAACTCGGCGTCGCGCACCGCGTCGACGTCGCTGTTCACCTTGGACCGGCCCTCCAGCGACAACCACCGCGCCCCGTCGACCTGGCTGAGCACGGCCAGCCCGCCGCGATCGGCGTTGATCGCCTTCTGCGACCCGCCGGTGGTGATCACCCGGGCGATGTGCGTCTTGGGGTCGAAGGTGAAACCCACCGCCACCACGTGCGGCGAATTGTCGGCCCGCAGCGTGGTGAGCATGGCCAGATGGCGCTCCGACAGAAACGCCAACGCGTCGTCGGTGAGCCGGGTAGTGGTATTCGCCATCACCGCCCACGCTAGCGCAGGTAATAATCGCAGCCGTGGACGACACGGGCGCCGCTCCGGTACTAATCCTGGGCGGCCGCAGCGAAATCGGCGTCGAGCTGGCCCGACGGCTGGCGCCGGGAACGACGGTCGTGCTGGCGGCGCGCAACGCCGACCGGCTCAACGACCAGGTCGACGTGCTCAAAGCCGCCGGCGCCTCGGCCGTGCACACCCGGGAATTCGACGCCGACGACCTGGCCTCGCACGGCCCGCTGGTCGCCTCGGTCGTCGCCGACCACGGGCCCATCGGCACCGCGGTGCTGGCCTTCGGAATCCTGGGTGATCAGGCCCGCGCCGAAACCGACGCCGAGCATGCGGTCGCCATCGTGCACACCGACTACGTCGCCCAGGTCAGCATGCTCACGCACCTGGCTACCGCCATGCGCGCAGCCGGCCGGGGCCAACTGGTGGTGTTCTCCTCGATCGCGGGCGCGCGCGTGCGGCGCGCCAACTACGTCTACGGGTCGGCCAAGGCCGGCCTGGACGGCTTCGCCAGCGGCCTGGCCGACGCGCTGCACGGCACCGGTGTGCGGTTGCTGATTGTGCGCCCGGGATTCGTGATCGGCCGGATGACCGAAGGCATGACGCCGGCGCCACTGTCGAGCACACCCGCGCAGGTGGCCGCCGCGACCGCGCGTGCGCTGGCGAAAGGCCGTCGCACCGTGTGGATTCCGTGGGCGCTAGGGCCCGCGGCCGCCGTGCTGCGCATGCTGCCCCAGTTCATCTGGCGCAGGATGCCGCGATGATCCGCACCGGCGACCACGCGGCCCGATCCGATGCGGAGCGGCACCCATGATCGTCGTGGTCGGCATCGGCGCCGACGGCATGGCGGGACTCGCCGAGGCATCACGCGCCGAACTGCGAAGCGCCGCGGTCATTTACGGCTCCAAGCGGCAACTGGATCTGCTCGACGCCACGGTACCCGCACCCCGGCGCCAATGGCCGTCACCGATGCTTCCGGCGTTGCAGAGCCTGCTGGACGACCACACCGGCGACGTCCACATCGTGGCCAGCGGCGACCCGCTGCTGCACGGCGTCGGCGGGACGCTGATCCGCCTGTACGGCGCCGGTCGGGTGCGGGTGCTGCCGCACGTGTCCTCCGTGACGCTGGCCTGCGCGCGCATGGGCTGGAACGTGCACGACACCGAGGTGATCAGCCTGGTCACCGCGCCGCCGCACACCGCGGTGCGCCGCGGCGGCCAGGCGATCGTCCTGTCGCAGGGCGCAGCCACCCCCACCGAGCTGGCCGCGCTGCTGACCGCGCACGGCCGCGGTGATTCGCAGTTCACCGTTCTCGAAAGACTCGGCGCCCCAGACGAACACCGCCGCGACGGCACCGCCCGCGACTGGGCCGACGGTGCCGCAGACATCGACCCGCTCAACGTGATCGCCGTACGCTACCTGCCCGACGAGCGCGTCTGGCCGCTGCCCGACCACGCCTTCACCCACGACGGGCAGATCACCAAGCAGGGAATCCGCGCGGTGACGCTGGCCGCGCTGGCGCCGCGGCCAGGGGAGCGGTTGTGGGATGTCGGCGCCGGCTCGGGCAGCATCAGCGTGGAGTGGTGCCTGGGCGGAAACGGTTGCCGCGCAACCGCATTCGAACGCGATGCACAGCGCCGGCACAACCTGGCGGCCAATGCCGCGGCATTCGGCGCAGCCATCGACGTGCGCGGCGACGCCCCGCACGCTTTCGACGGCGCCGAGCCGCCGTCGGCCATCTTCATCGGCGGCGGACTGACCCGGCCCGGCCTGCTCGACGCCTGCTTCGACCACCTGCCCAGCGGCGGACGGCTCGTCGCCAACGTGGTCACCACCGAGTCGGAAGCCGTTGTCATCCAAGCCTATACGCGGTTCGGTGGGCAGCTGCGACGCTTCCAGCACTATCACGGCAAGGCGTTGGGCGCCTTCACCGGCTGGCACCCGCAGTTCCCGGTCACCCAGTGGGCGGTGACCCGGTGACCGTCTACTTCATCGGCGCGGGCCCGGGCGCCGCGGACCTGATCACCGTCCGCGGCCAACGGCTGCTGCAAAGCTGCCCGGTGTGCCTGTACGCGGGTTCGATCATGCGCGACGACCTGCTGGCACTGTGCCCACCGGACGCGAGAATCGTCGACACCGGCCCGCTGACGCTGGATCAGATCATCACCGAGCTCAGCCAAGCGCACGCCGCCGGCCACGACGTGGCGCGGCTGCATTCCGGCGACCCCTCGCTGTACAGCGCGCTGGCCGAGCAGTGCCGCCGGCTCGACGCGCTGGGCATCGACTACGAAATCGTGCCCGGCGTACCGGCTTTCGCCGCGGCCGCGGCCGCGCTCAAGCGCGAGCTCACCGTCCCCGGTGTTGCGCAGACGGTGACGCTGAGCCGGGTGGCCACCTTGTCCACGGCGATGCCGCCCGGCGAAGACCTGGCCACCCTGGCCCGAACCGGCGGCACCCTGGTGCTCCATCTGGCCGCCGCGCAGATCGACAGCATCGTCGGGCAACTTCTCGACAACGGCCGTCAACCCCAAACACCCTGCGCGGTAGTCGCTTTCGCGAGCTGGCCGCAGGAAACGGTGCTGCGCGGCACTCTCGACGACATCGCCGCGCAGATGCACGACGCCCACATCACCAAGACCGCCGTCATCATCGTCGGCGACGCGCTGACCGCCGGCGGATTCACCGACAGCTACCTGTATTCGACCGGCCGCGCCCGCGGAAGCAGGCACTGATGCGACTGCTGCTGCTCGGCGGCACCGGCGAGGCGCGCGCCCTGGCCAAGGCCCTGCACCCGCGGATCGACATCATCAGCTCGCTGGCCGGCCGGGTGCCCGATCCGGCGCTGCCGGTCGGGCCGGTGCGGATCGGCGGCTTCGGCGGCGTCGACGGGCTGCGGCGGTGGCTGCGCGACGAACACATCGACGCCGTGGTGGACGCCACCCACCCCTTCGCCTCCACCATGACGGCACACGCCGCCCAAGCCTGCGCCGAGCTGGGGCTGCCACACCTGGTGCTGGCCCGCCCGGCCTGGGACCCGGGAGCGGCCACCGTCGTCGACTCGGATACCCGCGCCGCGGAAACTGTTGCCGAGCAAGGCTATTCGCGAGTGTTTCTCACCACCGGCCGCTCGGGGGCGCGGGCGTTCAAGGACAGCGACGCGTGGTTTCTGATCCGGGCCGTCACCGAACCGGATGCGACCACACTGCCGCGTCGTCACCGGGTGGTGCTTTCCCGCGGCCCCTATCGCTACGACGACGAGCTCGCCCTGCTGGGCGAGCACCGGATCGACGCCTTGGTCACCAAGAACAGCGGCGGTCAGATGACCCGCGCGAAGCTGGATGCCGCTGCAGCGCTGGACATTCCGGTCGTGATGGTGGCAAGGCCGGCGCTGCCGGCCAGCGTGTCGGCGGTCGGCAGTGTGGCCGAGGCCGCCGAATGGGTTGCGGCGCTGGCGATCAAGGACTAGCCGGTCAGGTCGCTGCGCTCGCCGTCGGCCAGCAGCGCGTCGCGGGCCCGGGCCACCCGCGATCGGATGGTGCCCACCGGGCAGCCGCACACCGCGGCGGCGTCGGCGTAGGGCAGCCCGAGCAACTGGGTGAGCAACAGCGCTTCGCGCTGTTCGGGATTGAGGCCGGCGATCATCGTCGTCACCTCGACCAGATCCTCGAATCCGCGGGCGTGGCGGTCGGTGCGCAGCACGTGTTCGGGATCGGCGCCCACCGCGGCGCGCGGCCGCGACTGCAGGTGACGGATGTGGTCGGCCACGACGCGGCGCGCGATGGACAGCAGCCAGGTCCGGGCACTCGAGCGTCCGGAGAACCGCTCGATGGCGCCGATCGCGCGCAGGAACGTCTCCTGGGTCAGATCGTCGGCGCTGCCCGCATCGCACAGATACGCGACGAACCGCCACACGTCTTGCTGGGTGGCCTTGATGAACGCCTCGAGCGCCCGGGCGTTCCCGCGCGCGGCGGACAACGCGAGCTCGGTTACCGCCTCGTCGTCGCTCGGCGCGATCATGCCCAACCACCTTAATTGCGCGGGTTTTCCGATCCTACGACGGGTCGTCGTAGACGATGCGGTGGGGTAGGGGGCCGCGCGATTGATGGGCCGCAGGTGTCCGCGCCGCCGGCCCGCGGGAGCGTCAGCGGTCCAGGCCGCAAAGCCGGCGTCGGCCGTCGCGTCGGAGGAGCCGGGGCGGCGCGATCCCACCCGTTCCCGCGCCACCAGCAACGCGAAGGCCAGGCCGAGCAGCAGCGGCATGTGGCTGGCGATGCGGGTGGCGGTCACCTCCCCGTCGAAGGCGTCGACGATGACATAGCCCAGCAGCGCAACTGAATACACGCCGGTGATCGCCGCCACCCCCGACGCCGAGGCGGGCCAGACGCCGGCGGCGATCATCGCCAGCCCGAGCGCCAGCAACCACGCCGTGGACTCGTGCATCAGGTGCTCGCCGGACATCGCGCCGTGCATGTGGCCGGCGACCATGCCGAAATCGATCCCGCTGATCTGGGCGGCGGCGATCGCCACCTGGAACAGTCCGACTCCGATCAGCCCCCAGCGGCGGTAGTGCGACCGCAACCAGCGCATCCAGGCCGGGCGCCCGGTCGGCTGCTCGCTAATGCTGGCCATGATCTTGTCCACCAGGTCGGGTCCCTCACCCGGCGTCACCGAGGCCAGCCGACGGGTCTGCACCGCCGCCCCGATCAGCCAGGAGCGGCAGCCCCGGCACGCCTCGAGGTGGGCATCGACCTGCTGCGCGAGCACCTGAGGACGCTCACCGTCCAGCCGAGCCGACAGCGCCTCCCGGGCAACGTCACACCGCATCCCTGCATCGTTGCGCATGGCGGGTCTGCGCGCAAAGACTCCCGCGAGTTGGGGCGCCGCGCGAATTCGCGTGGAACCAAACGGTCCCGGCGACCGACCTGTGGGGGAAAGCTCGCCAGCCCATCCACGAGATTCACCGAAGAGGTATTCGTGTTGTTGCCCGAAGGCCCCCGACGATGACCGCCCCCCGTCTGGATCGCGTTTCCCCCCGAAGTGCACTCGACGCTGCTCAGCAGCGGTCCCGGACCGGCGCCGCTGCTGGCCGCGGCCACCGCCTGGTCGTCGATGAGCACCGAGTACGCCGCCGCGGCGGCCGAACTCGACGGGTTGCTGGCCGCCGCGCACGCCGGCGCCTGGGAAGGGCCCAGCGCCGAGCAGTACGTGGCCGCCCACGCCCCATACCAGGCCTGGCTGCTGGAGAGCGCGGCCAAGAGCTCGACCGCGGCGAGCCTGCACGAGACGGCGGCCGGCGCCTACACCGCCGCGCTGGCCGCCATGCCGACGCTGGGTGAGCTCGCGACCAATCACGCGGTGCACGGGGCGCTGGTCGCCACCAACTTCTTCGGCATCAACACCATCCCGATCGCGGTCAACGAGGCCGAGTACGCGCGGATGTGGGTGCAGGCCGCCACGACGATGTCGACCTACCAGGCCGTCAGTCAATCCGCGCTTGCCGCGGTTCCGCCGACCACGCCCGCGCCGACGATCGTCGCCCCGGGCGCCGAGGCCGGCGCCGCCACCGCCGCGGCGGTCCAGAGCGCCGCGGCGGCCCCGGCCGCCGATTCCGGCTCAAATCTCAACCACGCCGACACGTCGAGCACCCAGCAGCAGGCCAGCACGGCGGCGCAGTCCTATCCGTCCTGGCAGGATCAGCTCACCGCGTGGCTGAAGCAATACACCCAGAATTTCGCCTGGCCGGTGTCCAAGGACCTCAATCCCGGCGGCTGGCCATTCCCTCCGGTGCCGTTCGTCAACGGCCTGGCCTCGTTCTTCGGCCAGCTCGGGTTCTCGCCGGCCCTGTCGACCGCCTTGGGCTGGGCCATCTTTCACACGTTGATGATCTTCTGGCCGTTCGTGCAGGCGGCGATCCAGATGGCCGTGGTGCTCGCGCCGGTGGTGGTGGCGGCGATCGGCGCGGCCGCGGCGGGTGGGGCGGCGGCCGCGGTGACCGCGATCAGCGTCGCGGCCCCGCTGTCGATGGCCGCGCCGGTCCCGGTCGCCGCCGCGCCGGCGCCGGTCGCCACCGTTCCCGCGCCCACCATCGCCGGCGCGCCGGCCGGCGTGAGTCACGTGCCGACAACGGCGTCGGCCCCGGCCCCGACGATGGCCGGATCCGCCGGCGGCGGACCGGTCGGCGGGGGACCCGGTGTCGGCTTCGGCCCCACCGCCACCGACGGAATCGGCGCCGGCATGTCCGACGCCCTGTACGCGGTCGGACTGTCGGGTCTGTCGGCGCGCGGCAGCGCGAGCAGCCGGGCACGCCGCAAGTCGGGGGAACCGGCGCCCGACGACCTCGACGCGCCCGCGGCGGCCGTGGCCGCCGCCGCGGGCAGCAAGAAGGCGCGGGCGCGTCGGCGCCGCCGCGGCACCGCCACCGACCGCGCCTACCGCTACGAATACATGGACCTCGATACCGACAGCGGCCCCGAGGACGGCGGCCCCGACGACGGCCCGGTGGCCTCCGAGGCGAGCGCCGGCCAACTCGGATTCGCCGGTGCCGCAACCAAATCCGACGCGGCCCGGCCCGCCGGATTGGCGACGCTGACCCGGGACGGGTTGAGCGAGGGCCCCGGCGTGCCGATGATGCCCAGCACCTGGGACCGCGACTGAGCGTTACATCTCATAGCGCCGGGGCGTGAACACCCGGTCCCCGGAATCGTCGGAGTACCACTGGGTTTGCGAGGACCCGACGATCAACAGGCAGCGCATGTCGATCTCGGCGGGATCCAGATCGGCCAGCCGCACCACCCGGACGTCCTCGTCGGGGCCGGACACGTCGCGGCCGATCACCACCGGCGTGCCGGGTTCGCGACGGGCCAGCAGAATGTCGCGCATCGCGCCGACCTGCCAGGTCCGCGTCTTGGACGCCGGGTTGTAGATCGCCAGCACCAGGTCGGCGGTCGCCGCGGCCTCCAGCCGCGCCGCGATCACCTCCCACGGCTTGAGCCGGTCGGACAGCGAGATCACCGCGTAGTCGTGCCCCAACGGCGCGCCGACCCGGCTGGCGACCGCCTGGGCGGCCGTCATCGCCGGGATCACCCGCACCTGCACGCCCGGCCACTGCTTGGCCTCTTCCAGCACCGCGGTCGCCATCGCGAACACGCCGGGATCGCCCGACGACACCACCGCCACCGCCCGGCCCTGCTCGGCCAGCGCGCAGGCCAGCCGCGCCCGTTCGGGTTCGTCGCGGTTGTCGCTGGGGTGGCGCCGCTGACCGCCGCGAACCGGCACCCGGTCCAGGTAACGGCCGTAGCCGACCAGATCGGTCGCCGCGGCCAACTCGCGGCGGCTCTGCGGCGTCATCCACTGCGCATCGCCCGGGCCTAGGCCCACCACCACGACGGTGCCGGCGCTCGGCGCGCGCCGCGCGCGCTGCCCGCCCGGCAGGATGGCCAGCGCGAAGTACGGAACACCGTCCGCGTCCACGTCCGCGGCGGGCACGATGCGTTGCGCGGACGTGCTGGCCCGCTCCACATAGACGGCGTCGTCGAGCTGACCGGACTGTGAAAGAGCTTCCCGCACAGCGTGATACGAGCGTCCCAACTTGAGGACGACGGCGGCGTCGGCGTCGGCGAGGCGCCGGGTCAGCTCGGCGACCGGCAATGTGCCCGGCAGCACCGACAGCACCTCGTCGCCGGCCACCAACGGGGTGGCGATGGCCGCCGACGCGGCGCTCACCGAGGTCACGCCCGGCACGATGACGGCGTCGAACCGCTGCGTCAGCCGGGTGTGCAGGTGCATGTAGGAGCTGTAGAACAGCGGGTCGCCCTCGGCCAGCAGCGCCACGTCGCGACCCGCGTCGAGGTGCGCCGCGATGCGCGCGGTGGCCTCGACGTAGAAGTCCTCGATCGCGCCGGCATAGCCGCCGGGATGGTCGGTCACCTCGGTGGTGACCGGATACACCAGGTGCTCCTCGATCTGGCCGGGCCGCAGGTACGGTTCGGCGATGCCGCGGGCGATGCTGCGGCCGTGCCGGGCGCTGTGGTAGGCGACCACGTCGGCCTCGCCGATCACCCGGGCGGCCTTGACGGTGACCAACTCCGGGTCACCGGGCCCCAGCCCGACGCCCCACAACGTCCCTCGCGGGTTGGCCGGTGCCGTCATTCGCGGTCGCTCGCGATCGCGTTGACGGCCGCGGCGGCCATCGCGCTGCCGCCGCGGCGGCCCCGCACCACCAGGTACGACATGCCGCGCGGGTTGTCGACGAGCTCCTGCTTGGACTGCGCCGACCCGACGAATCCGACCGGCCCGCCCAGCACCCCGGCCGGCGGGCCCACCCCGTCGTCGACCAGCTCGAGCAGCCGGAACAGCGCGGTGGGCGCGTTACCGATGGCCAGCACGGCGCCCGGCAGCCGGTCGGCCCACAGCTCGACCCCGGCCGCCGAGCGGGTGGTCTGCCGGCGGGCGGCCAGTTCGGCCGACCGGGGATCGGCGACCAGGGACACCACCTCGTTGTCGGCCGGCAACCGCGCCGCGGTGATCCCGGCGGCCACCATCGACGAATCGCACAACACCGGGGCGCCGGCGCGCAGGGCGGTGCCCACCCGCTCGACGACATCGTCGGTGAACGCGACGTGCTCGGCCACGTCGACCTGCCCGCAAGTGTGGATCAGCCGCACCACCACGCGGGCCACATCGGCGGGGAAGCGGGCCAAGTCGGCTTCGGCGCGGATGGTCGCGAACGACAGGCGATAGATCTCCGCCGCATCGCGGATGTAGTCGAGCACCCGATTACCGTAGCTGCCGGTATCCCTCGCCGGTCGCCAGCAGCACCTCGCCGGCGAGCGGGCTGCCGCAGGCGCGTTCGCACCCGACGAAATGACGGTGCCCCGGCGCAGTCCCGTCCCGCACCGCCAGCGCGGCGTCGGCCCGCACGTCGGCGGCCGAGCGTGCGCACCCCGGGCTGCCGGTGCAGGCGCTGACGCTCAGCCAGGGCGAGTTCTCGTCGAACACCAGACCCAACGGCGCCAGTACCCGCAGCGCGGCGTCGGCCACCTCTTCGCGAAGGTCACCCACCAGCACCGAGCGCCACGGCGTGATCACCAGCGGCGCCTGCAGGGCGGCCAGATACTCCGCGACGCGGGCCGACAGCAGCCCCAGCGGCACCGCGGCGCCCAGCGTCACCCGGCCGTCGTCCTGTGTTATCCAGCCCACCGGGGGTTTGGTGACGGCGGGATAGGCGATCGGCCCGCACTCGGCGCCGGGCAGCAGCTGGTTTGGGTCGTCCAATTCCTGGACGCGCCAAGCACTTCCGCGGACCTGCACGAACCGCGTCGCGACGCCGACCAGCGTCGCGACCACCTGGTCGGGCGGCAGCCGGACACCGGTGTCGCGCCCGGCGAGCAACACCGCGCAGCCGTCGGGCAGCGCATGCACGCCGACGTCGGCGCGCAGACCCGACACGTCGGCGCGCCCGTCGTCGAGGCTGAACCAGAACCGGCCGCCCAGCTCGGCCAGCCGGGGCTGCGCGCGGATCGCGGCATCCAACTCGCCGACCCACCGCCTCACGTCGAGGTTGCCGCCGGACCGCCCCGACAGCGGTGAGGCCACGATGTTGCGCACCCGCTCGTGCGTCGCCGACGGCAACAGACCCGCGGCCGCCAGCGCCCCGGCCGCCGCCGTCACGTCGGTGAGGCCGCGCAGCTGCACGTTGCCCCGCGCGGTGAGCTCCAGCGTCGGCGAGCCCGACCGATCGGCGATGTCGCACAACACCGTCAGCTGGGCCGGTGTGAGCATGCCGCCGGGCAACCGCACCCGGGCCAGGGCACCGTCGGCGGCCTGGTGCACCTGCAGCGCACCCGGGCATGCGTCGGCGTCGCGCGTCCTGGCCACCCGTCCACGGTACGGCCCGGCGCCGGGGGATTGCCTTCAGCCAGACCTAAACCCTTACCCAAGGCATCGACCGCCCCTACCGTCGGCACGGTGAGCATCGCCACCGCGCTCGACGCTGCGCCGAAACGCCTTGGCGGCGCCGCATCCGGCGCGCCGGGCGGGCTGTGGGCGCGCCGCAAATGGGAAGTGGTGCGCCTGGTTTCCCCGCTGGCGCTGCTGGCGCTGTGGCAGCTGGGCAGCGCGATCGGCGTGATCGCGCAGGATGTGCTGCCCGCCCCCTCGTTGATACTGCAGGCCGGCGTGGAGTTGACCCGCAACGGCCAACTCGCCGACGCGCTGCACATCTCCACCGTCCGCGTCATCGAGGGGTTGGCGCTGGGCGGGGTGATCGGCATCGTGGCGGGCGCCGCAGTCGGCCTGTCCCGCTGGGTCGAGGCCACCGTGGACCCACCCCTGCAGATGATCAGGGCGCTGCCGCACCTGGGGCTGATCCCGCTGTTCATCCTGTGGTTCGGCATCGGCGAGCTGCCCAAGGTCTTGCTGGTGGCGCTGGGTGTGGTCTTCCCGCTGTACCTCAACACCTTCTCCGCGATCCGCCAGGTCGACCCCAAGATGCTGGAAACCGCTCAGGTGCTGGGTTTTTCGTTCTTTCAGCGGTTCCGGCGGATCCTGGTGCCCGGAACGGCGCCGCAGGTGCTGGTCGGTTTGCGTCAGTCGCTGGCGATCGCCTGGCTGACGTTGATCGTCGCCGAACAGATCAACGCCGACAAGGGCATCGGCTTCCTGATCAACAACGCGCGCGATTTCCTGCGCATCGACATCATCATCTTCGGGCTGACCATCTACGCGTTGCTGGGCATCATCACCGACGCGGTCGTCCGCCTCATCGAGCGCCGCGCCGTGCGCTACCGACACTGACACCGAAAGGCTCAGGCTTGACACTGACCGCAGAATCCGGCCCGCTCGCCGGGTCGCGCACCGATGTTGCCGGCGAACTGCGCCACGTCGACAAGTGGTACGGCAACCGCCATGTGCTCCAAGACGTTTCGCTGCAGATACCGAGCGGTCAGATCGTCGCGCTGATCGGGCGCAGCGGCTCGGGCAAATCGACGGTATTGCGGGTGCTGGCCGGTCTGTCACACGACCACACCGGCCGGCGGCTGGTGGCCGGCGCCCCCGCGCTGGCCTTCCAGGAGCCGCGGCTGTTCCCGTGGCGGGATGTGCGGACCAATGTCGGCTACGGGCTCACCCGCACCCGGCTGCCGCGCGCGCAGGTGCGTCGGCGCGCTGAGCGGGCGCTGGCCGACGTCGGGCTGGCCGACCACGCCCGGGCCTGGCCGCTGACCCTGTCCGGCGGTCAGGCGCAACGGGTTTCGCTGGCGCGGGCGCTGGTCGCCGAGCCGCGGCTGCTGCTGCTCGACGAACCCTTCGGCGCCCTGGACGCATTGACCCGGCTGAGCATGCACACCTTGCTGCTGGACCTGTGGCGACGGCACGGCTTCGGGGTGCTGCTGGTCACGCACGACGTCGACGAGGCGGTCGCGCTGGCCGATCGGGTGCTGGTGCTCGAGGACGGCCGAGTGGTCCACGAGCTGGCCATCGACCCGCCCCGGCGCACACCCGGGGAGCCCGGCGCCCACACCGAGCGGTATCGCGCCGAGCTGCTGGATCGTCTCGGCGTGCGGCAGTGATCCGCGGCGTCGTCGCGCTGACCGCGACCGTCGGGCTCTTGCTGACCGGATGCGTTTCCCGGACAACGACTTCCGGACCCACACCACCACCGGCCGCGGTGCCGTTGTCCGAGCTGTCCGGCCTCACCCTGCAGGTCGGCGACCAGAAGGGCGGCACCGAGGCGCTGCTGCGCGCCGCCGGTCAGCTGGACAACCTTCCCTACCGGGTCGCCTTCTCGACGTTCACCTCGGGGCCGCCGCAGGTCGAGGCGGCCACCGCGGGCAAGATCGACTTCGCGATCACCGGCAACACCCCGCCGATCTTCGGCGCGGCCAGCAACGCCCGGATCAAGGCGGTCTCCGCCTACGGCGGCGGCGGGGCGGGCAATCGCATTCTGGTGCACGCGGATTCGCCGATCACCTCGGTCTCCGACCTGCGCGGGAAGGCGATCGCCGTCGCCAAGGGCAGCTCGTCGCACGCCAACCTGCTGGCCCAATTGGACCGGGCGGCAATCAAACCCGCCGACGTCAAGTTCGTGTACCTGCAGCCCGCCGACGCGCTGTCCGCGTTCAGCCAGCACCAGGCCGACGCCTGGGCCATCTGGGATCCCTACACGGCCCAGGCCGAACAGCAGATCCCGGTGCGCAGCATCGCCGAGGCGCAGGGCGTCACCAACGGCGACTGGATCGGCGTCGCATCCGACCAGGCGCTGGCCGATCCGAAACGCAACACCGCCCTGGGTGACCTGCTGGTGCGGTTCGAAACGGCGGTGCGCTGGGCGCGGGCGCATCCGCAACAGTGGGCCCAAAGCTACGCTGCCGCAGTCGGATTGGACCCTCAAGTGGCGGCGGTGTCGCAGGCTCGGAGCCTGCGGTTGCCCACCGAACTCGGCGATGACGTGGTGGCCTCGGAGCAGAAGCTGGCCGACCTGTTCGCCGCGGCCGGCCAACTGCAATCCGCGCCGAGGTTCGCCAACTGGGTGGACCGCCGGTTCAACGCGGCATTGCGGCCGGGCCTGGTCAGCTGAACCCCATGCTCGGCACGGATTGGGGGCAGCCCGCGGCGGGCACCCTGCTGCGGTGAGGACGTTGCGCTACGCCCCGGGCCGCTGGGCCGACGTCTTCGGCGAACCGGCATCACCCACGGTCTTGCTGTGGCACGGCGCGCAAACCGACGCCCGCGCCGCCGTCGGCCCGCTGGCCGGCCTGCTCGCCGCCCACGGTCTGATGGTGGTGGCGCCGGACTGGAACTCCCACGCCGCCGACGGCGGACGCGCCGACCTGTTGCGATCGCTGGACTTCACCCGCGGGCTCGCCGGTGACTCCGGGGCGGTGGCGCTGGTCGGGTGGTCACTGGGTGGGGCCGCAGCGGCGGGCGTCACCCTGCAGGCGGATCGATTCGGCGTGGCGCCCCTGCACACCTTCTGCCTGGCCGGCGCGTTCATGGTTCCCGACCCGCTCACCGGTCGGGCGGCCACCGACACGGTGCCGCCCGACCGCAGCGGCACCGCGTTCACGCTGCTGCACGGCGTCGCCGACGATGTGGTGCCGGTGAGTGCCAGCCGGGACTTCGCCGCACACCTGCAGCGGATCGGCTGGCCGGTGCAGCTCGTCGAGGTGGCTGCCGATCACGGGTCGATCGCCGGCGCCGACTACGACCCGGTCGCCGACCGCTACCAACCCGGCGCGCGGGATGAGACGCTGCGGTTCGCCGGGGAGGTCGCCGCCCGGATCGCGGCGACGCTACGGTACTTGGGTGGCTGAGCCGACCATCCTGCTGCTGTCGACATCCGACACGGATCTGATCAGCGCCCGTTCCAGTGGGAAAAACTATCGGTGGGCCAACCCGTCGCGGCTGTCCGACGACCAACTGCCCGATCTCTTGGCCGATGCCGCCATCGTGGTGGTGCGCATCCTCGGCGGTTACCGCGCCTGGCAACACGGCATCGACACGGTGCTCGCCAGCGGCGTGCCCACCGTGCTGGTCAGCGGTGAGCAGGCCGCCGACGCCGAGTTGACCGGCCTGTCCACGCCGGCCGCCGGCATCGCGGTCCAGGCGCACATCTATTTAGCGCACGGCGGCGTCGAGAATCTGCGCCAGCTGCACGCCTTTCTGTCCGACACCGTGCTGATGACCGGATTCGGTTTCGCCCCACCGGTCATGACGCCGACCTGGGGCGAACCGGCGCGGCCCAACGCGATCGACACCGACGGCCCGACCATCGCCGTGCTGTACTACCGCGCCCAACACCTGGCCGGCAACACCGGCTACGTCGAGGCGCTGTGTGCGGCCATCGAGGACGCCGGCGCGCGACCCATGCCGATCTACTGCGCGTCGCTGCGCACCGCCGAACCCGAACTGCTGCAACGGCTGCGCGAGGCCGACGCCATGGTGGTGACCGTGCTGGCCGCCGGGGGACTGAAACCGGCGGAGGCGGCGGCCGGTGGTTCCGACGACAGCTGGAACGTCGAACACCTTGCCGCCCTTGACATCCCGATTCTGCAAGGGCTGTGCCTGACCACCCCGCGGGCCCAGTGGTTGCAGAACGACGACGGCCTGAGCCCGCTAGATGTGGCCAGTCAGGTCGCGGTACCGGAATTCGACGGCCGCATCATCACGGTCCCGTTCTCCTTCAAGGAGATCGACGACGACGGCCTGATCTCCTACGTCGCCGACCCCGAGCGATGCGCCCGGGTGGCGGGACTGGCGGTGCGGCATGCCCGGCTGCGCCACGTCGGCCCGGCCGACAAACGGGTGGCCCTGGTGTTCTCGGCCTATCCCACCAAGCACGCCCGCATCGGCAACGCGGTGGGGCTGGACACCCCGGCCAGCGCGGTCGCCCTGCTGCGGGCCATGCGCGCGCACGGCTACCGCATCGGCGACCTGCCCGGCGTCGAGGCGAACGACGGCGACGCCCTGATCCACGCCCTGATCGAGCGGGGCGGGCAAGACCCCGACTGGCTCACCGAGGGGCAACTGGCCGGCAACCCGATCCGGGTGTCCGCCGCCGACTACCGCGCCTGGTTCGCGACCCTGCCCGCCGAGTTCACCGACGCCGTCCAGCAGCACTGGGGCCCGCCACCCGGGCAGCTTTTCGTGGACCGCAGCAACGATCCCGACGGCGAAATCGTCATCGCCGCAATACAATCGGGCAACCTGGTGCTGATGGTGCAGCCGCCCCGCGGCTTCGGGGACAACCCGGTCGCGATCTACCACGACCCCGACCTGCCGCCCAGCCACCACTACCTGGCCGCCTACCACTGGCTGGACGCCGGATTCGGCGCGCACGCGGTGGTGCACCTGGGCAAGCACGGCAACCTGGAGTGGCTGCCCGGCAAGACGCTGGGCCTGTCGGCGGGCTGCGCGCCCGACGCCGCGCTGGGCGACCTGCCGCTGATCTACCCGTTCCTGGTCAACGACCCCGGCGAGGGCACCCAGGCCAAACGGCGCGCGCACGCGGTGCTCGTCGACCATCTCATCCCGCCGATGGCGCGCGCCGAAACCTACGGCGACATCGCCCGTTTGGAGCAGCTGCTCGACGAGCACGCCAACGTCGCCGCGCTGGACCCCGGCAAGCTGCCCGCCATCCGCCAGCAGATCTGGACGCTGATCCGGGCCGCCAAGATGGACCATGACCTCGGGCTCACCGAACGCCCCGAGGAGGACTCCTTCGACGACATGCTGCTGCACGTCGACGGCTGGCTGTGCGAGATCAAGGACGTCCAGATCCGCGACGGCCTGCACGTCCTGGGCCAAAAGCCAACGGGGGAAGCCGAACTGGACCTGGTGCTGGCGATCCTGCGTGCCCGTCAACTGTTCGGCGGCGAGCAGGTCCTCCCCGGCCTGCGCCAGGCGCTGGGTCTGGCCGAGGACGGCACCGACGAACGCTCGGCGGTCGACGGGGCCGAGGCCGCGGCCCGGGAACTGGTGGCGGCGCTGCAGGCCACCGGCTGGGATCCCGACGCCGCCGGGCGGCTCACAGACAACGCCGACGCCGCGGCGGTGCTGCGGTTCGCGGCCGCCGAAGTGGTGCCCCGGCTGGCCGGCAGCAGCGCCGAAATCGACCAGGTGCTGCGCGCCCTGGACGGCCGTTTCATCCCGGCGGGCCCGTCGGGCTCGCCGCTGCGCGGGCTGGTGAACGTCCTGCCCACCGGGCGCAACTTCTACTCCGTCGACCCCAAAGCGGTCCCGTCCCGGCTGGCCTGGGAAGCCGGTGTGGCGCTGGCGGATTCGCTGCTGACCCGCTACCGCGACGACCACGGCCGGTGGCCGCAATCGGTCGGCCTGTCGGTGTGGGGCACCTCCGCGATGCGCACCGCCGGCGACGACATCGCCGAAGTCCTTGCGCTGCTTGGTGTTCGGCCGGTGTGGGATGATGCGTCACGCCGGGTCGTCGAGCTCGCCCCGATCCCGCTGGCCGAGCTGGGCCGCCCGCGCATCGATGTGACCGTGCGGATCTCGGGTTTCTTCCGGGACGCCTTCCCGCATGTGGTCACCATGCTCGACGACGCGGTGCGACTGGTCGCCGGCCTGGACGAGCCCGCCGCCGACAACTACGTCCGCGCCCACGCCCAGGCCGACCTGGCGCAGCACGGCGACCAACGACGCGCCACCACAAGGATTTTCGGCTCCAAACCGGGCACCTACGGTGCGGGGTTGCTGCAGCTGATCGACAGCCGCAACTGGCGCGACGACGCCGACCTGGCTGCGGTGTACACCGCCTGGGGCGGTTTCGCTTACGGCCGCGACCTGGACGGCCGCGAGGCGGTCGACGACATGAACCGCCAGTACCGGCGCATCGCGGTCGCGGCCAAGAACACCGACACCCGCGAACACGACATCGCCGACTCGGACGACTACTTCCAGTACCACGGCGGCATGGTCGCCACGGTGCGGGCGCTGACCGGCCAGGCGCCGGCCGCCTACATCGGCGACAACACCCGACCCGACGCGATCCGCACCCGCACCCTGTCGGAGGAGACCACGCGGGTGTTCCGGGCCCGGGTGGTCAACCCGCGCTGGATGGCGGCGATGCGCCGGCACGGCTACAAGGGCGCCTTCGAGATGGCGGCGACCGTCGACTACCTGTTCGGGTACGACGCCACCGCGGGCGTGATGGCCGACTGGATGTACGAGCAGCTCACCGAGCGCTACGTGCTGGATCCGGAGAACCGGAAATTCATGGCCGAGTCGAATCCTTGGGCGCTGCACGGGATGGCCGAACGGCTGCTGGAGGCGGCCGGGCGGGGTATGTGGGCGCAGCCGCAACCCGAAACCCTGGACGGCCTCCGCCAGGCGCTGCTGGAAACGGAGGGCGACCTGGAGGGCTGAGCGGCTGCTCGCCGAGCATGCGGCTGGTCTCACACTCGGCGCGCGCCGGTGATCGGCTCCAGCGGTACGTTGATCGAGTGACCCCCACCTTCGCCGACCTCGCCAAGGCGCAATACATCCTGTTGACCACGTTCACCAAGGACGGCAAGCCCAAGCCGACCCCGATCTGGGCGGCCGCGGACAAAGACCGACTGCTGGTCATCACCCAGGAAAAATCGTGGAAGGTCAAGCGGATTCGCCACACCCCGCGAGTCACGCTGGCCACCTGCACCATGAACGGCCGCCCCACCAGTGAGGCCGTCGAGGGTACCGCCGCCATCCTCGACAAGTCGCAGACCGCAGCGGTCTACGACGCGATCGGCAAGCGCTACGGCGTGGTCGGCAAGGTGTTCAACTTCTTCAGCAAGCTGCGCGGCGGCATGGCCAACAACGTCGGCCTCGAATTGAAAGTGGCGTAGCGGCCGGCCGAACCGGGGCGGGACTACGGTGTGGCGGCCAGATGCTCGCCGAAGAAGGAGAAAACGCGGCGCCAGGCGTCCTCGGTGGCCTCCTCGTTGTAGCCGAAACCGGCGATCCGCAGCAGCGGCTGGGCCGGCAGCTCGTTGGCGAAGCTGTGCCCGGCCTCCGGATAGACCTTGATATCGGCGGTGATGTTCTTGTCCGCGGTCACTTTTCGCAGCTTTTCCGCCGCGCCCTTGCCGGTGAGATCGCGGCCGCCGAAACTCGCTACCACCGGGCATGCGCCCTCGAGCACCTCGTCCAGGTTGCCGGGCAGGGGAGTGCCGTAGAACGGCGCGGACGCGCCGAAACCCTTGGGCGACATGACAAGAGCGAAACGCCCGCCCATGCAGAACCCCGCGATCCCGACGCGGCCCGTGCATTCCGGCATGGCCTGCAGGTGGTCGCGGGCGGCCAGGATGTCGTCGAGCGCGCGACCCCGCTGGGCCGCCAGCTCCTTCATGACCCGCGTGATGCAGCGGACGAGGCCGCCGCGCGCGTACATGTTCGGGGTGAGCGCCAGGTAGCCGGCCCGGGCGATGCGGTCGTTGATCGACTGCTTGTCCCGGCCGTAGCCGAACGCGTCGTGGATCACCACTACACCCGGCCAAGGGCCCTGTCCGGCCGGAGTGCTCAGCAGCGCATCGATCGGTCCGTCGGGGGTATCGATCTGAATCGTGGTCATAGCGTCATCTAACTGCAATCGCGTCGGATCGCACCACGGGAACTCCGACCGGTGCGCGGCCGTTGGCCTGACATGGTGGCCCGGCTGTTGCTCCTCTACGCCGTCGTCGAACTCGCGGTGACCTTCGCGTTGGTGTCGACGATCGGCTGGGGCTGGACCCTGCTGGTGCTGCTGGCGACCTTCCTGCTCGGCTGGGGCGTGGTGGCGCCGATGGCTGGATCCCAGCTGCTGCGCCGGATCGGGCAATTGCGCTCGGGGTTGACCGAGCCCCGGGCCGCGGCCGGAGACGGCGCGCTGCTCAGCCTGGCCACGGCGTTGGTTCTCATCCCCGGACTGCTGAGCACCGCGCTGGGCCTGATGCTGTTCATCCCGCCGATACGCGGCGCCGCCGCGCCGCGGTTGACCGCGCTGACGCTGCGCACCCTGCAGCGGCACGCCCCGCCCTACCCGACCGCATTCCGCGCCGCCACCGATCCGCGCGGCCCGTACGAGCACCGCGACTACATCGACGGCGAGGTCATCGACGTCCACGACGTGCCGGCACCGGCGCGCAACCAACCGTTCGACGGCCGCCGAGCCACCGGATGAGCGGTTGCCGCGCCCGGCGCGGCGGCACGTAGTTTTGGCGTGTGGACGTGGCCGACCGACCGACACCGGTGACCCTGCTGGTCAACGGCCGGGTGCACACCCCGGCGGCGCCGGACGCGACCGCGATGGCCGTCCGCGGCGGTGTCATCACCTGGCTGGGCGGCGATGACGTCGGCCGCAGCCTGTTCCCGGATGCCGACGTCGAGGACCTCGACGGCGGTTTCGTCACGCCCGGCTTCGTGGACAGTCACATCCATCTGACCGCCACCGGCCTGACCCTGTGCGGGCTGGACCTGCGCCCGGCCCGCTCCCGCGCCCACTGCCTGCAACTAATCGCCGACCACGCCGCCGCCCACCCCGGCCGGCCGGTCTGGGGACACGGCTGGGACGAAACGTCGTGGCCGGAGCGCACCCCGCCCGGCACCGCCGACCTGGACGCCGTGGTCGGCGACCGGCCGGCCTACCTGACCCGGGTGGACGCGCACTCCGCGCTGGCCTCCACCGGGCTGCGACGGCGGGTCGCCCAACTCCCGTCGGCCAGCGGTTTCAGCCCGGACCGGCCGCTGGTCGCCGACGCCCACCATCTGGTCCGGGCGGCCGCGCGGAACCTGCTGACCGCCGAGCAACTCGCCGAAGCCCGCGCCGCGGCGCTGCATGCCGCCGCGGCGGCCGGCATCGTGGCGGTGCACGAATGCGCCGGACCCCAGATCGGCGGCATGGACGACTGGCTGCAATTGCGGGCCCTCGACCACGGTGTGGAGGTGATCGGCTACTGGGGTGAGCCGGTGAGCACCGCCACCGACGCGCGGGCGCTGATCGAGGCCACCTGTGCCCGGGGGCTGGCCGGCGACCTGTTCATCGACGGGGCGCTCGGGTCCCGCACCGCCTGGCTGCGCGAGCCGTACGCCGACGCGCCCGACCGCACCGGGACCTGCTACCTGGACCCCGAGGCCGTCGAGGCGCATCTGCTTGCCTGCACCGAGGCGGAGATCACCGCCGGGTTCCACGTCATCGGCGACGCGGCCGTCGCCGCGGCGGTGGACGCCTTCGAGAAGGTCGCCGCCCGGCTCGGCCCGGTCGCCGTCGCCCGCTGCGGGCATCGCCTCGAACACGTCGAGATGATCGACGCCGAGCAGGCCGCCAAGCTGGGCCGATGGGGTGTCATCGCCAGCGTGCAACCAAATTTCGACGCGCTCTGGGGCGGCGCCGACGGCATGTACGCGCAGCGGCTCGGGGCCGAGCGAGGCAGTCAGCTCAATCCGTTTGCGCTGTTAGCATCCCAAGGCGTGCCCCTCGCGCTAGGTTCCGACGCCCCCGTCACCGGGCTTGACCCCTGGACGAGCGTGCGCGCCGCGGCCCACCATCGCACCCCGGGCAGCGCGATCTCGGTGCGCGCCGCGTTTGCTGCGGCCACCCGCGGCGGCTGGCGGGCGGCCGGCGTCCGCGACGGGATGACCGGCACCCTGGTGCCCGGCGCGCCCGCCTCCTACGCCGTCTGGGCCGCCGGCGACCTGGAGGTGAGCGCCCCGCGCGACACGGTCGCGCGCTGGTCGACCGATCCGCGGTCCCGGGTGCCCGCGCTGCCGCGATTGGGCCCGACCGACGCCCTGCCGCGGTGCCGGCGAACGGTGCATCGGGGCGCTGTCATCCATGGCTGACGAGCGGGCCGCAGCCCGGCTGGGCAGCGCCGCGCGCCGGGCGGCGACCGGGCTGGGCGCCGCGGTGATCGCCCGGCTGCCGGCCGCGCAGGCGGCGATGCGGCCCCGACTGCTCCGGTTGATCTGCGCCGTCGTGGGCGGCGGGTTGCTGTGCGCCAGCTTCCCGGCGGTGAACTGGTGGTGGGCCGCCGTCCCCGCCGCCGCGCTGCTGGCGTGGGTGCTCACCCATCCGGCGACGACGCCGGCGGGCGGGCTGGGGTACGCCTTCGTCTTCGGGCTGGCCTTCTATCTACCGCTGCTGCCGTGGGTCGGGCTGCTGGTCGGTGCCGTCCCGTGGCTGGTGCTGGCCGCGGTGTCGGCGCTGTTTCCCGCCGTCTTCGGGCTGTTCGCCGTGCTGGTGCGCCGGCTGCCCGGCTGGCCGGTCTGGTTCGCGTTGCTGTGGGCGGCCCAGGAGTGGCTGAAGTCGATCTTCCCGTTCGGCGGCTTCCCGTGGGGCTCGGTGGCGTTCGGCCAGACGCACGGACCGTTCCTGCCGCTGGTCCAGCTGGGCGGCGTCGCGTTGCTCTCGTTCGCCATCATGCTGGTGGGCTTCAGCGCGACGGCCCTCGCGCTGGAGATCGTCAAGTGGTGGCGCTCCGGTTACCCCGCGGCCCAGTCATCGGCCGGGCCGGCCGCGCCGCCGGCGGTGGTGCTGCCCGGCGTCTGCATCTGCCTGGTGCTGTTCGCGGCGGTCATCGTCTGGCCGCAGGTGCGGCACTCCGGTACCGGCTCGGGCGGCGAGCCCTCGGTGACCGTCGCGGCGGTCCAGGGCAACGTGCCGCGGCTGGGTTTCGGGTTCAACGAGCAGCGCCGGGCGGTGCTGGACAATCACGTCCGGGAGACGCTGCGGCTGGCCGAGGACGTGCGGGCCGGGGCCGCCCCGCAACCCCAGTTCGTGATCTGGCCGGAAGACTCCTCGGACATCGACCCGCTCGTCAACGGCGACGCCGCCCTGGAGATCTCGCAGGCCGCGTCGGCCATCGGCGCACCGATCCTGATCGGCAGCGTGCTCGAAGTCCCCGGACGCCCGGCGCAGGATCCCCGCTACACCAACACCATGATCGTGTGGAACCCGGCGACCGGCCCGGCCGACCGCCACGACAAGGAGATCGTGCAGCCGTTCGGCGAGTACCTGCCGATGCCGTGGCTGTTCAAGCATCTGTCCGGATACGCCGACCGCGCCGGCGCCATGGTGCCCCGCGCGGGCAGCGACGTGGTGCACATGGCCGGGGTGCCGGTCGGGGTCGCCACCTGCTGGGAAGTGATCTTCGACCGCGTCCCGCGGCGCGCCGTCACCCACGGCGCCCAGCTGCTGGTCGTGCCGGCCAACAACGCCACCTTCAACCAGCGGATGAGCGAGCAGCAGCTGGCGTTCGCCAAGGTCAGGGCCGTCGAGCACGACCGCTACGTGGTGGTTGCCGGCACCACCGGCATCAGCGCGGTGATCGCCCCCGACGGCGCCGAACTGGCGCGCACCGACTTCTTCCAGCCCGCCTACCTGGACATACAGGTGCGCCTCAAAACCAGGCTGACGCCGGCCACCCGCTGGGCGCCGCTGCTGCAATGGGTGATGGTCGCGGTGGCCGGGGCGGTGATCCTGGTCGCGATACGGCAGAATGGATGGTTCCCGCGTTCGATCCGGCAGAGGCCGGGACGCTCGGGTGCGCCGAAGCATCCCGATGCCTCCCCGGCCGAAACCGAGGGCGACACACACCCGGCGCACAATGCCGCGCCCGACGAGGACGGCGACCACGCTCCGCCAGAGGACGGCGGCGACGACACTGGACCGCCCGAGGGCGGCCGACCCCATATCGGGCGACACAGAGGAGCTACATGACCACCGGCCAACCGGCGCCCCCGGACCCGGGCACCCGACCCAGCCAGCGCGTCCTGGTGATCATCCCCACCTACAACGAGCTGGAGAACCTGCCGGTCATCCACCGGCGGCTCAAGGACGCCTGCCCGCACGTGCACCTGCTCGTCGTCGACGACAGCAGCCCCGACGGCACCGGCCGGCTGGCCGAGGAGCTGGCGGCGGCCGACGCCGGTCGCACCCACGTGATGCACCGCACCGCCAAGGACGGACTGGGCGCGGCGTACCTGGCCGGCTTCGCCTGGGGGTTGAGCCGTGACTACTCCGTGCTGGTCGAAATGGACGCCGACGGCAGCCACGCGCCCGAGCAGCTGCACCGCCTGCTGGACGCGGTCGACGGCGGCGCCGATCTGGCCATCGGCTCCCGCTACGTCGACGGCGGCACGGTGCGCAACTGGCCGTGGCGGCGCTGGGCGTTGTCCTGGACCGCCAACACCTACGCGCGGCTGGCGCTGGGCATCGGGGTGCACGACATCACCGCCGGCTACCGGGCCTACCGCCGCGAAGTGCTGGAAGCGATCGACCTCGACGGCGTGGACTCCAAGGGCTACTGCTTCCAGATCGACCTGACCTGGCGCACCATCTGCAACGGGTTCACCATCGCCGAGGTGCCCATCACGTTCACCGAGCGCGAGCTCGGCGTGTCCAAGATGAGCGGATCCAACATCCGCGAGGCCCTGGTCAAGGTCACCCGCTGGGGCATTCAGGGCCGCCGGTCGGGTGCGCGGCGGGCGCGCCCGACCCGGGCCGACAACCGCAGCTGAGCGGGGGTCAGCCGCGGCGGCGGCTCTTGATGATCTCGAGGCGCTCCTTGAGCAACTCTTCGAGCTCCTCGATCGAGCGGCGCTCCAGCAGCATGTCCCAGTGCGTCCGCGGCGGCTTCACCTTCTTCGGCTCGGGCAGGTCGCCCTCGATCAGGGTGCCTTCCATGCCGTTGCGGCACAGCCAGGTGCCGGGGATCTCGGCGTCGTCGGCGAACGGGACCTCGAACTCTTCGCCGTTCTCGGTGCGGTACCGCGCGATCTGACGCGGGGCCAGGTCGTGGTTGCGGTCGGTCTCGTAGCTCACGGCTCCGAGCCGGCTGCCCCTCAGGACGCGATCAGCCATGTGTGCTACTCCTTTAAATCTTCTGGAGCTCTGCGGCTCCCGTAGGGCGATTCTTCCTCGCTAAGCAACGCTGTGGCGATCTGCGCAGTTCCCGGCGGCAGACCGGGATACGCGACGCGACCATCCATGATACCGGGATCGCCGAGAATCCCCGACTAAAGTCGGCAGGCGTGAGCCGCCGTACCCATCCGCAGCCCTGCCGCTGGTGCGGTCGCGACGTCACCGACGCGGGCATGGGCCGTCGCCGCCAGTACTGCCGCCAGTCCTGCCGGCAGCGGGCCTACGAGCAGCGCAGCTCGCTGAACCGGCACGGCGCCGCGGCGGTGCCCGAGGATGCCGTGGTGCTGTCCGCCGACGACGCGGCCGACCTGTCCGATCGCGTCTACCAGGTGCGCTGCGCGGCCGAGGACGTGGCGACCGCGGTCGACGAGGGCGCCGGGCCCGCCGAGCTGCGTCAGTTGTGCGACGCGCTGATCCAGGCCGCCCGAGCCGCCGACGGCTGGCGCCGCGCCGGTGTGTGACGGCTTCGTGCCTGCCGCGCGGCCCGCGCCGGCTCGGCGGCTGAACCGGCCGCGACCCGCGCCTGACCATGCACGACGGGCGGCCGGGTACAGTCGCGCCATGGACCAGGGGCCACGTTCACGGCGGACCGCTGTCCAGCGAGCGCACCGGGCGCCCGGCGTCGCATCCCGCCCGCGCGGGGCGCTTCGCCCGTCCCAGCCGGTCCTCCTGTAGCAGCCGGGAGCAGCGGACGTTTTGAAATCCAGTCGGAGTTGGCCATACTCACCAGCAACATTCTTGCGTTCCAGAGCGGCACGATGCTGGTCGAACGGAACACGGCGTCGCCCCGTGCAGCAAATTCCGTGACTCGGCGAGAACCGCATCCGGCGGCACCAGACGGCCAGACATTAGGTGAGGGTTAGGCGAGGTTTTGTGATGGTGGACCAACTCCAGCATGCGACCGAGGCGCTGCGCAAAGCGCTGGTCCAGGTCGAACGCCTGAAGCGCACCAACCGCGCGCTCCTGGAGCGGTCGAGCGAGCCGATCGCGATCGTCGGGATGTCGTGCCGCTTCCCGGGCGGCGTGGACAGCCCCGAGGCGCTGTGGCAAATGGTGGCCGAGGGCCGCGACGTGATCTCGGAGTTTCCCACGGATCGCGGCTGGGACCTGGCGGCGTTGTATGACCCCGACCCCGACGCCCGCCACAAGTGCTACGTCAACACCGGCGGCTTCGTCGACAACGTCGCCGACTTCGACCCGGCGTTCTTCGGCATCGCGCCCAGCGAAGCGCTGGCGATGGATCCCCAGCACCGGATGTTGCTGGAGCTGTCCTGGGAAGCGTTGGAGCGGGCCGGAATTGACCCCAGCGGCTTGCGCGGCAGCGCCACCGGCGTGTTCGCCGGCTTGATCGTCCAGGGTTACGGCATGTTGGCCGAGGAGATCGAGGGCTTCCGGCTGACCGGCCAGTCGTCCAGCGTGGCGTCGGGTCGGGTGTCGTATGTGTTGGGGCTGGAGGGCCCTGCGGTGTCGGTGGACACCGCCTGCTCGTCGTCGTTGGTGGCGTTGCACATGGCGGTGCAGTCGCTGCGATCGGGCGAGTGCGATCTGGCGCTGGCCGGCGGCGCGACGGTGAACGCCACCCCGACGGTCTTCGTCGAGTTCAGCCGGCACCGGGGCCTGGCGCCCGACGGCCGCTGCAAGGCGTACGCGGGCGCGGCCGACGGCACCGGCTTCTCCGAGGGCGGCGGCATGCTGGTGGTCGAGCGGCTTTCGGATGCGCGGCGGTTGGGGCATCCGGTGTTGGCGGTGGTGCGGGGTTCGGCGGTGAATCAGGATGGTGCTTCCAATGGGCTGACGGCGCCGAATGGGCCGTCGCAGCAGCGGGTGGTGCGTGCGGCGTTGGCCAACGCGGGTCTGTCGGCGGCCGAGGTGGATGTGGTGGAGGGGCACGGCACCGGCACCACGTTGGGTGATCCGATCGAGGCGCAGGCGTTGTTGGCGACGTACGGTCAGGATCGTGGCCAGCCGTTGTGGTTGGGGTCGATCAAGTCGAACATGGGTCATACTCAGGCGGCTGCGGGGGTGGCCGGGGTGATCAAGATGGTGCTGGCGATGCGCCACGAGTTGTTGCCGGCCACGCTGCATGTCGATGAGCCCAGCCCGCATGTGGATTGGTCGGCGGGGGCGGTGTCGTTGTTGACCGAGGCCCAACCGTGGCCGGGTGAGCGGCCGCGGCGGGCGGGGGTGTCGTCGTTTGGCATCAGTGGCACCAATGCGCACGTCATCATCGAGGCGGTCCCGGCCGTCGAGCCGGCGCACGCCGACGCGCCCGCGCTGCCGGTGTTGCCCTGGGTGGTGTCGGCCAAGTCCGCGGCGGCGTTGCGGGCGCAGGCGGCGCGGTTGGCCGAATACGTGCGCGCGCAGGGGGAATTGGACATCGCCGACGTGGGCTGGACGTTGGCGGGACGCGCGACGTTCGAGCACCGGGCCGTCGTGGTGGGCGGTGACCGGGACCGCCTGCTGGCCGGGCTGGACGAGCTGGCCGCCGACGACCCGGCCGCATCGATCATCCGGGGTGTCGCCACACCGGCGGGCAAGACGGTGTTCGTCTTCCCCGGCCAGGGATCGCAATGGCTGGGCATGGCAACCGAATTGCTGGACACCGCACCGGTTTTCGCGCAGCACATCCAGGCCTGCGAGGAGGCCTTCGCCGAATTCGTGGACTGGTCGCTGATCGATGCGCTGCGCGGCGCACCCGGCGCAGCGGGGATGGATCGCGTCGACGTCGTGCAGCCGGCGCTCTTCGCGGTGATGGTGTCGCTGGCCGAGCTGTGGAAGTCCGTCGGGGTGAGCCCCGACGCCGTGATCGGCCACTCGCAGGGCGAGATCGCCGCGGCCTATGTCGCCGGCGCGCTGTCGTTGCGTGACGCCGCCCGAGTGGTGACCCTGCGCAGCAAGCTGTTGCGGTCACTGGCCGGCCCCGGCGGCATGCTGTCGATCGCCTGCAGCACCGAGCGGGCGCGAGAGTTGTTGGCGCCGTACGGGAACCGGGTCAGCATCGCCGCCGTCAACGGCCGCTCGGCGGTCGTGGTGTCGGGGGAGGGGGCCGCGCTCGACGAGCTCGCCGCGTTCTGCGCCGACCTTGCGCTGCGGACCCGCCGCATCGACGTGGATTATGCCTCACATTCGGTCGAGGTCGAGGCGATCCGCGAGGACCTCGCGCAGGCGCTGACCGGTATCGAGCCGCGTTCCTCGCGCATCGCCTTCTTCTCCACGGTGACCGGAAACCGCTTGGACACAGCGGGATTGGACGCCGACTACTGGTACCGCAACATCCGGCAAACCGTGCAGTTCGACCAGGCGGTGCGCAGCGCGGCCGAGCACGGATACCGGACGTTCATCGAATCCAGTCCGCATCCGGCGTTGGTGGCGGGGATCGAGGACACCGTCAACGACAGCCTGCCGGGTGACACCGAGGCTATCGTCATTCCCACCCTGGGCCGCGACGACGGCGGGCTCGAGCGGTTCCTGACGTCGGCGGCCACCGCCTTCGTCGCGGGAGTGAACGTGGCGTGGCGCGGTGTGCTGGACGGAGCCGGCTTCGTGGAGCTGCCCACGTATGCCTTTGACCGCCGCCGGTTTTGGCTGTCCGGCGAGGGCGCCGCGGCCGACGCCAGCGGCCTGGGCCTGGGCACCAGCGAGCACCCGCTGCTCAGCGCGGTCGTCGAGTTGCCCGCCTCGGGCGGGGTGGTGCTGACCGGCCGGTTGTCCCCGAGCCTGCAGGGCTGGCTGACCGATCACGCCGTGTCCGGCACGGTCGTCTTCCCCGGAGCCGGTTTCGTGGAGCTGGCGATCCGCGCCGGCGACGAAGTCGGTTGTTCGACGGTCGAGGAGCTGACGCTGCAGGCTCCGTTGATGTTGCCGGCCAAAGACTCCGGGATCGGATCGGTCGCCGTGCAGGTGCTGGTCGGCGAGGCCGACGAATCGGGTCGGCGCGACGTGTCCATCTTCTCGCGGCCCGACAGCGACTCGCCGTGGGTGTGCCACGCGCAGGGAACGCTGAGCACCGGATCGATCGAGCCGGGCGCCGATCTGGCGGCGTGGCCGCCGGCCGGGGCCACCAAGGTCGACATTGCCGACGGCTACCAACGGCTGGCCGCGCGCGGCTACGGCTACGGCCCGGCCTTCCAGGGCCTGACCGCGGCGTGGGTGCGCGGCGACGAGGTGTTCGCCGAGGTGCGGCTGCCCGACGCCGCGGGCGGCGTCACCGGGTTCGGTGTGCACCCGGCGCTGCTCGACGCGGCCATGCACGCCTTGATCGTCGGCCACCAAATCGCCGGTGACACAGACGAAGTGGCGCTGCCGTTCGCGTGGCAGGGCGTGTCGTTGCACGCCGCCGGGGCGTCGGCGGTACGCGCCCGCCTGGCCCCCGCGCAGGCGCCGGGCACAGCGGCCTCCCGGGCGGTTTCCCTCGAGCTGGCCGACGGGCTGGGATTGCCGGTGCTGTCGGTGCGCGCGATGGTGGCGCGTTCGGTGAGCGAGCGCCAACTGCGCGCCGCGGTGTCGGCCGCGGGCCCCGACCGGCTGTTCGAGGTGGCCTGGGCACCGGTGACCGTGCCGGCGGCCCACGGCGAACCACCCGTCCACCAGGTGTTTGAATCCCTTGCGGCCGAAGGCGATCCGGTCGGCGAATCGTATCGGCGCACCCACGAGGCGCTGGCCGCCGTGCAGTCGTGGCTCACCGAGCACGATTCCGGGGTACTGGTCGTGGTGACCCGGGGGGCAATGGCGCTGGCCGGCGAGGACGTCACCGACCTGTCCGGCGCGGCGGTGTGGGGGCTGGTGCGCTCGGCGCAGACCGAGCACCCCGGACGGATCGTGCTAATCGATTCCGATGCCGCACTTGACGATTCCGCGCTGACCGCGGCCCTGGCGACCGGCGAACCCCAGGTGTTGCTCCGCGACGGCACGGTCTACACGGCACGCGTACACGGCAGCCGCGCGGTCGACGGCATCATGACACCGCCGGAAGACCGGCCCTGGCGGCTCGGCATCAGCAGCGCGGGCACCTTCGAAAACCTGCAGCTCGAACCGGTTCCCAACCCGGATGCCGCGCTGCAGCCGGGCCAGGTTCGGGTGGCCCTGCGCGCCATCGCCACCAACTTCCGCGACGTGATGATCACGCTGGGCATGTTCACCCACGACGCCCTGCTCGGCGGCGAAGGTGCCGGCGTGGTCGTCGAGGTCGGGCCGGGCGTCACCGAATTCTCGGTCGGCGACTCGGTGTACGGCTTCTTCCCCGACGGCAGCGGCACGCTGGTGCCCGGCGACGTGCGCCTGCTGCAGCACAAGCCCACCCACTGGTCCTACCCCGAAGCCGCCGGCATCTCGGCGGTTTTCACCACCGCCTACATGGCGTTCATCCACCTGGCCGACGTCAAACCGGGGCAGCGGGTGCTGGTGCACGCCGCCGCCGGAGGTGTCGGCATGGCCGCGGTGCAGCTGGCCCGGCATCTGGGCCTGGAAGTGTTCGCCACCGCCAGCCGCGGCAAGTGGGACACCTTGCGCGCCATGGGATTCGACGACGACCACATCGGCGACTCGCGCACGCTGGAATTCGAGGACAAGTTCCGCTCGGCAACCGGCGGGGCCGGGATGGACGTGGTGCTGGACTCGCTGGCCGGGGAGTTCGTCGACGCCTCACTACGGCTGGTCGCGCCCGGCGGCGTGTTCCTGGAGATGGGCAAGACCGACATCCGCGACCCGGGTGTGGTGGCCAGGGAATACCCCGGTGTGCGCTACCGCGCCTTCGACCTGTTCGAGCCGGGCCGTCCCCGGATGCGCCAGTGGATGGTGGAACTCGCCGGGCTGTTCGACGCCGGCGTGTTGAACCCGTTGCCGGTCACCACATTTGACATCCGGCGTGGCCGCGCCGCGCTGCGCTACCTGAGCCAGGCCCGCCACATCGGCAAGGTCGTCATGACGGTGCCCGGGGCGCTTTCCGCCGGCACCGTGCTGATCACCGGTGGCACCGGCATGGCGGGCTCGACGTTGGCGCGCCACCTGGTGACCGGCCACGGCGTTCGCGACCTGGCGCTGCTGAGCCGCACCGGCCCGGACGCGCCGGGCGCGGCCGAGTTCGTCGCCGAACTGGAAGCGGCCGGGGCCCGGGTGCAGGTGATCGCCTGCGACGCGGCCGACCGGGCCGCGCTGGCCGGCGTCATCGCCGGGATTTCCGCGGAGCGGCCGCTTTCCGGCGTGATCCACGCCGCCGGCGTGCTCGACGACGCGATGATCACCTCGCTGACACCGGAGCGGATCGACGCGGTGCTGCGGGCCAAGGTGGACGCGGCCTGGAACCTGCACGAGCTGACCCGCGACATGAATCTGTCGGCGTTCGTGATGTTTTCCTCGATGGCGGGGCTGGTCGGCTCGTCCGGACAGGGCAACTACGCCGCGGCGAACTCCTTCCTGGATGCGTTGGCGGCGCATCGGCGGGCGCACGGGCTTCCGGCGATCTCGCTGGCGTGGGGCCTGTGGGACCAGGCCAGCGCCATGACCGGGGGCCTGGACGCCGCCGACCTGGCCCGGCTGGGCCGCGACGGCATCCTGGCGTTGTCCTCGGACGAGGCCATGGAATTGTTCGACACGGCGTTGATCGTCGACGAGCCATTCCTGGCGCCGGCCCGTATCGATCTGGGCGCGCTGCGCGCACACGCGGTCGCGGTGCCCCCGATGTTCGCCGATCTGGTCAACGCGCCGACCCGGCGCCGGGTCGACGACTCGCTGGCCGCCGCGAAATCGAAATCCGCGCTGGCGCATCGCCTCGACGGGCTGCCCGAAGCCGAGCAGCACGCCGTGCTGCTGGAGCTGGTGCGCTCCCACATCGCCACCGTGCTGGGCAGCCCGACCGCCGAGGCGATCGACCCGGACAAGGCGTTCCAGGAACTGGGCTTCGACTCGCTGACCGCGGTCGAAATGCGCAACCGGCTCAAAACCGCGACCGGACTGGCGCTTTCGCCGACCTTGATCTTCGACTACCCCACACCCAACGCCCTGGCCGGCTACATCCGCACCGAGCTTGCCGGCGCCCCGCAGGAGACCACGCACGCGCCCGTCGTCCGCGCCACCGACGACGATCCGATCGCGATCGTCGGGATGTCGTGCCGCTTCCCGGGCGGCGTGGACAGCCCCGAGGCGCTGTGGCAAATGGTGGCCGAGGGCCGCGACGTGCTCTCGGAGTTTCCCACCGATCGCGGCTGGGACCTGGCCGGCGTGTACAACCCCGACCCGGACGTCCCCGGCACCTGCTACACCCGCACCGGCGGTTTCGTCGACAACGTCGCCGACTTCGACCCGGCGTTCTTCGGCATCGCGCCCAGCGAGGCGCTGGCGATGGATCCCCAGCACCGGATGTTGCTGGAGCTGTCCTGGGAAGCGTTGGAGCGGGCCGGAATTGACCCCAGCGGCTTGCGCGGCAGCGCCACCGGGATGTTCGCCGGGGTGTACACGCAGGGCTACGGCATGGGCGCCGCACCCATCGCGGAGGGCTTCCGGCTGACCGGCCAGTCGTCCAGCGTGGCGTCGGGTCGGGTGTCGTATGTGTTGGGGCTGGAGGGCCCTGCGGTGTCGGTGGACACCGCCTGCTCGTCGTCGTTGGTGGCGTTGCACATGGCGGTGCAGTCGCTGCGATCGGGCGAGTGCGATCTGGCGCTGGCCGGCGGCGCGACGGTGAACGCCACCCCGACGGTCTTCGTCGAGTTCAGCCGGCACCGGGGCCTGGCGCCCGACGGCCGCTGCAAGGCGTACGCGGGCGCGGCCGACGGCACCGGCTTCTCCGAGGGCGGCGGCATGCTGGTGGTCGAGCGGCTTTCGGATGCGCGGCGGTTGGGGCATCCGGTGTTGGCGGTGGTGCGGGGTTCGGCGGTGAATCAGGATGGTGCTTCCAATGGGCTGACGGCGCCGAATGGGCCGTCGCAGCAGCGGGTGGTGCGTGCGGCGTTGGCCAACGCGGGTCTGTCGGCGGCCGAGGTGGATGTGGTGGAGGGGCACGGCACCGGCACCACGTTGGGTGATCCGATCGAGGCGCAGGCGTTGTTGGCGACGTACGGTCAGGATCGTGGCCAGCCGTTGTGGTTGGGGTCGATCAAGTCGAACATGGGTCATACTCAGGCGGCTGCGGGGGTGGCCGGGGTGATCAAGATGGTGCTGGCGATGCGCCACGAGTTGTTGCCGGCCACGCTGCATGTCGATGAGCCCAGCCCGCATGTGGATTGGTCGGCGGGGGCGGTGTCGTTGTTGACCGAGGCCCAACCGTGGCCGGGTGAGCGGCCGCGGCGGGCGGGGGTGTCGTCGTTTGGCATCAGTGGCACCAATGCGCACGTCATCATCGAGGCGGTCCCGGCCGTCGAGCCGGCGCACGCCGACGCGCCCGCGCTGCCGGTGTTGCCCTGGGTGGTGTCGGCCAAGTCCGCGGCGGCGTTGCGGGCGCAGGCGGCGCGGTTGGCCGAATACGTGCGCGCGCAGGGGGAATTGGACATCGCCGACGTGGGCTGGACGTTGGCGGGACGCGCGACGTTCGAGCACCGGGCCGTCGTGGTGGGCGGTGACCGGGACCGCCTGCTGGCCGGGCTGGACGAGCTGGCCGCCGACGACCCGGCCGCATCGATCATCCGGGGTGTCGCCACACCGGCGGGCAAGACGGTGTTCGTCTTCCCCGGCCAGGGATCCCAAACCCTAGGCATGGGAAGGCAATTGCATGCCGGATATCCGGTTTTCGCCGAGGCGTTCGACGCGGTCGTCGCCGAACTCGACCGCCATCTGCTTCGCCCGCTGCGCGACGTCATCTGGGGTGACGACGAAAACGTCTTGAACAGCACCGAATTCGCGCAGCCGGCGCTGTTCGCGGTGGAAGTCGCATTGTTCCGGCTGCTCGAATCGTGGGGAGTGCGACCCGATTTCGTGATGGGCCACTCGATCGGGGAGCTGTCGGCCGCGCACGTCGCCGGTGTGCTGTCATTGCAGAACGCCGCGGTGTTGGTGGCGGCGAGGGGCCGGTTCATGCAGGCGCTGCCCGAGGGCGGGGCGATGATCGCCGTGCAGGCCACCGAGGCGCAGGTGCGCCCGCTGCTGGGTCCGGACGTCGGCATCGCCGCGGTCAACGGCCCGGCCGCGGTGGTGATTTCCGGTGACCACGATGCGGCCGTCGCGATCGCCGAGCGGCTGCGCGCCGAGGGTCACCGCGTGCACCGGCTGTCGGTGTCGCACGCCTTCCACTCCCCGCTGATGGAACCGATGATCGACGAATTCGGAACTGTCGCAGCCGGTCTCGCTATCGACAAACCCGTCATCCCGATCATCTCCTATCTGACCGGGCAACCGGCGGCCGACGACTTCGGGTCGCCGGAGTACTGGAAGCGCCATGTCCGCGACGCGGTGCGCTTCGCCGACAGCGTGCGGTTCGCGCAGTCGGCCGGTGCGACCCGTTTCCTGGAGGTCGGGCCGAGCAGTGGCCTGACCGCCGCGATCGAAGAGACGCTGGCCGACGCGCCCGTCGTCACCGTGTCCGCCCTGCGCAAGGACCGCCCGGAGCCGGTCGCTCTGGTCAACGCCGTCGCCCAGGGCTGGGTCTGCGGCATGGACGTGGACTGGCGCGGCGCACTCGGTACGGGGCACCTGGTCGACTTGCCCACGTATGCCTTTGACCGGCGGCGCTTTTGGCTTTCCGGCGACGGTGCGGCCTCCGATGCGGCGGGGCTGGGCCTGGCCGCCGGCGACCACGCCCTGCTGGGCGCGGTGGTGGAACTGCCCGCCTCGGGTGGCGTGCTGCTCACCGGCCGGCTGTCATCGGCCAGCCAGGGCTGGCTGGCCGACCACGCCGTCGGTGGCGTGGTGCTGTTCCCCGGCGCGGGGTTCGTCGAACTGGCGATCCGCGCCGGCGACGAGGTGGGCTGCGGCATCATCGACGAGCTGAATCTGGCTGCGCCGCTGGTGTTGCCGGCCGGCGGCTCGGTCGCGATCCAGGTCGTGGTCGACGGCCCGGATGATTCGGGTGCGCGTGCGGTGTCGGTGTTCTCCCGCGCCGACGCGGGCGCGGGCTGGTTGTTGCACGCCGAGGGTGTGCTGCGCGCCGGGTCGGCGCAGCCGGCCACGGACCTGTCGGCGTGGCCGCCCGTGGGCGCGGTGCCGGTCGATCTCGGCGACGGATATGAGCAACTCGCCGAGCGCGGCTACCGGTACGGGCCGGCGTTCCGCGGCCTGACGTCGATGTGGCGCCGCGGCGACGAGATCTTCGCCGAAGTGAACCTGCCCACCGATGCCGGCGTCAGCACAACCGGTTTCGGCGTGCACCCGGTGATGCTGGACGCGGCGTTGCACGCGGTGATGTTGGCGTCCGACGGCGACGAACTCCCGGCGGGCTCGATGTTGGTGCCGTTCTCCTGGCAGCGGGTGTCGTTGCATGCCGCGGGCGCGGCGGCGGTGCGGGCACGGATCGTGCCGGTCAGTCCGTCCGCGGTGTCGATCGAATTGGCCGACGGGTTGGGGCTGCCGGTGCTCTCGGTGGCGTCGATGGTGGCGCGGCCGGTGACCGACCAGCAGCTGTTGGCCGCGGTGTCGAACTCGGGCCCGGACCGCCTCTTCGAACTGATCTGGTCCGCCCAGCCGTCGGCGGCCGTACAGCCGGTGTCGCTGTTAAATTGGGGCGCAACGGAATTGGACGCCACCGACACCGACTCCGACAGCGGGCGTTTCGCGGTGCTGTTCGAATCGGCGCCGGTGGCCGGGGACGTCGTGACCGAGGTGTACGCCGTGACCCGGGCGGTGCTGCCGGTGCTGCAGTCGTGGCTCGCCCGCGACGGGGCTGGCACCTTGGTGGTGTCCACCCGCGGCGCGATGACGCTCCCGGGAGAAGACGTCACCGATCTGGCCGGCGCGGCGGTGTGGGGCCTGGTGCGCTCCGCGCAGACCGAGCACCCCGGCCGGATCGTGCTGGTCGATACCGATGCGCCGCTGGACGCCGATGCGGTCGCGGCGGTGCTGGCGGTCGGCGAGCCGCAGACGTTGCTGCGCAACGGAACCGTGTACACCGCGCGGGTGCTCGGCAGCCGGGCGGTGGGTGCCCTGCTGGTGCCGCCGGAGGATGGACCGTGGCGGCTGGGCATGAGCAGCTACGGCACCATCGAGAACCTGAGGTTGGAGCCGATCCCCGACGCCGACGCGCCGTTGGGGCCCGGCCAGGTTCGGGTGGCGACCTCGGCCCTCGCTGCCAACTTCCGCGACGTGATGATCGCGTTGGGCCTGTATCCCGATCCGGACGCGGTGATGGGCATCGAAGCGTCCGGCGTGGTCATCGAAACGGCCTCGCAGGACGGGCGTGTCGCGGTCGGCGACCGCGTGATGGGCCTGTTCCCGGACGGAACCGGGACCGTCGCCACCACCGATCAGCGGCTGCTGGTCAAGGTGCCGGCCGGATGGTCGCACACCGCGGCCGCGACGGCGTCCGTGGTGTTCGCCACGGCCTACTACGCGCTGGTGGACCTCGCCGACGCCAGGCCCGGCCAGCGGGTGCTGGTGCATGCCGCCGCCGGCGGCGTCGGGATGGCCGCGGTGCAGCTGGCCCGGCATCTGGGCCTGGAAGTGTTCGCCACCGCCAGCCGCGGCAAGTGGGACACGTTGCGCGACATGGGCTTCGACGACGATCACCTCGGCGACTCGCGCGGCCTGGACTTCCAGGACAAGTTCCGGGCGGTGACCGGCGGGACCGGGATGGACATCGTGCTCGACTCGCTGTCCGGTGATTCCGTCGACGCGTCGCTGCGCCTGGTCGCCCCCGGCGGGATCTTCCTGGAGATGGGCAAGACCGACATCCGCGACCCCGAGGTCGTCGCCGCCGAGCACCCCGGTGTGCGCTACCGAGCCTTCGATCTCTTCGAGGCCGGGCCGGACCGCATCGCCCGGCTGCTCGACGAATTGGCCGCGATGTTCGGCGAGGACGTGCTGCGGCCGTTGCCGGTCACCAGGTTCGACGTGCGACGTGCGCCGGCCGCATTGCGCTACCTGAGTCAGGCCCGCCACGTCGGCAAGGTGGTGATGACCATGCCCGACGCGTGGACGGCGGGCACGGTGCTGATCACCGGCGCCACCGGGATGGCCGGTTCGGCGGTCGCGCGACATGTGGTGACCCGCCACGGCGCGCGGAACCTGGTGTTGGTCAGCCGGCGCGGACTGGACGCGCCGGGCGCCGCGGAGCTGGTGGCCGAGCTGACCGCGGCCGGCGCGCGCGCCGAGGTGGTGGCCTGTGATGCCGCCGACCGGGAGGCGCTGGCCAAGGTGATCGCCGACATCCCGATGCAGCACCCGCTGACCGGGGTGATTCACGCCGCCGGGGTGCTCGACGACGCGGTGGTGACGTCGCTCACCCCGCAACGGCTCGACACCGTGCTGCGGGCCAAGGTGGACGCGGCGTGGAACCTGCACGAGCTGACCCGCGACCTGGATGTCGGTGCGTTCGTGATGTTCTCGTCGATCGCCGGGCTGGCCGGCGCGTCGGGTCAGGGCAACTATGCGGCCGGCAATTCGTTCCTGGACGGCCTGGCCGCTCATCGGCGGGCCCACGGGTTGCCGGCCATCTCGCTGGGCTGGGGGCTGTGGGATCAGGCCAGCGCCATGACCGGCGGGCTGGGTGCGGCCGACCTGGCCCGGTTCGGCCGCGACGGTATCGTCGCGATGTCGTCGCAGGAGGCGCTGGAGTTGATGGACACCGCGCTCATCGTCGACGAGCCGTTCCTGCTGCCGGCCCACATCGACCTTGCGGCGCTGCGGGTCAAGTTCGACGGTGGCACGCTGCCGCCGATGTTCGTCGATCTGATCAACGCGCCCACCCGCCGCCAGGTCGACGACTCGCTGGCCGCGGCCAAGTCGAAATCGGCTCTGCTGCAACGCCTCGAGGGGCTGCCCGAGGATGAGCAACAAGCGGTCCTGCTGGACCTGGTCCGCTCCAATATCGCCACCGTGCTGGGCAGCTCCAGCCCGGAGGCGATCCACCCGGACCGGGCCTTCCAGGAACTCGGGTTCGACTCGCTGACCGCCGTCGAGATGCGCAACCGGCTCAAAGCCGCGACCGGACTTGCCCTTTCGCCGACGCTGATCTTCGACTACCCGAACTCGGCCGCGCTGGCCGGTTACATGTATCGGGAACTGGTCGGCACGTCCGGACAGCCGGCGGCGGCCGCGGCGCCGGGCGAAGCCGAGATCCAGCGCGTGGTGGGATCGATTCCGGTCAAGCGTCTTCGCCAGGCCGGGGTCCTGGAGCTGTTGCTGGCGTTGGCGAACGAGTCCACCGGGGCCGCGCAATCCGCAACGCCGGCGGTGACCACCGAAAAGGACATCGCCGACATGGATCTCGACGACCTGGTCAACGCCGCGCTGCTGGATGACGACGACGAGTAGGCGGTCGATGAGAATCGCGGTCACCGGGGCCAGCGGCGTGCTCGGTCGCGGCCTCGCCGCCCGGCTGCTCAGCAAGGGCCACGACGTCGTCGGCATCGCCCGGCATCGGCCCGACAGCTGGTCGAGCGCAGCGGATTTCATCGAGGCCGACATCCGGGATGCCGCCGCGGTCAACCGCGCGGTCACCGGTGCGGACGTCGTCGCGCATTTGGCGTGGACCCACGACACTCAGGAGCGGACCGGCTCGCAGGTCAACATCGCCGGCATCGCCAACGTGCTGGCGGCGATGGCCGAAACCTCGGCGCGCCGCATTGTTTTCCCATCGTCGCCGCACGTCTACAGCGGTGGCGACACCCCGCGCAGCGAGGCCGAGGCGCCGGTCCCGTCGGCCGCCGACGCGGTGCAGCAAGCCCGCGTCGAGGAGATGCTCGTCGCCTCCGGACTCGAATCCGTCACCATCCGCTGCGCGCTCGTCGTCGGCCGCAACGTCGACAACTGGGTGCGCCGGGTTCTGGCGCTGCCCGCCTTCCCCGGCGGGTCCGTCGATCGCCCCATCCAGTTGGTGCACCTCGACGACGCGCTGCGACTACTGGAGTCGGCGGTGCTGAGCACCGAAATACCCAGCGGCACAGTCAATCTCGCTGCGCCGGGGACGACGACGTTTCGCCGGATCGCGGCCACCCTGCGCCGCCCGGTGCTGCGGCTGGGCCGCCCGGCGCCGGACGAGCTGGAGCCGGTGCTCAGCGCGCCGCTGATGGATACTGCGCTGCTGCACGAGCGGTGGGGCTTTCGGCCGGCATGGCAGTGCGGTGAATGTGTCGAGGATATGGCGCTGGCGGTGCGCGGGCGCGTCACGGTGGGGCGCCGCGTCGTGTCGCTGCCCTGGCGGCTGGCCAACGTCGCGGACCTGCCCGCCGTCGATGCCTCCGCGCAGGACGGTGCGGTGCCCGTACCGGCCGGCCCCGAAGGGGTCAACGGCGAGTTCGACACGCCGATCGATCCGCGTTTCCCCACCTTCCTGGCCACCAACTTGTCCGAGGCGCTGCCCGGTCCGTTCTCGCCGTCCTCGGCGTCGGCGACGGTGCGCGGAGTACGCGCCGGCGGCGTCACCATCGCCGAGCGGCTGCGGCCGGGTGGTCTGGTGCAGCGCGAAATCGCCCTGCGCACCGTCGGCGTGTTCGCGCACCGCCTCTACGGTGCGATCACCTCGGCGCACTTCATGGCCGAGACCGTGCCGTTCGCCAAGCCGTCGATGATCGTCAGCAACAGCGGGTTCTTCGGCCCCAGCATGGCCTCGCTGCCCGTCTTCGGTGAGCAGCGGCCAGCCGAAACCGGCTGGGCCCGAAGGCTGTTGCGCAATACCCGCAACATCGGGGTGTTCGGCGTCAATCTGGTGGGCCTGAGCTCCGGTGCGGCGCGCGACACCGACGACTTCATCGCCGACGTGGATCGGCTGGAGCGGCTGGCCGGCGACGCCGCCGAACTCGACGAGCGCCGGTTGGTGAGCCTGATCGCGTTGGCGCGCGACCAGGTCGTGCACGGCTGGGTGCTGGCCTCCGCGTCGTTCATGCTGTGTGCGGCGTTCAACGTGTTGCTGCGCGCGGTGTGCGGACGGGACACCTCGGCGCCGGCCGGCCCGGAACTGGTCAGTGCGCGATCGGTGGAGGCCATGCAGCGCCTGGTCGTTGCCGCACAGCGTGATCCGAACGTGGCCCGGGTGTTGACCGAACCGGGGGAGCGGTTGGACAAGCTGGCCGTCGACGCGCCGGAATTCCATGCCGCGGTGCTGGCCGAGTTGGCGCTGATCGGGCACCGCGGTCCGGCGGAGTTGGAGATGCTGTCGACGAGCTACGCCGACGACCCCGAGCTGCTGGTCCGCATGGTGGCCAAGGCGATGGCGGCGACCGCGGCGCCGCCGCCGCAGCATCCCCGTATTCCGTTGCAGGCCAAGCCGATTGCAGCGCTGGCTGCGCGTCAACTCCGCGACCGCGAAGCCCGCCGCGACAAGGTGGTGCGCGCCAACTGGGTGTTGCGCGCCCTGTTGCGGGAATACGGTCGCCGGTTGACCCACGCGGGCGTCTTCGGCAGCGCCGACGATGTGTTCTACCTGCTGGTCGACGAACTCGATGCCCTGCCGGCCGACGTCGCGGCGGTGGTGGCGCGGCGTCGGGCCGAGCACCGCCGGCTGGCCGGCATCGCACCGCCCACGGTGTTCAGCGGAAGCTGGCAGCCGACGGCAACTTCCGTGCCGGCGCTGGCCGGTGGCGGAACCCTGCGCGGCGTCGGGGTGTGCGGCGGACGGGTCCGCGGTCGGGTGCGCATCGTGCGGCCCGAGACCATCGACGACCTACAGCCCGGCGAGATCCTGGTGGCCGAGGCCACCGACGTCGGCTACACCGCCGCATTCTGTTATGCCGCGGCCGTGGTGACCGAACTCGGCGGGCCGATGTCGCACGCCGCCGTGGTGGCCCGCGAGTTCGGCTTCCCCTGCGTGGTGGATGTGCAGGGAGCCACCAAGTCGTTGCCGCCGGGTGCGCTCGTCGAGGTCGACGGGGCGACCGGCGAGATCAGGGTGCTGGAACTTGCTTCGGAGCCGGCCACCGGCGGCGGGTAGGCGCTTACGGTGGCCCCTGTCATGGCGCCGAATGTTGTTGCGCCGCTTGGCGGGCCAGCCTGTCGTTGTGGATCTTGACGAGTTCTCGGAACCCCAGCCGGTGATACTTCGGTATCGGCTGGATACCCCAGACGTCCTGCGCGGTGGCCTTGCCCTCGGCGCCCTCCGGCGGGCCGAACGGCGGGTAGGGGTACTTGCACTCCAAAGTGTCGTTGGAGTACCGGATCTTGAGCAGCTCGCTGCAGATCTGGGTGAGGCTCAGCGTCGGGTAGCCGTAGTAGACCGCCATGAACGGCAGCGTGAAGGCGCCCTCGATGACCAGGGCCACCAGGCACACGAGCACGGCCCGCTTGATCCATTTGTGCATTCGCGCGTAGTACGGCGTGGTGCCGGGTTCGAGACCGGCGGCCGAGTCCTTGTCGTCGGCGGTAGACGGTACGGACGGACTAGTCATGGCACGGCTCCTTTAGTCGGAGAAGATTTCGCGGTTGACGGTGTGCAGGTAGGGGATTGCCAGGAAAGGGGTGATGTAGAAGATGTCGTAGAGCCACCAGCCGATGACCGGGAACACCACACCGGCGTAGCGCACGTCGGCGAACATGGTCATGTTGAACACGTAGGCCGACCAAATCACCACGCCCATCCAGCAGGTGACGACCATCCACTGGTGGCCCCACCGCTTCATCTGCAGGAAACCGATCGCGGCGGCCACCCGCATGGAGAAGACCGTGAGAATCAGCCCTGCGACATAAGCTTTTTCGCCCGGCCCGGCCGAGCCGCCGATCCACAGTTCGTTGTAGTGCCAGAAGTAGCCGGCGTCGAACATGTTGCCCCAGCCCACCATCAGCACCCGGTTAATCAGGGTGTGGTTGGCGACCAGGTCGAGCGCCCAACCCAGGGAGTTGAGCATTCCGTCGATCAGCACCAGGTAGCCGATCAGGGTCACGATCATCGGCCGCACCGACAATCCGGCGCGCAGCGCCCGGCGCTGCACCCACACCCCGCGCATGAAGATCGGGAACCCGATCAGGCCCGGCGCCCACATGCCCATCAGGGCGGCGCCGACGATCATCCACTTGTCGGCGTGGCGCTGGGCCTGGCGGGATTCGTCGTGGTGGTCCTCGAGGGTGGTCGCGCTGTTTGCTTGCGCGGCAGCGAGATTCACAGATCCCACCACCCGCGGGTGAACGACATGTAGAGCTGGACGCCGAACATCGCCAGCAGATAGCCGTAGATGAAGATCTGAAAGACGATGAGCGCCCTCTTGCGCTTCTGTTCCTGTCGGTCCATGCCGGTTACTCCCTTCCCTAGGGCGAATTGTTCGAGGTGGCCAGGCTGGCTGCCGCGACTTCACGCAGTCCATCGGTGACCGCGCCGTCGCTGCTCAGCGGCGCGAGTATGCACGCGTCGGCGGCGTCCAATTCGGTTGCGCCGGTGGCGATCAGCTGGGCGGCGGTGACCAGCACCCTCGTCGACGGCGGTTCGAAGTGGAAGGCTTCGTCGGCGGTGCGGATCGCGACGGCGCACCTGACCAGCCGCTGGGCGGTGGCCAACGGGATTCCGGATTCGGCGACGATCACGTCGGCCTCGCGGTCGGGCGGCAGATAATGCATCGCCAGCGTGACGAACCGTTGGCGGAACGAGGGTTTGAGCTCCTTGAGTGAGCTGCGGTAGGCCGGGTTGTACGAACATACCAGCATGAACCCTTCGGGGGCCTTCACCACCTCGCCGGCGCGGTCCAGGTACAACGACCGTCGGTGATCGGTGAGCGAATGCAGGATCGCCAAGGAGTCGTGGCGGGCCTCGACGACCTCGTCGAGGTAGCAGATCGCCCCGGCTTTGACGGCCCGGGTGAGCGGGCCATCGGTCCAGACCACGTCGCCGCCGGTCACCATGAAGCGCCCGACGAGGTCGGAGCTGGTGAGGTCGTCGTGGCAACTGATCGTGACTACCGGGCGCTGTAGCAGCGAGCCCATGTGCTCGACGAACCGGGTTTTGCCGCACCCGGTCGGGCCGGTCAGCATCACCGGCAGGCGCCGCGCAAAGGCCGGTTCGAACAGCTGAACTTCGTTGCCGTTGGCGAAATATGTGTCGGTGGTCATCTCTTCCTCAATCGGCCGGCATTCACGCGGCGACCAGTTCGCGATGGACATGGGCCAATACGCGGGGCAATTCCTCGATACGCCGGATCCGTTGCGACCGGCGCGGCCCGAATACCTCCGGAAGGGGGTCCACCCGGGTCGGCCCGACGCCCACGTAATACATCGACACGCCGGCGTCGTTGGCCTCCTCGACGGCGTGCGCGGCATCGGCCCAGGCGTAACGGCCCTCGTAGCCTTCATCGGAGATCAGCCCGTCACCGATGACGATCAGCAGGCGCCGCTCGGCGGGTTGGGCGAGCAGCCGGCTGGTCAAATGGCGAAGTGGCGCACCGAGTCTGGTGTAGCCGCGGGTGGACAGGCCGAATGTGCTCGGCGGCACGAACCGGCGGTCTTCGAAGTCCTTCAGGCACCGGACTTCGACCCGGTGTCGGGTGTTGCCGGTGAACACGAAAACGCCATGGCGTTCCCGCGCCAGCGTCATGGCACGCGAAAGCACGTCGGCACAGGCCAATTCGAGCTGAAACACGCGTCCCCCGTGCACCCCCAGTGACGAGCTGCCATCGAGCAGTAGTGCGGTGGTGACATCGCGGCCGCTGGGCAACAGGTCGCGAAACACCCTCGGCTCCTTGGCCTCGCCCGTCGTCAGGTCGATGTAGTGGCTGACGTACTGGTCGACGTCGAGGTCCGAGCCGTCTTCGAGGCGGCCGGTCATTGCACGGTGGGTGTGTTCTTCGAACCACTTGCGGACATCGACGGCCACCGGCACCGGACGGCGGAGGCGCCGGCCGTCGGCGTGCTCGACGACAGCGACGTGGTCGTGCATGAATCGCTGTGTCCACATGTTCCACTCGGGATAGGGGATGCCCGGCCGGTGCTGGGGTGTGACGTCGAGATCGTTGTCCTGGGGCCGGCTCGGCGGCGGCAGATTCGGGTTGCGCACACCCCCGTCGCCGCCGACGGGCACCGAGTACGGCCGCGGACGACGCTTCTGTGTGGTGGTCCACGGCATCCTCCCGAAGCTGCGTCGTAGTCTGTCGGTCAATCCCTGCGGCGCCGTGTAGGCCAGCGGCAAAGCGCCCAGCAGCGGAGGCACCGTTAATTCCAGGCCGGTCGCCGCCAATCCGATTGCCCTGTCGAGCATCTGGGCGCCGTCCATGCCCGCGGCCTGGGGGTGGACGTCAGGGAGCAGCCGTTGGACCTCGGGAAGCAGGCCGGGCCACCGCGACGCGATCCAGCCGAGCGCCACGGCGCCTTCGACGAGCGTGAGCGCGCGCAGTTCCCGCGCGGACAGCTCGTTCAGCCGGAATTCGGTGACGCGTTCCTTGGATGGCGAGCATTGCAGGGCCACACCGCAGGTCAGGGTTCTGCGTGTCCAGTCGGAGGGTGCGGGGTAGGGGACGTGGACGAATGTGAGTGCCGCATCCAATCCGAAGCCCCGCCGCTCGCCGGTGACGAGCCACACGCCTTCGCGGCGCTGCTCGCTCAGCGCGACCGCCGTCACGGCGCAGCTGCGTTCCAGCGCCATCGCGCGGCCGTCGGAGTACTCGGAACGCTCGGTCATTCAGAACGTACCGATGTTGGAGAACAGCCAGTACCAGAACCAGATGATCAGCCCGGTGCCGCCCCACGCGGCGACGTAGCGGAGGATCTCCCATAGATAGCCCATGATGTGACTTCCTCGGTGGCGTAGTGGTTTTCAGCGTGCGCGTGGTTCAGTCGGCGAAGAGTTCGCGGTTCACGGTGTGCAAATAGGGGATGGCCAAAAACGGGGTGATGTAGAAGATGTCGTAGAGCCACCAGCCGACGACCGGCAACACGACGCCGGCAAAACGCACGTCGGCGAACATCGTCATGTTGAACACGTAGGTGATCCAAATGACGACGCCCATCCAGCAGGTGATGACCATCCACTGGTGGCCCCATCGCTTCATCTGCAGGAAGCCGATGGCAGCGGCGATCCGCATGGTGAAGACGGTCAGGATGAGCCCGACCTCCAAGGCCTTCTCGCCGGGACCGGCCGCGCCGCCGACCCACAGCTCGTTGTAGTGCCAGAAGTAGCCGGCGTCGAACATGTTGCCCCACCCGTTGAGCAGCACCCGGGCCAGCAGGGTGTGGTTGGCCACCAGGTCGAGCGCCCACCCGACGGTGTTGATGGCGGCGTCGATGATCACGAGATAGCCCAGCAGGGTGACCAGCATCGGCCGGACGGACAGGCCTTCGCGTTGCGCCCGGCGCAGCAACCGGACTCCCCAGAGAAACAGCGGCAATCCGAAGACGCCGAGCGCCGCGGTGCCGATCAGCAGGCTGCCGGAAATGAGCCACTTGTCCGCCCGCCGCTGCGCGAGTTGTGACCGGTGCAGGTGCTCGTCGATGCTCAGGCCGGCCTGCGCGGCGTCACTCGATTCGAGCCTGGGCAGCATCGCGAACCCTCCCCGCCATCGACACTGATTGGATCGGCGCCTGCACTATAACAGACTGACTACAGTCAGCGAAAGACACCGCGTCCGAACACCGCGGTGCAGCACAATGCAAAGGAGTACTGAATCGATGCTGTTCCGCGCAGCCGACGGCCGGCACCCGTAAGGCGTTGCGGCGTCAGGGTTTCAGACTGCGCAGAGTCCTCGCGACGTAGTCCTCCAGCAGGGCGTGTCCGGTGGGCCAGTGGTTGGTGGTGATCAACAAGGCGTACAGACCCAACAGGAAGAACACCGCGCTGTTCATGGGATTGACGTGCGGGTCCGTCTCGCCGCGTTGCTGGGCACCTTCGATCTCCTTGGCCACCAAGACGATCAACGGGTGGTCGCGGCCGTCCTCGGTCTGCGGGCGGGTCTGGGAGAAGTGCAGCGCGAGAAAGTCATTGAAGAGCATGTCGCCCAATCGGCGCTCCAGCCCGACCACCAAGCGGACCGCCTCGTTCAACGCCGACGCCAGATCGTGCTCGGACTTGAGGAATTGCGCGAACTGCTTGGCTATCCGCTCCTCTTCCCGGCGCTCCAACTCCAGCAGTACATGCTCCTTGGTCGGGAAGTGAAAGAAGAAGGTGCCGTGGGCAACTCCCGCGGCGGCGACGATCGCGCCCACGTCGGCCTCGGCCATTCCGGCGCGGGCGAACTCGGCGATCGCGGCGCCCATCAAACGCTCGCGCGTCTGCAGGCGCTTGGCTTCACGCGCCGACAGCCGGTCCGCCACAGCCATCGCTCTTCCTTATAGTTGACCCGACTCATGCCAAAGACGGCATGCTCAACGACCCATTATGCCGCGTCATCACCAAAAGCGCTTGCATACCTCGACTATTCTTCTGGGCATCGAGCGAACCCGGATATCAACTGAGAGCATAGTCATTGACTATAGTCAGTAGGATACCTACATTGAACGGCGCAGACATCACCCGCTACCGAGGGAGTCCGGCATGGCGTTGGAGCAATTCCGGCTGGACGGACAGGTCGCGATCGTCACGGGCGCCGGGAAGGGAGTGGGGGCGGGCATCGCCCGGGTGCTGGCCGAGGCGGGCGCCACTGTCGTCGGGACCGCGCGCACCGAGGCCGATATCGTCGGCACGATCGAGGGCATCGAGGCGGCGGGCGGCAAGGGCCTGGCGCTGGTGGCCGATGCGATGAGCCGCCCGGACGGAGAGCGCGTGGTCAACACCGCCATGGAGCGTCTCGGCCGCATCGACATCCTGGTCAACAACGTAGGCGGCTCCAGCTATGCACGGTTTCTGGACATCACCGACGAGGACTTCCGGCACACCTTCGACTGGTGCGTGACCTCGGCGTTCATCATGAGCCAGCTCGTGGCCGCGCACATGCTCGCCGCCGGGCACGGCTCGATCGTCAACATCTCGTCGGGCTCGGCCCGGTTCGGGATCCGGGCATTGACCGCCTACTGCGTCGCGAAGGGCGGCCTCGAGGCGCTCACCCGCGCCATGGCGCAGGAACTCGCGCCCAAGATCCGAGTCAACGCCATTGCGCTGGGCTCTTTCGCCACCGACGGTCTGCGGGGCAGCCTGGACCTGATGCCCGGATCGCTGGAGAAGATGCTGGCGGCCACGCCCCTGCACCGGCTGGGCGACGTCGAGGACCTCGGCCGGCTCACGGTGTACCTGTGCACCCGGGACTGCTATGCCACCAATGCGATCTTTCACGTCGACGGTGGCCTCGACTCGAACAATTCGCCGCTGCCGATACCGGATTACTGAACCCCCGCAAAGGACGAGGCAGTCGTGCGCAGAGTCATTCAATTCTCCACCGGCAACGTTGGCCGGCATTCGTTGCGGGCGATCATCGGCCGGCCCGATCTGGAACTGGTCGGCGTGCACGCCGCCGGTCCGGAGAAAATCGGCCGGGACGCGGCGCAGCTGTGCGGGCTGGACGAACCGACCGGCATCATCGCCACCGACGACATCGACGCCCTGGTGGCATTGAACGCCGACTGCGTGGTCTACACGTCGCAGGGGGAGACCCGGCCGATGGACGCCATCGAGCAGATGTCCAGGTTCCTGACCGCGGGCACCAACGTGGTCGGCACGTCGATGGTCTGGCTGGTGGCGCCCCGTCACGCCGAGGAGTGGTTGCGCGAACCCCTGCAGCGTGCCTGCGAGGCGGGCAACACCTCGCTCTACGTCAACGGCATCGATCCCGGCTTCTCCGGCGATACGCTGGTGCACGCCGCCGTCAGCCTGGCCACCCGGGTCTCGTCGATCACCGTGCAGGAGATCTTCGACTACGGAAACTACGACAACGCCGAGTTCACCGGTGCCGCAATGGGTTTCGGAACCTCCCCGGACGACGACTCGCCGATGATGTTTCTGCCCGGGGTGATCGTGGCGATGTGGGGCGGTCAGGTCCGCAGCCTCGCGGACCATCTGGGCGTCGAGCTCGACGACGTGCGCCAGCGGATCGAGCGCTGGTTCACCCCGGAGCGCATCGACTGCACCATGATGACGGTGCAGCCCGGACGGATGGCGGCGGTCCGGTTCGCCACCGAGGGCGTCCGCGACGGCGAGCCCGTCATCACCCTCGAGCACGTCACCCGGCTCACCCGGGCCGCGGCGCCCGACTGGGAATATCCGCCCGACGGTCACACCGGGGTGCACCGCGTGGTCGTGGCGGGCGAGCCGCGGGTCGAGATCAACACCCATGTCTCCCATCCGCTGTTCGATTCCACTGACGCCGGGTGCATTTCGACGGCCGCCCGGGTGGTCAACGCGATCGACTGGGTGTGCCGGGCGCCCCAGGGGCTCATCGGTGTCGAGGACATTCCGCTCGCGGCGACCATGCGCGGCGCGCTGTGGCAGGACCGCTAGCCCACCGTTGGGCGAGATCGCTTCATGAATCGCGTCGAACCCATAGGCTGTGCCCTCAGGTGAACGATTCGTTCGGCGGCCGGACAGCCGACTTCGGAAGGAGGGCTCATGACCAAGGTGCGGACGTCCGCGCTCGGCCTGACGGCCACCGCGGTGCTGGTCGGCGCGACGGTGGTGGGCTGCGGCGGGGACAAGAACCCGGCGGCGTCATCGAGCGCGGCGACCTCCACCACCAGCGCCGCATCGCCCTCCTCGGCGGCGCCGGCGGACTACAGCAACCTGTTGATCAAGCCCGGCGACGTGGGCCCCAACGCCACCGCCGACGGCCCGCCCAGCCAGAATCCCAGTGGCATCACCGGCGTGGGACAGGTTTTCAAGAACCCCGACGGCAAGCGCACCATCATGGACACGATCGCGGTGTTCCCGGACCCGGCGACCGCCGCTCAGACGGCGGCGAACATGCGCGACGTCGTCGGCAAAAAGGTCAACGGGCCACAGCAGCCCATCGACATCGGCTCCAACGGGTTCATGGTGATCGGCCAGGGCAGCGATCCGGCCAACCCGATGGAGATCTCCGAGGCGGTCTTCGTCGAGGGCAGAGCGATGGTCGACCTCGAATCCGATTGTGTGATAGGCAATCCCACGCCCGCTGACGTTCTGCTCGACCTCGCCCGCAAACAAGACGCCGCGGTCAAAGCCGGCTTGCCGGCCGGCTGATCGGACCTCACAGGGGCCAGCTGTTCGGCTGGGACGCATAACGCAGGGCGGCGGCCGGCGGCAACGGCCGGCGCTCATCGACCGATATCGCGTCGACGACCAGTGCGACATAGCGTCGCCAGCCCTCGCTGCCCGCATCCATGGTGGACAACACGCTGTAGAGCATCGCCACCAACCGGGGCAGATCGTCGGCGACCAGGTCGGCGCGGATCCTGCCGGCCCGCTGTCCCTCGCGGACGAGCTCACCGAGCGCCTCGTTGAGCGAAACCGAGATGTCGGAGGTGAGGGACCCGGCCCGATGCGCGGCGGCCAGCAGGTTCTGCTCGCGGGCGCCCAGCGATATCGCGGCCTCCACCAGGCGGGTCAGCCCGTGCAGCGGATCCTTCGCGTGGCGGGCGCTGTCGATCACCGGCGTGAGATCCTCGGCAATGCTCTGGTCCAGGGCGGCCCGCACCAGGTCCGCCTTGGCCGGAAATCTGCGGTAAAGCGTTCGCTCGCCGACGCCGGCGCGGCGCGCGACCGCCTCCACCGGCGCGTCGGGGCCCAACTCCGCGTACACCTCGCGGGCCGCGCGCAGGATGCGCTCGACGTTGCGTGCCGCGTCCGAACGCAACGGCCGGTCCTCAACCGCGGTCATGAGACCCAGCGTAACCGACAGTTGACTGCCAACTGGCGGGGCTTTACAGTCTTTAACTGTCAGGCTTCTGCCACTTAACTGGAAACATGGGTCATGTCAATCTCTTTCGAGACCTCCGAATCCCGCGCCGACGCGGAGCTTCCGGTGTTGCCGATGCCGCGGGCCGCGCACTGCCCGCTCGCCCCGCCACCCGAGTTCGTGGACTGGCGGCAACGACCCGGGCTGCGCCGCGCGCTGTTCCAGGGCAACCCGGTCTGGGTGGTGAGCCGCTACCGAGACATTCGCGCCGCGCTGGTCGATCCGCGCTTGTCCGCCAAGACCATTCCGGATTCGATCATGCCCACCGATGCCGACAACAAGGTCCCGGTGATGTTCGCCCGGACCGACGATCCCGAGCATCATCGGTTGCGCCGCATGCTGACCGGCAACTTCACCTTCCGGCGGTGTGAATCGATGCGACCGCAGATCCAGGACACCGTCGACCACTACCTCGACCGGATGCTCGACGGCGGTGCGCCGGCCGACCTGGTGCGGGAATTCGCCCTGCCGGTGCCGTCTTTGGTGATCGCGCTGCTGCTCGGCGTGCTGCCGGAAGACCTGGAACTTTTCCAGTTCAACACCAGCAAGGGGCTCGACCAGAAATCCTCCGACGAGGAAAAGGGCAAGGCCTTCGGGGCCATGTACGCCTACATCGAGGAGTTGGTGCAGCGCAAGGCACGCGAACCCGGCGACGACTTGATCAGCCGGCTGATCACCGAATACGTGGCGACGGGCCAACTCGATCACGCCACCACCGCCATGAACAGCGTGATCATGATGCAGGCCGGCCACGAAACCACCGCCAACATGATCTCGTTGGGAACCGTTGCGCTGCTGGGGAATCCGGAGATCTACGCCAGGCTCGGACAAACGGACGACGCCGCCGTCGTCGCCAACATCGTCGAAGAGCTGATGCGCTACCTGTCCATCGTGCACAGCCAGGTGGACCGGGTCGCGACCGAAGACCTGACGATCGCCGGTCAGCTGATCCGGGCGGGGGAGTTCGTGGTGATGAACCTGCCCGCCGGGAACTGGGACACCGAATTCGTGGATAATCCCGAATCCTTCGACGCCGACCGAAACACCCGCGGGCACTTGGGCTTCGGCTACGGCGTGCACCAATGCATCGGCGCGAACCTGGCCCGGGTCGAGATGCAGGTCGCGTTCGCCACGCTGGCGCGCCGCCTGCCCGGGCTCAGACTGGCGGTGCCCCCGGAGCAGCTGAAGTTCAAGGACGCCAACATCTATGGCATGAAGGAGCTGCCGGTGAGCTGGTAACTACCGCCGCGCCGCACATCACCATCGCCGAGCGTCGAGTTGTTGGCGCCGAAAGCCACGATTTCACGCAACAAGTCGACGTTGGGCAGCGAAAGCCTCAGCAGCTGAACGCGGCGCCCACGCCGTCCGGCGGCGGCGTCGAGCGCAGGCAGCCGAACGGTTCGACCCCGGCCGGGCTGAGCTTGGCCGCCGACTGGCGCGCGTAGTTCACGCAGTACAGGCCGGCCTGGTCGGCGCGGCACCGGTACTCCCCGAACGCCAGCGAGTCCCCGTTGGCCAGCTCCGTCCCGTTGCCGTTGACGAACGGACCCGGATCGGCCCGGGCGGACCCGACCTGCAGGCTCGTCCCGTCGAAATCGACCCAGCCGCCTTGCCATTGGCCGTAGGCCGTCGCGGGCGGCGGGGCGGGATGGGTCAGGCTCACCAGGCAGACCACCGCGCCGCCGGTGTGCTTGGCATCCGTCATGCACGAGACTTTGCCGGCCAGGGCCGACACCGCGATGTCGTCGCCCAGCGGCGTGGCCACGCCGTCGCGGGTCGCCGTGTGGTAGCGGCTCGGATCGGCCGGGTGGCCTGCCTCGATCCAGGTGATGACGTCCGACATCGCCGCACCGGCGGCCGGCGCGCCCGAGGGCCCCGGCGGTTTGCTGCTCGACGGACCGGCGGCGGACCCCGACGGCGTCGCCGCACCGCTCGGGGTGGGCTCCGAACGGCCGCCCGTCGTGTGTGCGCACCCGGCGACCAGTACTGACGCGGCGATCATCGCAGCTATCCGCATGAAGTCAGGCTAACCGGCGCGGCGGGCAACAAGGCGCTGCGCGCGCGTCGGCGCCGTCACGTCGGTTACCGTCGATTCATGCATGACCGCACCGTCCGCGCCCGCACGGCCACCGGCATCGTCGAGGGCTTCACCCGCGACGGGGTCCACCGGTGGCGGTCCATCCCGTACGCGCGCCCGCCGGTGGGCGACCTGCGCTTCCGCGCGCCGCAGCCTGCGCAGCCGTGGTCGGGCGTCCGGCACTGCCACGGCTTCGCCAATTGCGCGCCGCAGCAGCGCCGTTACACCCTGCTCGGCCTCTCCGGCCTCGGCGGCCGCTATCAACCCATGAGCGAGGACTGCCTCACCCTCAACGTCGTCACGCCGGAGGCGCCGGCCGAGGGGCCGCTGCCGGTCATGGTGTTCATCCACGGCGGCGGCTACTTCCTGGGCAGCTCGGCGACACCGCTGTACGACGGGGCGGCGCTGGCCCGGCGCGGGTGTGTCTACGTGTCGGTGAACTATCGCCTGGGTGCGCTGGGCTGCGTGGACTTCTCGTCGCTGTCGACGCCGGAAATCCCCCTGGAGAGCAACCTGTACCTGCGCGACCTGGTGCTGGCGTTGCAGTGGGTGCGCGACAACATCGCCGAGTTCGGCGGCGACCCGGACAACGTCACGATTTTCGGGGAGAGCGCCGGCGCCTGCATCACCGCCACGCTGCTGGCCGTCCCGGCCGCCAAAGGCCTGTTCGCTCAAGCGATTTCGGAAAGCCCGGCCTCGGGACTGGTGCGTTCCCAGGAGGTCGCCGCCGAATTCGCGAATCGCTTCGCCAACCTGCTCGGTGTGCGCCGCCAGGACGCGGCCAACGCGCTGATGCAGGCGTCGGCGGCCCAACTGGTCAAGACCCAGCACCGGCTGATCGACGAGGGCATGCAGGACAGGCTGGGCGCCTTCCCGATCGGGCCCGTGGTCGGTGACGACATCCTGCCGACGGACCCGGTGGAGGCGATGCGGCGCGGCGAGGCGCACCGGGTGCCGCTCATCGTGGGCACCAACGCCGAAGAGGGCCGGTTGTTCACCCGGTTCCTGGCCATGCTGCCGACCAACGAATCGATGGTCGAAGAGCTGCTGGCCGACGCGGAACCGGCTGTGCGCGAACGCATTACCGCCGCCTATCCGAACTATCCCGACCGGTCCGCGTGCATCCAGCTCGGCGGTGACTTCGCCTTCGGCTCGGCGGCCTGGCAGATCGCCGAGGCCCACTGCGCGCACGCACCCACCTACCTCTACCGGTACGACTACGCCCCGCGCACGCTGCGCTGGTCGGGTTTCGGCGCCACCCACGCCACCGAGTTGCTCGCCGTGTTCGACGTCTACCGCACCAGGTTCGGCGCGCTGTTGACCGCCGCGGCCGACCGGCGGGCCGCGCTGCGGGTGAGCAATCAGGTGCAGCGGCGCTGGCGGGCCTTCAGCCGCACCGGCGTGCCGGGGGAGGACTGGCCGCGCTACACCGCCGCCGAGCGCGCCGTGCTGGTCTTCGACCGGAAATCGCGCGTCGAGTTCGATCCGCACCGGCACCGCCGGATGGCCTGGGACGGCTTCTCACTGGCGCGCTGACCTGGCACGCTAACCCTCATGCATGCCGAGACCGAGCAAGTCATCGAACGACCCAGCGACCTGAGTGCCTCCTGGCTGGCCGCGGTGATCGGCACCGGCCCCATCGCGGACTTCTCGGTCGAGCGCATCGGCACCGGCCAGATGAGCGAGTGCTACCGGATCCGGCTGCGCTACGCGCAGGCCGATGCGCGGGGACCCGAGTCGGTGGTGCTCAAGGTCGCGGCCACCGATCCGGTCAGCCGGCAGACCGGCCTGGCGCTGGGCCTCTACGAGCGGGAGGTCCGCTTCTACGGTGACCTCGCGCCGCGGCTGGGCGGACCGATCGCGCCCTGCTACCACGCGGCCGTCGACACCTCGACCGGCGTGTTCGACCTGCTGTTGGGCGACGCCGGACCGGCCGTCGTCGGCGACGAAATCGCCGGTGCCACAATCGAACAGGCCCGGCTGGGGGTTGTCGAGCTGGGGCGGCTGCACGGCCCGCTGCTCGGCGACATCTCGCTGGCGCAGGCGCCGTGGCTCAACCGCGACGCGCCGCTGAACCAGGCCATGATCGCGCCGCTGTACGCCGGTTTCGTGGAGCGCTACGGCGACCAGATCGCGCCCGAGCACCGGGCGGTGTGCGAACGCCTGGTGGCCGCGTTCGACGGCTATCTTGCTCAGGAGCCGGGCGTCCGGGGCCTGGTGCACGGCGACTACCGGCTGGACAATATGCTGTTCGGCACCGCCGGGGCCGAGCGCGCGCTGACGGTGGTCGACTGGCAGACCGTGTCGTGGGGACCCGCGCTGACCGATCTCGCCTACTTCCTGGGGTGCGCGCTGCCCGCCAAGGACCGCCGCGAACACTACGACGCGCTGCTGCGGGCCTACCACGAGGCGCTGGGCCCGCAGCCGCCCATCACCCTGGCCGACGTCGCCGACGGGGTCCGCCGGCAGAGCTTCTTCGGGGTGATGATGGCGATCGTCTCCTCGATGCTGGTGGAACGCACCGACCGCGGCGACCAGATGTTCATGACGATGCTGCGGCGGCACTGCGACCACGTGCTCGACACCGACGCGCTGGCGACGCTGCCGGCCGCGAGCGCGCCCGAGCCATTGCGGCCGTCGCCCGAGGACGAACTCGCCCACGATCCCACCACCGAACCGCTGTGGAGCGAGAGCTGGTACGCCGACTTCGCCGATCCCGCACAGGGATTGGGCGGCTGGTTTCGCCTCGGCCTGGTCGCCAACCAGCAGACCGCGTGGGTGCACGCGTTGGTGTGCGGCCCCGACATACCGACCGTCGCCGTCGACGCGCAGGTGCCGCTGCCGCCGGATCCGTGGACGGTGCGCACCGACACCTTCGAGATCACGCATTCCGCCGGCGCGCCGCTGCGCAGTTACCGCGTCGACGTGCGGGCCCTGGCCCAGGCCTACGCCGACCCGGCGGCGCTGCTGCGCGGGGAGCCCGGCACCCCCGTCGCGATGACCATGAACCTGGATTGGCACACCGACGGCACGCCCTACAAATACGCGATGACGACCCGCTACGAGATTCCGTGCACCGTCACCGGCAGCGTCACCATCGGCGACACCGCCTACCGCATCGAATCCGTTGCCGGACAGCGCGATCACTCCTGGGGGGTGCGCGACTGGTGGAGCATGGACTGGATCTGGAGCGCACTGCACCTCGACGACGGCACCCACCTGCACGGGGTGAACATCCGCATCCCCGGCGCACCCGCCTTCAGCATCGGCTACACCCAGGGCGCCGACGGCGAAGTCACCGAACTGCAGACCGTCGACTCGCGAGAATCCTTCGGCGACAACGGATTACCGCTGGACGCGACGCTGGAACTCAACCCGGGCGAGATCACCGCGCAGGTGGACGTGCGCGGCCAGGCGCCGGTCCGGCTGGTCGCCGCCGACGGGCGGGTCAGCCAGTTCCCCCGTGTCTGGGCCGCCGTCAGCACCGGAGACGGCCGCCGGGGCGTCGGTTGGCTGGAATGGAACCGCAATCTCGGCGAACGGATCGGGTGAGCGGATCGGCACCCGTCGTGGTGATGGGCGTCTCCGGGTCGGGCAAGTCGACGGTCGGGGTGACGCTCGCCCGGCGCTTGCGGGTCCCGTTCGTCGATGCCGACACCCTGCACCCGCCCGCCAACATCGCCAAGATGGCGGCCGGCACACCGCTCGGCGACGACGACCGCCGCCCCTGGCTGGACGAGGTCGGCGAATGGCTGGCCGCCCATCGCGACGGCGGCGTGGCCGCTTGTTCGGCGTTGAAGCGGGCGTACCGCGACCGGCTGCGCGCGCACTGCCCGGACGTCGCGTTCCTGCGTCTGTCCGGTTCGGCGGCGCTCCTCGGCCCCCGGCTGGCGGCCCGGTCCGGCCACTTCATGCCGGCCGCGCTGCTGCAGTCGCAGTTGGACGCCCTGGAGCCGCTGGGCCCCGACGAGGCGGGGTTGACCGTGGACGCCGGCCGCGAGGTGGATTCGATCGTCGACGTCGTCCTGCGGGCCCGCCGGTAGCCGACCCCCGGGCCGTCGTGTAGCATTCTGCTACGGACTGTAACGGGGTGTTGCGGTCGCGGGGCGTCGAGGAGGATGTGATGGCCGAGGCCGTCGATCGGGTCACCCGGGTCGCGTCCGATCTGATGGACAGCGCGGCGGCCGAGGGCGCCCGTCAGAGCCGCTCGGCCAAGCAGCAGCTCGACCACTGGGCGCGGGTCGGGCGTGCGGTGTCCAGCCAGCACACCGCGTCCCGGCGGCGGGTCGAAGCCGCGCTGGCCGGCCGGCTGTCCACCGCCGAACTCACCGTCGAAGAGGGCGTGGTGTTCAACGCCGAGATCTCGGCGGCCATCGACGAAAGCCTGGCGCGCACCAACTACGGGGCGACGCTGGCCGGGCAGGGTGTCACCACGGTGGCCCTCAACGACGATGGCGAGATCGTCGAGCACCGGCCCGACGGCACCGCGGTGGTGCTGGCCGGCCGGCGCTGACCCGGCACCCGCGGGCGGTCCGGCGGCCGGATGGAGCGACTCGACGTGGTGGTCGGGCCCAACGGCGCCGGCAAGTCGACGTTCATCGCGTTGACCCTGGCGCCGCTGCTGCCGGGCAGCGTGGTGGTCAACGCCGACGAGATCGCGCGGCAGCGCTGGCCGCAGGATCCGGCGTCGCACGCCTACGACGCCGCGAAGGTCGCCGCCGACACCCGGGCGAAGCTGATCGACCTGGGCCGGTCGTTCATCGCCGAGACCGTGTTCTCCCACCCGTCCAAGCTGGACCTGCTGCACGCCGCCCGCCGCGCCGGCTTCACCGTCGTGCTGCACGTGCTGCTCATCCCGGAAGACCTTGCCGTCGAACGGGTCCGGCACCGCGTGCGGGCCGGCGGCCATGACGTGCCGGAAACCAAGATCCGCGAGCGGCATCGCCGGTTGTGGACTCCGGTCGCCGAGGCGATGACCCTGGCCGACCTGGCCACCGGCTACGACAACAGCCGGCTGCGCGGGCCGCGTGTGGTGGCCCGGCTCAGCGGCGGGCTGACGGTCGGTGCCGTCGACTGGCCGGCGTGGGCACCCGAGACCTTGCGGTCGCGTTGGCCGGTCTAACCGCTCACCAGGACAGCTTGCGGCGTCCGGTCCCGACCTGGCCGCCGACCCGCTCGCGGGCGGTGTCGGCCAGCAGGCTGCCGCGCTGCCGGGCGGTTTCGGCCAGCTCCTCGCCGCGCACCCGCGCCGTGCCGGCGAGCTTCTCGCTGCGCTTGCGTGCCTTCTTGGCCAGCTTCTCGCTGCGCTTGCGCGCCTTCTTGGCCAGCGGCTTGCCGCGCTCGGCGGCCTCCTCGGCGAGTTCCTCGCTGCGCTTGCGTGCCTTCTGGGCCAGATAGGCTGCCCGCTCGGCGGCCTCGTCGGCCAATTCCTCGCCGCGCTTGCGTGCCTTCTTGGCCAGCGGCCTCCCGCGCTCGGCGGCCGTGCTGGCCAATTCGCGGCCCCGTTCGAGTGCCGCTTCGGCGTACGGCGCGCCGCGTTCGGCGGCCGTGCTGGCCAATTCGCGGCCGCGTTCGAGTGCCGCCTCGGCGTACGGCGCGCCGCGTTCGGCTGCGGTGCTGGCCAATTCGCGACCCCGCTCGGCGCCGATCTGCAGGCCGTGCGCAATCCGCTCGCCCAGCTCCGACAGGTCGGCCTCGAACCCCGAGTCGTCGGAGCCGGGCCACGCCGAAGACACCCGTTCCGAGAGCCGCTCGGCGGCCCGCCGTCCGCGCCAGCCCAGCGAGGGCTTGCCCGCGGTGTCCGCGGAGGCGATCAACAATCCGCCCAGCAGGCTCAGGTCGGTGAGAAACTGTTGGCGCTTCTGGGCTTTGGCCACCGGGTCGCTTTCGTTCCAGAACGAGTGCGCCCCGAGGTTGGCCGGCAACACCGTCAGCGCGAGCGCGGCCGAGGCGACCCGGGGCAGCTTGCCGGTGGCCAGCAGCAGACCGCCGCCGATCTGGACCGCCGCCGTGATCTGTGCGACCGTCTCGGGATCGCTGGGAATGTTGCCGCTCACCGGATCCGGTAACGCCTGCAGCCCGTCCACGGCCGGCGCCGCCGCCTCGGCCGCCGATTTCGGGTTGAGCAGTGAGTTGACTCCTTGCCCGATGAATGCCACTGATAACAGGGGTCGCGCGATTCTCCTGATCACCATGGCCGGTGTATTACCCGGCTCGTTGTCGAGCAAACCGTGGTGCCGATATGCCCAGCTAGTGCCGCGCCGCGGCGCTGCGGCGGCCCGGCGGGTGCGGCTAGGGTGAAGTGGTGCGAGCGTTGATCATCGTCGACGTGCAAAACGATTTCTGCGAGGGCGGCTCGGTGCCGGTGGCCGGTGGCGCGGCCGTGGCGCCCGCCATCAACGCCTACCTGGACGACGCTCCGGGCTACGACTACGTGGTGGCGACGCAGGATTTCCACATCGACCCGGGTGATCACTTCTCCGACCGGCCCGACTATTCGTCGTCCTGGCCGGTGCACTGCCTCGCCGGCAGCGCCGGCGCCGATTTCCGGCCCGAGCTGGACACCACCCGCGTCGACGCCGTCTTCCGCAAGGGCGCCTACGCCGCGGGGTACAGCGGCTTCGAGGGCGTCGACGACAACGGGACGCCGCTGCTGGAATGGTTGCGCCGGCGCGGGGTCGACGAGGTCGACGTGGTCGGCATCGCCACCGACCATTGCGTGCGGCGGACCGCCGAGGACGCGGCGCGCGCGGGCCTGACCACCCGGGTGCTGGTGCACCTGACCGCGGCCGCAGCGGAGGATTCGGCGGCCCGGGCGCTGGACGAAATGCGAAGCGCCGGAATCGAATTGGTCGGAGCACGCTGATGGTGGCGCCCCTGGATCGACAGCAGCTGCTGGCCGCGGTGGAGCGCTCGCCGCAGGCCGCCGCCGAGCACGACCGCGCCGCGTGGGTGGCGTTGTTCACCCCCGACGGCCGGATCGAGGACCCGGTCGGCTCGCGACCGCATCTCGGGCGGACGCAGATCGGCCGTTTCTATGACACGTTCATCGGCCCCCGGGACATCAGGTTCCACCGCGACCTCGACATCGTCTTCGGCACGACGGTGCTGCGCGACCTGGAGCTCGAGGTGGCGATGGGCCCGGCGGTCACCATGTACATTCCCGCGTTCCTGCGCTACGACCTTCGAGAAACCAACGGCGAGTGGCTAATCGGCGCGCTGCGCGCCTATTGGGAGCTTCCGGCCATGATGGTCCAGTTCCTGCGCAGCGGCCCGGGCGCGGCGCGCCCCGCCGTGGACCTGTACCGCGGGCTGCTGCGCAATCAGGGATGGCGGGGCAGCGCGGGCTTCATGGCCGGCTTCCGCCGCGTGGGCGCGCCGCACCAGCGGCTGGTGCGGCGCTTCCTCGACGCCGTCGCAGCCGGCGACAAGTTCGCCGCTGCGCAGGCGTTGTCATCAACGGCGGCAATAACTTTGGGCGACCGCGACCCGATCGAACTGGCCGAATTGGCCGAACAGTTGGCGGGGGCGGGCCTCACCAAGATGAACAGCGTCGGCCCCGCCGTGGCGGTCTCGCTGCATTCGGGTCACGGCCGCGCCATCGTGTTCGCCGATGTGGCCTGGCGGGCCAACGCGATCAACCGGATCCGCTACTTCCCGGCCTGACCTCGCGCCCGATTCAGCGGAGAGCCATCCAGGCCAGCGATGCTGCGGACAGACACAGGTAGGCCCCGGGAAACGCGATGTTGTACAGCACGCCGGCCCGCAGGTGCGTCAGCACCGCACCGACGAAGAACACCACCAGCCCGGCGGCCGCGGCGATTCCCAGCGCCGGCAACCCCAGCAGCCCGACGACGAGGCCGGCGGCCCCGGCCAATTTCGCCGCACCCAGCGCGGGCAGCCAGGACCGCGGCACCCCGACCTCGGCCGAGTTGGCCAGCACGAATCGCGCCGGGACGAAGTCGGCCACCGCGATCGCGGCGGTGATGGCCGCGGTGAACAGTATGATTCCGACGAATACGGTGTTCATGTGCATCAATCCCTTGCCGCGCAGCCGTTTCCGGGGTTCTCGCCGCGGCCGGCCGCGCGGGTACACAGCGCCCCGCGACCCGCGATCGGTATGGTCATGGTCGTCTCCTTGGCATGTCGGAGGGATGCGGTCACCAACTTGACGACTGCCGTGCGGAAAAGGTGACCCATGAACGCCCCACGAAATTTGGCGGAGCTGGCGCAGCGTTTCGACGACGACCGGCGCCACCTGAGGTCGGTCGCGTTCCAGCTGCTGGGTTCGCTGGCCGACGCCGACGATGCGGTGCAGTCGGCCTGGCTCAAGGCCAGCCGCGCGGACTTCGCGGCGGTCGACAACCTGTCCGGCTGGTTCACGACGATCACCGCGCGCGAGGCCCTCGATCAGCTGCGGGCGCGCAAACGGCGTGCCGAGCTACCGCTCGCCGCGCCCGAGGAGCTGGACCGGCTGGCCGTGCCGGCGTCGTCGCCGGCCGACGAGGACACCCTGCTGGCCGAGTCGGTGAGCACCGCGCTGCTGGTGGTGCTCGATCGGCTCTCGCCGGCGCAGCGCGTCGCCTTCGTCCTGCACGACGTGTTCGCCATGCCGTTCGAGACGATCGCCGAATTGTTGAACCGGTCGCCGGACGCCGCCAAGAAGCTGGCCAGCCGGGCCCGCGACCGGCTGCACGCCGCCCCGGCCGGCCCACCCCGCCGGGACGGGCACCGGATCGAGCGCCACGTCGAGGTGGTGCAGGCGTTCCTGGCGGCCTCGCGCGGCGGTGACATCGCCGCGCTGCTGCAGCTGCTGGCCCCCGACGTACTGCGCACGGTCGATCCTGTCCTGGTGCCCGCGGACGTGCCGACCGCGCTGCGCGGCGCCACCCGGGTCGCGCAGGAGACCCGTCGATTCGCCGGGCGGGCCCGCGCCGGTGCTGTCATGCTCATCGACGGGACACCGGGCATCGTGATCGCTGCCCGCGGGCGCGCCCAGATCCTGTTGATGATCGGCATCGGGGCCGACGATCGCATCCACACGATCGACATCACCGGCGACCCTGAGCGCATCCGCCGGGCAACGCTGGCGCTGCCACCCGCCGGCCGGTTCAGGAACATCACAACCTGATCGGGTACCAAGGACGTCAGAGGACGCCGGCCACCGGACCGGCACCGGGCCAGACCGGGAGGACCATGCTCGATAGGCCGTTCGGACGGCGCAGCCTGCTGCGCGGTGCGGGCGCGCTTTCCGCGGCGGCGCTCGCCCCATGGTCGGCCGGCTGCGGCTCCGACGACGACGGCGCGCTGACCTTCTTCTTCGCGGCCAATCCGGAGGAGCGGGACGCGCGGATGCGCATCATCGACGAGTTCGCGCGCCGCCACCCCGACATCAAGGTGCGAGCGGTGCTGTCCGGGCCCGGCGTGATGCAACAACTTTCGACGTTTTGCGTCGGCGGCAGATGCCCCGACGTGCTGATGGCGTGGGAACTGTCCTACGCCGAACTCGCCGACCGCGGTGTGCTGCTGGATCTGGGCCCGCTGCTGGCGCGGGACAAGGCGTTCGCCCAGCAGCTGCAGGCCGACAGCATCCCCGCGCTGTACGAGACCTTCACCTTCAACGGCAAGCAGTACGCCCTTCCCGAGCAATGGTCGGGCAACTACCTGTTCTACAACAAGCGGCTCTTCGACGAGGCCGGAGTGCCGTCGCCGCCCACGGCGTGGGAACACCCTTGGGACTTCACCGAATTCCTGAACGCGGCGCGCGCGCTGACCAAGCGTGACGCCTCCGGCAGGGCCGCCCAGTACGGATTCGTCAACACCTGGGGCTCCTACTACTCGGCCGGCCTGTTCGCCATGAACAACGGCGTGCCCTGGTCGGATCCGCGGCTGAACCCGACTCACTTCAACTTCGACAACGCCGCCTTCCAGGAGGCGGTGCAGTTCTACGCCGACCTGGCCAACAAATACCGGGTCGCCCCCAATGCCTCGGAGACACAGTCGATGTCGACGCCCAACCTGTTCGCCGTGGGCAGGGCCGCCATGGCGCTCGGCGGGCACTGGCGCTACCAGACCTACATCCGCGCCGAGGGCCTTGATTTCGACGTCGCTCCGTTGCCGGTCGGTCCGGCGGTCGGCAAGGGGCAGCCCGCCTGTTCCGACATCGGCGCCACCGGGCTGGCTATCTCGTCGAGCAGCCCGCGCAAGGAGCAGGCCTGGGAGTTCGTCAAGTTCGCCACCGGGCCCGTCGGGCAGGCGCTGATCGGTGAATCCTGCCTGTTCGTTCCGGTGCTGCGCTCGGCGCTCAAATCGGACGGATTCGCCAGGGCGCACCGGCGGGTCGGCAACCTCGGCGTGCTGACCGATGGACCGGCCTTCTCCCAGGGCCTGCCGATCACCCCGGCGTGGGAGAAGGTCAATGCGTTGATGGACCGCAACTTTGGGCCGATCCTGCGGGGCAGCCGGCCCGCGACGTCATTGGCCGGGCTGTCCCGCTCCGTCGACGAAGTGCTGCGCAGCCCATGACCGCGCTGGACACCGAGGCGGGCCGGCGGACCCCGAAGAACCCGAGCCCGTGGCGCCGGCACGCATGGGCGGGCCGGTTGTTCGTCGCGCCCAACATGGTGGCGGTCGCTGTGTTCATGCTCTTTCCGCTGGGCTTCTCGCTGTACATGAGCTTTCAGCGGTGGGACGTGTTCACCCCGCCGAAGTTCGTGGGGCTGAAGAACTTCACGGATCTGTTCAGCTCCGATCCGTTGTTTCTGATCGCGATCCGCAACACGGTGATCTTCACGCTGGGATCGGTCGTCCCGACGGTGGCCATCAGCCTGGCCGTCGCCGGTGTGCTGAACCAAAAGGTCAGGGGCATCGGCATTTTCCGGACGATCGTCTTTCTGCCGCTGGCCATCTCCTCGGTGGTGATGGCGGTGGTGTGGCAATTCGTCTTCAACACCGACAACGGGCTGCTGAACATCATGCTCGGCTGGGTCGGGCTGGGCCCGGTGCCGTGGCTGGTCGAGCCCCGCTGGGCCATGGCGTCGCTGTGCATCGTCAGCGTGTGGCGCAGCGTCCCGTTCGCCACGGTGGTCCTGCTGGCGGCGATGCAGGGCGTTCCGGAAACGGTGTACGAGGCGGCCAGGATCGACGGCGCCGGCGAGATCCGGCAATTCTTCGCCATCACCGTGCCGCTGATCCGGGGGTCGATCTCGTTCGTGGTGATCATCTCGATCATCCACGCATTCCAGGCATTCGACATGGTCTACGTGCTCACCGGCCCCAGCGGCGGACCCGAGTCGGCGACCTACGTGCTGGGCATCATGCTGTTCCAGCATGCCTTCTCGTTCCTGGAATTCGGATACGCCTCCGCGCTGGCGTGGGTGATGTTCGCGGTCCTGCTGGTGCTGACCGTGGTGCAGTTGCGGGTCAGCCATCGACGTTCCTTGGAGACTTCCCGTGGGCTCAAGTGAGGCCGTCATCAAGCGCACCGTGCTCCGCGCCGCCACCGTCTACGCCGCGCTGCTGGGCATCGCCTGGTGCGCGCTGTTCCCGATCGCGTGGGCGGTGTCGGGATCGCTGAAAACCGAGGGCGAGGTCAGCGAGCCCACGCTGGTGCCGGCCCGCCCGCGCTGGTCGAACTACACCGAGGTGTTCGCGTTGATGCCGATCGGGCGGATGTTCGTCAACACCGTGCTGTACGCCGGCTGCGTCACCGCCGGGCATGTCTTCTTCTGTTCCCTGGCCGGATACGCCTTCGCCCGACTGGATTTCCGCGGCCGCAACACGCTGTTCGTGGTCTACCTGGGCACGCTGATGGTGCCGCTGACGGTGACGGTGATCCCGCAATTCCTGATCATGCGGACGCTGGGGTGGGTCGACACCCCGTGGGCGATGATCGTGCCCGGGTTCTTCGGCAGCGCTTTCGGCACCTACCTGATGCGGCAATTCTTCCGCACCCTTCCCACCGATCTGGAGGAAGCGGCGATCCTGGACGGTTGCACACCGTGGCAGGTCTACTGGCGGATCCTGCTGCCGCACGCCCGGCCGGCGGTGATGGTGCTCGCCGTGCTCACCTGGGTCAACGTCTGGAACGACTTCCTGTGGCCGCTGTTGATGATTCAGCGCAGCAGCCTGGCCACCCTGACCCTGGGCCTGGTCCGGATGAAGGGCGAATACGTTGCCCGCTGGCCGGTTCTGATGGCAGCCTCGATGCTGATCATGCTGCCCCTGGTCATCATCTACGCGATCGCGCAACGCTCGTTCGTCCGCGGCATCGCCGTCACCGGGATGGGCGGGTGAGCATGGCTTCGGTGACTTTCCAGCAAGCGACCCGGCGTTACCCGGGGGCGGACCGGCCCGCCCTGGACAACCTGAACCTCGTTGTCGGCGACGGTGAATTCGTGGTGCTGGTCGGACCCTCCGGCTGCGGCAAGACCACCTCACTGCGGATGGTGGCCGGGCTGGAAACCGTGGACTCCGGACGCATCCTGATCGGTGACCGGGACGTCACCAACGTCGACCCCAAGCAACGAGACGTGGCGATGGTCTTCCAGAACTATGCGCTGTACCCGCACATGACGGTGGCCCAGAACATGGGGTTCGCCATGAAGATCGCCAAGACCCCCAAGGCGCAGATCCGCGAGCGGGTGCTGGACGCCGCGAAACTGCTTGACCTGCAACCGTATCTGGATCGCAAACCCAAAGATCTGTCCGGCGGTCAGCGGCAGCGAGTGGCGATGGGTCGCGCGATCGTGCGCCGGCCGCAGGTCTTCCTGATGGATGAACCGCTGTCCAATCTCGACGCCAAGCTGCGGGTGCAGACCCGCAACCAGATCGCCGCGCTGCAGCGGCGGCTGGGCACCACCACCGTCTACGTCACCCACGACCAAGTGGAGGCGATGACGATGGGTGACCGCGTCGCCGTGCTGCGCGACGGTGTGCTGCAACAGTTCGCGCCGCCCCGCGAGCTCTACCGCAATCCGAGCAACGTCTTCGTGGCGGGCTTCATCGGATCGCCGGCGATGAATCTGTTCACCTTGCCGGTAGTGGATTCGGCTGTGTCACTTGGTGATTGGCCGATCGCACTGCCACGCGAGATCGCCGCCGCGGCAAGCGAAGTCGTCGTCGGGGTGCGTCCCGAGCATTTCGAGCTGGGCGGCCTCGGTGTCGAGATGGAGGTCGACGTGGTCGAGGAGTTGGGTGCCGACGCCTACCTGTACGGCCGGATCACCGGTTCGGGCAAGGTGATCGACGCGCCGATCGTCGCGCGTGTCGACGGGCGCAACCCCCCGGAGAAGGGCAGCAGGGTGCGCCTGCATCCCGCACCCGGGCACCTGCACTTCTTCGGGCGCAACGGCCAGCGAATCGGGGTAAGGGGGTCATGGTGAACACAGTGCGTGCCGACCTGGTGTGCGAAGGCGGCGGCGTCCGCGGCATCGGGCTGGTCGGGGCGGTGGATGCGCTGGCCGCGGCCGGCTACCGGTTTCCCCGGGTGGCCGGCAGCAGCGCCGGCGCGGTGGTCGCCTCGCTGGTGGCGGCCCTGCAAACCGCCGGCGAGCCGCTGAGCCGGCTGACCGACATCATGCGCACCATCGACTACCGGAAGTTCTTGGACCGCAACCTGATCGGCCACGTGCCGGTGATCGGCGGGGGACTGTCGCTGTTGACGTCGGACGGCGTGTACCGCGGGGCTTACCTGGAGCAGTTGCTGGCCGGTCTGCTCGGCGATCTGGGCGTGCGGACGTTCGGCGATCTGCGCACCGGCGAGGCGCCCGAGCAGTTCGCCTGGTCGCTCGTGGTGACCGCCAGCGACCTGTCCCGGCGCCGGCTGGTACGCATCCCCTGGGACCTCGGCTCGTACGGCATCGACCCCGACGACTTCCCGGTGGCCCGCGCGGTGCACGCCTCGTCGGCGATTCCGTATGTGTTCGAGCCGGTTCGGGTCGGCGGTGCCACCTGGGTGGACGGCGGCTTGCTGTCGGACTTTCCGGTCGAGTTGTTCGACCGGCCGGACGGGCAACCGCAGTGGCCCACCTTCGGGATCCGGTTGTCGGCCCGGCCGGGCATTCCGCCCACCCATCCCGTGCACGGCCCGGTGTCGTTGGGGATCGCGGCGATCGAGACGCTGGTCAGCAACCAGGACAACGCCTACATCGACGACCCGTGCACCGTGCGGCGCACCATCTTCGTGCCTGCCGAGGACGTCAGCCCGATCGACTTCGACATCACCGCACAGCAACGCGAAGCACTCTACGAACGGGGAAGGCAAGCGGGCCAACAGTTTCTGCAGACTTGGAACTACGCCGACTACTTGAAGGCCTGCGGCGGCCCGGTGCCCGAAACTCCGTGACGGCGGTGGACCGCCGGGCAATTGGCTATCCGCGCGAGCAGCGGATCGCGTGAACGCGGCGCAACACCAGGTCGACGTCCTGCGGTGAGGGCAGCTGATTGGTGAACCGGGTGATCTCGACCCCGATGTCAACGGAGCTGATCGGCCACAGTCGGCGGGCGATGAGATCGGTTGCGATGGCGGTGATGTCGTCGTGGCACAGACGCCGGTGCGCCAACGCCACCAACGGCACGTGACCGGTGGCCGGCATGCCGGCGGGGTAGCCGGCCCGCACGAAAGCCACAATGCTGGTCACCCAGTGCGCCAGGTCCATACGTCCACCTCGCTAACCGCCGCGGTTGCGCTTAAGCGGCAGTGCTTTACCTGGCTAGCAACGTACCATCGGCAACGCGATCAGCCAGGTAACGCCACACAGTTAAACGCATTTTTCTCGCCGGCGGTGCTGGCAGCCCCGGCACGGTTTCAGCGGCGCCGGTCTCGGTCACGATTCGCACACGGTGGCGCGCCGTAACGATGCTTGGCCGCAACGCTTCCTAGTATCGCCGCGTGATGGATCGCTATGGAACGGATGTCCTTGCGCCGGGTCGGCGCAAGCCCCGCTCGACCGAGCATCCCGCCGAGCCGGGGCTGGTGGTCGAGGACGTGGAAACCGGCTACGTCGGCGCGGTGGTGCGGGTGGAATACGGTCGGGTGGATCTGGAAGACCGGCGCGGTCATGTGCGTGGGTTTCCTTTGGGCCCTGGGTTTTTGCTCGAAGGCCGCCCGGTCATCTTGACGGCGCCGCGGCGGCCGGCGCCGGCCGCCGCGGCCAGGACGGCGTCCGGATCGGTCGCCGTGCCGGGCGCGCGAGCGCGGGTTGCCCGCGCCAGCCGCATCTACGTCGAGGGCCGTCACGACGCCGAACTGATCGCGCAGGTGTGGGGGGAGGACCTGCGGATCGAAGGCGTCGTCGTCGAGCAACTCGGCGGCGTCGACGATCTGGTGGACATCGTCGCCGAGTTTGCACCCGGCCCGGGGCGGCGGCTCGGCGTGCTCGTCGACCACCTGGTGCCCGGTTCCAAGGAGGCGCGCATCGCCGACGCGGTGCGACGGGGGCCGGGTGGGACCGACACGCTGGTCGTCGGCCACCCCTACGTCGACATCTGGCAGGCGGTCAAACCGCAGCGGCTGGGCCTGGCGGCCTGGCCGGAGGTGCCCCGGCACGTGGAGTGGAAGCACGGCGTGTGCCGGGCGTTGCGTTTGCCGCACGCCGATCAGGCCGACATCGCCCGGGCGTGGCGGCACATCCGTTCGCGGGTGCGTGACTGGAACGACCTCGAGCCGGCGCTGATCAGCCGGGTCGAAGAACTCATCGACTTCGTGACGCAGTCGGCCGCCTGACCCGGCGCCCGCAGGACCTGGCGAGTTTAGCTAGGCTACGCTAAGCCGAAAGTCCCGATCGGCGGGACAGAAATCGGGCGTATGCAGGGCGTATTCGGCGTATTCATCGGCACGTTTCTCATCGGTCTGCGTGAAGGCCTCGAGGCGTCACTGATCGTGAGCATCGTCGCCGCCTTCCTCAAGCGAAACGGCCAGACCCTGCGCCCGATGTTCGCCGGCGTCGCGGTGGCTGTGCTGCTCAGCGTCGCGGTGGGCGTCGGCCTGGACCTGCTGGCGACCAGCCTGCCGCAGGCCCAGCAAGAGATGATGGAAACCGTCATCAACGCCGTCGCCGTGGTGTTCGTGACCTCGATGATCATCTGGATGAACCGCAACGCCGCGCAGCTCAAGGGTGAACTCGAGCGCGAAGCCCGCCAGGCGGTCCACCGCGGCGGGGCCCTGGCCCTGGGCGCCATGGCCTTCCTCGCCGTCCTCAAGGAGGGCTTCGAGACGTCGGTGTTCCTGCTGGCGGCGGCCGAGACCTCGCACGGCAGTCGGTGGTTCGCCGTGCTGGGCGGGGTGCTGGGCATCGCGACGTCGATCGGGCTCGGCGTGGGCCTGTACTTCGGCGGCCTGCGGCTGAACCTGGGCCGGTTCTTCCGGGTGACCGGGGTGTTCCTGGTGCTGATCGCCGCCGGCCTGGTGCTGGGTGCGCTGCGCACCGCGCACGAGGCCGGCTGGCTGAACATCGGCCAGCGGCAGCTTTTCGACCTGTCCGGCTGGATCCCGAGCGATTCCGTGCTGGGCGCGGTCACCACCGGCGTGCTCGGCATCCCCGCCGACCCCCGTCTGGTCGAGGTGCTGGGCTGGCTGCTGTACGCCGTGCCGGTGCTCGTCGTGTTCCTGCGGCCGGCCCGGCTGGCGGCCACCCCGCGCGCCCGAGGCCGGCTGCTGGCGACCGCCGCCACGCTGCTGCTGGCCATCGCCGCCGTGCTCGCGGTCGCGGCGCCCGCCCGGGACACGGTCGACGCCGCGCGCACCCGCACCGTCACCGACCGCGCCGGCCACGCCGCCGCGGTGTCGATGGCGACCGGGCCACACGGGCGCGAACTGACCGTCACCCCCGCGGGCACCTCGACCGTGCACCACATCCAGCTTGTCCCGGCCGACGACCAGAGCGTGGACGGGCTGCCGGTCCAGGCGTGGCAGGCCTCCGAAACCGCCGGGGTCGACGGCGCGCCCGAGATCACGCTGGACCAGCTGCGCGACATGACCGGCGGCCGGCTGCCGGTCGGTCTGGCGGCGGCGCGCACCCGGGGGCCGTTTCAGGGCCAATGGTCGACGACCACCGTGTACACCGTGCTGACCCGGGGCGACGCGGTGATCAGTGCGAAAGCGGCGAGCAACCGCACGGCGGTGCTGACGGGCGGCGGGTTGACCGGGGCCAAGACCGTCAGTCTCGGCGGGCTGGCGACCGACTGGTCCACGTCCGCCGCCGAAGACCACGCGACCGCCGCCGCGATCGCTGCCGGCGACCGCAACCGGGGGGAGGGACAGCTGTGGAATGTCTGGCTTCCCTTGGTAATCGCCGGTTTCGCGGTGGCGTGCGCGCTGTCGGCGCTAGCCTCGGTGCGCGTGGACCGCAAGCGAGAAGATGAGAGGAAAGCAATCGATGGTGAGGCGCATCGCCGGGGCAACGTGCCGGTCTCATGAATCCGCTTGGCCCGCAGCGGTTCTCGTTGCGGCGACGATGCTGTCGGTGACCGCATGCGGCCACTCCGGCGACAACGCGAACCATGCTGCGCAGTCCAAGCCCGGCGGCGGCAACGCGGTCAAGATCACCCTGACCAACAGCGCCGGCAAGGACGGCTGCGCGCTGGACACCACCAACGTGCCCGCCGGGCCGGTCACCTTCACCGTGGCCAACACCAATGCCCCCGGCATCAGCGAGGTCGAACTGCTCCGCGACCAGCGCATCGTCGGTGAAAAGGAGAACCTGGCACCGGGATTGGACCCGGTGTCGTTCACCCTCACCGTGGACGGCGGCTCCTACCAGCTCTACTGCCCCGGGGCCAGCACCGAGTACCAGACCCTGACGGTGACGGGCAAAGCTCCGGCGACGCCGACGGGCACCGTCGCGACCGTCCTCAGCCAGGGCACCAAGGACTATGCGGCCTATATCGTCAACCAGATCGGTCAGCTCAACGACGGCGTGAAGGCCCTCGACGCGGCCGTGCAGGCGGGCAACCTCGACGCCGCGAAGGCGGCCTACGCCAAAGCCCGGTTGTACTGGGAGCGTTCGGAATCCACCGTGGAGGGATTCGTGCTGCCCGGCTTCGCGGTCGGCGACAACGCCGGCAGCCTCGACTATCTGATCGACATGCGGGAGTCCACCCCGGTCGACGGCAAGGTCGGGTGGAAAGGCTTCCACGCAATCGAGCGCGACCTGTGGCAGGCCGGCGCGATCACCCCGGGCACCAAGGCGTTGAGCACCGAGCTGGTGGGCAACGTCGGCAAATTGCACGGCATCGTCGCCACCCTGCAGTACAAGCCCGAGGACCTGGCCAACGGCGCCAGCGACCTGATCGAAGAAATCCAGAACACCAAGATCACCGGTGAGGAAGAGGCCTTCAGCCACATCGACCTGGTCGACTTTTCCGGCAACGTGGAAGGCGCCCAACAGGCGTACGCGTCGCTGCGCCCCGGCCTGGAGAAGATCGACAACAACCTGGTCCACCAGATCGACCAGCAGTTCCAGAACGTGCTCGCCACCCTGGACGGATATCGCGACCCCGGCGCGCTCGGCGGCTACCGCACCTACACGCCGGCCCTGAAGGCCAGCGACGCGCCCAAGCTGACCGCGGTCATCCAGCCGCTGCATCAAAGCCTGTCCACCGTCGCGCAAAAAGTCGTCTCGGCCGGCTGACTATGACCGACGACCCCATCGAACCCACCGACGGCGCGCCGAAAAGCGAAGGCGTGGAACCTGATTCGACGGCCGTGTCGCGCCGGCGCGCGCTGGGCGGCGCGGTGCTGGCCGGCCTCAGCGGCGCCGCCATCGGCGCCGTAGGCGGCGGGTTCGCCGGGCACGCCGTGGCGGCGGGGCAGCGCGGCGACGACCACGACACCGTCGACCTCCGCCGCAGCTACCCCTTCTACGGCCAGCCGCACCAGGGCGGAATCGACACGCCGCCACAGCGTTACGCCATGTTCATGTCGTTCTCCCTGGCGTCCGGTGCCGGCCGCACCGAGTTGCAGACCCTGCTGGCGCGCTGGTCGGCGGCGGCCGCGATCCTGCAGCAGGGAAAGCCGGTCGGCACCGTGCAGCCGCAGGTCGACGTGCAGCCCCCGGCCGACACCGGGGAGGCCGACGGGTTGAGCCCGGCCAGCCTCACCGTCACGATCGGGTTGGGGCCGTCGCTGTTCGGCGATCGTTTCGGATTGGCCGCGCGCCGGCCCGCGGTGTTCACCGACCTGCCACCGCTCAACGGCGACAACCTGGATCCTCGCCTGCACGGCGGCGACCTGTCCGTGCAGGCGTGCGCCGACGACCCGCAGGTCTGCTACCACGCCGTGCGCAACCTGGCCCGGCTGGGCCGCAACATCGTCTCGCCGTTCTGGGCGGTGCTCGGCTTCGGCCGAGCCTCGGCCGACCCCGGCCAGCACACGCCGCGAAACCTGTTGGGGTTCAAGGACGGCACCCGCAACATCGCCAGCCAGGCGGAATACGATCGGTTCGTGTGGGTCGACGACAGCGACCAGCCGTGGATGAACGGCGGAACCTACCAAGTGGTCCGCAAGATCCGGATGCTGCTCGAGACATGGGACGTCGACCGGATCGGCAATCAGCAGCGGATCTTCGGCCGCACCAAGGAAGAAGGCGCGCCGCTGTCCGGCAGGCACGAATTCGACACCCCCGATTTCACCGCCAAGGGCGCCGACGGCAATCCGCTCATCGATCCGATGTCGCACGTCGGCCTGGCCGCCCGGGAGAACAACGACGGCATCATGATCCGACGGCGGTCCTACAACTACACCGACGGCCTGGACGCCAACGGCCAACTCAACGCCGGCCTGCTGTTCATCTCGTATCAAAAAGATCCGCAAGATTTTATCCGGCTGCAGAACCGGTTGGGCGCCCACGACCTGCTCAACGAGTACATCCGCCACATCGGGTCAGCAATCTTCGCCGTCCCGCCCGCGCCCGCTGAAGGCCACTACATCGCCCAAAGCCTGTTCCGCTGAGCAAATTCCGCCGCGCGGCGCGCGGCGGTAACCGCGCCGCCGGTGGCCGGCGCCGATGTGGGCCGGCTCACCGCCGCAGCAGGCCGGCCCGCCGTCACGCGTCGGCGCCCGCCCAGCACCAACTCCGTGAAGCCGCACAATCAGCGAGAAACGGAGAAGTCACATGACCGACGCGCTCGTCATCGACGCCGAAGGCCTGGACCGGCTGTCCTGTAACGCCAAGGCAAACCCCGAGACCGGCAAGAAGACGCTGAAGGCCAAGACGGTGTGCGAGAAGGGATTCCGCAACATGACCTACGTCCGGGACCTGGCGCCCATGCTGGTGGGGGAGCCGCCCGCGCTGCTGGGCGACGACTCGGCGCCCAACCCCTCCGAGACCGCGCTGGCCGCGCTGGGCTCCTGCGTGTCGGTGGGGTTGCTGGCCAACGCCACGCACCGCGGCGTGACGCTGACCAAGATCGAGGTCGAGATGGAAGCCGACATCGACATCTCCGCGGTGTGGGGTGTCGGGGACACCCCGCCGGGTAAGCGGCTCGGGTTCAGCGCGGTGCGCTGCACGGTGAGCCTGGCCGGGGACGCGGACGAGGCCACGCTGAAGGAGATCCACGACAACGCCATCGCCTGGTCGCCGGTGGTGAACACCTTCCGCAACCCGGTCAGCGTCGACTCCACCCTGGTCACCGGATGAGCACCGCGAACTGCGCTGGGCCCCAACGGCATTCGATGCCGGGACGCCGGAGGTGATGGCATGACGGCGACCGTGGATGGCGCAACCGGCCTGCTCGACGCCGCGCTGGTCGAGGACATCCGGGCTCATGCCGCGGTGCTGGACCGCGGCCAGGACAGCGCCCGGCGCAGCTTCACCGCGCTGGGCGAGGCCGGCGTGCTCGGGATCGGCGCCCCCGGCAACCGCGACGGCCGGCTGCCGGTGATGGCCGAGGTGATCCGGTCCATCTCCGGGATCTGCATGAGCACCGGCTTCTCGCTGTGGGCGCACCGCATGACGGTCGAGTATTTGCTCACGGCCGCAACCCCGTTCAGCGCCGTCGCGGTCCGGCCGCTGCTGCGCGGAAGCGTACTCGGGGTCACCGGCATGGCCGCCGCGTTCAAAGAGGCGGCGGGCTGCGGCAGCATGGAGCTGACCGCCACGCCGGTGGCCGGCGGCTACCGGGTGTCCGGGCCGATCAGGTGGGCCAGCAACCTGTATCCCGATTCGACGATGGTGACCGCGGTGCGCACCGAGGCCGGCGAGCGGTTGATCGTCGCGGTGCCGCTGGACACGCCCGGGGTGATCCTGGGCGAGCACTTCGATCTGCTCGCCCTAGGCAGCACCGCCTCGTCGTATCTGAACTTCGACGGCGCGCACATCGCCGACGAGCAGGTGCTGTCCCGCGATTTCGACGGCTTCCTGCAGGCGGTCCGGCCGACTTTCCTTGTGCTGCAATCCGCGATGTGCCTGGGGCTGAGCCGGACCGCGGTGCGGCAGGCCGGCTTCGGGCTGGGCGGAGTCAACGCGGTGTTTCGCGCCGACGTCGAAGCCATCACCGAGAAGCTGGGCGCAGCCGAGGAAACGCTGGCGAAACTGGCCGCGGCCGTGGGCGGGCCGGCGGCGCCGAGCAAGAAGGAGCTGTTGTCACTTCGGCTGGCCGCGGCCGAATTGGCCGCCGCCAGCGCCGATGTGGAGATCCGCACCGCCGGCGGCAAGGGTTATGCGAGCAGGACATCGGCGAGCAGGCGCTACCGGGAGGCGGCGTTCATTCCGGTCCAGTCCCCGTCCGAGGCGCAGCTGCGCTGGGAGCTGGCCGGATGCGGCTGAGCACGGGTCGATGGTGACCCCGGTGGCGGTGCCGCCGGAGGGCACCGACGCGGGGCGGTTGGTCGGCGGTGTGCCGCTGGCCCGCCTGGTGCGCGACTTTCACCGGCCGATGCTGAATTTCGCCCGCACCATGGTGGATTCGCCGGCGGTGGCCGAAGAGGCCGTGCAGGAGGCGTGGCTGCAGGTGCTGCGATCCTCGGACTCGTTTCAGGGCCGATCGTCGGTCGGCACCTGGCTGTTCGGCATCGTCAAGCACACCGCCGCGCGGCACCGCCGCCGGGAGTCGCGGATCCGCCGTCACGAGGTGCTGGCCGACGCGGACATCGAGGCCGTCGACCCGCTCTCCGGCCGCATGCATCCCGCCGGGCATCCCGATGCCGGCCACTGGAGGGTGCCGCCGTCGCGCCGGTTTTTGCCCGAAGACCAGACCGTGCACCGCGAGCTGCTGGGCTACCTGCGCGAGGCGCTGGACGCGTTGCCCGCGCGCCAGCGCCAACTCGTGATCCTGCGGGATCTCGTCGGCATCTCGGCCGAGGAGGCGGCGGAGCTGCTGCAACTGTCCGCCGAGGCGCAGCGGGCGCTGCTCTACCGGGCCCGGGGAAATCTCCGAAACGAATTGGAAAAGCGGTACCAGCCATGACCGTTCCCGACAACACCGTCCCCGCCATCGACTGCGTCGACTTCGTTCGCCTGGTCGACGACCTCGTCGACGCCGACCCGCAGCAGTGGGGGCCGATCGTGGCCAAGCACCTCGACGAGTGCCCGCCGTGCCTGGTCTACCTGCAACAGATGCTCGACCTCAAGATCCTGCTCCGTCATGTCTTCGACGGCGAGCAGCTCGGCGAGCACGACGTGACCCGAATCCTCAACGCGCTCAACACCTTGACGAAAGGCGAACACCGATGACGATCAACGCTTCAGCGCCGCAGCGCCAGGGCGCAGTGGCGGTGGTGGACACGGTCACCGCGTTGCCCGCCGCCGTCGCCGGCGACGGCGGCACCGCGGATCCCTTCGAGCCGCTGACGGTCGGCGCCATGGTGGACCGGGTTTCGGCCATGGCGGTGGAAAAGGCGGCGCACCCGTGGGCGTTCCTGATGCGCTCGTTGGTCGGCGGCGCGATGGTGGCCTTCGGTGTGCTGCTGGCCCTGGTGGTCAGCACCGGCGTCAAGACACCGGGAGTGGCGAGCCTGTTGATGGGCCTGGCATTCGGCATGTCTTTCGTCCTCATCCTGGTGTCGGGCATGTCGCTGATCACCGCCGACATGGCCGCCGGCTTTCTCGCCGTGCTGCAACGGGCGCTGAGCATCCGCAGCTACGTGGTGCTGGTCGCCGTCGGACTGGTCGGCAACATCGTCGGCGCGCTGGTGTTCGTCACCGTGTGCGCCGCCGCCGGCGGCCCCTACCTGGGCGCCTTCGCCGACCGCGCCGCGACCGTCGGCACCCAGAAGGCCGGCCAGCCGTTCTGGACGGCGCTGCTGCTCGCCGTGCTGTGCACGTGGTTCCTGCAGACCTCGATGTGCATGTTCTTCAAGGCCCGCAGCGACGTGGCCCGGATGGCGCTGGCGTTCTACGGCCCGTTCGCGTTCGTGATCGGTGGCACCCAGCACGTGATCGCCAACGTCGGGTTCGTCGGACTTCCCTTGCTGCTCAACCTGTTTCACCCGATCGCGGCGCGCGGCGATATCGGCTGGGGATTCGGCGACCACGGCCTGCTGACCAACATCGGCGTCACCACCGTGGGCAACCTGATCGGCGGCACCGTCTTCGTGGCGCTGCCGTTCTGGATCATCGCGCACTTGCAGCGGCGCCGCCTCCTTTCGACGGGAGCCCTCCGGCCCGACGGCTGAGGACCAAAGCCTCACGACCGACACCCCCTCCGCGGAATAGCATGGTCACCGATGGAGGGAGAATGAAATGTCCGCACCCGTCCAGCAACTCGGCATCGCCGTCGCGGTCGACGGCTCGCCGGCCTCGAACGCGGCCGCCTACTGGGCGGCCCGGGAAGCGGCGATGCGCCACTGCCCGCTGACCATCGTGCACGCGGTGTCGACCCCGACCACCATGTACCCGCCGGTCCCGTACCCCGAGGCGCTGGCCACCAACCTGGAAGACGAAGGCAAACAAGCGATCCTGCACGCCACCAAGATCGCCGAGGAGGCGATGCCGGCCGACCGCCAGGTTCCAATCGGCCGAAAACTGCTCTACTCGGCCCCGGTGCCCGCCCTGCTCGAGCTGTCCGGCGCCGTGCGAATGCTGGTGCTGGGCAGCGCCGGACATGGATTGCTGGCCCGCGGTCTGCTCGGCTCGGTCAGCTCGGCGGTGGTGCGTCACGCGAACTGCCCGGTCGCGGTCGTGCGGGACGAAGAGCTGCCGGATCCGCACAGCGCGCCGGTGCTGCTGGGCACCGACGGCTCACCGGCCTCCGAACTGGCCACCGAAATCGCGTTCGACGAAGCATCCCGGCGCGGCGTCGATCTGGTGGCCATCCACGCGTGGAGCGACACCGCGGTCACCGAGGTATTCGAAATCGATTGGCCGATAGTCGAAGCCGAAGCGGAGCGCCACCTCGCCGAGAGCCTGGCGGGCTGGCAGGAACGCTATCCCGACGTGACCGTCCATCGCCTGGTCGCCCGTGACCGGGCGGCGCAACACATCATCAGCAGCTCGGAAACCGCGCAGTTGGTGGTGGTCGGCAGCCACGGTCGGGGCGGGCTGGCCCGGCTGCTGCTGGGTTCGGTGAGCAACGCCGTCCTGCACTCGGTGCGGGTACCGGTCATCGTCGCGCGACCGCCGGCCTGAGCACGCGGCCGCGCCGCCGGCCGAACAACCCGGTTCACGCCGGCCGCTCCACCGGGCGAGCGGTGGGACGTAACGCCGCGAGCAGCACACCGGCCGTGAAAACCAGGGCGGTCGGCCACGGGAACCGCCCGTCGGGCGCAAAGCCCTCGGCGGCCACCACGGACAGGGTGTAGGCCGCCAGCGCCGCACCGGCCAGCAGCACCGGTTCGGCGGCGCGCGCGGGCAGCGGCACGCCAAGCAGTGGCAGCGGCGCGGCGAAAAGCCTTCGGGCCCACCACAACAGCACCATCTCGACCGCCGTCACCGCGCTCAGGACGGCCACCCATTCCAGCCGGGCCTGCCACCACTGCACGCTGCCTTCGGGGGGCTGCGGCAACAGCCCGGCCGGATATCCGACGATCGCCACGATCACGACGGGAATCATGTGCCACAGGTAGAGGGCCATGATGTTGTTGTTGGCGATCGAGAGCCCCCGCTCGGCCCGGATGGCGCGCAGTGCGCGGTTGAGCGCGGGTGCAGCCGCCATCACGATTCCGGTTTGGGCGCCGCCGAAGGCCAGCAGCGCCACGGTGGGCGGCGTGGTGTTGTCGATGGTCTGGCCGGGAACCCCGATCATACTGACCGGATACACGCGCAGCCAGATCAATGCCGCCAGCAGCACCGCCGAGACGCCGGCCAGCAGCCACGGCCGGCGGCCCGCCAATGACCCTTCGTGCCAAGCGATCCCGAGCTGATACAGCGTTCCCCAGCCCAACACATAGTTCACCCAGCTGAGGTGGGGCAGATGGGCGCCGATCCGGGCCGCATCGAGCACGGCCACCGTCACAGCGAGTGCCGCAGGCACCCACAGGCCCCAACGGCGTTGCGCGACAAGCGCAATCGGCGTCAACGACACCACCACCAGATACACCGCCAAAAACCACAGGTGCATGGCCACCGCCCAACCGGCGTACTCGAGCACCGAACCCGCCACGCCGCAGGCGGCCAGCGCGACCACCACCGCCGACACCAGCACCGCATACACCGCGGTCGGCCCGAGGACCCGGGCCAGCCGGCGCTGCAGCCAGGACCGACGGGGCACTCCCTCTTCGTCGTGCCGGTGCGTCCAGGACACCGCGCCGGCGTACCCGGCCACCAGGAAGAAGGTCGGAACCGCCTGGAACGGCCAGGTCAGCCATTGCGTCCAGGGCATGTCCACCAACGGGTTCTGCCGGCCGAACTGCCCGTCGTGATAGGTCACCGATCCGGCCAGCCAGTGCCCGAGCACGATCAGCACCACCCCGGACACGCGGTAATAGTCGACCGCCAGATTGCGCGCCGGCCGCGCGCTGTTTGCGTGCTGCATCAGATCGCGGGAAGCTCGACGCGGGACACAGCGCCACGCTACCGTCCGGCCCCGCGCGCAATCACGTCAGGAACAGGAGACGCGCCATGAAGCAGGCTCAACTCGGCGGACTGCAGGTGGGCCGGCTGGGCCTGGGGGCGATGGGAATGTCGGTGGCCTACGCCGGCACCGGCACCGACGACGCCGAATCGATCCGCACCGTGCACCGCGCCATCGAGCTGGGCGTGACGCTGATCGACACCGCCGAGGTGTACGGCCCCTACGTCAACGAGGAACTGTTGGCCCGGGCGCTGCGCGGGCGGCGCGATCGGGTGGTGCTGGCCACCAAGTTCGGTCTGATCTCGCACACCGGCCGCGACGGCCTGGACAGCAGCCCCGCCAATATCCGTGTCGCCGTGGATGGTTCGCTGCGCCGGCTGGCCACGGACCACATCGACCTGTACTACCAGCACCGACTCGACCGCCAAACCCCGATTGAAGACACCGTCGGAGCGCTGGCCGAACTGGTCGCCGCCGGCAAGATCCGGCACATCGGTCTCTCCGAGGTCGGGGTGAATACCATCCGCCGCGCGCACGCGGTGCACCCGATCACGGCCGTCCAATCGGAGTACTCGCTGTGGACCCGCGACCAGGAAGACGAGATACTGCCGGTGCTGCGCGAACTCGGGATCGGGTTCGTCGCCTACTCACCGCTGGGCCGCGGCTTCCTCACCGGCGCTATCCGCTCCGCGCACGAGCTGCCCGACACCGACTACCGCAGGACCAACCCGCGGTTCGCGGAACAGAACTTCGCCCACAACCTGCGCTGCGCCGACGAATTGCGGGACATCGCCGCGGACGTCGGCGCCACGCCGGCCCAGGTCGCGTTGGCCTGGTTGCTGGCGAAAGGCCCTGACATCGTGCCGATCCCGGGCACCAAACGCGTCGCCCGCCTGGAAGAAAACGTCGGGGCCGACGCGCTGGAGCTGACTACCGAGCAGCTGTCCCGGCTGGATCGACTCACGCCGCCGGTGGGCGGACACCACGCCGACGCGCAGCTGGCGTGGATCGACCGCTGACCGAACCGGTTAGTCGGCGGTCGCCAATGCCGCTGTGCCGTACTTCTTTTCGATCAACGTCCACGGGTCGGCGTAGGGGCCGCGTCCCTCCAGCCGGCGCTGCACGATCAAGATGGTGCGCAGGAGGGGCCGCAGCAGCGGCCCCAGCAGTCGCAGGGCGAGCCGGCTGCGGCCCTGCGATTCGGCCAGCCAGGCCACCGTCTGGCTCCAGTCGTGCTCCTGGAAGTCGAGCAGCTGCTGGGCTTCGGTGGTGTCGTACCAGCCGGTGAAACTCCAGCCCCGGTCGTCGGCCGGGTTGCCGGGCAAACTGGCCGACGGGCCGAGCCGGCCCAGCCCGACGGCCTCCATCATGGCGTCCTCCAGTTCGCGCTGGGTGAGCACGTAGGACTCGTTGCCGCCGATGAGCAGCACCTTGCCGGAAATGGTGGCCGCACGATCGACGCCGTTGGCGAAGGCCAGCGCCACGTCCCGCGCATCCACCGCGTGCATCCGGTTGTCGCTGGGCATTGACCGCATCAGCAGCAGGTAGTCGCCGTTGATGGAGGCGTGGGTGTCCGGCGAGATGATCCCGCCGAGCCGGAACAGCGCATACGGCAGCCCGCTGGCCCGGATTGCCGCCTCGGCCAGCACCTTGTCCTGGCCGTATTGGTCGATCGGGTTCACCGGGGTGTCCGGGGTGATCCGCTCCGGCTGGCGGTAGGGGTTTCGCGACCCGTAGACCGCGGCGCTGGAGGCCATCAGGAACAGGGGCGGGCGGGACAGCGCCGTGCAGGCGGCCAACAGGTTCTCCGTGCCGCCGACGTTGACTCGCCGGGCCAGGTCGGGCTTGCGATATGACAGCGGGGAGACCACGGCGGCCAGGTGCACGACGGCGTCGGGCTGGTGGGCGGTGACCAGGTCCCGCACCGCCTCGGCGTCCAGCAGGTCGGTGTAGGCGGGAATCAGCGTGCCGGGATAGCCGCCGGCGGCGAGTTCGGTTGCGACGGCGGCGGTGTTGTCATTGCGCAGGTCCATCGCGACGACGGTGCGTCCGCGCTGCAGCAGAAGCTGCGTGCAGCGCTTGCCGACCTGTCCGAACGCGCCGGTGACCAGAACGGTGTTGGCGGTCATGGCCGGGTCACCGATCCATCAGGCGGCCGGCGAAGGTGCCGATCGCGGCGCGGATCCGGGGGGAGACGTAGATCGAGAAGAGGGGAGTCACGATGTCCTCGCGCAGTCGAGTTAGCTTGGAGCTCTTGATGAACCACTGGCCGTCGATGTTTTCGTAGGTTTCGTGGTAGTGGCCGTAGCCGACCAAGGTTATCCCGGGCCCGAAGCGGACGACGTCTTGCAGCGCCCACGTCCCGCGCGCGGTCGTCGCCGAGGTGAGCTCGATCTCGGGGTTGTGCACCTGATGCGCCGTCGGCTGGGTGGCGCGGCCGAGTGCCCGGCGGGTGAAGGCCACGAAGTCGTCGGCGCCGGCGATCACCGCGCCGCCGGCTTCGGAGGTGTCGCTGAGAAAGTCGTCGGTGAAGATCGTCCGCCAGGCCGCCCAGTCCTTGGTGTCCAGGTAGCGGCAGTAGCGCGCCTTGAGTTGCTTGATGGATTCGATCGCCGGCAGGGTGTCGGCGACCGCGCTGTGCGCGCGCTCGGTCATTGCGGCTCGATTCTTCTCGCACGGGTCTGCACGTGACGTTTCCCTGGCGAAGTGTAAACCCGTCAGCCTTTGAAGTAGACGACCTGATGGCTGCTGGCCAGCAGCCCGCCCTGCCGGGTCCACACCCGGGCGCTCTGGTCGAAATAGCCGCGGTCGAAGCGGTTGGCGTGGGCGCTGGCCAGGACGAAGTCGTCGCCCACGGCGTCGAGCTCGTGTTGATCGGCGTGGAAGTAGGTGGTCAGCGAAATGGTCCCGGACGGCACGAAGCCGCCGCGGCGCAAGAACACCCGCGGGTAGAAGATGTCACACAATGCGGCCAGCGCCGGATAATCCACCGGGCGTCCCGCCTTGTCGCGGACCCACAGCGTGCTGGTCGACGACGGGCTGGGATCCTCGCCTCGCCCGGGCATCGCCCCTTCGACGTACCGCATGTCGTAGCGGCCGGTCCACCGAACCAGGCCCGGATCGACGCTCGGCAGCCGCTCGGGCGGCGGGGTGCCGGGCGGCCGCGCTTCGGTGTCCGACCAGCTGTCGCGCCGCAGCGCGAAGATCGCGGTGGCGGTGGTCTTGACCACGTCGTCCTGGCTGAGCTCGACGATCCAGTGCTGGTTGGTGCGGTTGGTGCGGGCGGCCCGCAGCGTGACGTCGAAGTCGCCGTCGGCGATGGGCGCGGCGTAGTTGACGGTCAGGTCAAGCGGGTCGCCGATGCGGTCGGGGTGCGCGTGGACGGCGCTGAGCAGCGTGGCGGCCGTGATGCCGCCGAACGGTCCGACCATGTTGGCCCACTCCGGGTGGGTGCGGCCACGCCGGGCATCGGCGCCCAGCGTGTCCAGGCGCAGCGCTTCATCGAAAACATGTGTGTCGGTCATGGCGGTTCGACGCAGATTACTTGCGGGCGACGCCGCGACCGGTCACCGGGTCTCGCGGACCCGGCTGGTCCGTTCGTAGGGCGCCGCCTGTACACCCGCCGCGGCAGTGCTGTACAGTCGCCCAGCACAAGGTCGACGCTGCAACGAGAGGCCATCCGGTGACGTCGGAGTCGGTCGAGGAATTTCGGGGCCGGGCCAGGGCCTGGCTGGCCGCGAACATGCCGCGACTCGATCCCGCCCGGGCGGCGCTGCTGCAGCGCGACGAGCTCAGCTCCTGGCACCGGGCCCGGGAATTGCAAAAGCTGCTCTACGACGGCGGATTCGCCGGAATCTGCTTCCCGCGCGAATACGGCGGGCTCGGGCTGAGCTACGAATACAAGAAGGCGTTCGACGCCGAGTCGGTGGGTTACGAGACGCCGCTGCTGCTCAACGTCCCGTCCTTCGCCATCTGCTGCGCCACGATCCTGGACATGGGCAGCGAGCAGCAGAAGCGCACCCACATCGCGGCCGCGCTGCGCGGCGAGGAAGTGCTGGTGCAGTTGCTGTCCGAGCCCAGCGGGGGATCGGACCTGGCCGGTGTGCTCACCCGGGCCGAGCGCCGCGGGGATCGCTGGATCATCAACGGCGCCAAGACCTGGAGCACGAGCGCGTTCGCCGCCGACTACGGCCTGTGCCTGGCCCGCACCAACTGGCAGGTGCCCAAACACGAAGGCCTGACCATGTTCCTGGTGCCGCTTGCCCATCCCGGCGTCACCATCAATCGCATCCGGCAGGTCAACGGCTCGGTCGAGTTCTGCGAAGAGTTCTTCGACGACGTCGACGTGGGCGACGACGCGGTGCTGGGTGAACCGGGGAAAGGATGGGACGTCGCGTCGCGGCAGCTCTATCACGAGCGCCGCACGATGGGAGACGGCTCGGAGTACACCAGCGGCCCGGGAATCGCTGAGGCCCAAGATATTTCGGTCGATCTGCTGTCGTTGATCGACGCCGTCGGCGGTCCCGGCGACCCGCGGCTGCAGGAAGCGGTGGGTCGGGCGCTGGTGCACCGGGCCGTGCACGGACAGCTCAGCGAGCACGTCTTTCACGCCGTGGTCGACGGAACCCTGCCGCCGGCCGCGGGATCGATCATCCGCCTGTCCATGGCCGAGGTGCACAACGTGGAAACCGACACCGCGCTGGCGGTGGCCGGCCCGGCGGCCGTGGTCGACGGCGCCGGTGGCCTGCTCGACATCGGGACGCGCTATCTGGGTCGTCAGATCGCCAGCATCGGCGGCGGCACCACCGAGATGGCGCGCAACGTGATCGGCGAGCGGGTGCTCGGCTTCCCGCGCGAGCGCGCCGACGACCGCGGCGTCCCGTTCAACCAGGTGCGGCGCGGCAGAAACCCAGGAGGCCAACGCAATTGAGTGACCGACTTCGTGACATCCGGGAGTTGGCCGGAGACACCGACGCCTACCGCGACGAACTGTACCGGCGCTGGACCGGTCTGCTGAGCTACCGCTACATCGGCCGCAAACACTCGTCGATGAATCTCGGCGAGACCGACGACACCGTCACGATCCGCCGCGACATGCGCAACGAGGCCGGCGGAATCATGGTGGCGCCGTTGGCTATTTCCTCCCCGGAGGGCTGTCAGACCGACATGGTCGCCGTCCCCAACCCGGTGATCGCGTCGGTACAGATCATCGACCCCGGCTACGACGTGAAACGGGTCGAGATCGTCGGGTCCGGCATCGTGCACCAGGGCCGCACCATGGGCTACGGGCGATGCACCATCGTCGACGCCGACAACCCCGGACGGGTGATCGCGTTCAACGAGGGGCAGGGAGCGATCATCGGCATCCCGCCGGAAGGCCTTGACCGGATGGATGTTTCGGGCACCGAATTGGTGATCGAGGATTCCGACGAGCTGCCGCCGCTGTGGCGGGCCTTCGGCGCGAGCCGGCGCGGCGACGGCCATTGGACGCTGCCCGAGCTGAACACCGAGCTGGCATCCCCGGACGCCGCGCTGCACATCGGCCCCCAGCACGTCGTCCTCGAGACCGCGGCCATCGATCTGGCCGCCGAGGTCGCGGGGACCAGGAAGCTGCAGGTCGTCAGCTGGCACGTGATGTTCATGTCGCGCGGCAAGGTGGGCCCGTTCCGGGTGGAGGGCACAGCCCACCCCGGTGCGTCCGGCCGCGTCGGCGTGCGCATGCTGCTGCACGACGAGGGCAACGCCGACAAGGCCGTCACCTCCGCGGCGGCAATCTTCGAGGTCGTCGGCTGAGCCGGTCCCGGCTGCTGCGCCGCGGTCAGATGCCCCTAACGCGGGTATTACGGCACAAAGTCCCTCCCGACAGGGGACGTCGGCCCCTCGTGCGGCCGCCGTGACCCGACCACGATCGGGGTGAGCAGGCAAGGAGAAGGGTCGACCGACATGACCAACCGCTTTCCCGACGAGGGCACCATCCGCACCGTGCTGGCCCTGGCGTCCCGTGCTCCGTCCGTGCACAACACGCAACCGTGGCGATGGCTGGTGGGGCAGGAGAGCCTGCATCTGTATGCCGACGGTGGCCGGCAACTGCCGAACACCGATCCCGACGGCCGCGACTTGATTCTGAGTTGTGGTGCGGCGCTTCACCACTGCGTCGTCGGTTTCGCGGCGGTGGGATGGCAGGCCCGGGTGACCCGGTTGCCCAACCCGGCTGACCCCGATCACCTTGCCGCAATCGAATTGTCCGGCGGCACAGCCGATCCCGTTGACATCGCGCTGGCCGCGGCGATACCGCGGCGGCGGACCGACCGGCGGCACTACAGTTCCTGGCCGGTACCGGTGGGGGACATCGCGCTGATGGCCGCCCGGGCTGCCCGCAACGGGGTGACGCTGTGCCAGGTCGAGGACGCCGACAAGCTGCACGAGATCGTGAAGCAATCGGTCTGGGACCACATGAATCGCGACTACCTCGTCGAGCTCGCCGCGTGGAGTGGACGCTACGCCGCGGTCGCCGGGGTTCCGGCGCGCAATACACCCAAGTCCGATCCCGGCGCCAAGATTCCGGGACGGCTGTTCGCCGGACCCATGTTGGCGATGCCATCGGGATCGTCTGCAGCCGAGGACAATTCGGTACTGCTGGCGCTGGGCACCCGCGGTGACGACAGGCTGGCCCGGCTCCGCGCCGGCGAGGCCACCAGCACGGTGTTGCTGACCGCGACGTCGATGGGCTTGGCGAGTTGCCCGGTCACCGAACCGCTGGAGGTTGCCGACACCCGGGAGGCGGTGCGGACCGAAATCTTCGGTGGCAGCAACTACCCGCAGATGCTGCTTCGGATTGGCTGGCCACCGATCAACGCCGACCCCTTGCCGGCGACACCCCGCCGCGAACTCTGCGATTTCGTCGAATGGATGACCGACCGGGAACCGGGCATCGCCGAATAGCCGGGGCACTTCGGCGAAAGTGATCTCCCCACTAGCCGGTTCGCCCGGGCACCGGCAGAGTTGGGGTAGCCGGGAAGGAGGACTCGATGATCGAGATGTTGCCAGACATGCCGCCGGGAGTGACCGGTGTCCGGGTGTCGGGCCGGCTGAGCGGGCAGGAACTGCGCGAGGTCAGGCCCACTTTGGAGAAGTCGCTGAAAAGCGGCGAGATCAGGATCGTGGAAGTCATCGACTCCGATTACCAGGGCTTCGGGCCCGGCGGGCTGGTCGAGGATCTCAAGCTCGGCCTGGGCGCGGTCCTGCCGCACCACTCGGCATTCCGGCGCATCGCGGTCGTCTCGGACAAGGAGTGGGTCGCGCACACCTTGCACGCGCTGGCCTGGATGGTGCCCGGTGAGCTCGCCGTGTTCGGACTCGGCGAGCTCGAGCGTGCCAAGCAGTGGGCCGCGGGCGCGGACTCGTAGCGGGGAGCCGCCGACCCGAGGTCTAACGACCCTAGCGTGCGCGGCGCCGTCGCCCTACGTTGGGCAACGGTACCGGCTTGCCCACCCGGGTCCGGCACTTGCCTAAGGGGCGCAAGGCTAATCGAGCAAGCGCGCAACGCGGATGCCGCGTTGCCTTCCGGCGGCCGGCGTCTGTGGTTTATGCGGCGCGCGGGACGTCCGGCGTCGAGGTCGTGGCCGGCGTGGACGGCGAAGTCACCGGCTTCCAGCCGACGTAAGCCAGATACAGGCCTACCACGCCGACGGCGACGTCGCCGCCCACCCACAACGCGGTCATCCGGACGGCGGCGTCGGCGGCTGCCATGAACGCATGCGGAAAGGCCATGAGAAGGAAGGCGCGTACCGCGAAAACCCATCCCACCACCGAGACCGTGACGGCCGGCGCGCCTCGCCAGCACCGATGCAGACCGATGATGACCAGCGACGCCAACAGCAGGAACCCGCCGGTGACCAACGGCAATGCCGAGTTCGACTCGAAATCCGACAGCAGCTTGCGCATGTCCGACGCACGGGCCACGGTCGTCGCGGTGAAGACGACCAGGAACGGGCCGAGCACACGGGCGAACATGCGGGTGCGAAGCTCCGGTGGTCTTGTAGTGCTCATGTGCCGCACCTCCATTGGTGACGGGTCGCTCGGCGTGTGCGATTTGCCCCCTCATCCGTAGCACTGTGCGTGACCCCGGGCCAGGGACCGAAAGTCCCGCACCGTGGGGACATTGGTCGACGTGCGTCGGCATGACCGCGATCGGGTGCCGAAGCGCGGGTTCGACGGGACCTAGGACCCTAGCGCCGGCGGCGTGGACGGCCGAAGGTCGTAGGTGGTCGTAGCTAGCGGACAGGCAGGTGACAGTGATGATGCACATGACCGCGGATACCGAGGTGATCACGGCGGCAATCGAATTGGCGTGCCATGCCCCGTCGCTGCACAACAGCAAGCCCTGGCGGTGGGTCGCCGGCAGCACCGGAGTCGATCTGTTCGTCGATCCGCGCCGAACAGTGAAATCGGCCGACAAATCCGGTCGCGAGGCGATCATCAGCTGTGGCGCCGCACTGGACCACTTCCGTGTCGCGATGGCCGCGGCCGGCTGGAGCAGCAACGTCGCGCAGTTTCCCAACCCGAACAACCTCGACCACCTCGCCTCGATCGACGTCGTGCCCACCGAGTACGTCGCCCGGGCTCGCCGCGACCTTGCCGACGCGATACTGCGTCGCCGGACGAACCGGCTGCCGTTCCGGGCGCCCAAGCACTGGTCGGCGCTGGAACCGGTGCTGCGCGACGCGGGGCGAGATCACTCCGTCGCCCTCGACGTGTTGGGTCCGGACGCGCGGCCGGGCCTGGTTGAAGCGGCCAGGCTGACTGAAGCCCTGCGCCGCTACGACGACGACTACCACCACGAATTGGATTGGTGGACATCGCCGTCCAGAAAATTCGACGGTATCCCCGAAAGCGCTCTGGTGTCCGAGGCCGACGATCGCCGGGTCGACGTGAACCGCCGATTCCCCGTCGACCCGCTCGACGAGCGCAGCTCCGCGGGCAGCTACGACGACGCGAAAATCCTTGTGCTGTCCACCCCGGAGGACACCCGGGCCGACGCCCTCCGAGTCGGGCAGGTGCTGTCGCGGATCTTGCTCGAGTGCACGGCGGCCGGACTGGCGACCTGCCCGGTGACTCATGTCACCGAGCTGGAAGCAGGCCGGGACCTGATCCGGCACCTGATGGCCGATCCCGCCGCGGTGCCCCAGGTGTTGATCCGGGTGGGCGTCGAACCGGAGGGGGAGTTGCCGCGCCGCCCGACGCCGCGGCGACCGCTCGGCGACGTCTTGCAATTCCGGCCGCTGTCCGATCGCTGAAACCGCTTCCAGGGCCGTGTCTTCGGGGCCAACGGGCCGCCCAGCCTATTTCGTGAGGAGTACGACATGTCCGATCCCAAACACCGCGGCATCCTGGTCTGCGTCGACGGATCGGCGGCGTCCGACGCCGCGGTGGCGTGGGCGGCGCGCGAGGCGGCCATGCGCGGCTTGCCCATCACCGTCATCCACGCCGTCGCGCCCGTCGTCGTGGGCTGGCCGGTCGGCCAGTTGTACGCCGACATGCCCGCATGGCAGCAAGACGGCGCACAGCAGGTCATCGACCAGGCCCGCAAGATCGTCATCGCCAACCAGGGCGGCGGGACACCGCCCGAAATGCGCACCGAGATAATCTATTCGGCCGTTACGCCGACGCTTATCGACGCGTCCCGGGACGCCTGGATGATCGTCGCCGGAAGCCAGGGGCTCGGGGCTTTGGGCCGGCTGCTGTTGGGTTCGGTCACCGCCGCACTCCTTGCGCATGCGCACTGCCCGGTGGCGGTCGTCCACGCCGATGACCATGCTGCTCGCGCCGCCGACGCGCCCGTGCTGGTGGGTACCGACGGGTCACCCGCCTCGGAGGCCGCGATCGCCCTGGCGTTCGACAAGCGTCTCGCCGGGGCGTCGGCGTGGTGGCGCTACACGCCTGGAGCGACGTCGGCGTGTTTCCCATTCTCGGCATGGACTGGCGCGACAGCGAGGCGAAGGGCGAGGAACTGCTGGCCGAGCGGCTGGCCGGCTGGCAGGACCAGTACCCGGACGTGCATGTGAAGCGATTGGTCGTGTGCGACAAGCCGTCTCGGTGGCTGGTCGCGGAAGCCGAGCGCGCTCAACTAGTCGTCGTCGGCAGCCACGGACGGGGCGGGTTCCCCGGCATGCTGCTGGGTTCGGTCAGCTCGCATGTCGCGCAATCGGCGACGGCGCCGGTGATCGTGGTCCGTGGGCGGTGACCGTGCGTCGCGCCCATCGCATGTCCGGCTGGCTGCTCAGCGCGCCACCACTTCGCGAGCGGCCGACGAAGGTCTGTCGTCCTTGCGGTTGGGGACGAAAGTCTCCTGACCGGCCGCGGTTTCAGACATAGCGTTTCCGATGACGGAGGGAGAACGGAATGGCCGCATCCAGCAAGCGCTGTGGCGTCCTGGTCGGAGTCGACGGATCGCCGGCGTCGAATTTCGCTGTCTGCTGGGCCGCGCGCGACGCGGCGATGCGCAATGTGCCGCTGACCCTGGTCCACATGGTCAACGCCGCCACGGTGTGGCCCCAGGTGCCGATGGCGGCCGAAGCCGTGGCGTGGCAGGAGGACGACGGTCGCCGGGTCCTGCAGGAGGCGGTCAAGATCGCCGAAGACGCCACCCGCAACGGCCGGAAACTCGCGATCACCACCGAACTGTGGCACGCACCGCCGGCGCCCACGCTGGCCCAGTTGTCGGAGGAGGCGGAACTGGTCGTGGTCGGCTCCACCGGGCGCGGAGCGATCGGCCGGGTGTTGCTCGGTTCGGTCAGTTCCGGCCTGGTGCGACGCGCCCGCTGCCCGGTCGCCGTCATCCACGACGAGGATCCGATGATGCCCTACCCGCAGCGGGCGCCGGTGCTGGTCGGGATCGACGGCTCGCCGGCATCCGAACTCGCCACGGCGATCGCCTTCGACGAAGCGTCACGGCGCGGTGTGGACCTCAACGCGGTTCATGCGTGGAGTGACACGCAAGTTTTCGGGCTGCCCGGCATGGACTGGCCGGCGGTCAGGTCGGAAGCAGAGCGGAGTCTGGCCGAACGGCTGGCCGGTTGGCAAGAACGCTATCCCGATGTCACGGTGCACCGAATGGTGGTCTGTGACAGGCCGGCTCGCCAGTTGATCGAACAATCCGAATCCGCGCAGCTGACCGTCGTGGGCAGTCACGGCCGCGGCGGCCTGGCCGGCACACTGCTGGGCTCGGTCAGCAATGCCGTCGTCCACTCGGTGCGCATGCCGGTGATCGTGGCCCGGCCGTCGTAAAGCGTCACGCCCGCGCGGTGTGAATACGCCTGCCCGACAGCGTGATCCACCGACGGCACCCGGCGAGCTGCGCCGGCGCTCGCAGCCGCGGCCTGGGTAGCCGTCCGGGCGGTAGTATCTGTGCCGTCGGAGGCAATCAGAGAGGGCCGCGCCTGATGACATCGCCCGGCGCCGACCGCTATCTGAGCGCGGCGTTTCGCAACAAGAGCCTGCCCGAGCGTCTTCGCAACCTCGAGGCCATGGTGGAAGCGATCACCGACTGCGCGATCATCCAGCTCGACGCCAACGGCGACGTGGCGCGCTGGTGCCCCGGCGCCGAGGCGATGACGGGTTACTCGGCGGCCGAGGCCCTTGGCCGGCCGGCGGCGCTGCTCTACACCTCGGAGGACCGCGCCGCCGGACTGGCCGAACGCGAATTGGCCGCGGCGCGCGAATCGGGCCGCTGCGAATTCGAAGGCTGGAGAGCACGCAAGAACGGCCAACGGTTTCGCGCCGGTGTCGCGTTGTCCGTATTCACGGATGACGCGGGCAGCGCCATCGGGTTCACCACGGTGATGCGCGATGTGACCGCCGAACACCAACGAGCGGAAACCATGTTCCACGCGCTGCTCGAGTCGGCACCGGACGCGATGGTCATCGTCGGTCCGGACGGGCGCATCGTGCTGGCGAACGCTCAGGCCGACCAGATGTTCGGCTATCCGCGCGAAGAGCTGATCGGCCGGGAAGTGGAGATTCTGATACCGCCCCGGCATCGCGGTTCCCACGAGCGCTACCGCACCGGCTTCTTCGCCGCCCCGGCAGCCCGGCGCATGGGCGCCGGCCTGGAGCTGTGGGGGATGCGTTGCGATGGAACCGTATTCCCGGTCGACGTGAGTCTGAGCCCGCTGCAGACGGAACAGGGGGTGATGGTGTCGGCGGCCATCCGCGACATCACCGAGCAGTTGGCCGTCCAAGCTGAGCTCACCGAAACCCGCGCTCAGGCCGAGGTGCTCGCCGAGCGGGACCGGATCGCCGGCGATCTGCAGGACCATGCCATCCAACGCGTCTTCGCCGTCGGTCTCGCGCTTCAGGGCACCATCCCGCGGGCGCGTTCGGCCGATGTGCAGCAACGCCTCAATGCGGCGGTCGACGATCTTCACGCGGTGGTGCAGGATTTCCGCACCGCGATCTTCGACCTGCGCCACACCAAAACCGATGTCCCCGGGCTGCGGCAGCGTTTCGATGAGGTGATCGGCCGGCTGGCAGAGGGTTTGGCCACCACCGTGCAGTACAAGGGGCCGCTGTCGGTGGTGGAAGGCGAGCTCGCCGACCAGGCCGAAGCCGTCGTCGCCGAAGCCATCGGCAACGCGGTGCGGCACACCGCGGCCACCAAGCTGACCATCGCCGTCGAAGTCGCCGACGAGGTGAGCATCGAGGTCATCGACAACGGCAAGGGCCTGCCCGACGACGTCAGCGAGGCCGGGCTGAAGACGTTGCGCCGGCGCGCCGAACGGGTCGGGGGCACCCTGACCGTCGGCGCCGCCGCGGGCGGGGGCACCCGATTGCGCTGGGTGGCTCCGCTGCCCTGACCGCTGCTGCGTCAGCGCCGCAGCGCAACCCTGGTCATACATCGCATGCCATATGTATGGTGCTCATACGTGCCGATCCGGGCACCGGGATGACGGGAGAAACGCAGTGGCAGAACGGTTGGCCGGAAAGGTGGCCCTGGTCAGCGGCGGTGCCCGCGGCATGGGCGCATCGCATGTGCGGTCGCTGGTGGCCGAGGGAGCCAAGGTGGTCTTCGGTGACATCCTCGACGACGAGGGCAAGGCCGTCGCGGCCGAGGTGGGGGAGGCGACCCGCTACCTGCATCTCGACGTCACCAAGCCCGAGGATTGGGACGCGGCGGTGGCCACCGCCCTGGCCGAATTCGGCCGGATCGACGTGCTGGTCAACAACGCCGGCATCATCAACATCGGCACCCTGGAGGACTACGCGCTCTCGGAATGGCAGCGGATCCTCGACATCAACCTGACCGGAGTGTTTCTGGGCATCCGCGCCGTGGTCAAACCGATGAAGGAAGCGGGCCGCGGCTCGATCATCAACATCTCCTCGATCGAGGGCATGGCCGGCACCATCGCGTGCCACGGTTACACCGCAACCAAATTCGCGGTGCGCGGGCTGACCAAGTCGGCCGCATTGGAGCTGGGCCCCAGCGGAATCCGGGTGAACTCGATCCATCCCGGGCTGATCAAAACCCCGATGACCGAATGGGTTCCCGAGGACATCTTCCAGAGCGCCCTGGGCCGCGCCGCCGAACCCAAGGAGGTGTCCAACCTGGTGGTGTACCTGGCCAGCGACGAATCCAGCTACTCCACCGGCTCGGAGTTCGTCGTCGACGGCGGCACCACCGCCGGCCTGGGCCACAAGGACTTCTCCAACGTCGAGACCGACGCTCAGCCGGACTGGGTCACGTAGCCCTTTGCCGCGAAAGTGCTACTGCCGACGCATTTCCCGAGTGGGACCGTGGGCAGTTGCACTTTCGCGTGGTTCAGGCGTCCGCAAGCACCTCGCGCTCTTGGGCGGCCGGCTTCGGCCAGGGGGAGGGGACGGGGCGTTGGCGGACTCGTTGGGGCCACCAGAACCATTTGCCCAGCAGGGCGGCGATCGAGGGTGTCATCAGTGACCGCACGATCAGGGTGTCGAACAGCAGACCCAGGCCGATGGTGGTACCGACCTGTCCGATCACCGTGAGTTCGCTGACCGCCATTGTCATCATGGTGAAGGCGAACACCAGCCCCGCCGAGGTCACCACCGAGCCGGTGCCGCCCATCGACCGGATGATGCCGGTGTTCAAGCCGGCGTGGATTTCTTCTTTGAACCTGGCCACCAGCAGCAGGTTGTAGTCGGCGCCGACGGCCAGCAGGATGATGACCGACATGGCCAGCACCATCCAGTGCAGTTCGATGCCGATCAGGTGCTGCCAGATCAGCACCGACAGCCCGAATGATGCGCCCAGTGAGAGCAATACGGTGCCCACGATGACCGCCGAAGCCACCACGCCGCGGGTGATGATCAGCATGATGATGAAAATCAGGCACAGCGAAGAGATTCCGGCGATCAACAGGTCGTAGTTGTTGCCGTCGCTGAGGTCCTTGTAGATCGACGCGGTGCCCGCCAGGTAGATCTTGGAGCCCTCCAGGGGTGTTCCCTTGAGCGCTTCGTAGGCGGCTTTCTTGATCGCCCCGATGTGTGAAATGCCTTCCTGGGTCATCGGATCGCCGTCATGACTGATGATGAACCGCACGGCGTGCCCGTCGGGGGAGATGAAGTTCTTCATCCCCTTCTTGAACTCTTTGTTGTTGAAGGTCTCCGGGGGCAGGTAGAACGAGTCGTCGTTTTTGGAGGCGTCGAACGCCTTGCCCATGGCGTTGGAGTTCTTCTGCGCCTCGTTCTGCTGATCCTGCAGACCCTTCTGGGTCGAATACATGGTCAGCATCGTGGTTTTCATGGCCTTCATGTTCTCGATCATCGAGGGCATCAACGCCACCATCTGGGGCATCAGCGTATCCAGATGATCCATGATGGGCAGCAGGCTTTGGATGTCGTCGGTCATCGTGTCGATACCGTCGAGCGCGTCGAACACCGAGCGCAGCGACCAGCACACCGGGATGTCGTAGCAGTGCTTTTCCCAGTAGAAGTAGCTGCGCATGGGCCGGAAGAAGTCCTCGAAATCGGCCATTTTGTTGCGTAAGTCGTTGATGTCGATGGTCATGTCATGCATCTTTTGCACCATCACATGCATGTCGTTGGACATCTGCACGGTGATGCTTTGCATCTTTTCCATGCTGTCGATGGTGGTCTGCATCATGTCGGCCTGATGCAGCATGTCGGCCATCTGGTCTTGCTGGTACTTCTGGTTCATCTGCTGGGTGACGCCCTGCATGCTGATCTGGAAGGGGATCGAGGTGTGCTCGATCGGGGTGCCCTGCGGCCGGGTGATGGCCTGCACCCGCCCGATCCCGGGTACCCGGAAGACCGTTTTGGCGATCTTGTCGATCACCAAAAAGTCCGCCGAGTTGCGCAGATCGTGGTCGCTTTCGATCATCAGCACTTCGGGGTTCATCCGCGCCTGCGAGAAGTGCCGGTCGGCGGCCGCGTACCCCTCGTTGGCGGGCAGGTCGGTGGGCAGGTAGTTGCGGTCGTTGTAGTTGGTGCGGTATCCGGGCAGGGTCAGCAACCCGACGAGTGCCACCCCGATCGTGAGGACCAGGATCGGGCCGGGCCAGCGCACGACGACGGTGCCGACCTTGCGCCATCCCCGAATCCGTTGCGTGCGCCTGGGTTCCAGCGTCTGACGGAAACGCGAGGCCACCGAGATGACCGCGGGGCCCAGCGTCAACGCCGCCGCGACCACCACCACCATGCCGATGGCCAGCGGGATGCCCAGCGTCTGGAAGTAGGGCAGGTTGGTGAAATGCAGGCAGAACGTGGCGCCGGCGATCGTCATCCCCGAGCCGGCCACCACGTGCGCGGTGCCCTTGTACATGGTGTAGTACGCGTCTTCGCGGGACTCGCCGACCGCCCGGGCTTCCTGATAGCGGCCGATCAAAAAGATCGCGTAGTCGGTGGCGGCCGCGATCGCCAACGTGACCAACAGGTTGGTGGCGAACGTCGACAGGCCAATGATCTTGTAATAACCCAGGAATGCGACCATCCCGCGGGCGGCGGACAGCTCGAGCACCACCATCACCAGCGTCAGCAACACCGTGATGACCGACCGGTAGACCAGCAGCAGCATCCCGATGATGACCGTGAAGGTGGCTGCCGTGATCAGCTGCAGGCTGCGGTCACCGGCGGTGTGCTGATCCGCCGACAGCGCGGCCGGGCCGGTGACATACGCCTTGACCCCGTTGGGTGCCTGCACGCTCTTGACGATGTTCTGGACCGATTCCACCGACTCGTTGGCCAGCGCCTCACCCTGGTTACCGGCCAGATAGACCTGGACGTAGGACGCCTTCCCGTCGTTGCTCTGCGCCCCCGCCCCGGTCAGCGGATCACTCCACATATCCTGAATGTGCTCAACGTGTTTGGTGTCCGCGTTGAGCCGGCGCACGATCTCGTCGTAGTAGGCGTGGGCGTCGGCGCCCAGGGGTTGTTGGCCCTCGAGCACGATCATCACCGAGCTGTTGGACTTGTACTCGTTGAACACCGCGCCCATGCGCTTGGTCGCAACGACCGACTGCGCGTCGTCGGGAGTCATCTCCACCGAGCGCATCTTGCCGACCTCGTCGAGCTGCGGGACGACGACGTTGAGCACCGCGATGAGCGCGATCCAGCCGATGATGATCGGCACGGCGAACGTCCGGATGAACCGGGGGATCTTCTCCCGCACGGGCTCCTTGACGACGGGGATGGCGTCGGTTCTGGTGTCGTCGAACGTTGTGCTCATGCGGATTTCACCAAGCAGAAGGTCAGGGCGTGTACGCCGTGGGTGATGTTCTCGTCCTTGACTTCGTCATCGATGGTGATGCGGCACCCCAGGGTGTTGCCGTCGCTTTGCGCCGAAAGATTGGGGAAGACCGACGGGGCGGTGGTGGACAGCACCAGCGTCCACGGCAGCGGCGCGCCATCGACGCGCTTGGGGTCGGCGGACAGGTCCAGATAATTCACGTTGGCCTGGCTGGCCGAACCGAACACCTCGTACTTGACGACCTTGGGTTTGAACGGCTTGGAATCGTCGAGCCGCGGGCTGGTCAGGATACCGGTGTCGTGGGCGCCGAAGAAGGACTTGACCCGAACCACGGCGAAGCCGCCGACCAGCACCACCGCCACGATCAGCAGCGGCAACCAGGCGTTGCGCACAAGTCTCGAAATCTGCACCTAGTTCCCTTCCCCATCACGCGGTCGTGACGCGGGTCAGCGGTTGTGCCGCCGGGGCCGTGGGCAAGCGAGTGCCCACACGCCGCGCTGCTCAACAACGAGTTACGTCGATTGCCGTGGTTCGTGTGCGCTCGAGCGTCACGCGCGGTGAATGCTGGCCCTTACACCGGCTGACGTTCCCGGTAGCGACACCCGGATCGCCTTGTTGCTGAAGCCTCCCCGCGTACCGCCACCAGCGCATAGTACATGATCTGCATACCTTGCAGTTTATGCAACATTTGCTGGAGGTGTTTCAGGTCACTTGGTGAAGATGCTGTTCACCAGCGCCGCGGCCCGCTCAACATAAGGCATTGGCGTGTCGTCGGTTTCACTCGCCTCGCCGCTCGCCCACTTCTCGATGCCGGAACGCACCGCCGTCAGGGCCAGCGCGGAGATCAGCGGGGCCATCTCGTCGTCGGGCTGCATGCCTTGGCGGCGCACGATGATCTCGGTCAACTGGTTCTGGAATCGTTCCAGATCGGCGAGGAACGCGGCCAACACCGCGGGGGAGGTCTTGGCGAGTTCCAGCATGTTGGCGGCGTGTTCCCGTCGTGGGGGCACGTCACGCAGGTGGTGCGCCGCCAGCGTGATCAGCTCCGCCAGCACCACCGAGTAGGGGGCCGGTCCGGCCGCGACGAAGTCGGCGACCAACTCCGGCGGTATGTCCGAGGGGCCGTAGGCGATCGCGGATTCCTTGTTGGGGAAGTAGTTGAAGAACGTGCGCGTCGAGATTCCCGCTTCGGCGCAGATCTCGTCCACGGTGACCTTGTCGAATCCGCGTTCCAGGGTGAGGCGCACCGCGGCATCGCGGATGTCGGCGCTCGTCTGGCGGCGACGGCGCTCGCGTAGCCCAACGGGATTGGCCATACTCATATAGTTGCACGTCGTGCACACTTTGCACTCAAAAGCCGTCGGCTCGGGGCCGGGCGGACCGCCCCGTCCGCCGCGCCGGCAAACATGGCGCGGCCTGTCCGGCGGGGCTGAGCAGAGCCGCGGGCGGTGCCCGTGGCGCGTGATAGCGCTTGTCGCACAATGGAATTCAGCGGTGTACCGGGCCGGGCCGGCTTGTCACCCGTTGGGGGCGAGAGCACCGCGCAGAAAATCGCACTGACTTTCGAAGAATTTGGCGGAGATCGGCGCCTTGTCCACGATCTGGTCGAAGGCGTGAAACGCGCCGGGGACGATCTCCTCCTGCACCGGAACGCCGGCCTCGCGCAGACGCCGCGCGTACTCCAGGCACTCCGGATAAAAGAGGTCCAGGGTGCCGACGCCGATCCAGGCCGGCGGCAAGCCCGACAGGTCCTTGCGGCGGGCCGGTGCCGCCTCGTCGGGGTCGGCCCCGTTGAGGTACCACTGCCAGGCCAGCTGGTTGTCGGATTCGGTCCACATGAGGCGTCGGGGGCCGCCGCGTTGGGCGCCGGTGCGATCGTCGAGCATCGGATACACCAGCATCTGGAAGGCGATTTTGACGTCGTTGCGGTCGTGCGCCCGCTGCGCCAGGGTGGCCGCGAAAAGTCCACCGGCACTTGCCCCACCGACGGCGACCCGCTCCGGATCCACCCAGGGCTGGCGCGCCAGCCACAGCAGGGCCGCGTAACAGTCCTCGACCGGCGCGGGGTACGGGTGTTCGGGAGCCAACCGGTGTTCCACCGCCGCGATCGCGACACCGGTGCGGTGCGAAAGCTTGCGTAGGTACTTGTCGTCCTGGGCGGCGTGCCCCATGACCGTGCCGCCGCCGTGGATCCAGAGCAGCGCGGGCGCATGCTCGGCGAGGTTGGGTGGACGGTGCAGCCGGACGGTGACGTGCTCGTTGACCGCGACCACCGGCACCGTGCGGAGGCGGCCCGCGTTGCCCATCAGGTTCATGATGGCGCGCTGCAGCTTGAGACCGCGGTGCAGGGCGTACCCGCGGGGCAGGAATCGAGCCACCTTGCGCAGACCGGGATCCACCACCTGGGGCGCCGTGAAGGCATCGTCGGGGAGCCGGTCAGCCATCGAGTGCCCTCGGTTTCCGTGCGGTCTGCGTGCGCCGGTGGACACGCTGACCATACAGGACCGGGATAGTGTCGACGGGGTTTGCGAATCGCGGGTCCGCCTCACCCCGTAGCGGGCCTCCAGCTGCCGGGCATCATCGGAACGGTCGGTGCGCCACCGAATGCGTCGCCGGCCAGCCTGGCCAATCCCGACGCTCGCCGCCCGGTCACCGTGGTGACACCCAGCCGGCCCGCGCCGCGCTCGGAGGTCAAAGACGAATTCGGTTGTGGGGCAATATCTGCCGCGGCCCGCTCGTCCGGCTCGGTGTCCGCCTCCGGGTCGAGGAATTCGTAGCGGTAGCCGCGGTCGACGCGGCTGGGGGTGTTTCGCCGGCGTCGCCGGGTTTGTCGATCGGCCGCGGCCGGGGCCGGCGCGGCCGCGGCCGCCGCGGTGGCATCGGCGGCCGGCCGGCAGTTCTTGCCCGAAGCGCTCGACTCCGTCGCCGCCCCGAGAACCCCCACCAAGTAGGGTGAAACGAAAGCCTGTGCAGTTAACGATGTTTCGGGTCCAATGATCGTCGGTGGCGGTGTGGGTGGTGCGCCCGGGGTGGCCGCCGCCTCCGGTGATGCGGGCATCGGAGCCGCGCCGGGCGACGACGCCGTGCCCATGGTCGGTGCGGCGCCGACGGTGGGCGGCGGGGGAGCGTCGGCCACCGGAATCGTGGACGGTGACACCGGTGGGGTCAGCGTGGGCGCCGGGACCGCCGCCAGGCCGGTCAGGCCCGCCAATCCTCCGGCCGCTCCCGCGGGCACGATCAGCAGGGGTGTGGTCAGCGCGAGGGTGTACACCGGATTGCTCAGGAAAAAGCTCAGCAGCCCGGCCGGGTTGTAAAGAATCAGCCAGATCAGGTACAGGGTTCGGTGGATCACGAACTGAAGTGCGAGCATCACGATGGTCTCGAGCAATTGCGCGGGGTTGTGCGCGTACATCGGAATCAAGGTCTCCACCCGGGACAAGAACATCGACAGGCTCGGATGCATCGACCAGCCCTGCGGCGAAAACGGGTTGAACGGAAACAGGGCTTCCAGCCATTCCTGAAGGTTTTGCGGCAGTGCGGTTCCCATGACGTACGGATTGCCGCCGCTCATCCCGGAGCCACCGCTCATGCCGACGTTCATGATCTTCGGGGCCGCCGTGGCCTGCGGCGCGGAAGCAACGGCGGTTGTCGAGACGGCCTGATACGTGCTCATGGTGGTGGCTGCCTGCACCCACATTCGCGAATAGTCCGCCTCGTTCAGCGCGATCGGAATGGTATTGACGCCAAAGAAATTCGTCGAGACCAGCGCCGCGTGCATCGCGTGGTTGGCGGCCAGCTCGCCCAGCGTCGGCATCGCCGCCAGGGCGGTCGTGTAGGCGGTCGCGGCGGTTTCCTGCCGTGCGGCCATTGCGGCGCTGTCCGCGCTGGCCTGCGTCAGCCAGGCCACGTAGGGCGCATGAGCGGCCGCATACTGGGCGGCGCTGGGTCCTTCCCAGGCTCCGGCTTGAACCTCATCGAGCAGCGCGGTCAGTTCGCTGGCGGCTGCGGCATATTCGGTGCTCAGTGAGCTCCAGGCGCCCGCCGATGCCAGCAGCGGCCCGGGTCCGGGCCCGCTGGACAGCAGCGCCGAATGGATCTCCGGCGGGAACGCCATCCAGATCGGCGCGGTCACTGCCGGCCTTTCCAATTACAAGGTGTTGCAGTGGCTTTCGAAACGACCCGTGCGTGACCGCCATGGGGGCCGCGACCCATCACCGGCTGACTCCTTTCGGCCGCTGTAGCGAGGCCTGAAGCCATGAGTGTACCACTCGGCACGGTTTGCACCAAAGGCGTTGCTGTTCGATGTTCAGGGCACGGTCACCGATTTCCACTCGACCGTGTGCAGCGAAGCTCAGCGTATCTGCGGTAGCCGCAATCAGAACGTGGACTGGAGCGACTTCGTAAACAGTTGGCGTGCTGCGTACTTCAGCTGTCTGGAGGCGGCGAAACCGGACCGTGACAATTGGATCACGGTGCACTCGGTATACCGCAGCAGCCTCGAATCACTGCTGGCCGAATACAGCATCACCGACTTGACCGCCGCTGAGCGTGACGAACTCACCCTGGCGTGGCAGCGCCTCGTGCCGTGGCCCGACGTGCTACCAGGGCTGACACGGCTCAAGAAGAAGTTCATTATTGCCACCCTGTCGAACGCGGACGTGTCGGCGCTGATCAACATCGCGAAACGTGGCGGACTGCCCTGGGATGCAGTGTTCGCCGCCGAAATGGCCGGCGTGTTCAAGCCCGATCCGGCGATCTACCATATGGCGGCGCGATACCTGGGACTCGCACCGCGGCAGATCATGATGGTGGCCAGCCACAAATACGACATCCGTGCGGCCGCGAGCCTGGGTTTCCAAACAGCCTTCGTCACCCGTCCATTCGAGTTCGGACCCTTGGGATTGGCCGACACAGCATACGACGACGCGTTCGATGTCAACGCTGCAGATTTGCTCGACCTCGCCACCCAGCTATCCTGCTGAGCACCGATTTCATATTGGTTCGCTCGTCTTTATTAGGCTTCGTAACACCCTCGGTCGGGCGATCCGCAGGAAAGCGTCACAGTGACAAAACGATACGCTGTGGGGCCCACTGCCTGACCCGGCCGTGCGCAGCAATTTCGTTCGTCCAAACTCCGGGGGATTGTCGGGTTCTCGTGATCCGGCACTGAAGGCGCGGGCAGGGGGACGAACCAGTGGCCCTAAAGCCGTCGTAGGCCCGGACATTCGGACGGCCTCCGAATGTTCCCTTTGGTCGAACACTTCGATGGGAACCGCTCAGCTCAATCCGACAGCGTCAATACGTCACAGTGACGAAATGGAACGCAGGGCGGGGCGAGACCGTCGGCGCGGGGCGGGTTTCGAGGATCTGGGCGGCGAGACGGAACCATGCACCGTCCTTGGGAAGTATCAATACGTTCCTGGTGGGCGAATGGCTTCCTCGCGAGCCGGCCGAAAGTAGTGAAGAGCCGGGCGAGTCGGGTCCATGCGATGAAGTCTCGAGACGCGGGCGGTTCCGTCTCCGAGCTGCGAGGTGGTCCGGGCCTCGACACTGGCGGCCGTTCTACCGATAAGCGACATTATGTCAAGTCAGCGACCAGATGAATCGCCGATGTTCCGAGTGACCCCTTTCATGGCATGCACAACAGCACCGACTCGATCCCCCGCCTCGCCGAACGTCGAATCAGCTCTCAGGGGTAATCGAATTGGTTAGCTGACGGGCACGTGGCGGCTAAGGAAGTCGAGCTGGTCGGTGACGTTGCGTTCGAAGTCCGCACCGACGTAGATGTCGAAATGGCCTGCGTCGTAGAGCTTGATCTCGCCGCGCGGTGCCTGGGCGGCGTACTTCTGGGTCGCCTTGGCGGGGGCGACAGTGTCGTTCGCACAGATGGCGAACAAGATCGGGCATGACACCTTGCGGGCTTGACGTCCCGGGAAGTGCCGGATGATGTCGAGCGCGAAGCGGGCGGCCACCTCCTTCGGTACGTGCTGCCCTTCGGGGATCAGCGCGGACACGCCGGCGACGCTGTCGGGAGAGGACATCAGCGAAGCCGATCCGGGCGGGCCGTAGGACGGCACCATCACCGGCGGACGTCCGAGCCGGGCGCCGATGGCATCGCGCACGGCGAGGGCGGTGACCTTGACCGAACTCACCGGTGGTATGGCGAATGAGGAGGCGAACCCGTCGGTGAATGGGCACTGCGAGATCGCGGCGGCGATGCGCTTGTCCTGGGCGGCGGTGATTATGGTGTGGCCGCCGCCAAAGGAGGTGCCCCACACCACGACTCGGTCGGGGTCGATGCCATCGAGGGTCCGCGCGTAGGCGACGGCCGAGCGCCAGTCCTGCAGTTGCTTGTCGATGTCGAGCAGTTGGCGCGGTTCGCCGGAACTCGCGCCGAAGTGGCGGTAGTCGAAGACCAGGCAGACGTAGCCGGCAGCGGTGAACCGCTCCGCGAAGGCATCCAGCCGCATCTCTTTGACCCCCGCAAGGCCGTGCGCCATCACGATCACGGGCCGTCGATCGTCTGCGGAGTGCGAGGAGGGTGTGTAGAGCCAGGCGGCACAGGTGCCGTCGGCCGAGGTAAAAGTGATGTCGCTTCGGGTCATGACGCCCACAGTAATGGAAGGAATACAAACATTGGAAGGTCATCCAACTATTGCATGGGTTACAGTTCTGGTGTGAACGCCGCCGCTCCTGCACCTGCGCCGATGACCCGCACCCAGCAGCGCGCTGCCGAAAATCGCCGTACGGTCATCGACGCTGCGCGGGAGATCATCGCGACCCAGGGCGTCGAGGCCCTCACTCTTGAGGCCGTCGCCGAAAAGGCCGACGTGGTTGTGCAGACCATCTACAACCGCGTCGGCGGGCGCTCCGCTCTACTGACCGCAGTGGCCGAACAGGCACTCGAACAGAGTCGCGTCTACATGGATCCGGCCTACGAGGCGGACGGCACCGTGGAAGAGCGAATGATGTTGGCGGCCAACGCCTATGCGCGTTTTGCGCGCGAAAGGCCACACGAGTTCCGGATTTTGGTCGAGCCGCCGAACGAACCCGAGGCTGTCGCACGCATCGCCGAGCTCACCCGTGCCCAGAACGCACGCCTCACTGCGGTGCTCCGCGAAGGCATGGCCGCCGGTCTCATTCGCGCAGACCTCGATCCCGACGACGTCACCACTGCACTGTGGGCAACCTTCAACGGTCTACTGGCACTGGCCTGGCGTCCCGGGGGCCTTCAGGAAAGCCCCGAAACCATCGACCGCCTTCTTGCCGCGTACATCGCCACGGTGAGTGACGGCCTGCGAACTCGCTGATGCCAAAACCATTGGAATCCCGTTCGGTGCCACCTGCCGGAACCGTCGAATGGCGCTACCAAAGCAGCCGCTGAGTCCTGCGGATCTACGGCCGCAACGTAAAGCCGGTACGGTGCGGCAGCCGATCCAATAGACAGGACGATCGCACGGAATACGGTGGAATCGAATATGCAAGGTTACCAGTCAAGCCCGTCGTATTGCATGGCGAATCAGAGCCCGCCCCCCTGCCGTCGCCGAACTGCTCGGCTACAGCCACAAAGTCACCCAACGCCACGCCGAGCTTGCCGCCCAATCCGCTTGCGCGGTTAGGGCGCTGTCGCGCCCGCCCGCGTGGAATCCGACTGAACCAGTTCGCCTCCCGCCCCGTGGTTCGGGCGTGCGCGAGGCTCGCCACAACAGTTGCGCACGCCACCAGCCCATGGGTGAATTGCTTCCGCCGATTCGTTCCCGGGCTGCGCGGCTAGCCCCGAAAATGCGGAAGAGGACGGTGGGCATGGAGCCCGTTGAGCAGGATGGCCAAGAGGACGAAACACCAGGCGACACCGAGCGTCGCCGCCGCTTCACGCTGACTCGGCGGAACGCATTGCTCGGCATGGGCGCGGTTGCCGGATTCGCCGCGGTGGACGTCGGCGGGTTCGCCTACGCGGGCGGGTGGCTGCGCCCCGACTCCCCGCTTACGCCGCCGCGGTTCGCCGATCGCTTCGAGCACGTCTACGGCCGCCACGACGGGTTCCGGCGAAATCACGCCAAGGGCCTCAGCGCTACCGGGTCGTTCACGAGCACCGGCGCGGGCGCGGCGATCTGCCGGGCGGCGGTCTTCCGGGCGGGCACCGTCCCGGTCGTCGGCCGGTTTTCGCTAGGCGGGGGCCTGCCGGACCAGGCGGACAAGCCCGAGACTGTCCGCGGCCTCGGGCTGTTGTTCGACGCGGGTGGCCAGCAATGGCGCACCGCCATGGTCAACGTGCCGGTCTTCACCGATAGCACGCCGGAGGGGTTTTACGAGCGCCTGCTCGCGTCCAAACCCGTGTCCTCAACCGGGAAGCCCGACCCGCAGAAGATGGCCGCGTTTCTCGATCGTCACCCCGAGACGGCCGCGGCGATGAAAATCATCAAGCAGTCGCCGCCGAGTGCCGGGTTTGCAGACACCACGTTCTACGGGCTCAACGCCTTCTTGTTCACCAACAGCGCCGGCGCCACCGTTCCGGTGCGGTGGTCGGTAGTTCCGCAGGACGGCGGCGTGGCCGGCGCATCGGGGCCGACGCGTGGCAAGGACTTTCTTTTCGACGACCTGATCCGCACGCTGGCCCAGCGGCCGCTGAAGTGGCGGCTGATGCTGACGGTGGGTGAGCCCGGCGATCCCACCCACGATGCCACCAAGCCGTGGCCGCGATCCCGGCGCACCGTCGACGCCGGCACCGTCACCATCACCGCGGTGCACACCGAGGAAGAGGGCAACGCGCGCGACATCAACTTCGACCCGCTGGTGCTGCCCGACGGCATCACGCCGTCCGACGATCCGTTGCCCGCGGCGAGGTCGGCCGTGTACGCGCGGTCCTTCACCCGTCGCGCCGAGGAGCCCAAGTCGCCCAGCGAGGTCAACGTGACGCGGGTGCTGCCATGACCAGCGAGACAAACGAAAAAACCACGGCCCCAATGCGATTCGCCCTCCCGTCGCGCATCCTGCACTGGCTGATGGCGCCGATGGTCATCGGGCAGCTGCTCATCGGGGTGGTCATGATCACATCGTTGACCTACTATCCGCTGCTGCTGGCCATCCACCGGCCGCTGGGCGCCTTGATCCTGGCGTTTGCGGTGGTGCGCTTGGCGAACCGGTTCACCCATCGGCTGCCGCCCTTCCTTGCCACGATGGGCCCCGTAGAACGCCGCGTCGCGACATGGTCGGAGTACCTGCTCTATGCCCTGCTGCTAGCCCAGCCCTTGATCGGGTGGGCGATGCTGTCGGCGGCGCGGTTCCCGGTCGTCTTGGTGGGACCCGTGCATCTGCCCGGCATCGCACCGCACAACGTCGACGTCTATGCGGCGCTGCGCCAAGCCCACAACGTCGGCGCCTTCCTGCTTTTCCTGACCTTCACGGCCCACGTCTGCGCGGTCCTCTTTCATACGCTCGGCCTGCGCGACCGGCTCCTCGATCGCATGGCGCTGTGGCCCACCAAGCCCGTCGCCTCGCGGCAGGACGAATTCAAGGCGTGACGGCCCGGCCTCGATGCCCTCAACACCTCATCGCCGGCCGAGTTAGTGCGCCAAAAGGGGCGACCTCTCCCCCTCCAGGCAAAAGCACGGGACCCCGAAGATGGCGACCATCGCGAGTAGTTGAGCGCGATGATCAACGAGCCCCATGGTGTGTGAACGTAAACAGGCCACGGGGCGCCCAATTAGGCCGTCCTCGATCTCCATTACCTCGACGAAGTCCATCTGTTCGCCCTCTGGCGTGATCCGGTCGGGGGTACTCCCACGTCGCGCGCCGGCCGTCGGTGAAAAAGCCGGCGCGGTGATAGGCCCGCAGCTCAGGAGTGCGCGCTACTACCTCGGCCGACCGCCGAGCGTGGAGTTGTTGGCGTCGAAATGGCCGATTCGGCACAACAACTCGACGTTCGGCGTCAGGGTCCGAGGTGCCGCTCGGCGAGCTTGGCGAACGTCGCACCAGCCGGTTGCGGTCCCAGGTGCGGCGGCCAGCGTAGGACTTCGGTCCCCTGTGACGCACAAGACATAGTTAGTTGGATTAACCATTTCGTCCGTGCGGGTAGACGAGATGGCATGAACGCGAAACTTTCGAAGCTCACACCAGTTCTCTTCGCCGGTGTCGCTGCCGCAGGAATCGCAGTCGCACCCTCCGCTTTCGCCGATCCGGAACCCCCGCCGCCGGCCCCTCCGGCTCCCGGTTGCTATAACCCTGACGGCACTCCCTGCACGCCGTCGGCGGGCCCGCAGGGAGCCGGTGCCGAAATTCCGGGCGGCCCAGGGGCGTTGGCGCGCTCCGATGGCCACGTCTCGGCCGGAATCCCCGGTGGCCCCTGGGCTAAAGCGGGGCCGGGTGGAGGAATCGCGTGCGTACCAGGCGGTCCGTGCCGAACCATCACCTTGCCTGGATAACGCTTCATTCACTTCACGTTCGGCGCGAGGGGCGACTGTCGGGTCACCCCTTGCGCCGAACTCGTCTGAAGGTGCGTTCGGACCGTTGACGCTGGGACTAGGCAAAACCTACAAACCGCTCGCAACCGCTGAAAAGCGCCTCACCGTGCGCGGTCGAGCGGATCCGGTCCTTAACTCAGTGTCAAGATCGTGCCCACGGCGACGCTGATCACCACCATGATGGACACCAAGATCACCGTTATCGACGCACCCACGATCTCTTCTTCCGTGAGGCGCCAGCGGGGTTTGTCGGCAAGAACGGTGCGCCTTTGGGGCGCAAACGCGTTCATTGCCGCGACCGCCAAAAGAAGATCGTCCGCGTCGTCCGCATCCTTTTCGATTGCCTCGTGCGCGGCTAATGCGGTCGTCATATGAACCCCCAGGATTGCGGTCGCCAATAGGCGTTATCTCGTATCTCCACGCTAAGAGTGCGAGATCAAGATTGCGGCAACGCTCCTTAACGGTCGCAGCACAACGTCCATGCTCTAGGAGCAATGGACCATGCGCAGCGCTTGACGTCTCGCCGCCGAGTCCACGCCGCGATCAGCCGCACCGGCAGGTGCTCGTGTCGGTGAATCGCCCGTCGACTGGCCCACGCGAATCGCGTCGCTGCCAATTGTGTTGCGATGACAGCTACTTGGTCCGCCGATAAACCGAAGTAGATCTCACCGTTTTGGGTCGGGATGAGCTCGCCGGGCATTTGTTGGGGAGCGAGAGTGATCGGCACGTCGGCGGCCGACAGCAGGAACTGGATGCCGTCGATTGCCTTGTCGACCGAGCCGCTCGGTCCGTCGCCGGTGGGCGGCCGCCACAGAATGCTCCTGGCCTGTTGCGGATCAGCGATCACCTGCGCCAGCTCGACGCCGGTCAACTTGGTAAAGGTCACCGCTGTTTGGCCTTTCTCTGGCCGGCCGGTATCCGATCAAGACTAAAGCCAGCCGCGGGCGCGGCGGCTGAGAAAAGGCAAACGCGTGCTTGGGTCATCCCTGTCCGGCACCTTCCGCGACGGTGAAGTAGTCGCCGTGCTCGAGGTCTTCCAGCAGCGTGTGGTGGCTCGGGTTCCAGCCGAGCAGCGCGCGGGTGCGCGCACTGGAAGCCGGCACGTCAGCGGCGAACACCGAGCTCAGCGCCGCGCTCCCGAAATGTGCTGGCGCGTCGTCTAATTCGACCGACACGACCGGCAGATCAAGCTTTCGACCGATCTTTTCGGCGATGTCCCGCAGCGGCACACCGCTTTCCGCCGTTCCGTGCAGCGCAGTTCCGGCCGGCGCCTTCTCCAGTGCAAGCCGAAACAGGGTTGCCGCATCGAGACGGTGGACCGCGGGCCACCGGTTGGTCCCGTCCCCGATATACGCCGAGACACCCGTTTTGCGGGCGGTCGCCACCAACATCGCCACGAACCCGTAATCACCCGGGCCGTGCACAGTCGGGGCGAGCCGGATCACGCTCGAACGCACTCCCCGCTCGGCGTACCCCAGACATGCCCGCTCGCCGGGGATCCGGTACGCGGCGAACGCGTCGGGGTCGGGCGCGTCCGTCTCCTCGCTCACCCGTCCCGGAGTCATCACCATGGTCCCGGACGTTGACACGAACGGTTTGCCGGTCCCGGCCAACACGGCCCCCATGGCCTCGATCGCATCGACGTCGCGTTTGGTGATGCCGGACAAATCGCCGGAGTCCCCACCGATAGCCATATGGATGACGCCGTCGGCGGCTGCCGCGCCCTCGCGCAGCCGGTCGAGATCGTCGAGCGAACCCGCGAACGGCTCTGCTCCCAGGCGAGCCAGGCGATCTGCCGAGGTGGCCGAGCGGGCCAACCCGGTGACCCGGTGCCCCGCAGACAGTAGCTCCGATACGACGGCGGGCCCGGTCAGGCCCGAGAGCCTCCAGTGACGAACACGTGCACGAGATTCCCCCTCGAAGCTAAGTGGAGCGCGTTCCGATTAGCTGACGAGAGTACATAACCGGAACGTGTTCCGCTAGAGTGGCCCGCGTGGCTCAACCCGTTCGCAGCGACGCGGCGCGCAATCGCGAGGCGCTCATCGAGGTCGCGACCAGGTTGTTCGCCGCGGCCGCCGGCGGCGACGAGCCCTCGCTGCGGTTGATCGCCCGCGAGGCCGGTGTCGGGGTCGGCACATTGTTCCGCCACTTCCCCACTCGCGAGGCATTGGTCGAAGCCGTGTACCAGGACCAGGTGCGTCGCCTGACCGAAGGCGCCGATCAGCTGCTGGCGAATCATCCACCCGCGCAGGCCATGCGCCGCTGGATGGATCTGTTCACCGACTGGTTGGCCACCAAGCACGGCATGCTCGGCACCCTGCGGGCGATGATCAATAACGAGCAACTCGGCTCTGGTCACACCCGCATCGAGTTGCTGGCCGCCATCGACAAGATCCTCGCGGCCGGTCGCGCCGCGGGTGACATCGGCGACCACATCAGCTCCGAAGACGTCGCGGCCGGCCTCATCGGCATCTTCACGGTGGCCCCGACCGGCGGCAACAGCGAGCAAGCCACCCGGTTACTCGACATCTTCATGAACGGACTCTCGGCACCCCAGTCGACCGTGCGCACTACGACAAGCACGACGGACAACCCGTAGCCCACGCGGGATCGAGCCCGATCGAAACGCACGCCAGCAAATGCCAGGGTTTGAAATTCCACGCTTTGGATAGACCTCGCTTCAACTGCCGCTCCCCGGATAGCGGCACATCAGGAAGGGAGCCCGACGTGGCGTTCTCACACATTGCATCGAAAACGACGGCAGCGACGGCCGCGCTGGCGGCGGCCGGACTCCTCGCCGCGGCCCCGGCATTCGCCGATCCGCAAGTCCTGCAATTCGGCCAGATGGCAGAGATTTCCAGCAACGGTGGCACCATCGACTACACCGTGAGCAACCTGCAACCCAGCGGCCACAACGACGGCGTGTGGTACTCCGACGTCACGGCCAAGGGTGTCAGTGGTAACGCGGTTCCCAACATTGCCGACTTCAACGCGCGGGCCGTCAACAGCTCCACGTTCGCGGTGATGAAGGGCAACCAGACCGACGGCCTTCCCGAGGGGCCACTGCCCCTGGGCACCCCCGTCACGGGACGCCTTTACTTCGACGTGCGCAACGGCACGAACCCCGACAGCGTCGTCTACCGGGACGCCGGAGGCACGGACAAGGTGGTCTGGAAGAGCTAGCCGGTCCGGTGAACGCCTGATTCGGGCTACAGCCCGGACGGCACAACCTTGCCGTTGACCGTCACCGCGACCTGGTCGGTCTTCGGGTTGTATTGGATCGTGCCGTGCTCGAAGTTCGACACGAGCACATCGCCGACGGAGCGCTGGTCGCTGACGGGCAATCCCAGCGGACCTGCCGAACCGTTGGTGCCGGTGATCTCGGGCGTGCCGTCCGCGCCGCGTGGCACATTCCAGGCCTCCCGGATCTTGCCCAGGGTGATATAGGCGGGCGTTCCGGGCGCGTCGTTCTTGGCGGTGATCACGCCGCCCTCGAACTGCTGGAACACCACGCCGCTCTCCCGTTTCCCCGCGTTGCGGTCACCCGTCAGTGGCTTGCCGAGAGCCTTCTTCTGATCGTCGGTGGCTGACGCGTACTTGGCAGCGATCGGGCCGGTCAGCGTCACCTCGACGTTGCTCTCCCCGATGAGCTTCACCTCGGTGGGCTGCGCCGGGTTCGCCGACGTGGAGGTGGCGCTCGCTGCCGCGTGGGGCGGTGCCGACGCGTCGACGCTCTTGCCATTGCTGCATCCCACGGTGATCAGCGCGACGGCGGCCAGGCCGACGACTGCCGAACGGCGGTGTGCGGTCGTTTTCACGGGGTTCCTCTCGCGTCGTCCGATGGAGTGGGTCAAGGTGCGGCCGACCTCCTCGCCGGCGGTCTTCATCGCTCCGAACGAACTTACGCCGCTAGCACTGGCAACAAGCCAGAGCACCCGAGTAAACCTCAGCGCTGCTCGCCGGGTACCCGCTGCACGAGATTCGTTTCTTCAGCCCTTGTCATGATTCCTCGGCCAGCCGCCGGTGGTAGGCGGCGCGGGCGTCGGGGTCGGCGCCGCTGACGAGCCGGTCGAACCGGACGGCGTGCGCGACGGCAAAGCGCGGCGTGTCGGGCAGCAGCGAGACGGACTTGAGCAGGGCGCCGAGGGTGGCCGGCACGGTCTTGCGTGGCTTGTCTTTGCTGACGGCGGCGACGATACCGGCGGCGACGTCCTCGGGCTCGGCGGTGGCCAGTGGCCTGGCCCAGCCGGGAACCTTTGTGCCCGCGGATAATTCGGTATTGATGATGCCCGGAAGCACCAGGCTGACCCCGACGCGGTGCGGGCGCAGTTCGCGGTGCAGCGATTCGGTGAAGCCGACCACGAAATGCTTTGTGCCGCAATAGGTCGCCATTCCCGGCTCACCGGTGACGCCGGCCAGCGACGCGATGTTGACGATGTGTCCCGCTCCCCTGGGCACGAACCGCGCTGCCGCCAGCCGAGACCCGTTGAGCACCCCGTAGACGTTGACGTCGATCATGCGGCGGCTCATGGTCGGCGATTCGTCGACGAACGGGCCGGTCGGCATGATGCCGGCATTGTTGACCAGCACGTCGAGCCGACCCAGCCGGGCCTCGACGTCGTCCAGAAACGCGGCGAACGAGGCGGGATCGCTGACATCGAGCGGCAGCCCGACCACCGCCGGATCGCCGCCGAGTTCGACGGCCTGTTTCTCGGCGAGTTCGGTGTCGAGGTCACCGAGGGCGACCTTGGCGCCTTCGGCCAGAACCGCTTTCGCCGTCGCCAGCCCGATGCCGCGTGCGCCGCCGGTGATCGCGACCACCTTGTCCGTCAGATCCACCGGAACCGCCCTCCATACGCGGCCGCGAGTTCGTCGGCGCGCCGGCGGAACGCATCGGCGCCGCCCGGATAGCCGGTGGCGAACTGGCGCACTCCGCCGGTCCACGGCGGGTAGCCGATGCCGAAGATCGAGCCGACGTTGGCGTCCGGGTCGGAGCTGATGACGCCGTCGTCGTAGGCCTTCTGCGTTTCGATCGCCTGGATGAACAGGTAGCGGTCCTGCAGGTCGTCGAACGGAACCGACAGTGCGCGTGTGGTGTTGAATGCCGTTCGCAGACCGTCCCACAACCCGGCGCGGGTGCCGTCGGCGTAGTCGTAGAAACCCGCGCCGCCCTGCTTGCCGTTGCGGTCGAAAGTGTCCATCAGCGTGGTGACCACCTCGGCGGCCACGCGCACCGACTCGTCGAGCGGGAGGCCGTCGGCTGCGGCCGCCTGCACCGTCTCATCCATGATCTTGCGGATGGTGCCGAAGCTGAGCTCGTCGGCTACCTGTAGCGGCCCGGCCGGGTAGCCGGCCTGAAGCGCCGCCTGTTCGATGGTGGCAGGGTCGATGCCTTCGGCGAGCATGTTGAAGGCCTCGAGCAGGTAGGTGGAGAACACCCGGGTGGTGAAAAATCCGCGGCCGTCGTTGACCACGATGGGGTACTTCTTGATGGCCAGCGTGTAGTCGATGACCCGGGCCAGGGTCTCGTCGGATGTCTTTGCGCCGCGGATGATCTCGATCGGGTCCATCTTTTCCACCGGTGAGAAGAAGTGGATGCCGATGAAGTTCTCCGGGCGACTCACCCCGGCGGCCAGGTCGGTGATCGGCAGCGACGAGGTGTTGGAGCCCAGCACGGCGCCGGGTTCGACGATGTTCTCGATCTCGGCGAACACCTTGTTCTTCAGCTCGGTGTTTTCGAATACCGCCTCGATCACGAAATCCACGCCGGCGAAGTCGGCGGCGTCGGCGGTCGGGGTGATGCGGTCCAGCAGTGCCTGCGACTTCGCCTCGGTGGTACGGCCTTTCGCCAATGCCTTCTGCTCGAGGTTTTCCGAGTAAGCCTTGCCCTTGCGGGCCGCCTGCAGCGTGATGTCTTTGAGGACGACGTCGATGCCGGCTTTCGCTGTCACATACGCGATCCCGGCGCCCATCATGCCCGCACCCAGGATGCCGACCTTGTTGATCGTGCGCTCGGGGACGTCGGCGGGGCGCGACGTGCCGCCCTGCACGGCCTGCAAATCGAAGAAGAACGCCTGAATCATGTTCTTGGCGATCGGGCCGGTGACCAGGTGCACGAAGTAGCGGGTCTCGATGACCTGGGCGGTGTCGAAGTCGACCTGGGCCCCTTCGAGTGCGGCCGCCATGATTGCTCGCGGCGCCGGCATCCTCGAGCCCTTGAGCTGCTTGCGCAAGTTGGCCGGAAACGCCGGCAGGTTGGCCGCAAACGCCGACGTGGCCGGGCCGCCACCGGGAATCTCGAAACCCGGGACATCCCACGGCTGCACATGCTTGTCCGGGTTGGCCAGGATCCACGTCTTGGCGGCTGGCACCAATTCCTCGACCGACTCGACCAGTTCGTCGACCAGTCCTACCTGTTGGGCCTTGGCCGGCTTGAACCGGTTGCCGGTCAACAACACCTGCATCAGTGCGTTTTGGATGCCGAGCAGCCGCACGCTGCGCGCCACGCCGCCGGCTCCGGGTAGCACACCCAGCATCACTTCGGGCAGGCCGATCACGCTGCCCGCCACGTCGGCCGCGATGCGGTGATGGGTCGCCAGCGCCAGCTCCAGCCCGCCGCCCAACGCGGCGCCGTTGATCGCGGCGACGACCGGTTTGCCCAGCGTCTCCAGCCGACGCAGATCACGTTTGATCGCCGTGGAGCCGTCGAACAGCTGCTGCGCGTGCTCGGGTCCGGCGCTGCGGATCTGGGTCAGATCGGCGCCGGCGAAAAACGTGGACTTGCCCGAGGTGATCACCACACCGGTGGTCTCGTCGACCTCGGCCTCGAGCCGGTCGATCATCGCGCCCATCTGCTCGACGTAGGCATCGGTGAGCATATTGGCGCCGTTGTCAAGGTCGTCGATCGTCAGCGTGACGATCCCGTCGGCGTCCTTGTCCCAGCCAATAATGCTGTCACTCAATTGAACTCAAACCCTTTCGATGATGGTCGCCACGCCCATGCCGCCGGCGACGCACAGCGTGATCAGGCCGTAGCGTCCACCCCGCCGCTCCAGCTCGTCGAGGACGGTGCCCAGCAGCATCGCGCCGGTGGCACCGAGCGGATGGCCCATCGCGATAGCACCGCCGTTGACGTTGTACTTCTGGTCCGGGATGCCGAAATACTGTTGGATCTTGATGGCGATGGCCGCGAAGGCCTCGTTCATCTCGAACAGGTCGATGTCGTCGATGGTCAGGCCGGCAAGGTCAAGTGCTTTGCGCACGGCCGGGATTGGGCCGCCGAACATCAGCACCGGGTCGGCGCCGCTGGTGGCCGCGGACACGATGCGCGCCCGCGGGGTCAGACCGGATGCCGCGCCGGCCTGCTCGCTACCGACCAGCACCAGCGAGGCGCCGTCCACAATGCCCGAGCTGTTGCCGCCGGTGTGCACGTGGTTGATCGCTTCGACCCAGTGGTAGCGCTGCATCGCGACGGCGTCGAAACCACCGAATTCGCCGATTCCGGCGAACGCGGGCGCCAACTTGGCCAGCTCCTCCACCGTGCTGTCCGGCCGCATGTGCTCGTCGTGATCCAGGATGGTCAACCCGTTGATATCGCGCACCGGCACAACCGATTTCGCGAAGTAGCCGCCCGACCACGCCTCGGCGGCGCGCCGCTGCGAACGCACCGCGTAGGCGTCGACGTCCTCGCGGGTGTACCCCTCGATGGTGGCCAGCAGGTCGGCGGCCACCCCCTGGGGGATGAAGTAGTTGTCGTAGGCGGTCGCCGCGTCGTAAGCCATCGCCCCTCGGTCGCTGCCCATCTCGACCCGCGACATCGACTCCACCCCACCGGCGATCACCAACTCGTCGAAACCCGAGCGCACCGCCTTGGCCGCGACGTTGACGGCGTCCAGGCCCGACCCGCAGAACCGGTTGAGCTGCACCCCGCCCACGGTGTCGGGCAGCCCGGCCACGGTGACCGCCGTGCGCGCGATGTCCATGCCCTGATCGCCCACCGGGGTGACGACGCCGAGCACGACGTCGGAGATGCGGTCCTCGTCGAGGTCCGGAAAGCGGCGGCGCAGCTCGTCGATCAGCCCGACCACCAAGGAGATCGGCTTCACGGAATGCAGCGCGCCGCTGGCTCTGCCCTTGCCCCGCGGGGTGCGGATTCCCTCGTAGATGTATGCCTCAGTCAATTCAACGTCCTTACAGCGAGCGGCTGATGATTTCCTTCATGATTTCGCTGGTACCGCCGTAGATCCGGTTGACCCGCGACGCGGTGTACATGTTGGCGATCGGATACTCGGTCATGTAGCCGTAGCCCCCGAAGATCTGTAGGCACTTGTCGACGATCTGGTCGCTCTTCTCGGCGGCGAACAGCTTGGCCATCGACGCGGTGGCCGGGTCGTTCTTGCCGTCGAGGTACTGCCCGACGGCGTAGTCGACCATCGTCTTGATCGCCAGCGCCTCCGTTTTGCAATCGGCCAGCACGAATTTGGTGTGCTGGAACTTGCCGATCGGCCGGCCGAACGCCTCCCGCTCCCGCGAGTACTTGATCGCCTCGAGCACCGCGACCTCGGCGAGCGCCGCGCAGATTGTCGCGATGATGAGCCGTTCGCGGGCAAGCTGCTCCATCAATTGGTAAAAGCCCAGACCCTCCTGCGCGCCGAGCAGGTTGGCCACCGGCACCCGCATGTCGGAGAAGAACAGCTCGCGGGTGTCCTGCGCGTGCTGGCCCATCTTGGCCAGCACCCGGCCACGCTCGAACCCCGCCAGGTTCTCGTCGGTTTCGGCCACGATCAACGACACCCCGGCAGCCCCCTTCGACGGGTCGGTCTTGGCCACGATCACCAACAGGTCGCAGTGAGTTCCGTTGGAGATGAACGTCTTCGACCCGTTGATGACGTAGAAGTCGCCGTCGCGTCGCGCGGTGGTCTTCACCGATTGCAGATCCGACCCGGTACCTGGTTCGGTCATCGCGATGGCCAACACCGCCTCACCGCTGATGATCTTGGGCAGCCACCGCCTGCGCTGCTCGTCGCTGCCGTAGGCCCAGATGTAGTGCGCGACGATCGGCGAGTGCACGGCGAATCCGAAGCCCTGGTCGTAGGCGTAGGCCAGTTCCTCCTGCACGACGACGTTCATCGCGAAGTCGCCGCCCGCGCCGCCGTATTCCTCGGGCAGGTCCAGGCCCAGCAAACCGGCATCCCCGGCTTTGTTCCAGAACTCCCGATCGACCGCGTGTTGGGCGGCCCAGCGTTCCTGGTTCGGGGTGGCCTCCTTGCGGAAGAACTCCGCGGCGTGCTTGCGCAGCTCGCGGTGCTGGTCGGTCTCCCAACTCGGACGGTAATCGGGAAACAATTCGGACATATCTACCTCACTTCGTTCAGGGGAATATCCATATGCCGCGCAAGGTCTTCCAGCTCGGCGGTGGTCTTGGCCGCGAACGCCGCGCCCAGGCTTTCGTGACTCCCGTCGGCGCCGAACACCTGGCACGTGCGGGCGAAAAAGTGCGGTTCTATCGCCCCAAGGGCGACGTAGCCGTCGGCGGACGCGTAGATGCCGTATCCGGGGTAGGCGCCGCCGAGCACCGCGCCCTCCCCCATCAGCCCGTAGCGCACCGCATCGCCAGCCCGGGCGGCGGCTTCCTCCAACACGACGCGGTAGCGTTGTCCCGCACCCGCTTTCGCGGCTTGCAGCAGCGCCGCGAGCGCGCTCGACACCGCGCGTTCGGCGCCGAGCACATCGGCGATCGGCACCTTCGGCATATGCGGCGGGGTCAGCGTGCCCTGGGCCGCCTGGTAGTTCAGGTCATGGCCCGGGGTCTCGGCGCGCTCGCCGTGATGCCCGACGATCTCGATCAACGACAACCGCGGAAACTTCTGCTGCGGGCGCGCCAGGCCTGACCGATGCAGCGCCGAGGGCCGCATCGAGGTGATCAGCAGGTCGGCGCCCGCCAGCAGTTCGTCGAGCTTGGCGCGATCACCGGTGTCCTTGAGATCGAGCGTCAGCACGTTTTGGTGCTCGATCAGCCGCGCGTACCAGTCGGGCGCGGCGGCGGCGAGCGGATCCTCCGTCGCCGGCTCCACCTTCGTCACCGCGGCACCCAGTTCGGCGAGCCGGGCCGCCGCCAGCGGACCGGGCAGGTTCACGGCCAACGACACCACCGTGACACCGATCAGGGGCTGCATAGAACGTCATCCTCCATTCCCCAGCGTGCGATACAGATGTATTGTAAATAGATCAAACGTAGAGCTAATTGGGTCAGGCGCTAACATAGCGGCGTGGACCAGGAGCAGTGGTGATGACCAATCCGCGGGCGACCAACGAGGACCTGACGGCCAAGGCGCGAATTCGCAACGCCGCGCTGGACCTTTACGCGCAATATGGTGAAGATCGAATTTCGCTGCGCGACATAGCCTCTGCGGCCGGCGTCACCCTGGGGTTGGTGCAACACCACTTCAAAACCAAGGCCGGTGTGCGCGATGCAGTCGACCAGCTGGTGGTGGACTACTTCGCCCACGCGCTGGCCCAGGTTCCGGCCGAGGGCAGTGCGCGGCACGTCGCGGCGGCCCGCGACGAGGCGGTCGCCCGCATGCTGCGCGACAACCCCCCGGTGGTCAACTACGTGCGGCGCGCGGTGCTCGATCCCTCCGAGGATCGGCTGCACCTGCTCGATGCGCTCATCGAGCTGACTCGCCGCGAAATCACAGCCCTGCGGGGTTCGGGAATGGCATCCACCAAACGCCCCGAGTCCACCCAGATCCTGGGCGTCTTGATTCGCCAAATGGGCGAGCTGCTGTTGCAGCCCATGGTCGACGCGGTGTGGGACCGCGTCGCCAAGCCGACTGACGCCCGCAAGCCCCGGCTGCGCATCACCGTCGAAAACTAACGTGGCCCCGGCGCCGGTTATCAGCGGGTCGCGTCCGCCAACTGTTCGATCTCGGCGTTAAACGCGTATGGCACTTCGATATTCGTGCAGTGCCCGGCGCGGGGAAACCGCGCGAACCGGTGCAGACTGCCCCGGACCTGTAGTGCCTCGGCGATCCGGTGTGCAACTGCCGGCGGCGTCAGCCGATCCTCGGTGCCGGTCACCACGGTGGTCGGCACCGTGAGTTTCTCCAACCCGGCGGTGACGTCCAACCCGGACAGCCCCGCTCCCCACACCGCCCGCACATCGGTGCGGCAGTCGGCCAGGATCTCATAGACGAAGTCCACCGCCTGCCGATCGGCGTAGCGGGACAATGCCATCCGCTGCAGCGGCCACCGTGACCAGCGGATCGAGGGAAGCGTCATCGTCGAGCCCGCTAACGCGGTGATCAACGGTCGGCGGATGTGGCGATAGCGGTCGGCGAATGGCAGCAGCATCGTGGTGGCGCTGAAGCGCTCGGCGATGGTGTTGGCCAACAGCACCGCCGACACCGCGTGGGCGGCGAAGCGCTGTGCCCACGCCATGATGGTGATCCCACCAAAACTGTGTCCCACCAACACCGCCCGTTCCCCCGGTGCCAACACCGCGTCGAGCACGGCGGCAAGGTCGCGCCCCAGCACGTCGGGGCGCACGCCGTCAGAGCCCAGCGTGCTGCGGCCCAGCCCGCGCTGGTCGTAGGCGATCACCCGATACTTGGCGGCAAGAGCGTTGATCTGCGGGTTCCAGTACTCGATGCGGCATCCGAAACCATGGATCAGCACGATCGGCTGGCCGAACGCCGAACCGTAACTGCGCACATGCAGCTGCGCGCCGTCGTGCGTCGCCACCGTCGTCGCGTCGTAGGCTACCCGCGGCTCCCGAAACAAGCCCTCAGCGCGGCTTTCGGGGTCGAAACGCGGCACTAGCCCCCGCCGGCCACTCACCATGGTTCCCGCCTTGCGTCTGCGCGATCGCTACGTGACAATACAGCTGTACTGTAAACAATTTTGATGACTAGTTCAAGGCAGCTGATGACCCATGCACCGGCCAGCCGGCCCACCACCCTGTGCGAAGCCTTCCAGGCGACCGCGGCCAAGCACCCGGACGCGGTGGCGCTGCGCACCCTCGGCGATGCCACGACCATCACCTGGCGTCAGTACCGCGACCGGGTGCGGGCGATCGCGGCGGGGCTGGCCGGGCTCGGCGTAGGGAACGGCGACACCGTTGCGCTGATGATGAGTAACCGCCCCGAGTTCCATTTGTGCGACACCGCGGTCCTGCACACCGGTGCCACACCGTTTTCGGTGTACAACACCAATCCACCCGAGCTGCTGGCGTATCAGTTCGACAACGCAGACAACCACGTGGTGATCTGCGAAGGCACTTTCCTGCCACAGGTTCTCGCCGCGGCGCAGCAGGGCGGCACTGTCGAACACGTCGTGTGCGTCGACGGCGCGGCGAACGGTGCCATCGGGCTCGGTCAACTCGAGGCCTCCCCCGCAGCCGATTTCGACTTCGAGCGGTCATGGCGGGCGGTCGGGCCGGACGACGTGCTGACCATCGTCTACACCTCGGGCACCACCGGCCCTCCGAAAGGCGTTGAGCTCACCCACACCAACTTCATCGAGAACGCCCGGATCACCGAAGAGGTGGGTGGGATCACGCATGCCGACCGGGCGGTGTCCTATCTGCCCGATGCACACGCCGCCAACCGCTGGATCACTCACTATCAAAACCTGCTCTACGGCCTGCAGATCACCACCGTCGGCGATTTCAAGGCTGTGCTGCCCGCGTTGACCGAGGTGCGGCCGACGCTCTTCCTTGGCGTGCCGCGGGTGTGGATCAAGGCCAAGGCGGGTCTGGAAGCTGCGGTAGATGCGGAACCTGCCGGCAAGCGAGCGCTTGCGAAATGGGCGTTCGGGGTCGGCCGCGCGAGGGCCCGGGCCGTGTCAGATGGCCGCCCGGTCGGACTTGCCGAGAAGCTTCGGTACGCGTTCGCCGACCGGCTGGTGTTGTCGAAGGTGCGCCGGCGGCTGGGCATGGACCGGCTTCGGATCGGCGTCACCGGCGCGGCCCCGATCCCGCGGGAGGTTCACGAGTTCGTCTTGGGCTTGGGCATCCCGGTATGCGAGGGGTACGGGATGACCGAATGTACGGCCGGTGCGACCGTGAATCGTCCGGAACGGATCAAGATCGGAACGGTTGGTACCCCGGTTCCGGGGACTGAGGTAACCGTTGCCTCCGACGGGGAGGTGCTGGTGCGGGGCAAGAACGTGATGCGCGGCTACCGCAAGGCGCCCGAGAAGACCGCGGAGGCAATCGATTCCGATGGGTGGCTGCACACCGGCGATATCGGCGAGATCGACGAAGACGGCTACCTGCGCATCGTCGACCGCAAAAAGGAACTCATCATCAACGCCGCCGGCAAGAACATGTCGCCAACCAACATCGAAAACACCATCGCCGCTAGCTGCCCGCTGGCCGGCCCCGTCGTGGTGATCGGCGATGCTCGGGCGTACAACACCGCCCTGATCACCCTGGATCCCGACTCCGTCACCGAATATGCGCACGCGCACGGTCTTTCGGGTTCGCTCCGCGAACTTGTCCGCAATCCGGCGGTGCGCGCCGAAATCGAGAAGGGAATGGCGGCCGCCAATCGCCGGCTGTCGCGGGTCGAACAGATCAAGCGCTACACGGTGTTGGCCGACGTCTGGGAACCCGGCAGCCAATACCTCACACCGACGGCCAAGCTCAAACGTAAACCGATCGCCACCGGATACGCCGCCCAGATCGACGCGATGTACACCGAGCAAGGCAAGCGATCCGCAGGACATTCAGCCGCATCGGACTGAAGCGGCGACCTTGCGGCGCGATGCTATTCGGGCCAGCCGTTGTTGAGGATCAGGTCGACGAAGTTGTCGCGGGCGAAAGTCGGGTCGAAGTGCTCGAGCACATCGGCGTTCATCGTGCCGAACGTGCTGTGCGGGCGGTGCTTCATCCCGTCGTTGAAGGCCTGCAGAATGCGCGTTTTGAAATCTGGGCGCGGATGGGCGGCGACCACCGCGGCGAGCGCTTCGGGAGCAAGATCGTCGCAGCCAACGCCCACCACATCGGTCTCGACACCGGCGGTCACCAAGGCGATTTCGGGATCCAGGAATTCGGGCACCCCCGGGGTGGTGTGCAAGGCGATGCCCAGCCATACCTTGTCGGCGTCTGCCTTGCTGACGCCGCGGTGCAGCAGGAACTCCCGCGCCGCATTGGCACCGTCGACCTCGAAGCGCAGGGCGGAATCGCGGTAGCGCTCGGTCAGGCCCAGGTCGTGAAACATGGCGCCCGCGTACAGCAGTTCCAGGTCCGGTTGCAGTCCCCGGCGCCGGCCCTGCAGCGCGCCGAAGAGGAATACCCGTCGGGAATGGTGGAAAAGCAGGTCGTCCTCGGCATCCCGGATGAACTCGGTGATCTCGCGAACCAATGCGGTGTCAGGTATGGCGATGTCGGCGATGGTTTCGATGGACGAAGTGGTGGTCATGATATGTCTCCTCGGTTGAGCTGGACTGTGTTGGCCGCCTTGGCATTACGCGGCGATACTCCCGCCCCCGTCGACGCGCAGGATTTGACCGGTGATGTAGCCGGCGTCCTCGTCGAGGAGAAAACAAATCGCGTGGGCGATCTCGCGCGGCCTGGCGACCCGATGCAGCGGAATGCTTTGCAGGAAGCGGGCTTCGCGTTCCGATCCGACCGGGCTGCGTTCGCGGTACATGTCGGTTTCGGTGGGTCCCGGTGCCACGGCGTTCACCGTGATGCCGGCCGAGGCGAGCTCGCCCGCCCAGATGCGGGTGCACGCCTCGAGCGCCGCCTTGGCCGCAGCGTACGGGGTCCGCTCGGGCGTGCCGAGCGTGGTCAAGCTGGTCACATTGACGATGCGGCCCCATTCCGCGTCGAGCATGCCGGGCAGGGCCGCCTGCACGACCTGAACGGCGGCGCGCACATTCAGGTCGTAGGTGTCGAACAGGTGGTCCAGCTCGATCGAGCCGAGTCGGCCGAACCGGGCGAAACCCACGTTGTTGACCACGGCGTGTACGGCAGCGTGCCCGACGATCTTGTCCAGCGTCGCCGCGGTTGCGTACGAGTCGGCCAAGTCGACCTCGTAGAACTCCCCCGGAAAATCCTTGGGGGCGCTCCGGGCAAGGCCGATCGGTTCGTGGCCGCCCTCGGCCAGCCGATCGGCCACCGCGCGGCCGATACCCCTCGATGCCCCGGTGATCAAAACCCGTCGCGACGGCATGGACTGCTCCTTGGAATCGTGATGGCGGTGCGCCTGGAGCCAGTCTGGGGCCGGCGGGCCGTGCAGGCCCATGACTGCCGAGCCGTATATCCCACAAAAAGCGACACAAGGGATTCGTGGCTCAAGCCGATGAGCCGTCAAAGCCCATCCGAGCCGTCGCAACCTCCGTCGGCAGCCGGGTTCAGGTGCAACGGTATTGACCGTTGAGCACGCAATTCGTCGGTGGCGAATAGGTGCCGGTCAACACGCCTCGGAAACCACCCGTCGCCGAACCACCGGGTGCGATGACGCGATTCCAGTTCGCCGGCGTCAGAACGTAATGCGTGCCGGATTGGGTGAGGGTGCTGTTCCACGTGTGCAGGACGGATTGGCCCGCCGGCATGTCGAATTCGAGCTTCCAATCGGACAGCGGCACCGTGCTCGAGTTGGTGATGGCGAAGCGGGCGATGAAACCGGTCTGCCACGTATGCTCGACCGTCAACGTCGCCATGGGTGCGGCCGCATCGGCCACCGGGGCGATGGCGAGGCCGAGGACCGCAACCACGGCAACGATCACCGCCGACACGGCTCCGTGAAGCGCTGTGCGGCAGCGCTTCAGGTGATTGTCCAGTCCAGCCATGGCATCCAAGGTAAAGCCGGACAGGCGATCTCGGACCTCGCAGCGCGGGTAGGCTACCGGACCTTTGCCCAACCGAGACCGGCATGAAATTTCGGCCGCGATCCACCGGGAGCCAAGGTTCAACCCGCAAGCAAGGTGCCGGCCTGCGCGCTAGCGTGGCATTGTGGGTAAGGCCTGGGATTACACGGCGGCGGCGCCGGGCAGCGCGCCCGGAGTCACGTCCATGGTGGGCTACCGCACCTTGGATGTGCCCGAGGGCGTGCACCGCGGCATGCCGTCGTCGATGCTGACCTTCATCGTCAGTCTCGACGATGGGGTGGAAGCCGCCGACACCGCGACCGCGCTGCCGGCTGCCCGACCCACGCCGCTGATCCTCGGCGGCCTGCATCTGCGGGCGAGTCACGTGCGGCAACGCCGCGGTCAGGCCGGCGTGCAGCTGGCGGTGCATCCGCTGGCCTCGCGCGCGCTGTTCGGTCTGCCCAGCGCCGAGCTTCCCGTCGCCGAGTACGACGCGACCGCCGTATTGGGACGAGACATCGTCGACCTGCACCACCGGGTGGCCGAAGCGCACCGGTGGCCCGACGTGTTCGCGCTGGTCGCCCAGTACCTGATCGATGCGCGACGGCGTCGAGACGGCGCGACGGTGCGTCCCGAGGTGCTGCATGCCTGGCACCTGCTGCAGCGCAGCCGCGGCCTGATACCGGTGACGGCCCTGGCCGACGCGGTCGGCGTCACCACGCGACATCTGGCCACGTTGTTCCGGCGGGAGGTCGGTCACTCGCCCAAAACGGTCGCGATGCTGATGCGGTTCCAGCACGCTACGGGGCGGATCGCCGAGTCGGCGCGCCGCCACGGTCGCGTCGACCTCGCCCGGGTCGCGGCCGACACCGGTTACAGCGACCAGGCGCACCTGAGCCGGGAATTCGTCCGGTTCGCCGGTGTGCCGCCGCAGCGGTGGCTGGCCGAAGAGTTCCGAAACATTCAAGACGGCGGGCACTCGCTCGGGTCACAGTGGGAGCATGACTGCTTCGAATCCGACCGTCTGGTTGACACTGCAAGCCCATAACGCACCCAAACTGATCGACTACTACGTCGAGACATTCGGCTTCGTTCTGACGGCCCGCTACGGCGACGGCGAGACCGTCGACCATGCGCAACTGAACTGGCCCGAGGGAAGCGGCGGCATCATGCTCGGCAGCCACAAGCCCGGCGCCGAGTGGTGTCGCGAACCCGGAACCGCCGGCGGCTACGTCGTCACCGCGGATCCGGATGCTCTCTACCGGCGCGTCCGGCAGCACAACGCCGAGATCGTCCGCCCCCTTGCCGAAACCGATTACGGTGCACGCGAATTCACCGTCCGCGATCCGGAAGGCAACCTGTGGTCGTTCGGGGACTACGGCGGAGCAAACCCGCCGAACTGATCAGTTCGGCGATCACAACCGGGCGTTTGGCTATCCTTCACATTCGGGCCGCCGTGTACCCGCATACTGGCGGCGTCCGCACCACGCCACGATGAGGAAGGCAACGCCATGTCCCCACTTCGGTGCTTGGCCAGAGTTGCCACCCCCCTGATGATCGGCGCCGCGCTGGTCGGTGGCGCTGGCATCGCGGCTGCCACACCGCAAGACGACGCCTACCTGGCGCAACTGCGCGCGGCCGGCCTCACCTGGCCCCCGAAGACCGAAGAGGCACTCATCGCCGAGGCGCACGACGTCTGCTACGACCTCACGTGGGGTTGGACGCCGCAACAGATCGCCGACGACCTTCATGCCCGCTTGGACAACAAGGGCGTGACGTTGTTGGACGTCGGCAGCCTGGTCAACGCCGCCCACAACATCTATTGCCCCGGCAATGTGTGCGACGCCCCCAGCCTGTGCACGTGACAACGGCGTCGGGTTGGCTACTCGCGCAACCCTTTTCGGCTGCCTAGCACGCCGGCATTGATACCGGCTAGTCGGCGGGTGGCACCACGGGCGGACGGCATTCGTTGGTGCCCGGGTCCCACCACCAGCCGTTGTCGCAGGCGAGCGGTTGCGGCCCGACCCCCAGCGGCCGGCACACGTTGGCCGTCGGGTCCCACCATTGGCCCGGGTCGCAGGCCAACGGTTGCGGCCCGACCCCGAGCGGTCGGCACACCTTGCCGGTGGGATCCCACCACTCGCCGTCCGCGCAGTCGGCCTTGCTCACCGCCGGCGTCGCTATCGTCACGGCCGCCATCGACGCGAACGCCAACATGGCGACGACCACAAGCTGGCGAACAAATGTCTTCATGGTGGGTCTCCCCTCGTTGCTACCCGTCATCGAACCGAGTCCGGGCCTGCGGGTCAAGGCCATCGGGCAAGTTGCGGGCGACGGCCCGGCGGCGAAGCCGTCCGATGAATTCGTGGCCGCCCACCGGTCAGACCTACAAGCACAAGGTCGGCAACCGGATGGACTGGTACTCGTCATCGCAGAGCACGTTCGGCGCCGACATGGACGCACCGCCCGGCAGCGGCTTCGCGGTCAACGTGTTCCTGCGCGACGGCGACACGGTATACCGCACCTGGCACACCAACGGACGCGGCACCGAGCAGCTCAGTCACTCCTTCGGGTTGATCGACATCCTGCCGTAGGGGCGCCAGGAGGACTGGCAGGACTCCCCGCAGGGCTGGCCCTCCCGGCCCACCTATTCGGGCTGGCCCGACTCCCCCGCCATCGCCCGCGCCTACGGACCCAACGACGGCTGATGACCGCGCCCGCCGGCGCGGGACGGATGCTCGTCCGGCGTTGAGCGAAAGCGTGTTTCGACACCGCCATGGGCGGGGCGCACACTGGGGCAATGGACGAATGTGAGCTCACGATCAGCGCGCCGGGCGGAGCAGCCCTGCCCCCGCCGCCATCTCGTCGCCGGAGGCCGCCCTCGACGTCGCCGGGGCGGGCGTGATGACGCACGCTGGCGAGCCCCAGCCGCGCCGCGTGCTCAACGGGCTGTCCGACATCCGCGCGTTCTTTCACACCAACTCGGTGCCGCTGTACTTCATCTCCCCCACCCCGTTCAACCTGCTCGGCATCGACCGCTGGATACGAAACTTCTTCTACCTCACCTACTTTGACTCGTTCGAGGGCATACACTCGCGCGTATTCGTGCCCCGGCGGCGCGACCGCATCGATTTCGACTCCATGGGCGATGTCTGCAACCACCTGCTGCGCGATCCCGAGACGCTCGAGTTCATCGCGGGTCGCGGACCCGGCGGTAAGGCCTGCTTCGTGATGATGGACGAGGAGACTCAGGCCCTCGCGCGGCAGGCGGGTCTGCAGGTCATGCATCCGCCGGTGGAGCTGCGCAACCGGCTGGGTTCCAAGACCGTCATGACGCGTCTGGCCGACGAGGCGGGCATCCCGAGCGTGCCGCACGTGATGGGTCGCGCCGGCTCCTACCAGGAACTGCTGACGCTTGCGCAGGACGCCGGACTGGGCGACGACCTCGTCGTCTCGATCCCCTACGGCGCCGCCGGCAGCGGGACATTCTTCGTGCGCGGCCAGCGCGATTGGGACGAGCACGCCGGTGACCTGACCGCGCAGCAGGAATTCAAGGTCATGAAGCGCATCCGCAACGTCGAGGTCTGCCTCGAGGGCGCGGTGACGCGCCACGGCACCGTGATCGGGCCCGCGATGACAAGCCTGGTCGGTTATCCGGAGCTGACTCCGCACCGAGGCGCCTGGTGCGGCAACGACATTTGGCGCGAAGTGCTGCCACCTGGCCAGACGCACGCCGCGCGGCAAATGGTGGGAAAGCTGGGCGACATCCTGAGCCGTGAAGGTTACCGCGGCTACTTCGAAGTGGACCTGCTGCACGACCTGGACTCCGACGAGCTCTACCTCGGCGAGGTGAACCCGCGTCTGTCCGGCGCCAGCCCGATGACGAACCTGACCACCGAGGCCTACGCTGACATGCCGCTGTTCCTGTTTCACTTGCTCGAGTACATGGACGTGGACTACGAGCTCGACATCGAGGGGATCAACGCCCGCTGGGAGCGGGGCTACGGCGAGGACGAGGTGTGGGGGCAGGTGATCCTCGCGGAAACCTCGCCGGACGTCGAGCTTTTCACGGCCACGCCCCGCACCGGGGTGTGGCGCATCGACGACGACGGCCGGGTCTCCTTCTCGCGCACCGCCAACGACTGGGCCACGCTGCTCGACGGGTCCGAGGCGTTCTACATGCGGGTCGCCGCGCCGGGCGACTTGCGTTCCGAGGGCGCACAACTCGGTGTGCTGGTCACCCGCGGACACCTGCAGACCGACGATTACCGGCTCACCGAGCGCTGCCAGCGCTGGGTCAAGGGCATGAAGGCGAAGTTCGCCTCCACTCCCCTGGCGCCGGCCACGCCGATCGTCTCGCGGCTCGTCGCGCGCGCGTGAACGCCCCGGCCGGCATCTCCCTGGACAACTGGCTCTCGCCGCCCTACGCGCGGTGGTCCTTCCAGCACCTCGAAGACTTCGTGCCGACCGCGGTGATCGCGCGCGGAACCGGACCCGTCGCCGCGATACCTGCCGCCCCGTCCGAGCTGGCCGAAATCCGGGTGGCGGTGACCGACGGGACGGCCAGCACGGTCGGCGCCGTGATGGCCGGCACCGCGACCGACGGATGGGCCGTCGCCCACCGCGGCGCGATGATCGCCGAGCATTACCTCGAGGGCATGCGTCGCCAGACCCGGCACCTGCTGTTCTCGGTGAGCAAGTCCCTGGTGGCGGCGGTCGTCGGCGCGCTGCACGGCGCCGGCGCTATCGAGCTCGACGCGCCGGTCACCAAATACATTCCTGCCCTTGCTAATTGCGGCTATGCCGGGGCGACGGTGCGCCACCTGCTGGACATGAGATCGGGTGTCGCGTTCTCCGAGAACTACGACGACCCGGCCGCGCAGATACACCTGCTCGACCAGGCGGTCGGGTGGGCGCCCAACCACCGGCCCGATGCGCCCGCAACGCTGCGCGACTTCCTGCTGACCTTGCGACAGAAGTCGGTGCACGGCGGACCATTCGAATACCGCTCGTGCGAGACCGATGTGCTCGGGTGGATCTGCGAGGTGGCCGCCGACCAGCCGATGCCCGCACTGATGTCGGAACTGCTGTGGAGCCGGATCGGCGCCCAGCGTGACGCCACCATCGCGGTCGACCCGGCCGGCACCGGGTTCTTCGACGGAGGGATCAGTGCCTGCCTTACCGACATGATCCGGTTCGGGTCGCTGTTCCTGCGCGAGGGTGTCTCGTTGACAGGCCGGCGCGTACTGCCGGAGGCGTGGATCGCCGACACCCTCGCGGGCGGGCCCGACTCCCGTCGGGCATTCGCCGCCAGCCCCGACGACAACGAGATGCCCGGCGGGATGTACCGCAATCAGATGTGGCTGCCCTACCCGGGCGACAACGTGCTGCTGTGCCTCGGCATGTGCGGTCAAATGATCTATGTCAACCGCGCCGCGGAGATGGTGGCCGCCAAGGTGTCCACCCAGCCGCATTCCCACGAGCCGCACATGCTGGACACGCTGAGCGCATTCGACGCGATCGCGCACCGGCTGGCCGGGCGCACGGATTAGCCCACCCTGGATGTCGTCGCGGCGGACTCGACATCGGCGGCCTCAGGTCCGAAATCGAATCGCTGCATACGGTCCAGCAGGTTGCCCACCAGCGTGTCGACGCCGGCCCGGGCCTCGACCGGCAGGAGTTGGTCCACGGCGGCATGGGTGGCCACCCGGCGCGGCAGGAACAGCTGGCAGCAGTCCTGGTCGGGCAGCATGGCGATCTCGGCGGTGCCGATCCGCCGGGCCTCGGCGAGGATTTCCTGCTTGTCGAAGCCCAGCATCGGCCGCAGCACCGGCAGGGTGGCGGCCTGTTCGGTGGCGGCCAGGTTGGGCAGCGTCTGGCTGGCCACCTGACCCAGGCTGTCGCCGGTCACGACGGCCTGGGCGCCGATCCGTTCGGCAAGGCCACAGGCCAGGCGGAGATACAGCCGCCGCTGGGCGACGATCTGGGCTTCCCCGGCGCCGCTGGCCGCCAATGTCCGCTGGGCCCGGCCCACCGCGGCCACGTACAGCCGGGATCGGGGCTGGAAGCGGGTGAGTTGGCGAACCAACGCATACGCCTTGTACGTCGAGGAGGCATCGGTGAACGGGGCGCCGGTGCAGTGCAGGAAATCGCAGGCCAGTCCGCGCCGCATGGCGCGGTATGCCGCCACCGGCGAATCGAACCCGCCGGAGAGCAACACCACCGCCCGGCCGCTGGACCCCACCGGCAAGCCGCCCTGTCCGGGATGCGTTCGGGTGCCGAGAAAGATCTCGCGCCGGTCGACCTCGACGGTCAATTCCAGCTCCGGGTGCGACAGGCCGACCCGCCACCCCAGGTCGGCGCGGACGCGGGCGCCGATGCGGGCGGCCAATTGCTCCGAGCTCAACCCGAACCGCTTGTCGCGGCGGTGGCAGCGCACCGCGAACGTCGGCGCCCCGTCCTGGGTGCGGTGGTCTCGGAGCAACTCCACCGCAGCGGTTTCGGCCGCCCGAGCGGACCTGGGCACCCGCCATACCGGCTGCACCAGGCTGATGCCGATCAGGTTGCGGGCCAACGCAACCAACTCGTCCTGCAGTTCCGGGGAGGTGAACAACACCAGCACGCCGCCACGGCGCCGGACCGCGGGGCGGTGCTCGGGCGGCCACGCCGACAGTGCGTCGTCGAGATTGGTCAGCAGCCACTGCTCGAACCAGCGCCGGTTGCCGCCCTTGAGCACCATCTCCCCGTACTTGAGCAGAACACAGCATTGCATGTGCACGTCTCGTTCACCTCCGGCTACCGACTACCCCGCTACCACGCCGCCCAGACCGATGCGTGGGCCACACCCGGGTCGGGTGGATCGTCTCCGCGTAGGAATATGATGTCTACGCCATAAGTTTTCTCTTCTGAAAAGAATAGATCATCATCCTTGGCCCAAAGGAGGTGGTGAACATGCTGAGGTTTGACCCGTTCTTCCGCGACATCGACCACCTGACGCAGCAGCTGTGGGGCGCCGTGCCCTGGGGCACCGCCGCGCAACCGGCCCTGGTACCGATGGACGCCTGGCGCGACGGCGAAAAGTTCGTGGTGGAGTTCGATCTGCCCGGTGTGCTGCCCGAGTCGCTGGACGTCAACGTCGAGCACGACGTGCTCACGGTGCGTGCGGAACGACCTGCCATCGACGAGGACCGCAATGGTGTGGTGTCCGAACGCCCGCGCGGCGTGTTCAGCCGGCAGGTCTACCTGGGTCACGGCCTCGACACCGACAACATCCACGCCGATTACGTCGACGGGGTGTTGCGGTTGACGATCCCGGTGGCCGAGGCGGCCAAGCCGCGCAAGATCGAAGTGGCCGCGGGCAAGCACCAGCGCGCCATCAACGCGTGAGCGCAAATCGTCGGGGGCTGTTCCGGCAGGGACAGCCCCCGACGCGGGTCCAGGCGTTGATCAGACCGCTTCTCGCCGCGCCTCGCCACGACATTGGCGCGGCGCCGCGGCCCGTTCCGACTTTTGCCGGGTCTTGAGTTTGGCGTTGAGCAGCTCGAGCGCCGAGTAGTCGGCCTTCAGCTGATCGTTCTTGCTTTCCAGATCGAGGATGCGGGCGACCCCGACCAGGTTGACGCCCTGATCGACCAGCTGACTGATCCGCTTGAGGCGCGCCAGATCGTCGTCGCTGTAGCGGCGGGTTCCCCCATCGCTGCGCGCGGGGGTCAGCAGCCCTCGCCGCTCGTAGTGCCGCAGCGTCTGCGGGGGGATCCCGGACAGTTCGGAAGCCACCGAGATGCCGTAGACGCCGCGCGCCGAGCGGGGTGTCGGATCACCTCTCAAGTCAGTCTCCTCCAGAAAATATCTGACTACTACTTGCAGAAGTATACCAGTAGTGGTATCAAAAACATATGTCAACAGACATAGATCTTCTGCTTTGAGCTGGAGGTGAATCATGGTGTTGATGCGTACAGATCCGTTCCGCGACCTCGACCGGTGGACCCAACAGGTGCTGGGCACCGCGGCGCGGCCGGCGGTCATGCCGATGGACGCCTGGCGGGACGGCGACCAGTTCGTCGTCGAATTCGATTTGCCTGGCGTCAATGCTGATTCGCTCGACCTCGACGTGGAGCGCAACGTGCTCACCGTCCGTGCCGAACGACCCGACCTGGACCAGAACCGCGAGATGGTATCGGCCGAGCGCCCCCGCGGTGTGTTCAGCCGGCAGCTGTTCCTTGGGGACAACCTCGACACCGACAAGATCGAGGCGAACTATCACGACGGCGTGCTGCGGCTGACCATCCCGGTGGCCGAGAAGGCCAAGCCGCGGCGGATCGAGATCAACCACAACCACAGGACGGCGATCAACGCCTGAGAGCGGGGTCGCAACCGCGGTGCAGGTCGGCCGCGGTTGCGACCCGATCATTCCAACTTGTCGGTGATGACAAGGAGGTGATGCGTCGGCAGCCGAAGTTGACACGGTGAATCCCCGTGCCGCCCACCACTTACTGCTACGTACGGACAGCGACCGACGCATGAGATTGCGCGCGCACCGCCACTTTCGTGGCCGCCATTGGTGGACCGCACGGGAGATCACCGGCGGGACCGGGGCGCGCGTGTGATCCCGGCGCGCGCCCCTCACCCGCGGTCAGGCTGTCGACCCCGGCGTAAGGCACGGTGGCTGTCCATGACGAATCCCTATCTGGTGCTTGGTGTTTCGCCGACAGCGACGCAAGCCGAAATCACCCGCGCCTACCGGCGCCACCTTCGCGCCCACCACCCCGACACGTCCCCGCCGGATTCGGCGACCGAGAGCAGCGAACGGCTGAGCGAAATCCTCGCGGCCTATGCGCTACTGCGCGATCCGGCCCGGCGGGCCGACTACGACCGGGAGCATCGGGTGCACCAGCGCATCCGCCCCGCCGTCACGCGCGTCACGCGCATCGAGCCGGCCGACGAGCAACCGCCGCTGCGGGCGGGCCCGGTGCGCTGGCATCGCCGGTACTGATCCGCCGTGGCAGAGGGTGCAGCCGTGTCCGGCCCGGGTTGAGCGCGGCGGGTCACCGAAGGACCGGGTTGGCGCCGAAGCCCGCGCCTTGCAGGCGACGGTCGGTGCGGTCGGCGGCGTTGGCGGTCGATCGGGCGGCCGACGCATTGACCGCGGCAACGACGCGCCGGCGGTTCGGCACCGCGGCGGCACCGTGTTCCACCACCCGCAGACACATCGCCCTGACCGCCCGGATGTAGCGCTCGACCGAATCGCGGGCGACCGGATTCTGTGGGAACGCCACCGTCAAGGTGGTCTCGGTGTCGAATCGGTTGACCCACATAAGCACCTGATCGGACGACCGGCCGTCGCCGTAAATCCCGGCGTTCAGGCCGTCCCATTGCCCGCTGAACGGGATCCCCCGCGCGTCGGCGAACGAGAGCATGTGGACGTCGCCCGTCGGTTTGCTGATTCGCCCGCCGAAAGACGACAGCTCCAAAACGCGGTCGAAGGGGACGTCGGCCAGACCGATAGCGGAATCAAAGGACGCCTGCGCGGCGATCACCGCGTCACCGAACGAGGCCCCGGCGACCGGGACGGTGACCGGGATGAAGCTGGCGAACCAGCCCGGAGTCACGAATTCGGCCGGCGTGCTGCGGTGGTCATACGGCGTGATCGCGCAATACGTCTCCGCCCCGGTCAGCTCGTACTCGGCGAAGGCCGCGCAGGCGAACACGCCACCGCTGAAGCGAGCCCCCGCCTTTGTGCAGGTGGCGTCGAACCGCTCGGTCTGACTCTCGTCCATGAGCGGTGCGACCACCACACCGCTTCCGCACGGCACCGACGGATCGCCAAGTGGCAGCGGGAAACTCGGGAGGGTTCCGCCGTTGTCCTGCGCGAATCGAATCCATGCGCGCACCTGGGGGGACTGCAGGGTCAGCGCCTCGGTGTGCTGGTGCTGCCGGCGGCAGTAGTCGTGGTAGCTGGCCGGCTCGGGCAGCGGCAGCGGGCGCCCGCCGCTCACCAAAGCGGCATACGTCAGATGGATTTCGAGGAAGATCACGCCGACCGACATCCCGTCGATGACCAGATGGTCCGCACTCATATAGAAGGTGAAGTGATCCGGGTGCTGGACGAGACCGAAGGTGAAGCAGTCCCACCGCAGCGGATTCGGGGTGGCCAGGATGTGGGCGCGCAGCTCGGTCGGCGTCATCTCGCCGCGCTGCAGCGCAGCGAACTCGATGTCGGCGGGATCGGCGAAGGTGTGCCGGACGATGCGGCCGTCGGTCCGATGCTCGAACCAACTGTGGTAGGTGTCGTGCCGGCGCAGATGGGCGTTGATCGCTTCGGTCATGGCCGCCACGTCGCACACGCCGGAGATATCCCAGACCCCGATGTTCAGCCGCGCCATGTCCAGGCCCCGGGCGGCGTGTTCGCTGAACCGGCGAAGATGATGCAACTGTTGGTAACTGGCCGGCACGTCGCTAATCGGTGCCTGCCGGGCTTTTTCCCGCGCCGCCGGAGTCGCGTGCCAGGAAATCACCGAACCGGTTCCCGGATCCCAGTTATGCACCGTCCCGAATGTGACCACAAAACCTCCTCGGAGCTGCGGCGGAATTACCGGAAGGCTGCAGCGATAGGGGCGCCAAATCCAGGCGGATAAGTCGCCGGTTGACGGCTATTTTACGGATGTCTACTAAAGGCCATGCGACGGATGTCGACAGCCTTATTCCACGAATGTCTACTAATGGCGGCGCATAGTCGGCCAGTTATACGCGCACGTCAGAGGGGCTTTCGCGGCTCGCGTTAGCGTACATTTGGCTAGCTGGGCAAGGCCAGAGCCGGGATGAAACTGTTAGTTACATCACACCGCCGAGCGACGTGCGAGAGCCGCACTCTCCTACCGGATAAATATCCTTACCGCCGCGTCGGAAAGGGCCAAATTCGTATTATTGCGCATTTGTCTAATTGCGAAATAGCAGGTACCGGGCAATTCACGGAAGCATGGCCACGAAAAATGTTGCCGTCAAATCTGCGAGCGACCTCCCCGGCCGACGGTATTCGCGGTCCCGCGGCGCCACCCCCGCCCGCCGGCCGAGGAACGGCGCCGTGCCGGTAGCGTGACGGCCGTGAACTCCGTCCGGACGTTTTCTGCCGCCGCGTTCGCGGCCTGTTTCACGGCCGCCGCTGCGATGCTCGCCGGTGCGGGCACGGCCGGCGCCGCCGACTCCTGCCCGACCGCCGCGCCGCCCAGCGGTGGCACGCCGGACTGGACGCTGACCGGGACCACCGGCAGCGTCGCGGTCACCGGATCCACCGATACCGCCGCTCCGGTGGTGAACGTGACGGCACCGTTCAGCGTGACCCAGACTCAGGTGCACACGCTGCGCGCCGGCGACGGGCCCGCCGTTCCGGGCACCGCGCGGGTGTCCGTCTGCTACATGGGCGTCAACGGGCGTGACGGCACGGTGTTCGACAGCAGCTACCAGCGGGGCGCCCCGGTCGACTTCCCCCTCGGCGGCGTCGTGCCAGGCTTCCAGAAGGCCATCGCCGGGCAAAAGGTCGGGTCCACCGTCGCGGTCGCCATGACCTCCGCCGACGGCTATCCCGACGGCCAGCCCAGCGCGGGGATCCGCCCCGGCGACACGCTGGTCTTCGCGATCAAGATCCTCGGCGCCACGACCTAGCTGTGCGCCGATTCGCCTGTGCCGCAACGCAGGTGAGGTGGTCGGGGTCAGACTTGGTTGAACCCGCCGTCGGCGGTGACCGTGGACCCGGTGCAAAAGCTGGACAGGTCGCTGGCCAAAAACACTGCGGCATGGGCGATCTCGACGGGATCGGCGAAACGGCCCAGCGGGATGGTCGCGATCCGGCCGGCGCGGAACTCCTCGACGGACGCGTAGGGGTCGGTCTGCGCGGCCAGCCGGTCGCTCCCCGGAGTGGCGGTGGACCCGGCCACGAGGACATTGACCCGGATGTTGCGGTGGGCGAGTTCGTTGGCCCAGGCCCGGGCCAGCGATCGCACCGCGGCCTTGGTGGCCGCGTAGATGCTCAGCCCGGCTCGGCCGCGGTCGGCGGTGGTGGAGCCGGTCAGGATGATCGAGGCGCCGTCGTTGAGCAGCGGCAGCGCCTTCTGCACGGTGTACACGACGCCCTTCACATTGGTGCCCAGCAGGGTGTCGAGGTCGTCGTCGGTGATCTCGCCCAGCCGCGCCACCCTCGTCGTCCCGGCGTTGGCCATCACGATGTCCAGACCCGCGCCGGCCGCCGCCACCTCGCAGTAAAGCCGGTCCAGGTCGCGCGGTGCCCCGACGTCGCCGCGCACGGCGGTGGCCCGCGGCCCCAATTGCCTTGCCGCGTCTTCGAGTTCGCGTTGCCGGCGGCCCGTGATGAACACCCGCTCGACGCCCTCGGCCAGGAACCGCTCGGCGGTGGCCAACCCGATACCGGAGTTGGCGCCGGTGATGACGGCGGTCTTGCGGTCGAGCAGTCCCATCCACACTCCTGACGTTGCCGCGGCGGCCCACTTGCCGGTGTCGCCGACTCCCGATCATGCCGCGCGGCCAGGGCGGCGCCGCCACGGCTCCCCCGCGGTCGGCCGGTCTCGTATTGTCTGCAGCGTGATTGCCGCTTGGATCGTGTCGCCGTGGTCAGTGCCCAGCGAGCCCGGGTCAGCCGGCGGGGCCGCCCGCTAGGCCGGGCACCGGCGTGGCAGCCCTGGTATTCGCGCTGGCCGGACTGGCGTTTCTGGATTCGCTCAACGTCCTCAACGTGGGAGTGGTCTCGGCGGTCATCTTCGACAGCCGGCTCAGCCGGCGATCACCCGTCCCGGGCGCCCTGAGCTTCGTGGCCGGCGTGTTCGCGGTGACCACCACCTTCGGCCTGTGCACGGTGCTGGGCATCAGCTTCATCACCACGGCGCTGGATTTCCACGTCACACCGGCCATCCGGTTCCGCGGCGAGCTGGTGCTGGGCATCGCGCTGATCTGCCTGGCGTACTTCCCGCTGACCGCGCAGTCGTCGGCCCCCGGCTGGGCGATGGCGGCGATGCGCAAACGGCCCTGGCTGCTCGGCTTCCTCGGGCTGGCGGTGGGCAGCGGGCAGGCGCCGACGGCGGTGCCCTACCTGACCGGCTTGGCGATGCTGGCCGCGTTGGATCCGCGGCCGCCGCTGTGGCCGCTGGTCATCATCGCCTACTGCGCCATCGCCGTGTCGCCGCCGCTGGCCATCCTCGCGCTGTCGCTGCGACGCACACCGCGGGCCATGCGCATTCAGCGCGGGCTGGTCCGTGCGCTGACCCGCTACGGCCCGATGTCGGTGCGGCTGTTGTTCTTGGTCTTCGGGGTCGGGCTCATCGCCGATGCGCTGGTCAACCACAGCGCGCTGTGGTAACGCCTCTCATGTCCCGCACAGCCCGCTGGATTACCTTGTCGGCTGTGACCGATCGTCAAGAGCGCGCAATGTCTTTCGGCTCGATCGCCGAGGACTACGACGGCCTGCGCCCGCAAGCCCCGCCGGAGGCGGTCGACTGGCTCATGCCGCCCGACTGCGGGGTGGCCGTCGACGTGGGCGCCGGCACCGGCCTGTTCACCCGGGCACTCGCCGGCCGGGCCGCGCACGTCATCGCCGTCGAACCCGACGCGCGGATGCGGGCCGTGCTGGCCCACCGGTCGCCCGCTGTCCGTGTGCTCGAGGGGCGCGGCGAGGCGATACCGCTGCCCGACCGTTGCGCCGACGCGGTGTTCGTCTCGTCGGCCTGGCACTGGATGGACCCGCAGCGGGCCGTCCCGGAGATCGGCCGGGTGCTGCGCGACGGCGGGCGCTTCGGGCTGATCTGGACCAGCCGGGACCGCGACGTCGACTGGGTGCGCGACCTCGACCTGCTGCCCGGCGATGACACCAGCGAGGCGGACGCGCCCGATCGCTTCCGGCGGCGACACGAGAACGTGGTGCTCCCTGATCCGCAGATCTTTCACCACGTCGCCCGCGAGACGTTCACGTTCGTGCGGACCATGACGCTCGACGACGCGGTGGCGATGCTGGCCACCTACAGCAGGATCATCACCGCGTCCCCGGCCGACCGCGCCCGCCGGCTGGCCAAGGCCCGGGCGGTGTTGACCGAGCGCTTCCCCGGGGCCCACGCGATCGACATCCCGATGCAGTCCCGGTGCTGGCGCGCCGACCGGATCGCCCGCGCCGGCTGACCGCCCCGGGCGCCCCGAGTCAGGACTGCGGTCCCTGCGAGGGCGGCCAGTGCGTCCCCGGCGACGCGTCGCCCGGGCTTTCGTAGTCGCCGCGCGACAACGGCACCCAACGCTCGCTGGGTGCGGGCTGCTTCGAGGACGGGAAGTCGCGCAGGCTCCCGGTCGGCTTGGCGTCCCACTTGGCGAACGTCAACGGCGTCTGCAGCCACGCGTGCAGCAGGTTGTAGGCGGCCTCCAGCGAATCGATGTGGGTGCGCTCCCAGCCGTGGCTGCCGTCGAGCCCGAAGCCGACCAGCGCGGCGCGGGTGTTCGCGCCCGCCTCGATCGCCGCGGCGGCGTCGGACCGGTAATAGCGAAAGATGTCGCGCGCGAACGGGATTCCGCGGTCCTGGGCCAGCCGGCACAACTTGCGGGTCAGGTGGTAGTCGAACGGGCCGTGCATATCGGCCATCGGGATCGTCACCCCATCCTCCAGCGAGTGCTGGCCGGGCGCGCACACCGCGTTGTCCACGGAGATCAGTTCGGCGATGTCCGGCGGCAGACCATGACTGGCGCCGTGACCGACCTCCTCGGTGATGGTGACCATGATCGTGGTGCGGTGCGGCAACACCACCTTGTTCTCGGCGAAGTTCTTGGCCAGGGCGAGCGCGATCGCCACGCCCGCCTTGCCGTCCAGCTGCCGGGAGACCACGAAGCCGTCGGCGGTCAGCTCGGGGCTGGTGATCAGGGCGACGAAATCACCGATCTGCAGACCGAGGCGGACCAGGTCGTCCCGGCACGACACCTTGCGGTCGATGCGAACCTCGACGTGCTCCCAGCCCGTGGGTTGAGTGTCGATCTCGTCGCCGAACGCGTGGCCGCTGGACTTGAGCGGCAGGATCGTGCCGGTGATGAACTCCTCGGGATCGTCGATGAAGATGCGCACCCGTGCACCCGCGGCGAATCGGGCCGAGAAGGTGCCGACCGGAACGAGTTCCAGCCGGCCGTTGTCCTTGAGCCCGCGGACCATGCAGCCGATGGTGTCGGAGTGCACCACCAGCGCGCGGTCGGTGGTCGCCGACTCCCCCGGCAGCTCGGCAGTCAGCGCCCCGCGCCGGGTCAGCGTGAACGGCACGCCGAAGTCGTCGAGGATGTCGCCGATCACCTGCATCACCGCGTCCGTGCGCCCCGACGGGCTCGGGGTCTGCAGCAGCGCCAGCAGCGTGTCCACCATCCACGTGCGGTCGGCCTCGGCCATGGCCGCGGTCTGGCCCACCTCGTCTCCTTTCCGGTCTGGGAATCGCGTTCAACCTACCGTGTGGCCGACGCGAGCGGCCCCGGCCCGGGCTGCAGCGCTGCTAGGACGCCGCGTCCCGTTCGGAGATCAGATCGGCGAGGGCGAGGATCCGTTGCGCGTCGCGCACGTGCAAACTCTCGATCATCCGGCCGTCGACGGTGATGACGCTGGTTCCCGCGGCCTGCGCCTGCTGGTAGGCCGACACCACCTTGCGGGCGTCGGCCAGCTCCTGCGGTGACGGGCCGAACACCTCGTTGGCCGGGGCGATCTGGGACGGGTGGATCAGCGTCTTGCCGTCGAATCCCATCTCCCGGCCCTGGGCCGCCTCGGCCCGGAAACCCGCGTCGTCGGTGATGTCGTTGAACACGCCGTCCAAGACGACCTTTCCGGCCGCCCGCGCCCCCAACAATGCCAGGCCCAGCGCCGGCACGACGGGGCCGCGCCCCGCGACGTGCCGGCCGTGCAACTCGTTGACCAGGTCATTGGTGCCGACCACCAGCCCGGCCAGGCGGTCGCTGGCCGACGCGACCTCCTCGGCCCGCAGGAAGGCCCGCGGTGTTTCCATCATCACCCACAGCTGCAGCGACGCCGCGGCGCCCAACGTGTCCAGCGCCCGGTCCAGGGCTTGAACCTGTTGTGCCGTCTCGACTTTCGGCACCAGCACGCCGTCGGCGGCGGACCCGGCCACCGCCGCCAGATCGTCGTCGTGCCACTCGGTGTCCAGGCCGTTGATGCGCACCACGATCTCGCGGGGCCGGTAGTCCGGCGACGAGATCGCCTCGCACACCGCGGCTCTGGATTCGGCTTTCGCGTCGGGCCCGACGGCGTCCTCGAGGTCGAATATCAGCACGTCGGCCGGCAGCGATTTGCCTTTCTCCAGCGCCCGCGGCTTGTTGCCGGGCAGGTACAGGGCCGATCGGCGCGGGCGCAGGGTCGGTGCCATCGGGCGATTCACTTCCTGTCGTCGGGCTCAGCGGGGGATCACCGGCGTGCGCGATGCGCGCGGCATAGCCAGAAAGTACCCTTCGATACCGGCGGTGTAGTCGCGGGTGGCGACCGGGCCGGGGGCCAATCGGTCCCGCGGCGGCCGGATCGCGGAAGGGGAGAACAGATGTCATCGACCGGTTCGTCACGTACCGAGGGCGACAGCTGGGATCTGGCCTCCAGCGTGGGGGCGACCGCGACCATGGTCGCGGCCTCCCGGGCGCTGGCCTCTCGCGGTCCGGACCCGCTGCTCGACGACCGGTTCGCCGAACCGTTGGTGCGCGCGGTCGGGCATCCCTTTTTCGTCCGGATGCTGGACGGCCAGATCCCGCTCGACACCGACGACATGCCGATGACGCTGCAGCAGCGGCGCGAGCAAATCACGGTGCGGACGCGGTTTTTCGACGATTTCTTCCGCTCCGCGACCGCCGCCGGCATTCGCCAGGCCGTCATTCTGGCCGCCGGGCTCGACGCGCGGGCCTACCGGTTGACCTGGCCGGCGGGCACCGTGGTGTTCGAGGTCGACCAGCCCGAGGTCATCTCCTTCAAGACCGACACCCTGGCCCGGTTGGGCGCGCAACCGACCGCCGAGCGCCGCACCGTCGCCGTCGACTTGCGCGATGACTGGGCAACAGCGTTGCGCGACAACGGCTTTGACAGCAGCGCCCGTACCGCCTGGATTGCCGAGGGGCTGCTGCCCTACCTGCCGCCGCACGCCCAGGACCGGCTGCTGGACAACATCACCGCGCTCAGCGCGCCGGGCAGCAGGCTGGCCACCGAGAACATCACCGACATGCGGGTGTTCACCGACGAACGCGCCCGGGCGATGCGCAGCACCTGGCGCCAGCACGGACTGGACATCGACGTCGCCGAACTGGTCTGGCTCGGCGAGCGCCGCCCGGCCGGCGACCACCTGGAGGCCACCGGCTGGAGCATCACCCGCCTGCCCACCGAGCGGGTGTACGCCGACTACGGCTTCGAGTTGCCCGACAACGACATCCTCAGGGAATTCCGCCAGGCCATCAGTTATCTCAGCGCCGAATTGGGCTGAACCGCAGCACTTCTCAGCCGCCCACTCCGGGGTAGGGTCTGGGATCGCGCCACTCGCGCTCGAACGGCAGCCGCCACGCGTTGGGCGCGATCAACTGGTGAATTGCGTTGGGGCCCCATGTCCCCGGCTGGTACAGCTTGGCCGGTGGCGGGTCGTTGAGCAGCTCTTCGGAACGCTCCCACAGTGATTCGATGCCTTCGGCGGTGGTGAACAGGGTGTGGTCGCCGCGCATCGCGTCCAGGATCAGCCGTTCGTAGGCCTCCAGCACGTCCACCGCGGTTTCGATCTCCTGGGTGGAGAATTGCATGGACAGCTTGTCCAGTTTCATGCCGGGGCCGGGCCGCTTGCCGTAGAACGACAGAGACACCCGCGAATTGTCCGCGAGATCGAACGTCAGGTGGTCGGGCCCCTGCGTGCCCACCCCCGACCCGGGCGGGAACATGGTCCGCGGTGCCTCCTTGAACGCGATCGAGATGATGCGGATGCCCTCGGCCATCCTCTTGCCGGTGCGAAGGTAGACGGGCACCCCGGCCCACCGCCAGTTGTCGATGCCGACCTTGAGGGCGATGAATGTCTCGGTGTCGGAATCCTTTGCCACTCCGTCTTCCTCGCGATAGCCGATGTACTGACCGCGAACCACGTTCGAGGGCTTGACCGGAAGCATCGACCGGAACACCTTGTTCTTTTCTTCGCTGATGGCGAACGGTTCGAGCGCCGTCGGCGGCTCCATCACCACGAAGGCCATCACCTGGAACAGGTGGGTGACCACCATGTCCTTGTAGGCGCCGGTCTCCTCGTAGAAACTCGCCCGCTGATCCAGGCCGAGGGCCTCGGGGATGTCGATTTGGATGTGGTCGATGAAGTTGCGGTTCCAGATCGGCTCGAACAACCCGTTGGCGAAGCGGAACGCCAGAATGTTCTGGGCGGCCTCCTTACCCAGGAAGTGGTCGATGCGGAAAATCTGGGATTCCTCGAAGGTTTGGTGCACGAAGTTGTTGAGCGCCACCGCGCTGGCCAGATCGGTGCCGAACGGTTTCTCCATCACCACCCGCGACCGCTCGACCAGTTTGGCGTCGCGCAGCATGGTGATCACCGCGCGCGCCGCCTTCGGCGGCACCGACAGGTAATGCAGCCGCCGCACGTTCGGCCCCAGCTTGGCCTCGGCCTCGGCCACCGCGGCGGCCAGCGCGTCGGACCCGGCGCTCTGCGAGATGTAGGTGATGATGTCGGCGAAGTTGCGCCACTGGTCGGGCGTCAGCTTGTGCGTGCCGAACGAGTCGATCGCGTTCTTGGCCAGCTCGCGGAATTCGTCGTTGCCCAGGTCCTCCAGCGACGTGGCGACGATCTGGATGTCGGGTGCCAGCTCGGACTGGTCCAGATACGCCAAACCGGGGATCAGCTTGCGTTTCGCCAAATCCCCGGTGGCGCCGAACAGGACGATCACATGAGGGTCGAGCGGGTCGGTGTGGTGACGACGCGGCCGGGCCTCGGGAGCCGGGTAGGAGATGGTCTGCGGTTTCTGGGTAGCCACCCCTGCGATACTTCCATCGCCGCGCTGCCGTGTCGCGCCTGCTCGGGTTAGCGGTCCTACGATCGGGTACTGGATACCGGCGGGCTGCCCGCGCCTGGGCCCCCACACCAAGCCCGCGCCACCCCCAATGGAATGCGCCGATGGAAAGCGATATGAGCGAACCCGACAAAGACCCGCTGAGCCGTGCTCAGGAGCTCGAGAACATCGTCGACCAACTCGAGGAGAAGGTCGCCGACGACCGCGAAGCCGAGGGTGTTCCCGGAAAGCCCAGCGACCGGGAGGATGCCGCCGTCCGCGGCTCGGACGACGAGCCGCCTGACTAGCGCGGCCGCCGGACCGCGTCGGGCCTCATCGGTCGGGCAGGTCCACGGCGTGCGCGCGGAAGGCCGCCAGCACGTCGGCGGCCGGCCACTCGTCGGCCCGGTACCGGACGGGACTGATCCCCGCGACGGGCAGCAAGCCCACCGCATCGACGACCGTCGGGAACGGCACGGTGAACGTGTCGGCAGCGTTCGACGGGTCACCGGCCGCGAACGTCACGTAATCGGTGTGCGGCAGCTCCCAGGCCGACCCCTGCGCCCACACCGTGGTGGTGCGCCGGCCCCACGGCGTGTCGATCAGCCGCGCCTCGGCCACCTGCTGCGGGAACCGTTCGCGCTCATAGTGTTCCCGCAGATATTCGGTTTGGTGCCGGTATTCCGTTGCGGCCAAAAGGCTTCGGGCGCTCAGCGCCAGCCCGCGCCCCGGGTGGGGGCCGGCTTGGTCGAACGGCACGATGATGGCGCCCGCGATCGTGTACCCCTGCGGGGAGACGGGCTGTTCGGCAGCCAGGTACAGCTGCTCGGCCACCTCGAAGAGCTCGGCCACGCCGTCGGGCGCGTCGGTGCCCAGCACCAACGACCCGTCGCCGGGAAAGAACACCAGCGGCCGGGGGCCGCCCGGGACCGCCAGCGAGCCCAGCCAACCCGTCGCCAACACCATCGAGTCGATGTAGCTGTCGCCGTCGGTGTCCCTCAGCAGGTACTTCTCTCCCGGGGTCAGAATCTGCTGACGCGCGGTCAGGTTCTCCCGGGCCACCGTGAAGGCCTGATCGCCGGTGATGCCCCACGCACCGGTTTCGGCCGGTGTCACCATCGCCCGCACCGCGGGCAGGTCGACGACCACCATCTCGTTGATGAGCGGGAACACCGGACGCACCCAGGGCTGCGCGCCGTCGTTGACCAGCCGGTTGGCGTAGCTTTGCGGGCGTAGCACCGGCCTGAGCAGCGGTTGGGCTTCGGCCCACGTCACCGGCGGCGTCGCCGGTTGGTCGGTTGCCATGTCCACGTGCTTCCTGCTCTCGATCAGCGAACACGCACGTTACACCCTGGGGGCGCCGGCACAAGTCACCATCGGCGCGCGCTCATCCGCCGGCCGCGGGCGGCCCGCACCAGGTGGTGAGGGCGTCGTGCAGCCCCGGGTCGTTCGGGTCGCCGGCCCACGCGACGTGGCCGTCCGGCCGGATCAACACCGCCGGCGGTGCGCTCACCCGCCCGAGCACCGGAAGTTCCCAATCCGCAACACATTTCGCGTCAACGACGCGCACGCGATCGGCCCAGCCGGCGACGCTGCGGCGCCCGGCGCCGGCGAAATTGAGCAGCACCGGCCGGGCGTTTCGCAGCAGGGCGAACACCCGCGATGCGCCGTCGGCGGTGACCAGGTCGAGATCGGGCATGCGCCGGCCCAGCAGCGGATGCCCCGGGCCCAGGTCGTAGCGAACGTCCAGGCCGGATATCATCGCGGCGAACCGTTTCCGCGGTTCGTCCATGCCCAGCAGCTCGGTGACGAGGTCGCGCAGCGCCCGGGTGCGCTCGTCGGGACGCAGCAGCGCCATCTGCGCTATCGCGTTGCGCAGCACGCGCTCGCCGACCGGATGCCGTTCGGCGTGGTAGGTGTCCAGCAGGGCGGGTGGCGACGCGCCGCCGACCACCAGGGCCAGCTTCCAGCCCAGATTCACCGCATCCTGCACGCCGGTGTTCAGTCCCTGCCCGCCCACCGGGTGATGGATGTGTGCGGCGTCCCCGGCCAGCAGCACCCGCCGGTCACGGTAGCGCGCCGCCTGGCGTGCCGCATCGGTGAACCGGGAAATCCAACGGGGACTGTGGATTCCGTAATCCGTGCGGTAGACCGCGATCAGCGCCTGCCTCAGGTCGTCCAGGTTCGGCTCGGCCGCGCTGCGCAGCTGCCGCTCGGTGACCAGCACCCGCACACCCCCGGCCGGCTCCGTCTCGGACAGGGCATGCACGCCGAGCGAATCGTGGTGAATCCCCCACTGCGGTGGTTGCCCTGTCCGCCAATCCATTTCGGCCTCGGCGAGCAGATAGCTCGTCGTCGCCTCCCAGCCCGGGAAGTCGATACCGGCCGCTTTGCGGATCACGCTGCGGCCCCCGTCGCAGCCGACCAGATACTGCCCGCGCAGGGTTCGGCCGTCGGACGCGACGACGTCCACGCCGGTGTCGTCCTGGGTGCAGGTCGCTATCCGGTGGCCGCGGTAAATTGGCACACCGAGTTCGCCGACCCAGTCGGCCAGGATGCGCTCGATGTGGTTCTGCCACAGCGCCAGTCCGTAGGGGTGCCGGGTGGGAAAGTCGCTGATGTCCAGCCGGATTTGGGCGAAGCCGGCGACCTGCGCCACCTGCCCCTCGGCCAGGAAACGATCCACGATCCCGCGCTGGTCGAGGATTTCGAGCGTGCGGGCATGCAGACCGCCGGCGCGCGAGCCGATCAGCTGCTGGTCGGCCCGCCGCTCGACCACCGCGACGTCGACTCCGGCCAACCCCAACTCGCCGGCCAGCATCAGCCCCGTCGGGCCGGCTCCGGCGACGAGCACCGCATGGTCGCGGACCGACCGCTCCGAGAAACGCACACCCCGCATTTCGCCCCCCATTCCGAATTGTGGTTCGAGACAGCGATTTTGCGTCACCGCCCCGGTCTTGCGGCAAGCCCCGGGGTGCGCTATAGGTTGAGAGTGGGAGGCAAAGCCACGCGGTAGCGCTGCCGCGCCGCGTCGATCGCCCGGTGGATGCGTTGCTCGCTGACCGGTCGCGGCGTGCCGAGCTGCTGGGCCCACAGGCTCACCCTCAGTTCCTCGATCTGCCACGCGATGTCGCGGACGTCGGCGGCCGTCTTCGCGGCCTCGGGTAGCTCATCCACCAACTCGTCGTAGGCGTGCTGCGCGGCGTGCACCCGCCGCATCCGGTCGCGGTCGGCCTGGCCGGCCCGGGCCAGCCCGTCCAGGCGGCGACGGATCGCCGACAGGTAGCGGGTGAGATCGCCCAGCCGCGCGCCGCCGGTGGCGGTGACGAAGCCGGCCGGCAACAGCCGGTCCAGCTGGGCGCGGATGTCGGCGACCGCGTCGGCCTGGGCAGGCGGCGGCGTCGCGGGCAACGCCAGTTGCACCTGCTGGGCGGCGGCCAGCACCTGCTCGACACGGCCCACCAGCTCGATGGTGTTGGGCCCCAGCGTCTTTGCCACCCGCTGTCGCAGCGCGGTGAACTCGTCGCGGGTCCACACCGGCTGCGGCACCAGCGCGTCGGTCGCGGCGTCGGCGCAGTCTTCCAGCAGCGCCGGCAACGAGCCGTCCGGGTTGCCGCCCAGCGCCAGGCGGGTGCGTGGATCAAGTTGACGCGCAATAGCTTTGGCCGGTGACGGAATACTCAGGCGTACCAGCCGGCGGAGACCGGCGCCCATCATGCGGACCTGTTCGGCCGATGTCGCGAACACCCTCAGGTCGACCGCACCGCCGGTGTCCACGAACGCCGGGTAGCCCCGCACCGTGCGGCCGTCGAGGCTGCGCTGCACGACGCGGGGCAGTTCGTCGAGGTCGTCGGGCCAGCCGCGCAACCCGGTGCGCTGCAGCCGGGCCCCGACCGTGTCGGCGACGACCTGCCGCGCCGGCGTGGTGAGCCGTTCCTGCAGTGCCCGCAGATCCTTGCCGCGGGCGAGTTCGGTCCCGTCGGTGGACTCCACCGCGAACGTCATCCGCAGATGCGCCGGCAGCTTGTCCAGATCGAACGCGTCGATGGGCACCGAAACCCCGCTGCGCCGGCGCAATTCGCGCTGCAGCGCAGGCAGCAGCGGCTCGGCGGCCGGATCGATGGCGCCCAGCACCGCGCGCGCGGTGTCGGGCGCGGGAACGAAGTTGCGGCGCAGGTCTTTCGGCAGCGACCGGATGAGCGCGGTCACCAGCTCCTCGCGCAACGCCGGCACCTGCCAGGCGAACTCGTCACCGCCCAGCCGCGCCAGCACGTCGATCGGCACCTGCACGGTGACCCCATCGTCGGCGGCGCCCGGCTGGAACCGGTAGGTCAGCGGCAACGTCAAGTCGCCGGCCCGCCAGCTGTCGGGACGGTCGGCGTCGCCGGTCTCCTCGGTGCGCAGCAGGTCGGCGCGGGTGAAGGTGAGCAGATCCGGGGTCTGGTGTCGCTGCTTTTTCCACCACGCGTCGAAGTGCCGCGCGGACACCACGTCGGCGGGGATGCGGGCGTCGTAGAGCGCGTAGACGTCGTCGTCGCCGACCACCAGGTCGCGGCGGCGGGCGCGCTCCTCCAGCTCCTCGAGTTCGCCGCGCAGCCGGGCGTTGTCCGCGAAGAAATGGTGCCGGGTGTGCCAGTCCCCCTCCACGAGCGCGTGCCGGATGAACAACTCGCGGGCCAGCACCGGATCGATGCGGGCATACCCGACCCGCCGGCGCGACACCAGCGGCAGCCCGTACAGCGTCACCTGCTCGTAGGCCATCACCTCGCCGCGGTCGGGGTCCCAATGCGGTTCGCTGTGGCTGCGCTGCACCAGGTCGCCGGCCACCCGCTCGACGGCCTCGGGCTGGATGCGCGCGGCGGTGCGGCCGTAGAGGCGGGTGGTCTCGACCAGCTCCGCCACCACCACCCAGCGCGGCGGCCGTTTGCTGAGCGCCGACCCGGGGGCCAGCACGAAACGGGAGTTGCGCGCGCCGGCAAACTCGCGGGAGTCCTCGCGGCGCATACCCACGTGCGACAGCAGCCCGGCGAGCAGCGCCGCGTGCACCCGGGCCGGGTCGGCCGGCTCGCCGGACTCTTCGGTGATGCCCAGCTCCCGGGCGATGCCGCGCAACTGCCCGACCAGATCCTGCCACTCCCGAATCCGCAGATAGTGCAGGAATTCGGCGCGACACAGCCGCCGAAACTGGTTGCCGGACAACTCCTTTCGCTGCTCACGCAGATAGCGCCACAGGTTGAGATACGACATGAAGTCGGAGTGCTCGTCGGCGAACCGGGCATGCTTTTGGCGGGCCGCCTCCTCCCGGTCGCTCGGCCGTTCCCGCGGATCCGGGATGCTCAGCGCCGCAGCCAGCACCAGCATCTCGCGCACGCAACCCTCGGTCTGGGCCGCCAGGATCATCCGGCCCAACCTGGGGTCGACCGGCAGCCGGGCGAGCCGACGGCCCCGCTCGGTGATCGCGCCCTGCCGGTCGAACGCGCCGAGCTCGGTCAACAGCTGCACACCGTCGCGGACGCTGCGCCGGTCCGGCGGGTCGAGGAACGGAAAGTTCTCGATATCGCCCAGCCGCAGCGCCGCCATCTGCAATAGCACCGCGGCGAGGTTGGTGCGCAGGATCTCGGGTTCGGTGTAGCGCGGGCGGGCCGCGAAATCGGCCTCGGAGTACAGCCGGATGCACACGCCGGGCGCGACGCGGCCGCAGCGGCCGGCCCGCTGCGCGGCCGACGCCTGCGAGATCGGCTCGATCGGCAACCGCTGCACCTTCAACCGGCGGCTGTAGCGCGAGATGCGGGCGTTTCCCGGGTCGACGACGTAGCGGATGCCGGGCACGGTCAGCGACGTCTCGGCGACGTTGGTCGCCAGCACCACCCGCCGGCCGGTGTGGGGCGCGAACACCTTCTGCTGCTCGGCGGTGGGCAGCCGGGCGTACAGCGGAAGAACCTCGGTGTGCTTCAGCCCCGTCAAAGCCTCTGCGGTGTCCCGGATTTCGCGTTCCCCGGACAGAAACACCAACACGTCCCCGGGCGGCTCGACCTCGAGCTCTGCGATCGCGTCGACGATCGCCTCGACCTCGTCGCGTGTTTCGGTGCGCACGATCTCGTGGTCGGGGTCGTCGGGATCGTCCGCGGTTGCGGAGGGCAGGGCGATCTCGAGCGGCCGGTAGCGGATCTCCACCGGGTACGTGCGTCCCGACACTTCGATGATGGGCGCGTTGGCGAAGTGTTCCGAGAACCGCCGCGGCTCGATCGTCGCCGAGGTGATGATGAGCTTCAGATCCGGCCGGCGGGGCAGCAACTCGCGCAGGTAGCCCAGCAGAAAATCGATGTTCAGGCTGCGCTCGTGCGCCTCGTCGAGGATCAACGTGTCGTAGCGCAGTAGGCGGCGGTCGCGCTGGATCTCGGCGAGCAGGATGCCGTCGGTCATCAGCTTGATCAGGGTGCGGTCGCTGACCTGGTCGGTGAACCGGACGGTGTAGCCGACCGTCTCGCCCAGCGGGCTGCCCAGCTCGTCGGCGATGCGCTGCGCGACGGTGCGCGCGGCGAGCCGGCGCGGTTGGGTGTGTCCGATGGTTCCGCTGATGCCCCGGCCGGCCTCGAGGCAGATCTTGGGCAGCTGGGTGGTCTTGCCCGATCCGGTCTCCCCGGCGATCACCACCACCTGATGCGCGCGTATTGCGTCGGCGATCTCCCGGCGCCGCTCGCTGACCGGCAGATCGGGATAGCTGACGGCCGGGACGGCGGCTTGGCGGGCGGCGACGACCGCTTCCGCGGCGGCGATCTGATCGGCCAGCTGGCGCAGCTCGTCGGGCGCGGCGCCGCGCAGCTTTTTCAGCCGCCGGCCGAGGCGCGCGGCGTCGCGAATGGTCAGACCGTCAAGCCGGCCGCGCAGCTGCGCCCCGGACACCGGGAAGGACGGTTCGGCCACTGCTGCCACGATAGGCGTCCTTCGGCGACGGCGGCGCACGGCCGTCCGGTCACGCGTCGGGGCCGACGCGGTGTCAAAATGGCAATGCCGCACGTCGCCATACCGGGGGGTGACGAGGAGATTTGACGGGATGGGCCGAAGCCTCCCCCACCCATCCGGCGATAGAGACGCCCGCCCCTATCGATTGCGGCTGCGCGCCGATGCGGGCAGCGTCTTCTACCGCACCCAACAGGCGCGCATGTTGCGAATCTTCTTGGGGGCCACCACATTCCTCTACGCCTACGGTGTGGTGTTCACCTTGTTCCCGATCCGCGCGGGGTTGACCCTGTCCAATCCGGCCGGCGGCATCGTCGCGGTCGGTCTCGGTCTGGGGGCGCTGGCCTGGCTGGCCGCCCGGCCCGACAAACCCGCGCCCGCGACGGTGACGGCGATCGTGGCCACGCCGATCGTGATGGCCTTCCACCGGGTGATCATCGCCGAGTTCGTCTGCCTGATCGCGCCGATGTTCCTGGCGATGTACCTGCGCGCGTTCTACTCGCCGCGCCGCGGCGCGGCCCTGGTCGCCGTGCTCGCCGGCCTGTCCGTGGCGGCCCTGGCGGTCGCGCCCACGCCGAAGCTGTCGATCGACTACGCGATCTTCGTGATCGCGATCATCGGAGCCGCCGAGTCGTTCGGGTTGCTGACGCGCGCCCTCGTCACGGCGGCGTGCACCGATCCCCTCACCGGCCTGCTCAACCGTGCGGGGTGGGAGATCGCCACCGCGGACCTGCTGTCCCGAACCCGTTCGGCCACAGCCACCGTCACCGTCGTCGCGCTGGACATCGACAACTTCAAGACACTCAACGACACCGAGGGCCACGTCGCCGGCGACGAATATCTGGTGCGGTGCGCCGCCTTCTGGCGCCAGGTCGCGCCCGCCGGCGCCGTGCTGGCCAGGTTTGGCGGCGACGAGTTCGCGGTGTGCATCGCCGACCACCACCCCACCAGTGCCAAGGCGGACCAGTTCGTGGCCAGCGTCCGCCGGCACACCCCGGACACCAGCGTCGGCACGGCGTCCGGCGCGGGCGCGAGCGCCGACATCGCGTCGCTGTACGCGGCCGCGGACGCGGAGCTGTACAGCGCCAAGCGCAGGAGGCGAGATCCCGGGCTGCGACCCGCCCGCGGTTGACGGCGGCCGAATGCGGGTATCAGGCGGCAAGCGCATCCAATGGGAAGCCGGCTCGGGTGGGGGAAGTGATCGGCGATGGTCGGTTGGCTGGACAGGCTTCAGCGACGGAATCGGGCCGTCGGCGTGATCGTCGGTGTCGTCTACAAATACAACGACGACCAGGGCGGTTACCTCGCCGCGCTGATCACCTACTACGCGCTGGTGTCGCTGTTTCCGCTGCTGCTGCTGTTGACCACCGGCCTGGGGGTGATCCTGGCGGGCCGGCCCGATCTGCAGGCCCAGGTGCTGCACAGCACCTTGAGCGAGTTCCCGGTCATCGGAAGCCAGCTGCACCACCCCGAGGGCCTCAGCGGAGGAGCGGCCGGCGTGATCGTGGGCCTGGCCGGTGCCCTGTACGGCGGCCTGGGCGTGGGTCAGGCGGTGCAGAACGCCATGGACTCGGTGTGGGCAGTGCCGAAACACAAGCGCCCCAACCCGATTCGGTCGCGGGTGCGCAGCCTGCTGCTGCTTTTGGTGCTCGGCTCGGCGGCCATCGCGGCGACCCTGCTGGCCGCGGCGGGCCAGGCCACGGCGGGGCTCGGCTTCCTCGGCAAGGCCGGACTTGCACTCACCTCGGTGGCCATCAACGCGCTGATCTGCCTGGTGCTGTTCCGCCTCACCACCGCGCGTGCGCTGTCCTACCGGCAGGTGTGGCCGGGAGCCGTTGCGGCAGCGCTCGTTTGGCAACTCCTGCAATGGTTCGGGGCCGGCTATGTCGCGCACGTGGTGAAGCGGGCCAGCGCCACCAACAGCGTGTTCGCGTTGGTGCTGGGCGCGTTGGCCTTTCTGTTCCTGGCGTCGACCGTGCTGGTGGTGTGCGCGGAGGTCAATGTCGTTCTGGTGGAGCGGCTGTACCCGCGCGCCCTGCTCGGCGCATTCAGCGACGACGCGGATCTCACGTCGGCCGATCGCCGGACCTACACCAAGAAGGTCAAGGCCGAACGCGTCAAGGCCTTCGAGCGGGTCAGCGTCAGATTAGACGACGCCAAACGCTCACCCGCCAAAACCGTTGGGCGCCTTAATATTTTCGGCGATGTGCGGCGGCCGCGCACACCGTGAGCCGGGTGGGCGGCGGCCTTGTGCGAACGCGATGGCGACGGGGAAATAGTCTCCCCTCATGAGTCTGGTCACCTATGAGCTGCACGACCACGTCGCCACCATCACCCTGAACCGCCCCGAGGCGCGCAACGCCATCAACGGCGCGCTGCGCCAGGACCTCAATGCGGCCTGGGACCGCTTCCGCGACGACCTGGACGCCTGGGTCGGGATCCTGACCGCCAACGGCGACGTGTTCTGCGCCGGCGGTGACCTCAAGGACGGCGAAGGCTCGGTCGGCACCTTCGGCGGCACCTTCTGGGAGAAGCCGACGATCAACTCCTTCGAGTCCGGCATGGAACTGTTCAAGCCGACCATCGCCGCCGTGCACGGCCCCTGCATCGGCTACGGCCTGACCGGGGTGTTGTTCTGCGACTTCGTCATCGCCAGCACCGAGGCGACGTTCTGCTATCCCGAGGTGGCGATCGGCGTGCCCACCATCGTCGGGGCGATCCGGTTGCCCCGCCGGGTGGGCTGGGCCAATGCGATGGAGCTGCTGTTGACCGGCAAGCCGATGAGCGCGGAGCGGGCCAAGGAGATCGGGCTGGTCTGGAAGCTGGTGGAGCCCGACCGGCTGCAGGCCGAGGCGCGGGCCTGGGCCCGCACCCTGACCGAGGCCGCACCCCTGGCCCAGCGGGCGACCAAAGAGGTGGCGTGGCGCACCGCGGACATGGGCTGGATCGAGTCGGTGCGCTTCGGCGAGACCATGCGCAAGGTGGCCGGGGCCACCGAGGACGTCGCCGAAGGCATCCGGGCCTGGACCGAGAAACGCAAGCCGCAATGGCGCGGCCGGTGAGGCGTGCCGGCCGGGCACCGGCACCGCCGCGCCGGGCGGTGTGTCAGGATTCCAGGATGAATGCACGCAGACTTGCCCGCTTGGTTGGTATCTCGGTTGTGACGACGTGGGCGCTGCTGAGTGCACCCGTGGGCAACCCGGTCGCCGCCGCCGACCCCTGCTCGGACGTCTCGGTGGTGTTCGCCCGGGGCACCCACCAGGAACCCGGTCTGGGCAATATCGGACAGGCCTTCGTCGACTCGCTCACCTCGCAGCTCGGCGGGCGGTCCGTCGACGTGTACGCGGTCAACTACCCGGCCAACGACGACTACCACAACAGCGCGAACGCCGGCGCCGACGACGCGAGCGCGCACGTCCAGGACACCGTGGCCGCCTGCCCCAACTCGCGCATCGTGCTCGGCGGCTACTCGCAGGGCTCGACCGTGATCGACCTGGCCACCAACGCGATGCCGCCCTCGGTGGCCGACCACGTCGCCGCGGTGGCCCTGTTCGGTGAGCCCTCGAGCGGCTTCTCCACCATGCTGTGGGGCGGCCAGCCGCTGCCGACGATCAACCCGCTCTACGGCGGCAAGACGATCAGCCTGTGCGCCCCCGACGACCCGATCTGCTCCGGCGGCGGCAACATCATGGCGCACGTGTCCTACATCGACGCGGGCATGACCGCGCACGCCGCGACGTTCGCGGCCAACCACCTCAACCAGGGCTCGCCGCGCACCTAGCGACCGCTCACCGTGGCTGCGGCGTTGCCCCTGGTCAAGTTGTTCCGCGACACCGTCGCGGTGCGGATGTCGGTGGCCGTGCTGCTCGGCGTCGCCGTCGCCGTGGTGGTGGGCAACACCGTCGGCTGGCGGTTCGCGCTGGTCGGCTGGGTGGTGACGGCCGGGGTGTATGTGGCGTGGACGCAGCTCATCCTGTTCGGCATGGACGCCGAGCAGACCCGCGTCTGGGCGACGCGGGAGGATCCCACCCGCTGGGTTGCCGACGCGGTCATTTTGTCGGCCAGCGTCGCGAGCCTGGCCGGGGTCGGTTACGTGGTGGCCGCCGGGTCGCATGCCGGCGCTCGGGCGGTGGCCGCCGCCGTGCTGGGCATCCTGGCGGTCGCCGCGTCCTGGTTCGCCGTGCACACCCTGTTCACCGTGCACTACGCGCGGCTGTACTACTCGGGTCAGCCGGGCGGCATCAACTTCCACGACCCGGAGCCGCCCCGCTTCCGGGATTTCGCCTACGTGGCGTTCACGGTCGGCATGACCTACCAGGTGTCCGACACCGAGATCGGGCTGACCGCCATCCGGTCCACGGTGCTGCGCCACGCCCTGCTGTCCTACCTGCTCGGCGCGGTGATCCTGGCCGTCACGATCAACTTGATCGCGGGGCTGGGCGCCAAGCTCTGAGCGGCCCCGGCCGATCGGCTACCGTCGGGGCTATGTCCAAAGTCTCCGGCAACGAGTTGATCGACGACGTCACCCCGGGCGACCTCATCGCCGTCGACCGCGGGTCCGGTGAACGGGCCTACAAGGTCGTCTTCAAGGACGCCACCGACGGGGGCTATCTCGTCACCCTGGAAAGCGACGGCGGCGAGACCTTTCAACTCGACCTGCCCGCCGGCACCCGGGTGACCCGGGCACTCGAGGCGAAATGGGAATCCGCCCAAAGCCCCACGCCCAACGCCGATGACTGACGTCTCTGCGTAGACGCCCGGCGATCCGGGTAGGCGTCTCGGTGACCGGCTCGCCGCGAGTCGGTGCCGCGACGAAGGGGGTGGGCCGCCATGACCGCACAACCGCCCGCCGCGCCGGACGCTACGATTCGACGGTGACCGGGTCGCCGACGGTGATGACCCCCTCGGCCAGCACCGCCAGATAGGCCCCGGCGCACGGCTGCGGGCCGTGACCGCCTGTGTCCAAACGATTTTCGGCCGCGGGAATGCGAAGCGCGTGCGGGGCCCGCGGCAGCCGGCCGTGCTCGAGAGTGGGAACCACGCAGCGCGACGTGGCAGTCAGCACCCGCAACCTGGCCTCCCCGACCGTGATTTCGCTTCCCGCCCAATCGTTTTCGGCATACGGCGGATAGCCCGGCGGGGTGGCGATCACCAGGTTGGGCCGGTAGCGCAGCGCCTCCACCCCGATGTGCTGCAGGGTGGCGGTGGTGATCGCATGCAGCGGGGCTTCGTCGGTGAACGAATGACCCGGGGTGGCCGCGGAGATCCGCAGAATGCGGCCGTCGACCTCGGCGTCGAGGCCGCGCTCGAGCAGCTGCTCCGGATCGGGGCGCACCAGCGTGGCGCCGTCGGGGCGGCGCGCGATCAGCCGGACCCGGCGCCGCGTCAACCGGGAGATCAACTCGTCGACGCCGGGGTCATCGGCGGCCACGTCCATCCCGTCGGGCAGGCTGATGCGCACCCCACTCGCATCGGCGCGCGCGGTGCACGTCAACAGGTCACGCCAGAGCCGGGGATTCTTGGCGCTGGCGACGTGTCCGGTTTCGTCGTCGACGAGCGCCAGCCGCCGGTCGCCCTGGGCGCCGTGCTCGTCGACCGCCAGCCGGTCCAGCGTTTCGCCCAGCATCGACTTCACCGGGTAACGCAGCAAGGCCTCGACCCGCATCGGCACCGCGGCGCGGGCGGCCGTCGACTCGTCCATCACCCACCTTCACTCGGCGCAACTGCACACTATTGTTCGCTGTGCTCACTGTGCCCGAAACGCCGGGGCCGCACCACCGTTCAGATCGGCGCCGCGGTCACCACGATCGACTGATCACTGGTCTCCCAGGCCGTCATGAACGTGGCGACACCGACCTGTTCGTCGGCGTGGTCGATACCCGGGTCGTTGAGGTGCACGATCTGGGTGTCCGTGTCGATGCCCGTCACGACCAGGAAGTGGTCGGCTTTGGTGCGCTGGTCATCGGCGTTCAGGATGACCGAGGAGTTGACGAAGGCGATGATCTTGCGGTTCTTGGCGAGGTATTGCTCCAACGCGGGCAGGCCGGTGCGGTCCGGCTCGGTCGCCGAGACCATCTCCGACTTGATGCCGAAGTGATCGAGCAGCACGACGAGGTCGGCCAACTCGATGCCGGCGTTGGGGCCCGAATGGCTGGGGTCGTTGCGCGGCGCGTAGATCGGACCGGGATTGGTGCCCGACGGGGTCGACTCGGCCAGGTCGAGCATCTGCCGTTCACTCGGTGCGGTGCCGGTGATTTCGCCCACCACGTCGGCGACGGAGACCAGTCCGCAGTTGTCCTCGAGCGACTGCGCCGCCCAGTAGCGGGCGGCGGCCGCGGGATTCCCGTACCGGCCGGGAGTAGCGGTCGTGGACGACGGATTATCTTGTGCTGCAACGGCTTTGGTCGCCGACGTGGTCACCGACGCGGTCGCCGCGGTGGTGGCCGGAGGGGCGGCGCCACACCCCGCGACGAGCGGCGCGCCGGCCAACCCGATGCACGCCGCGAGCACGGCAACCCGGGCGGCGCGGCCGAGGCGGAGGGTGGGCATGCGTGCTACCGGATTTCGTCGAACGGTCGAAGGGCCAGCAAACGGTAGCACCCCGGGCGCGGCGCTAGGGCCAAATCACAGTGAACCCTCGAAATCAGCTTGGCAGCAGGCGCTTCTTCTGTTCTTCGAATTCCTGCTGCGTCAGGATCCCCGCGTCCCGCAGCGATGCCAGCTCGCGCAGCTCGGCGGCGATGCTGGTGATCGGTCCGCCCGCGCTGACTGCCGGCGCCGCCGGCTCCTGTTTCGGCGCCTTGCCCGGTTCTTGGCCCGGTTCGCGCGGCGCCTTGGCGGCCTCGGCCCGGGCCCGCTCGCGACCGAGGCCGGTGGTGCCGGCCATCGCGCGCCCGGCCAAACCCGCCGCGGCCATCTCGCCGAACAAACTCCCGGTGCCAGCGGGTGCGGCGGTGGCCGCGGTTTCGGCGGCGGCGGTCACCGTGGTGGCCGGCAGCGCCAGGGCGGCCGGCCGGATCGCCGGAGCCGCGGCCGTCCACGTCGGCGGCACCGACAAGGTTCCGACGGTTTTCGCCTGGCCCAGGCCCGCCGACGCCAGCGTCCCGAAACCGCCCGCCGGGTTGGTGATGACCGGGAACGGCGACGGCGGCACCGCTCCGGTGCCCGGCCAGGGTTGCACGCCGGCCCAGCCACTGACGATGTCGTCGGTGTGGAAACCGGTCAGGGCGCCGGCGATGTCGAAGGGCAGCGCGATCGTGGCCGAGGGTGCGTCGACGCCCATCCCGACCACGCTGGCCGGCGCGTCGAGGAAGATCGCGATCAGGTCGCTCTCCAGCCCCAGCAGGTCGGTCACCGACGGGTCGCCGAGCGCGTTCGGCGACACCGCAAGGTTGTTCAGCATGTTGGGCACCGCCGAGAACGGCTGCTGCGTCACGGTGTTGCGGGTGCTGCCGGCGGCGGTGGCCGCGGCCTTCGACACCGCCTGCGACTGATCGGCGCCGGAGTTGGTGGTCGGATCCGGTTGGGTGAACGGGGTCAGCCGGGTCGCCGCGGCGGCGGCGCCGGCGTAGCCGTACATGGCGGCCGCGTCGCGCGCCCACATCTCGGCGTACTCCGCCTCGGTGGTGGCGATCGCCGGCGTGTTCTGCCCCAGGATGTTGGTCGCGACCAGCTGGGCGAGCAGCGTGCGGTTGGCCGTGACCACCGGGGGCGGCACCGTCTCGGCGAACGCCGTCTCGTAGGCGAAGGCCGCCGCCCGGGCGTTGTTGGCGGTCTCTTCGGCCTGGGCTCCGGTGGTGCGCATCCACGTCAGGTAGGGCGTGATCGCCGCGATCATCGCGGCCGCCGACGGCCCGACCCACGGCCCGGAGGTCAGGGCGGTGATCTCCGCCTGATAGGAGTCCGCCGTCGAATGCAGGGTGGCGGCCAGCTCGTCCCACGCCATCGCCGCGGCCAGCATGGGTCCCGACCCCGGACCGGCGTACATCCGCGCGGAGTTAACCTCCGGCGGTAGTACCGCGAAGTCCATGTCGTTCTCCTCCGATCGCTGCGCTGGCCGTGCCGGGACGGATGGCGTCAGCGCGGGTCATGCCGGGCGTGCGTGATGTGGGACGTGATCTGGGGATAGCCACCTGAGCAGCAAACAAATCGCAATCCTTCTGGTACTGCCGGTACCGCATCGAAGTCCAGCCGGATGAGAGCCCCCAACTGTCCAGGATCGGTCGCACACATCTGCAACTGTCGCCCACGTTCACGAATACAGCGAAATTGTTGCGGTGGGTTAACGCTAGGTTACCGGGGCGTGACGGCTGCGATCGACAAGGGTATGACGCGTCGTGAGCAAATTGTTCTCAGTGCGGTCTCAGCCGCGCGCTTCCAGCAAAAACCGTGGTCACCTCGGCCCGCGGGCCCGCCGGGACCTTGCGGGCGGGCGGCCCGGGGGGTGTTCTGCTTGGATTCGGAGCAGCATCCGTGAGTGAGGTTGGTTGATGAAGATTGTGCTGGCCACCTACGGCAGCCGGGGCGACGTCGAACCCTGCGCCGCCGTCGCCCGGGAGTTGCAGGGCCGCGGCCACGACGTCCGGATCGCGCTGTCGCCCGACCAGCTCGGCCTGGCGGAGTCGGCCGGACTGCGCGCGGTGGCCTACGGGCCGGACAGCCGCGAGCAGATCAACACCGCCACCGATTTCGTCCACACGGTGCAGAATCCGATCAGCGCGCTACCGCAGCTGACCGAGCGGGTCACCGCGGTGTGGGCCGCCAAGAGCGAAACGCTCGCCGCGCTGGCGGCAGGCGCCGATCTGCTGGTGGCCGGGATGAACGAGCAGCGGCTGGCCGCCAACGTCGCCCAGCGCGTCGGCGCCCCGCTGGCGGCGCTGCACTTCTTCCCCGCCGACACGCTGGAGCTCGGCTGGATACAGTCACACGTCACCGCCGCCGCCGAAGCCGCCCAGCGTCAGGCGCTCGGTTTGCCCGCCGACGCCGGGCAATCGGACCGGGCGGCGCTGGAGATCCAGGCCTACGACGAGCTGTGCGTGCCCGGGCGGGCAGAGCAGTGGGCGACGGCGGGGCACCGGCGGCCGTTCGTGGGGTCGCTGACCCTGGGCCTGCCGACCGGCGTCGACGACGAAGTACTGTCCTGGATCGCCGACGGGACCGCGCCCGTCTACTTCGGCTTCGGCAGCACCCCCGTCAGCTCCCCCGCCGAGACGGTCGCGGTGATCAGCGCTGCCTGCGCGCGGGTGGGTGAACGGGCGTTGATCTGCAGTGGCCCAAACGATTTCACCGGCATCCCGCCCGAGGACCACGTGAAAATCGTGCCGGCGGTCAACCACGCCGCGGTCTTTCCGGCCTGCCGCGCGGTGGTGCACCACGGCGGGTCCGGCACCACCGCCGCGGGTTTGCGGGCCGGCGTGCCGATGCTGATCCTGTGGTTGTGGCTCGATCAGCCGGTCTGGGCTGAGGCGGTCAGCGCGTTGGAAGTCGGCCTCGCGCGCGCGTTCTCGGCGTCCACCCTGGACTCATTGACCGCCGATCTTCGCTGTGTGCTGGACGGGCGCTACCACGACCGGGCCCGGGAGGTCGCCACCCGGATGACCAAACCCGGCGAAAGCGTCGCGGCCGCGGCGGATCTGCTCGAGGACGCCGCCCGCGGGGGCTGATCGGCGCCGGGGTGCCCGGGCGGTGGTGCAAAGCCGGCCCGTCGTGTAGAAGGTTCTGGTGCAGGATCCGCCGAATCGCTCGTTCGATCCGTCGCTGCTGCGCGAGGCGGTGATCCGGCGGATCTACCGCCGCACGTCGGCCGAGGGCACCATCAGGGTGCCGGCCGTCCCGGCCATGATCGACGAATACCTCCAGTTGTGTGGCAACGTCTGCGCCACCCTGGGCGTCTGGTATGCCCCCGAGCAGTTCGCGCAGCTGCGCTCGGCGCTGGAAGTCGAACTGGCCAAGGCCTTCAAGGCCTCCCCCCGGTCGGACGTGCTCATCTCGTATCACGCCCCGTTCGGCACGGGCGTGAACTTCCACGTCCAGGCCGACTGGCGCACCATCGAGGCCGACTACGAACAGTGGGTGGCCGTGCGTCCGCCGCCGCTGTTCGGCACCGAGCCCGACGCGCGGGTGCTGACCCTGGCCGCCGAGGCCGACGACCCCGCCACCTATCGGGTGCTCGACGTCGGCGCGGGGACCGGGCGCAACGCGCTGGCGCTGGCCCGGCGCGGTCACCCGGTGGACGCGGTGGAGATGACCGCGAAGTTCGCCGAGGCGATGCGCGCCGATGCCGAGCGGGAATCCTTGGGCGTCAACGTTATTCAAAGCGACGTGTTCACGGCGATGGAGAATACCCGCGACCGCTACCAGCTGATGGTGCTCTCCGAGGTGGTGCCCGACTTCCGCACCGCCCACGAGTTGCGCGGCATGTTCGAACTCGCCGCCGAATGCCTGGCGCCCGGCGGACGGCTGGTCTTCAACACCTTCCTGGCCCGCGACGGCTACGTTCCCGACGCCGCCGCGGTGCAATTCAGTCAGCAGTGCAACAGCATGGTCTTCACCCGCGACGAGGTGATGGGCGCGGCGGGCGGGCTGCCGCTCGCGCTCGTCGCCGACGACTCCGCCTACGAGTACGAGAAGACCCATTCGCCCGCCGAATCCTGGCCGCCCACCGGGTGGTTCGAGGGTTGGGCCGGTGGCCTCGACGTGTTCGACGTCGAACGGGACGACTCCCCGATCGAACTGCGCTGGATCGTCTTCGCCAAGACGCGCGCCGGGTGAGTCGCTCAGCGCGACGCGGTCAGGTCCCGGGTCGCCGGTCCTTCCAGCAGGGTGCCGTCGGGTGCGAAGCGCGACCCGTGCAGCGGGCATTCCCACGCCTTGTCGGCGTCGTTCCAGTTCACGATGCCGCCCAGATGGGGACACACCGGTGACACGCGGTGCTCGGTGCCGTCGACGCGGCAGCGGGCCTGTAGGTGCCACGGCGGGCCGCTGACCACACCGCCGTCACCGTCGACCGGGCTGCGGCGCCCGATCCGCACCGCCGGAGTGATCCAGCCCTTGGTCAGGTTGAAGCCGACCTCGAGGTTGGCCTGCACGGCGGTGGCCAGACCCGACAGCTCGTGCGGGCTCCAGCTGGCGAACGCGCGCGCCCAGTCCATTCGCCCGCCCAGGATCCGGCTGGACAGCGCCAACGCCGCCGCGGCCCCGTTGGTCATCCCCCACTTGTTGAAACCCGTTGCCACGAAAATCGTTTCGCTGTTGGGCAGGATGGGGCCCACGTAGGGCAGGTGGTCGATGGGCGTGTAGTCCTGGGCCGACCAGAAGTGAGTCTGCACCGCACCCGGAAAATGCTTGCGGGTCCACGCCGACAGTTCGTCCAGCGCAGCGGACGGGCTCTTCTCGCGGCCCACGGTATGACCCGCGCCGCCCACGATCAGCCGCTCCCCGTCGGGCACCGGCGCGTACCGCACCGAACGGGTCGGCGAGTCGGTGGAGATCATCATCGGCCGGGTGATGTTGCCGGGGACCTTGAAGGCCAGGCAGTAGGACCGGCTGGGCTTGACCCGGGCGAAATAGCCGCCGCGATCCAGGATAGGGATGCCGGTGGCGAGCACCAGCTGGTCGGCGTGCAGTTCGACGTCGTGGCCGGCGGCATCGCTGCCCTGGTTGGCGTGGACGCGCACCCCCTTGCCGCGCCAGGACACGCGCCGCACCCGGGTGTGCTCGACCAGCCGGCCGCCGCGGCCGAGCAGTTCGACGGCCAGCGAGTCGAGGAAGGGCATCGGGTCGAACTGCGCCTGGTCGGCCAGGCGCACCCCGCCGTGATAGGCGAACGGCACCTCGGCGTCGTCCTGCCACACCACCGGGAGCCCGACCGCCTGACAGGCCTCGAACTCGGCGCGCGCCGACGGCACGCCCCGGACGGACTGGGCGTAGGTGTAGGCGTCTTCGCGTTGCACCGCCACGCCGTGCGCCTCGCAGTGGCCCAACACCCATTCCTGGCCCTCGCGGTTGCCGTCCACGTACGCGCGCGTCACCTCCCGGCCGTGCCGCGGCAGCACCTTGGACAGCTGGCTGCCTTGCAGCAGGCTGATTTTCGCGGTGGTGTTGCCGGTCGCGCAGGCGCCCACCGTGCGCGCCTCCAGCACCAGCACGTCCTTGCCCGCGCGGGCCAGCAGCGCCGCCGTCATCAGGCCGGTGATTCCGGCGCCCACCACGATCACGTCGGCGGACGCCGGCCCCTGGTCAAGCTGGCTTGCGGCCCAAGGACGTTCGGTGCGCTCGCTCATCCACAAAGAAGTCACGGCAGTGCTGATACCCCGGCCCGGCCCGAAGAAACGCCGCGGGCTCAGCCCTGTCGTAGCCGGGCCCTGGCCTGCTGCAGCGTTTCCGCGGCGGCGCGGCTGGCCTTTTCCGCCGTGTCGTAGTCGCCCTCGGCGCCGCGCAGTTCCCGCTCGGCGTCCCGCAGCTCCCGGGCCGCCGCGTCGCGCCGCTGCCGGGCCGCATCGCGTCGGGCCCTGCCCTCGGACAACTCCGCGTCGGCCCGGGCTATGGCGTCTTCGGCGGCGGCGACGGCGGCGCGCAGCCGCTGCGCCTGCCGGTTCTGCGCGGCGGCGCGCGCCGGCTTTCGGTTCGCCGGCTCGGGCTCGGGGCTCGGGGCGTCACCCACGTCAGCCAAGTCACCCAAGTCACCGAAGCCCGACCACCGCTCGGGCCGGGTGAGCCGGCCCAGGCGCGCCCGCACCTGCGGGTCGGCGACGGCGGCTTGCAGCGTGCCGGTCAGGTCTTCGCGGACGGCGGCCGACGGCGTGCGCACGTCGGCCGCCCGCAGCGCGGCGCCGGTGAGTTCGTCGATGAGCCGGTGCTGCTCGGCGGACAATTCGCGAATGCGCGCCCCGTCCAAAGCGGCGTGCGCGGCCCGCAACCGCTCACCGAGGTCGGCCAGCCGCTGTCGGGCGTCCTTGTGCCGCAAGGCCAACCGGTTGACGATCCAGGCCGCCGCGGTGGGTTTGCGGGCCGCCGAAATCCGTTGGGCCGCGGCATCGTCGCCACGCGCCGAGGCCGCCGCGGCCAGCCGGGCGCGCTCGGCGGTGAACTGCTGCGGCGGCACCCAGTAGAGAGTGTCGAGGTCCTCGTCGGCCATGAAGCCATGCTCTCCCGCGGATGCCGGTCGGTTTAAAAACGGTACGTCCCGGGATACCTGACCTACAACATCGAGCACACCATCGTCGGCGGGTGATGAGGAAGCGGGATTCGAACAGCGTCATGGCGTCCAAGAGCAGCGATCGGCTCGTCGGCCGCATCCTCGGCGTCCGCCGGCCGCGCCGATTCCTGGCCGCGGTGTTCGTCGTCGTCGCGGTGGCCGGCGCTATCCAACTGGCGGAGGCCGCACCGTGCCCGCACGGCGGTTGCCCCGGCGGTGCCGCCCCGAAAACCACTGGGCCGGCGCGCGTGAGGATCACCCCGGGCCCCGGCGCGCGGAATGTCGACCCGGTCGCGCCGGTGCTGGTCAAGGCCGAGACGGGCACCCTGGCCGGCGTCGAAATGGTCAACGAGGGCGGCACGGCGGTGCAGGGCGTGATGACCCCCGACAACCTGGTGTGGAAACCCACCGTCGCGTTGGGCTACGGCCGCAACTACACGCTGACGATCACCAGCCGCGGCACCGATGGTGTTGAGACCAAACAGGTTTCGACGTTCTCCACGCTGCGGCCCTCGAACCAGACCAAGGTGTCGTTCACCACCACGTCGGAATCGCCGCTGCGCGACGGCGCGAGCTACGGCGTCGGGACGGTGATCGTCGCGCACTTCGACGAGCAGATCGCCGACCGGGCCGCCGCCGAGCGGCACCTGAACGTGACCACCAATCCGAAGGTCACGGGCTCGTGGTTCTGGGTGGACGGCCAAAACGCGCACTGGCGCCCCGAGCATTACTACGCGCCCGGCACCACCGTCACTGCCGAGGCGAAGATCTACGGAATTGCGTTGGGCGACGGCCTGTTCGGGCAGGACGACAGCCGGGTGTCATTCCGCATCGGCGACGCGCACGTCTCGATCGCCGACGACGCCACCCACCAGGTCAGCGTGTTCGACAACGGCGTCCTGGTGCGCACCATGCCCACGTCCATGGGGATGGGCGGCACCGAGAACATCGGCGGTCGGTCGATTTCGCTGTGGACCCCGCCGGGCGTCTACACCGTGCTCGACAAGGGCAACCCGGTCGTCATGGACTCCTCGACGTTCGGGTTGCCCAAGAATTCCCGGCTCGGGTATCGCGAAACCATCAACTACGCCACCAAGATCAGCTCGGACGGTATCTATCTGCACGAGCTCGACGCGACGGTGTGGGCGCAGGGCCACCAGGACACCTCGCACGGCTGCCTGAACCTCAACGCCGACAACGCGAAATGGTTCTACGACTTCTCGGTGCCCGGCGACGTGGTCGAGGTCCGCAACAGCGGCGGGCCGCCGCTGACGCTGGCGCAGAACGGCGATTGGACGCTGAGCTGGGATCAGTGGCGTCGGGGCTCCGCGCTCAAACCCACCTGAGGCGGGTGACGCAGCTCATTGGACACCGCTGTTGTGCTCCACTTCACAATAAACTCTTGACTCGTTCCAAATAAGTGAGTCATTCTGGTGCGGTGTCATCGACGGCCGATTACGCGGACAGGTTGCGGATGGCCGATCTGCGGGTGACCCGGCCCCGGGTTGCCGTGCTGGAAGTCGTGGACGCCAACCCGCACGCCGACACCGAGACGATCTTCTCGGCGGTGCGAATGGCCCTGCCCGACGTGTCCCGCCAAGCCGTGTACGACGTGCTCAACGCGCTGACCGCCGTGGGCCTGGTCCGGCGCATCCAACCGCTGGGCATGGTCGCCCGCTACGAGTCGCGGGTCGGCGACAATCACCACCACGTCGTCTGCCGGTCCTGCGGGACCATCGCCGACGTCGACTGCGCGGTCGGCGAGGCTCCCTGCCTGACGCCGTCGGACGACGACAACGTTCTCGACGGCTTCGTCCTCGACGAGGCCGAAGTCATCTACTGGGGCCTGTGCGCCGATTGCTCGACGGCAGGTTCTTGATCGCAGCCCGATTCACCCACCCTCGAAAGGAATGCTGTGTCATCTGATACATCCGCCAGCCGCCCACCCCAACCGGACACCGGGACGGCCAGCAAAAGCGAAAGCGAAAACCCAGCAATCCCTTCGCCGCACCCGAAGTCGAATGCCCCCCTGACCAACCGGGACTGGTGGCCCAACCAGATCGACGTGTCCAGGCTGCACCCCCATGTCGCCGAAGCCAATCCGCTGGGCGAAGACTTCGACTACGCCGAGGAATTCGCCAAGCTCGACGTCGAGGCGCTCAAGGCCGACGTGATCTCGGTGATGACCACCTCGCAGGACTGGTGGCCCGCCGACTACGGCCACTACGGTGGCCTGTTCATCCGGATGAGCTGGCATGCCGCGGGCACCTACCGCATCCACGACGGCCGCGGCGGCGGCGGGCAGGGCATGCAGCGGTTCGCCCCGCTCAACAGCTGGCCGGACAACGTGAGCCTGGACAAGGCCCGGCGGCTGCTGTGGCCGGTCAAGAAGAAGTACGGCAACAAGATCTCCTGGGCGGACCTGATCATCTTCGCCGGCAACTGCGCGCTGGAGTCGATGGGTTTCAAGACCTTCGGCTTCGCGTTCGGCCGCGAGGACGTCTGGGAGCCCGAGGAGATCCTCTGGGGTGAAGAGGACGAATGGTTGGGCACCGACAAGCGCTACCCGGGCACCGGCGAGCGCGAGCTGGCACAGCCCTACGGGGCCACCACCATGGGTCTGATCTACGTGAATCCCGAAGGGCCCGAAGGCAAGCCGGATCCGATCGCCGCGGCCATCGACATCCGTGAGACCTTCGGCCGGATGGCGATGAACGACGAGGAGACCGCAGCCCTGATCGTCGGCGGCCACAGCTTCGGCAAGACCCACGGCGCCGGCGACGCCGACCTGGTCGGCCCGGAGCCCGAGGCGGCCCCGATCGAACAGCAGGGTCTGGGCTGGAAGAGCTCGTACGGGACCGGCGTGGGCAAGGACGCCATCACCAGCGGCCTGGAGGTGGTCTGGACGCCCACCCCGACCAAGTGGGACAACACCTTCCTGGAGACCCTGTACGGCTACGAGTGGGAGCTGACCAAGAGCCCCGCCGGGGCCTGGCAGTTCACCGCCAAGGACGGCGCCGGCGCGGGCACCATTCCCGACCCGTTCGGCGGGCCGGGCCGCGCGCCCACGATGCTGGTCACCGACATCTCGCTGCGCGAGAGCCCGATCTACCGCGACATCACCCGGCGCTGGCTCGACCACCCCGAGGAGTTGGCCGACGCCTTCGCCAAGGCGTGGTACAAGCTGCTGCACCGCGACATGGGACCGGTCTCGCGGTTCCTGGGGCCTTGGGTCCCCGAACCGCAGCTGTGGCAGGACCCGGTTCCGCCCGTCGACCACCCGCTGGTCGACGACAACGACGTAGCCGCCCTGAAGGACAAAGTGCTCGCCTCCGGGCTGTCGGTGCCGCAGTTGGTCAAGACCGCGTGGTCGGCGGCCGGCAGCTACCGCAACACCGACAAGCGCGGTGGCGCGAACGGCGGACGGCTGCGCCTGCAGCCGCAGCGCAACTGGGAGGCCAACGAGCCCTCGGAGCTGGACAAGGTGCTGCCCGTGCTGGAAAAGATCCAGCAGGACTTCAACGCGTCGGCGTCCGGCGGTAAGAAGATCTCCCTGGCCGACCTGATCGTGCTGGCCGGCTCGGCCGCGGTCGAGAAGGCGGCCAAGGACGCCGGCTACGAGATCTCGGTGCACTTCGCGCCCGGGCGCACCGACGCCTCGCAGGAGAGCACCGACGTGGACTCGTTCGCGGTGCTCGAGCCGCGGGCCGACGGATTCCGCAACTTCGCGCGGCCCGGCGAGAAGGCCCCGCTCGAGCAGCTGTTGCTGGAACGGGCCTACCTGCTCGGTGTGACGGGCCCGGAGATGACGGTGCTGGTCGGCGGGCTGCGCGCCCTCGGCGCCAACCACGGAGGCAGCAAGCACGGCGTGTTCACCGACCGGCCGGGCGCGTTGACCAACGACTTCTTCGTCAACCTGCTTGACATGGGCACCGAGTGGAAGGCGTCGGAGACCGCCGAGAACGTCTACGAGGGACACGACCGGGCCACCGGCGCGCTCAAGTGGACCGCCACCGCGAATGACCTTGTGTTCGGCTCGAACTCGGTGCTGCGGGCGCTGGCCGAGGTCTACGCCCAGGACGACAATCAGGGCAAGTTCGTCGAGGACTTCGTCGCGGCCTGGGTCAAGGTGATGAACAACGACCGCTTCGACCTGAAGTGACACCGGGCGACACCCCACGAGTCACCGGCTCGCGGGGTGTCGTGCATTTAGGTCACCGCGCGAAGTCCCACTGCCCGTAGTCGGCGGCGAGGACGTCGTCGACGTCCACGTTGATGCCGCCCAGCAGCGGGCCCGGGCTGCCCGGGCTGTTGACCACGGCCTGGTACAGCACCGCCGCGGGCTCCCGCTCGCCATGCGACCACGACCGGGTCTGCCACGCCCACCGGTGGCCCGGAGTGCTGGACGGCCCGACGACGCCGTCACGGATCGCCCACCCGCACGCCCGGGCATGCCCGTAGATGCCGGTACGGCCGACGCCCAGCACCGAGTTGATCCCCCGAAACCATTGCACCGCAACGTTGTTCCACGTGTCGGCGTCGATGTCGTCGTCGACGCTGAAGAAGATGGGCGCCGAGTCCGGGCCGCCGGCCGCGGCGTGCAACTGCGTGGCCGTGTGCGCATCGGCGACGCCGCCGTCGTAGCCGCGGGTGAAATCCGACGGGTCCGGCCATCCGGGCTTGCCGTACTGGAAGTTGCTGACGATGTGCAGGCCCGCGGCGCGCAGCGCGTCGGCGTAGTCCCGGGTCAGCGGTTTGGCCTCGAAGTCGGCGCCCGGCCGCGACAGCGATACGTAGTTCACCACGCCGTCGTAGCCGGCCGCCTTGATCTCCTCGGGCGCGATCCTGCGCTCGGCAAAGTCGATCAGCTTCAGCCCGGCGGCGCGGGCGGTCGGACCGCCCGCGCCGGCCATCGTGCCCAGGCTCAGCAGCACCGGCGCCAGGGCGCATCCGGCGGCGTAGCCGAGGACCTCGCGCCGTGACGGCGGTCGTCGATCGCCGCGTGCACCCGGTCCGGCCGAATCCCGCACCGCGCGATGGTAGCAAAACCCGCGGTCGCGGTTTCGGGTCGTCGGCGCCGGTCAGCCGGGCGCGGCCGGTGCGCCGCCGGGCGCGCCGCGCGCCGGCCACCGACCGGTCGGACGGAGGACGCCCACGAGCCAGTGGCATGATCTTTGCGTGTCGGACATCCCGGGGGCCGCCTACGCGCGGGACGGCGGATTCCGGACTCGTTGCGCTCGCTTAGGTGATCGAACTATAGTCTGGACACATGTCCAGTTTGCTGTCGCGGAGTTCGGGAGTCCGTTGACCGCGATGGATTCGGCGCCATTCCGCGGTCATTTTCCAGCAAAGAAGAGTTGAGTATGCGAATTGCTCTGCTGTCCTACCGTAGTAAGACCCATTGCGGCGGACAGGGCGTCTACGTGCGCCATCTCAGCCACGGCCTGGTGGAGCTCGGTCACGACGTCGAGGTGTTCTCCGGGCAGCCGTATCCCGACCTGCTCGACCCGCGGGTCCGGCTCACCGAGGTGCCCAGCCTCGACCTGTATCGCGAACCCGACCCGTTCCGGGTGCCGCGGCCGAGCGAAATCCGGGACTCCATCGACCTTTTGGAACTGCTGACCACCTGGACGGCGGGCTTCCCCGAACCGCGGACGTTCACGCTGCGCGCCGCGCGGTTACTTGCCGGGCGCACAGCCGATTTCGACGTCGTGCACGACAACCAGAGCCTGGGCACCGGCCTGCTCAGCATCGCCGGCGCGGGACTTCCCGTGGTGGCCACCGTGCACCATCCGATCACCCGGGATCGGGTGCTGGATCTGGCCGCCGCACGATGGTGGCGAAAACCGTTGGTGCGCCGCTGGTATGGGTTTTTGGCCATGCAGCAGGAAGTCGCCCGCCACATCCCCGACCTGTTGACGGTCTCGTCGTCGTCGGCGGCCGACATCATCTCCGATTTCGGGGTCTCCCCCGAGCAACTGCACGTGGTGCCGCTCGGGGTGAACACCGAGCTGTTCAAGCCGGGTTCGGGCCCGCGCCAGCCCGGCCGGATCATCGCCATCGCCAGCGCCGACACGCCGCTCAAGGGCGTCCGCACCCTGCTGCACGCGGTCGCCCGGCTGCGCACCGTGCGGGACCTCGAGCTGCGGCTGGTGGCCAAGGTCGAACCCAACGGCCCCACCCACAAACTCATCGCCGAGCTCGGGATCTCCGACATCGTGCACATCACCAGCGGGCTGTCCGACGCCGAGCTGGCCGCCTTGTTCGCTTCCGCGGAGGCCGCCTGCATCCCCTCGCTGTACGAAGGGTTTTCGCTGCCGGCCGTGGAAGCCATGGCCAGCGGCACCCCGATCGTCGCCAGCCGGGTCGGCGCACTGCCGGAAGTACTCGGCACGGACGGCGCCTGCGCCGAGCTGGTGCCGCCCGCCGACGTCGACGCCCTCACCCGCGCCCTAGGTGAGCTGCTGGATTCGCCGGAAAAGCGCCGCAGCCTGGGCCGGGCGGGCCGCACCCGAGCGGTCGACGTGTTCAGCTGGGAAGCCGTGGCGGCGCAGACCGTTCGGGTCTACGAGCGCGCGATCGCGCGCAACGCAGCGGGCCGGGCGCCATGCTGACGGTCGATTTCGACCGGCTGGGCATCGGGCCGTCGAGCAAGGTCATCGACGTGGGCTGCGGCGCGGGCCGGCACGCGTTCGAGGCCTACCGGCGCAGCGCCGACGTCGTCGCCTTCGACCAGAACGAGGCCGAATTGCGTTCGGTCGACACCGTCCTGCGCGCGATGGCCGACAGCGGCGAGGCGCCGGCCGGCGCGTCGGCCACGGTGGTCGTCGGTGACGCACTCAAGCTGCCCTACCCCGACCAGACATTCGACTGCGTCATCGCGTCGGAGATCCTCGAGCACATCCCGCACGACGACGCCGCCATCGCCGAATTGATCAGGGTGCTCAAGGTCGGCGGCACGCTGGCGGTCAGTGTGCCCCGCTGGCTGCCGGAGCGGGTTTGCTGGCTGCTGTCCGACGAATACCACAGCAACGAAGGCGGCCACGTCCGCATCTACCGGGCCAGCGACCTGCGCGCCAAGATCCTCAGCGGGGGAATGACATTGACCCACGCGCATCACGCCCATGCCCTGCACTCCCCATTCTGGTGGCTGAAATGCGCTGTGGGCGTACACAACACCGATCACCGCGCGGTGGCCGCCTACCACAAGCTGTTGGTCTGGGACCTGATGCGGCGACCCAAGATCACCCAGCTGGCCGAGTCGCTGCTCAACCCGCTGGTGGGCAAGAGCGTGGCGATGTACTTCGTCAAACGACAGGACGCGAAAAGCCAAGCGACCGCGGGATATTCCATTGCATCGGTCTAGCCTGCCCGCGGTCCCCGGGGTGCTCACACCCGAGGAATGCCGGCAGACCGCGCTGTCGATCGCGGCCGAGCAGGAACCGTCGGGCGCCATCCCCTGGTTCGACGGCGGCCACACCGATCCGTGGGACCACGTGGAGTGCGCGATGGCGCTCACCACCGCCGGGCTGCTCGAGCCGGCCCGGGCGGCCTTCGAATGGAGCCGTCGCACCCAGCGGCCCGACGGCTCCTGGCCCATCCAATTCCGCGCGGGCGTCATCGAAGACGCCAACAGCGACAGCAACTTTTGCGCCTACATCGCCGCCGGGGTGTGGCATCACGTGCTGGTCACCGGTGACGACTCGTTTGCCGCCGAGATGTGGCCGGTGGTGCGCAAGGCCATCGACTTCGTCATCGACATGCAGGTCGGCTACGGCGAGATCACTTGGGCGCGAAGCGAAGCCGGCCTGTTGCCGGAGGCTCTGCTGACCGGGTGCTCCAGCGTGTTCCACAGCATCCGGTGTGCGCTGGCGCTGGCCGGCCTGGTCGACGACCCGCAGCCGGAGTGGGAGCTGGCGCTGGGCCGGCTGGGTCACGCGATCACCGCGCACCCGGAGGCGTTCACCGAGAAGGACCGCTACTCGATGGACTGGTACTACCCCATTCTCGGTAGCGCCGTGCGCGGTCCGGCGGCGGCCGCCCGGATCAAGCAGCGCTGGGACGACTTCGTGGTCGACGGCCTGGGCATCCGGTGCGTGGGCGATCGCCCGTGGGTGACCGGCGCCGAAACCTGCGAGCTGGTGATGGCGCTGGAGGCACTGGGCCGGCGCTCCGAGGCTCATCGCCAGTTCGCCGCGATGCAACACCTGCGCGAGGGCGACGGTTCATATTGGACGGGACTGGTTTTCGCGGACGGAAAACGCTGGCCCGAGGAGCGCACCACGTGGACGGGCGCGGCGATGATCCTGGCGGCGGACGCCCTGTCGGATGCCACCGCCGGCGCCGGGATCTTCCGCGGCGACGCGCTGCCGGTGGGCCTGCAGACCGACTTCGATTGTGAATGCGTGGCCAGCGGCCGCTGACGCTTTAGTCCTGTTCGACCGGCTCGCCCGCCCGGCCGCCGATCCGCTCCAGCACGCGCAGCGACCCGGTGGCCGACACCTCCCTGAACTGACCGGAATCGATTGCCCGGCAATAGATGTGATACGGCGGCCGGCCGCCGTCCCTGGGGTCGGGGAAGACGTCGTGAATGGCCAGCGCACCGCCGGGCGTCACCCACTTGGCCCATCCGTCGAAGTCCTGGTTCGCGGCGGTCTCGCTGTGGCCGCCGTCGATGAACAACAGCTGCAGCGGTGATCGCCAGCCCCGGGCCACGATCGGTGACTTCCCCACGACCGCCACCACGTGGTCGTCCAGCCCGGCGGCGTCCAGGGTGCGACGAAACGTCGGCAGCGTGTCGAACAGGCCGGTCACCTCGTCCACCAACGAGGCGTCGTGGTATTCCCAGCCGGCCTGGTGCTCCTCGGAGCCGTGATGGTGGTCGACCGTGTACAGCACGCTGCCGGTCTGTTGGGCCGCGGCGCCGAGGAACAGCGTGGATTTGCCGCAGTACGTGCCGATTTCGACGCCGGTGCCGCCGTCGAGGTAGCGCAGCGCGGTGTCGTAGAGCGCGCGTCCCTCCTCGGCGGGCATGAAACCCTGGACCTGTTCGGCCAGGGCGAACAAACGCTCGTCGACGTGATTCATCAGCCGAACCTATCGCCTTGCGCGACACCGCCGTCACCGTGGTCGATGTTCGCGCTGAGCGATCACCGCGGGCCGGCGCACCGGCTGTCCGGCGGGCGAAGCGACCGCGCCTTAACATCATCGGTGTGCGCGCCTCGTTGACCCGTGATCCCGGTGCCGTCCGCCCGGCCGTCGTGACCGCCGCTGTTGCCATGACGGCCGTTGCCATGGCGGCCGCCCTGCTGCTCCCGCCCGGCACCCCTGGGGCGGCGGCGCCCGCGTCCGCCGCGAACTGCACCCCGGTGCAGGTCGTGTTTGCCCGCGGCCGCAACGAGTCCCCCGGACCGGGCGTGCTGGGCAATGCGTTCATCAGCGCATTGCGGTCCAGGGTGAACAGGACCGTCGGCGTCTACGCCGTGCAGTACCCGGCCGACACTGAGGTCGCCCAGGGCGCCAACGACATGAGCCGCCACATTCAGGACATGGTCAACAGCTGCCCGGACACCCGGCTGGTGCTGGGGGGCTACTCGCTCGGCGCGGCGGTCACCGACGTGGTGCTCGCGGCACCCATCGGCGCATTCGGATTCGACAGCCCGCTGCCGCCCGGCGTAGACCAGCACATCGCCGCCGTCGCGTTGTTCGGCAACGGAAGCCAGTGGGTGGGTCCGATCACCAACTTCAACCCGACCTACAACGACCGGACCATCGAGTTGTGCCACGGCGCCGACCCGATCTGCAACCCGGCCGACCCGAACACGTGGAAGCAGAACTGGCCGCAGCATCTCGCCGGCGCCTACATCGACGCGGGCATGGCCGACCAGGCCGCCGACTTCGTGGCCGGCAAGCTCTGATCGACGGCACCGGCGTTGCCGAGCCGATCGCCGCGGCGCCCGCAGTCGCGGCGCGGTTATCCGGGCACGTGCGGAATTCGGTGTCGGGTCGCGCGCAAATCGCGGTGGCAAGTCTCAATTCCGGGGCGCGCGAGGCTTGGCAGATCGGCGAAGCCGAATTCCGGCCCCCACAGTTCAGGGCTTCGAATTCACGCCGGAGTGTTACCGCTGGAATACAGCTTGAAGTTGCGGGTCATCGGAACGACGGGATTGCCGGTGCCCGAGGCCGCGGCGCGCTGCCGGGCGCGGTAGGACGGGTGGCGACGCATCGCTTCACTGCGTTCACGCTCGCGGCGCTGAGCGGCGGCCCATAGCGGATGGGACTGAAGGAAAATAACCGTGCCTTCTGATGTATTCGCCACGATCGTCACTCCTCTCAGCACCACTCGCAAAAGCCGGGACAGTGGTTATCGGATCGTGATTCCAGAATGCCCGCCGAATCCTGAGACCAAACCATCCGCCAGGATGAGAATTGGCCGTGAATTCGCATATGCGCAATCCGGTGCCACTGCCCGCCGCCGTCCATGCCGGCCGGACCGAACGATAGCGACGACCACCGACATTTAGGTTTAGTGGGCGTCCGCGGACGGCCGAGGCCACCGACCGGAACACCTGGTGATTCCTGATTTTTGAGTGGTCGTCCGCGGCGCGTCTCAGGTGCCGACCGGTGTCCCTGTTCGGGAACTTGGAGCCGCTCGGGAGCGGACTTCTGCTTGCGGAATGTCTGGGCCATGCCCGTCGGAGCCGGGGACTGACCTGGATCCGTCGAAAGGATGTGCGTGGAACTGATTTTGGGTATCGACGTGGCGTGCCGGGCTGCTCATCAAGCATCGCTGGCCCGTCCCGATGGGACGTATGTGTGGACCGGACGAAAGTTCTTCACCCGGCCCGCCGACCTCGAAAAGCTCTGGAAAGTAATCGGACTCAGCGAGCAAGACACCGTGCGGGTGGTGATGGAGCCCACCCGCAACGCATGGGTTCCGCTGGCATCCTGGTTTCGTCATCACGGCGCCCGGATCTCGATGGTGCCCACCACCCAGTCAGCAGACCTGCGCGCCTACTACTCCAAGCACACCAAAAATGACCATCTGGACTCCAAGCTGTTGGCCCGGTTGCCCTTGCTGCATCCAGAGGGGCTGCGTGACCACAGCGGCGACGGGCCCGGCGAACCGCTGCGGCGCCTGGTCAAGATCCGCTCCTCGATCGTCAAGCGCCGCACCGCAGTCTTCCAGCGCCTTGACGCCCAGCTCGAGCTCCTCGGTCCAGCCTGGTACGACGCGCTGGGATCCAACTATGGCAAGGCCGCGCTGGCACTGCTGGCCCGCTACGCCGACCCGCACAGCCTGATCCGTCTCGGCCATGCCCGCCTGACCCGCTTCCTGATCCGCCACTCCCGCGGCGCCTGGCGCGAACCACACGCCACCCTGCTGTTGACCGCCGCCCAAGAATCGCTGCAGCTATGGGGATCTGGCGCTAATGCCCGCATCGACTTCGCCGAACTGGCCGCCGACATCGCTACCGAAGCCGAGCAAGCCCAGATGCTCACCGAGCAGATCGACGACCTCGACGAGCGCGCCGCCAACCTCTACGCCGAGGCCGACCCGCGCGGCATCATCGCCTCAGCACCCGGCGTCGGGCCCGTCACCTGTGCGGTCATCGCCGGCCGCATCGGCGACCCGCACCGGTTCCACTCCCTAGCCGCCATCCGCGCCTACTCCGGCCTCGTCCCCAAGGTCAACCAGTCCGGACAAGCAGAACAGCGCCACGGACTCACCAAAGCCGGTGACCCGCTGCTGCGCGAAGCCCTCTTCGCCGCCGCTGACCAAGCCCGCAAGAGCGACCCGCAACTGGCCGCGAAATACAAACGCCTGATGAGCACCGAGCGCCACCACGATTCGGCGATCTGCCACATTGCCACCATCCTGCTCACCCGCATCGCCACCTGCTGGCGCGCCGGAGCGCACTACGTGCTGCGCGACACCGACGGACGACCCATCACCTTCGAAGAAGGACGCCGCATCGTCCGCGCCCACCACACCGTCGACAAGAAGACTCGCATCAACGCTGCCTCCAAGCGCTACTCCCAGCGCCAAAAAGGCAGGACGGGCCGGGAACAACAGGAGTCGCTACGCGCTCCAATTCACCGGCCCGTCCACCCCAGCATAAAACCCACCGAAGTAGCTTGACTCCCCTTAGGAACTCACATTTGCCGTTTCGAATCCGCGCCGGCGGGCTGCTAGGGTCCCTTGCTTATGCCGGAGATCGATCGCCGCCGCATGATTGTGACCACCGGAATCGGAGTGCTGGCAGCGGCGCTGCCGAACCCGAGAGCCGGGGCCAGTCCGGCCCCGCCGCCCGCGGCGCCCAGCGGCCAATCCGGGACCTACCTCTTCCAGGATGAGTTCGACGGTCCGGCCGGCTCGGCGCCGGACGCGTCCAAATGGGCGGTGGCCAAAGCCCGCGAGACGATTAAGGATCCGACTTACTGGGAACGCCCGGAGAACATCGGGCAGTACCGCGACGACCGCCGCAACGTCTTCCTCGACGGCAAGTCCAACCTGGTGCTGCGCGCCGCCAAGGACGGCCCCACCTACTACAGCGGCAAGGTGCAGAGTCTGTGGCGCGGCGGCGTCGGCCACACCTGGGAGGCCCGGATCAAACTGGACTGCCTGACCGCCGGCGCCTGGCCGGCTTACTGGCTGGGTAATGACGACCAGGGCGAAATCGACGTCATGGAGTGGTACGGCAACGGCAACTGGCCCTCGGCCACCACCGTGCATGCCAAAGCCAACGGCGGCGAGTGGAAGACCCACAACATCGCGGTGGACAGCGCCTGGCACACCTGGCGATGCCAGTGGGACGAGGCCGGCATCCGGTTCTGGAAGGACTACGTCGACGGCGCGCAACCGTACTTCGACGTGCCCGCCAGTTCGCTGCCGGATTGGCCGTTCAACGGCCCGGGCTACACGGTTTTTCCGGTGTTCAACCTGGCGGTGGCCGGGTCCGGCGGCGGCGACCCCGGCCCGGGCAGCTATCCCGCGGACATGCTCATCGACTGGATCCGCGTCTGGTAGCAATGCCCGCCGGCGCCGTCAGTGCGTCAGCAGCGCGGCCGCGCTCCACGCCCGGCGACCCGGACGGCGCGGATCCGGCTGCGGCAGCCAGCCGAGCGGGCGCATCACCAGCGGCAAGCGCCGCAGCCGGCGGGCCGCCGAATACAGCGCCTCCACCTGGACCGTTCGCCAACCCAGGTTTTCGAAATAGGCCAACCCGTTGTCCGGGGCGAACTTGAACGGCGCGTTGGCCAGCATGCCCGCCATCTTCTTGTTCATCATCTTCTTCAGGCCGGGTCCGGCGAAGTCGAGCATCCACCAGCGGACCTCGGGCCGCTGCAGCGCCGCCGACAGCGCGGACACGTCGCTGTCGTCCAGATACATCAACAGGCCCTCGGTGAGCACCAGCGCCTTGGTCGCACCGTCCAGCGCCTCGTTCAAAAACGCGTCCCGGGCGACCCCGTCGGCCAGGTCGACTGCGGTTCGGGTCAACCGGCAGCGCGGCACCTCGTCGGCGAGGACCTGCGTCTTCTCGGCGAGCAACGCCGGCAGGTCCGCCTCCACCCAGGTGAGATCGGGCGGCAGGTTCAACCGATACGGCCGGGTGTCCAGCCCGGCGGCCAGGTTCAGCACCCGGTCGCAGCCCTGGGCGATGGCCTCGGCGATGGCGTCGTCGATGATCTTGGTCCGCGCGACAAGCCACCACCCGTTGCGCGTCGTGCGCGGCACGTGGTCGACGATCGCGCGGCCGTGGTCACCGGCGAGACGTTCGGCCAGCGGGTCACAGAAAATCGCGTCGGGCCGCGCGGATTCGGTGGCCCGGTGCAACGCCGTCCAGCGCGCCGTGTCGGAAACATGGGTGATGGTGTGCCCTGGGCCTGACATACGTGCGTTATAGCAGTACGGCGGCGGCGCTACTGACCGGCCCTGCCGCCGGCCAGCCAGGCGGCGGTCACCGTGCGGGTCGCCGGCGGCGGCAGCACTGCGTCCGGCGCCCCGAGCCGGCCGACCTTGACGGTCCACGCCGGTGCCGAGCGGTCGATGCAGGAGCCGCGGCCCTGGCTGGGCTGCCACAGCACGGCCAGATCCGAACCGGCGCCGCCGCATCCGTAGACGCCGACGTACCCGTCGGCCCGCCCGCCCCACGCGCCGCCGTTGCGCAGCAGGCAGCGGGTGCCGTCGTCGAGGGTCAGCGCGAACGGGTCCGGGTCGGCGGGCGCGCGCACGGGTGCCAGCTGCCCGTCGAACGTCACCCGGTGCATCTGCCTGTCCCACGGATTGTCTACGCACAGAAGGGATCCCGGCGTGGACGGCCAGCAGGTGCCGGCACCGGCGGCGCTCGGCGAACAGTAGTAGACGTTGTCGTCGACCGCCGACGGTGACGGTTGCGAACACTCGGATGCGTGCCCGACGCTGTCGGGCCCGGCCGCCACCCGATAGCCGTTGATGGCTTGGCCGTCCGGCCCGACCGCCACGACGGTGATCACCTGGGTGGGTGGCGGATCGGCCGCCGCGGATCCCGCCGGCAGGAACAGCGCCCAGGCCAGGACGGCGATGGGGACCAGGGCAACTCGCGACACGTTCACCGGCGAACCCTTTCGACAGCCCCCTGCCGTGCAGGGTAGTGCGTGCCGGACGTGGTTGGGATCGGTAGCCGCCGGCCGGGCTTGCACTGGGCGCAACGACGGCGCCACTCCGGCGCCGCCCCTCACGAAAGGAATCTCAATGAGCGTGTCAAGCGGTGAGGACGCCCGGTGAGTGCGTCAGGCAGCTGCCACGGTTGGTTGCTGGGGTTGCCAGGTTCTGTTGTCGCGCAGCAGTGCCCACAGGACGTCGACGTGGCGGCGTGCCAGGGCAAGCAGGGCCTGGGTGTGGATATGGTTCTCGGATCGTTTGCGGTCGTAGAAAGCCCGCGAGGGACCTTCGATCTTGAGGCTGGACAGGGCGGCGAGGTAGAACACGCGGCGCAGGCGCCGGTTGTAGCGCTTGGGCCGATGCAGATTGCCGGTGATACGGCCGGAATCGCGTGGGACGGGTACCAATCCGGCGAACGATGCCAGTCGGCCGGGGTTGGTGAAGGCGGCCATGTTGCCGCCGGTGATTACGAGGAACTCAGCGCCCAGGTGTGGCCCCATGCCGGGCATCGACTCGATGATGGCGGCGCTGGGATGCTCACGAAATTTGTTGGTGATTTGCTTATCGATGTCCTTGATCTGCCGATCCAAGTCCAGCAGCCGTGCTGCGAGTTGCTTGATGAGCGCGGCGGTTCCGGCTTCGCCGGGAAGGGTGATTATCTGGCCTGCTGCCGCGGCGAGCGCCTTGTCGGCGATCGTGTCGATGTTGTTGGGCCATGCCCGGTTTTTCCGAAGGTGCTTGATCACGCCAGCTCTTTTTGCCGACCGGATTTCGCCCGGAGTGCACATAGCGGATACCAGGATCAACGGCGCGCGGGTGGAGTAGTCGAACGCAGCTTCCAGAGCAGGGAAGATGGCGGTGAGCATCGAGCGCAGCCGGTTCACGCCTCGCACCCAGTCAGCCATCAGATCCGACCGGTATGCGGTCAGCGACCGCAATTCGGCAACCAGGTCTTCGCCGGGTACGACCGGGGACAGATCTCGTCGGTGCCGAGCGGTTTCGGCGATTACCCGCGCGTCTTTGGCGTCGGTCTTGCCTTCGCCGCGGAACGCATGACTCATCGTGTTAACCGTGCGGCCCGGCACATACACCACCTCGGCTTTCGCGCTCAGCAGTACGGCGATCAGCAGCGCCGCCGGCGGCGAGGTCAAATCGATCGCCCACACCACGTGGTTAGCAATCCGGCCGCCCTGGGCGATCAGGTCTTCGATCGCGGCCTGTTCGTTCGGGATTTTCTTCGACCACACCACCTTTCCGGTGTCATCGATCGCGCACGCATGATGAGTGGACTTACCGACGTCGATACCCACCCACACTCGGTCGGGTTCGGCCATACCGCTACTCCTGTCGTCGCAGTCCCCGCGGACAACCCCGCCAACAGGTCCTTAGAGCAGCGTCATCGAGTACGCGTCAGATCTCAATCAGTGGCCAGGACCGTCCAAAACGGCAGGGCGGCCATTCCTTTCAAGCAACAACCGTTGCAACAACACATTAGCCACACCCCACCGTCCTGGGCATCCAGGACATCCAATCCCAGACCCCTTCAACCCTAAGGAAGCCACCAATGAAGATCGTGCCCGCCAGCATCGAAGAACAGATCAACCGCGTGGATCGGCAGCGCAGCCTCTACATCGGGCTCGGCGCCGGCGCCGTGGCGGCGTGGAGCGTCTTTCGGCTGTTCTGGCTTCTCTACCTCGGGATGACATTCGGCTGGCTGTTCGGCGCGATGGTCTTCCAGGTGGTGTTGTGGGGGGTGATCGGCGTGGTCGCCGGGATTGCGGCAATCGGGTTCCTGAGCCGCTACACCAAGGGGTCGTAACCGACCAACCGGCGACGAGAGTCGGCGAATGTGCTTGCAGTTCACTAACTCTCGTCGCTGCGGCGACTGGTCTACAGCTGCGCCCAGACCGATTTCGTCTTCAGGTAGATCTCCAGGCCCTCTTTACCGAACTCGTGGCCCCAGCCGGACTGCTTGTATCCGCCGAAGGGCACGTCGTGGTCGAACACCAACTGGCAGTTCACCTGGACGCTGCCCGCCTGCAGCCGCTTGACGATCCGGTGGGCGCGGCCCAGGTTCTCCGTCCAGGCGGTGGCGGCCAGGCCGTAGGTGGTGTCGTTGGCCATCGCCACCGCCTCGTCCTCGTCGTCGAAGGGCAGGATGGCGACCACCGGACCGAAGATCTCCTGCTGGTAGAGCCGCATGCCGGGGTCCACGTTGGTGAGCACCGTGGGGTGCACGAAGTAACCCTTGCGGTCCAGCCGGTAGCCGCCGGTGACCACCTCGACGCCGTCGTTCTTACCTTTGTCGATGAAGCCCATCACGCGGTTCAGCTGCTTCTGGCTGATCAGCGGCCCGCTCACGCAGCCCTCCTCGCTGGGCGCGCCCAGCTTGAACGTGTTGGCCATCATCGCGATGCCCTCGACCACGCGGTCGTACACGCCGCGCTGCACGAAGATCCGCGACCCGCACACGCAGCCCTGCCCGGAGTGCACGAAGATGCCCAGCGACGCCATCAGGATGGCCTTGTCCAGGTCGGCGTCGTCAAAAATCAGCACCGGCGACTTGCCGCCGAGCTCGAGCGTGACCTTCTTCAGGTTGCCGGCCGACGCCCGCACGATCTCCTTGCCGACCTCGGTCGACCCGGTGAAGGCGACCTTTTCGACGTCGGGATGCGCGGTGATCGCCGCGCCCGCGGTGTGGCCGTAGCCGGTCAGCAGGTTGACCACACCCTCGGGAACCCCGGCCTCGTGCACCAGCCGGTCCAGCAGCAGCGCCGACAGCGGCGTCTCCTCGGCGGGCTTGACCAGCAGGCTGCATCCGGCGGCCAGCGCCGGCGCGAGTTTGGCGCTGGCGTTGAAGATCGGGCCGTTCCACGGGAAGATCAGCCCCACCACGCTGTAGGGCTCCTTGAGCGTGTAGGCGTGCATGTTGACGAACGTGTCGGTCGCGATGCCGTCGGTCTTCACGTCGTAGGCGGTGCCGTTGATCTTCGAACACCAGCCGGCGTAGTAGCGGAAGAACTCCGAACACGTCGACATCTGCAGCTGCGCCTGCAGCAACGGCATACCGGTGTTCAGCGAATCCAGCTGGGCGAACTCCTCGGCGTGTTCGTCGATCAAATCCCCGATCCGCCACAGGATCTTGGCCCGCTCCCGGCCCGGCAGCTGCGACCAGACGCCCGACTCGAAGGACGCCTTCGCCCGGGCGGCGGCTTCGTCGACCGCTTCGGCGCCGCAGTCGGTGAATTCGGTGATCTTCTCCTCCGTCGCGGGATCGATGACCGCGATGACGTCACCCGTTCCGGGGCGCTTGCGAATGTCGTCCAATACCGCCTGCACCGTCATCTGATCCCTTTCCTCTGGCGAGTCCTCTGGCGAGCCGTCGCGCCCAGCGCCCGCTGCGCTCGGTGCTGAGCACTTGCTTAGCATTGTGCGCGCTGCGTGGTCAAGCATCCGCCGGGGGTGGCCGGGCTCAGACGCCGACGAGCTCCGGGTGGAACTTGGCCGCCATCCGGCGCATGCCGTCGCGCCAGTCGACCGTGGTGCCGCCGATGAGCTCGTGCATCCGGTCGACGGTGGTCGGGTTGCCGCGCAGCGCGCGCTCGCTCGGCTCGAAGACCGGTTCCCTGCCCACCAGCGAGCCGAGGTAGCCGCACCACTCCTGCAGGCTGACGGTCTGGTCGCCGCACCAGTTGACGGTGGTCGCCGGAACCGACGCCACGTCGAGCAGCTTGGGGATGGTGGCGATGATGTCGTCCTCGTGAATGGGGTTGTAGCGGGCGGGTTCTCCGGGTGGCACCGGGATCGGGATGCCGCTCAGCATCATCTCCATGTGGTAGAACGGCCAGCCGCCGTTGTCGCCGTAGGGGACGTTGAGCCGGGCGATCGTGGTGGGCAGCCCGACGATGCGCGCCACCGACCGGGCGACCACCTCCCCGGCGATCTTGGAGATGGAATAGGTGGGAAACAGCGGCTTGTGGTTGTCGCCCAGGGCGGAGCGCTCGCTGCGCGGCTCGTCGCCGGGCGGGTCGTAGACCGCGGCCGACGAGCAATGCAGGAAGGCTTTGGCGTTGCGGCAGTGGGCCATCAGCACACCCACCGACTCGGCGTTGGCCGCCAGGTCCTTGTCCCAGCTTCCGCTCTTGGCCACCGCGAGGTTGAGGACGAAATCGAAATCGCTTGGCAGACCGGTGAAGTCGCCGGCGGCCAGATTCACCGTCTGGCACCGGATCCCGGCCTGCTCGAGCCTTTCTCGCGCGGCGGCATCGGTGAAGCGGGCGATGCCCCACACCTCGTTGTCGGCCGCCAGCGCCCGGGCGACGGGGGTGGCGATTTGACCGGTCGGGCCGGTGATCAGGATTTTCGAGCCACGCATCCGCTGATGGTAGCGGGACACGACGTCACCGCAGGGGCGAAAGGCGGGGACTCACAAGCCGGGCTGGTCCTCGATGATGCCCAGCCAGATCTGCGCGACGTCGATGGCCACCTTCTCGCTGATGAAGGCGTGCTGGGTTCCGGTGTAGATGTCGCGGAAGGCCCGCTCCAGCCGGCTGCCCTCGCGGATCGAGCTCGTGCCGGCGACCAGATGCGCCCACTCGGCACAGCCGCGGGCCGTGTCGGTGGCGTAGACGGCGGCCACCCGCATGTCGGCGCGCAGCGCCGGTGTCAGCTCCTGCCCGGCCGCCACCGCCGCCTCGGCGGTCGTGAACGCATCCAGCACCAACAGCCGGGCCGCGCGCCAGGCCGCGCGGTGATGCGCCAGCCCCTTCTGGAAGGTGGGGCGGCTGGCCAGCGACGCCATGTCGCTCATCCGGAACTTGGTCGCCGCCAGCTCCTGCACGTCGTCGAGCATGCTCTTGGCCACCCCCAGCGCCCACGACGCGTGCCCGGCGGCGGTGACGGGCATCAGCCCCATCCGGGTGGCCGGCGAGGCGCCGCGGAACGGCGCCCGGGTGAACAGCTCGAAGGTGCGGGCGGCGGGCACGAACACGTCCCGGGCGCTGTAGTCGTAGGAGCCGGTGCCCTTGAGGCCCTGCACGTACCAGCCGTCGTCGAAGCTGATCTGCTCGCGGGGAATGACGGCAACCCGCATCTCCGGGAAACCCTCACTGATCCAACGCATCTCGCCGTCGTCCATCGGCAGGAACCCGGCGGCGACGTACTGGGAGTGCCCGATCCCCGAGCCGAAGTTCCACGCCCCGCTCACCAGGTAACCGCCGTCGACGGCGGCGCCCTGCCCGTTGGGGAAGAACTGGCCGCCCATGGTGACGTGGTTGTCGTGCGCGGTGAACACCTCGGCGAAGCCGTCGTCGGGCAGATAGGCCGCCGCGGCGAACGACGACGGCAGGTTGGCGATGCCCACCCAGCCGAATGAGCCGTCCTGCCAAGCCATTTCGATCCACGTCTCGATCATCTCGGTGAACGACGGCTCCACCCCGCCGGCTTCGATCGTGTTGAACGCCGACATCAGCCCGCTCGCCCACATCGCGTCGACGATCGCCGGGGTCAGCGTGCGCATCCGCTCCGATTCGGCAGCTTGGTCTTGCACCAGGTCCCGCATCCCGCGGGCCAGGGCGACCACCCGGTCATCGGTGTCGGCGATCGATGTCATGTGGCCCTTCCCATCGTGGCCTCATCGCTGGGTGCGACGGCAGCAGCAGCCTTACGGTAAGCGTTGTGCGGTGGATAGTCGACGGAATGAATGTGATTGGCAGCCGCCCGGACGGTTGGTGGAAGGACCGCGACGGCGCCATGGTCGCATTGGTACAGCGCCTGGACCGCTGGGCGTCGGGCCGCGACGACGACGTCACCGTGGTCTTCGAGCGGCCACCGGCGGCCGTCGTCACCTCGTCGGTGATCGGCATCGCCCACGCACCCCGGGCGGCGGCGAATTCGGCCGACGACGAGATCGTCCGGCTGGTCACGGCCGACCCCGACCCGCCCGGCATCTGCGTGGTGACCTCCGACCGCTCCGACCGCACCCTGGCCGAACGGGTGCGGAATCTGGGCGCCCGCGTGCAGGGGTCGGACAGCTTCCGTGACCTGATCGAGCCGCGGCACCGATGAGTACCGACGCCCCAGTCCCCGCTGCCAACCGGGTCTGCCGCCTGGCACACATCGACATCCCGATCCTCGGCGCCCCGATGACCTACATCGCCGGCGCTCAGCTGGCGGCCGCGGTCTCCAACGCCGGCGCGCTGGGCATCATCGAGACCACGTCTGATCAGGGCCGGGCCGACCTGCGACGGGTGCGCGAGCTGACCGCCGGCGCGGTGGGCGCCAACATCGCGCTGCTGTTCAACCGTGACCCGGCGATGCTGGATTTGCTTGTCGCCAACGACATTCGGTTCGTCACCACCTCGGCCGGGGATCCGGCGCTGTTCACCGATCGGCTGCACGACGCGGGCATCACCGTGTTCCACGTGGTGGGCACGCTGGCGGCGGCAAAGAAGGCCGTCGACGCCGGGGTGGACGGCCTGGTGGTCGAGGGCGTCGAGGGCGGCGGATTCAAGAACCGGTTCGGCGCCTCCACCATGGTGCTGCTGCCGTTGGTGGCCGCCCACGTCGACGTCCCCATCGTGGCCGCCGGCGGGATCTGCGACGCCCGATCGATGGCGGCCGCGTTCGTGCTCGGCGCCGAAGCCGTGCAGATGGGCACCCGGCTGCTCGCCTCCGCGGACTCGCCGGTGCACGTCAACCTCAAGCAGGCGGTCGTCGCGGCCGACGAGACGGCGACCGTCCTGCTCCCCCTCGACGGCAAACGCATGATGCGCGTCATTCGCACGCCCGCCGCGGAGCGGCTGGAGGCCGCGGGCGCCGCCGGCGAGGGCGCCGCGGCGCTGCAACGCGTGCAGCGGCTCTACTTCGAGGGCGACCTGGACGCCAGCGTGGCCAACACCGGCCAGGTGGCCGGGCGTATCCGCGACCTCCCGCCGGCCGCCGACATCATCAAGCAGATGTGGAAAGGCTGCCGCGAGGTGCTGGCGGCCACCTCGGCGCGACTGGACTGGGCCGACGACGCCTAGGTAGCCGTGCCGCTAGCCCGCCGCGGCCAGCGCCGCGTCGTAGTTGGGCTCCTGGGCGATCTCGGGCACCAGCTCGGTGTAGGCGACGTTGCCGTCGGCGCCGACCACCACGATGGCCCGGGCCAGCAGCCCGGCCATCGGCCCGTCGGCGATGGTGACCCCGTAGTCGTCGCCGAAGCTGTCCCGGAAGGCCGACGCGGTCTTGACGTTCTCGATGCCCTCGGCGCCGCAGAATCGCGCCTGCGCGAACGGCAGGTCCTTGGACACGTTCAGCACGGTGGCGCCGGCGCCGGCGGCCCGCTCGTTGAAGGTGCGCACGCTGGTCGCGCACACCGGCGTGTCGATGGACGGAAAGATGTTGAGCACCAACGGCTTACCGCTGAATTGATCACTGGTGACCGGGCTCAGGTCGCCGCCCGTCAGGCTGAAGGCCGGGGCCTTGGAGCCGACGGAGGGCAGCTCGCCGACGGTGTTGATCGGGTTTCCACGCAACGTTATCTGTGCCATGGGGCACAGTCTGCCAAGCCCGCCGCGGCCGTCGTGGGGCAGGTCCCCGTGTCCTGATTCATGGGGTGCATGGCGTAGACGACGCGGCCCGGGTGCCCAACACTGAGTTCATGCCGGAGTTGGTGCCGCGCCAGGTGGTGATCGCCGGGTTTCCCGGAGTGCAGGCGCTCGATGTGGTGGGACCGCACGACGTCTTCTCCGGCGCATCGTTGTTGACCGGCGGCGGGTATCAGGTGGTGCTGGCCTCGGTCGACGGGCAGCCGGTCACGACGCCTGCCGGGCTGGGGTTCGTCGCCACCGCGCTGCCGGACCCGGGCCGACCGATCGACACCGTCGTGCTGCCCGGCGGTGCCGGCGTCGACGCCGCACGCGGCGATGCCGAGCTGATCGCCTGGATCAAGGCTGTCGCCGGGCGTGCCCGGCGGATGGTGACGGTGTGCACCGGCGCGTTCCTTGCGGCCGAGGCGGGACTGCTGGACGGGCACCGGGTGACCACCCACTGGGCCTTCGCCGATCGGTTGGCGAGCGAGTTCCCCGCCGTCGACGTCGACGCCGACCCGATCTTCGTCCGAAGCTCGGACACCTTGTGGACCGCGGCCGGGGTCACCGCGGGCATCGACCTGGCGCTGGCGCTGGTCGAGGACGACCACGGCACCGAGGTCGCACAGACGGTTGCCCGCTGGCTGGTGCTGTATCTGCGCCGGCCGGGCGGGCAGACGCAGTTCGCGGCGCCGGTGTGGATGCCGCGCGCCCGGCGGGACTCGATCCGCGAGGTGCAGGAGATCATCGAGGCCGAGCCCGGGCGCCCGCACACCGTCGACGAGCTGGCCCGCCGGGCGGCGATGAGCCCGCGCCATTTCACCCGGGTGTTCACCGCCGAAATCGGTGAGGCGCCCGGCCAGTACGTGGAACGCATTCGCACCGAGGCGGCGCGGCGTCAATTGCAGGAGACCGACGACACCGTCGTCACCATCGCCGCCCGGTGCGGTTTCGGCACCGCGGAAACGATGCGGCGCAATTTCATTCGCCGCGTTGGCATTTCACCCGACCAATACCGCAAGGCATTCGCGTGATGCCCCGGGCTTGATGGAGAAAGGACCACCCCGATGACTCAGATCGCGTTCCTGGCCTATCCGGGATTCACCGCGCTGGACATGATCGGCCCGTACGAGGTGCTGCGCAACCTGCCCGGCGCCGAGGTCCGGTTCGTCTGGCACGAAACCGGACCGATCACCGCCGATTCCGGTGTGCTGGTCATCGGTGCTACGCATTCGCTGGCCGAAACACCTTCTCCCGACGTGATTCTGGTGCCGGGCGGCCCGGGCACCGCGGTCCATGCCCGTGACGACGCGCTGCTCGACTGGCTGCGCGCGGCGCACCGCACCGCCACCTGGACGACGTCGGTGTGCACGGGTTCGCTGATCCTGGCGGCCGCGGGCCTGCTGGACGGGCGGCGCGCGACGTCGCACTGGCTGACCATCCCCGCGCTCAAGGCGTTCGGCGTCACCGCGGTGCCCGACGAACGCATCGTGCACGAGGACGGCATCGTCACCAGTGCCGGTGTGTCCGCCGGGCTCGACCTGGCGCTGTGGCTGGCGGCGCAGATCGGCGGCGACGGCCGCGCCAAGGCCATCCAGCTCGCCCTGGAGTACGACCCGCAGCCGCCGTTCGACTCGGGTCATTTGTCCAAGGCGTCGGCGAGCACGAAAGCCGCTGCGACGGCGCTGCTTTCGCGGGACAGCCTGTCCCCCACCTACCTCAAGGCCACCGCCCTGCTGGCCTGGGATCAGGCGCTGGACAGGGTCAGGTCCCGGCGGCGCAGGCGGCAACCGGATCTGTCGCCGGCCTGATCACGGGTTGGGCTGCAGGATCTCGCTGGAGGTGAGCCGGCCGCCGGCCTGCAACCAGGCCGCGATCACCCCGGGCGCATCACGGTTCGGGTTGTAGATGTCCTCCTCGCTGCTGAACAGCCCGTCGCCGGCGTAGACCAGCCGGGTCCAGTTGGGGAACCAGAACGGCTCGCCCTGCGGGTCGGTCGGGTGATCCAGCAGGTTCTTGATCATCACCACGACCGCGTCGTTGTCCTCGTCGTAGGCGGTCCAGCCGGACGGAAATCGCATGTGCGGAAACGGCGCCATCACCGCGACGATCCAGTCCCGCACCGCCTCACGGCCGCGGAAGACCCCGTAGTGATGCTCGGTGTAGACGACGTCCTCGGTGAACAGGTCCGCGAAGGGGCGCCAGTCGCCGGACGCGCTGCATCCTTCGACCACCCGCGTGTAATTGTCGACGGCGTTCTCGATTTCTGCCCTGGTGAATCGGCCCATAGCGGACACACTAGAACGTGTTCTCCCGTTTTTCGGGTCAGTTCATCGGGTCGGTCGTGGCGAATGGGGATGGCGAATGAGCGTGTTGGATCTGTTCGACCTGCGCGGCAGGCGGGCGCTGGTCACCGGGGCGTCCAGCGGGATCGGCAAGCAGGTGGCGCAGGCGTATCTGCAAGCCGGCGCTCGGGTGGCCATCGCGGCGCGCGACTTCGAGGCGCTGCAACGCACCGCGGACGAGCTCACCGCCGGCGGTACCGGCGGCGTGGTCGCGATCCGCTGCGACGTGACCCAACCCGATGAGGTGAGCGGCATGGTGGACCGGATGATCGCCGAACTCGGCGGCATCGACATCGCGGTCTGCAATGCCGGCATCATCTCGGTCTCCCCGATGCTCGAGATGCCGGCCGCGGAATTCCAGCGCATCCAGGACACCAACGTGACCGGGGTGTTTCTCACCGCCCAGGCGGCGGCCCGGGCGATGGTGCGGCAGGGCCGCGGCGGCGCCATCATCACCACCGCCTCGATGTCCGGGCACATCATCAACGTCCCGCAGCAGGTCGGCCACTACTGCGCCAGCAAGGCGGCCGTGATCCAGCTGACCAAGGCCATGGCCGTCGAATTCGCGCCGCACGACATCCGGGTCAACAGCGTCAGCCCCGGCTACATCCGCACCGAGCTCGTCGAACCGCTGCACGAATACCATCGGCAGTGGCAGCCCAAGATCCCGCTCGGCCGGATGGGCCGGCCGGACGAACTCGCCGGGATCTACCTTTATCTGGCCAGCGCGGCGTCCAGCTACATGACCGGTTCGGACATCGTCATCGACGGCGGATACAGCTGCCCGTAGCCCGGAACGAAAAGCGGTGGCGCACTCGGGTTTTCAACCCTCGATCTCCCCGGAGATCGCGCGCTCGATGTTCGCCCGGGTCGCCGGCGGCAACACCAGCAGACCCTCGAGTTCGTGACGGGCCACATCGTAGGCGCGCTGGCGTTCGTGCGCCGCCGCCGCGGGGTCCGCCGCCACCCGGAACAGGCTCTGCGCCCGGGCAATTCGTTGCTGGTCGGTGCGGGAGAAGTCGGTGCGGCGCCGGCGGGTCGCCTCGGCCTCGGCGGCGTTGAACGCCGTTACGTAGTCCTCGACCGCGGCCAGGTAGTGCGCGGCCGCGTCCGGATCGTCCAGGAGATCTTCGGCCTTGGCGGGTCGCAGGAAGTCGGCGCGCAGCTTGGCCTTGTGGAACGCGATGGTCAGCGGATCGCGCATGTCGGTCATCAGCGGGAAGTCCAGCAGCTTGGCGACGTCGAGTTCGTAGTCCAGCCACCGCTCGTCGGTGCGGCTGTGCTCGTCGAGGACCCGCCGGATCGAGCGCCACCGGGCCGCTTGATTGTCGGCGCCGGCGCGGGCCTCGGGCGGCCGGGCCCCGTCGACTTCCCGCGCCGGCTCGTCGGTGCGCCGCCGCTGCGCGCCGAACGCCCGCACCACGGCGACGGTCGCGCCGACCAGCGGCAGCACCAGGATCAACAGCTCGGCCACTCTGATCAGCAACCCCACCTGGCCAGGATGCCACCGGCGCCGGGCCGGTGCGGTGCCGTCGACCCGCCCGATTAGCGGGCGCCTAGGCTGCCGTCGAGGTATTGGGCGCGGCAGGCCCGCCGGGCCAGCTTGCCGCTGGTGGTCCGCGGGATGGCGCCGGCGGGCAGCAACCGCACGTCGGCGACGGCCAGCTCGTGTCGCTGCGCGACGGCGGCGCGGATGGCCTCGATCGCCGGCCGCGGATCCTGACGGCTGGTGCCCGCGGCGCGCTCGGCGACCACGACCAGCCGGCCCGCTTCGGGATCGTCCACGGCCGGCACCGAGAACGCCGTCACATAACCACGCCGAACCATCGGCGACGCCTCGGCGACGGTGGCCTCGATGTCCTGCGGATAGTGGTTGCGGCCATCGATGCGCACCAGGTCCGCGATCCGGCCCGTCACGTACAGCTCGCCGTCGAGATACACACCCAAATCGCCGGTGCGCAGCCAGCTGCCGTCGGGATCGGCCCCCGCGGCGTGGCTGCCGTCCGGCAGCCGCGACCGCAGCGTGGCGCCGAACACCCGCCGGGTCTCCTCCGGCATACCCCAGTAGCCGCGGCCAATGTTGTTGCCCTGCAACCAGATTTCGCCCACCTGGCCGTCCGGCAACTCGGCCCCGTCGGCGACGATCACCGCCCATTCACTCCGCGCCACCTGGCCACAGGACACCGCGGCGACGGCATCGGGGGCGTTGGCCGGCACCCGCACCGCATGCCCGGCGCCCAACTGCCGGCGGTCCAAATACACCGCCGTCGCCTCGGCCCGCGGCGCGATGGTCGCCACGAACAGCGTCGCCTCCGCGATGCCGTAGGACGGCTTGAACGCCGTCCGCGGCAACCCGTACGGAGCGAACGCCTTGTTGAACGTCCGGATCGCATCCATGCTGACCGGTTCGGAGCCGATGATCATCACCACGTTGCGCAGGTCGATGTCCTCGCCGCCGGGCAGCCCGCGCTGCGCGGCCCACTCGTAGGCGAAGTTGGGCGCCGCGGTGACGACGTTGCCGTGCCGCGACCCGTCGGACAGGGCCTTGATCCAGCGCTGCGGCCGGCGGACGAACGCCGCGGGTGACATCAGCGTGGAGTGGCCGCCGTACACCGCGGGGAAGCCGATCATCGACAACCCCATGTCGTGGTAGAGCGGTAACCAGCTGACGCCGTGGGTGTTTCGGTCCAGCAGGTCGATGGACAGGATCATCTGCACCAGGTTGGTGCCGACCGCGCGGTGGGTGATCTCCACGCCGACCGGTGGCCGGGTGGAGCCCGACGTGTACTGCAGATGCGAGACGTCGTCCATGCCGAGTTCGGTCGGCGCGAACGACTCGGCGGCCGAGTCGGGTATCTCGTCGATGGCGATCACCCGCGGCCGGTGCAGGTGCGGGTGGACGGCCAGGAACTGCTCGACCGCATCCCGCGCGACGGTGGTGGTGAGCAGGACGCTGGGCTGCGAATCGCGCAGCGCCGTGTCCAGCCGCTCGGTATGCCCGGACAGTTCCGGGGCGAACAACGGGACCGCGATGGTGCCCGCCTTGACCGCCGCGTAGAACCCGGCGACGTAGTCGATGCCCTGCGGCGCCAGCACCGCAACGCGCTCACCGCGACTGGCCACCTGCTGGATGCGCGCGCCGATGGCTTCCAGCCGGACACCGAACTGGCTCCAGGTCACCTCGTGCGCGGTGCCGTCGTCCGAACCGCTGTAGTCGAGGTAGCGATACGCGACGGTGTCCCCCACGTTGGCGATGTTGCGGTCGATGAGCGAAATCAGGTTGACGCCGGGCGGCAGTGCGACCCCGCCGTCGGCGTCCAGGCAGTCCTCGATCCGCAGCAGGCCGGGCACACCATCGTCGCGCCGAAGGGCGTCATCCATACCGTGCAGTCTAGGCACGCGATGCGGCCGGCCGGGGTCGGTGACGTTCGGGCAAACCGCAAGAGCGACGGCCGTATTCGCTCATTCCGGCGGTAGCGCGGTATCTTCGTGGACAGGTCTTCGTGGGCGAGCGATCCACCCGATCCGCCGGCCGCGCGGGTTGGGCGGTAGCCTACCGTCAGTGTCAGGGTGAGGTGCCGCAGGAGGTTGCGGTGGTTGGATCCTGATCACCTGGTGTCTGGCTCATAGCCTGCCTGCCGCCTTCGGGTTGGCGTTCATGCGTTTTGTCGGCACCGGGTGTGAAGGACCGGCCGGCGTGACTTGATAGGAGCGTGGTACCGCCCCCACTGAGGTTTGTCCGCCGACCGGCCCAACCGTCACCTCACAGTGAAGGAGGCAACCACCATGGTTGTTGTTGGAGCCGATGTCCACAAGCACACCCATACCTTTGTTGCTGTCGACGAGGTGGGGCGCAAGCTTGGCGAGAAGACCGTCAAAGCGCTGACGAGTGGCCACGCCGAGGCGGTGATGTGGGCGCGGGAGCGCTTTGGAGCCCAGGTGGTGTGGGCGATTGAGGACTGCCGGCATCTGTCGGCGCGGTTGGAACGTGATCTGCTCACGGCCGGCCAGCAGGTGGTGCGGGTACCACCGAAGTTGATGGCCCAGGCCCGGGCCAGTGCGCGCACGCGGGGCAAGTCTGATCCGATCGATGCGCTAGCGGTTGCGCGGGGATTCCTTCGAGAACCCGACCTGCCGGTAGCTTCCCATGACAAAGTGTCTCGCGAACTTAAGCTGCTGGTGGATCGGCGGGAAGTGCTTGTGGCACAACGGACTGCGATGATCAATCGGCTGCGTTGGCGAGTTCACGAACTTGATCCCGAACGTGCCCCCGGTCCGGCCTCATTGGATCGTGGCAAACACCGTCACCTGTTGGGCGCCTGGTTGGCGACCGTTCCCGGTCTGGTCGCCGAGCTGGCCCGCGATGAGCTCGCCGACATCACCCGGCTAACTGAAGCGATCAACGCACTGGCCAAGCGGATCGGTTCGCGAGTGCGCACGGTTGCCCCTGCGTTGTTGGCGATGCCCGGGTGCGCCGAGCTGACCGCAGCCAAGCTCGTCGGGGAAACCGCCGGAGTGACCCGATTCAAAAGCGAGGCCGCCTTCGCCCGGCATGCCGGCGTAGCGCCTGTCCCAGTGTGGTCGGGCAACACCGCCGGCCGGGTCCGAATGACCCGCTCGGGCAACCGACAACTCAACGCCGCCCTGCACCGCATCGCGATCACCCAGATCCGCCTCGAGGGCCTCGGACAGACCTATTACCGTCACCGGCTAGCAGCCGGTGACTCCAATCCCGAAGCCCTGCGCTGCCTCAAACGCCGCCTGGCCCGCATCATCTTCGGCCACCTCCACACCGACCATCAACACCGAACTCAGCCTTGCCAAACGGCAGCGGCTTGACATAGGAGAAACGCATGCCGGGCCGGAAGTTCTCCTTCGAAGTCACCCGCACCAGCAGCGCGCCCGCCGCGACCCTGTTCCGGCTCGTGGCGGACGGCGCGAATTGGTCACGGTGGGCAAAGCCGATCGTGCTGCATTCGAGCTGGGCCGGCCAGGGCGATCCCGCGCCGGGCGGGGTGGGGGCGATCCGCAAGGTCGGCCTGTGGCCGGTGCTGGTTCAGGAGGAGACCACGGAGTACGAGCCCGATCGCCGTCACGCCTACAAGCTGGTGGGGCCGCCCAGCCCGGCCAAGGACTACACCGGCGAGGTGGTCTTCACGCCGAATCCGGCCGGCGGCACCGACATCCGCTGGACCGGCTCGTTCACCGAGGGCGTGCGCGGGACGGGCCCGCTGATGCGGGCGGCCATGGGCGGCGCGGTGAAGTTTTTCGCGGGCCGGCTGGTGAAGGCCGCCGAGCGGGAAGCCGGCCAGGCGCGCTGACCCGGTCTCGTTCAGCCCCAAGCTAATTCGTGTACCGGCGGCTACTTGGACTCGACCTCGTCTTGATACTTCTTCGTCATGTGCGCGACGGCGTCCAACTGCGACTGCGCGAGGCTGTCGCGGGCCTGGCCGGCGCGCGCGGCCGCGTCCAGCGTCGGCTGCGCCTGGCCCTGGAAATGCGGCATCACTTCGGCGGCGAACAGTTCGGCGGAGCGCTTGGTCGCGGCCGGGTTGGCCCACTCGTGACCCATCTGCAGCATGCAGCCGAACCCGCCGGATTGATCCCAGCACCGCTGCACCTGTTCGCGCGCCCGCTCGGGCGTGCCGATCACGCCCGCCCCGTTCTCGTTGATGACGTCGATCATCTCGTCGAGCTGATCGCCCGGCATCGTCATCTGCGGGAAGGCGGCCACCTTCTGGAAGTACCGGAACCACGGCTCGATGCCGAACTTGACCTCTTCGCGGGCCTGCTTCTCGGTTTCGGCCAGATGAAACAAACCGACCAGGCTCCAATTCGTGCGGTCGACCTGGGTGCCGAAGGCCGCCGCCCGCTCCTCGACGATGCCCCAGTGGTAGGACAGCGCATTGAAACCCTCGACGGTCAGCGTCGCCCCGATGGACAGCAGCCCGATGCCGTGCTTGCCCGCCAGCCGGGCGCCGGTCGGCGACGCGACGGCGGCCACCGCCAGCGGGATGCCACCGTCGGAGTACGGGGCCAGCTGCAACTTGGCGTCGAACAATTGGTGGGTGGCCGTCTTGGCGCTGACCGTCTCCCCCGCCAACAGCCGGACCACGATGTCGAGATTGGTCTCCAGCAGCTCGCGGGTGTCGGTGGGAGTCAGCCCGATCATGGACGAGTCGCTGGGCAGCGAGCCCGGACCCACCCCGCCGACGATGCGGCCGTGCGTGAGGTGGTCCAGCAGCATCAGCCGGTCCGCCACCCACAGCGGGTTGTGATACGACAGCGAGATGACGCCGGTGCCGAACCGGATGCGCTTCGCGCGCTCGGCCGCGGCGGCGATGAAGATCTCCGGGGAGCTGATGATTTCGCTGCCCGCCGAGTGGTGTTCGCCCAGCCAGACCTCGTCGAAACCGAGGGCATCGAGATGCTCGATGAATTCCAGGTCGCGTTGCAGGGCCAGCGTCGGATTGGTGCCCGCACGGTGGAACGGGGCGATGAAGTAACCAAACCTGAGCTTGCCCATGGGGTTCCCCTTGCAGTCGAGTCCCCCGAACCATAGCCGTGCCCGACGCCGAGCCGGAAGAAAAACCCGAAAAGGTATCAGCCGGTGGGGCCAGATGAACATGGCCCCACCGGCTAGCGAAACAAGCGAGGGAGCTACAGAAAGCGCGGGGTCAACCGCGCCGACTCAACGGCGGTGGGCGATCACGGGTAGCCGCCGCAGACGTTGCCCACGCAACCGCCGCCGCCGCCCGGTCCGCCGCCGCCCCCGCCGACACCGGGGATGCTGCCGCCACCGCCGCCGGGGCCGCCGCCACCGGTCGGGCCACCGGGGATGCTGCCGCCACCGCCGCCGGGGCCGCCGCCACCGGTCGGGCCACCGGGGATGCTGCCGCCACCGCCGCCGGGGCCGCCGCCACCGGTCGGGCCGCCGGGCACGGTGCCACCGCCGCCGGGTGTGGTGGACGGCACGACGCTCGTCGACGGCGTCGTCGTCGGGGTGGTGGTGCTGGTGGTGCTCGGGCCGCCCTTATGGCCGCCGCCGCAGCCGACCGCCAGCACGAGCATGGCCGCGCCGCCGAACACGGCGATCGTCGTCCTCGGTCCAGATCTCATCGCAACCCCAATCTCGAAGGGGCGCCGCGCCGCGACGCCCTCTGTTTCTTACCCGGGGGCGCGGGCGTGCAAACTCCGGTCCGGGCCGGCGGCTAACCCTCTTTGGTGATCAGCTTGCGCAGCGCTACCCGGTCGGGCTGCAGCAGTTCGGCGATACGGGGCCGGTTCACCTCGGCGACGATGATCTCGCCGACCTCCTGGTACACCTCGCTGAAGATGCCGTGCGACTTCATCTTCGAGGTCTGGTACAGGTTGTCCTCGGTCGGAGTCACGTAGATCACCGCGTCGGCCTTGAAGCGGTGCACCAGCCACAGGTGGATCAACGTCATCAGCCGCTTCTGCCGGAGCTTTTCGGCGAAGGTGTTCTGGTCGCGCACCTGAAGGATGCTGCGGCCGTGCCGGTCCTTGATCGGGTCGACGACGACATTGGCCAGTTGCTCGTCGCCGTCGCCGTAGATGCCGAGTTCCAGCACGTCCGAACCCGCCCGGCGGGGCCGCAACTGCACGCGGAGCTTCTCGCCGAGGTGGTAGTTCTCGCTCCACATCGCCAGCCACTCCTCGAGCAGCTTCTTGGGCACCTCGGTCTGCACCAGATGCTGATGCTGGGTCGAGCCCTCGCCCATCGCCTTGGTGGTCGCGGTGCGGCCCGACGAGGCGGCCAGTGCGGCATCGCTGCGGGGCCCACCGACGAGCGTTTGCGGTGTGCGGTAAGGGGATTCGACCAGACGCATCTTGCGCTGCAAGCGGGCCAGCGCCAGCATGCCGTCCTGTTGCAGCGAGGTGGCGAACTCCTCGGCGGCCACGCCGTCGATCTGGTGTCCGCCGTAGGTGATGAAGTTGAAGACGAAGCCCATCTTGCCGAGTTCCTCGGGGAACTGCTTCATCTGCTCGTCGGTCATGCCGGTGGTGTCCCAGTTGAAGGACGGCGACAGGTTGTAGGCCAGCATCTGGTCGGGGAACTCGGCGTGGATGGCGTCGGCGAACTGCTTGGCGTCGGCCAGGTCGGCGGTCTTGGTCTCCATCCACAGGATGTCGGCGAACGGCGCGGCGGCCAGCGACTTGGCGATGGCGTACGGGATGCCGCCCCGGATCTGGTAGTAGCCCTCGGGGGTCTTGGCCAGCTCGCAGTCCCAGCCCGGGTCGAAGCCCAGCTCCTTCGCCTTGGCCTTGGCGGAGTAGAGCGAGGCGCGCGCCGCGAAGGCCCGCCACTCGTCGGCGCTCATGTCGGCCGGCTCGCCCTCGCTCGCGGCGAACTCCAGCACCTCGGCGACGGCCTCGCCGTAGGTCATCAGCCCGGCGTCGTCCTCCCAGGCCGCCACGAACCGCGACTCCACCTGGTCGAACAGGTCGTCGATGGACTGTTGCCCGTTCTCGCGCCAGGTGTTGACGGCGTCGGAGATCACGCCCTGGATGCCCTGGCGCTCGAGCCAGGCGGTGGCCTCGGCGTACTCCGCCTCCGGCAGCGCGTAGAGCAGGTGGCCGTTGAGGTCCTTGACACCCAGCTCGTAGAAGCGGCGCACCATCGCCAGGAAGCACGCCTTGTACGACGGGATGTCGAGGTTGGTGGCACCCAGCAGGAACGGCTGGTCGCGCTCGTCGGCGCGGCTGTCCAGCAGGTTGGCGGCCTCGGCGTCGGTGCGGGCGACGATGATCCCGGGCACCCGCATGATGTCGAGCTGGAAGCGCGCGGCGTTGAGCCGCTTGATCTGCTCGTCGGAGGGCACCAAGACCTTGCCGCCCTGGTGGCCGCACTTCTTGGTGCCGGGCCGCTGGTCCTCGATGTGGTAGCCGGGCACCCCGACCTCGACGAAACGGCGGATCAGGTTCCGCACGTGCGGGTCTCCCCCGTGGCCGGTGTCGGCGTCGGCGATGATGAACGGCCGGTAGTCGTACTCCTTGGTGGCGGCGCGCTGCTGTTCGCTCATCTGCAGCCGCAGGTACTGCTGGTTGCGGTCGGCGGTGAGCAGCGCGCGCACCAACACCGCGGCGTCGTCGGGCACCTGGCTCAGCGGGTAGCTGGCGAGGTCGGGCCCCGGGTCCTCGGTGGTGGAGCCCTTGGCCGAGGTGGCCCACCCGCCGAGGTAGATGCCCTCGATGCCCATCCGCTTCATGGTGACCGCCTGGCCGGGCGAGTACGGGCCGAAGGTGGTGATGCTCTTCTTCTGGGCGAACAGCTCGCGCAGCCGCTCGTAGAACGCGGCCGCCGCGTCGCGTGCCACGGTGTAGTCGGTGCGGATGGTGCCGCGCTGCTCGGCCACCTGCCGAGCGGTGTAGAGGCGCGTGATGCGGGCGAAGCGGGGGTCGTCGAAGTAGCGCTGCGTGGCGGCTACCTCGTCGTCGAACGATGGCCGGACTTGCGTCTCTTTGTCGATGATCGCCATGGTCTTACGCTCCTCTCGGCACGATTCCCCTGACCGCGAGTCTATCCCCGGAAAGGGCCGTTCAATCAGGAGTCGCAGGAGTTGAACCAAAACTGTTGCCGCATCCGGTACTTGCGGCCGTCGGTGCGGTCGGGTTCGACGGCGGGTCGGTCGTTGGCGTCAACCCTTGGGACACAACACTTTTCGCCACGCCTTTCGGCATTGAACGCGGGCGCCGTTCACCGGGTGGCCGCGCGGGCGCGCAACCAGTCGCGCTGACGACGGACGAACGCGGCGTCGACGACCCTGCCGTGCCCGGGCACGTAACGGGCCCCGGGCCCGCCGAGCGCCAGCAGCCGGTCCAGGGTGGCCGGCCAGGCCGTCACATCGGAGTCGGCGTCGATCGCGGGGTCGCCGGATTCCTCGACCAGATCACCGGTGAACACCACCGTGGGTTCGCCGTCGCGCGCCGCGGGCACGATCAGCGCCAGGTCCGACGCGGTATGGCCGGCGCCCAGGTGGGTGATCGTCACCGTGCGGTCCCCCAGGTCGATCCGGGCGTCGCGGATCCCGTGCTGCACGGGCCGCAGGGCCGCGATGGCGGCATCCACCTCGACGGCGTCGGCGCCATGGCGCAGCGCGTCGTCGCGGATTTGATCCGTCGCCGCCCCGAGATACTCGACCACCTCCGGCGCGCAGTAGACCTCGGCGCCGGTGAACAACGACGAACCTAGCACGTGGTCGAAGTGCTTGTGCGTCAAGGCAATATGGCTCACCGGCCGTCGGGCGAGCCGGTGGACGTCGGCGTCGATCGCGGCCGCTTCGGTCAGCGTGGTTCCGGTGTCGACGAGGAGGGTTCCGCTGCGGCCGCAGATCAGCCCGACGGTGACGTCGCAGAACGGGAGCCGGCAGCGATGCACACTGCCGGTCAGCCGTTCCCACGCGAAATGCACACCAGCAAGGTAGCCGCAGCAGGGCCGCCCGCGCCGGGTCCGCACCCCGCCGATGCGCCGGGTTCGCGCCCGGCCGATGTGTCGGAAAAAGTTTACATGTCGGAAATGTCCGACGTATCTTGGTGGTCGTGACCGGCGTCGATCGCGTCTTTCTCGCCCTGGCCAACCCGGTGCGCCGCGAACTGCTGCAGCTCCTCGCCCGCCATCCGCTCTCGGCTGGGGAACTCAGCGAACGGTTCGAGCTCAGCCGGCCCGCGGTCGCCGAGCACCTCAAGGTGTTGCGCGAGGCCGACCTGGTGGCCGACGAGCGGCGCGGCCGCCAGCGCATCTACCACCTGACCGCGGAGCCGCTGGCCGAGCTCGGCGAGTGGCTGCATCCATTCGAGAAGTTCTGGCGCACACGACTGCGCCGGCTCGCCGAGGTAGCAGAGGAGCTGGAATGACGGACACGTCCAGGTTCGCGACGATCCGGGTGGACCAATTCGTGGCGGCGCCACCGGCGAAGGTGTGGCGGATGCTGACCGAACCCGAGCTGATGAAACTGTGGTGGGCCGAGGGGCAGGTCGCCGCGGTGGTGGGACATCGATTCACGCTCGACATGCCTGGCTACGGCAAGCAGCCGTGCCAGGTGCTCGAGGTTGACCCGCCGCGCCGCTTCGTCTACACCTTCACCGCGGCCTGGACATTGACCTGGCGGCTGGAAGCCGAAGGCGAGGGAACCCGAGTCTTCTTGGAACACAGCGGATTTGACCTTGACGACGCCCGCATGGCCCGGGCCTTCGAACAGATGGGCCCGGGCTGGCGCGACACCGTGCTCCCCCGTCTCGCCCGGGTCGCCGTCGACTAGCTGCCGATGCCACGGGTTTCGGGCGGCACCGCACCGGCTATCTCCCGGGCATGGCTATCACCGATTCCCGCGAAGTCGTCATCGAAGCGACACCGGAGGAGATCCTGGACGTGCTGTTCGACCTCGAGTCGCTGACCGAGTGGTCGCCGGCACACCAGAAGGTCGAGGTGCTCGAGCGCGACGAGGAGAACCACCCCATCAGGTCCAGGCAGGTGGTCAAGCTCGTCGGCATCAGCGACGAACAGGAACTCGCGTACACCATTTACGACGACGGTGTGGGCTGGACGCTGGTCAGCTCCAAACAGCAACGCGCTCAACAGGGTCGCTACACCCTGACGCCCGAAGGCGACGCCACGCGCGTGCACTTCGAGCTCACCGTCGACCTGGTGATGCCGGTGCCGGGATTCCTCATCAAGAAGGGGTCCAAGAGCCTGATGGACACCGCCACCGAAGGCCTGCGCAAGCGGGTGGCGGAGGTCAAGAAGCGCGCGGCCTCATAACCGTTGCTCTTCGCTGTGGCCCGGCGCCATCGCCCGGCCGGGAAGGGATGCTTCCGCGGCGCCCACCGGCGCGTCAGACTGTGCGGTATGGAAGCGACGCTGGTGGACACCTCTCGCCGGATCGGCACGATCATCTGCGCGCTGGCGCTGCCGGCGGGCGCGGTCGGTTGCGGCGGCCACGGTCATGGCCCGACGACGACTCCGTCGACACCCAGGGTGACCACCCTGGGCCGCACGGCGCCGAACGCCCCGGCCGGCGGGCCGTTGACAATCACCAGCCCGGCATTCACCGACGGCGCCCCGATCCCGCCGCGGTACACCTGCAAGGGCGAGGGCATCGCACCGCCGCTGGCGTGGTCGGCGCCGACGGGTGCGGCCCTGGTCGTCGACGACCCCGACGCCCCGGCGGGGCCGTACGTGCACTGGGTGGTGACCGGCATCGCCCCGGGCTCCGGCAGCACGTCCGCGGGCCAAACGCCGCCCGGCACAACGACTTTGCCGAACACCGCCGGACAGGCCGGCTACCAGGGGCCGTGTCCGCCCGCCGGAACGGGCACCCACCACTACCGGTTCACCCTCTATCAGCTGCCCAACGACTATCAGCTGCCCGGTGGGCTGGCCGGTGCGCAGGCCGCGCAGGCCATTGCCGGCGCCGCGACCGCGCAGGCGCAGCTCACCGGGGTGTTCGGCGGCTGATCGGCTGGCGGCCCTTCAGGTCCCCAGCGGCGTTGTACTCGGGGTGAAGGTGATGCCGCGCCTGCCGCGGCATCAGGCGCCGGCGAGATAGCGACCGTCGATCGGAATGACAAGTCCTGGAACCCCTTCGGGCCGGGCCGGTCACGCTGCACGGGACCAGGCCTGTCTAGCTCTAGCGATCTAAATTTCAGATGGCTGATAGCTGAACTAGCTATTAGACATATGGATTTTGGGCGGCCATGGTTAGTAGCGAGCTTGAATTCCGATTCGCCGAGAGAGGACAGGGGTGAGGGATTGTGGCTGTATTTCGCGATTTGCGGGATTACATCCAAACGCTGACCGATAAGTTGGGCGGCGAGGAGGTCAAAACCATCCGCGGCGCGCATTGGGACCTCGAAATTGGTTGTCTGACCGAGCTTTTAGCCGAAAAAGAGGGGCCGGCGCTGCTCTTCGACAACATCGAGGGATACCCGAGCGGCTACCGGGTCTTCACCAACTTCATGGGGACTGTGCCACGCTGCGCGGTGGCGTTAGGGTTGCCCCCTTGGACCCCGGCCATGGATATCGTCAAAGCTTGGAAGGACCTGAGCAAGAGCATCGATCCCGTTGCGCCAGTGCTGCTTTCGACGGGATCGGTACTTGAAAACGTACTGGACGGCGATGACGTCGACCTGAACATATTTCCGACGCCACGCTGGCACGATGGTGACGGCGGGCGCTACATCGGAACGGCGTGCATGGTCATCACCAAAGATCCCGATACCGGTTGGGTCAACGTAGGCACCTATCGCGGGTGTGTGCAGGGCAAAGACAGGCTGTCGTTGTGGATGCTGGGCAATCGGCATGCACTTGCGATCGCGCAGAAGTACTGGCACCGCGGTCAAGCCTGCCCCATCGCTGTGGTGGTGGGCTGCGATCCCATCCTGACGACCGCCGCCGCGATCGCCGCACCCTCCGGGGTCTGCGAGTATGACGTGGCCGGAGGCCTACGAGGTAGCGGTGTCGAGGTACTGGCCGCGCCGGGTACTGGCCTTCCCGTTCCAGCGCACGCCGAGATTGTTCTCGAGGGCGAGATGCCCCCGGTGGAGGAGGAGTCGGTTCCCGAGGGGCCGTTCGGTGAATGGACGGGGTATTTCACCCATGCCGGCAATGAAACCGTGGTCCGAGTGCAACGCATCTTGCATCGCGATTCACCGATCATTTTGGGCGCGCCGCCGATGATTCCAACCGTCCCTGCGGGGGACCAAGCGGTTCCGCTGTATTCCGCCTCGGTGACCTGGGATCACCTTGAAGCCTCTGGGGTGCAAAACATCAAGGGCGTGTGGGCATATGCGCGCCAGTTGATGATGGTGATATCGATCGAGCAGACCGGCACCGGCGACGCCATGCATGCGTTGTTGGCGGCAGCGGGACGAAAGAGAACGGGCGGCATGGACCGCTACTTTGTCGTCGTCGACGAAGACATCGATATCACCGACATCAATCATGTGCTCTGGGCGCTGTTCACTCGCGTCGACCCGACCGAATCCATCCACATCCTGCGCACACCGACAACGGCGATCGATCCGCGACTGTCGCCTGCGAAACGCGATGCGGGTGACCTGTCGATGGGGATCGTGCTCATCGACGCGTGTAAGCCCTTCGCCTGGAAGGATTCTTACCCGCGAGCTAACCGGTTCGACGACAACTATCGGGCCGCGATTCGCGATCGCTGGCAGGCCGCGTTGCCGTTGTAGACACGATGACGACACAGACGGCCTTGATCAGACCAGTCAGGAGGTGACGATGATGGCGGGGATGCCGGAGGAGGTCGCTGCGCTTCTGCGCGGTTTCCCACGCATCGGCGCGCGCGAGCAGGCGTTTGCGTTCTTGACCGTTGACACTGGCGGGTTTCCACATGCGGCGTTGCTGTCGCGCTGCGAGCTCGAGCCTGGGCGGGACCCCCAAACACTGATGGCCGCCATAGCTAGCCGACAGACCCGCGCCAACTTGCGGCGTAGCGGCACCGCGGGGCTGCTCGCAATCAAGGGCACTAGTTGCCACCACCTCAAGCTGCGAGTGGTCGCCTCGCTCGTCGGTCGCGGAATACTCGGATGTGTGTTTGCCGTGACCGAACATAAGCGCGATGACATGGGAATACCCTTGCAGCCTACGCTATTTCGGACCTCGGCCGAGATCTCGGTGCTTGAGGACTGGCCGCGTAGTCGGGCCATGTTCGACCGTCTCGCAGCGCTGCGCAGCGCAGCGCGGGAGGTCCTATGAGCACGCAACCGATACGAATCATCGTAGGGGTCACCGGTGCCAGCGGCGCGCCGTTTGCCGTGCGGTTAATGCAGACGCTGCAGGGGATGGACGACGTGGAGACCCACTTGGTGATGAGCGGGTGGGCTCGGTCGAGTATTGGAATCGAAACATCCTATAGCGTTCAACAGGTTTCAGCGATGGCGGATGTCACCTACAAACTCGAAGAACAGGGCGCCGCGATCTCATCGGGTTCATTTCAGACCGCCGGAATGATTGTAGTGCCGTGCAGTATGCGGACGTTGGCAGCGATTCGCTACGGGCTGGCGGACAACCTGGTGTGCCGCGCCGCTGACGTTGTTCTTAAGGAGGGACGACGGTTAGTCCTAGTGCCCCGTGAGACACCATTGAATACAATCCATTTGGAGAACATGCTGGCACTCAGCCGGATGGGCGCGCGGATTGTGCCGCCGATGCCCGCCTTTTACAACCGGCCGGAATCGGTCGACGACATTGTTGACCACGTGGTGGTCCGTGTTCTCGATCAGTTCGGTATCAATGCCCCGCAGGCAAAGCGCTGGCAGGGAATGAAGTCGGCGAGGACCACCGGCTTCGGCAAGAACTCAGCGATCCTGGCGTAGCTCGGCCCGTCGCCGAAGTTTGGTTGTCGCCGTGGTGGCGTGTTCAACGAAGGCACGAGCCGCTGGGCTGGCGGCTTGCCCTTCTGGCCAGATGATGCCTAGGCGCCCGGGCGGATGATCGCTGACTGGCACTCCTATTACGTGATCGCTTTGCGCGAGGGCTGATTGAGGAACGAGACCCACGCCCAGCCCCTTCGCAACGAGCGCAACGAGTACGTCGGGATCGCCGGCTTCGAAGGCGATGTGGGCTTGAACGCCGGCCCGCCGCAGCGCGCGGTTGAGTTGCCAGCGCAGGCCTGATCCCTCCGGGAGCGTGATGAGCGGTCTATCCGCCACGTCGGCCAATGTGAGCTTCCGGCAAGGAGATAACGGATCGGACGGTAGAAAGATCGCGATCACCGGCTCCCGATGCAACTCGCGCACACGCACGCCGGCTACTGCCTCATCCGTCAGGCTGGTGAAAGCTACGTCTAAAGCGCCATTGGATATGCGGCGGTTGAGCATCGCTGCAGTGTCCTCAACCAGCGACAGGTCTACCCCCGGGTGCTCATGGTGAAACGATGCTAGAAGCTCGGGGAGGTCGATGCTGCGCGGTGAGATTGAGGTGATGGTGCCGATGGCAAGGCGACCATGTAGTAGACCGGTGAGTCCGTCGATCGAGGCGCGACCTGCGGCCAGCGCATCGAGTGCTGCGCGGGCGTATGGCAGAAGCGCGTTTCCAGCCGCGGTAAGCCGTACCGTGCGTGGCCGCCGTTCGAATAGCTGCTGCCCGATTTCGCGTTCGAGCGCCGTGATGTGTGCACTGACACCAGATTGCGCCAGATGTATCCGCTGTGCCGCGGCGGTGAAGGTGCCTTCCTCGGCGACCGCGATAAAGCACTCCAGCTGATGAAGATCCATGCTGACCGAAAATCTATTACAGAGCGTCGTCTCGTCGCGCAGGGCATCTTATAAGCCGAGTAGCCGCAATCGCGCTCCACTGCGGTCGCTCCGCGTCGAAATCGGTGATCGGTACCACCAAGGGTCACCTTTGCGAGGCGTAAAACGTCGGGATGGATGAGACGGCCTACGTACCGTCTCGACAGAAAACGCGTCAGAGAAAGTAAATTGCCATGAGCGTACAGACAGTCCGATTCCGCATCTCACCGGAACACATCGCACTGGTAACGCAGAAGATCGAAGCGATCTTTAGCGCATTGCGCGAGGCGGATCCCCCTCCTTCCATGCGGTATGTCGCGCTGCGCGATGACGTCGACCCGGTATTCACACTGATCCTCGAACTGCCCGAGGGTGCTGCCAACCCGTTGTTGTCGATTCCCGAAGCGCTGGCCTTCCGCGAGTCGCTAGCGGGATGGGCGCATGACGATGTTGCTCCTCGGCCCACCACCGTTGTCGGGAGATACTGCGCATGACCAAGGTGCTGTTCGCAGCCACGGTGTTATGCATCGTGGCTAACACATTGATCGCGATTGCCGACTACGTTCCCGCAGGCTTCGTGCTGAAGAACTCTGCTGAAGTTCACGTTCCTGCCGCCGCATTGCCCTACCTTGCGACATTGAAGTTAGCGGGCGCGGTGGGTCTCACCCTGGGGCTGGTCGCCCTGCCGCGGCTAGGCGTGGCAGCGGGAATCGGCCTGGTGTTGTTCTTCATTGGCGCGGTTGGTGCGCATGTCAGGGCCCGCGTGTTCCACAACATCGCGTTTCCAGGCGCATTTCTGCTTCTCGCACTCGCCGCGACCGGCTACCTCGTCCATCTTGCGAGCGGCGCATGAAATAACGCGTTGGACCCTGAGGGTGGGGGAACCTGCTGGTTCCCCCACTGACCTCGGAAACGGCGGGCAGTCGCTCGCTCTTGCTCTGAGGTCCACGGGCACGTAGAAACTCTTCAGCGAGAATCTGGTTGTACCGTTCCCCTTTTCCGTTATGACGCGGAATGTAGGGCTTGACTTTCTGGTGGCGCTCGAACGCGATGCGCACTACTAACCTTTTTCGCGTGCGCCACAATAGTTCGATACGGGCGAAGCGCCAACGGCGACGCACGCGGGCGCAGTCTCAGGAGGGCTTCGGCGTTTCGCCCCGCGCTTGGAGATTCGGTTCGAGTGAGCTAGATAGCTTGGTGCATAGTCGATTTCGTGCCGTCTGGACCTAACCTTCCGCCAACGTGACGTCCTACAACCCCCACTTCGGAGGGCCGATTGTCTAACCTACATACTAGTATGTATGCTGATCTCGACACCGCGATAGGGGTAGGGATGACTGTTGACGACGAAACGACCCAGGCCAACCGCAGCGCTGGTCCTCCGGGCGAAGCCGGCGCGGGTTCTGCCTCGATGCCACAGCGACTCGGACTGGCCGGCCTGTGCCTGGGCACCGCTCTGATCATCATGGAAGCCAACGTGCTCAACGTGGCCATTCCCTCGATCCGACAGGCCTTTCACGCCAGCCCAGCGCAGAGCTTGTGGATCATCGACGCCTACACCCTCGTGCTGGCCGCATTACTACTGTCGGCCGGTCGTTTAGGCGACCGCATCGGCGCACGGCGTTGCTATCTATTGGGTCTGGCAGTGTTCAGCATCGCCTCAGTGCTGTGCGCCCTCGCCGCATCGTCGGCCGAGCTGATTGCCGCACGCACCATTCAGGGAGTCGGTGCCGCCGTGCTGATCCCGGCCCCTCTCGGGCTGATCTCGGCAATGTTTAGCGATCTCACCGCGCGCACGAAGGCGGTCGCTGTGTGGGTCACAATCGGTGGGGTCGGTTTTGCGGCGGGACCCTTGATCGGCGGTCTGCTGGTCAGCACGTTCGGTTGGCGCTCGATCTTCCTTATCAACATTCCCGCCGCGGCGATCATTGCGGTCATGGTGCGCCTCACAGTCGCTGAAGCCTCTCGGTCCCCCTTGCCGTTTGACTATGTCGGGCAGGCCCTGGCAATTGTCGGTCTGTCGGCAGTCGTCTTCGCCTGCGTGGAATCGAGTGCCCTGGCGTGGATGTCGCCATTCGTGTTATTGCCTGCTGTGGCGGCCGCGCTGATCCTCGGGCTGTTTGTGATCGATCAACGCCATCGAGGCCGTGCCGGCGCCTGGGTGCTACTGCCGGTCGAGCTGTTGAATAACCCGCCGGTGAACGCCGGACTGATGTCAGGATTTGTTTACAACTTCACCCTGTACGGTCTGGTCCTCGTCTATAGCTATGTCTTCCAATCCGCCCGCGGCTACAGCCCCGTGCAGTCCGGTCTGGCCTTCGCGCCGTTGACTGTGGCAGCGCTGGTTACCTCGCTGCCCGCGGGACGCTTTGTCGCCGCGCACGGTGCGCGAAGAGGCATCATGATCGGAATGGCGCTGTCTGCCATCGGATTATGCGCACTGGCATTCGATGCCCAGCGGATGCCGTTCGTGGTCCTATCGATCGCCTTCGGCATCTTCGCGACCGGTCTCTCGTTTTCGGCGACCGGACAAACCATGGCGGTGATGGCCAACGCCAGCGACGAGTACAAAAACACGGCGTCCAGCATGCTCAACACCGCGCGCCAGACCGGCGGTGTCATCGGCGTGGCGGCGCTGGGTGCGATCACGTCGCGCGACCTGCTGGCCAGCGCGCCGGTGGCGTTGACCATCGCTGCCGCAGCATGTCTGGTCGCCGCTCTGGGAGGTGCAACGTTGATTGCGCGTCACGCCCGCACACATGATTCGGACCAACACTGATACCGGCATACATACCGCTAGGTATGCTTGCCTTATGGCGGACGAACAGGCCGATTCACGCGAGCGATTGATTAGTGGAACCCGAGAACTGCTGTGGGATCGCGGCTACGTTGGCACCAGTCCCACCGCGATCCTGCAGCAGTCCGGTGTTGGCCAAGGCAGCCTCTATCACCATTTTCGTGGCAAGCACGACCTGGTGCTGGCCGCCGAGCAGCAGGCCGCAGCCGATATGCAGCGCAGCATCAAAGAGGCGTTTGCGGGCAACAGATCCGCCCACGACAAAATCGCCGACTACCTTACTCGTCAACGAGAAGTGCTGCGCGGCTGCAGCGTCGGTCGCCTGACAGCAGATCCGGTGATTGTCGGCGACGATCAACTGCGTGCCCCTGTCGCACAGACCTTTGAGGTACTGCATACCTGTCTGACACGAACGATCCGAGAAGGGCAGCGGTCGGGTGAGATCTCGGTCGAGCTTGAGCCGCACAAAGTCGCGGCAGCGATTTCTGCAACCATCCAGGGCGGTTACGCCCTGGCTAGGGCAGCCAACTCGGTCGAACCCTTCAATCGCGCGATTACCGGCATCCTGCAACTGATAGAAGCCTCCACCGCCCACCGTCGACGCACAAACCCAGCGGCTCACGATGCCGTGCCAGCCCAACGACGCCGAACGTCCCGGTCAAAAAACCCAAGCAGTCACAAACCAGCCCGATAAGCGAACCGGTGGCACGGCCACGAGGACGAGCTGTCGGCGCGGCTGCCCGAATCGGTTGCGGCCTACCAGAATGCCGTTGCCGCAGGGGATTTCGACACCGCAGCGATCCTCATCGGCGAAGCGGTGGGGGTCATCCGAGAGGTTCGTCCCGCCGCGGAGATCGTCGCCGAGATGGTCGGTGCAGTACAGCGCATCCTGCACCGCCACGGCGCGCCCTAGACAGCACCTTCCACGAGACCTACCACGCCTACAACCCGGCGCTGCGGTTCCTGCTCGAGCGCCCCGTGCACGCGAAGATCTCCCGCGACAACCTCGAAACCTATCAGCGTGCGCTCGGCCATGCGGGGCGCGTGCGGCGCCTCGATTAGGCGCCTCGATTAGCCGGCCCCATTAGGCGCGTCGACTCGGCGGCCGCCGGCCGGCGGGCGATTTCACAGGGACATGAATTAGCTCGTCGGCCCCGGTACCCTCGACTCTATGCGTGCAGTAGCCATCGCGGCGAGGACGGCCGCCGCCAGTCTGATGGCGGCCGGCTGGGCCGCGTCGACGGTCGTTGCCGGCGCCGACCCGGACGAGACGCACGGACCGGCGCCCGGCCCCGCCGCGACACCGTCACCAGCGCCTTCGGCCTCCCCGTCCCCCGCCGCCTCCCCGTCACCGAGTGCCTCCCCCGCACCCGCGCCGGCGGCACCGAAGACCACCATCGACAAGGACGGCATCTACGCGGTGGGAACCGACATCGCGCCGGGCGTCTACAGTTCCGGCGGACCCGTCGGCAACGGCACCTGCTACTGGAAGCGGATGGGCAACCCGGACGGCGCCGTGATCGACAACGCGATGACCAAAAAGCCGCAGGTCGTCCAGATCGATCCGGGCGACAAATCGTTCAAGACGTCGGGTTGTCAGCCCTGGCAGCTGACCCCGGACGCGGTTCCGCCGCCCAGCGCCCCGCCCGCCGGGGTGCAGGGCACGCTCGGCATTCTCAACGGCCTGCTGGGGGGAGCCGGACAGCAGGCCCCGTCGGCCCCATCGGCGCCCGCCGCTCCGCCGTCCGGCGCGCAGCCGCCCGCGGCCGCACCGGCCCCGCAAGCCGCTCATCCCTGACCGGCCCGTCGCGACCCGGTGAGCCCCGCAATGGCCCGTAACCAGCAGATCGTCGTGATCGGGGCCGGCGTGAGCGGACTGACGTCGGCCATCTGTCTGGCCGAGGCGGGATGGCCGGTCCGCGTGTGGGCGGACACGATGCCGGCGGACACGACCTCGGCGGTGGCCGGCGCCGTCTGGGCACCGCCGCGGCCCGCCGAACGCGCGGCCGAGACGCTGCGCTGGACCGAGCACTCGTTGCGGGTGTTCACCGAACTCGCCCGCGACCCCGATTCGGGTGTGCAGCTGGCGCCGGCGCTGGCCGTCGGCGAGCTGACCGCCTCCGAGGCGATGTCGACGGCGGCCTCGCTGATCCCCGAGCTGCGCCCGGCCGACCCGGCCGACCTCCCGCCGGGCTATCGAACCGGATTTCACGCCACCGTGCCGATGATCGACATGCCGCACTATCTCGGCTATCTGACGCGGCGGCTGACGGCGGCCGGAAGCGAGATCGAGGAGCACCGGGTTGGCTCGCTGGACGAGGTCGCCGACCACGCCGACATCGTCGTCAACTGCGCGGGCCTGCGCGCGGGCGCGCTCACCGGAGACGACACCGTCCGGCCGCTGTTCGGTCAGCACGTCGTGCTCACCAATCCCGGTGTGCGCCGACTGTTTATGGAACTCAACGACGGCCCCGAGTGGACCTGCTACTTTCCGCACCCGCAGCGGGTGGTGTGCGGCGGCATCAGCATTGCCGGCCGCTGGGACACCACCGCGGACCCCGCCGTGACCGAACGGATTCTGCAGCGCTGCCGCCGAATCGAGCCACGACTGGGCGAAGCCGAGGTGATCGAGGTGATCACCGGGCTGCGGCCGGACCGTCCGTCGGTGCGCCTGCAGGCCGAACCGCTCCGACGGGCACGCTGCATCCACAATTACGGGCACAGCAGCAACGGCGTCACCCTGTCCTGGGGTTGCGCGCGTGACGTGCTGGCCCTGGTGGACGACGCTCGCTGACCTCAGCCGGCGGTGCGTCGAATCACAAGGGACAGTAGCCAACTCACTATCGACAACACGATGGCGGCCCAGATCGCGGTCCACCAGAAGTGGTCGATCTGCAGGCCCCAGTGGGTGGTGTGCTCGGTGATCCACGCGGTGATCCAGAGCATCAGGGCGTTGATCACGATATGGATCAGACCCAGCGTCAGGATGTAGAGCGGGATGGACAGGATCTGGACGATCGGCTTGATGAACGCGTTGACCAGACCGAAGATCACGGCGACGACGAAAATGATGCCGACCCGCTGCAGCTTCGTGTCACCGCCCACGAACGTCAGGCCGTGCACGAACAGGGTGACGATCCACAGCGCGAATCCGGTCAATGCCGCGCGAAGCACAAAAGGGCCCATGCCGCCATCCTGTCACCCGTCGCCCGCGTGGGCACCCCGATCAGGTCAGTTCAGGTTGTAGAAGCGTTGCGCGTTCAAGCCGCCGATCTTCTCCCGGGCTTCCTCGCTGATGTCGGCGCGGGTGCGCAGATGCTTGGTGCTCTCCGGCCATTCGCCGTCCCAGTGCGGGTAGTCGCTGGCGAACATGATGAAATCGGCGCCCAGCACGTCGATCACGCCGGGCAGGATCGGTTCCTCCGGCTCGCACGTCACAAAGATGTTGCCCGCCTTGAGGTATTCGTGCGGATCGCGGCGCCAGCCGCGCTCGACCCAGTCGCCGCGCTTCTCGTAGTGCTCGTGCAGGCGATCGATGAAGAACGGCACCCAGCCCGCGCCCGCCTCCAAGAAGGCGACCCGCAACTTCGGGTGCCGCTCGAAGACACCGCCGGACACCATCGCGGTCATCGCGGTCATCTGGTCGAACGGGAAGCTGATGCAGTGCACCTGAATGTAATTGGTGAAGCGGTCCACGCCGATCTTGGGCAGATGGATGCCGGGCGCGCCGTGCACGCCCAGCGGCATTCCGAGTTCGACGGCGGCGGCGTAGAACGGGTCGAGATCGGGGTGGTCGAGGTTGCGGCTCTGCAGCGCCGGCGGCACCAACGTTGCCACCAGCCCAAGGTCTTTGGCTTCCCTCATGACGTCGATCGCCAGTTGGCCGTGTTCGATCGGCGTGACCGCGACGCCGCGCAGCCGTCCGCCCGACTGGGCGCAGTAGTCGGCGATCCACCGGTTGTACAGCCGGGCGAACCCGGCGGCGAACTCGGGGTCGCGCAGGCTCGGTGCGCACAAGCCCAGGCTGGGATAGAGCACCATGGTGTCGATGTGATCGCGGTCGGCGTCGCCCAGCACGCCTTCGGCGGACCGGCAGTTGATGTCGGGGGCGTCGCTGATGCCGTGCTCGGGCGGACACCCGGCGCCCGGGCCGCGGTCCTCGGGGTAGTTGCGGCCCTCGATCATCAGGCCGAGCCGCCCGTGCCGGCCGGGCTTGACGTGCTCCGGCCACCGCTGGATCGCCTCGATCGCCAGCGAGGAATTCTCGGCGACGTGACCGTCGGCGTCGATGATCCGCATGTCTGGCGAACTTACTCCCGCGCCGCGCCCGGCGGAACGGGTCGCGCCGACGGCCCGGGTAGGCCACGATGCTGACGTGACCAAACCAAGTCCCGGCCGGAAGTTGACCGCCGACCAGCGTAATTCCTTCATCGCCGCGTTGTTGGGCTGGACGATGGACGCCTTCGACTACTTCATCGTCGTGCTCGTCTACGCCGACATCGCAAAGACGTTCCACCACAGCAAGGCCGAGGTCGCCTTCGTCACCACGGCCACGCTGATCATGCGGCCGGTCGGTGCCCTGTTGTTCGGGCTGTGGGCGGACCGGGTAGGACGGCGGCTGCCGTTGATGGTCGACGTGATGTTCTACTCCGTCGTCGGGTTCCTGTGCGCGTTCGCGCCCAACTTCACCGTGCTGGTGATTCTGCGGCTGCTGTACGGCATCGGCATGGGCGGCGAGTGGGGGCTGGGCGCCGCGCTGGCCATGGAGAAAGTGCCGGTCGAGCGGCGCGGGTTCTTCTCCGGACTGCTGCAGGAGGGCTACGCGTTCGGTTACCTGTTGGCCAGCGTCGCCTCGCTGGTGGTGATGGACTGGCTGGAGTTGTCGTGGCGCTGGCTGTTCGGTCTGAGCATCGTGCCCGCGCTGATCAGCCTGATCATCCGCTACCGGGTGGAAGAGTCCGAGGTGTGGGAGGCCGCGCAGGATCAGCTGCGGCTCACCAGCACCCGGATCCGCGACGTGCTGCGCAACGGCGCGATCATCCGCCGATTCGTCTACCTGGTCCTGCTGATGACGGCCTTCAACTGGATGAGCCACGGGACGCAGGACGTCTACCCGACGTTCCTGGGGGCGCACGCCAATCACGGCGCCGGTCTGTCCAGCACGACGGTCAAGTGGATCGTGGTGGTGTACAACGTCGGCGCCATCATCGGCGGACTCGTCTTCGGCACGCTGTCCCAGCGCTTCAGCCGCCGCTACACCGTGGTGTTCTGCGCCATGTTGGCGCTGCCGATCGTGCCGCTGTTCGCCTACTCGCGCACCGCGGCGATGCTGTGTCTGGGATCGTTTTTGATGCAGTTGTTCGTGCAGGGCGCCTGGGGCGTGATTCCCGCCCACCTCACCGAGATGTCGCCCGATGCGATCCGCGGCCTCTACCCCGGCGTGACCTATCAACTCGGAAACCTGTTGGCGGCGTTCAATTTACCGATTCAGGAGCGTCTCGCCGAGACCCATGGCTACCCGTTCGCGTTGGCGGCGACGATCGTGCCGGTGTTGATCACCGTCGCGGTGCTGACGCTGATCGGCAAGGACGCCACCGGCATACGCTTCGCGACCAGCGAAAGCGCTTTCCTGCCAACCGAAATGACGTGACGGCGCACCAACCGGCCCCGAGCGTCACGCCAGCGTGACGCCGGGCCGCCGCGGCCACACTGGCGTGACGCTCGGCCTCAGGCGTCGGTCAGCAGGCGCCGCAGCAGGTGCCGCAGCAGGTGCATCGCCACCGTCGTCGAGCGCTCGCGGATGTCCGACCGGTTGCCCGGAAGCCGCAGGGTGCGGGTGTCCGAGCGGGCCGTGGCACCGGGTGGGCCGACCTGCACGCTGAAGCACACCGTTCCCACCGGCTTCTCCTCGGTACCCCCGCCGGGGCCGGCGATGCCCGTGATCGCCACGGCGGTGTCGGCGGCAAAGCGTTGCCGCGCGCCCGCGGCCATCGCCTGAGCAACTGGTTCGGACACGGCGCCGTGCGCCTCGATCAACGCCGGGTCGACGCCGAGTAACTCGGCCTTCGCCTCGTTCGAGTAGGCGACCACACCGCCGGCCACGTAGTCCGACGATCCGGGCCGGTCGGTCAGTCGCGCCGCCAGCAACCCCGCGGTGCACGACTCCGCCGTCGCGATCCGGCGGCCGGCCAGCAGCCGCGCCACCAGATCGTCGACCCGGGAACCGTCCTCGGAGTACAGCTGGTCACCATGCTTGTCCCGCAGCAGCTTGGTCAGCTGCGCGTAGGCCGTCGCGGCGGTCGGCTCGTAGCGGGTGACCATTTCGATCTCGCCACGCCGCAGGCAGGTGGTGATCTCGAGTTGCCCGAACCCCGGGACGGCCGCCTCGGCCTCGCGCAGCGTTTCGGCAAGCCCGGACTCCGGCAGCCCGAAGATGCGCAGCATCTCCTGCCGATACACCGTCCGGCCGGCGATCGCCTGCTGCGCCGCCGGCGTCTGGATGGCCGTGTGCCACATCGGCTGCAGCTCCCGGGGCGGCCCAGGGAGCACGATCACCGCCGGCTTGCCGGGCACCACGACGCCGGGCGCGGTGCCGACCGGGTCGAGCACCTGCGCTCCGGCCGGAACCATCGCCTGCTTGCGGTTGGCGGCCCGCAGCGACTCGAATGTGCCGGGATCCAAGGCGGATTGGAACGCGGGGTTGCGCGCCATGAGCTTCTTGAGGATGTTCGCGATCTTCTCTTCGACCTCGGCGTCCAGCACCAGCTCGCGGCCGCAGAAACGCGCCACCACTTCGACCGTCATATCGTCGGCCGTGGGCCCCAGTCCGCCGCTGGTGACGATCAGATCCACGCCTTGGTCGGCGAGGAAGCGCAGCTGGGCTTCGATGTCGTGCGGGCGGTCGCCGCAGATGGTGATGTGCGCCAGCTCGACGCCGAGCTCCAAAAGCCGATCGGCGATCCAGGGGCCGTTGGCGTCCTGGACACGGCCGGTGAGGACCTCGGTTCCGGTGACAACGATGCCTGCGCGTGCGCTCACCGGCACGAGCCTACTGATGGGTGTGCCGACGCGGCCGAGCAGCCGTTTCGCGCGGCGGTGTCAGGCTAGCCGTCGGACAGGTAGCGCTCGACTGAGGCGACCTTGTGCGTCATCGCGTCGCTGACCCCGGCGCGCCAGTCGGCCTTGATCACCGTGCTGACCCGCGGCGCCCGGGCGGCCACCGCCTCCACCGCGCGCTGAACGACCGCCATGACCTCTTCCCACGTCTCGCCCTCGATCACGGTGAACATGGAGTCGGTCTTGTTGGGCAGACCGGAATCGCGAACCACCCGAACCGCTTCGGCGACGATCTCGCCGACACCCTCACCCACGCCCAGCGGGGTGACGGAGAACGCGACGAGCACGGACACCCGACCGAGCGTACCCAACGACGGGAGGTCTGGGTCGCCGCCAAGGGTCTGGGGGTGGTGGCCCGGTCTGGCACCATCGAAGCCCATGCGGGTGTTGGTGCAACGGGTCTCGTCGGCGGCGGTGACGGTCGAGGGCGCGGTGGTCGGCGCCATCCGGCCCGATGCCCAGGGTTTGTTGGCGTTCGTCGGCGTCACCCATTCCGACGACCGCGACAAGGCGCGAAGGCTCGCCGAAAAGCTCTGGAAGCTGCGGATTCTCGCCGATGAGCGATCCGCGTCCGACGTCGGTGCGCCGATTCTGGTGGTCAGTCAGTTCACCCTGTACGCCGACACCGCCAAGGGCCGCCGCCCGTCCTGGAATGCGGCCGCGCCCGCGGCGATCGCCGAGCCGCTGGTGACCGAGTTCGCGGCGGCCCTGCAGGGACTGGGCGCCGACGTGCAGACCGGGGTGTTCGGGGCGAACATGCAGGTCGAGCTGGTGAACGACGGTCCGGTCACCGTGCTTCTCGAGCTGTGAGCGCCCCGGCCGCGGGGTAGGTTTGACTGCTATGACCACACCGCAGTTCGGCTCCCAACGTTCCGACGATGACAACTGGGACATCGTGAGCAGCGTCGGATACACCGCGCTGCTCGTGGCGGGATGGCGCGCCCTGCACGCGGTGAGCCCGCGGCCGTTGGTGCGCGACGACTACGCGAAGACCTTCATCGCGGCGTCAGGGGATCCGTATTTGACTGGGGTGCTTGCCAATCCGGGGACGTCCGAGGACGAGCTGGCCTTCCCGCGCCTGTACGGCGTGCAGACCCGGTTCTTCGACGACTTCTTCGACGCCGCGGGCGCGGCGGGCATACGACAGGCGGTGATCATCGCCGCCGGACTGGATTCGCGGGCCTACCGTCTCGAATGGCCACCAGCGACAACGGTTTTCGAAGTCGATTTAGCCAAGGTCCTCGAGTTCAAGGCGCGGGTGCTCGGCGAGCAGGGCGCCGTGCCGAAGGCGCGCAGGGTCGAGGTCGCCGCCGACCTGCGCGCCGACTGGTCGCGGCCGCTGGAAGCGGCCGGGTTCGACGTGGAGAGCCCGAGCGCCTGGTCGGTGGAGGGGCTGCTGCCCTACCTGACCGACGAAGCCCAACACGCGCTGTTCACCCGAATCAGCGGGCTCAGCGCGCCGGGCAGCCGAATCGCCATCGGCGCGCTGGGGTCGCGCCTGGACCACGACCAGTTGCACGCCCTGGAGGAAAGTCACCCCGGGGTTGACGTGTCCGGGAATGTCGATTTCTCGGCGTTGACGTACGAACCGCAGTCCGACCCCGCAGAATGGCTGGCCGCGCACGGCTGGGTGGTCGACGCCGTCCGCAACACGCTTGATCTGCAAGCCGGTTACGGCATGACGCCGCCGGAGGTGGACGTCAAGATCGACGGCTTCATGCGGTCGCAGTACATCACCGCGGCCCGGTGAACACCGCTACGGTTTCAGCAGGATCTTGACGTCGTCGCCCGACCGCGACCCCGCGGTCGCGTACCCGGTGGCCGCCTCGTCCAAAGGCATTGTCGTGGTGAAGATTCCGTCGACGTCCAGCCGGCCCGACTGCAACAGCGGAATCAATTCCGGCCAGGTGCGCTGCACCGGCGCCGTGGTCATCCGCAGGGTGATGCTGCGAATCAGGCAGCCCAGCGCGTTGAGTGGGAACGGGTTCATGTCGTGCACGCCGACCACCGAGACCGTGCCCCCCGGCCGCACCGCGTTGAGCGCCTCGGTCAGGGAGGCGTCCGTGGCGACGGCGTCGATCACCGCGTCGGCGCCGCGGCCGCCGGTGGCCGCGAGGATCGCCTCGAGCGCCGGCGCCTTGAGGGGCGCCGCCCCCCACCGGGCGGCACGCGCCAGCCGGCCGTCAACCTGATCGACCGCGAAAACCGTTGCCGCGCCCTGGAACAGCGCGCTGCGCAGTGCGCACAAGCCGACCGCACCCAGCCCGATGACCGCCACCGTGCCACCGAAGGGAATGTCGGCCCGCTGCGCGGCGGCCCAGCCGGTGGCCAGATTGTCGGTGAGCAGCAGCGCCTGCTCGGTGCTGATGCCCTCGGGGATCTTCAGCAGCTGGAAGTCGGCCGCGGGCACCGCCAGCAGATCGGCCTGCGCGCCGCCGAGCACACCACCCCCGAAGATCTGGAAACCGGAGTGGCACAGCACCGGATCCCGGGTGGCGCAGCCAGCGCAGCTGCCGCAGCCGGCGACCGAGGACACCATGACCTGATCGCCGACCTTGACGTTGCGCACCTGCGGCCCGGCCTCCACCACGGTGCCGATCGCCTCGTGGCCCAGCGCAATCGGGTCCGGCATCGGGAAGTCGGCCTCGTAGAAGTGCAGGTCGGATCCGCAGATGCCGGCCGCGCTCACCTCGACGATCGCCCCGTCGGGCCCGGGAAGCACGGGATCGGGGCGGGTATCCACCCGGATGCTGCGGGGCCCGTCGACGACTACGGTGCGCATAGTGTCGTGCTCACTTTCCTTGTTGCTGTCCCTGTCGATTTCCTTGTGGCACAGCATTTTTCATCCGAACCACGAACTGCGACCAATCGGGCTCGCGCACCGCGGACCAGTACTCGTTGAGACGCCATGGGCTCACCGTGTGAATCTCGCCGTCGGCGTTCTTGAAATAGGAGTGCTTGACCGCCGGGTGCGACCACACCATCTTCTTGATCTGGGACTGGGTGCGCCGGTGCCAATCGATGGCGGCGTCGGGTTTCGGTTCGATGGAATGCACACCGGGCTCGCACAGCCGCGCCAGGCATTGGTCGATGTAGCGCATCTGCAGCTCGGACTGGAAGATCAGGCTGCCGCCGTGGGCGAGGTGAGTTCCCGGGCCGTAGATGATGAAGAAGTTCGGGAATTCCGGCACGGTGATGCCCAAGTAGGCATACGGCCGGCTCCCCCACATTTGGTGCAGGTCGACCCCGTTGCGGCCGGTCACCTTCAGGGGCCACAGCACATCGGTGTGCCGGAATCCGGTGGCGTACACGATGACATCGGCGTCGTACGCCGCGCCGTCGACGGTGACGATGCCGTGCGGCGTGATCTTGTCGATGGGCGTGCGCACCAGTTCGACGTTGTCGCGCTGCAGGGTGCGCAGCCAACTGCCGTTGTCCTGCAGGGTCCTTTTACCGCAGGCGGGATAGTCGGGCATCACCTTGGCCAGCAACTCCGAATCCTCGCCGACCTGGCTGGTGATCCATTGCGAGAACATCATGTGGGCGGCCGCGTTGACGTCGCTGACGGCGTGCTCCTGGTCGGCGTAGTTCGGGTCGGCCTCGGCCGCGTCCAGGCCCTTGTCGGAGCCGGGCCACAACACCAGGAAGCGATACCACCGGCCGTAGAACGGCAGATGGCGCATCGCCCAGCGCACTCCCTCGCCGACCTCGTCGTGATACATCGGGTTGGGGAACATCCACTGCGCGGTGCGCTGGAACACGGTGAGCCGCTTGACATCCGCGGCGATCGCCGGTGCGATCTGAAATCCGCTGGCGCCGGCGCCGACGAGAGCAACCCGCTTGCCCTTCAGCTCCACCGAGTGATCCCAGGCCGCCGAATGGAACGACGGGCCCCGGAAGGTCTGCGCGCCGTCGAAGGCCGGGATGTTGGGCCGGTTCAGCTGTCCCACCGCGGTGATGAGCGCCCGCGCCCGCATTGTTTCGGTGTGGCCGTCGGCCGAGCGCAGCGACACTGTCCAGGTGCCGTCGCCGTCGTCCCATTCGGCCGCGAGCACCTCGGTCTGCCAGCGCACCTGGCCGGCCAGGTCGTGTTGGTCGATGACCTTGGTGAAATAGGCCTGCAGCTCGTATTGCTCGGCGAAGAAATGGGTCCAGTCGTTGTTGGGTTCGAAGCTGTAGCAATAGAAATGGTTGGCCACGTCCACCCGGGCGCCGGGATAGCTGTTCTCCCACCATGTTCCGCCCGGGCCGGCGTTCTTCTCGACGATGGTGAACGGAATGTTGGCCTGCTTGAGGCGGACGCCGGCCAGGATGCCGGACTCGCCGCAGCCGACGACGAGCACCGGGAGCCCGGCCGCGCGTTCGGCCGGCAAGGCGGCGGGGCGGCGCGGGTCGACGCCGTCGAGGTCCAGCTCTTCGCAGATCAGCGGTAGGTAGTCGTCGGGCACGTGTTCGCAGGCGGCCCAGTCCATCATTTCCCGGATGAGCCCGGGGCTGAGCGGCTCGGGTTCGGGGCAACTGCGGTCGCGGTAGTCGGTGATGACCGAGAGCGCCTCGGCGCGGGCCCGAGCCTTGTCCTCCTCGGACATGAACCCCTGGACCTCGTTGAGGAAGATGCCCATCTGCTTGAAGTCGCGGATGAAGCGTGGGTCGCCGGTGATGTGGACGAGCGAGAGCAACAGCGTCGGGATGCTGACATCCTCGAGGGCGGCGGCGATCTCGGCCGTGGAGGTGGTGAACGGTTCGCCGGCGTAGCGGCTGCGCATCAAGCCGATGTCCTCTCGATGGTCGGATAGGTAATGGTCGGATAGGTGATGGTCTCGTAGCCCCAATTACGCTACGCATCGTTTCGTAATTGCAGCACTACGCTACCCGGTCGCTCGGCGCCGGATCAAGGGATCGGCGGCTGCGGGTCGTCGGGGGCGTCGGACGTGTCGTCGGCGGTGTCGTTATCGCTGTCCGCGACCAGCTTCTCGGGGTGATGGAAGGCGTTGGTCCGCGGCCGGCCGTGGTCGAGATGCGGTGGTGGGATCCATTCGGTCTCGCCTCGGCCGTTCTTGCGGGTGATCCAGCCCTGCTCGGCCAGCGGGTGATGGCCGCCGCAGGCGAAGGTCAGTTGGTCGATGTCGGTGCGGCCGCATTTGGCGTAACCGGTGACATGATGGACTTCGCAGTAATAGCCCGAAACGTCGCAGCCCGGGTGCGAACAGCCACGGTCCTTGGCGTACAAGACGATTCGTTGCCCCGGCGAGGCCAGGCGTTTCGTGTGGTACAGCGCCAGCGGTTTGCCGTTGTCGAAGACGGCGAGGTAGTGGTGGGCGTGGCGGGCCAGGCGGATCACATCGGACATCGGCAACAGGGTGCCGCCACCCGTGAGGCCCTGTCCGGCCGCGGACTCGAGGTCCCGGAGGGTGGTGGTGACGATGATCGATGCTGGTAACCCGTTGTGCTGGCCCAGCTTTCCGCTGGCGAGCACGGCCCGCAACGCGGCGTTGAGGCCGTCGTGGTTGCGCTGGGCCGCGCTGCGGCTGTCGCGCTGGATCGCCTCCTGGCCGGGCGGGCCGTCGACGACGGGTGCTGGATCGTCGGGGTTGCACATGCCCGGCGCGGCCAGTTTGGCCAGCACGGCCTCGATGGTCGCCCGGGCCTCGGGCGTCAACCAGCCGCGCAGTTGCGACATGCCGTCGGGTTGTTGGGCGCCCAGGGTCAGTCCGCGGTGACGCAACCGATCCTCGTCGTGGAACACGCCGTCGGGATTGAGGTAGCAGGCGATCCGGTCGGCCACCTTGCGCAGGCTTTCGGGGCGGTGCTCGCCGGCCCAGCGGGCCAGGTCGGCCTCGGCGGCGTCCCGGGTGGGAGCGTCCACCCAGCATGGCAACTGGTCGAAGAAGCGGCGGATGACCGCGACGTGCGAGGCGCCGATGCGCCCGTCCCGCTGGGCGGCGGCGGTGGCCGCATACCGTGGCGGCAACGGCTCGCCGGTCAGGGTGCGCCGGACGCCGAGATCTCGGGCGTCGTCGATGCGGCGGGCAGCCTCGGCGCGGGTGATGAGCAATCGGTCGGCCAGCAGGTGGGCGAGTTTGCCGCCGATCTCGGCCGGCGTGGCGTCCTGCTCGATCTGGTTGATCAGTTGGTGACCGGGAACTTGAAGTCGGCGCGTCTGGTGTTCGAGGACCTCGAGCAGCCGGATGCGTTCCGGGTTGGTCAGCGCATCGTAGGAATGCCGCTGGATGCGTGCGACCACGGCGCGCAGGACGTCATAGTCGTCCTGGATGTCCTCGCGGCCGATGATCGAACGCATGTGCGAATGGTAGCTCGACCGGCCGACAAGCCAGCCGATGGCGACGGGCCGTAGTACCAAAACGCAGGTCAGGACCCGCTGGCCACGTCAGTGCGCTCCGTACTAAACTAGAACACGTTTCAATTCCGCCACCGCCCAGGGAGTAGGCATGCACACCGCTATCTGCGATGAGCTTGGTATCGAGTTTCCGATCTTCGCGTTCACCCACTGCCGCGACGTCGTGGTGGCGGTGAGCAAGGCCGGCGGGTTCGGCGTGCTCGGCGCCGTCGGTTTCACCCCCGAGCAGCTGGAGATCGAGCTGAAGTGGATCGACGAGAACATCGGCGACCACCCGTACGGGGTCGACATCGTGATCCCGAACAAATACGAGGGCATGGACTCCCACCTGTCCGCCGAAGAGTTGGCCGAGACGCTGCGCAAGATGGTGCCCCAGGAGCACCTGGACTTCGGGAAGAAGATCCTAGCCGACCACGGTGTGCCGATCGAGGACAGCGACAGCGACAGCCTGCAGCTGCTCGGCTGGACGGAGGCGACGGCCACGCCCCAGGTGGAGGTGGCGCTCAAGCACCCCAAGGTCAAGATGATCGCCAACGCGCTCGGCACCCCGCCGGCCAACATGATCAAGCACATCCACGACGCCGGGCTCAAGGTGGCGGCGCTGTGCGGCTCCCCCTCGCAGGCGCGCAAGCACGCCGACGCCGGCGTGGACATCATCATCGCGCAGGGCGGCGAGGCCGGCGGGCACTGCGGCGAGGTGGGCTCGATCGTGCTGTGGCCGCAGGTGGTCAAGGAGGTCGCCCCGCTGCCGGTGCTGGCTGCCGGCGGCATCGGCAGCGGCCAGCAGATCGCCGCGGCCCTGGCATTGGGCGCGCAGGGCGCGTGGACCGGCTCGCAGTGGTTGATGGTCGAGGAGTCCTCGAACACCCCGGTCCAGCAGGCGGCCTACGCCAAGGCGGGCAGCCGCGACACCGTGCGCAGCCGTTCGTTCACGGGCAAGCCGGCCCGCATGCTGCGCAACGACTGGACCGAGGCCTGGGAGGCGCCGGGCAACCCCAAGCCGCTCGGGATGCCGTTGCAGTACATGGTTTCCGGCATGGCAGTGCGGGCCACCAACAAGTACCCGAACGAATCGGTCGACGTGGCGTTCAACCCGGTCGGTCAGGTGGTCGGGCAGTTCACCAAGGTGGAGAAGACGGCGACCGTCATCGAGCGCTGGGTGCAGGAGTACCTGGAAGCGACCAACCGGCTGGACGAGCTGAACGAGGCCGCGTCCGTCTGACCGACGGGCTAGACCTCGTCGACGTCGTCGACGTCGTGCCGGCCGGTGAAGACTTCCTTCGTCCGGTCCACCGCGTAGGTGCCGATGTCGATGGAGTTCTGCACGATGCCGCTGGCGCCGCCGGCGATGTCGCCGCGGATGATGTCGCTGGCGTGCTCGACGATGTCGGAGGCTTTCTCCACCGCGTTGGTCGCGATGTCCCGCGCCGCGTCGACCGCATCCTTGGGGTTGAAGGCCATCTCGAGTCTCCTTTTGTCACAGGACTTATCGCAGGGCCGTTGCCCTGACCCTAGACGGAACTCTAGACGGGTCGGGGGGCCATTTCTCGCCGGCGCCGGAGGGCCCGTCGGTAAGGGCAACGGGCCGACAGTGGGCCTAGTAGTGCACCAGGGAGCGCCAGTAGTCCTCGGGGATTTCGGCCCCGGAGCGCATTATCCGGGCCAGCCCGACGGCCATCGCGATGCCCAGCAGTCCCAGCCACAGCCCGGCCAGGGCGATGACACCCCACAGCACGGCGGTGACGACGGGCCAGGGCGAGAGCACGGCCAGCACCGGCGCGAAGAAGAACCCGGTGCCGATGTACCAGGCCGACCCGGCGCGATCCGAGGCCAGCACGAACCGCAGCCAGCGAGGCACCAGCGGTTTGCCGGACTCGGTGGTCCGACTGCGCTCACGGGGGGCCGGGCTCATGGCGGCGCGATCATCCGCTGGGCGGGAAGAACCCTGCCCCGGTGAACCATCCTTCCTGCCACCCGCGATCACCCAGGCACAGCATGGGCAGCCCGGCCTCCGATTGCGCGGCGGCCTGCGGACCGGGGCACTTCGCGCCGGCCTGCTGGACGCCGTACAGCGGGTAGGACATGACCCAGTATCCGGTGGTGGCCGCCGGGAACTGGTTGGGCGGCGGGAAGTGGCACGCCTCGGCCTGCCCGCTGGGCCCTCGACCGAAGATGAACCGCTCGTAGTTGTCGCACGGCGCGCCCAGGGACGCCTGATAATTCATGCCCGGCACGTCGCCGTCGTATCCGGCTGCCGCAACCGGCGCCACGCCGACCGCGATGCCCGCTACCGAAGCCGCAGTGAGCAGTTCCCGAATCATCTTCCACCCCGCCTGTGCTCGCCGGTGACCTGCACCAAAGCATATCCGCCGAACCCCGCGCCACAAGGGCCGATCGGCCGGATCCGCCCGGGACAGAGAACACGTTCCAATTCGCGCCCGGCGATCTTGCGCCAATGCTTCCCAACGGTGGCGTGGCAGTGGTTTCCTTGCACAAAGACGACTAGACCACTTCGTCCTCGAGGAGCGGGCCCATGGCAACCGTCGAGCCAACCACCAAGCCGGTCCCCAATCTGCCGCCTGGATTCGACTTCACCGATCCCGACATCTACGCCGAGCGGCTGCCGGTGGAAGAACTGGCCGAAATGCGTCGCGTCGCGCCGATCTGGTGGAACGAGCAGCCGATCGGCGCGGGCGGGTTCGACGACGGCGGCTTCTGGGTGGTGACCAAGCACAAGGATGTCAAGGAGGTCTCGCTGCGCAGCGACGTCTTCTCCAGCCTGCAGAAGACCGCCCTGCCCCGCTACAAGGACGGCACCGTCGCCGAGCAGGTCGAACGGGGCAAGTTCGTGCTGCTGAACATGGATGCGCCGCAACACACCCGGCTGCGCAAGATCATCTCCCGGGCCTTCACGCCGCGCGCGGTCGAGCGCCTGCGCGACGACCTGCGCGAGCGCGCTCGCCGCATCGTCGAGGCCGCGGCCGCCGAGGGTTCCGGCGACTTCGTCGAACAGGTGTCCTGCGAGCTGCCGCTGCAGGCCATCGCGGGTCTGATGGGTGTGCCGCAGGAGGACCGCAAGAAACTGTTCCACTGGTCCAACGAGATGGTCGGTGACCAGGACCCCGAGTTCGCGAGCAACGACGCCATCACCGCTTCCGTCGAGCTGATCATGTACGGCATGCAGATGGCCGCCGACCGGGCCAAGAACCCGGGCGAGGACCTGGTCACCAAGCTGGTTCAGGCCGACATCGACGGCCACAAGCTCTCCGACGACGAGTTCGGGTTCTTCGTCATCCTGCTGGCCGTGGCCGGCAACGAGACCACCCGCAATTCCATCACTCAAGGCATGATGGCCTTCACCGACTTCCCCGACCAGTGGGAGCTTTTCAAAAGGGAGCGGCCCGCCACCGCGGCCGACGAAATCGTGCGGTGGGCCACGCCGGTGACGTCGTTCCAGCGGACGGCGCTGCAAGACTACGAACTGTCCGGGGTGAAGATCAAAAAAGGTCAGCGCGTCGTAATGTTCTACCGCTCAGCCAATTTCGACGAGGACGTGTTCGACGACCCGTTCACCTTCAACATCCTGCGTGACCCCAACCCGCACGTCGGGTTCGGCGGCACCGGCGCACACTACTGCATCGGGGCCAACCTGGCGCGAATGACGATCGATCTGATGTTCAACGCGATCGCCGACGCCATGCCCGATCTCGAATCGATCGGCAAACCCGAACGCCTCCGGTCGGGCTGGCTCAACGGAATCAAGCACTGGCAGGTCGACTATCACACCAACGGGTCGTCGAAATGCCCTGTCGCGCATTAGGCAAAGGCCATCTAGGCTGGACCGATGCCAACACATCAAGCCGTCCAGATTCAATCCGCCGGCGCAGCGTTGGAACTGGTCGACACCGAAACCCGGCCGCCGGGCCGGGACGAGGTACGGCTGACGGTCGGTGCCTGCGGCATCTGCGGCACCGACGCCCACTTCGTCAACGGTGCATTCCCCGGCCTGTCGTGGCCGTTGACGCCGGGGCATGAAATCGCCGGCCGGATCGCCGAGTTGGGCGAGGGTGTCGAAGGGTTCGCGGTCGGCCAGCGGGTCGCGGTCGGCTGGTTCGGCGGGTGCTGCTACCGGTGCGACCCTTGCCGCGCAGGCCTTTTCATCCACTGCGTGAACGGGAAGGTACCCAGCTGGCACTATCCCGGCGGATACGCGGAATCGGTGACGGTCCCGACCAGCGCGCTGGCCCGCATCCCCGAGGAACTCACCGACGCCGAAGCCGCCCCGATGGGCTGCGCCGGGGTCACCACCTACAACGCTCTGCGGCACACCAAGGCGCTGCCCGGCGATCGGGTGGCGATCCTGGGGGTCGGCGGCCTGGGGCATCTCGGCGTGCAATTCGCCGCCGCAATGGGTTTCGAGACCATCGCGATCAACCGCGGTACCGGTAAAGCCGATGACGCCCGGAAACTCGGCGCCCATCACTACATCGACTCCACGGCCGAAGACCCCGCCGAAGCGCTGCGGGCGTTGGGCGGCGCGGCGGTGGTGCTGGCCACCGCCGGCAATTCGCAGGCCATGGCCGCCACGGTCGGCGGTCTTGCGCCGCAGGGCGAGCTGGTCACCATCGGCGTCACGCCCGAGCCGCTGCCGATCAGTCCCCTGCAGCTGATAACGCCGGGCCTCAGCATCGTCGGTTATCCCTCCGGCACCGCCAAGGACGTCGAGGACACCATGCAGTTCGCGGTCCTGTCCGGGGTGCGCGCCTGGATCGAGGAGCTGCCGTTGTCCCGGGCGGCCGACGGCTACGCCGCACTGGAAGGCGGGCGAGCGCATTACCGCACCGTTTTGACCATGTGACTTTGACGTGTGACTTTGACGTGTGACTTTGACACAGTCGATCCGTGGCATCCGACAACGCGTGGACCATCGGCCCTGCCGACGGTGAACTGCTGCTGCACACCGGTGTCACCGGTCGGGCGGCGCGCATGGGGCATCGCCTCACCATCGCGATGACCCGGTGGCGCGGCGGCGTCAGCTGGGCCGGCTCCCGGCCCGTGCGGGCCGAGCTGGCCGTCGAGGTGGACTCGGTCGAGGTGCTGCGCGGTGAGGGCGGCGTGAAGGGGCTGTCCACGGCCGAGAAAGCGCTGGTGCGGTCGAACGCTTTGAAGTCCTTGAACGCCAGTCGTTTTCCCGAGATTCGTTACACGTCTGACGTCATCGAGCACGCCGGCGACGGGTACCGGCTGACCGGCACGCTACAGATCCGGGGCGCTGCCCGAAACCATGTAATCAACCTGCGCACAGAGGATCTCGGCGAGGCCTGGCGGTTGTCGGTGGAAACGACCGTCCGGCAATCCGATTACGGCATCAAGCCCTTCTCGCTGCTGATGGGGTCGGTCCAGGTCGCCGACGACGTGTCACTGTCGTTCACCGCGGTGCACGCCAAGGATCGGGCGGAGGACCGGTGAGCCGCTGGGGGTGGAATCAGGGCTGCGGGTCCAGCGTGGGACGCGGCGCCGAATCGGCCGCCGGCTCACCGGTGTCACCGGGGATGTGTTCGAGCACCCGGGTCAGATACGGCTGCCGGTTGCCGGACTCCATTTGCCGGTCGTCGCCGATGCCGGGCTGTTCATCGGGAGCGGCCGGTTCGCCGGCGGGCGCGGGGGCCGGCCCGCTCGGCGGCTTGGTCTGCGGCTTGGTCTGCGGTACCGCCGGCAGCGGTGTGACGGCCTTGACCGCCTCGGCGACCTGCGGCGCGGGCGGATGGGTGGCGTGCTTGGCGGCCGCGGTCGCACTCGCCGGACCGACGTGAATGCCCACCGCGAGCGACACCGAGCCGACGAAGGAGATCGCCCCGGCGGTCAGCGCGGTCATGGCTCCGGCGTAGGACAACCGCCGGTGCCGGACGGGTGCCGGGGTCACCGGCTCGCTGCGGCGCGCCACGAGTTGTTCGTCGGTGAACTCGGTGCTGCGCGCCGCCGAGAGGGCCGCGCCCCGCGCGATCGTCACCTGGGCCATCGATTGCACGAAAACCGGTACCGGCAAAGCCTTTTCGAGTTGCCAGGACAAGCCGTCGATGTCGCTGTGGGCGCCGACGACGACGATGCCGCCCGGCTGCCAGCCGTCGCGCTCGAACATGCCGGTCAGCCAGCGGGTCAGGCCGTCGAAACCGCCGCGCACCTGCTTGGTGGCGGTTTGGGTCTGCCCGTCGTGGGAGTCGACCATGACGACCGTCGTCCAGTCGTGCTCGAGAACGCAGACGGCGGTCTGCTCGTACCCGATGACCGGGGCGATGGCCTGGGCCAGGGTCTCGACGGCTTGCAGGAACCGGACCGGCACCACGTTGTGCAAGCCCGCGTCGGTCAGCGCCTCGAGCACCAGCGCGGCCGGTACGGACGCCTCGTCGTTCCAGGTCACGCCGATGACACGCAGCCGCCGATCGCTGCCGGCCGCCGCCGCCTCGACCCGCAACACCTCGTCGACCACCTGCTCCGCGGCACTGGCGGCACGCACAGCGCCGCCCGAGTGCAACGCCAATTCCTGGTGATCCAGGATGGTGCCGTCCGCGCCATGTCCTTCAGCGAGAACCCACCCAACGGTGGTCGGTGTCACCGACAGGCCAAGTACCGTGTCCAAATCTGTGCCCCAATCGGTCCCGCGCTCCGCTCCCAGACACGCTGACGCGCACCATGAAACCGCTGGTACACGGGTTCGTGAGAGCCGGAACAGACGCGGGATAGCGTGGTCTTCATCGGCTTGCTCCGAGAGAGCCTACGCGGTCCGCGAAAGGCCGGCAGCGCCCGGTCAGCCGTCGGGAACAAACCGGTGTCCGAATCACCTGATAACCCACCGGAAAACGGGTCGCGTGGCAGGGCGGAGTGCATCGATTCCCCGATCGCGAAATGCACGCGAAAGGAAAGCGGCGACCGGTTGGCGCGCTCGCCAACACGCCGAAATCCGCGCCGACCCGGATGTTTTGCCGCACGCCGGTTGGACAACTGGTTGGACTGCTGGTTGGACCGGCGCCGACCGGGTATCCCCGCACCCGTCGCCGCCCGGCGCTGCGGGCGGCGAAATTGCGAGGTGAAAACCTGCGAGACGAAAAGAGATGCGAAACCGAGACTCGTTCGCGTCCCAATCGACATTTGACGGACTCACACGGTAAATTCCTGTGAGACCACGATCACATGCGACCACATCCGACAAGGGGCAGGTATGACAGATCTGAGCGAGAAGGTCCGGGCCTGGGGGCGCCGGCTTTTGGTCGGCGCAGCGGCGGCTGTAACCCTGCCGGGCCTGATCGGTCTTGCCGGCGGCGCGGCGACCGCGAATGCGTTTTCGCGTCCGGGCCTGCCCGTCGAGTACCTGCAGGTGCCCTCCGCCGGAATGGGCCGCGACATCAAGGTCCAGTTCCAGAGCGGCGGCAACGGCTCCCCCGCGGTGTATCTGCTGGACGGCCTGCGGGCTCAGGACGACTACAACGGCTGGGACATCAACACCCCGGCCTTCGAGTGGTACTACCAGTCCGGCCTGTCGGTGATCATGCCCGTCGGCGGACAGTCCAGCTTCTACGCGGACTGGTACCAGCCCGCGTGCGGCAAGGCCGGTTGCTCCACCTATAAGTGGGAGACCTTCCTGACCAGCGAGCTGCCGTCGTACCTGGCCTCCAACAAGGGTGTGAAGCGCACCGGCAGCGCCGCAGTCGGCATCTCGATGTCCGGATCCTCGGCGATGATCCTGGCCGTCAACCATCCCGACCAATTCATCTATGCCGGATCGCTCTCGGCCCTGCTCGACCCGTCCCAGGGCATGGGGCCGTCGCTGATCGGTCTGGCGATGGGTGACGCCGGCGGCTACAAGGCCGACGCCATGTGGGGCCCGTCCAGCGACCCGGCCTGGCAGCGCAACGACCCGAGCCTGCACATCCCCGAGCTGGTCGGCCACAACACCCGGCTGTGGGTGTACTGCGGTAACGGGACACCGTCGGAGCTGGGTGGCGCCAACATGCCCGCCGAGTTCCTGGAGAACTTCGTGCGCAGCAGCAACCTGAAGTTCCAGGACGCCTACAACGGCGCCGGCGGCCACAACGCCGTGTTCAACTTCAACGCCAACGGAACGCACAGCTGGGAGTACTGGGGAGCCCAGCTCAACGCCATGAAGCCCGACCTGCAGGGCACCCTGGGCGCGTCCCCGGGCGGCGGCGGATAACCCCTCGACCGCTCGCGGCCACTACTGCGCTCGACGATGACACCGTCGGGCGCAGTAGTGCTGTTGCGGCCCCGACCGGGCGCCGCTGCGCCAGAGGTCGGGCCGCCCGTGTGGTCGTGGCGGGCTGTCTGGTGACCGGGGCCCTCGCCGGGGCCTTCGCGGTGCCGGCGGCGAAGGCCCGAGCCGACACCGCCGATCCGCTGACCGAGCTGGTCGACACCGCCGTCCAGCGGCTGCAGCTCGCCGAGCCGGTGGCCGCCTACAAATGGAACAGCCACGGTGCCGTCGAAGACCCGGCACGCGTCGCCCAACAGCTGGCCCTACTCGGCGACCAGGCCGCCGCCGAGAACATCGACCGCGACTACGTCACCCGGGTTTTCGGCGACCAGATCCGCGCCACCGAGGCCATCGAATACAGCCGGTTCGCGAGCTGGAAGCTGAATCCGGGCGAGGCCCCGGCCGACGCGCCCGACCTGACGGCCTCGCGGGCGGCGATCGACGACCTCAGCCGGACCATGCTGACTGCGCTGGCGGCCGATTGGCCGCTGCTGCATTCGCCGGCATGCGCGGCGCTGCTGGCCGACGCGCGGCGCGCCGTCGTCGGCGACCGTAGGCTCGACACCCTTTACCAACGGGCCCTGACCTCGGCCACGCAGTCGTATTGCCAGCAATAATTTAATTTTTCCTCACCAATTTCTAACGCCTTGTTTTCGCCTGCCGAAATGGCGGTTTTCGCAGATAGAAGGCATATCTCGCGGCATTTTCGAATAGGTAACGCTTTGGCCACACGGGCCGAAATCCTGGACATGACAAATCTCTGCAAGCTTCTCGTCAAGTCCGTAGTGGTCGGCGGGTTCGTTGCAGCGTCGATGGCTTCGTCCACGGGTGTGGTGAGCGCCGAGCCCACGCCCAACTGGGACGCGATCGCTCAATGCGAATCCGGTGGCAACTGGCACGCCAACACCGGAAACGGCGAATACGGTGGACTGCAATTCAAACCGGCCACCTGGGCCCGCTACGGCGGCGTCGGCAACCCCGCGGCCGCCTCCCGCGAACAGCAGATCGCCGTGGCCAACCGGGTTTTCGCCGAAGAGGGCGTGGAGCCGTGGCCGAAGTGCGGCGCCCAGTCCGGCCTGCCGATCGGCTGGTACTCGCACCCCGCGCAGGGCATCAAGCAGATCATCAACGGCCTGATCCAGGCGGCGGTCCCGCGCTGATCAAACGCCGCCGCGGTCTATGAGCCGGCCGCAAGCTGTGTTTGGATCAGCCCATGGAAGGTTCGGCGACGGTGCACATGGCGGCGCCCGCGGCCAAGATCTGGGACCTCATCGCGGACGTGCGCAACATGGGGCGGTTCTCCCCCGAGGTGTTCGAGGCCGAGTGGCTGGGCGGCACGACCGGCCCGGCCCTCGGCGCGAAATTCCGCGGTCACGTCCGGCGCAACGAGATCGGACCGGTGTATTGGACGACGTGCAAGGTGACCGCCTGCGAACCGGGTCGCGAGTTCGGCTTCACCGTGCTGCTGGGTGACCGCGAGGTCAACAACTGGCACTACCGCTTGGCGCCCAGCGGCGGCGGCACCGACGTGACCGAGTCGTTTCGGCTCAATCCGGCGCCCTGGCTCCCGGTGTACTGGGTGTTCGGCGGCTTTCTGCGCAAGCGCCGCAACATCCGCGACATGACCAAGACGCTGAACAGGATCAAAGACGTGGTCGAGGCCGACGCGCCGTGAAATCGATCTTCATCACCGGCGCGGGCAGCGGCATGGGTCGCGAGGGCGCAAAGCTGTTCCACGCCAAGGGTTGGTGGGTCGGCGCCGTGGACCGCAACGACGACGGCCTGGCCACGCTGCAGCAGCAGCTGGGTGACGATCGGCTGTGGACCCGCGCCGTCGATGTGACGGACAAGGCGGCGCTGGACGGCGCCCTGGCCGATTTCTGCGCCGGCAACACCGGCGGCGGGCTCGACATGATGTGGAACAACGCCGGCATCGGGGAATCCGGCTGGTTCGAGGACGTGCCGTACGACGCCGCGATGCGCGTGGTCGACGTCAACTACAAGGCGGTACTGACCGGGGCGTACGGCGCGCTGCCCTACCTCAAGAAGTCGGCCGGCAGCCTGATGTTCTCCACGCCGTCGTCCTCGGCCACCTACGGGATGCCGCGGCTGGCCGTCTATTCGTCGACCAAGCACGCCGTCAAGGGGTTGACGGAGGCGCTGAGCGTGGAGTGGCAGCGGCACGGGGTGCGGGTGGCCGACGTGCTGCCCGGTCTGATCGACACCGCCATCCTCACCACCACGACCAACCATTCCAACGACGGCGCCGCGCCGATGACCGCCGAGGAGCTTCGCGCCACCGCGCCCAAGAAGGGCATGCTGCGGTTGATGCCGGCCAGCAGCGTGGCCGAGGTGGCGTGGCGGGCCTACCACCATCCGCGGCGGCTGCATTGGTACGTGCCCAGGAGCATTCGCCTGATCGACGTGTTCAAGGGTCTGAGTCCGGAATTCGTGCGGCGTAGCATCGTCAAGTCGTTGCCCGCGCTGATGCCGAAGCGGCAGTAAGGAGTTCGGCTGGTGCAAAAACGCTTGCCCACAGTCGTTTTGGTGCTGACGGCCGTTGTCGCCGGCATCGCCGGGTGCAGCGCGGCACAGACCGTGCCGCGCAAGGCCGCCCGGCTGACCATCGACGGCGCCACCCACACGACCCGCCCGCCGTCCTGCCGGCAGGACCAGATGTATCGGACCATCAACATCCCCGACCACGACGGTGGAGTCGAAGCGGTGGTGCTGCTCAGCGGTTACCGGGTGATGCCGCAGTGGGTGAAGATCCGCAACGTCGACGGCTTCACCGGCAGCTACTGGCAGGGCGGAGTGGGCGACGCGCACGTCGATCTCACCAACGACGCATACACCATCACCGGCAGCGCATACGGCATCAACAGCGCCAACCCCAACAAAGTGGTGACCACCGACTTCAAAATCGTTGCCGAGTGCTGATTCTCGTGTCGGCCGGGGCATACGCTGGTGACGACGGCTGAACGAGGGAGGGGCCGGTGAAGGAACGCTTGCACTGGTTCGCGATGCACGGCTTCATCCGCGGCGCCGCCGCGCAGGGCGCCCGCCGCGGTGACGTGCACGCCCGGTTGATCGCCGATCCGGCGGTGGCCGCCGATCCGGCGCGCTTCTACGACGAAGCTCGGGCCCGCGGCACGCTGGTGAAGGGTCGCGTCGCCTATCTGACGGCCGACCACGCGCTCGCCCACGAGCTGCTGCGCTCCGAGGACTTCCGGGTGCTGGTCTTCGGATCGAACCTGCCGGCGCCGTTGCGGTGGCTGGAGCGTCGCACCCGCGACGACCTGCTGCACCCGCTGCGCGCCCCGTCGTTGCTGGCCGTCGAGCCGCCCGAGCACACCCGCTACCGCAAGACCGTGTCGGCGGTGTTCACGCCCCGCGCGGTCGCCGCGCTGCGCGACCGGGTGGAGCGCACCGCGGCCGAGCTGTTGGACCAGCTGACCGGCGGGCCGGGCGTCGTCGACATCGTGGGACGGTACTGTTCGCAACTCCCGGTCGCGATCATCAGCGAGATCCTCGGCGTCCCCGAGCAGGACCGCAGCCGGGTGCTCGAATTCGGCGAACTGGCCGCCCCGAGCCTGGACATCGGATTGCCGTGGCGCCAATACCGCAGCGTGCAGCGTGGCATCGCCGGCTTCAGCTCCTGGCTGGCCGGGCATCTGCAGCAGCTGCGCAGCAACCCCAGCGACAATTTGATGAGCCAGCTGATCCAGACCGCCGAAAGCGGTTCGGCCGAAACCTATCTCGACGAGACCGAGCTTGCGGCGATCGCCGGGCTGGTGCTGGCCGCCGGCTTCGAGACCACGGTGAACCTGCTCGGCAACGGCATCCGCATGCTGCTGGACGCGCCGGAGCACCTCGACACGCTGCGCCGCCGGCCCGAGTTGTGGCCCAACGCCGTCGAGGAGATCCTGCGGCTGGAATCGCCGGTGCAGCTGACCGCGCGGATGGCGCTCGACGACGTCGAAGTGGCGGGCCGGCAGCTGCACCGCGGCGATCTGGTACTGGTGTATCTGGCGGCCGCCAATCGCGATCCGGCGGTATTCGGCGATCCGCACCGCTTCGACATCGAAAGGCCAAACGCCGGAAGGCATCTCGCGTTCTCCGGCGGACGGCATTTCTGCCTGGGCGCGGCCCTGGCCCGCGCCGAGGGCGAGGTAGGGCTGCGCACCTTTTTCGAGCGCTTCCCCGAGGCGCGTGCCGCGGGGGCGGGGAGCCGGCGCGAGACCCGGGTGCTGCGGGGGTGGTCGTCGCTGCCGGTGCGGCTGGGCCCGGCCCGCTCGCTGGCCGCCGCGGAAGCCGGCGGCCGCCCGGATGAGCCGACCGCCGGGTGAACCGGGCGGTTGACACCGCCGCGCCGACGGAGTTTCATTTGCCGCTATGACAGAGGTTTCTATGATCGCGGTGGAGGATGTCGTGCGCGGGCTGTGGCAGGCCCTGTCGCGGCGTGATTGGGATGCGGTCAAGACCTTCCTGTCCGACGACTGCCTGTATGTCGACATGCCCGTTCCGGCGTTGTCGGCCCGTGGCCCCGAGGACATCGTCAAGCGGCTCAAGATGGGGCTCGAGCAGTTGGCCGGCTACCAGAACCACCCCGGCGTGCTGGTGTCCAACGGCTCCGACGTGCTCTACGAGCACTCCGAGACATGGACGTTCGCCACCGGCGAGCAGGGCGTGCTGCGATTCGTCACCGTCCACAAGGTGATCGATGGCAAAGTGACCGTCTGGAAAGACTATTGGGACATGCAAAGCCTCGTCGCCTTCGCTCCCCCGAACCACTTCGAGGGCTTGGCAAATGGGGACACTAGCTGGGTCTTTGACGCTTCAGCATTGGTCTGACCGAGACGTCAGAGCGCCGAAAGGATCTGCGATCTCGACGGCGTCATCAGCTGGTCGAGCACCTTGCCCCGCTGCTCGGGCTTGAGGTCGGGCGCCAGCCCCTGGGTCACCTTGAGCAGGTCGACCTGGCGGTCCTTGCGCAGGTTCAACCAGGCGTAGTTGAATGCGCCGGCTTCGGCCCCGCCCCTCAGCCACTGCTGTTGCATGAACAATGTGGTGAAGAACTCCTTGCTGCGCCTGGGTTCGTTGTCGAAGAAGCCCGCGAAGGCGTCCTCGTAATGGGTTTCGGTCGAGTTGTGCCGGATGAACCGCGTCGTCCCCAGCGGTGTCGCGGCCGTGACGACCAGCTGCGGGCGACCGTGCAACGCAAACAGGCGGCCCCGCAACGGCTTTCGTTTCAGCCACTTCGCCACGTTGGCGCGTTCGTTCGACGGCCAATCCTTACACAGCGTGCTGGGTTCGAAAATCGCCGCCCACGCCAGGTTCCGGAAGTCCAGCACCGGCTGGGCGAGGATTTGGAAGTCGGCCAGCGGGCGCTTCGGCCTGAACGGCGACCTCAGCCGATGAAACTGGTAGTGCCAGGTGGCAATTCGCAGAATCCGCTCCAGGCCGGTGGCCACCAGCGAGATCTGGGCTCGCGGCATGTTCCAGTAACCGAGCAGCGTGAAGATCTCCATCTGATTCAGGATCGCTTTCAGCGCACGCTCGTACAGCGTCCAGTGATTCTCGTTGGCGCACCGATTCGCCCGGAATCCGAACTCGCGCGGCACCAGCCAGGCGAGCGCGGTCGCGGTGACCGCGGCCAGGGCGTCGGCCTGGTAGTCCACGTCCAGCAGCACCCGCGGGGCATGGCGGCTGAGCTCGGAGTGGTTGCCGCCGGACATCCCCTGGGAGTTGTGCAGCAGCTCGTGGATGAAGTAATTGTCGATCATCCAATCGGTGTCCTGGTTGTCGAGCCCCAGATTCGATTGCACCCGGGCCATGGCTTCCCGGGTCCGCCGGCTGATGCGATATACCGGCTGCCGCAGCGACGTGTCGATTTCCATCGACTGCTCGCGCGGGCCGGAGGCCGTCGGGTCGGTGTTCCGGTCGAACTTGAGGTTGCGCAGGTCCCCGTCGGAAACCAGCGCGGACAGGAATTTGATCGGCGCGAGCCGAAGCTTCTTGACCGAATCCTTCGTCAGCACCTTGCGCAGGGTTTCCAGGCGCCCTTCGATGCGGTCGTCGAAAGCCGATTGCGTGGCCGCCGCCGGTTGCGTGGTCGCTGCCGTTTGTATGGTCGCCAACATGGTCTGACCCCCAGCTCGGGCGTGGGACGGGCCGTCCGTGCGGTAGAACGTTACGCGCGCGCGGCCAGCGGCGACCGGTTTTGAGCGATTACGAGTGTGCCCGCGCGAATTGCCGGTGATCGCGACCAGTCCGGCCGTCGGCCGGGCGGGGCCGGACTGGTCGAGCGATCTCTTGCCGGGACTCGGGAAAATGGCCACCCCTCATTGGCCATTCCGGCGATGCCCCGGCGCAGACTGGGGCAGGGCGTGACTAGCTGGCCCGGGCGGGTGACGAGTCGGCCGGCGGCGCGACGGTGGCCGGGCCGGCGAGAACTGCGGTGACGGCCGCCGTGAAGAAGGCAGCACGGGACAACATCTGCCCAAACCTCCTTGCTTCCTCGTGAGTTGGGTGACGTTGCCCGATTCGTCGATGGCAGCCTAGCTGACGGCGTTGTCAATAACAGGCGGAATCGGGAAAATTCGCGCGCGGCGGCGCACGGCGCGGCCCCGGCCCATCGGGGCCCGGCGGGCTGTTACGGCGCCAGGCCGTAGAGGCGCGCGGCGTTCTCGCGGGCGATCAGATTAACCACCCGGATGGCGTCGGCGCGGCTCCAGTCACCGGCTTCCACGAACTCGCGCAGCACGCGGTGAATACCCCTGCGCCACAGCACCGCTCCCAAAAAATGCAGTTCGGCGGGACCGAATCCGTCGGAGGAATAGAGGATCTTGGAAAACGGCGCCAGCTCCAGCAGGCGCGCCAAGAACGCCGGCGACCGCGCCCCCAAGTGGTTCACGCTCAACCCGCCGTCGACGTAGACGTTGTTGAAGGCCTGCGCCAGGTAGCCGGCCTGCCGCTCGTAGGGATAGCAGTGCAGCAACACGATCGGCACATCTCCGCTGTGGTGCAGGAAGTCAAGCAGCAGCAGCGGATTGGCCTTGTGCAGATCGCAATCACGATCGCCGAACCCGACGTGCAATTGCAGCGGCTTGCCCAACCGCAGCGCCCGGTGCAGCCCGAACCGCAGCAGCACCCGATCGCGCAACCGGGTGCCGCCGAGCTCGCGCCACCGGGCCGCCGCCCGGGCGACCTCGGTCGCCGACGGCTCGCTCAGGTCTCCGTCGAACCCGCCCCGGTAGGCCAGGATCGATTTGGTGCCGACCGCGCCGGCCGCCCGCGCGGCCAGGATCTCGTCGAAGGCCGCCGCGTAGTCGCCCGGCGCTTGCGCCGCCTGCTCGGCGACCTCCTCGAGACGCACCAGCTCGGCCGCGGGGGCGGCCGCCAGCTCGGCCATCTCGGCGACACCGGCGACCACGCCGTGCCCGATTCCGGTGTCCACCAACCAGTTGCTGACCCCAGCGGCCGGCAGGAACAGCCGCGCCAGTTCGTGTTCGCTGAGTTGGCAACGGCGCTCCCAATAGGATTGCGGGTCGGCGTGTCTGGGCAGCCCCAGGATGGGAGCGCAGTGGGCGCGCACGGAAAACCCGAGCTGCGAGTCGAAACCCGAACCGGTGATCGGCTCGGTGTTGGCCTCGTTCAGCGCGTTCTCGAATCGTCGCCGCCCGCCGGTCGTCAGCCAGCAGCCGTGGACGTGCTGGTCGATCAGCGACACGGCGCCGATGTGTTCGGCCAGGGCATCGGTGTCGGAGACCATGGCGGCGTCGTCACAGGCTCCAGGCCATGCGGAACCGGTCCGCCAGTTGCGTGGGGTCCAGGTCGCCGTAGCGTTCCTGCTCCAGGCGGCGCACCGCCACCACCATGTCGACCACCGGGTCGCCCAGGATGTGCCGCATCAGCTCCGAATCATCAAGGGTCGCAATCGCTTCTGCGGCTGAATCGGTCAGCAGCACCACACCGTCGCGGTCACGATCGGCGTCGGACAGCGCCGCCGGGTCGACCGTGACCTCGGGAGGCAGCGCCGCCTGCGACTTGATACCGTCCAGGGCGAGCCCGAGGATGGCCGCCGACGCCAGGTAGGGGTTCGCCGACGGATCGACGATCTTCACCTCGACGTTCCCGCCGCGCGGGCTGCCGGGGCCGTCGACGATGAATCGCACTGCGGCTTCCCGGTTCTCGGTCCCCCAGCAGGCGTAGGCGCCGGCCCAATTGCCCGGGCGCATCCGCAGGCCGGAGACGATCGACCCGCACAGCACACCCTGCGCCTCGGGCAGCCCGCGGATCACGCCCGCCACCGCGTTCTCCCCCGCCGGGGTCATGCCCGCCGTGCCTGCGCCGCCGGAGAACAGCGGCCCTTCCGCCATGGACAGCGAAAAGTGTTGGTGGGCACCGGATCCCACATCACCGGCGAACGGTGCGGGTGACAGGCTGATGCGGAACCCGTGCCGGCGGGCCGCGCGGCCGATGATCAGCCGCATCAAGATCAGCTGGTCGGCGGCGGCCACCGGGGGTTGCGGCGCCAGCGAGAGCTCGAACTGGTTGGCGCCGTACTCGGGATGCAGCTGTTCGATCGCGATGCCGGCCCGGGTCGCCGAACCGATCACATCGCGGACGAACGCCTCGTGCTCCAGCACCCCGGCAAGGCCGTACTGCGCCCACAACGTCGACGGCAACCGCTGCCCGTCCGGGGCGACCAGAACGAATTCGACCTCATGCCCGATGGCCGCGTCGATGCCGGCGTCGGCGAGCGCGGCCTCGACCCGCTTCAGCGTTCCGCGGGCGCAGCTGGGTATGGGCGTGCCGTCCTGGGCGAAAAACGCGGCCGGCGCCCAGGCCAGGCCGTCGCCGACGATGCGCAACGCGGACAGGTCGATCCGAAGACGTTGGTCCCCCACCACGCCGACCTCGGCGGTGAAGGCGATGCCGGTTTGGTCGACGGCGAAGGCATGCCAGGACGGGCTGGCGCCCAGACCCGGATCGGCGAAGGTGTTCGTCCGCCGGATCGGAACCGTCTTGGCCAGGGTGAGCCCGGCGGGATTGACGACCGTCCCGATCACGGTGTCGACGCCCTCGGCCTCCAGCTGAGCGATCGCCGCGGCGGCAAGCGGTGTGCCGGTCATGGCAGTCATTGTGCAGGGTCGCGGGCGCGGCGCCCGCGATTTCAGTTCTGGCGGCCGACCAACTCGGTGACGAACCGATCGAGAAAGCCGTCCCACGGCGCCGTGCCCGCCGGCCGGATCACGAATTTCGTCAGCCCCGCATCGAGGTAGGCGTCGAGTTTGCGGTGCAGCTGATCCCATCCGCTCGCGATCAGTTCGTCGGGGTCCAGGTCGGGGCGGCGGCGCCGCACCGCCGTGATCGCCGGCGGCGGCAGTTCGCCGTCGGCGACGGCCAGCGAGATCCCGAAGTGGTCGGGTTCGATGTGCCGTCCGGCGGCCGCCGCGGCCCGCTCGATCGCCTCGCGCCCGGCCCGGGCCTCCGCCGGGGTGAGGAAGCTGCCCAGCCAGCCGTCGGCCAGCGCAAGGATCCGCCGAAACGCCGCGGGCGCCGAACCGCCCAGCCAAATATCCAGTGGCGGTGCGGGTTTGGGTGTGACCGCCGCACCGGTCACGCTGAAATACCGCCCGGTGAACGTCGCCGAATCCTCCACCAGCGCCGCGCGCAGCAGCCGCAGCGACTCGTCGAACACCGCCGCCCGCTCGCCGTCGGGAACCACGAACACCTCGCGTTCGGCCGGAATCGCCGAGCGCAGCCCGAACACCGGTAGGACCCGCTTGGGCGCGAGCGCCGCCAGCGACGCCAACTGCTTGGCCACCAGCACCGGGTGCCGCCCCGGCAGCACGGCGACCGACGTGCCCACCTTCAACCGGTGCGTCCGCGCCAGCGCAAACGCCATCCCGACCACCGGATCGACCGCTGGGGAGTACACCAGCTCGGAGAACCACAGCGAATCCACCCCGTTGGACTCGAGATGGTCGACGATGGCACCCAGCTCGGCGGGGGCGTTGTCGGCGCCCAGCCCGACGCCGAAGCGGATCTTCATCGGCGCCTCCCCCGTCGGCGTCGCACGCCGGGCTATCCGCGGCTGGGGATGGTCAGCTTGCAGGCCTGCCCGATGTCGAGGGTCCGCAGCACCCGGCCCATGCCGACCCACAGCGCGCAGGACAGGGCCAGATCGGCGAGCAACTCGTCGGAGAAGTGCTCGGCGCAGCGGCTCCAGAAGTCTTCGTCGTCGCGCAGACCGGTGTGATCGGTCGCGAAGCGGTCCGCGAATTCGGCTGCCAGCCGCTCCTGTTCGCTGTAGCCGGGCCAGGTGCGCCACTCATGGACGTGGTCGTACAGCTCCTCATCGACGCCCGCCGCCGGGCCGTCCTCGTCGCGGGTGTTGACGCACACGACGCACTCGTTGCGGTGGGCGATCACGGCGCGGGCCAGCTCCCGGGTGCGCAACGGCAACCGGTTCTTGGTGTAGACCGCCTGGCTGAACGCGCCCAGCGCGGCGCCGATGTCCGGAGATTTCACGAACCAGCCGGCCAGGTCGTCGTCAGCAAATGTTCCGATTCGGCTCATGGCGTGATGGTACGCCCGGGTTCGCCGGCCGCCGGCGACGAGTGCTCGGCCCGGCTAGCGGGCCGCCGCCGTGATCGCCGCGGTCGGCTGCTCGTCATGCCAATCACGTTGGGCGAGAACGCGATACGCGACGCGTTCCAGGGCGGCCTGCACCGCTTGGCGGTCCGGGCGCCCCTCGAAGCCGGGCGACCGCCCGAGTTTGTCGACTAGCCAGGCCAACAGCAGCGAATGCACGTAGCCGACCTGCTGGGCCCCGGCCGGGGTGAGCCACAGCCGGTCGCCGTCGCTGCCCGCGTAACCGGCGGTGACCAGGCGCGAGAAGGTCGGCTCGAGCACCTCGAACGGAATCCGCAGATACTCCGCCATGTCGGTGAGTCGCGCGGTCCCGTACATCTGGGTGTAGCGGTTGATGCGCAACACTCCCCACAACCCGGCGACGTCGAGCCGGCAATCGGGTCGCATCGCGATGCTGCGCAACCGCATCCCGGTCTCGCCGCGCAACATCCGGGCGATCGCGTTCTCCAGCATCTGGTCGGGTGTTTCGGTGGTCGGCATGCCGAATGCGTCACCGAGATCGACTGTGCTGTCGTGGATGTCGCGCAGCGGGATTTCGCGCAGGAACAGCGCCAGCACGAAACCCACCAGTGCGACCGGGGCCGCCCAGAAGAACACCTCGGTGAGCGATTCCGCATAGGCCGCCACGATGGGCGCGGCCACCTCATGAGGCTGGCGGTGTAGGGCGCCCGGCGAGCTGACCGCGCCGGGCGGCGCGCCGCTGGCCGCCAGCGCCGGACCGATCCGGCGGTTCAGGAAGTTCACGAATAACGAGCCGAATATCGCTGCGCCGAAGGAACTTCCGATGGTCCGAAAGAACGTCACCCCGGACGTGGCGACGCCGAGATCTTCGAAGTCCGACGTGTTCTGCACGATCAGGATCAGCACCTGCATGGACAGCCCGATGCCGGCGCCCAGGATGAACAGATACAGCGACTGGATCACCGCCGGGGTCGACGGCTGCATCCGCGACATCAGCAGGAAGGCCAACGCCATCAACGCGGTGCCGGCCACGGGGAACATCTTGTACCGGCCGGTGCGCCCGACGATGGTGCCGCTGCCGGTCGAGGTGAACAGCATGCCCACCACCATGGGCAGGGTGCGCAACCCCGACGTGGTGGCCGAGACCCCGTCGACGTATTGCATGTAGGTGGGCAGGAACGTCATCGCGCCCAACATGGCGAAACCCACCACGAAGGACAGCACGCAGCACACGGTGAACACCGGGCTGGCGAACAAGCGGACCGGCAGAATGGGCTCGGCGGCGCGGCGTTCCACCACCACGAAAACGCCGAGCGCCACCGCGGCGGCGGCGAACAGGCCGATGATCGTCGGCGAGCCCCACGGATAGCGGCTGCCGCCCCAGCTGGTGGCCAGCGTCAGGCCGGCGGCGCCCAGGCCGACGAAAACGATTCCGGCGTAGTCGATCACCGGTTTGGCCGACGCGGCCAGCGCGGGAATCGCCGCGGCGGCAACGAAAATGACGATCACCGAGACCGGCACGTTCACCCAGAACGCCCAGCGCCAGCTCAGGTAATCGGTGAAATAGCCGCCCAACAGCGGGCCGATGACCGTGGTGACGCCGAACACCGCCCCGAGGATGCCCTGGTACCGGCCCCGCTCCCGCAGCGGAACGACCTCACCGATCAGCGCGCTGGCGGTGACGGTGATCCCGCCGCCGCCGATGCCCTGCAGCGCACGCGCTCCCACCAACATGGCCATCGACTGGGCCAGTCCGCACAGGACCGAGCCGGCCACGAAGAACAGGACGGCGGCCTGGAAGACGCGCTTGCGGCCGTACAGATCGCCGAGCTTGCCCACCAGCGCGGTGACAATGGTCGAGGCGAGCAAATAGCTGGTCACGACCCAGGACTGATGGCCGGCATCGCCCAGGTTGGCGACGATGGTCGGCAGCGCGGTCGCCACGATGGTCTGGTCCAACGCCGCGAGCAGCATGCCGAGCACGATCGCGACGAAGATCAGGTTGCGCCGCTGCGGGCTGATCCGCTCGCCGCCGGATCCGGTATCGGCGCGGGCCGGTGCATTCACTGCTGCTCTCGGGGTCGTCATGGCTGCCTTCCGTCGCGTCGGCGTCGGCTATGAGTACCCAGCTGTCGGCGTGGACCTGTCAGCCCGCTGACCCCGAGGGCGCGCCGTGCCGCCCCGGCATCAGCTCGGTGGCCGCGACACGCACTGCGCCGAGTAGAGCTCCACGCCCAGCTTGTCCATCAACTCCAGCTGCGTCTCCAGGTAGTCGATGTGCTTTTCCTCGTCGGCGACGATCTGCTCGAAAAGCGTGGCGGTGGTGGAGTCCTGCTTCTCCCGGCACAGGATGATGGCCGGCTTGAGCCGGTCCATCACCTCGTATTCGATGGCTAGGTCGGCCTCGAACTGCTCGCGCAGCGTCTGGCCGATGCGCAGCGAGAACAGGCGCTGATAGTTCGGCAACCCGTCGAGCAGCAGGATGCGGTCGGTGATCGCCTCGGCGTGGCGCATCTCGTCGAAGGACTCGGCCCGGGTGTGCTCAGCTAACTCGGTGAACCCCCAGTTGTCCTGCATCTTGGAGTGCAGGAAGTACTGGTTGATCGCGGTGAGTTCGCTGGTCAGCTGCTCGTTGAGCAGACGCAAAACTTCCGGATCCCCTTGCATTTTCACTCCTACGGTGTGAGCGGCTGGCTGTTCGGCCGCGGTCGGTGCGCCGGGCTGGAGCGCACGAACCTGGGCTGTAGCAGTACTTTGCCACGGCCACAGCGAATCTTCCAGCAAGGTTTGGCTGCGCTCAGTGCGTGTTACGGGTGAGCTAGATCGCTTCTTGTTAGGTTAGACTCCACTAACTGACTTAGGTTAGACTCCATTAATATGCGGCGGGATATGCGGCAGCTGTGTCCGGTGGTTTCGCGTGGGCGATCGACGCCCCCGGCGGCCACCGGCCGAGGCGGCGCGGCGTCGCCCGTCCGAGCGTTCGACGAAGGGGATGCCTACGTGCGAGGGGTGCGCTGATGTACGTGTGCCTTTGTGTCGGGGCCACCAACCAGACCGTGTCCGAGGTCGTGGCGCGGGGCGCCACCACCTCCAAGGAGATCGCCGCGGCGTGCGGGGCCGGCGGCGACTGCGGCCGGTGCCGGCGCACGCTGCGGGCGATTCTGGCCGCTTCGGCGAAGCTGGAGACCGCCCCGTCGGTCTGAGGCCGCTCCCCCGCCTCAGCTGGGCCGCTTAGTGCTGTTTGCTTGGTGCCTGCCGCTCAGCGCTTGTTGAAGTCGGCCAGCGCGGCCGCGTTGGCCTGGGCGCCCATCAGCTCCGCGAAGTGCGCGTTCTCCCGCGCGGTGGCCGCCGCGATCTGCGGCCGGACCGGTTCCATCATCGTGTGCTTAACCGCCATCAAACTCGAAATCGGGCGGGAGGCAAGGATTTCCGCGTGATGACGGGCCTGCGGCAGCAGCTCGTCGGGCGCGCAGACCCGCCAGACCAGGCCCATCCGCAGCGCCTCGTCGGCGTCGACCCATTCCGAGGACATCAACAGCCAGGCGGCGTTCTGCCGGCCGACCAGTTGTGGCAGCAGGTAGGACGAGGCCGCCTCGGGGGCCACCCCCAGGCTGGTGAACGGGCACTTCAGCCGGGCCGTCGACGACATGAACGCCAGATCGGCGTAGCCCAGGATGGTGGCACCGATCCCCACGCCGACGCCGTTCACCGCGCAGATCAGCGGCTTGGGAAATGCGCTGAGCGCGTTGATGAGTCCGATGAAGCCATGCTTGCCCGGGGTGAAGTCCGGGTCGGTGATGCGGGCCTGCATCTCGGCCAGGTCGGTGCCGGCGCTGAACCCGCGTCCCGCCCCGGTCAGCAGCACGACCGCCACCTCGGGATCCTCGGCCGCGGCCAGCAACGCCTCGGCGGTGGCGTCGTAGAGGGCTTCGTTGAACGCGTTCAGCGCCTCCGGGCGGTTCAGCGTGAGGGTGCGTACCCGCTTGTCGTCGTCGATCTGCAGCGTCACGCCAGCAGCTTAGGTCAGCCGTTGCTGTAGACGCGGGTCGGGGCGATCAGCACGACGGCCCGCCGCTCCCGGGCCATCACCCGGTCGTACTCGTCCCAGTCGTCGTGACTGCCGCCGGCGGCGGTGAACACTTCGCGCAGCAGCATTCGCAACCGGTCGGCGTCGGTCAGCCACGGCTGGGCGTCGTCCGGGCCGACCAATTCCGCGCGGCCCTCGACGGTCGCCCACTGCCAGCCGTTGCGGAAGGTGACGGCCAGCTGCGGCCGGGCCCGCAGGTTGGCCAGTTTGACCTTGCCGTAGGTGGTAAAGCCCAGCACCGGTTGACCGTTCGCCGGGTGCGCCAACCGGCCGACGTTGACCAGCGAGGCCTGCACGGTCTGGTCGGCGCGGACGGTGGATATCACCGCCAGACCGTTTTCCGCGGCGGCCAGGGCGACGGCGTCGTCGAGTGTGGTCATCTCCGGTACCTCATTGCGCGAACGGTGTCTTGACGAGGTAGCGGCTGGTCGGCACCGTGTCGATGTTCTCGTTGGCGCCAAAAGCCGTGGTGCTGGCCACCATTCGGCCCAGCCGGTGCTGCAGGTCCTGTTCGTCGGCCGCCCCGAAGAACGCCTGCAGATCGATGATCGCCTCGGCGGGGAACAACTCCTCGACGATGCCGGCGATCTCCGGTGCGCCCGGGGTGAGGGTGCGCACCACCCAGTTCTGGGTGTAGCCGAACGTCGATTGGGTCTCGATGGCCACCGGGGTGTGGTCGCGCTGCCAGCGGGTCAGCCAGGTCTCCTGGTCCATGCCGGCCGGCCCGCGCAGTAACGCGATGTTGGCCAAACCCGGTGTGCGAGAGGCTGGTTCGGTTTGCGGCGCCGGCAGCGGCACCGACTCGGTCACCAGATAGGCGGCCAGCTGCTCGCACTCGGCGGCGAGCAGGCGCAGCGCGGCCGCCACTTGCTCGCCGTAGCACTGCTGGGTCCACATGCTGACCACCGCGGCCACCGGCGGGTCCAGCGTGGTCAACGTCATCAACGACCGGCGCACCGCATCGTCGCGGACATTGACCGCCAGCCCGGGCAGGCCCAACTCGAGCAGCGCATCGGCGACCGCGCCGCGCTGGCGGGCGCACCAGTCCTCCTCCGAATCGGCACGCATAAGCACGGCGATCACTTTTTCCATGAGCCGAAACCTACCCGCGCCGGGCCGCCGGCAGGGTTACTTCACCAGCCGTACCTGGTGCTGGCTGCTGATCAGCTCGCCGATCAGCCCGGCCAGCTCGCGGTAGGAGTCGTCGCGCCCGCTCGACGAGCGGAACACCAGGCCGATGCGCCGGCCCGGGCGCGGCGCGGCGAACTGGGCCAGGCCCAGCCGGCTGCGCGACGCCTCCACCGGGACCGCGCTCTGCGGGATGAGCGTCACCCCCAGGCCGCCGGTCACGCACTGCACCGCGGTGGCCAGCGAGGCGGCCCGGGTATTGGCCAGCTCCGCCCGCACACCCGCCTTGTGGCAGACGTCCAGCGCCTGGTCGCGCAGGCAGTGCCCCTCGTCCAGCAGCAGCAGCGGCAGGTCGGCCAGCGCCGTCGCCGGCACCCGGCGCTTGCCCGCCAGCGGGTGGCCCGGCGGAAGCGCGAGCACGAAATCCTCGTCGTAGATCGGGATCGCGGTGACGCCCGCCGTCTCGGCGGGCAGCGCGATCAGCGCCGCGTCGAGGGCGCCCTCGCGCAGCACCGCCAGCAGCCGTTCGGTCTGGTCCTCGGTGACCCGCAGGGTCAGGCCGGGCCGCCGTTCGGCGATTCCGGCCAGCACGGTCGGCAGCACGTAGGGCACCACCGTGGGGATCAGCCCCAGCCGCATGCCGGCCCGCAACGGGTCCGTCGAACCCGCCGCCGCCGCGGTGAAGGCGTCGGCCGCCTCGACCACGGCCTGGGCGTGCGGCAGCAGCTCGGCGCCCTGGGGTGTCAAGAAGACACGCCGGGTGGAGCGCTCCACCAACTGCGTGCCCAGCCCCGCCTCCAGCGCCGCCAACACCTGCGACAGCGTCGACTGGCTGACTCCCAAAGCCGTTGCGGCACCGCTGAATTGGCGCTTCTCGGCGACCGCGACGAAGGCGCGCAGGCCGGCGATCGTGGGCTGATAAGTCTTATCGGGCATACCTATAAGTGTAGTGGGAAATATCACCTTTACTTCATTGAGGGTACGCGGCACCATGGTGGACGAAAGCTAATTTTGAGTTGATCCAGATTAAGTAGATCCAGATAGGAGCGACATGCCTCTGCTGACCATCGGCGACCAGTTCCCCGCCTACGAGCTGACCGCGTTGATCGCGGGCGACCTGTCCAAGGTCGACGCCAAGCAGCCCGGTGACTACTTCACCACCATCACCAGCGAGGACCACGCCGGCAAGTGGCGCGTGGTGTTCTTCTGGCCCAAGGACTTCACCTTCGTCTGCCCCACCGAGATCGCCACCTTCGGCAAGCTCAACGACGAGTTCGAGGACCGCGACGCGCAGGTGCTCGGCGTCTCGATCGACAGCGAGTTCGTCCACTTCAACTGGCGCGCCCAGCATGAGGACCTGAAGAACCTGCCGTTCCCGATGCTCTCGGACATCAAGCGCGAACTGAGCCTGGCCACCGGTGTTCTCAATGCCGACGGCGTGGCCGACCGGGCCACCTTCATCGTCGACCCGAACAACGAGATCCAGTTCGTCTCGGTCACCGCGGGTTCGGTGGGCCGCAACGTCGAGGAAGTGCTGCGGGTGCTGGACGCGCTGCAGTCCGACGAGCTGTGCGCGTGCAACTGGCGCAAGGGTGACCCGACGCTGAACGCCACCGAACTGCTCAAGGCCTCTGCTTAATTCGGGCCCGGCTGGGTACAAGCCTGATCAGGAGGCGAGATGAGCGTCGAGAATCTCAAGGAAGCACTGCCGGAGTACGCCAAGGATCTCAAGCTGAACCTGGGCTCGATCACGCGCACCACCGAGCTCAACGAGGAGCAGCTCTGGGGCACGCTGTTGGCCAGCGCCGCGGCGACCCGAAACACGCAGGTGCTCACCGAGATTGGCGCCGAGGCGGCCGACACCCTGTCCGCCGAGGCGTACCACGCGGCGCTGGGCGCCGCATCGGTGATGGCGATGAACAACGTGTTCTACCGGGGCCGCGGCTTCTTGGACGGCAAGTACGACGACCTGCGTGCGGGATTGCGGATGAACATCATCGGCAATCCCGGCGTGGAGAAGGCGAACTTCGAGCTGTGGTGCTTCGCCGTTTCGGCCATCAACGGATGCCCGGACTGCGTGGCTTCGCACGAGCACACGCTGCGCGAGGCGGGCGTCAGCCGGGAGACCATCCAGGAGGCGCTCAAGGCCGCCGCGATCATTTCCGGTGTCGCCCAAGCGATCGTCGCCTCCCAGACGCTGGCGACCGCCGGCTGACCGTGCCGTCGTGGCCAGTGTCGTGACCGGACCCGACTGGGTCCAGCACGTCATCTGGTGGCAGGTCTATCCGCTGGGGTTCGTCGGCGCGTACCCGCTACCGCAGTCCAGCGAGCCGCCGCAACCGGAACAACACCGGTTGCGGCGGCTCGTCGACTGGTTCGACCACGCGATCGAACTCGGCGCCTCCGGCATCGCGCTGGGCCCGATCTTCGCCTCCCGGACCCATGGCTACGACACCACCGACCACTACCGCATCGATCCCCGGCTCGGCGACGACGCCGACTTCGACCACCTCATCGCGCAAGCGCACCGGCGCGGCCTGCGGGTGCTGCTCGACGGCGTGTTCAACCACGTCGGTGTGGATTTCCCGCGGTATCGCGCCGCCATCGACTCTGACGATCACGCCGCCGCCCGCTGGTTTCGCGGTAGTCGCGGGCGTTTTCACACCTTCGAGGGCCACGACGGCCTGATCACCCTCAACCACGACAATCCCGAGGTCGTCGACTACACCGTCGACGTCATGGCGCACTGGCTGGGACGCGGCGCCGACGGCTGGCGGCTGGACGCGGCTTACGCTGTGCCGGAATCGTTTTGGGCGGCCACCCTGCCCCGGGTGCGCGACCGCTACCCGCAGGCCTGGTTTGTCGGCGAATTGATCCACGGCGACTACGCCGCGGTGGTGCGGGCCGCCGGCTTCGACTCGGCCACCCAGTACGAGCTGTGGAAGGCGATCTGGAGCAGCCTCAACGACGGCAACTTCTATGAACTGGACTGGGCGCTGCAGCGGCACAACGCATTTCTGGGCCGGTTCTCGCCGCTGACCTTCATCGGCAACCACGACGTCACCCGGATCGCCAGCCAGCTGAACAACCCCGCGCACCTGGCGCACGCCCTGGTGCTGCTGCTGACGGTCGGCGGGGCGCCCAGCGTGTACGCCGGCGACGAGCTCGGCTTTCGCGGAATCAAGGAGGAACGGTTCGGCGGCGACGACGCGGTACGGCCCGAGTTCGACTCTCCCCCAATACCATTGGATGACTTCGGCACGAAGGTGTGGAGGCTGCACCAGTACCTGATCGGGCTGCGCCGCCGCCATCCCTGGCTGCACGCGGCCACCACCACCGCGCTGCTGCTGCAAAACCGGCACTACGTGTACGAGACCCGCAGCGGCGATGAGGCCCTGCTGATCGTGCTCAACATCGGCGATGAGCCGCTGCGGGTTTCGCTCGACGAGCTGGGCGGCCGGCGCGGGCGGGTGATCGGCGGCTCGGCGGCCCCACCGCCGGAGGTGCTCGACACGGTGGTCGTCGAGCCGCAGGGCTGGCGGATCCTGAGCCCGATCTAGGAGTCCGCCAGGCGGGCCAGCGTCACCGGGTCCTGCCGGCCGTCGTAGTACTTCTGCAGGACCGCCAGGAAGTCAGCGTTGTCGTCGGTCGCGTGCGCGAACAGCGTCATCGACGAGCACAGCTTCAGGTCGTCGGGCGAGCCGAAGATCTGCCCGACGGATCGGCCCTGCACCCGCTCGACCAGTCGGGCGCATTCGTGCAGACGCGGCCCGAGCAGCTCGTGGCGCAGGTAGGCGCGGGCCTCCGGCAGCGACGAGATGCCGTACCGGTCCGCCATCGCGCTGCCACCCAGGCCGCGCAGCTGCGGAAAGACGAACCACATCCAATGGCTGCGTTTTCGCCCAGCACGCAACTCGTCGACGACGTCGGCGTAGACCGGCTCCTGGGCGTCCACGAAGCGTTTGAGATCGAACGGGTCGGCGGCCGAGTCCATATGACTACGGTGGCACATGTGGGAGTCCAACGGCGAGTGCCCAGGGTGCGCGACCTCGCGCCACTGATGCAGTTCAAGCGGCCCGAGTTCAACGCGACCAAACGCCGCCTGCGATCCGCCCACACCATCGAGGACCTGCGCCGCATCGCCAAACGCCGCACCCCGAAGGCGGCCTTCGACTACACCGACGGCGCCGCCGAGGACGAGCTGTCCATCCAGCGCGCCCGACAAGCCTTCCGCGACATCGAGTTTCACCCGACGATCCTGCGTGACGTCAGCACCGTGACCGCGGGATGGGATGTGCTGGGCGGGCCGGTGGCGCTGCCGTTCGGGATCGCCCCGACCGGCTTCACCCGGCTGATGCACACCGAGGGCGAGATCGCCGGTGCGCGGGCGGCGGCGCGGGCGGGCATCCCGTTCTCGCTGTCCACCCTGGGCACCTGCGCGATCGAGGACCTGGCGGCCGCAGTTCCCCAGTCGCGCAAGTGGTTTCAGCTGTACATGTGGAAAGACCGGGAACGCTCGATGGCGCTGGTGCGCCGGGCCGCCGACGCAGGTTTCGACACCCTGCTGGCCACCGTCGACGTCCCGGTGTCCGGGGCGCGGCTGCGGGACAACCGCAACGGCATGACGATCCCGCCGACGCTGACGCTGCGCACCGTGCTGGACGCGGTGCCGCACCCGAAATGGTGGTTCGACCTGTTGACCACCGAGCCGCTGGCGTTCGCGTCGCTGGATCGCTGGCCCGGCACCGTCGCGCAGTATCTGAGCACCATGTTCGACCCCAGCCTCACCTTCGACGACCTGGAGTGGATCAAGGCGCGGTGGCCGGGAAAGCTGGTGGTGAAGGGGATTCAGACGCTGGACGATGCCCGCGCCGTCGTCGACCGCGGCGCCGACGGCATCGTGTTGTCGAATCATGGTGGGCGCCAACTGGATCGGGCCCCGGTGCCGTTCCACCTGCTGCCCACCGTGGCGCGCGAGCTGGGCAAGCACACCGAGATCCTGCTGGACACCGGGATCATGTCGGGCGCCGACATCGTCGCGGCGATCGCGCTGGGGGCCCGCTGCACCCTGGTCGGGAGGGCCTATCTGTACGGGCTGATGGCCGGGGGTGAGGCCGGCGTGACCCGGGCGATCGAGATCCTGGCCGAAGGCGTGATCCGGACGATGCGGCTGCTGGGCGTCACCTGTCTCGAGGAGCTGTCGCCGCGGCATGTGACGCCGCTGCGGCGGCTGGCGCCGCTGCCGCCCGTCGAGCCGCCAGTGACGCCGGCGTGACGCTCGCCGGCCGACGGTGCGCGGGCGTGACGCTCGTAGCGAAACCGTCCTCGGGAACAAACCGGCGCCGGGCTGGGTTAAGCGCATCAGACTCAACTTTTGGAGGATTTGATGGCTGAGGCCTACTCGGTGCCGGTGCTGTTCGTCACCGACACCATCGTGTTGCCCGGGATGGTGGTGCCGATCGCGCTGGACGACGCGGCCCGCGCGGCGATCGACGCCGCTCAGGCGAGCGAATCCGGTCAGCTGCTGATCGCCCCCCGGCTCGAGGACCGCTACCCGTCTCACGGCGTGATCGCCAAGATCGTGCAGGTCGGGCGCATCGCCGGGGGCGGCACCGCCGCGGTGGTGCGCGGCGAGCGCCGGGCCCAGATCGGGGCCGGCACGTCCGGGCCCGGCGCGGTGCTGTGGGTGCAGGCGACCCCGGTCCCCGACGCCGCGATCACCGACGAGATCAAGACGCTGGCCGCGGAGTACAAGAAGCTGCTGCTGGCCATGCTGCAACGCCGCGAGGCCTGGGAGATCATCGACTACGTCAACCGGCTGACCGACCCGTCGGCGCTGGCCGACACCTCCGGCTACGCGTCCTACCTGACCAGCGCGCAGAAGCGCCAGCTGCTGGAAACGGTCGATGTGGCCGAGCGGCTGCGGGTGCTGATCGACTGGACCAGCTCGCATCTGGCCGAGGTCGAGGTCAGCGACAAGATCGCCGAGGACGTGCGCGAGGGCATGGAGAAGACGCAGAAGGAATTCCTGCTGCGCCAGCAGCTGGCCGCGATCCGCAAGGAGCTGGGCGAGGGCGAACCGGACGGGTCCGATGAGTACCGGGCCCGCGTCGAGGCCGCCGACCTGCCCGAGAAGGTCCGCGAGGCCGCGCTGCGCGAGGTCGGCAAGCTGGAACGCGCCAGCGACCAGAGCCCGGAATCCGGCTGGATCCGCACCTGGCTGGACACCGTGCTGGAGCTGCCGTGGAACGTGCGCACCGACGACTCCACCGACCTGAAGGCGGCCCGGGACATCCTGGACGCCGACCACCACGGCCTCGACGACGTCAAGGACCGCATCGTCGAGTACCTGGCCGTGCGCACCCGCCGCGCCCAGCGTGGGCTGCAGGTGGTCGGCGGCCGCGGCTCGGGTGCGGTGATGGTGCTGGCCGGCCCGCCCGGCGTCGGCAAGACGTCGCTGGGCGAGAGCGTGGCGCGGGCGCTGGGCCGCAAGTTCGTGCGCGTCGCCCTGGGCGGGGTGCGCGACGAGGCCGAGATCCGTGGCCACCGGCGCACCTACGTGGGCGCGCTGCCGGGCCGAATCGTGCGTGCGATCGGCGAGGCGGGATCGATGAATCCCGTTGTGCTGCTGGACGAAATCGACAAGGTCGGCTCCGACTACCGGGGCGACCCGAGCGCGGCGCTGCTCGAGGTGCTCGACCCGGCGCAGAACCACACGTTCCGCGACCACTACCTGGATCTGGACCTCGACCTGTCCGACGTGGTGTTCCTGGCCACCGCCAACGTCGTCGAGAACATCCCGTCGGCCCTGCTGGACCGGATGGAGCTGGTGACCATCGACGGCTACACCGAGGACGACAAGGTCGCCATCGCCCGGGACTACCTGCTACCCCGGCAGCGGGAGCGGGCGGCGCTGACCGAGGACGAGGTGACGGTGACCGATGCGGCGCTGCGCAAGATCGCCGCCGACTACACCCGCGAGCCGGGCGTGCGACAGTTCGAACGGCTGCTGGCCAGGGCGCTGCGCAAGGTGACGACCAAGCTGGCAGAGCAGCCTGGGCCGGTCACCATCGACGAGCCCGATCTCGTCGACTACCTGGGCCGGCCCCGGTTCACGCCCGAGTCGGCCGAACGCACCGCGGTGCCCGGGGTGGCGACCGGCCTGGCCGTCACCGGCCTGGGCGGCGATGTGCTCTACATCGAGGCCGGGGCGACCGACGGGGAGCCGGGGTTGCAGCTGACCGGTCAGCTGGGTGACGTGATGAAGGAGTCGGCGCAGATCGCGCTGTCCTACGTGCGCTCCCACGCCGCCGCGCTCGGGGTCGACCCGAAGGCGCTGGACCGGCGCATCCACGTGCACGTGCCCGCCGGGGCGGTGCCCAAGGACGGCCCGTCGGCCGGTGTCACGATGGTGACCGCGCTGGTGTCGATGGCCACCGGGCGCCAGGTGCGCTCCGACGTCGGCATGACCGGCGAGGTCACGCTGAACGGTCGGGTGTTACCGATCGGCGGCGTGAAGCAAAAGCTGCTGGCGGCCCAACGTGCCGGGCTGTCAACGGTTTTCATCCCGGCGCGCAACGAGCCGGATCTCGATGACGTGCCTGCCGAGGTGCTCGAGGCGCTGACGGTCACGCCCATGACCGACGTGGCCGACATCGTCGCGCAGGCGCTGGAACCCGTCACCGCGCCGGCCGTCGCCGCGGCATGACCGCGCCTCCAGCGTCACGCCGGCGTGGCTCTCGGCGCCGAACGCCACGCTGGCGTGACGCCGGGTGTCGCGGTTGAATGACCGCGTGAGTCTCAAACGGCGAGTGGTACACCGAGTTCAACGCCTGCTGGTCAACCCGGTGGGCCGGCAATTGCCGATGACCATGCTCGAAACCACCGGACGCAAGAGCGGCAAGCCGCGGCGGACCGCGGTGGGAGGACGCGTGGTGGACAACCAGTTCTGGATGGTTTCCGAACACGGCGAACACTCCGACTATGTGCGCAACATCAAGGCCAATCCGGCCGTCCGCGTGCGGGTCGGCGGCCGCTGGCGCACCGGCACCGCGCACTTGTTGCCGGACGACGACCCCGTGCAGCGGAAGGGCAACCTGCCCCGCCTCAACAGCGCGATGGTGCGCCTGATGGGCAGTGACCTGCTGACCATCCGGGTGGACCTGGACTGACCTCGACGCCCGTGTCGGCGGCCGGCATTAAGGTCGTCGCATGCCCTACGACGAGGACCTGGCCAACCGGATCCGCGAGCTGCTCGGCGGTCAACCGGGCATCGAGGAGAAGCGCATGTTCGGCGGGCTGGCGTTTCTGCTCAACGGCAACATGTCGGTGGCGGCCAGCGGCCAGGGCGGGCTGCTGGTGCGGGTGCCGCCCGAGGACACCGACAAGCTCGTCGCGCGCGCCCATGTCGGCCCGGTGGTGATGGCCGGGCGGGAGACCCGTGGCTGGTTACGAGTCGACGCCGCCGGGGTGCGGACCAAACGCCAGCTTGCGGGTTGGGTCGCCCGCGGCGTCGGATACGCCGAAAGCCTGCCGCCCAAGTAGCGGCGCCGTTTGCCCGCGCACGCCGGGGGTACGCGAACCGGTATGAGCAACCGCGACCAGCGAGTGCGACGACTGCTCGACGTCGCCGGCCAGACGTACGCCGCGCAGGCGCGCATCAAGCTGAGCGACAAGCCGATGCCGCTGTTTCAGCTTCTGGTGCTGTGCATGCTGGCCAGCAAGCCGATCGACGCGGCCATCGCCGTGGGCGCGGCGGCCGAACTGTTCAAGGCGGGTCTGCGAACCCCCAAGGCCGTGCTGGATGCGGATCGGCAGACCATGATCGATGCGTTCGGGCGCGCCCACTACGTGCGTTACGACGAGAGCTCGGCCACCCGGCTCACCGACATGGCCGAGCGCGTGCGCGACGACTACTCCGGTGATCTGCGCGAACTGGCCGCTCGCAGCGAGCACGACACGGCGTCGGCGAAACGGATGCTGAAGAAATTCAAGGGCATCGGCGACACCGGCGCCGACATCTTTCTGCGCGAAGTCCAGGACGTGTGGACCTGGGTGCAGCCCTACTTCGATGACCGGGCCACCGGAGCCGCCAAGAAACTGGGGCTGCCCGCCGAGCCGGACAAGCTGGGAAGCCTTGCGCCGCAAGCCAATGCGCGGCTGGCCGCCGCCCTGGTGCGCGCGTCGCTGGACGACGACGTGCGCCGGCAGGTCAGCGGCTGACCGCCCCGTGACCGTGCGCATCGGTACCTCCGGGTGGTCGTATGACCACTGGGCGGATGTGCTGTACCCGCCGGGAACGCCGTCGGCGCGCCGGCTGTCCCGCTACATCGAGGTGTTCGACACCGTCGAGTTGAACGCCAGTTTCTACCGCTGGCCCAAGGATTCGACGTTCGCGGGGTGGCGCGAGCAGTTGCCGGACGGCTTCACCATGTCGGTCAAGGCGCACCGCGGACTCACCCACTACCGCCGGCTGGCCTCCCCCGAACCGTGGATCGAACGGTTCGAGCGGTGCTGGGAGTTGCTGGGCGATCGGCGCGGCGTGCTGCTGGTGCAGTTGCATCCCGAGCAGCAGCGCGACGACGCCCGCCTGGATTCCTTCTTGGAGCGCATGCCCGCGTCCATCCGCGTCGCCGTCGAACTGCGCCACCCGTCGTGGAACGACCCCGCGGTGTATGCGCTGCTGGAGCGCCGCCGTGCGGCGTACGTGGTGACGAGCGGCCTTGGACTGGCGTGCATCCCGCGTGCGACGACCGACCTGGTCTACATCCGGATGCACGGACCGGACCCAGCCGCCAACTATGCCGGCTCGTACTCCGACGAGGACTTGCGGTGCTGGGCCGAGCGGATCACCGCCTGGGACGGTGACGGAAAGGACGTGTGGATGTATTTCAACAACGACCTGGGCGGCCACGCGGTACGCAACGCGCTCGCGCTGCGCGAGCTGGTGGGTTGAGCGCCCGCGAGTAGGCTGAAACTTCGACAGAACGGAGCAACCCATCATGGCCAGCGCGACCGGCTTCGTCATCATCGGCGGCGGACTTGCGGCGGCAAAAGCCGTGGAAGCATTGCGGGACAACAACTTCGACGGGCGCATCATCGTGTTCGCCGACGAGGAGCACCTGCCCTACGAACGGCCGCCGCTGTCCAAGGAGTTTCTGGCCGGCAAGAAGTCACTGACCGACTTCACCGTGCAGAACTCGGACTGGTACCGGGACAACGACGTCGACCTGCGGCTCAACACCCGGGTGTGCGCGCTGGACGCCGCCGGCCACACCGTCGGGCTCGCCGACGGCACCACCGTGGCCTACGACAAGCTGCTGCTGGCCACCGGATCGGCCGCGCGGCGCCCGCCGATACCGGGATCGGATTGCGCCGGCGTGCATTACCTGCGCACGTATGAAGACGCGGTGGCGTTGAATTCCTTTCTGGGCGAAGGGAAGTCGCTGGCCGTGGTGGGTGCGGGGTGGATCGGGCTGGAAGTGGCCGCGGCCGCGCGCCAGCGCGGTGTCGAGGTCACGGTGGTGGAGGCGGCCCGACAACCCCTGACCGCGGCGCTGGGGGAAACCGTCGGCGAGGTGTTCGCCACGCTGCATCGCGAGCACGGCGTGGATCTGCGGCTCGAGACGCAGGTGCGAGAGATCACCCGGGCCGACGGCTCGGCGACCGGCCTGCGCACCACGGACGGGTCGGCGATCCCCGCGGACGCGGTGCTGGTGGCCGTCGGCGCCCGACCCAACATCGAACTCGCCGAGGCGGCCGGGCTGTCCCTGGCCGATGGTGGTGTGCTGGTCGACGCGTCGTTGCGCACCAGCGATCCCGACATCTACGCCGTCGGCGACATCGCCGCCGCCGAACATCCGCTGCTGCGCACCCGGATCCGCACCGAGCACTGGGCCAACGCGCTCAAACAGCCCGCGATCGCCGTGGCCGGGATGCTGGGCAGGCCGGGCGAATACGACGAACTGCCCTACTTCTTCACCGATCAGTACGACCTGGGCATGGAGTACGTCGGGCATGCTCCCCGGTTCGAGCGGGTGGTGTTCCGCGGCGACGTCGCAGCCCGCGAATTCGTCGCGTTCTGGCTCGACGCCGACGACCGGGTGCTGGCCGGGATGAACGTCAACATCTGGGATGTGCTCGACGACGTCAAGGCCCTGATCCGGTCCCGGGCGCCCATCGACGCCGACCGGCTCGGTGATCCCGGCGCACCGCTGGGCGAGCTGCTCGGTTGACGGGTCAGCCCGCGGGGCGCTGGGCCGGCGATCCCTCGGCGCAGTGCTGCGGCGGCGTCCACCGGCCGTCGATGACCTCGGGTGGGCATTGCACCTGCAACCGCTCCCGCTCGGTGCGGCGGCGCTTGATCCGCAGCCGGGCATCGCCGGGCATGGTCACCAGCTCGTTGCAGGTCAGGTAGTACACGTCGTCGACGGCGTCGATCAGATCCGCCTCCACCCGCAGAGATCCCAAGGCGCGCAACGTCATTCGGAGCTCGTGGGTGAACCGCATGGTGGCGTCGTGGGCCAGCTCCTTAGAGCCGCGGGCGTTGGCCGCCAGCCGCTCGGCCAGCGTCGCCGGCGCGGCGGGCTCGGCGGGCGCCGCGGCGGCAGCGGCGGCGGCGCTCAGCAGCATCGCCGGGTCGTCGGCGAACGTCTGGCTGGCCAGCTCGGCGTCCCCGGGCCCGCGGTGTCCAATCCGCGCCACCGCGGCGTCCACGGCGGCGGCGGTCTTCGGCGCCAGCGCGCGGATGCTGGCGAGGTTGCCGTCGGCGGCCAGCGCACACAACGGCGGGTCGGCCGCCAACATCGCCGCCAGCTCGGCGGTTTCGGCTGCCACTAGGCCGCTTTCGGTGATCATGCCGAGGCCGGGCGCACTCTGCCCGGCCTGGCTGCGCACCAGCGCCGCCGCCGTGATCCCGGTGTCGAGCAGCCACAGCGCGTTGAGGATCCAGCCCTGGTGGATGCGGTCGCGCAACAGCCGCAGCCGCACCTCCAGCGCGGCCTGCGGCAGCAATGCCAGTTGGGCGGCGTCCACCTGCTCGGCGACGGCGGCGGCGCAGTAGTCGCGGGTGTTCGCCCGCAAGTGCCGCAGCAGCGCCACCGACCGTCCCGCGGCCACCGCCTTGGCGATCGAGCCGAGCGCCCCGCCCGCCAACGCCGGCTCACCGAGCGGCAGCGGATCGCCGACCTGGGGCCGGCCCACCAGGGCGTCGCGGGCGACGGCGTCCTGGTCCCAGCCGGGCAGCTGGGTGGCGGCGACCATGTTGACCGACACCCCGACATAGGGCCGGTGGCCGAACACCGCGATGGCCCTGCTGTCCCATTCCTCGCCGACCGCGCCGCCCAGCGCGAGCACCCGGCCCAACACCCGGCTCGCGGTGCGCAGCCCGCTCAGTTGGACGTCGAGCGTGATCGGGGTGAGCGGTCCGGGCAGCGCATCGGTGAGCGCGGTGGCCGAAAACACCGGGAACCGCGGATCGATCCGGTCGTCGAATTCGCCTTCCACGCCTTCGGGCGCCGCGCTGTGCGCGCCGTTGCCCGCCCGCTGCGGCAGCACCTCGACGGGCAGCGCGAGCTGGGCGCCGTGATTGATCGCGCCCGCGGTGTCCAGCCGGCGCCCGACCAGCCCACGCGCGGTGTCGGCGACCGCGTCCAGCGCGTGCCAGCCGAACTCGAACAGCCAATCCTCTTGCGCGGCAGCAACATTGAGATCCGGAATCAGCTGCGACCAGCTGCGCACCCGGTGCAGCCGGGAACGGGGGTCGGTGGCGCGCAGCATCCGCCAGGCGGTGACCAGGTTGACGGTGTCCGGGCTGGCCAGGTCCACCACGCCGGTGCGGTCGGTGTCGAGGGCCGTCACCAAAAAGCGCATCAGGTCGTCGAGGTGCAGCACCCGCATCGGCTGCGCCGACACCTTGGTGCGCAGCACGGTGGCCACCGTGCGGCACACCATCCAGTCGAGCTGACGACCGACCGGCGGCGCGATCCGGACCACCACGCTGGGCCCCCAGCTCGAGGCCACCAGGTCCTCGGCCGGTCGATACAGCTCGGGCCGGCCGGCGGCCTGCGACACGAACAACAGCCGGGACCCGGCCCGGGCGGCGGCGTCGGTGACGCGCGCCAGCCCGTCCATGGCGGCGTTGCCGGGGGCGGTGGGGTCGATCGGGGCCAGGTGGATGACCGCGTCGGCCTCGTCGGTCAGCTCGCGCAACACCCGGTCGCGCAGCGGCGCGCAAACGAATTCGACGTTGCGGTCCAGGCAGGGGTGCGGCAGCTCAGCAATTCCGGTGACGGTGTGCCCGGCCGCGATCAGCTGCCCAGCGACCAGCCGCCCGAGTGCGCCGGTGGCGTCGGTAACCAGGATGTGCACCTGGGCTCACCTCCCCCAACCCTCAGCACTCAACAATAGCCAAATAGGCACTGGCTACGCGACCGTCGGTCCGGTAACGGTTCGATGACCGGCGGTGACGCCGGCGCCGGGGCCCGGGCCACTGCCCCGGGCTACTGCAGCGTCGCGCTGCCGTCGACGGCGACGGCGACCTTGGCGCCACCGATGTCCTCGCGCACGGTTGCCTGCGCGGCGGCGCGATCGGTGACGACGGCCAGGGCGCGCGACCCGTCCGGGGTGCGCACCGCCAGGAACGCCTTCTCCGGCTCACCCTCGCGGTCGTGGGGCGTCGTCCAGGCCTCAACGGTGCCGACGCCCTCCCACTCGACCGCCGCATCGGTCGTCGGCTCCCGGTCGACGGCCGATTGGGTGTCCTCCCAACGGAATTCGGCCGGCGGTTCGGTGCCGTAGACGCCGAAGCTGTGCTTGGTCAGGTAGCCGCCGTTGGCGGTGATCAAACCGCGCCGCCCGGGATTGGCCACCAGCAACTCGGCCATGGTGGCGATGGAGTGCATGACGTAGTTGCTCCACGGCCCGCCCGCAAACGTCAGCCCGCCGGTCACCGTGAGCGGTCGGGCGGGGTCGTCGAGGCCCAGCCCGAGTTCGGCCGCCGCCACCTGCACCGCGGAGGGAAAGCACGAGTACAGGTCCACGTTGTCGACGTCGTCGATGCCCAGCCCGGCCAGTTGCAGCGCCCGGGCGCCGGCGATCCGGATGGCCGCCGAGCGGTGCAGCTCGTGGCGTTCGGCGATGGACGCGGTGTCATGCGCATCCGTGCCCGCCAGCGGGTAGACCCACCGCTCGGGCGGGACCTTCAGCCGTCGCGCCTGCTCCACGGAGGTCAGTACGAGCGCCGCACCCTGGTCGACCATGTTGTTGGAGTTCATCAACTTGGTGTACGGCCAGCTGATCATCCGGTTGTGCGGCCCCGCCCGGCAGATGTCGTCGGCGCTGTGCGGGGTGCGGATCCAGGCGTGCGGGTTGTCCACCGCCACCGCGTTGAACCGCGCCCACAGCCGCCCGATGCGGGTGAGGTGGTCCTCGACCGACTCGCCGGTGGCCACCCGCAGCGCCTGCTCGAACAGGGGGTAGACGTAGGCCGGCCGGTCCAGGGAGATCCTGATCTCGGCCTCGCCGGCCATCGCCACGTCTTCGCCGCTGACCTCGGCCATCGGCACTGAGCGGTCCTGCTCGGTCCAGACCAGTTTGCCGCCCTTGGCCCGCAATCCCCGTCGGGTGCGCCAGGTTTCGGCGCCGGCCAGCAGCACCACGTTGGCGCGGCCCCGCTGGATGTCCAGGCATGCCTGGTTGACCAGCGATTGCGGCACGTTGCCGCCGACCGGGGTGTACAGCGTGCCGAAGTCGCGGGCGCCGATGCGCTGGCCGAGCAGCAGCCCGGGATCGCGATACTGCGCCGAGAGGATGTTGACCACCCGGATGGAATCCACCGCCTCGATCACCGCGGCGTCGGCGGCCCGCTCGACGGCGGCGGCCATCAGGTCGACGGGCTCGACGGAGCGGACCGCCGGGTCGATGTCGTCGCGGTGGTTGACCTGGCCGTAGCCGATCAGCACCGGGGTGCGGGGGTCGACGGTCATGCAACGAATTTAGCGTGGCTATGAATCCGGCCGGGCCGTCGGCCCCGGCGCCGGACCGGCCGGGTCGGCGGGCCCGAACAGCACCCGCTCGTCGATCAGCCGCCGAATGTCGGCGGTGTTCATGCCCAGCAGGTCGCGGCAGATCGCCACGGTGTCCTGGCCGGGCAGCGGCGCCGGGGCCTGGCGGGCCGGCGGGATGTGGCGAAACGGCGCCGGGCCGGTCTCGGCCGGCAGCGGGTTGTCGATCAGCGGATGCCGCATCGGGCGGTAGAGGTTGCGGGCGATCAGCTGCGGGTCCTCCAGGATCTCCGGCGGGCGGTTCATCGGGCCGGCCGGCACCGCGGCCGCCTGCAGCAGCTCGGCGGCCCGCACCGGGGTGCGGGTGCGGGTCCATGCCGAGACCAGCTCCACCAGCTCGCGGCGATGGGCCAGCCGCGCCTCCGCGGTGCCGAAGCGGGGGTCGTCCGCCCATTCGGCGTGGTCGAAAACCGAAGCGGCGCGCCGCCATTCGTCATCCGACCGGATCGAGATGACGCACCACTCGTCGTCCCCGGCGCAAGGGTAGACCGCGTGCAGGCCGGTGTCCGGGCGGATCTGGGCCACACCGGCGGCCAGCGCGGCCTGCGTGACATACAGCGTGTCGAGCTGGTTGACCACCACCTCGGCCTGCGAGATGTGCACGTGGGCTCCGGCGCCGGCCCGGTCGCGGTGGATCAGGGCGGCCAGCGCCGCGATCGCGGTGACCCGCCCTACCACGTGATCGGGGAAGATCGTCGTCGCGTCGTAGAACGCGTGCCGGCCGTCGTCGTCGTGTTCCCGCGCATCGTCGGACGTCCACAACCGGGTCACCCCGGTGGTGGCGCGCACCAGGGGGCCGTAGCCCATCCGGGTGCTCCACGGCCCGGTGTCGCCGAAGGCGCTGCTTTCGGCCAGCACGATCCGCGGGTTGATCGCGCGCAGCTGTTCGTAGGAAAAACCCAGTGCGGCAAGGGTTCCCGGTTTGAAGTTGGCGAACACCGCGTCGGCCTCGGCCACCAGCCGGGCGAAGATCGTCTTGCCCTGCGCGCTGCGCAGGTCCAGTCCCAGCGCCCGGTTGTTGCGGTGCGTCCAGGCGAACGACTCGCCCATGGCCTCGCCGGCGCGGGCCTGGCGCAGCCCGTCGGGGTAGTCCGCGCTCTCGACCTTGATGACGTCGGCGCCCAGGTCACCGAACAGCCGGCTCAGCTCGCCGCCGGCGACGATGATGCCCAGGTCCAGGATGCGCAGGCCGGCGAAGGGATGGTCGCCGAGCCGGCCCGCCGGCGACGGCACCACCGACGGGGCGCCGCGCCAGTACGGTTCGTCCTGGCCGGCGGCGGGCACCGGCGCGCGAAAGCCCGCGCGCCGGCCGTCGACGACGAAATATCCGCTCGGCACGGCGGTGTGCACGCCGGGGACGAGTTCGGCGTCGGTGATGGCGCCCACCGCCTGAAAGTGGTCGGATCCCAGGATCTGCGACGGCGTCAGCACCGCGGCGATCGGAACCCCGTGCGCCTGGCCGGCGGCCACCAGATCCTTCATGGTCTGCCCGGCGAACAGCTTCTGCAGCAGCTCGCTGATCTGCGGCCACACCGCGAACCGCGCGCCGATCACGTCGTACTTGGGATCCTGGAAGTCCTCCGGCTCCCCCAGCCAGCGGCGCAGCCCGTGCCATTGCCGCGGCGCCATCACGCACAGCCGGACGTAGCCGTCCTGGCACGGATAGATCGGGTAGGCATCCTGGTTCTTCGGCCGGCCCCGCCACCGCCCGCTGCGCCGGATGCCGGCGGCGGCCTGCCCGTGCGCGCCGAACGCCGGGTCGAGCGCCATCACGACGGCGTCGAACCACGAGAAGTCGATGTAATCGCCTGTGCCGCAACGTAATCGGTTGTAGTATGCAGCGAGTGCGGCCCATGCAGCCTGAACGGCCGCGGTTGCCGACGCGATGCCGTCCGGCGGCAACACCGGAGTGCCGGTGGTGGGGCCGGATCGCGACAGCGCTCCGCACATCGCATACAGCACCGGATCGGTGGCGCGCCACGACGAGCGCGGGCCGGTGGCGCCGAAATCGGTGATCGACAGCACCACCAGGTGCGGGTAGCGGGCGGCCAGCTCCTCGGCGGAGGTGCCGAACATGGCGCCGCGCTCGTCGACGCCGGTGTCCACGACGATGTCGGCGTCGGCGGCCAGGTCCAGGAAGCGGGCGCAGTCCTCGTCGTCGAACGGGTCCAGCACGGTGCTGCGCTTGTTGGCGTTGTGCACGGCGAACGGAATGCTGGCGCCGCGCAGCGTGGGCAGCGCGTCACGCCCCAGGCAGCCGCCCGGCGGCTCGACCTTGAGGACGTCGGCGCCGAGGTCGGCGAACAGCCGGGTGACCGCGTCGGCGACGCCGTTCGACAAGTCCAGGACGCGCACGGCGTCGAGCAACCGGTCGGCCATCTGCACACCGTACCCGCCTGGTCAGGCCGCCGCGCGGCGGGCGTTGAGCGCGCCATCGGGATACCGCGCCGGCCCAAAATACCGGGCGGGCAAGCTGTTTCGGCGCGCATCGGCCCTGCGCCGCTCGCCGCGGCGGGCGGTCGGCTATCGTCACAGGCCGATCCGCGACCTGTCGTCCGATGGAGGCATCCCCTTATGACCGCGCACCTGAGCTACGTCGAGGCCGTGGTGGTCGGCGCCTTCCAGGGCGTCACAGAGCTGTTCCCCGTCTCCAGCCTCGGCCACGCGGTGCTGGTGCCGGCGCTGGTCGGCGGGCGCTGGGCGCAGGACCTGAGCGTGTCGGCCCACCGATCGCCCTACCTGGCGTTCATCGTCGGCCTGCACGTGGCCACCGCGGCCGCGCTGCTGGTCTTCTTCTGGCGCGACTGGGTGCGCATCCTGGCCGGCTTCTTCTCCTCGCTGCGGCATCGCCGCATCCGCACCCACGACGAGCGGCTGGCCTGGCTGATCGTGGTGGGCACCATCCCGGTGGGGTTGGCCGGGCTGGCGCTGGAGCAGCTGTTCCGCACCACCCTCGGCAAGCCCGTCCCGGCGGCGGCCTTCCTGCTGCTCAACGGCGTCGCGCTGTATGCCGGTGAGGTGCTGCGCCGACGCGTCGCGCCGGTGGCGGATGAGCCCGCGGTGCCCGACGCGGAGCAGCAGCACGGCGACGAGGCCTCCGACAACCGCCTCGCCCAACTTCCGCTGCGCCGCGGCGTGCTGATCGGCGCTGCGCAGATCCTCGCCCTGCTGCCCGGCATCAGCCGCTCCGGCATCACCATCGTGGCCGGGTTGTGGCGCGGCCTGTCGCACGAGGACGCCGCCCGCTTCTCGTTCCTGCTGGCGACGCCGATCATCCTGGCCGCCGGGGTGTACAAGATCCCGGAGCTGTTCGGGCCGCTCGGCGCCGGGATCGGTGGGCAGGTGCTGGCCGGCAGCGTCGCCTCGTTCGTGTGCGCCTACCTGGCGGTGCGCTATCTCACCCGGTACTTCCAGACCCGCACGCTGACGCCGTTCGCGATCTATTGCGCCGTGGCCGGCGGCGCCAGCCTGGTGTGGCTCGCGCTGCGCTAACCGAGGGCCACCGACCGGCCGCTTGTTGCGCGGGCCGACGCCGAGTGCTGTGCTTAGCCCGTCGATGTTGACACCCGTCAAGAATCTGGAGGGCAGATGGCAGACACCGCTTCGATCGGGGTGAAGGTGCGGGACAAGGTCGTCGTCATCACCGGCGGGGCCCGCGGGATCGGGCTGGCCACCGCGACCGCGCTGCACAAGCTGGGCGCCAAGGTGGCCATCGGCGACATCGACGAGGTGCGGGTGAAGGAGTCCGGCGCCGCGCTGGACCTGGACGTCTACGGGAAGCTCGACGTCACCGACCCGCACTCGTTCTCCGATTTCCTCGACGAGGTCGAGCGCCAGCTCGGCCCGATCGACGTGCTGGTCAACAACGCCGGCATCATGCCGCTCGGCCGGGTCGTCGACGAGTCCGACGCCGTCACCCGACGGATCCTGGACATCAACGTCTACGGCGTGATCCTGGGCAGCAAGCTGGCGCTGGCGCGGATGATTCCGCGCGGGCGGGGACACGTCATCAACGTCGCCTCGCTGGCCGGCGAGACCTACCTGGCCGGGGCGGCCACCTACTGCGCCAGCAAGCACGCCGTCGTCGGCTTCACCGATGCCGCCCGCATCGAATACCGCCGGTCCGGGGTGAAGTTCTCGGTGGTCAAGCCGACGTTCGTGAACACCGAACTGATCGCGGGCACGTCGGGCGCCAAGGGCGTCAGAAACGCCGAACCGTCCGACATCGCCGACGCGATCGTCAAGCTGGTGGCCCACCCGCGGCCACGAGTGCGGGTCACCAGAACCGCGGGCGCGATCATCGCCTCGCAGAAGTTCATGCCGCGCGCGCTGTCGGAGGGCCTGAACCGGCTGCTCGGCGGCGAACACGTCTTCACCGACGCCGTCGACGTGGAAAAACGGCAGGCGTACGAGGCGCGGGCCCGCGGCGAACAGTAGCCGGGGACGAGCATTCTTCACCGAAGGCGCGCAGAATCGGCTCGGTGAGCCTAGAAACCTCAACCACCACGCCCGCCGGATCTCCGCTCTCCGACCGCGAACTGGACCTCATCGACAAGTATTGGCGCGCCGCCAACTACCTGTCGGTGGGGCAGATCTACCTGCTGGACAACCCGCTGCTCAAAGAGCCGCTGAGCGCCGAGCACGTCAAGCCGCGGCTGCTGGGGCACTGGGGCACCACGCCCGGGCTGAACCTCGTCTACGCGCACCTGAACCGGATCATCCGCAACCGCGACGCCGACGTCATCTACGTGACCGGACCGGGGCACGGCGGGCCGGGCCTGGTCGCCAACGCCTATCTGGAAGGCACCTACAGCGAGGTGTACACCGGCATCGAAGAGGACGCCGAGGGATTGCGAAAACTGTTCCGGCAGTTCTCTTTTCCCGGCGGCATTCCTAGCCACGTCGCGGCCCAGACGCCGGGATCGATCCACGAGGGCGGCGAGCTGGGCTACGCACTGGTGCACGCCTACGGCGCCGCCTTCGACAACCCGTACCTGGTGGTGGCCTGCGTCATCGGCGACGGCGAGGCGGAGACCGGGCCGCTGGCCGCCGGCTGGCACTCCAACAAATTCCTCAACCCCGTGACCGACGGCGCCGTGCTGCCCATCCTGGCGCTCAACGGCTACAAGATCGCCAACCCGACCGTGCTGGCCCGCATCCCGCACACCGAGCTGGAAGCGCTGTTGCGCGGCTACGGCTACCGGCCGATCACCGTCGCCGGTGACGATCCGACCGACGTGCACCGTCAGCTGGCCGCCGCCCTCGACGAGGCGTTCGACGGCATCGCCGCCATCCAGGGCGCGGCGCGCGGCGGCGGTGAGGTGCAGCGGCCGGTGTGGCCGATGATCGTGCTGCGCACCCCCAAGGGCTGGACCGGGCCGAAGGTGGTGGACGGCAAGAGGGTTGAGGGCACCTGGCGGTCGCACCAAGTGCCGCTCGCCGAGACGCACGACAACCCCGAACACCGCGCCCAGCTCGAGGAGTGGCTGCGCAGCTACGGTCCCGAGCAGCTGTTCGACGACGACGGGCGGCTGCGGGCCGAGCTGCGGGCGCTGGCGCCCACCGGTGATCGCCGGATGAGCGCCAACCCGCACGCCAACGGCGGGCTGCTGCTGCACGACCTCGACCTGCCCGACTTCCGCGACTACGCGGTGCCGGTGACCCGGCCGGGGTCGGTCACCCACGAGGCCACCCGGGTGCTGGGCACCTTCCTGCGCGACGTGATCGCCCGCAACAAAGACCGGTTCCGGATGATGGGGCCCGACGAGACGGCCTCCAACCGGCTCGACGCCGTCTACGGCGCCACCGAGAAGGTGTGGTTGTCGGCGACCGAGCCCGACGACGAGCACCTGGCGCCCGACGGCCGGGTGATGGAGGTGCTCTCCGAGCACCTGTGCCAGGGCTGGCTGGAGGGCTACCTGCTGACCGGGCGGCACGGCCTGTTCAACTGCTACGAGGCGTTCGTGCACATCGTCGACTCCATGCTGAACCAGCACGCGAAATGGCTTGCGACCAGCCGGGAATTGCCGTGGCGGCGGCCGATCGCGTCGCTGAACTACCTGCTGACGTCGCACGTGTGGCGCCAGGACCACAACGGCGCCTCGCATCAGGACCCCGGGTTCATCGACCTGGTCGCCAACAAGCGCGCCGAGCTGACCCGGGTGTACCTGCCGCCGGACGGCAACACGCTGCTGTCGGTGGCCGATCACTGCCTGCGCAGCCGCGATTACATCAACGTGATCGTCGCCGGCAAGCAGCCCGCGCTGGCCTACCTGGACATGGACGCCGCGATCGCGCACTGCACCCGCGGGCTGGGCATCTGGGACTGGGCCAGCACCGCCCGATCGATTGGCGCCGAACCCGATGTGGTGCTGGCCTGCGCGGGCGACATCCCGACGCTGGAGACGCTGGCCGCCGCCGACATCCTGCGCCGGGAGCTGCCCGACCTGGCGGTGCGGGTGGTCAACGTCGTCGACCTGATGCGGCTGCAGCCCGACTCCGAGCACCCGCACGGGCTGCCGGACCGCGAATTCGACGCGCTGTTCACCAGGGACCGGCCGGTCATCTTCGCCTACCACGGCTACCCCTGGCTGATCCACCGGCTCACCTATCGCCGCGCCAATCACGCGCAGCTGCACGTGCGCGGCTTCAAGGAACGCGGCACCACCACAACGCCTTTCGACATGGTGATGCTCAACGACCTGGACCGCTTCCACCTCGTCATCGACGTGCTCGACCGGGTGGAGGGGCTGGCCAGTCGCGCCGCGATGCTGCGCCAGCGCATGGTCGACGCCCGGCTCGCCGCGCGGATGTACACCCGCGAGCACGGCGAGGACGACCCGGCGATCGCCAATTGGACCTGGGAGCCGAGCGAGCGGAACTCACGTAGTGAGTGACGGGAGCGAGACGACCCATTGAACTTGGGAGCCGAGCGGCTGAGATTCGCGTGACGGCAATCGCATGCCCCCTCGCGCCGTTGGCCGCCGGTAAACTGGCCGGATGCGTGACGCCACCGCGACAGCCGACCTGCAGGCGTCCCAGCCCCCCGGGTTGCACCGGTTCCGGATCCATCTCGACATCGCCGTCGTCGTGGTGGTGCTGGTCCTGACCAACCTGGTCGCGCACTTCACCACGCCGTGGGCGAGCATCGGCACCGTCCCCGCCGCCGCCGTCGGGCTGGTCATCCTGATGCGCTATCGCGGGCTGGGCTGGACCGACCTCGGGCTGGGCCGTGACCATTGGAAATCCGGAGTGGGCTATGCGCTGGCCGCCGTGGCGGTGGTGGCCGCGGTGATCGCGATCGGGGTGCTGCTGCCGGCGACCCGGCCGATGTTCATGAACAACCGCTACGCCACCATCTCCGGGGCGATGATCGCCTCGATGGTTGTCATCCCGGTGCAGACCGTCATCCCCGAGGAGCTGGCCTTCCGCGGCGTGCTGCACGGCGCCCTCAACCGGGCCTGGGGCTTCCGCGGCGTCGCCCTGGCGGGTTCGCTGCTGTTCGGCCTGTGGCACGTTGCCACGTCGTTCGGCCTGACCAGCGGCAACGTCGGGTTCACCCGACTGTTCGGCGGCGGGATGGTGGGCATGATGGCCGGGGTGACCGGGGCGGTGCTGGCCACCGGGGCCGCCGGGTTCGTGTTCAGCTGGCTGCGCCGGCGCAGCGGCAGCCTGATCGCGCCCATCGCCCTGCACTGGTCACTGAACGGGCTCGGTGCGCTGGCGGCCGCGTTCGTCTGGCATCTGTCCACCTGAGGGCCGAGGCCGCTCAGACCAGCAGCACCGCCGCACCGGCGATGCGCCCGGCGCTCAGATCCGCCAGCGCCCGATCCGCTTGTCCGAGGGGATATTCCGGCGTGGTGACGCTGATGTGATGCGTGCCCGCGAAGTCGAGGAAGGCCCGCGCGTCGGCCCGGGTGTTGGAGGTGACCGAGCGCACCTGGCGCTCCTGGAACAGGTGGCGCTGGTAGTTCAGCGACGGGATGTCGGACAGGTGAATGCCGGCGATCGCCAGGGTGCCGCCGCGGTCCAGCGCCGCCAGCGCGGGCAGTACCAGATCGCCGACGGGGGCGAACAAGATGGCGGCGTCCAGCGGGACGGGCGGCGGGTCGGCGGCGCCCTGCGCGGAGGCGGCGCCGAGTTCGATCGCCAGCTCGCGGGCCCGCTCGCCGCGGGTCATCACGTGCACCTCGGCGCCCTGCGCCAGGGCGACCTGCGCGGTGATGTGCGCGCTGCCGCCGAAACCGTACAGGCCCAGCCGTCCGCCCGGCGGTAGCTGGGCGCGCAGCAGCGCCCGGTAGCCGATGATGCCGGCGCACAACAATGGGGCGAGCTCGCTGTCGCTGTAACCGCCGGGCAGTGGGTGCGCGAACGCCGCTGGCACGGTCGCGAATTCGGCGTACCCACCGTCGGCGTCCCAACCGGTGTAGCGGGACTCGGGGCACAGGTTCTCGTCGCCCCGCCGGCAGTATTTGCACACCCCGCAGGTGTGGCGCAGCCAGGCGATGCCCACCCGGTCCCCGACGCCGAACTCGTCGCCGGCCTCGGCGCCGACTTCGATGACCTCGCCGACCACCTCATGACCGGGCGTGACCCGGTCGCGGTGCACGGGTAGGTCGCCCTCGGTGACATGCAGATCGGTGCGGCACACGCCGCACGCACGCACCGCGACCAGCAGGTCGGACGGCCCGGGGCGCGGCACCTCGGTGGTCACTTCCTCGAGCGGATGAGTGTCCATCGGACCGGGCCGACGCACCCGCCAGGCGCGCATCGCCGTGGTGGTCACCGAAGAAGACATCACCCCATCATGCCGCTAACCACCACGGCCGCAACGGGTTAAGGCGATTACGTCCTGCGCACCATGCCGACGATCCAGAGCAGGATCACCGAACCGAGCAGCGCGGTGAAGAAGGTGAAGATGAGCCCGCCGCCCGCGGTGTTGACGAAGAAGCTCAGGATGAAGCCGCCGATCAGCGCGCCGACGATGCCGATCACGATGTCCATCCACGATGTCCATCAGGATGCCGGCGCCGCTACCCCGGACGATCTTGCTGGCCAGGGCACCGGCCAGGCCGCCGATGATGATGTAGCCGATGATGCCGACGCTGGTCAGCGTGGTGGAGCGGGCCAGGTATTCGGTGGCAGCAGTGACGTCCATGAGGATCTCCTCGCAATCGCTGGCAAAGCCCAGCTGTTTGCTGGGCCGTCACTTCGGTATACCCAGTTTGGGTCACGAATCGAGTGACGAATCGGCGACGGTTGATCAACCGGTTGCCGACGCGACGGCCCGGACTCGTCGGTCGCTCAGGCCGAGAGGGTCTGCTGCGGTGTCGGTGTGGGGGTGGGGCTAACCTCGACGGCCGGCGCCTGGCCCGGTGCCGGCGCGGGCGCGCCGGGTGCTGCCGGGGCCCCCGGGGCTGCTGGAGCCGGAGCCGCCGGTGCGGGCGCGCCAGGAGCCGCCGGGGCGCCCGGTGCCGGCGCGCCTGGAGCCCCTGGAGCCGGTGCCCCTGGTCCGCCCGGAGCCGCCGGCGGGGCGGGCGGCGGCGTCCACGCCTGGATCGACTCGGCGAGCGCCTTGGCCGCGACCTTGTCCACCGGGTCGTTCGAGGTGCCCAGCCAGACGACGAACCAGCGTTGCGCGTTGCCGCCGTTGGCCGAACCGATGACGCCGGTCCAGATCTGACCGTTCGGCTTGGACGCGTCGCTGAATTTCACCTCGTAGTACGACGCGCTGCCGGTGCTTCCGTTGGCGCCGTTGAGCGGGGTGCTGTCCTGGTTGATGCGGGTGCCGGGATAGGGCATGAAGAACTCGCCCATGTCCGAGCCCAGCCGCACCGCGGCCTTGGCGTTGTTGGCTTCCGCACTGGCGTAAAGCTTTTGGTCGAGACGGCCCATCACGATGCGGGTGTCGTTGGCAACCGGGGGCGGCTGGTCGGGCATCGGCGGCGGGCCGGTGACCTTGCTCAGCAGCGCCGAGCCGTAGTCGAGGTGAGACGCGTCGGACTCCACCCAGCCGGCGGGCAGCACGTAGCTGAACCCGCCGACGGCGTTGGGGATCCGCCCGGCGTTCGGGTCGGCCGGCGGGGGCGGCGGCGCGTTCGGGTCGACGGGCGGCGGTGGTGCCCCGTTCGGCGGCGCCGGTGGTGCCCCGTTCGGCGGTGCCCCCGCCGGTGGTGGGGCCGCGTTGGGATCATTCGGCGCCGGCGCGGCGGGCGCCGGTTGCCCGTTGGGCGCCGGGGCGGCGGGTGCCGGTTGCGCGTTGGGTGCCGGTTGCCCGTTGGGCGCCGGCGCGGCGGGCGGGGCGGTCGCCGTGCTCGGGGGGACCGGGGTCGGGACCTCGGGATCGGCATGCGAGGTCGCCGGCAACGCGATGGCGACGGCGCTGGCGCCGCTCACCGTGGTGATCGCCAGCGTCGTCCACAGTCCTTTGCGGCGTGTCGAGGTCGCTTCCACCTGATCCATGGCGACGAACCTACCGTGTTACCGCTGTGACGCAAGGAGCATTGCGGACTAATGCAGTGCGGTTTCACTGATGTTGGCAATGTGCAATCTGCGGAGCGCGGCCGCGCCGGGCGGGCACCGTTCAGCGTTCCGCCGCGGCCGTTGCCGGATACAGCACCACTTCATGGGCTTTGACCGAGAACCACACCCGGTCCCCCGGCGTCAACCGCAATTCCGAAGCGGCGTCCACGGTGATCTCGGCCGCCAGCCCCGGCGCGCCGTCGGGTTGCTGAGCGCCGCGCACCAACACCGCCGCCCCGCGGACGTCCATCTCGGCGACCGTCACCTCGACAGTGTTGCGGGGACTGCCGTGCGGCTGCTCGCGATAGACGGCCACCGCCGTCGGCGGGAAAACCGCGACGGCGCGCTGGCCGGACGCGAGCGGGCCGGCGGGCGCCGCCGGGGCGGCATACCAGCGGGCACCGGAGCGCGCGAGCAGGGCACCGTCGCCCTCGGCGGTCCCGTTGACCAGGTTCACCCCCGCGACCCGTGCCGCGAAATGACTGCGCGGCGCGGTCAAAACGTCAGCCACCGGGCCGATTTCGGCGATCCTGCCGGATTCGAGCACCAGCACCCGATCGGCCAACGTGAACACGTCCAGCAGGTCGTGGGTGACCAGCATCGCCGCGCAGCCGATGCGGGTGACGACCCTGCGCAGCACCGCCCGGATCGCCGCGGCCGCCGCGACGTCGAGACCGGCCAACGGCTCGTCGAGCAGCAACACGTCGGGTTCGGCGGCCAGCGCCCGCGCGATCGCGACCCGCTGCGCCTGCCCGCCGGAGAGTTGTCGCGGTTTTCGGTCCGCGAGCGGCTCGGCGTCCACCTCCCGCAGCCAGCGCAAGGCGGTGGCCTTCTCCGCCCGGCGGCCCCGGCGCCACATCGGCCGGCGACTGTGCGGCCCGAACGCGACGTTGGCGGCGACGCTCATATGCGGGAACAGCAAGGCGTCCTGCAGCAGCAGTCCGACCCGGCGGTCGTGCGTCGGCACGTCGATCCCGGCCGCGGTGTCGGTCAACACCCGGTCCCCCACCCGCACCAGCCCACGGTCGGGGCGCAACAGCCCGGCGATGACGTGTAGGGCCGTCGACTTGCCCGCGCCGTTGGGACCCAGCACCGCCAGCACCTCCCCGGCGGCCACCGAGAACTCCACCTCGAAGCGCCGTTGCGAGACGACCGCGCGCAGCTGCAATTCGCTCATGGCCGGCGGCTACCTGGCGTCGGTCCCGGTCAGCCGGCGAGCGCCCAGCCCGAGCACCACCACGGCCGCCACCGCCACCAACAGGATGGACAGCGCCACGGCCGCGTCGGCGTCGGTCACCCGCTGCAGGTAGATCTCCAGCGGCAGGGTGCGGGTGACGCCCTGCCGTGATCCGGCGAAGGTCAGCGTCGCGCCGAACTCACCCAGCGAGCGGGCGAACGCCAGCACCGCCCCGGACACGACACCGGGCAACAGCAGCGGCAGGGTGACGCGCCACCAGACCGTGGTGGGTCGCGCGCCCAGTGTCGCGGCCACCACCTCGAAATCGGCGCCCGCGGTGCGCGCCGCGCCCTCGAGCGAGATCACCAGAAACGGCAGCGACACGAAGGTCTGCGCCAGCACCACGGCGGTGGTGCTGAACGCAACGCTGATACCCGCGGCTTCCAGGTAGTGCCCCAGCAGCCCGAGCCGGCCGAACGCATACAACAACGCGATCCCGCCCACCACGGGCGGCAGCACCAACGGCAGCAGGATCAGGGGCCGCAGCGACCGGACCAGCCGCGTCCCGCCGCGGGCCAGCACCAGCGCCATCGGCACCCCCAGCGCCACGCACAGCGCGGTGCTGGCGGCGGCGGTCCTCAGGCTCAGCAGCAGCGCCGTGCGCGACGACGGGCTCGTGATCAGCGACCAGAAGTGCGGCCAGTCCACCTTGACCGCGATCGCCAACAACGGCAGCACCACGAACATGGTCCCGGCCGCCGCGGGAAGGTACACCCAGCGGGGCAGCGCCGTGCCGCGTCTGCTAATGCCTACCCCTTTGCCTTGTCTGCCTCGTTCGGCCCGCCGACGAATAGGTGGGGCCGCCGGTTATTCGCTGCACAGCATGTCAGGTACGGCCGAGACGGGCGAAAGAGGACCCCCGGCGGTCCGACGCGGACCGGCGCCTTATTAGCCGGACGCGAGCACCCCATTGGTCTCGTCTGCTGACGCATTTTCCCGCGCGGCGCGGCGAGCGCGATTTTCCCGGAGTGCTTGCTGTGCGGACTCCAGGGTGATCTTGCGCGGATCGACCCCTTCCCGCTTGAAGCCTTCGACGGCAATCGGCAAGTACAGGAACTTCAGCGGGACAACACGCTCGAGAATCGCGTACAGCCGTCGATACATCCGCATGAAGCGGCGCGCGATCTCCTCGTCCTCGGGGGTCCACTCCAAATTGAACAGCTCCTGCACGTGGGGCGGGAAACTGTTGACGACGACTTGCCGCCGACCCGCCACCCAGGGCCACACGAACTTCTTCATGACCGGAGGCCACCACCGCGGCGGCACGCGGCGCTCCATGAATTGCTCCAGCATGACCTGGGTCACCTGAGAGTTCACCAAATGATTGCGCTCGATGTTGTCCAGATAGCGCTCGAAATCGTCGTAGGTGGCCGGCTGGGGACTGTCGTCCACCCCCCACATGCTGTACCACTCCTTGGATTCCTCGAATATCTGCTCCTTCATCGCACGCGGCATGGCCCCGTCGAAATACAGCTGTTCAACCACCTTGAGCAACAGATGATAGAAAAAGGTGACATGCCCAAAATAGAAGGTGTCGGCGTTCAACGCATGAAAGGTGCCGTCCTGCAGGGTGCCCTTGATGGACTTGTGCATGTTCCGAGTCTTCAGGCCGTATTTCTTCGCATCCTCCGGCGCGTCGTACACCGTGCCATAGATGTACTCACGAGATCTCTGACGCCGTACCTTATATATCTTGGAGCGTGCACCGAACGAACTGTCACCGGTAAAAAGAACGGAACTCGACGTCGCTTTCGCCATCTGCGGCCACGCCCCGGCAATGGTGCCCACGACTCCACTGCCGAAAAAGATCACATCAAGCCGTCCCCAATACTTCCATGTCAGGGAACCAGGGGGAATTGGATGCTGAGAAAGGTCTTTCCGCGACAAGCTGTTGTCGCCGGTGAATTCCGTAACCCTGGCTTCGTCCGGAACGACCAGCTCCGGATCGAATGTTGTCTGCATGATTTTCTTGAGTGCCCTGATGCCACGGACCGCCATGCCGAACTCCCTTGCGTTGCCGATACCCGCTACTTGGTTAACCCAGCGGCGCAGGAAGTTTGACCGCGCGACAATGCGGTGATCGAAGGTCCTCCCCTGCCACGGTCAGGATGCTAGCGATTCGGCTAAGCCCGCGCGGTCGATTCGCGAGGTCGTCCGCAAATATGCAACGCGAAGAGGGATCGCGTGGGAAATATGAGGTGCCGCCGGCGGCGCGCAATCGCAGGAATTTCGGCTTTGCCCTTGGCGCCGTGCGCGGTCAGGGTTTGGCGAAGCCGGCCTGGGCCAGGATCTGCTGCCCGGGCGGGGAGGTCACCAGGTCGACGAAATTCCGCGCCTGGGTGGCAAGCGGCGCCTGCTTCAGCACACCGATCGGGTACACGTTCACCGCGCCGGCGGCCTCCGGGAAGTTCACCGTCGCCACCTTGCTCCCCGCGGTCCTGGCGTCGGTGACGTAGACCAGCGCGGCGTCGGCCTGGCCGCTGGTGACCTTGGTGAGGGCGTCGGTGACGCTGGGCTCCTCGCTGACGGGGTTGAGGTGCACGCCGGTGCTGTCCTCCACGCGGTGGGCCGCCGCCCCGCAGGGCACCGGCCGCTGGCAGGTCACCACGGTCAGCCCGGGCCTCGCCAGGTCGGCGAACGACCCGATCCGCTTCGGGTTGCCCGGCGCGGTGACGATGACCAGGGTGTTGGAGGCGAAGTTCGTCGGGTCGGCGGCGAGCAGGCCCGCCTTGGCGACGACGTCCATCTGCGCGGTGTCGGCCGAGGCGAACACGTCGGCCGTCGCTCCCTGGGTCAGCTGGGTGGCCAGCTCGGAGGAGCCGGCGAACTCGAATTCGATTCCGGTACCGGGGTTTTGGGCCTTGAACCGCTCGGCGATCTGGGTGAACGCCGGTCGCAGTGACGCGGCCGCGAACACCATCAGTTTGCCCGCGGTCGGCGGCGGCTGAGATTTGGAGCCACACCCGGTCATACCGGCAATCAGCACCACCGACAGCAACCCGGTCAGGATCCCGATCCGCCGCATGGAAGCACCCTAGCCCGCCGCTGATGCGGGCCGCGTGGCGGTGCTGCCTCCGCAACCAAGGCGCAAGACAGCGGTGCCCGGGCCGTCCCGAAATAGTTATCCAAATGTTCCGCGCGTCGCGGCGGTCGGAATTTCCCCGACTAGCTACCGTCCAGTAACATATCTGGAACTGATGCCATCACGCGCTGGGATCTCAGGCCGTTGACGGGGGCCGCGGTGTTGCTACCGCGCCGAACCGCCAGCGCCCGGGTTCCCGGTTGAGGACGAGGAGGTCATGGCGGTGGAGGTGCTGGTTACCGGCGGAGACACCGAGCTGGGACGCGCGGTGGCCGAGGGCTTCCGCGACGACGGCCACAAAGTGACCCTGGTGGGTGCGCGCAAGAGCGATCTGGAGATCGCCGCCAAGGAGCTCGAGGCCGAGGCGATCGTCTGCGACACCACCGACCCGGCCGCCCTGGAACAGGCCCGCCCGCTGTTCCCGCATCACCTGGACACCGTCGTCCACGTGCCGGCACCCAGCTGGGAGGCCGGCGATCCGCGCACCTACTCGATCGCCGACACGGCCAGCGCATGGCGCAATGCCCTTGACGCGACGGTGCTTTCGGCCGTGCTGACGGTTCAGACCGTGGGCGACCACCTGCGCTCGGGCGGCTCGATCATCAGCGTGGTGCCGGAAAACCCGCCCGCGGGCAGCGCCCAGGCCGCGGTCAAAGCGGCGTTGTCGAATTGGACGACGGGACAGGCAAGCGTGTTCGGCACCCGCGGCATCACCGTCAACGCGGTGGCCAGCGGCCGTGGCGCCCAGCCGGGCTACGACGGGCTCTCCCGCAGCCCCGCGCCGGTGGCCGCGGAGGTCGCGCGCCTGGCGCTGTTTTTGACCAGTCCGGCCGCACGGCACATCACCGGCCAGACCCTGCATGTGAGCCACGGCGCGCTGGCGCATTTCGCCTGAGGCGTAACGCCGCACCCTTCTCGCCGACCGGGCCGATCGTTACGGTGATGACCGTGGCTATCCGACTTGGTCTGCAGATTCCCAACTTCTCCTACGGCACCGGGGCCGAGCAGCTCTTCCCCACTGTCATTGCCCAGGCCCGCGAGGCCGAATCCGCGGGATTCGATTCGGTTTTCGTGATGGACCACTTCTACCAACTGCCGATGCTGGGGTCGCCCGATCAGCCGATGCTGGAGGCCTACACCGCCTTGGGGGCGCTGGCCACGGCCACCGAGCGGGTCCAGCTGGGCACCCTGGTCACCGGCAACACCTACCGCAACCCCACCCTGCTGGCCAAGATCATCACCACGCTGGACGTGGTGAGCCAGGGCCGCGCGATCCTGGGCATCGGCACCGGCTGGTTCCAGCTCGAGCACGACCAGTTGGGCTTCGAATTCGGCACCTTCACCGACCGGTTCAACCGGCTGGACGAGGCACTGGAGATCATCCTGCCGATGATCAGAGGCGAGCGGGCAACCTTCGAAGGCAAGTGGTACCGCGCCAGCGATGCGTTCGCGAATCCCCGCTACCGGGACCGCATTCCGCTGATGATCGGCGGCAGCGGCGAGAAGAAGACGATCCCGCTTGCCGCAAGGCATTTCGACCACCTCAACGTGATCGCCGGGTTCGACGAGCTGCCCCGCAAGCTGGACGCCGTGCGGCGGGCCTGCGAGCAGGTGGGCCGCGATCCCGCGACCCTGGAAACCAGCACTCTGACCACGGTGATGATCGACGACAACGCGAGCCTCGATCAGATCCCCGCCGAGATGACCCAGCGCATGGTGGTCGGCAACCCGGATTCGGTCGCCGACCAGATCAAGACCAAGGTGATCGACGCCGGAATCGACAGCGTGATCATCAACCTGCCCTTCTACACCCCCGGCATCGTCCAGGCCGCCGGCGAAGCGCTGCGCCCCCTCGTCGGCGCATAGGCGTTGAGGCCGGAGCACCCCCGAGTCGCGGATCCCTCGCGGCGCGGCGATACTTCCGTTAGCAGCGTTCACCTGCGCCACAACCGCGCAGCGCGGGAGTAAAGCCGGGAAGGCCATGACCAAACGAGCATCGGCGGCGGCGATCGCCGTCGGGGTGGCGTTCGCCCCGACGGCCGTCGCGCATGCCGACAACAACGGGATCGCGATGGCCATCTCCGATTCCACCGGGCACATCAGCATTGCCGACGGCGCCGCGAGCCAGGGCGCGGCGGAGAAGGCGGCGATGGACACCTGCCGCAAGAGCATCAGCGACTGCCGCCTGTTGGCCAGCGGCCAGGGTGGCTGCATGGCGCTGGTGCTGAACGCGTCGAAATCCAAATACTTCGGGGCCTGGGGGCCGACCCGGGAGGAGGCCGAGGCGGCGGCGCTGGCGCGGGTGCCCGGCGGAACGGTTCAAGAGGGCCACGACCATTGCGCGGGAGAAGGTTCGCCGCAATGACGGCGGGGTGATTCGTCGGCTGATAACTTCGCCACACCGTGCGCTGCCGACCTGGAGTGATACTGCTGGTGTGGTTGATTACACATGTTGTGAGTTAGGTTTCGGGGTATCCGCCTGACTAGCGTGGTGGCTGAGTGCAGTCGCGCGTCCAGAAGCCCCCGTCAGGAGCAGCGGAAACATGAGCCCCCATTCAGGAAGCACAGCTGGACCCGAGCGTCGGCATCAAGTCGTCATCATCGGGTCAGGGTTCGGCGGCCTGAACGCGGCGAAAAAGCTCAAGCACGCCAATGTCGACATCAAACTGATCGCCCGCACCACCCACCACCTCTTCCAGCCACTGCTGTACCAGGTGGCCACCGGCATCGTGTCCGAGGGCGACATCGCCCCACCCACCCGGGTGGTGCTGCGCCGGCAACGCAACGTGCAGGTGCTGCTCGGTGACGTCACCCACATCGACCTGGCCGGCAAGTTCGTCGTCTCCGACCTGCTCGGCCACACCTACGAAACTCCTTACGACACTTTGATTGTCGCCGCCGGCGCGGGCCAGTCGTATTTCGGCAACGACCATTTCGCCGAGTTCGCGCCGGGCATGAAGTCCATCGACGACGCGCTCGAGGTGCGCGGGCGGATCCTGAGCGCGTTCGAACAGGCCGAGCGGTCCCGCGATCCGGAACGACGGGCCAAGCTGCTGACCTTCACCGTGATCGGAGCGGGCCCCACCGGCGTCGAAATGGCCGGCCAGATCGCGGAATTGGCGACCTACACGCTCAAGGGCTCTTTCCGGCACATAGATCCGACCAAGGCGCGGGTGATCCTGCTCGACGCCGCGCCCGCCGTGCTGCCGCCGTTCGGCGACAAGCTGGGCAAGCGCGCCGCCGATCGGCTGGAGAAGATGGGGGTGGAGATCCAGCTGGGCGCGATGGTCACCGACGTCGACCGCAACGGCATCACCGTCAAGGACTCCGACGGCACCGTCCGACGCATCGAATCGGCCTGCAAGGTGTGGTCCGCCGGCGTATCGGCCAGCCCGCTGGGCCGCGACCTGGCCGAGCAGTCGACGGTCGAGCTCGATCGGGCCGGGCGGGTCAAGGTGCTGCCCGACCTGTCCATCCCCGGCCACCCCAACGTCTTCGTGATCGGCGACCTGGCCGCCGTCGAGGGCGTGCCCGGCGTGGCGCAGGGCGCCATCCAGGGCGCCAAGTACGTCGCCAACACGATCAAGGCCGAACTTGGCGGCGCCGATCCGGCCGAGCGGGAGCCGTTCCAGTACTTCGACAAGGGCTCGATGGCAACGGTGTCGCGCTTCTCGGCGGCCGCCAAGATCGGCCCCCTGGAATTCAGCGGCCTGTTCGCCTGGTTCGCGTGGCTGGTGCTGCACCTGGTGTATCTGGTCGGCTTCAAGACCAAGGTCAGCACCCTGCTGTCCTGGACGGTGACCTTCCTGAGCACCCGGCGCGGCCAGCTGACCATCACCGAGCAGCAGGCGTTCGCCCGCACCCGCCTCGAACAGCTGGCGGTGTTGGCCGCCGAGACCAAGCGGCCCGCGGCCCGGCGAGCCAGCTAGCCGCCCGGCCGTATCGGCCAAACCCGTTGCGGCACAACGGCCTTCAGTGAACCCGGGCGAAGGCGTTGCTCGCCAGCATGATTCGTGGGGTTTTCGGCGTGCGCCGATCAGGCATTGCGAACCTCGAGATTCTGCAGCCGCACCTGACCCCGGGCGACGACGCGGTCGTCGTCGTCGGTGATGGTGACCAACCACAGCTGCTGGCTGCGGCCCCGGTGGATGGGCTCGACCACGCCGTACACCGTGCCCGAGCCGATGGAACGCAAGAAGTCGGTGTTGTTGTTGACCCCCACCACATTCCCGCCGCCGCGGGTGGCCAGCCAGGTGTAGGCGGCCACACTGGCCATGCTTTCGATCATCGAGCAGTAGACGCCGCCGTGGACGAGTCCCATGGGCTGCAACAACTTCGGGGTGACTTCGAGCCGGGCGCGGGCGCCGTCGGGGCTGAGTTCGGTGAACTGCAGCCCGATCTCGCGGTCGAAGGGTGCGGAAAAGTCGGGCGGGATGATCGCTTCCTGCGGCTCTGACACGCTCCCGTGTCTACACCATCGCCCAGGCGGGCCGGCGCGGCGGGACGGCGATGTCGCCGATACCGGCCCCAGAAACGGCTGAGCCCCGTGCACAGGGCACGGGGCTCGCCGATCGAGTAGACCGGGGGTCACTGCAGCCCTCAGGACTCTCACGCGGTCCGTTATCGCTCGACGGGATTTAGAATAGGCAAGGCTGCCCTAACTTCGCAAGGGGTATTGTTCAACTTGTCCCGGAAAGTCCGGGAAAGTCCCGGAAAGTCCCGGGACGCACCGGAAAGCCCCGGAAAACCCCCCGGGATCCGGTGCGGGCCGGTGCGGGCGGGTGCCGCCCACGGTGCCGGCACAGGCATTTGTCAGCGTTCCGTACGACCGCCGGTAGTAAGCCGGAGTACGCTGGTTTCGACGCTCAGGAGATGGAACGAACTATGGCCAAACTGACACGGCTGGGGGATCTGGAACGGGCCGTCATGGACCACCTGTGGTCCACCCCCGAACCTCAGACCGTTCGCCAGGTCCATGAGGCGTTGTCGGCCCAGCGTGACCTCGCTTACACCACGATCATGACCGTGCTGCAACGGTTGGCCAAGAAGAACCTGGTCTCCCAGATCCGCGACGACCGGGCACACCGGTACGCCCCGGTGCACGGCCGCGACGAGCTGGTGGCCGGCCTGATGGTGGACGCGCTGGCCCAAGCCGAGGACTCCGGCAGCCGGCAGGCCGCCCTGGTGCACTTCGTCGAGCGCGTCGGCGCCGACGAGGCCGAGGCGCTGCGCCGCGCACTCGCCGAACTGGAAGCCAATCAACGCAATAACTCGGCATCTGCTGGCGCCGGCCCGGAGGGCTGAGGGACACTAACAGGGTGTCCGCCCTGGCCTTCACCATTCTCGCGGTGCTGCTAACCGGCCCGGTGCCGGCGATGCTGGCCCGCGCGCGCTGGCCGCTGCGCGCTCCCCGCGCCGCGATGGTGTTGTGGCAGGCCGTCGCGCTGGCCGCGGTCCTCTCGGCGTTCAGCGCCGGGATCGCCATCGCCACCCGGGTGCTGGTGCCCGGTCCCGACGGGCGGCCCACCACCAGCATCCTCGGCGCCGAGGGCCGCCTCGGGTGGCCGCTGTGGACGGCATACATCGGCGTCTTCGCGCTGACCGTGCTGGTCGGCGCCCGATTGATGGTCACGGTGGTGCGGGTGGCCATCGCCAATCGCCGCCGGCGGGCCCATCACCGGATGGTCGTCGATCTGGTCGGGATGGGCCACGGCGCCGCGCTGTCCCAGCCCTGCAGCCGCACCCGCGATCTGCGGGTGCTGGACGTCCCGCAACCCCTGGCCTACTGCCTGCCGGGAGTGCGCAGCCGGGTGGTGGTCAGCGAGGGCACCCTGAGCACCCTGGCCGACGCCGAGGTGTCCGCCATCCTCACCCACGAGCGGGCGCACCTGCGGGCCCGCCACGACCTGGTGCTCGAGGCATTCACCGCGGTGCACGCCGCGTTCCCCCGGCTGGTGCGCAGCGCCAACGCGCTGGGCGCGGTGCAGCTGCTGGTCGAGCTGCTCGCCGACGACGCCGCCGTGCGCGCCGCCGGCCGCGCTCCCCTGGCCCGGGCGCTGGTCGCCTGCGCATCCGGGCGGGCGCCATCGGGCGCGCTGGCCGCCGGCGGCCCCAGCACCGTGGTCCGGGTGCGCCGGCTCGGCGGGCGCGGCAACAGCCCCCTGCTCTCGGCGGCCGCCTACCTGGCCGCCGCGGCGGTGTTCGTGGTGCCCACCGTCGCCCTAGCGGTGCCGTGGCTGACCGAGCTGGAACGCCTGCTCAACCTCTGACGCCGCCGGGACCGGTCACCCGGTGATCGGGCGCTGTGCCACAGTGTCACCGAAAGCTTTTTGCCGAGACCCCAATTGAGAGGCGAAGACATGAGTTCGTCGGTTACCCCGTCGCGTCCCACCACCGGCACCGCCCAGATCGGCGTCACCGGGCTGGCCGTGATGGGTTCGAACATCGCCCGCAATTTCGCCAGGCACGGCTACACCGTGGCGCTGCACAACCGGTCGATCGCCAAAACCGACGCGCTGCTGAAAGAGCACGGCGACGAGGGCGAGTTCGTGCGCTGCGAAACCATCGCCGAATTCCTCGACGCGCTGGAAAAACCGCGCCGCGTGATCATGGTCAAGGCCGGCGACCCCACCGACGCGGTGATCAACGAGCTCGCCGACGCCATGGAGCCCGGCGACATCATCATCGACGGCGGCAACGCCCTCTACACCGACACCATCCGCCGGGAGCAGGCGATGCGCGAACGCGGCCTGCACTTCGTGGGCGCCGGCATCTCCGGCGGCGAGGAGGGCGCGCTCAACGGCCCGTCGATCATGCCCGGCGGCCCGGCCGAGTCCTACCGGTCGCTGGGCCCGCTGCTCGAGGAGATCTCCGCGCACGTCGACGGGGTGCCGTGCTGCACGCACATCGGCCCCGACGGGGCCGGGCACTTCGTCAAGATGGTGCACAACGGCATCGAGTACTCCGACATGCAGCTGATCGGTGAGGCCTACCAGCTGCTGCGCGACGCGCTGGGCAAGACCGCCGAGCAGATCGCCGACGTGTTCGACGAATGGAACTCCGGCGACCTGGACAGCTTCCTGGTCGAGATCACCGCGCAGGTGCTGCGCCAGACCGACGCCAAGACCGGAAAGCCGCTCGTCGACCTCATCCTCGACGAGGCCGAACAGAAGGGCACCGGCCGCTGGACGGTCAAATCGGCGCTGGACCTCGGCGTGCCGGTGACCGGCATCGCCGAGGCGGTGTTCGCCCGCGTGCTGTCGGGCTCGGTGGCCCAGCGCAGGGCCACCACCGGGCTGGCGTCGGGCCGACTCGGCGAAAAGCCAAGCGATGCAGCACAGTTCACCGAGGACATCCGCCAGGCTTTGTACGCGTCCAAGATCATCGCCTACGCGCAGGGCTTCAACCAGATCCAGGCCGGCAGCGCCGAATACGGCTGGGACATCACCCCCGGCGACCTGGCCACCATCTGGCGCGGCGGCTGCATCATCCGGGCCAAGTTCCTCAACCGGATCAAGGACGCCTTCGACGAGAACCCCGACCTGCCGACCCTGATCGTCGCGCCGTATTTCCGCAGCGCGATCGAGGCCGCCATCGACGGCTGGCGCCGGGTCGTGGTCACGGCCACCCGGTTGGGCATCCCGATCCCCGGCTTCTCCTCGGCGCTGTCCTACTACGACGCGCTGCGCACCGAGCGGCTGCCCGCCGCGCTCACCCAGGGTCTGCGGGACTTCTTCGGCGCGCACACCTACGGGCGCATCGACGAGGACCCCGACAAGCGCTTCCACACGCTGTGGAGCGCCGACCGCCGCGAAGTGCCGGCGTAACGGGGCCACACTGGAGGCCGTAAGGGGGCTGGACCTGCGATGAGGTTTCTCGACGGGCATCGACCCGGATACGACCTGACCTACAACGACGTCTTCATCATGCCGAACCGTTCGGAGGTGCCGTCGCGCTTCGACGTCGACCTGTCCACCGGCGACGGCTCGGGCACCACGATCCCTGTCGTGGTCGCCAACATGACCGCGGTGGCCGGGCGGCGGATGGCCGAGACGGTGGCCCGGCGCGGTGGCCTGGTGATCCTGCCGCAGGACCTGCCGATCACCGCGGTGCAGCAGACGGTGCAGTTCGTCAAGAGCCGCGACCTGGTGCTCGACACTCCGGTGCTGCTCGAGCCCGACGACTCGGTGTCCGACGCGATGGCGCTGATCCACAAGCGTGCGCACGGCGTGGCGGTGGTGGCCTTCGAGGGCCGCCCGCTGGGACTGGTGAGCGAATCGTCGTGCCTGGGCGTGGACCGCTTCACCCGGGTGCGCGACGTCGCGATGACCGACTTCGTGGTGGCCCCGGTGGGCACCGAGCCGCGCAAGATCTTCGACCTGCTCGAGCAGGCGCCCATCGGCGTCGCGGTCGTCACCAACGCCGACGGCACGCTGGCCGGCGTGCTGACCCGCACCGGAGCCGTGCGCGCCGGCCTGTACACCCCGGCCGTCGATGCGCAGGGCCGGTTGCGGGTGGGCGCGGCGATCGGCATCAACGGCGACGTGGGGGCCAAGGCGCGGTCACTGGTCGAGGCCGGAATCGACCTGCTGGTGATCGACACGGCGCACGGGCATCAGGTCAAGACGCTGGAGGCGATCCGGACCGTCGCCTCGCTCGAGCTGGGGGTGCCGCTGGTGGCGGGCAACGTGGTTTCGGCCGACAGCACCCGCGACCTGCTGGGCGCCGGGGCGAACATCGTCAAGGTGGGCGTGGGGCCGGGCGCGATGTGCACCACCCGGATGATGACCGGCGTGGGCCGCCCGCAGTTCTCCGCTGTTGTCGAATGTGCTTCGGCGGCAAGGGAACTGGGTGGACATGTATGGGCCGACGGCGGCATCCGGCACCCGCGTGACGTGGCGCTGGCGCTGGCCGCCGGGGCGTCGAACGTGATGATCGGATCGTGGTTCGCCGGCACCTACGAGTCGCCCGGCGACCTGATGCGCGACCGCGAGGACCAGCCCTACAAGGAGAGCTACGGCATGGCGTCCAAGCGGGCGGTGGTCGCCCGCAGCGGCGCGGAGACGGCCTTCGACCGGGCCCGCAAATCGCTGTTCGAGGAAGGCATTTCGACGTCGCGGATGGGTCTCGACCCGGCCCGCGGCGGCGTCGAGGATCTGATCGACCACATCACCTCGGGCGTGCGCAGCACCTGCACCTACGTCGGGGCCGCCACCCTGGCGCAGCTGTACGAACGGGTCGTGGTCGGGGTGCAGTCGACCGCGGGCTTCGCCGAGGGGCATCCGCTTCCGCTGGGCTGGTGACACGCCGGCGCGTGCGGCGCGACGCGCCGGGGGTCGGCTAGTAAGGCTAGCCTTGCCTAATGCGGCCTGCTAACCTACTGCGCCATGACCTCCTCCGCCTCCCCCGCTCCGACCGGGGCCACGCCCGCGGGCTCACCCGAAAACCACGTCAGCGCCGAGCTTCTCGGCATCCTGCGCGACGACCTCAACGTCGACGTGTCCCGGGTGACTCCGGACGCCCGGCTGGTCGACGACGTCGGGCTGGACTCGGTGGCGTTCGCGGTGGGCATGGTGGCCATCGAGGAACGGCTCGGGGTCACGCTGACCGAAGAGGAACTGCTGAGCTGCGAGACCGTCGGCGACCTGCAGGCCGCGATCGCCGCGGAACCCCGCGAAACCCGCGATGAGTGAGCTGGCCGCGGCGCTGACGGCCGCGATGCGCACCGGCGGCAGCGATCTGGTGGTCTTCGACCGCGAGTCGGCGGCCTGGCGCCGCCATCGGTGGCCGGAGGTGCACGGACTGGCCGAGGGCATCGCCGCGTGGCTGCTCGACCGGGACCGACCCGCCGCCCTGGGGCTGGTCGGCGAGCCGACCCTCGAGTTCGTCGCCGCCATCATGGGCGCCTGGCTGGCCGGCGCCGGCGTCTCGATCCTGCCCGGGCCGGTCCGCGGGGCCGAGGGTCGGCGTTGGGCCGACACCACGCTGACCCGCTTCGCCGGGATCGGCGTGCGCACCGTCCTGAGCCACCGCTCCCACCTGGACGCATTGCAAGCCCTGGACCCGTCCCGCCCGGACGAGATGGTCGTCGAAGACCTTGGCGTCGCGGCCAATACCGGCCGCCGCTGCCCCGACCCGCCGGCCCCGCACGCGAATCCGGCGATCCTGCAGGGCACCGCCGGGTCCACCGGCACGCCCAAAACCGCGGCGCTGTCCCCCGACGCGGTACTGGCCAACCTGCGCGGCCTCAACGCCCGGCTCGGGGTGACTCCCGCCGACGTCGGCTGCTCGTGGCTGCCGCTCTACCACGACATGGGGCTGTCCTTCCTGCTCGCGTCCGCGCTGGGCGGAATGTCGTTGTGGCTCGCGCCCACCTCGGCTTTCACCGCCTCGCCGTTTCGCTGGCTCGCGTGGTTGTCGGAGAGCCGGGCCACCATCACCGCGGCGCCGAACTTCGCCTACAACCTGGTCGGCAAATATGCCCGCCGGGTCTCCGGCGTCGACCTGGGCGCCCTGCGGGTGGCGATCAACGGCGGGGAGCCGGTCGACTGCGCCGGCTTCGAGCGCTTCGCAACCGCCATGGCCCCGTTCGGTTTCGACGCCGGTGCCGCCACCCCGTCCTACGGCCTGGCGGAGTCGACGTGTGCGGTCAGCGTGCCGGCGCCCGGCACCGGGCTGCGGTTCGCCGACGTCAGCGACGAGACCGGGACGCGCCGGCACGCGGTGCTGGGCGAGCCGATCCCCGGCACCGAGATCCGGATCTCGCCGCGCCACGACGCACCGGACGGCATCGGCGAGATCGAGATCCGGGGCGCGTCGATGATGGACGGCTACCTGGGTCACGCGCCGATCGACCACCAAAATTGGTTTCCCACCGGCGATCTCGGCTTCTTCTCCGACGGCGGGCTGGTGGTGTGCGGCCGGGCCAAGGAGCTGATCACCCTGGCCGGCCGCAACATCTTCCCGACCGAGATCGAGACGGTCGCCGCCCAGGTGCCCGGCGTGCGGGAAGGCGCCGTGGTGGCGCTGGGCACCGGCGAGAATTCCGCGCGCCCCGGCCTGATCATCGCCGCCGAATTCGCTGGCCGCGATCGGGCGGGCGCGCGCGCCGAGGTGATCCAGCGGGTCGCATCGGTGTGCGGCGTCGTTCCCTCCGATGTGATCTTCATGGCACCGGGGTCGCTGCCCCGAACCTCGTCGGGCAAACTACGCCGCCTGGACGTGCGGCGCTCATTGGAGGCGGTGGACTAAGTGACGACCCTGTCCGCGGCAACAACGGCCGACATCGACCACTACCGGACCGTTCTCGCCGGCGCCTTCGACGATCAGGTGCTGGAGTGGACGCGCGAAGCCGAAGCGCGGCAACGGTTTCCGCGCGAGCTGATCGAACACCTGGGCGCCCGCGGTGTGTTCAGCGAAAAGTGGTGCGGCGGAATGCTTCCCGACGTCGGCAAGCTCGTCGAACTTGCCCGAGCGCTCGGCCGGCTGTCGTCGGCGGGCATCGGGGTGGGGGTCAGCCTGCACGACTCGGCGATCGCCGTCCTGCGCCGGTTCGGCAAGTCGGACTACCTGCGCGACATCTGCGAGCGGGCAATCGCGGGGCAGGCCGTGCTGTGCATCGGGGCCTCCGAGGAGTCCGGCGGCTCCGATCTGCAGATCGTGCGCACCGAGATGTCTTCCCGCGACGGCGGTTTCGACGTCCGCGGGGTCAAGAAATTCGTCTCCCTGTCCCCCATCGCCGATCACATCATGGTGGTGGCGCGCAGCATCGACCACGACTCGGCCAGCACACACGGCAACGTCGCGCTGATCGCGGTCCCGACCTCCCAGGCCAGCGTTCAGCGACCCTATGCCAAGGTCGGCGCCGGACCGCTGGACACCGCCGCGGTGCACATCGACACCTGGGTACCCGCTGACGCGCTGGTCGCCCGGGCGGGCACCGGGCTGGCGGCCATCAGCTGGGGGCTGGCGCACGAGCGGATGTCGATCGCGGGGCAGATCGCCGCGTCGTGCCAGCGGGCCATCGGGATCACGTTGGCCCGCATGATGACTCGCCGGCAATTCGGCCGCACGCTGTTCGAGCACCAGGCGCTGCGGCTGCGGATGGCCGACCTGCAGGCCCGCGTCGACCTGCTGCAGCACGGGCTGAACGGCATCGCCGCACAGGGACGGCTGGACCTGCGCGCCGCAGCCGGCGTCAAGGTGACCGCGGCCCGGCTCGGCGAGGAGGTGATGTCGGAGTGCATGCACATCTTCGGCGGGGCAGGCTATCTGGTCGAGGAGACACCGCTCGGGCGGTGGTGGCGCGACATGAAGCTGGCCCGGGTCGGCGGCGGCACCGACGAGGTGTTGTGGGAGTTGGTCGCCGCCGGCATGGCGGCCGACCATGGCGGCTATCGGTCCGTGGTGGGGGCGTCCAGCGCGTAGAGCGCCATCCGCCGGTTCGTCGTGTCGTGTTCGCCGAGGAACCGGCAGCCGGCGTACTCGCACAGCCGGCGCGCGGTGGTGTTGCGGTGGTCGGGGTCGAACATCACCCGGCGGCACCGCGGCTCGGTCGCGAAGACGCTGGCCACGATCCGGGGCAGCAGCATCGGTCCCAGTCCCCGGTTCACCAGTTTCACGTCGGCGATGGCGGCGTGCAGTCCCAGATCGTAGGGCTCGGCGTCGTAGTAACGCGAGATGAGATCCTTTGCGCCCCAATACAGTTCAAGGTAGGCGAGATCCACACCGCGCATGCTTCCGATCAACGGCAGCGAGTAGCTGCCCTGAAGCTGGGCGCCCAGATGCCGCCGCCACCGCGGGGTCGGCCAGTCGTACTCCCAGGCCGCGGCCAAGTGCGGTCGGTTCATCCACTCGGCCACCATGTCGGCGTCGCCGAGCCGCGCCACGCGCAGGGCGAACGGCGGATCCAGGTGGGGCACGGGCGGACGGGGAATGCGCGCGACCGCGTCGGGGATGTCGGACCGCTCGCGCGGCAGGATCTGGACGGGCTGCTCGGCCGGGTCAGTCTGGGCTGGGTCAATCTGGGCTGGCGCGCTCTCGGCTGGGGCGTCGGACATAGTGCGCCGAGCCTACCCGAGTAAGGGTAGGCATACCGAAGTCGCCTCCGGGGTGTCGGTCGGAGCGTCAGGCGTCGGCGTGGCCCCGGTGGTCGGCGCCCCGGCGCCGGAGCGCGGGCTAGCATAAGGCAGCAAAGACGGGCGCGTCCGCGCCCTCCGCCACCGGGCAGCGAAAGGATCGACGTGCCGCAGGCACCCGCGCAAGCCACCGGCGTGCGGGCGCATGGCCCGTCCGACCAGCCGCCCGATGCGGAGCCTCCCCCGGCCACCGGGCCCTTCCCGTCCGGCGGGTGGCGTAGGTCATGAACGTCACCGTCACCGTGGTCAGCATTGTGGCGATCGCGGTGCTCATCTTCGGCAACGCCGTCTTCGTCGCCGCCGAATTCTCGCTCACCACGCTGGACCGCAGCACCGTGGAGGCCAACGCCCGCACCGGGGGACGCCGCGACCGCTGGATCCGCCGCGCCCATCACCGGCTGTCGTTTCAGCTGTCCGGCGCCCAGTTGGGCATCTCGGCCACCACGCTGGCGGCCGGCTACCTGACCGATCCGATGGTCGAGGACCTGCCGCATCCCTGGCTGGACGCGGTCGGCATCCCCGATCGGGTCGGCGACGCGATCATGGCGTTTCTGGCGTTGCTGATCGTGACCTCGGTGTCGATGGTGTTCGGCGAGCTGGTCCCCAAATACCTGGCGGTGGCGCGGCCGATGTCGACGGCCCGCGCCGTGGTGGCCGCGCAGCTGCTGTTCTCGGCGTTGCTGACCCCGGCGATCAGGCTGACCAACGGCGCGGCCAACTGGATCGTGCGCCGGCTGGGCGTGGAGCCCGCCGAGGAGCTGCGGTCGGCCCGCTCCCCCCAGGAGCTGCTGTCGCTGGTGCGCTCGTCGGCGCGCAGCGGCGCGCTGGACGCCGCGACCGCGGCCCTGGTGCGGCGCTCGCTGCAGTTCGGGACGCTCAGCGCCGAGGAGTTGATGACGCCGCGGTCCAAGATCGTGGCCCTGCAGACCGACGACACCGTGGCCGACCTGGTGACCGCGGCCGCCGAATCCGGGTTCTCCCGGTTCCCCATCGTCGACGGCGACCTGGACGAAACCGTCGGCATCGTGCACGTCAAGCAGGTGTTCGCGATCCCGCGGGCCGCCCGCGCGCACACACTGCTGACCACGGTGGCCCAGCCGGTGCCGGTGGTGCCCTCCACGCTGGACGGCGACGCGGTGATGGCCGAGATCCGGGCCAACAGCCTGCAGACCGCGCTGGTCGTCGACGAATACGGCGGCACCGCGGGCATGGTGACGGTCGAGGACCTGATCGAGGAGATCGTCGGCGACGTCCGCGACGAGCACGACGACGCCACCCCCGACGTGGTGCCGGCCGGCACCGGCTGGCGGGTATCGGGCCTGCTGCGCATCGACGAGGTGGCCGCGGCCACCGGCTTCCGGGCGCCCGAGGGCCCCTACGAGACGATCGGCGGGCTGGTGCTGCGCGAGATCGGTCACATCCCGGCGGCCGGTGAGACGGTGAAGCTGCCGGCCCTGGATCCCGACGGGTTGCTGGATCCGGTGCTGCGCTGGCAGGCGCGGGTGATCCGGATGGACGGTCGCCGCATCGACGTGCTGGAGCTGACCGAGATCGACGCGCACGCCGAAGCCCCGGGCGGGCGCCGATGAGCGACACCATGGGCGTGCTGCTGGCGTGCCTGCTGATCGGGGTGAACGCGTTCTTCGTCGGCGCGGAGTTCTCGCTCATCTCGGCGCGCCGCGACCGGCTGGAAGCGCTGGCCGAGCAGGGCCGCGCGGCCGCCGTCACGGTGATCCGGGCCTCCGAGCAGCTGCCGTCCATGCTGGCCGGCGCCCAGCTCGGCGTCACCGCCGCCTCGCTGCTGCTGGGCCGCATCGGCGAGTCGGCGGTGTCCAATCTGCTGCGAACGGTGTTGGGGCTGACCAGGATTCACCCCGCGCTGCTGCACAGCCTGTCGTTGGCGATCGCGCTGGCGATCGTGGTGACGCTGCACGTGCTGCTCGGGGAGATGGTGCCCAAGAACATCGCGCTGGCCGGCCCGGAGCGCACCGCGATGCTGCTGGTGCCGCCGTATCTGGCCTACGTGCGCGCTGCCCGGCCGTTCATCGCGTTCTACAACCGGTGCGCCAGCGTGATGGTCCGCGCGCTGGGCGTGGAGCCCAAGGAGGAGCTGGAGATCACCGTCTCCCCGGTCGAGCTGAGCGAGATGATCGCCGAGTCGGAGTCGGAGGGTTTGCTGGACCGCGAGGAACACACCCGGCTGACCCGGGCGCTGCAGCTGCGGCACCGGGTGGTGGGCGACGTGGCGGTGCCGCTGGCCCGGGTGCATGCGGTGCCGGTGGCCGCGCCCGGCTCGGGCCCGACGGTGGGAGCGGTCGAGCAGGCCCTGGCCCAGACCGGGTACTCCCGGTTCCCGGTGACCAACCCCACCGGCGATTTCATCGGCTACCTGCACATCAAGGACGTGCTGACGCTCGACGACGACCCGGCGACGGTGATCAACCTGGCGAAGGTGCGGCCGCTGCCCCGGCTGCCGCGGTCGCTGCCGCTGGCCGACGGCCTGTCCCGGATGCGGCGCAGCAACAGCCACCTGGCGCTGGTGACCGACCAGGGCGGCGCCGTGGTGGCCATGGTGGCGATGGAAGACCTGGTCGAGGACCTGGTCGGGACGATGCGCGAGGCCTAGCGGGACCGGCCCGACCGGCCGCGCCGCGCGGAGCCCGTATGATCTTTCACGACTACCAGTTAAGAAAGTGCTGGGGGCAGTGGATCGCTTGCGCGTACAGCGTCGTTGCTGGAGTGCGATCCCGGTGCCCGCCGCCGCGTCGATCTTGGGGCTGTCAGGGTGGCCTGACCTGCGCATGTCGGGTCAGGCAGCTCACGCTCGCCAGGATGTGCTCGGTAGGCTGATGACATTGCCAATCTGGGCCCGGTCTGGTGGTCCAGGGCGGCCCGTGACGGAGGAGAATCATGACTGATCGCGTGTCGGCGGGGAACCTGCGCGTCGCCCGAGTGCTTTACGACTTCGTGAACGACGAGGCCTTGCCCGGCACCGACATCGACCCGGACAGCTTCTGGGCGGGCGTCGACAAGGTGGTCACCGACCTCACCCCCAGGAACCAGGAGCTGCTGCGCCGCCGCGACGAGCTGCAGGCCCAGATCGACAAGTGGCACCGCCAGCGCGTCATCGAGCCGCTCGACATCGATGCCTACCGCGACTTCCTCATCGAAATCGGTTACCTGCTGCCCGAACCCGAGGACTTCACCATCACCACCTCCGGGGTGGACGACGAGATCACCACCACCGCGGGCCCGCAGCTGGTGGTGCCCGTGCTCAACGCCCGGTTCGCGCTGAACGCCGCCAACGCCCGGTGGGGTTCGCTGTACGACGCGCTGTACGGCACCGACGTGATCCCCGAAACCGACGGCGCCGAAAAGGGATCGAGCTACAACAAGGTTCGCGGCGACAAGGTGATCGCCTACGCCCGCAACTTCCTCGACCAGGCGGTGCCGTTGGAATCGGGTTCCTGGGCCGACGCGACCGGGTTGTCCGTCGAGGACGGCCGCCTGCAGGTGGCGACCGCCGACGGTTCCGTCGGCCTGGCCGAGCCGGAGAAGTTCGCCGGCTACACCGGGCAGCTCGGGTCGCCGGACTGGTCGGTGCTGCTGGTCAATCACGGCCTGCACATCGAGATCCTCATCGACCCGCAGTCACCGGTCGGCAAGACCGACCGCGCCGGCATCAAGGACGTGGTGCTGGAATCGGCCGTCACCACGATCATGGACTTCGAGGACTCGGTGGCCGCCGTCGACGCCGACGACAAGGTGCTCGGCTACCGCAACTGGCTCGGCCTGAACAAGGGCGACTTGTCCGAAGAGGTCAGCAAGGACGGCAAGACCTTCACCCGGGTGCTCAACGCCGACCGCACCTACACCACCCCCGACGGCCAGGGCGAGCTGACCCTGCCGGGCCGCAGCCTGCTGTTCGTCCGCAACGTCGGGCACCTGATGACCAACGACGCCATCGTGTGGAGCGACGGCGACGAGGAGAAAGAGGTGTTCGAGGGCATCATGGATGCGCTGTTCACCGGCCTGACGGCGATCCACGGGCTCAAGACCGGCGAGGCCAACGGGCCGCTGCAGAACAGCCGCGCCGGCTCCATCTACATCGTCAAGCCCAAGATGCACGGGCCCGACGAGGTCGCGTTCACCTGCGAGCTGTTCAGCCGGGTGGAGGACGTCCTGGGCCTGCCGCAGGGCACCCTCAAGATCGGCATCATGGACGAGGAACGGCGCACCACCGTCAACCTCAAGGCCTGCATCAAGGCCGCGGCCGACCGAGTGGTGTTCATCAACACCGGCTTTTTGGACCGCACCGGCGACGAGATCCACACCTCGATGGAGGCCGGGCCGATGATCCGCAAGGGTGCGATGAAGAACACCACCTGGATCAAGGCCTACGAGGACGCCAACGTCGACATCGGGCTGGCCGCCGGCTTCAAGGGCAAGGCCCAGATCGGCAAGGGCATGTGGGCGATGACCGAACTGATGGCCGACATGGTCGAGCAGAAGATCGGCCAGCCCAAGGCGGGCGCCACCACCGCGTGGGTGCCCTCGCCGACGGCGGCCACCCTGCACGCCATGCACTACCACTACGTCGACGTGGGAGCGGTGCAGGAGGAGCTCGCCGGCAAGAAGCGCACCACCATCGAACAGCTGCTCACCATCCCGCTGGCCAAGGAGCTGGCCTGGGCTCCCGAGGAGATCCGCGAGGAGGTGGACAACAACTGCCAGTCCATCCTCGGCTACGTGGTGCGCTGGGTCGCCCAGGGGGTCGGCTGCTCGAAGGTGCCCGACATCCACGACGTGGCGCTCATGGAAGACCGTGCCACACTGCGGATTTCGAGCCAGCTGCTGGCCAACTGGCTGCGCCACGGGGTGATCACCGAGGAGGACGTGCGGGCCAGCCTGGAGCGGATGGCGCCGCTGGTGGACGCCCAGAACGCCAAGGACGCCGCCTATCAGCCGATGGCGCCCAACTTCGACGACAGCCTGGCGTTCCTGGCCGCTCAGGATCTGATCCTGACCGGCACGCAGCAGCCCAACGGCTACACCGAGCCGATCCTGCACCGCCGCCGGCGCGAGGTTAAGGCCCGCGCCGCGCAGTCGAATTGAGCCTGCGCCCGAATCGCGCTCGGTCATGTCATAGTTCCGCTGATGACTAAAATCGGCGCCGGATTATCGCTGGATCGACGGAAAGGCCGCGGGCACCACGATGGGTAGGCACAGTGCGCCCGACCCCGACGACTTCCTCGACGAGCCATCGCCCGACCACCCGGTCGACGAGCGCGACGACGCCTACGCCTTCGACGCGCAAGGCGCGCCGGACGAGGGCTACTACCCGGACGAACGGCGCTACCCCGACGCGGACTTCGTCGCCGACGACGACTACGCGCCCGAGGAGTTCGCGCCCGGCGAGGATCTCGTCGACGAGGACCCCGACGACTACCCCGAGTTCCCGTCGCGCCGGCCGGCCCCGTCCGGTTCGCAGGAATCGCCGGCGTCGGCGCCGTCACTGCGCGCACGCCGGCTCGATTGGCGCGGCGGGCATCGCAGCGAGGGTGGTCGCCGCGGGGTCAGCATCGGCGTGATCGTGGCGCTGGTCGCCGTCGTCGTGGTGGTCGGGTCGGTGATCCTGTGGCGCTTCTTCGGTGACGCGCTGTCCAAGCGTTCGCACACCGCGGCCGGGCGCTGCGTCGGCGGCCAGGAGCAGGTCCCGGTCGTCGCCGACCCGTCGATCGCCGACGCCATCGGGCAATTCGCCGAGAGCTTCAACAAGTCGGCCGGCCCGATCGGCGATCACTGCATGGTGGTCAGCGTCAAGCCGGCCGGCTCCGACGCCGTGCTCAACGGCTTCATCGGCAAGTGGCCCGCGGAACTCGGTGGGCAACCGGCACTGTGGATTCCGGGCAGCTCGGTCTCCGCGGCGCGGCTGGCCGGCGCCACCGCCCAGAAGACCATCACCGAGAGCCATTCGCTGGCCAGCTCGCCGGTGGTGCTGGCCGTCCGCCCGGAACTGCTGCCGGCCCTGTCGGGTCAGAACTGGGCGGCACTGCCCGGGTTGCAGACCAACCCGAATGCGTTGGCGGGATTGAACTTACCCGCGTGGGGGTCGCTGCGGTTGGCGCTGCCGATGACCGGCAACGGGGATGCGGCGTTCCTGGCCGGCGAGGCGGTGGCGGCCGCGTCGGTGCCCCCGGGCGCGCCGGTGACGCAGGGCACCGGCGCGGTGCGCACGCTGCTGAGCGCGCAACCCAAGCTGGCCGACAACTCGCTGACCGAGGCGATGAACACGTTGCTCAAGCCCGGGGACCCGGCGAGCGCGCCGGTGCACGCGGTGGTCACCACCGAACAGCAGCTGTTCCAGCGCGGGCAATCGCTGCCGGATACCAAGGGCGCCTTGGCTTCCTGGCTGCCGCCGGGTGCCGCGGCGGTGGCCGACTACCCCACCGTGCTGCTCAGCGGGTCGTGGCTGACCCGCGAACAGGCCTCGGCCGCCAGCGAGTTCTCCCGGTTCATGCACAAGTCCGACCAGCTGGCCAAGCTGGCGAAGGCGGGCTTCCGCGTCAACGGGGTCAAACCGCCGAGCAGCCCGGTGACCACCTTCCCGGCGCTGCCGTCGACCCTGTCGGTCGGCGACGACGCGATGCGCGCGACGCTGGCCGAGGCGATGGCCAGCCCGTCGACCGGGCAGGCCACCACGATCATGCTCGACCAGTCGATGCCCGGCCAGGAAGGCGGGAAATCCCGGCTGGCCAATGTCATTGGAGCGCTTCAGGACAAGATCAAGGCGCTGCCGGCCAGCGCCGTGGTCGGCCTGTGGACGTTCGACGGTCACGAGGGACGCTCGGAGGTCACCAGCGGCCCGCTGGCCGACCCGGTCAACGGGCAGCCGCGTTCGGCGGCGCTGTCGGCCGCGCTGGACAAGCAGTACTCGTCGAGCGGCGGCGCGGTGTCGTTCACCACGCTGCGCATGATCTACCAGGACATGCAGTCCAATTATCATGCGGGGCAGACGAATTCGATTCTGGTCATCACCGCCGGCCCGCACACCGACCAGACCCTGGACGGGCCCGGGCTGCAGGACTTCATCCGCAAGAGCGCCGATCCGGCCAAGCCGATCGCGGTGAACATCATCGATTTCGGCGCCGACCCGGACCGCACCACCTGGGAGGCGGTCGCCCAGCTCAGCGGCGGCAGCTATCAGAACCTCGCGACGTCGGCCTCCCCGGACCTGGCGACCGCGGTCAACGCCTTCCTGAGCTGAGCGGCCGGGCGCCGTCCCCCATTGGCCGGTGATAGATCCGCGCCTTAGGGACTACCGCGCCCGCGGGGGCCGCGGGCGACCCGCCGCCGGGATCGCGCGCAATCATGGACAAATCGCGCCGAGCCTCTGTCGCACGGGCGCCGTCTGTGCCACACTCAGCGATAGAACAAAATTGGATTTCTATCAACGCTGACCCGGGCAGGCGCGACAGGCCGGCCGGGCCAACCGTCGCGGGCCACCACCCACCCACCCACTCAAGGAGAAGCGGTATGGCGACGACAAGCCGAATCAGCCGGCGCGGCAACGATTCCGCGGCGACGGCCCTGGCCGAACCCGATCAGCCGGACGCGCACCGGGCGTTGGCCGAGGACGTCCGGTGGTTCGCGGGCTCGCCGTTGGCGGCGGCCTTCGGCCGGCTGGCCCTCGACCAGGTGGCGCATCGGGAGATCGCGGCGGCGGTGGACCGCAGCGGGCGGTTCGCCGACAATTTCACCGACCGCGGCATCCGCAGCGCCGCGTTCACCGCCCTTGCGGCCTTCGGTGACAGCTCCGACGTCGAGGCGTCGCGGGCCGACCTCAAACGACTGCATCGCGACGTGCGCGGCACCGGCAAGGGGGCGTTCAGCGACACCCGCTACAGCGCCCTGGACCCCGAGTTGTGGACCTGGGTGGCGGTCAGCGGCCTCAACCTGCTGTATCAGGCTTACCTGCGGGTGTGCGGGCGCCGGCTGAGCACCGACGAGAAGGAAGTCGTGTATCAGACGCTGCGCCGCGAACTGCAATTCCTCGAGCTGCCCAGCAAGCAGGGCAAGCTGCCGGCCACCCTGGACGAGATGCTCGACTACTACGACACCGTCGCCGCAAAACACTTGGCGGACAACGAGTTTCTGCAATTCGCCAGCCGCAGCTTCGTGGCGCCACCGGTCCCGGGGCTGTTGCCTCGCCAGCTGCGGCCGGTGCTGCGACTGGTCTGGCCGGTGCTGACCTCGCTGGCCGCGCGGCCGGTGGTGGTGTGCTCGGCCGCGGTCGCCCACCCCACCATGCGCCGGCTGCTCGGGGTGCGCTGGGGCGCGCGGGAGCAGGCCGAGTTCGCCGTCTACGTCGCTGCGCTGCAGCTGGGCTGGCGATGGCTGCCGCGCCGGCTCACCCTGGAGCCCTTGGCGTACAACCGGTACCAGTACGAGCGGCTGCGCGACCGCTATCGTTCGGTGTTGCTGGATTCGTTCGCCGCGCCGGGCCGCGGTTAGATTCGGCAGGATGAGTCCCGATACCGCGTCGAGACCCCGATCGGCTGGAGGCCAGATGGTTGACCCCGCGATGCTGCTCGGCTTGCTGCCCGACGGCCTGGCCACCCTCGATCCGACCGCCCGCACCATCGTCACCGCGGCGCGCACCTGTTTCACCGAGCGCGGCTTCTCCAACACCACCATGCAGGACATCGCCGACGCGGCCGGCGTCGGCGTGGCCACCGTCTACCGCCGCTTCCGGCACAAGCGAAACCTGGTGCGCCTGACCATCATCGACGAATCCGTGCGGCTGAGCACCCTGATCTCCGACGTCGCGGGCCGCGCGGCGAGCGCCGAGGAAGGCATCGCCGAGGTGTTCGCCGCGTTCGTCCACGAAGCGTCGGCCCCCAAGCTGCTGACCCGCAGCATCCGGGAATCGCCCGCGGCCGGCGAGCTGTCCGCGTTCCTGACCGACGAGCATCTGATCGCCATCTCGCGCACCTACATCGCGAGTTGGTTGCGCCGCTGGCAGGAGCGCGGTGAACTGGCCGACGACCTCGACACCGAGGTGGTCGGTGAGATGATCGGGCGGCTGATCATCTCGCTCATCGAGACGCCCAAGTCCGTCATCCCGGTCTACAACCTCGCCGAGGCCCGCGATTTCGCCCGCCGGTACCTGGTGCCGCTGGTGCTGCCGGCCCCGGCGGCGCTACCCGGCTGATCGGGCAACGGGCACAAGACGAACGGGTCAGGCGAACGCCTCGACCGGCGGGCACGAGCACACCAGGTTGCGGTCGCCGTAGGCGCCGTCGATGCGTCGCACCGGCGGCCATACCTTGGGTCGGAAGTCCTTGCCCAGCGGATAGGCCGCCTGTTCGCGGCTGTACGGGTGGTCCCAGTCGGTGGTCACCAGGCACTCGGCGGTGTGCGGGGCGCCGCGCAGCGGATTGTCCTCCACCGGCCACTCCCCCGCACCCACCCGGTCGATCTCGCCGCGGATGGCGATCATGGCGTCGCAGAAGGCGTCCACCTCGGTGAGGGTTTCGCTCTCGGTGGGCTCCACCATCAGCGTGCCGGCCACCGGGAAGCTCATGGTGGGAGCGTGAAAACCGTAGTCCGCCAACCGTTTTGCGACATCGTCGACGGTCACGCCGGTGGCCTTGGTGATGGGACGCAGGTCCAGGATGCACTCGTGGGCCACCATGCCGTTCTCGCCGGTGTAGAGCACCGGAAAGTATTCGTCGAGCCGCCGGGCGATGTAGTTGGCCGAGGTGATCGCGGTCAGCGACGCCGCGCGCAGGCCGTCGGCGCCCATCATCCTGATGTAGGCCCAGCTGATCGGCAGGATCGACGCCGAGCCGTAGGGCGCCGAGGACACCGGATGCCCCTGCGGCAGCTCCGGGGCGTGCGGATGCCCGGGCAAGAACGGCGCCAGGTGCGAGCGCACCGCCACCGGCCCCACCCCCGGCCCGCCGCCGCCGTGCGGGATGCAGAACGTCTTGTGCAGGTTCAGGTGGCTGACGTCGCCGCCGAACTTGCCCGGCCGGGCCAACCCGACCAGCGCGTTGAGGTTGGCGCCGTCGATGTACACCTGGCCGCCCGCGTCGTGGACGGCCGCGCAGATCTCGGCGATGTCGTGCTCGTAGACGCCGTGCGTGGACGGGTAGGTGATCATCAGCGTCGACAGCCGGTCGCGGTGGTCGGTGACCTTCGCGCGCAGGTCGTCGAGGTCGACGTCGCCGTTGTCGTGGCAGCCCACGACCACCACCCGCATCCCGGCCAGGGCCGCCGACGCGGCATTCGTGCCGTGCGCGCTGGACGGGATGAGGCAGATGTCGCGGTGCGGTTCCCCGCGGCTGGCGTGGTAGTCGTGGATGGCCAGCAGGCCGGCGTACTCGCCCTGCGACCCGGCGTTGGGTTGCAGCGAGACGGCGTCGTAGCCGGTGATGGCCACCAGCCAGTTCTCCAGGTCGCCGATGAGCCGGCGCAGCCCCGGCGTGTCGGACGCCGGGGCGAAGGGGTGCTGACGGGCGAACTCCGGCCAGGTGATCGGCTCCATCTCGGCGGCGGCGTTGAGTTTCATGGTGCACGAGCCGAGCGGAATCATGCTGCGGTCCAACGCAATATCCTTGTCGGCCAGGGTGCGCAGGTAGCGCATCATCGCCGTCTCGGTGCGGTACTGGGTGAAGGCGGGATGGGTAAGGAATTCCGAAGTGCGGGTAGCGATTTCGCTGGCGACGGGCTCGGCGGGTGCGACGCCGAACGCCTCGAGCACCGCGGCGACGTGTTCGTCGGTGGTGGCCTCGTCGCAGGCCACCGAGACGTGGTCGTCGTCGACCCGCCACAGGTTGATGCCCCTGGCCTTGGCCGCGGCGATCACCTCGTGGGCCCGGCCCGGCACCCGCGCCAGCACGGTGTCGAAGTACCTGTCGTGCACCACCGCGGTGCCCAGCGCGGCGGCGATCGCCTCGGCGTGCCCGTGCACGCGGCGCGCGATCGCGGTCAGCCCCTCAGCGCCGTGGTAGCTGGCGTACATGGCGGCCATCACCGCCAGCAGCACCTGCGCGGTGCAGATGTTGCTGGTCGCCTTGTCGCGGCGGATGTGCTGCTCGCGGGTCTGCAGCGCCAACCGGTAGGCCGGCGAACCGTCGGCGTCCAGCGAGACACCGACCAGCCGGCCCGGCAGCTGCCGGGCGTGGTTGGCGTGCACGGCCAGGTATCCCGCGTGCGGGCCGCCGAATCCCATTGGCACACCGAATCTTTGGGTGGTGCCGAAGGCCACGTCGGCGCCGATCTCGCCGGGCGGGGTGATCAGGGTCAAGGCCAGCAGGTCGGCGCCGAGCGCCACCAGCGCGCCGCGCTCGTGCGCCTGCGCCACCAGGGCGGCCCAGTCGGTGATCGCGCCGCTGGCGCCGGGCAGCTGGGCGATGACGCCGAAGAAGTCGCCGTCGGGCAGTCCGTCGCGCAGGTCGGCGGTGACGATCTCGATACCCAGCGGCCGGGCCCGGGTGGCCACGATGGCCGCGGTCTGGGCGAACACGTCGACGTCCACCGCCAGCCGGTTGGACTTGCCGCGAGATGCGCGGTGCATCAGGGTCATCGCCTCGGCGGCCGCTGTGCCCTCGTCGAGCATCGAGGCGTTGGCGATCTCGAGGCCGGTCAAATCGGCCACCATGGTCTGGAAGTTCAGCAGCGCCTCCAGCCGGCCCTGGCTGATCTCCGGCTGATACGGCGTGTAGGCGGTGTACCAGGCGGGGTTCTCCAGGATGTTGCGCAGCAACACCGGCGGGGTCAGCGTGTCGTAGTAGCCCTGCCCGATCATGGACACGGCGACGGTGTTGGCCTCGGCCAGGCCGCGCAGCTCGGCCAGCGCCTCGGTTTCGCTGGCCGGCGGCGGCAGCCGGTCCAGGCCCGGCGCGATCCCGTCGGCCGAGAGCCGGTCGCGGATGCCGGCCGGAACGGCCTTGGCGGCCAGCTCGTCCAACGAGCCGACACCGATGACGTCGAGCATGGCCGCGACGGCCTGAGGGTCCGGGCCGATGTGCCGGGCGGCGAAAGTGGTGTGGTCGGGCACGGGAAACTCCTGACGAAGACGCTCGGGGCGAGGACGGCGGTGCTGCGGTGGTCCTCTCCCTCTGTCTTCACCCGTTCGCCGGGCGCCTGAGAGATTCGGCGGCCGATGCTGTCGCGGCCGCCTTTCCCCATCGGCGGGTGCGGGCCCGAAGGCCGGCACCGCTTTCCAGAGGCATCATGTTTCGTGCGGTCCGGGTGCCTGAGAGGTTGACGGAGAGGTGTTGCTCCTTCGGCGTCCGTGACTGGCCGTCACGGAACTCTCCCGCTCGAATGCGATGCGCCGCCCAGTTTACCCGCCCGCGCCGGCCGCCCACGCGCGCGGCGCCGGGCGTGATCAGCCGATCTTGCGGTCGCGGTGCTTGCGCCGGGACGCCAGCTCGTCCTCCGGCTCGGCGATCGACTCGCCGCCGTCGGCCCGCTCGCCGGGGAAGTCCGCGATGACGCCGGTCAGCTCGCGCATGGCGCCGGAGACCGCGATGCCGAACACGCCCTGCCCGCCCTGCAGCAGGTCGACGACCTCCTCGGCCGACGTGCACTCGTACACGGTGGTGCCGTCGGAGAACAGGGTGATGTTGGCCAGATCCTCCACCCCGCGCTGGCGCAGGTGGTCGACGGCCACCCGGATGTTGTGCAGCGAGATGCCGGTGTCGAGCAGCCGCTTGACGATCTTGAGCACGAGGATGTCTTTGAAGGAGTAGAGCCGCTGGCTGCCGGAGCCCGCCGCGCTGCGGATCGACGGCACCACCAGCGAGGTGCGGGCCCAGTAATCCAGCTGCCGGTAGGTGATGCCGGCGATCTGGCAGGCGCTCGGGCCGCGGTAGCCGACGAGTTCGTCGGGCACCGAGTCGTCGGGGAACAATCCGGGCTGGACCGGCGCGGCGGCCGCGGTGACGCTGCGCTCACCGGTGCCCGCATTCCCGTCCTCGGCCAAATTGAGCTGCTCTTGGCGTGGCTGCTCGCTCACGGTGGTTCCTTCCCGCGATCGCGCTCTCGTCGGTGGCTGCGTCTCCAAGGCTGCATCGCAGCCACGTCTGCTCAGGCCCGAGTGCTAGTGAGCTTACGCTTGTCGATAGCCGCCGCGCCTGAAGTCGTCCTCAAAGTATGGCCGTCGCGGGCCCAAGTGGGCGAGCTATCCGCCAGCGTGTCGACATCACGCCGCCAGTTGAGACGCATCCGTGATATCGCCCTCCAGGCTAATCCAGCCGCCGCGTCGTTCCCAAAGCGCTGGTCGCGGGCGCGCCGGATGTCTAGGTGGCCTTGAAATCGTCGGGCGAGACGCTGTCGAGGAATTCCTTGAACTTCTCCACCTCGTCCTCGCGGACGGCGGTGCCGCCCTCCTCGTCGCTCTCGTCCGGAATCAGCAGCCCGGCCTGGGCCAGCACCGCCTCCTCGACGTAGATGGGGACACCGACGCGCAGCGCGATCGCCACCGAATCCGAGGGGCGCGCCGACACCGTGATGTTGCGGTCGAACACCAGGTCGGCGTAGAAAGTCCCCTCCTGCAGATCGACGATCCGCACCTCTTTCAGCGAATGTCCAAGCGCGGCAATGACATCCCTGATCAAATCGTGCGTCAACGGGCGAGGCGGCTCAACGCCTTGCTGCTCGAGGGCGATCGCGGCAGCCTCTGACTGACCGATCCAGATCGGCAGGTAACGGTCACCGTTGGTTTCGCGCAGTAACAACACCGGCTGGTTTTGCGGCTGCTCTACGCGAATGCCGACAACACGAACTTCACCCATTTGTGTCTGCCCTCCGCATTAGTGGCGCCGGTTGAATTGGTACTCGCCAGCGACGGCGAGGTCAAAAATCCGCCCCACTGCCGAAACCAAGCTGTCGACCGAAGTCTAGTCCTCAGCGATCGAGAACGTCGCGAACGGCGGATTTGATCAACGACGTGTGCAACGTAATGGCCAGCGCCGCAACCTCACGCGCCAAGTCGTCGGCGCGATCGCGGGCGCCCGCCTTGCCGGCTTTGCCTACCGGCCCGGCGATTTGGGCGATCAGGTCCGACTGCCGGTCGGCTGCCGAGCGGAACGCGCGCAGATGCCGCGGCTCGACGCCGTAGTCCGACAGCGCCCGCGCGCACTGCAGGATGACGACGGCGTGCTCGTCGAAGAACCCGGCGGGCCCGGTGGTGATGATCCCGGCCTTGAGCAACGCCGTCAGCAGTTCGTCGTCGACGCCCGCGCGCCGCAGCAGCTCTTCGCGGCTGAGCCGGACGTGGGCCGGGGCCACCGCCGAGGTGTCCGAGCCGAGGCCCGCGTTGGCGCCGGCGTCGGTTCCGGCCACCGACACCAGCCGGGGGGCGGTGTAGGGGGTGTTGAAGGCCGGCAGCTCGCCGTCGGGTTGGGCGTCCAGCTGCGCCCGGATGACCTTGAGCGGCAGGTAGTGATCGCGCTGCGCCGTAAGGATGAAACGCAACCGCGCGCAGTCGTACGCGGTGAACCTTCGATACCCCGACGCGGCCCGTTGCGGCGTCACCAGCCCTTCGGCCTCCAAGAAGCGAATCTTGGAGATGGTGACATCGGGGAAGTCCGGCCTCAACAATTCCAGGACCGCCCCGATCGACATCCCGGCCAGCGCCGAGCTATCGGGTGCGCTCACTAGCCTGAAGATCCTCCGTCCTCACCTTGCTTGGGCCCGGTCAAAAACACCAAGCGGAACTTGCCGATCTGCACTTCGTCGCCGTTGGCCAGCACCGCGGAGTCCACGGGTTCCCGGTTGACGTAAGTGCCGTTGAGACTACCAACGTCGACCACGCTGAATTCGTTGTTTTCCAACCTGAATTCGGCATGCCGGCGGCTGACGGTGACGTCGTCGAGGAAAATGTCGCTGTCCGGGTGCCGGCCCGCCGAGGTGGTGGCCTGGTCGAGCAGAAACCGCGATCCGGCATTGGGTCCGCGCTTGACGACCAGCAACGCCGAGCCCGCCGGCAACCCCTCCACCCCGGAGACCGCGCTCTCGGTGCCCGCCTGGGCGGGCGCGTCCAGCTCGTTGAGGAAGTCGGCACGGAAGACGGAAGTCGTCTCTACCGTGACTTCGTCCCCGTTCTGGTCCTGACTTCCAGAGTCCATGTCCGTCACGCGCTGCTCCTCACTGGCCGCTGTGGCGTTGTCTGTCCGGGCCGCTCGGCCGGCCGTCGCACCGGGCTCGTCCGCCCGGTATGCCGATTACTGCCGTCTCGTAGTTTCAGTGTCTTACACGTGTCATTCAACGGTCTTCAATGGTCCTTCACGGATCGCTGCACGGATCCCTTCACCGATCGATGTGTCGACGGTACCGCGCACGTCGCCGCAATGCGCCCACCACCTGACGATCCGAAACGTTGATTTCCCCCGTGTGCCGGCCGCACCGCTCGCTTGGCCGGGCGGGCTGCAGGGACATTAGCAACCGTCATTCGGTCAGCGTTCCGCGGTAGGCCTCGGCGTCGAGCAGTGCGGTGATGGCCGACTCCAAGGCGGCGGCGTCGGACACCTGGACATCCAGCAACCAGCCGGCCCCGTACGGGTCGGAGTTGACCAGCTGCGGGCTGCCTTCCAGGTCGGTGTTGACCGCCGTCACCGTGCCCGACACCGGGGCGTAGAGGTCCGACACCGATTTCGTGGATTCGACCTCGCCGAAGGATTCCCCGGCGGTCAGCTGCGCGCCCACCTCGGGCAGCTGAACGAAAACGACGTCACCCAACGCCGACTGGGCGAAGTCGGTGATGCCCACCCGCACGGTGTCATCACCGCTTCGGCAAACCCATTCGTGTTCGGCGGTGTAGTGCAGGTCGGGCGGGATGTCGCTCACGGTGATCCTGTCTGTTCGGGAGTTGCTCACTTGACGGGCTGAGCGTATTGGTGCGGTTTTGGTTGCCGCAAGGTGGTCACGTCCACCCGGTCGGCCTGCTGGACGGACATCCGTCCGCCCACCCGCTTGACGGTGTCCTGGGCGCCACCGGGAATGTTCATGGCCGCGGCCAGGGTGGGCGGATCGCCAATCGCCAGAATCGAATACGACGGCGACAGCGTTTTCGAGTCGATGGTCAACGACCCCGGCGTACCCGCCACCCAGGTGTCCACACCCACCCGCACCGACTGGTGCGCGTCGTTGACTTCGAGCGCCTCGGCGCCGGCGGCGCGCAGCTCGTTGACCACGTCGAGCAGCGCCTCGGGGGACACTCCCGGCGCGGGGTCGTCGATCGTGACGGTGACACCGGGCCCGGTGGCGCCCACCGCGCCGACCAGGATGGACAGCGCCGCCAGCCGGGATTGCGCGGACTGGATGGCGGCCTGGTCGTTATTGCCGGACGCCTGAAGTGAATTCAGCGTGTTCTGCAGTTCGCTCACCTCGGCGCTGAGCGTGCCCTCGCGCTGCCGCAACGAGTCCAACAACACCAACAGGTCCGCGGGCCGCGCCGTCTCCAGCGAGTCCCCCGATTCGGTCTGGCGGACCTGGGTGACGATCGCGATGCCCAGCAGCAGACACAACAGCACGGCCAGGGTGCCGAAACCGAACCGGGAACGGCCCCCGCGCAGCATCCCGGACAACCCGGTGCGGCGCAGCGGCCCGATCGCCGGGCGGGGCTGCTTTCCCGGCAGTTCGTGGCGCCCGTGCGCCGCACCCTGATCCGGCGGGTCGGCCGGGCGATCCGGCGGGTCGTGACTCATGTTCACCTCATGCGCCGAACAGCCTGCGGCGCAGCGCCGCGGCGTTGCCGAAGATGCGGATACCCAGCACCACGATGATGGCCGTCGACAACTGGGTGCCCACCCCCAGCTGGTCGCCGACGTAGACGATCAGCGCGGCGACGAAGACGTTGAACACGAACGAGATCACGAACACCTTCGGATCGAAGATGCGTTCCAGATACGCACGCAGACCGCCGAACACCGCGTCCAGCGCCGCGACCACCGCGATCGGCAGGTAGGGCTGCACGACCTCGGGCACCGACGGATGGAACACCAGGCCCAGCACGATGCCGATCGCCAGTGCCGCGATACCGATCATGCGCGGCTTCCCGTGTCGCGCCGGAAGGGAAACCGGAATGGGAAGCTGTTCGGGATTCTTCTCACTGTGGCCCAATCTGCTTGGCGAACTTGACATCCCGGACCGATCCGGCAGGCAGCGTTAGTCCGTCGGCGACATCCACGGTAACCACCACGCCGTAGGAGATCTGCAGCAGCCTCAGCCGCTGCATCCCCGGGCTGGTGTCGAAGGCGTCGCGCAGCGCGTGCGGCGGCCCGATCGCCAGGATCGTGTAGGGGCTGCTGGTCGGGTTGTTGTCCACCAGGATCGCGCCGCCGGCCTGCCGGATGGTCACGGTCGGGCCGATCCGCACGCCGCCGACCGAGACGGCCTCGGCGCCGCCGGCCCACAACGAGTTGACCACCAGCTGCAGGTCGCGGTCCAAGATGATCTGCCTGCTGCCGCTGACCCGCTGCTTGGACACGTCCGAAAGGTTCGGGCCGGCGCCCGGATCGGTCACCGTGACCTTCAGGCCGGGGCCGATCACCGCCGTGCTGGCCGCCGCCAGGCCGAGCGCGTCGAGGCGTTTGAGCAGCCGCTGCCCCTCGGCGTCGTCGGCCAGGGCGTGCCGCTGCACGTCGTCGACCTTCGCCGACAGCTCGTTGCGCCGCTGCGCCAACTTCGCCGCCGAGCCTTCCGTGGCCCGCACATTGCCCAGCAGCAGCTGCTGCGCGCTGCGCACCCCGGGGGCCACCGAGCGGGCCTGGGCGACCGCGGCCGCGAAGACGGTGGCGATCAGCAGCGCCGCCAGCGCCTGCCACAGCCAGCCGGACACCCGCGGGCGCCGGTTGCGCGTTTCGTCGACGGCGCCGCGTTTGGCCGCCGCCGCGGCGTAGCCGGGATCGAGATGCTCGGAGAGCAGGGCGCGCAGCAGCGAGGGCACCGGAATCCGCTGCGGGCGCGCCGCCAGGTGCGCGCTGTGACCGGCGTTGGGGTCATAGCCGCCGAGCGCGCGGTCCACGTCAGCCATGGTCGACGACCTTCGCCATGGTCGACGGGCGCGACGCGCGGTCGACCTTGGGCATCCGGCGCACCACCAGCGTCATCTGCACCGCGTACTGCGCGAACGCCCACAGGTACGCGTACAGGCCCCAGATCAGGAAGGCCCAGCCGCAGGCGCCCACCACGCGGCTCCACAACGCGTCCCAGGTGCCCAACAGCACCAGCGGGAACCCGCACATCAACGCGAACGTCGCCGCCTTGCCGATGTAGGTCACCGGCAGTGCCGACAGGCCGCGGCTCCACAGCAGCGGCAGCGTGGCGGCCAACAGGCCGTCGCGGACGAGCAGGACGACGACGAACCACCACGGCACGATGCCGCTCAACGCCAGCACGACAGGCACGACCACCATGTAGAGGCGGTCCACCGCGGGGTCGAGCAGCACACCCAGCCGCGAGGACTGGTTGAGCAGCCGGGCGATTTTGCCGTCGGCCCAGTCCGAGGCGCCGCTGAACATCAGGATCGCCACCGCCCACCCATTGGCGTGGGCGACCAGCAACGCGTAGACGAACACGGGGACGAGCGCCAGGCGGACCGCGCTGAGCGCGTTGGGCACCGTCAGCACCCGGTTGGGTGGAAGCACCGGCTCCATGTGCCGTGACATTAGCCAAGCGCGGCGCTCCGTGCGCGGCTGGCCGCGCACCGGCTAGCGGAACACCCCGGGCAGGCTCAGGGTGGACAGCGTGTCGTCCGACAGCGGGTTGTCGTTGACCATGTACGTCCACGTCGACGTCGGCCGGGCCAGCTTCGACAGATCCAGGCCCGGCTCGTCCTCGAGCACGTTGGCGGTTTCGAACGTCTGCTGGGCCGCCTCGATCGCGTCGGCGGCCAGCGACGCGAACGCGTCGACCGCCAACCGGTGGAATTCGTCCAGCGGATTCTGCCGGCCCAGCGCCCGCAGGTGGATGCTCTCGCGGATGTCGGCCAGGTACGCCAGATGGTCGGCCCAGCCGCGGTCGAGGTGGTAGAGCATGATGTGCCGGCAGATGGTTTCCAGGCGTTCCTCGGGGATCTCCTCGGCCAGCTCCCGGTAGCGCTTCGGCGCCAGCTCGGCCAGCTCCTCACGCGCGGTTGCGGTGCGCAGCAACGTGTTACGGCGGTCCACGATGATCGCGCGCTGCTGGGCAATCAGCTGGTTGTAGCGCCAGGTGTTCGCGTGCACGTCCAGCATGCGGCCCTCGGCGACGCGCTGGGCGTGATCGAGCAGCCCGGCGGCCTTGGGGCTGACGATCCGGCCGTCGCCCGTTTCCGGGTCGGTTTCCATCGGCAGCTTGTTGCGGTCGAGGTTGGCCGCCACGACGTCGTCCTCCCAGCTGGAGAAGAACACCGACGACCCCGGGTCGCCCTGCCGGCCGGCGCGCCCGCGCAGCTGGTTGTCCAGCCGCTCGGTGTGGTGCCGGCCGGTGCCCACCACGTGCAGCCCGCCCAGCTCGGCGACCCGGTCGTGGTCGGCCTCGTCGGAGCCGCCGAGCCGGATGTCGGTGCCGCGCCCGGCCATCTGGGTGGACACCGTCACCACCCCGAACTTGCCGGCCTCGGCGATCACCTGGGCCTCCTCGGCGTCGTTCTTGGCGTTGAGCACCACCGCCGGCACGCCGCGGCGCAGCAGCCGCTCGTGCAGCTCCTCGGATTCGGCCACGTCGCGGGTGCCCACCAGCACCGGCTGCCCGGTTTCGTGGACCTCGATGATGTGCTCGACGATGGCGTCGTTCTTGGCGGCCGCCGTGATGTAGACGCGGTCGGCCTCGTCTTCGCGGATGTTGGGTTTGTTCGGCGGAATCGGCGACACACCGAGCTTGTAGAACTGGCGCAGCTGCTCACCGGCGGCCAGCGCGGTGCCGGTCATGCCGCACACCGTGGCGTACCGGTTGATCAACGCCTGCACGGTGATGGTGTCGAGCACCTCCCCGGTTTCGGTGGTCTCGATGCCCTCCTTGGCCTCGACGGCGGCCTGCAGGCCGTCCGGCCAGCGCTGCAGCTGCGCGATCCGCCCGCGCGAGGCGTTGATCAGGTGCACCGCGTCGTCGCGGACGATGTAGTGCACGTCGCGCTGCAACAGCACGTGCGCGTGCAGCGCGACGTTGACCTCGGTCAGGGTGGTGCCGACGTGCTCCTCGGAGTACAGGTCGATGCCGCCGAGCGCCTTCTCCACCTTGCGCGCGCCGACGTCGGTGAGATGCACGTTGCGGCTGTCGGCGTCGGTGTCGTAGTCGGTGCCGGCCTCCAGCTCGCCGACCAGCTTGATGATCTCCAGCCGCGGCGTCTCGCGGTGCGTCGTGCCGGCCAGCACCAGCGGCACCAGCGCCTCGTCGACCAGCACCGAGTCGGCCTCGTCGATCAGCGCCACGTCGGGGTTGGGCGAGACCAGGTCCGCGACGTCGGTCACCAGCTGATCGCGCAGCACGTCGAAGCCGATCTCGTTGACCGAGGCGTAGGTGACGTCGCAGCCGTAGGCGGCCCGGCGCTCCTCGCTGGACGACTCGGCGGTGATCCAGCCGACCGTGAGCCCCATCGCCTCGATCAGCGGGCCCATCCATTCCGCGTCGCGGCGGGCCAGGTAGTCGTTGATGGTCACCACGTGCACGTGCCGGCCGGCCAGCGCGTAGCCGGCCGCCGCGATCGCCCCGGCCAGGGTCTTGCCCTCGCCGGTGGCCATCTCGATCACGTCGCCGGCCAGCATGCGCAAGGCCCCAAGCAGCTGCACATCAAATGGGCGCAAGCCCGTTGCCCGCTCGGCGGCCTCCCGGGCGATGGCCAGGAACTGTGGGATGTCCTCGGACTCGGCGAGATCCTCCAGGTTGAGCAGCCCGGCGGCCTTGCGCAGCTGCTCGTCGGTCAGCCCGGCGGCCTCGTCGTCGTATTCCGACGAGTCGGTCACCAGGGTGAGCGAACGGCTGCGGTTCTTTTCCGTGCTGGCGCCGAGCAGGCGCCAGAATCGGCTGCTCAGCCGGCCGGGTTGAGCGCGGTTCGTCTTAGGCACAGGTCAACGGTACCGGTGGGGCGAGCCCGCGTGTTCGCACCCGACACGCCCGTCAGGCCAGGTTCGACCGCCGCGGGTAGGCGACCGTGGGGTCGGTGAGCACGTTGACGACGGCGGGCAGGCCGCTGGCGAAGGCGCGTTCCAGCGCCGGTCGCAGCTCGCCCGGCGCGGCGACCAACTCGCCGTGGCCGCCCAGCGCGCGCGCCACCTCGTCGTAGCGGGTGCCCGGGCGCAGCTCGGCCACCACCGAATAGCCGTACAGCTGCTCCATTGGATGCTTTTCCAGCGCCCAGATCCCGTTGTTGCCGATCACCGAGACCACCGGCACCCGGTGGCGGACCAGGGTGTCCCATTCCATGCCGCTGAAGCCGAACGCGCCGTCGCCCTGCAGCAGCACCACCTGGCGCTCCGGCCGGGCCAGCTTGGCGGCCAGCGCGTAGCCGGGTCCCGACCCCAGGCAGCCGAAGGGGCCGCTGTCCAGCCAGCAGCCCGGCCGGTAGCTGTCGATCACCCGCCCGGCGTAGGAGCCGAAGTCGCCAGCGTCGATGACGACGATGGCGTCGCGGTCCAGCATCGGCGCCAGCTCCGCGTACACCCGCATCGGATGCAGCGGGACGCGGTCGTCGGCCAGCTCGGCCTGCTCGGCGGCGCGCGCCGCCGTCTCGGCCGTGCGCAGTTCGTCGATCCAGTCCCGGTGGTCGCCCCCACCCGCGGTGGCCAACGCGGCCAGGATCGTCATCAGGTCGCCGTACAGCTGCGCCTCGACGGGCCGGGGATGCTTGCGCTCGGGCGCCACCCGGTCGGCCACGATCAGCCGGGTGTGCGGCCCGAACACCGCGCCGAAACCGAGCCGGAAATCCATGGGCACCCCGACGATCAGCGCGACATCGGCCTCCCCCAACGCTTTTCCGCGAACGCGGGAGAAGGCCAGCGGATGGTCGGCGGGCACCGCCCCGCGCGCCATCCCGTTCATCAGCACCGGGGTGGCCAGTTCCTCGGCCAGCCGCAGCAGGGCCGCTTCCCCGTGCCCCCACCAGACGTTGGTGCCCGCCATGATCACCGGCCGCTTCGCGCCGGACAGCAGGCCGGCGGCCCGGCCCAGCGCGGCGCCGTCGGGTTCGGGTTCGCGCGGCAGGTCGACGAGCGCCCCGGGGCGGCCGTCGTCCTCGGCCATGGAGAAGACGTGGTCCATCGGGAAGTCCACGAAGCCCACGCCGGACGGGGCACCGACGGCCGCGCGCAAGGCGTCGTCGACCAGCCGGCCGGCGTCGGCGGCCGATTGCGCGGTGGCGGCGAAACGGGCCAGCGGCGCCACGAACGGCACGTGGTCGATCTCCTGCAGCGAGCCCATGCCCCACCGCTGCGCCGGCGCTCGGCCCCCCAGCACCACCAGCGGCGAGGAGTTCTGTTGCGCGGCGGCCATCGCGCTCATCCCGTTGGTGACGCCGGGTCCGGCGGTCAGCGCGGCCACCCCGGGCAGCCGGGTCACCTTCGACCAGCCCTCGGCGGCGAACGTCGCGGTCTGTTCGTGCCGGGTGTCGATCAGCCGAATGCCTTCGTCGCGGCAGCCGTCGTAGATGGAGAACAGGTGGCCGCCGGACAGCGTGAAGACGGTGTCGACACCGCTGGCCCGCAGCCGGCGCGCGACCAGCCGGCCGGCGTGCAGGGTCGGTGCGGGGGTGGCGTCACTGGTCATCACCGCAGCCTATCCAGATCCGTCCGGTACCTTCGCCGAAGGATTTCAAGTTGAGGAGAGTCCGACCACCTCGACCGTAAGGAGACGCCGACGATGGGTGCCAAGCCGTTCAAGCCGTCGATCGACTGGTCGGCGGCGTTTGTCGATTCCTTGCGGTGGCTGGCCATAGCGTGGGTGATCAGCGCCGTCTGCCTGTTCGGGGTGCTGCTGGCGTTCCGGTTCCTCACGCCCTGGGGCCGGCAGTTCTGGCGGATCACCCGCGGTTACTTCGTCGGCGCCCACAGCGTGCGGGTGTGGCTGATGCTCGGCGTGCTGCTGCTGTCGGTGCTGCTGTCGGTGCGGCTGAGCGTGCTGCTCAGCTTCCAAAGCAATGACCTGTACACGGCGCTGCAGAAGGCGTTCGAAGGCATCGCGTCGGGCAATGACGCGGTCAAACATTCGGGGATACATGGCTTTTGGGTATCGCTCGGCATCTTCTGCCTGCTGGCGGCGCTGTGGGTGACCCGCTTCATGGCCGACGTCTATCTGACGCAGCGGTTCATCATCGCGTGGCGCATGTGGCTCACCGCGAACCTCACCGACGACTGGCTGGCGGGCCGGGCGTATTACCGGGACCTGTTCATCGACAACACGATCGACAACCCGGATCAGCGCATCCAGCAGGACATCGACATCTTCACCGCCAACGCCGGCGGGACGCCGAACGTCCCGTCCAACGGCACGGGCAGCACGTTGCTGTTCGGGGCCGTCAACGCGGTGGCCTCGGTCATCTCGTTCACCGCGATCCTGTGGAAGCTGTCCGGGGACCTGAACCTGTTCGGCTTGGTGTTGCCGCGCGCGATGTTCTGGACGGTGCTGGTGTACGTGTTCATCGCGACGGTCGTCGCGGTTTGGCTTGGGCGCCCGCTGATTTGGCTTAGCTTCAACAACGAGAAGTTGAACGCCGCCTTCCGTTATGCGCTGGTGCGGTTGCGGGACGCCGCGGAGGCGGTCGGGTTCTACCGCGGCGAGCGCGTCGAGCGGGCCCAGCTGTGGCAGCGTTTCACGCCGATCATCGCCAACTACCGCCGGTACGTGCGCCGGACCATCATCTTCAACGGCTGGAACTGGTCGGTGACGCAGATCATCGTTCCGCTGCCGCTGGCCATCCAGGCGCCGCGACTGTTCGCCGGCGAGATCGCTTTCGGCGATGTGACCCAGACGGCCACGGCGTTCAACAACATTCACGACTCGCTGTCGTTCTTCCGGAACAACTACGACGCCTTCGCCGCCTTCCGGGCCGCGATCATCCGTCTGCACGGCCTGGTGGACGCCAACAGCAAGGGCCGGGCGCTGCCCGCCATCCTCGTCAAACCCAGCGAAGAGACGGCGGTCGAGCTGCGCGGTATCGAGGTGCGCACCCCCGAGGGAGATCAGCTGGTCGACTCGCTGGACATCCAGCTCGACGAGGGCGACACGCTGGTGATCACCGGACGCTCGGGGGCCGGCAAGACGACGCTGCTGCGCAGCCTGGCCGAATTGTGGCCGTACGCCTCGGGAACCCTGTGCCGGCCCGACGGCGACAACGCGACGATGTTCCTGTCGCAGTTGCCCTACGTGCCGCTGGGCACGCTGCGCACCGTGGTGTGCTACCCGAATTCGCCGGATAGCATCGCCGATTCGCAGCTGCACGAGGTGCTCACCAAAGTGGCTCTGGCGCCGCTCATCTCCCGGCTGGACGAAGACCAGGACTGGGCCAAGGTGCTCTCCCCCGGCGAGCAGCAGCGCGTCGCGTTCGCGCGCGTCCTGCTCACCAGGCCCAAGGCGGTCTTCCTCGACGAGGCCACCTCGGCGCTGGACGAGGGGCTGGAATACGCGCTGTACCAATTGGTTCGGGCCGAGCTGCCGGGGTGCGTGATGGTCAGCGTGAGCCATCGGCCCACCGTCGAGCAGCACCACGACCAGCAGCTGCACCTGCTCGGCGGCGGCCCCTGGCAGCTGAGCCCGGTGGAAAAGGAGCCCGCGCGGGTTTGATGCGCGCCTATGCTTTCGCGGCGCGCCGCGCCGTGTGCGCTCCGGCGCCGGGTTTGATGCGCGCCTACGCTTTCGCGGCGCGCCGCGCCGCGTGCGCTCCGGCGCGGCGCCCGAAGAACGAACCCTCACCCAGCTGCGTCCCGCTGGCGTACCCCTTGCCGTCCTGAGCCAGGTTCGGCGCGCACGCGCCGGCGGCATACAACCCGGGCACCACCGAGCCGTCGGCCCGTTGCACCTCGCCGTCGACGCTCACCGCCAGGCCGCCGATGGTGAACCCCGAGTACATCGCCCGCCCGAGCGACAGGTCGAACACCGCCCACGGTCCATTGTCTTGTGCGGCAAGGTATTCCGGCTGCTTGTGGAAATCCGGGTCTTCGCCCGCGGTGGCGAACTTGTTGTAGCGCTCCAGCGTCGCGGCCAGGTTGCCGGCCGGAATGCCCAGCGCGGCTTCCATTTCCGCGATCGTCTCGTAGCCGTCGAGGAACCGGATCAGCGGCATCTCCGGCATCTCGGTGTGCGCCTCGTCCACGATCAGGTATGCGGTTTGCTCCGGCTGCTCCAACACGAAAGCCGAAGTGCGCGAATGATAGGAGTCCTCGGCGACGAAGCGCTTACCCTCCTTGTTGACGATGATCCCGGTCAGCAGCACCTCCGGCGGGTAGGCGGCCGCGGTGATGAACAGCTCGTCCATGTGCTTGGTCGCCCCGCCCGCCGACACCCCCATCCGGATGGCCAGCCCGTCGTCGTGCGGATTGCCCAGAATGTACGGCGCCACCAGGCCGTGGTGCTTGGTGCGCCGCGGCTGGCCCAACGCCGGCGTGTGCTCGGCCACCATCTGCGGATTCATCGCGAAGCCGCCGGCCGCGAGGATCACCGCGTCGGCCTTGACCGCGCCGGTCTCGGTGAAATGCTTCCAGGCCACACCGACCACGGCGCCGTCGTCGTCCACGATCAGGTTGGTCGCCCCGGTCTCGTAACGGATCTGCACGCCCAGCGCCTCGGCGCGTTTGACCAGCAGGTCGATCACCATCGCGGCCCCGCCGAGCTCCCCGGGCACCGGCACGGAATGCCCGCGCGGCGCCGGCTTGGCCTGCTCGCAGAACGGCCACACCTTCTCGTTGCCGGTGTAGCTCAGGCCCTCGGTGCCCGGCGGGACGACCACCTTGCCCGGGTAGTAGCTGCGTTCGAACTGAAAACCCAAGTCTTCCAACCAGTTGAAGTGTTCGACGCTGCCCTCGCAGTAGGCGCGGATCTTGTCCAGCTCGGGCTCCCGCGACACCGCCACCAGGTACTTGTACATCTCCTCGGCGGAGTCGTCGTGACCGGTCGCCTGCTGCACCGCGGTGCCACCGCCGAGGTAAAAGTGGCCCCCGGCAAGCGAAGTGGTGCCGCCGGCCGCGGCCGCGCGTTCCAGCACCAACACCCGCGCGCCATCGGCCGCCGCGCTGACCGCGGCGCAGCCGCCGGCAATGCCGAAGCCGATCACCACCACGTCGACGTCGTCGGACCACGACGTCACGTCATGGGCACTGACAGTTGCCGGTATCTCGGTGCTCATTGGCGCCATTCCTCCTCATCGCCGTGCCGCGTGTCCGCGCGGGCGCGGCTCACCGCTGCTGCTGTTTGATGTAGTCGTAGAACGCCCGCATCTCGGGCGCGATGTAGGCGAACTCCACGAACGGAACTCCCGCCTGCGGCGCCGAGACATAGGCGAAGTGGATTCCGCCGGGCATCACACCCTGCTGCACCACCGGGGCGCCCCGCTCGCCGGCCCGCGCCAGCGCTTCGGCCAACTGCTCGGGGCTGTCGGCCTCGACGCAGATGTGGTGCAACCCCGGCCCGCCATCGGACAGAAAGTCACTATAGATGTTCTCGCCACGTACCGGTTGGATCAGCTCCAATTGCATGTCGCCGAGATAGCTCAGCGAGATGCTCGCGACGAAATCGGCGGGCTTACCCCGGTAGCTGCAGGCATCCGCAGCAAAGTGCACGTCCGGTATCCGCACCCACTTGCGCACACCTAACAGGCCGGTGAGGGCCGTTTCGGTGGCATCCAGGTCGCCGGTGACCCAGGCGATCTGCGTCGGCGACTGCACGGGAAGCGTCATCGTCTCGCACAATAGTCGAGCCGCCGGGCGGCCAGAAAGGGCCCGAAAGAATTTGCCATGCCGATCCGGTCCGAACCGGGAAACCGCGGGTGAACACGTTCTAGTTCCGTGCTCCGCGGTCCGTGACCGGCCGTGGCCGGATCAGTGCCGGGTCAGCACGTCGACCAGCAGCCGCAGCTGGGCGTCGAAGACGGCTTCCACATCGGTTAGCGTGTCCGCCCCGTACTGTCCGAACACCTCGAGGCTGATCGCGCCCAGCACCCCCGCCCACAGCAAAAAGCACTTGGCGATCACCAGGTCATCGCCCGGGAAGCCGAATTCGTGCCGGATCCGTTCAAAGTCGGATGACATCGGTTGCGGCGCAGGGTCATTGGTCAGCCGGATATCGCCGGTGGTGATCCCCGCCGCCACGGCGTCGAACAACGCCGCGACCACCCGGGTGCCGGCGGCAACGGTGCGTTCGGGGGGCGCGTGGTACCCGGGAACCGGGCTGCCGTAGAGCAGGGCCCAGCATGCCGGGTGCTCGACGGCCCAGCGCCGGGTGGCGCGCGCGATGGCGATGACGTCGTCGCTCCACTGTTCGCCCGCGGCTTCGCGGGCCCGGTCCACGGTGTCGGCCAGGTCGGAATAGGCGTCCACCAGCAGCAGGGTCAGCAACTCGTCGCGGCTGGACACGTAGCGGTACACCGCCGAGGACACCATGCCCAGGTCGCGGGCGATGGCGCGGACCGACAGCCCGGCCGCGCCCCGGTCCACCAGTTGGCGGCGACCGAGTTCGATGATGCGCGCCTCGACCTGCTCCCGGGACTGCTGGCGTTTGCCCACCCGGTCAGTCTGACACAACCGAGAACACCGCTCTTGCTTTCCCGACCGCGGTGTGGCAGCGTGTTCGAAATGGAGAGCACCGCTCTCTAGCATTGCCCCGGGATTCGCTGAGAGGACGGCGCCCATGTCCACCCGATACGAAGAACCGAACCGGGCCGCCCGCGCGGCCAACGTGGTGGTCCGCTGGCTCGCCGACGCGGGTGTCAGCATCGCGGGCACCCGGGCGCTGCGGGTCCGCGGGCGCAAGACCGGGAAGCTGCGCGCGGTGGTGGTCAACCTGCTCACGGTGGACGGGACGGACTATCTGGTCTCGCCGCGCGGCGACACCCAGTGGGCCCGCAACGTGCGGGCCGCGTCCGTCGTCGAGCTGGGTCCGCGCTGGCGCCGGCGACGCATGCGGGTCAGCGAGGTCGACGACGCGGCCAAGCCGCAGCTGCTGCGGCGTTACCTCGACCGGTGGTACTGGCAGGTCAAGGACTACGTCGCCGGTTGACCCCGGACAGCAGCGACGAGCAGTTCCGCGCCGCGGCGCCCACCATTCCGATGTTCGCGCTGACGAAGGCGGACTGAACGGGCCTATCCGGCACTCAGCGCGCGTTGTCGCGCACCCCGAGGTCTTCGCGCACTTCCTCCGACGTCGCCTGCCACGACACCGCGGCCGGATACTCCCCCCACACGCTGTTGAAGATCCCGACGATCTGTCCCGGGCCGCCGCTGGGGGCCAGATACACCGGCCCGCCGGAGTCGCCGTTGTGGCTCTGCACCCCGTGCGACATGGTGAACCAGCCGTTGTTCACGCTCTCCACCGTGCCGCACGTCTCCCCGGTGATCACCCCGAAATGGCAGACCGGCTGCCCGGGCGTCAGCGCCAGCCCGGGGTCGGAGACGAGCGGCCGCCCGCCCGGCAGGATGTTGTTCGCGGTGACGCCGTTGTCCAGCACGATCGCCTCGTAGTCGTTGATCACCTGACTGGTCGACACCGTCGTTCCGCTGGGGGTGTTGTCCCGGAAGGCCGCCATCCGCCCGATCACCGTGCCGCCGCGGTCGGTCACCACTCCGCCGCCGCCCCGGCAGTGTCCGGCGGTGAACGCGATCTTCAGGCCGGGGTCGACGTAGCCCAGCGTGCAGACCCGGTTGTCCTGCCGTATCTCCATGCCCGGATACACCATGACGTCGGCTTTTGCCGCCGACGCCGGCAGCGTGCCGGCCAGCGCTGTGACAGTGATCGATGCGGCGAAGGCGCGTGTTGCCAGGCGATGCACCATGAACTCCGATCCATCGGGCCAACTACCGACGGGAGGTCGAGGTTACGGCGTAACCGTCCTCCACGCTCAGCTTTTCGCGCCGGCCAGCGCCGATGTTACAGAGAGGTCACGACCGGCGCGCCGGCCGCGGTTCGGCCGGCGCTGTGCGGCGCCCAGCCGGGCGGCCCGAACACGTAGCCCAACCGGTCCCGCAACCGGCTCGCCGACCGTCAGTCGCGGGCGATGGCGACGTATTCGCGGGTCTGCAGCTTCCAGACGTTGAAGGTGTCGACCTGCTTGGTCAGGCCGTAGTGCGGGCGGAACAGCTCGGCCTGGAAGGTGCCGAACAGCCGGTCCCACACGATGAGGATGCCGCCGTAGTTCTTGTCCAGGTACACCTTGTCCATGCCGTGGTGCACCCGGTGGTGCGACGGCGTGTTGAACACGAACTCGAACGGGCGGGGCAGCTTGTCGATCCGCTCGGTGTGGATCCAGAACTGGTAAATCAGGTTCAGCGAGAAGCTGAAGAACACCATCCACGGCGGAATCCCCAACAGCGGCAACGGAAGCCACATCAAGATCTCGCCGCTGTTGTTCCACTTCTGGCGCAGTGCGGTGGCGAAGTTGTAGTACTCGCTGGAGTGGTGGGCCTGGTGCGTCGCCCAGATCAGCCGCACCCGGTGCGCGATCCGGTGATAGGCGTAGTAGAGCAGGTCGACGCCGAGAATCGCGATCGCCCAGGTGTACCAGCGGGTCGCCGGAAGGTGCCACGGTGCCAGGTAGGCGTAGATCGCGGCGTAGCCGAACAGGGCCAGCGTCTTCCAGCCCGCGGTGGTGGCCACCGACACCAAGCCCATCGAAATGCTGGTCAGCGAGTCGCGGGTCTGGTGCGCCCCCGGGGCCGGACGGGCGGTGAGGTGTTCCAGCTTGCGGGCCGCGGTCCATTCGAGCGTCAGCAACAACAGGAAGAACGGAATGGCCACCAGCACCGGGTCGCGCAGCTGCGGCGGCAGCGCGGTCAGGTAGCCGGACAGGGCGCTCACACCGGTAAGCGTACGACGAACGCCGCGGCGCTCAGCGCCGATCGTCGGACGCCTGCGCCTCGTCGCCGGCGTACCACTGGACCGCCCGCACACCCGGTTGCAGGGACAGTTCGGCCACCAGCCGCTCCAGCCGGGCCGGGGCGTCGCCGTTCATCAGCAGGTGCGCGGTCAGGGTGAGCTCGTCGTCGGCGGGATGGCCGGTGTGGATGCCGCGCAGCGTGATGTCGTTGCCGCCGGCGTGCTGGACGATCTGGGCGCGGGCGTACTTCTCGTGTTTGGGCCGGCACACCACCTGCACCAGAAACGGCAGCAGGCTTTCGTCTTCGTCGGCGCTGCTGTCCCGGTCGATTAGCCGGCCGAGCGGGCGTCCCAGCAGATGAATCCCGATCACCGTGCCGGTGCCGATCGCGGCGAACACCAGATGTCCGGACGCGGCCAGCACGCCGATCGCCGCCGAACACCACAGGGTGGCGGCGGTGTTGAGGCCGCGGACGTTGACGCCTTCCCGCAGGATCACCCCACCGCCCAGGAACCCGATGCCGGAGACCACGTAGGACGCCACCCGGGTGGGGCTGGTGTCCGAGGTGGCGGCGGCGTAGAGGACGAACAGTGTGGCGCCCGCGGCGACCAGCGCGTTGGTGCGCAATCCCGCGCGACGGGCGCGCCATTGCCGTTCCAGCCCGATCAGGGCGCCGCAGCCCACGCCGACGCCCAGCCGGAGCAGGAAATCGACGGCGCTCAACGTCTCCACGACACTCTCCTTCCCGGGTGCAAGGCGGCGAAGAAGGGAGCTAACCAAATCCGGGTTAACCGCAAGTGGAGCCCAACCCAACCGCCGACGTCGGGAGCGATCCCCGGCGCGCGGCGAATCTCAGGCTAACCGCCTTTGGGCGCGAGATGGTGGGGGCAGTAGGCGTTCGAGGCGAGCGCCGCGAATTGGGCGGCGCCGTCCATCGTCATGCCGGGATTCTGGTCCTTGATGTCGGTGACGACCTGCAGCCCCGTTTCGCCCCGGCCCATCAACCCGCACACGGCCTTGGCGGACGCGATGACCTGGACCGGGCTGCTGTAGGTGATGCCGGACTGGTCGAGGCTGGCCAGGAACGCGGCGTCGTCGCCCTGCGGCTCGGCGCGCGCGGGCGCGGCGTATCCGAGTGCGGCGGCGCCGATTCCGAGCAGCGCGAGCACGCGTTTCATGCGCTTCCCGCCGGCCCGGCGTCGGGCAGGGTCACGGTCGGTTTGCCGCCGCTGGACACGTGCACCGCATGGATGCCGGGCTTTTTCGACAATCGGTCGAGCAGGTCGTCGAGTCCGGCCTTGTCGACGTTCCAGTGCTGCACGGCTTCCGGTTGCCGTTGCAGCTTGGCGATGACGTCGTCGAGTTTGACGGGTTCGGCGGGCTTCGCCGCGCGGACCCGGACGCCCCGGCCGCTGCCGACGTGCGGCGCCACGGCGCCGAGGGCGCCCCCGGTGACGCTTCCCAACGCCATCTGGCCGAGCAGGCCGGCCGGGATCCCGGCGGCCGGGGCCGCGGCCGCTGCAGTGGCCGGCGCCAGGCCGCTGGCCAACCGGATGGCCGGGGTCGCCGACGCCCAGGTCGGCGGCACCGACAGCCTGCCCACGCTGTTCGCCTCGCCGACGCCCACCGAGACGGCGCCGGTCAGACCGGCGCCGGCCGACCGCAGGCCCAGCCCGGCGCCCAACGCGGACTTCGGGATGTCCAGGCCCTCGACGGGGAGCTTGTAGAACATCTTGAACTCGGTCATGGCGAGGTTGATCGGGCTCATGCTGTCGTTGGCGACCGTGCTGAACCGGCCGATGTCGGCGAGGATCCCGAAGGTGTTCTGCCATGTCGTGCCCGCCAGCGGGGATCCCGTGAGGGTGTTGAGCACCTGGTCCCAGAAGTCCATGTATCCGCGCGACGCGTTGCCGAGCGCCTCGAGCAGCTGGCTGATGATGCCGGACGGCGGGGCTGTGGCGTCCGCGGCGGCGGTACCGGCCCCCAAGCCGGTGGCCTCGCCCAGCGCGGCCGCCTGCGCGGCGATTCCCGCGTCATTGGTGGTCTTGGGCGGCTCGGTGAAGGGCGCCAGGCGGGTGGCGGCCGCCGACGCGCTGGCATAACCGAACATCGCGGCGGCGTCCTGGGCCCACATCTGCCCGTACTCGGCCTCGGCGGCGGCGATCGCGGCCGAGTTTTGCCCGAAAACGTTGCTGGCCAACAACATCGTGAGCCGGGCGCGGTTGGTCGCGATCTCGGCGGGCGGAACAACCGCCGCGAACGCGCTCTCGTAAACGCTCGCGGCCGCCGTCGCCTGCTCGGCCGCCGTCCTGGCCTGCGCCGAGGCCGCCGACAGCCATGCGACGTAGGGCGCCGCCGCGGCGGCCATGGCGGCCGCCGACGGGCCGGCCCAGGCCTCGTCGGCCAGACCGTTGACGACGGCTGCGTACGACGACGCGGCGGACTGCAGTTCGGCCGCCAGCGCGTCCCACGCCGCGGCGGCCGTCAACATCGGTCCGGCCCCCGGACCCGTGTACAGCTGGGCGGAGGTGATTTCGGGTGGCTGCAGCGCGAAGTTCATTGGATCGACCCCGCTCGAGATGTCATGGTCTGCCCCGTCAATCCGCCGGCACCACGATGATCGTGGCGGTCGTCGCGGCACCGTCGGCGGCCGCAGCGGTCGCGGCGCCGGTGGTGCCGTTGCCGACGGTGCGCACCCCCGCGCCCGCCAGGGCACGTCCGGCCACACTCGCCGCGGCCATTTCGCCGAACACGGCCCCGCCCGACGCGGGCATCGCCGCGGCGGTTGCCGAGCTCGCGGCCGGCAGCACCGACGCGACCGTCCTCAGGACGGGGGCGGCGGTGGTCCAGCCCGGCGGCACCGACAGGGATCCGACCAGGGTCGAGCGGCCCATCGACCCGGCCACGCCGCCGGCGTCGGGGGCCACCGCCGAGACGTAGCCGCCCCGCAGCGGCGCCAGCGGCGACAGCCCACCCGCGATGGCTTTGCCGCCGCCCAGCAGTTCGGCGACGCCCGGCGCGTTTTGGGCCAGACCCAGCGCCTGCAGGGACAGCAGCCACCACCCGCCGGGCAGGATGATCGCCCCGATCGGGCTGTAGGCGCCGGTGACGGCGGCGAAAAAGGGCCGCAGCGCGGCCGTGATCGGATAGATGGCCTCGATGATCGACGCCGCCGGCGTCGCCGCCGCCGCCGAAGGGGTCGTCGCCAGGCCTTGCAGCATGGTGGGCGTCACGTCGATCAGGGTCGACAGCTGGGCCGGGAGGTCCGACGCGGCGCTCTGCGCGACTGCGGCGGATTGCCTTGCCGCCGCGGACGATTCGGTGGTCCGCGGCGGTTCGGTGAAGGGCGTCAGCTCGGCGGCTGCCGCCGACGCGGCGGCGTAGGCGTACATCGCCGCCGCATCCTGGGCCCACATCTCGGCGTACTCCGCCTCGGCCGCCGCGATGGCCGCGGTGTTCTGGCCCAGGATGTTGGTGGCGATCAGGGTCATCAGCAGGCTGCGGTTGGCGGCGATCACCGGCGGCGGCACCGTCGCCGCGAACGCGGTCTCGTAGGCCGCGGCGGCGAGCCTGGCCTGGGTCGCGACCTGCTCGGCCCGGCCGGCGGTTGTCGTCGCCCAGGCGATGAAGGGCGCGGCCGCGGCGCTCATCGACGTGGCCGCCGGCCCCAGCCAGGAGCCGACCGTCAGGCCGGCGATCGTCGACGTGTAGGCCGCCGCAAAGGAATACAGTTCGGCCCCCAGCGCATCCCATGCCGCGGCGGCGGCCAGCAGCGGCCCCGATCCCGCACCCCCGTACATCCGTCCTGAATTGACCTCTGGTGGCAGCGCCCCGAAGTCCACCCGTTGCCTCCCGTCCTGCTCTGGGCGCCAGGGTAGGAGCGGAGATGCGGGCGTCCCGCCAACGAGCCGCGGCTCAAATGGAATTCATCAGATCGGCAGTGAAGGATATGGATTTTCCATGGATTCACCCGCCGCACCCAGCCGTCGGTTGACCGCCGGCGTGCCCCGCCTGGCGCCGAGCGTGAAACTAGGCGCACGTTCGGCGGCGAGCGTGAAACTAGGCGCACGTTCGGCGGCGAGCGTGAAACTAACTTCACGCTCGCGCGGCGTTCACGCTCGCCGCGGCGCTCGCGCTAGCTTCGGTTAAGTTGCTGCGGGCAATAGTATTTCGCCGCGATCGCGAGGAACGACGTGGCGTGATCGTTGGTGAGTCCGGGGTTTTGGCTCTTGAGCTCGTCGAGCAGCTGCGGACCCGATTCGCCGTTGCCCATGGACACGCACACCGCTTGGGCGAACTTGATCGCGCCCTGCGGCGTCGCGTAACCGATGCCGGCGCTGCGCAGCGACGCGAGGAACCCGGCCTCGTCGACGCCCGGATCGGCCTGTGCCGGCGGGGCCAGCGCGATCGCCGCCGCGACGCCCACACCCAGCAGCAGCCTCATGACCCGGGATCGTCGCACGCCGCAACGACGGACCCGCCAACGGCAGAGTTGTTGGAGGGCAACCACATTCGCCCTTCTCGCGGCGCCGGTCAGGCCTTGGAGAGCTGGTGGGGGCAGTAGTATTTCGCGGACAGCAGGGCGAAGTTCGATGCCATCTCCATGTCCATTCCGGGATTGTGGGTTTTCACGTCGTGCACCACCTCGAGCCCCGGCTCGCCGTTGTTCAGGCACGAGCACACGGCGCGTCCGGCGGCGACGGCCGAGCCGGGACTGCTGAAGCTGAAGCCGGCTTGCTGCAGCGCGGCGACGAAACCCCCGTCGTCACCGTCGGGCACCGGTGGCGGATCGGCATGTGCCGGCGCGGCCAGCCCGATCGTGGCGCCGATCATGGCGGACGCACCCAGTGCCGCGAGCAGTCGTTTCATCACGTGTCACCCTCCTGAACTCTGATTGCCTTGCCGCTCAACCCAACTGGGCATCGGCCGGCAGGACCTTGGACTTGTCGCCCTTTTTCAGGTGCACCGCGTGGATCCCCGGTTTCTTGGCCAGCTGCTCCAGCAGCGCATCCAGGTTCTCCTGGTCCACGTTGTGGTGCTGCACGCTCTCCGGCTGCTCGGAGATCTGTGCGACAAGGCGTTTCAGCTGTTCCGGCGATTGCTTGTCTTTGAGGTCCTTGATCGCGGTCATCCGGTTGCGGACGCCGCCCCGCACCATGGTGGGCCCGCCGGAGCCGACCGCGCTGCCCAGCATCCCGGCCAGCCCCATCGAACTGAACAGGCTGCCCTCGCCCAGCGCGGCCGCAGGCACTGCCTCGGTCCCGGCGGCCGACAGCGCGGCGGCGACGGTCCGGATCGACGGCGTGGCCGTGGCCCAGCTGGGCGGGATGGACAGCTTGCCCACCAGGGTGCCGGCGTTGCCCATCCCGGCGACCGGGCTGATCGCGCTGTACAGCGTGCCGCGGCCGAAGCCCAGGGCGCCCAGCCCGGCCCCGAGCGCGTCCTTGGGCAACGCGCCGTAGCCGATCGGCGGGGCGAACTTCAGCCACTGCGACAACGGGAAGTTGACCAGCAACCCGACGTCGTTGAACTGGGTGGTCAGCCCCAGCGGCACCTTCACGGCGTTGTACATGCTGGTGTAGAAGCTGGCCCCGCCCGGGACGGTGTTGAACAGATTCGTCATGAAGGTCTGGTACAGATACGCCAGGTTCGCCGGGCCGGAGAACGGGCCGCTGTAGGGCAGCGTGGTGCTGGCCGCGCTGGCCGCGGTCTGGGCGACATTGGCGGCCGGGGTGCTCGCCGCCGACGACACCGCGGCGGCCTGCATCGGTTGGGCCGCCTCGTTTGTCGTCTTGGGCGCCGGGCCGAACTCCGTCAACTTGTTGGCGGCGGTCGCCGACGCCGCGAAGTAGGTGTCCATCGCGGTGGCGTCCTGCGCCCAGAACTCGCCGTACTGGGCTTCGTTCGCGGCGATGGCGGCGGTGTTCTGCCCGAAGATGTTCGTCGCCACCAATTGCGCCAGCAGGGCGCGGTTTTCGGCGATCACGGCGGGCGGGACGTGCGCGGCGAACGCGGCCTCGTAGGCGGTGGCCGCCGCGGTGGCCTGGGCCGCGGTTTCGGCGGCCTGCGCGGCGGTCTGCTGCATCCAGGCCACGTACGGCGCGGCCGCCGACGCCATGGCCAGCGACGACGGCCCCACCCAGGGCCCGGCCGTCAGGCCGGACAGCACCGACGAATACGACGCCGCGGCGGACTGCAATTCGGCGGCCAGGTTCTGCCACGCCGTCGCCGCGGCGACGAACGACCCCGCGCCCGGACCGCTGTACATCCGGCCCGAGTTGAACTCCGGCGGAAAGGCCCCATAGAACATCTCTGCTGCCCCCTACCTGGCCGCGCGACGGGAAAGCGATTGGCGGCCAATCGGTTTGGTCTCGATAATCATGGTGATCATTCCTCGATGCACGGGATCACGATGATGGTGGCGGCGGCCGGGTCGGCCTCGGCGGCCACCCCACCCAGGGAGCTGGCCGCCGAGGCAGCCCCGCCGACCGGGCGGGTGGCGGCCGCGGCGACGGCGCGACCGGCCAGGCTGGACAGGGCCATCTGGCTGAACACGCCCTCTTCGCCGGCCATCGCGGCGGGTGCCGCCGCCATGTTGCCGGGCAGCACCTGGGCGAGGGTCCGGATCGCCGGGGCGGCTTCCGTCCAGCCCTGCGGCACCGACATGCTGCCGACCAGGGCGGCCTTGCCCATCGACCCCGACACCTGCCCCGCCCCGACCGCGGAGCTGAGCATGGGCTTGACGGCGTTGCCGCCACTGGCCAGCGGTGCCAACGCCCCCGAAATCGCTTTCGGCCCGGCCAAATACGCGGCGGCACCCTGCCCGTTCTGGCCCCAGGCGTAGGCCTGGCCGAACGACAGGAACGGGCCGCCGGGGATGGTGGTCCATGACTGCGGCGAGTACACCCCGGTCACCACCGACCAGAACTCGTTCCAGTTGGTGATGAAGCTCGGCGTCGTCAGCTGGGTCGACGCGGCCGTCGTCGAGGCGGCATTGCCGGCCGCCTGGGCCGCCGGCTGCGCGGTCGCGCTCAGCTGGGACAGGTGGGCCGCGGTGTTGGAGCCGGGCTGCGCAGCGCTCTGGGCGACCGCGGCCGACTGCAGCGGCCCGGCCGACTCGTTGGTGGTGCGCGGGGGTTCGGTGAACGGTGTCAGCTGGGCGGCGCTGGCCGAGGACGCCGCATAGGCGTACATCGCGGCCGCATCCTGGGCCCACATCTCCATGTAGTGCGCCTCGGTGGCGGCGATTGCCGGGGTGTTCTGCCCCAGGATGTTGGTGGCCACCAGCGTGGCGAGCAGGGCCCGGTTGGCCGCGATCACCGGCGGCGGCACCGTGGCGGCGAAGGCTGTCTCATAGGCGGCGGCGGCGAGCTTGGCCTGGGCGCCGGCCTGCTCGGCCTGCGCGCCGGTGGCCTGCAGCCACGCCACATACGGTGCCGCCGCGGCCGCCATCGCGATGGACGAGGGCCCGGTCCACGGGCCGGTGGTCAGCGTCTCGACGGTCGAGCCGTACGACGCCCCGACGCTCTGCAACTCCGCGGCCAGCTCGTCCCACGCCGCCGCGGCGGCCAGCAGCGGGCCCGAACCCGCGCCGACATACATCCGCCCCGAGTTGTATTCCGGCGGATAGGCACCGAAATCCAGCATTTAGGACCTCCCCCACCCCGCGCCACGCCGAGCACCCCGCCCCTCGCCCCGCAGCGACGAATTCGCGACGCCGAGTGAATTCATCGAAAGCGCTTTCAAATACATGCGCGCATTCCGCGCGTTGAAGACAGCAAGCCCCTACTCTCCTAGCTGTGCACCGGCGTCACCCCGCCGGACGAAGGACCAGTCAGCCACGCTGCTAATGCACAGACAATGCTGCACAAAAGTTATTCAGCGGGCGTTCCCGTCAGGTAAACCCATGTAAAACATCGATGTCGCGGCCCGCCGTCGCGTGTGAGAACACGCGGACTGAAGGCCCAGCTCAGTGGCGCAAGTCACTCGATCAACGTGCTGTGGGCAGCATCCGACCACGGGCCGATCCCGGTGAACAATCGGTTATCGGTTCGACGGGAAATGCTCGCGATTCGGCGTCATCGCCGATTTATACAATTGGCCGGAAAGCCATCCTTATTGCGCCCGAAATGCGTAACCTTGTAAACCTCCCGTCTCGCTTATCTCAGCGACGGAGTTCTGGCATTGCGGTTGCCTCGCACACCCCTGAGCGACCCGGCATCACCGGGGTGTGTCGCGCATCTTCAGTCGATGCTCGTCACCATTTCGGTGAAATGCGATCGACCGAAAATCGAGCCGACAGCGCTGTCGGTGACGTCCGCGCTCGTGCGGCCGCACGAGCGCGGCGACGTCCTCTCATACGAGTATACGCGGCCAATCTGCCCTGGCACTGATTAGCTACTGACAGTTTCCTGTATGGCAATAACGACGTGGTCAGATCGATTTTCGGGCAGCGGGAACGCGTCGGTTCGGGTGTCTCGCGACATTGCCGGTGTGACGGAATTTACTGAATTGCCGTTGGAGAAAACCGGCGTCGTGTAGCGCCCTGCGGGCCGGGCCGGGGTGGCGGTACGTACCGCCCTAGCTATTGCTGTGCGGGTTCGTGCCGCCGTCGCTGATCGACAGCCGGTCGGGACAGTAGGCGCCGGCGGCGGCCTGAACGAACAGGGCCGCCTTTGCCGTACTGAATGCGGGGTTGAGCTCGTGGACATCCCGGATGATGTCCAGCTCCGTGGTGCCCGAGCCGGCCAGGTCGCACACCTTCTGGCCGGCCCTTATCGCGCGGGTGGGGTCGGGATAGGTGATGCCGGCCTTGTTGAGGGCGGCGAGGAACGCATCGTCATCGGAATCGGCGTGCGCCGGTATCGCCATGCCGACCAGGGCGGCCGCGCCGGCCAGCAGCGCTAGGGCTCTCATGTCGCGACCTCCCGTCCTCACCCGGCGGCCGGCGGGCGGCCGATGATGCGCGGGCGGAACCCGTACATCGGCTCGGAGAACTCGTCCTCATGCGCACCGGGGAGGCCCGCCAGCGGCACTCCCGGCATGCCCACTGCCCCAGCCTCTTCCATCACCATCGGGGTGGCCGAGCCGAAGCCGTGGTAGGCGCCCAGGCCGACCTGAGTCGTCGCCGCCAGCGGCGTGATGGCCGCTCCGGTTGCACCCCAGGTCGGCGGAACCGACAGGGCCCCAACCAGACTCGCCTGCCCCACCTCCGCCGCCGCTGCCGCACCGGGCGCGGCCGCCGACGCCAGGTTCGCCGTGCCGCCGAGCCCGGCCGCCAGCACGCCCAGTCCCGACGTGGTGGAGTCGACGGCGTTCAGCGAGTTGATGGAGTTCAAGTTGACCGCCGCGTCGACGAACGAGGTCGGGTTCAGCAGCCCGCTGGTGGTGAAGGCGTTGGAGAGGTTGGCGACCGAGGCGTTGTTGAGGAAGCTTCCCAACACATTCCCGTCGGATCCATCCAAAAAGTTCATCAGTCCCGCGAGCCCGGGCTGGCCGGGTCCGTTGGTGTTGGGCGCCAGGCCGAGCCAGGCGAGCAAGCCGCCGGAGGGATCCCCGCTGCCGGCGTCGTTGGCGGCTTGGGCGACCGTGTTGGCCTGGGCGGCAATGCCGTTGGCGGTGGTGTCCGGGCGCGGCGGGGTGAACGGCGTCAGCTGCTGGGTGGCCGCGTTCGAGGCGCTGGCATAGCCGGTCATGGCGGCGGCGTCCTGCGCCCACATGTCGCCGTATTGGGCCTCGTTGGCCGCGATCAATCCGGCGTTCTGCCCGAAGATGTTGCCGGCCACCAGGTTCGCCAGCTGGGTGCGGTTGGCCGCGACGACGGCCGGGGGCACGGTCGCGGCGAACGCGGCCTGGTAGGCGGCGGCGGCCGCGTTGGCTTGGGCCCCGGCCTGCTCGGCCTGCGTGGCGGTGCTGTGCAGCCACTCGAGATACGGCGTGACCGCCGCCGACATCTTCGCCGCGGACGGTCCGAACCAGCCTTCGCCGGTGAGCGTCGCGATCGCCGACTCGTAATCTGTTGCGGCGGAGCGTAATTCAGCAGAAAGGGCGTTCCAGGCGGCCGCGGCGGCCAGCATGGATTCCGAACCCGGGCCGGAATACATTCTCGCCGAGTTGACTTCCGGCGGCAGTCCCGCGTAGATCGACATGACATCTTCTCCCGAGTTCTCAGCCGGCGGCCGGCGGACGTGGCATGACGACGGGCCGGAAACCGTATTTGGGGATGGCGCGGCGAAGTCGCCTGCCGGTGCCGCCCACCGGCCCCGCGACGCCCCCGGGCCCGCCCGCCGCCGACGCCGCGTCGGTGAGACCGGTGACGCCGGTGGCGGGCACGGCGGCTTGACCGGGGTTGATCGTCGCGGCGTTGGCCCAGCCCTGCGGCACCGACAGCGACCCCACCAGCTGCGCGCGACCCATCCCGGCGGCTACCGGGGCCGATCCCCCCGTGCTGGCCGCCAGGTCGGCGGTCGCGGCGCCTTCGGCGTCGGCGGCGAAGTCCCCCAGCCCGCCCAGTGTGGTGGCGTGCTGCGCGGCCAGGACGCCCTGCACCGAGGAGATGATGAATTGCGGGTTGAACGGGCCGCCGGCGAGGGATCCGTTGACCACGGCGGTGCTGAAGAAGTTGCCGTTGGTGAAGGTTCCGAAGGCCGAGTTGTCCGAACCGCTCAACAGGCCGGCCAGCCCGGACGACGACACCGTCGACTGCACCGTTCCCGCCGGCGCCTGGGCGGCGTTGGTCACCGACGTAGCCTGGGCCGCAACACCTTCCGGGCTGGTGTTAGACCGTGGCGCCGTCATCGGTGTCAACCGTGTCGCCGCGGTCGAGGCGACGGCATACCCGTTCATCGCCGCGGCGTCCTGGGCCCACATCTGTCCGTACTCGGCCTCGGTGGCCGCGATGGCCGGGGTGTTCTGGCCGAAGACGTTGGTGGCCACCAACGTTGCCAGCTGCGCGCGGTTGGCCGCCACCACCGCCGGGGGCACCGTCATGGCGAATGCCGCCTCGTACGCGGTCGCCGCGGAGTTGGCCTGCGCGGCCGCCTCTTCGGCCCGGGTGGCGGTGTCGGTCAGCCAGGTCAGATACGGCGTGACCGCCGCGAGCATCGACATCGACGACGGACCGAACCAGTCGGCACTGGTCAGCTCCGAAATTACCGCGCCGTAAGAGGCCGCGGCGGAACGCATTTCGGCAGCCATGGTGTTCCACGCGGCGGCGGCCGACATCATCGGCGCCGATCCGGGTCCGGCGTAGATTCTGGCCGAATTGATCTCTGGCGGCAACGCCGCGAAGTCGATCACGGGTCCCCCCTTGAAGGTTCAGCGGGCCGCCGCCGCGTTCGCGGCCTCGGTGCCCGCGTACGATCCGGCGCTGGTCTGCAAGGTGGTCACGAACATCTCGTGGACCGCGGCCGCTTCGGCGCTGACCGCCTGAAAAGCCTGCCCGTGCTGGGCGAATCGCGCCGCGGCCAGCAGCGAGACCGGGTCGGCGGCGGCCGGGACGACGCCGGTCATCGGCGCGGAGTTGGCCCCGGTCTGGGCTGCCAGTGCGGTGCCGATCTGCTGCAAGCGGTCGGCGGCGGCATTCATGGCTTCCGGCTGTGCGGTGACATACATCATCGGAGTGCTCCTGTTCAGGCGCGAGCGAGCCCGAGGGCTCGGGAAGGTTCCGCGCGCGCGTCAGCGCCACCGATCGGCGCGCAGGCGCTCGGAGTAAAGTTGGCTATTTACAAGCCAATTCAGGCAAAAACGATGCCGAGGACGGATCGAAGCGACGTCGTCGTCGATCTGGAGTAAGGACTGTCATCGGGACTCAATCGCTCTCACCTCCTCAAGGCCGCGGCACGCGCGGGTGCCATAGGTTCGCACATGGGGAGGAGCGACCAGCCGAAATAGCCGGGCGCGGCACCCCTCTCGTCAGAGCTTCGGCACCACACGGCGTATCCGGCCGTCAAAAGCCGGAAGCCACTTGGGCTCAACCCTTAATCCGGGAGGAGCTGTCCTGACCCTGGGCGTCTTTCGACGTTCGAGGTCAGTGGCCTGTGTCCGTGCAGACGCCTCACCTAGCGAGGTGCTTGCATTGGCAATGGTGGCACTCGGGGGTCGGCGAGTCAAGCTGATCCACAACGCGATACCAACGGTTCACGCCCACGTCACCTCGGGGGAAGGCTAGGTGGTCTTCTTCTCTGCCACCGCCGCACTGAGGCCCTCGGCGAGGTCCTCGCGGGTCAGCTCCTTGAAACGCAGCAGCTGGCGCTCGCTGAACTCGGTCACGTCGCTGGCCAGCATGGCATCCAGGTCCTCGTCGTCCAGCCGGAAGCTGCGGTGATCGCGCGCCTTCTCCACCACGTTGCGCACGAAGCCGGCGTTGCCCAGCGTGTCGATGCCGCGGATGAGATCGCCGTCCTCCGAATAGCTTTCGTCGAGATAGAACTTGGTGTACGACGGCAGCAGCGCCTGCGCCGCTTCGTCGGTGATGACGTCCTCGTTCTCCTGGCCCATCAACCGGGTCAGCGCGACCAGTTCGTCCGGGGTGTAGCTGAAAAACTCGATCACGGTCGAAAAGCGCCGTCGCAGACCCTGATTCACCTCGAGCATCTTGTCCATGGCCTTGGCGTAGCCGGCGCCGAACACCACCAGCTCGTCGCGATGGTTCTCCATGTACAGCAGCAAGGTGTTGATGATCGCGTTCCCGTACGGGTCACCCTGCTGGTAGCCCTTCTCGTGCAGGGTGTGCATCTCGTCGAAGAACACCGCGCCGCCCAGGGCGCCCTCGAGCATCTCCTCGGTATTCTTCTCGGCGTCGGCCATGTATCGGCCCAACAGCTTGGTGCGGCTGGTCTCCACCACCAGCGGCTTGCGCAGCACCGTCAACCCGCACAGCTGCTTGGTGAAAGCCCTTGCCACCGAGGTCTTTCCGGTTCCCGGCGGGCCCAGCAGCAGGGTGTGGCGCGACGTCACCGGCACCGGGAGTCCCATCTTGGCGCGGGCCAGGTTCACCTTCGTCGTCGACTTGATCAGCTTGATCTCGCGCTTGGCCCGCTCCATGCCCAGCATGGCGTTGAGTTCGGCGTCGCCTTCGGCCAGGTACTTGGCCGCCTCCTCGGCGTGGCGGGCGGCTTCGGCCTCGGCGCGGGTGGGCGCGCTGTCGGGGTCCCACGGGTCGGTGCGGGCCTCGATCGTTTCCGGGTCGGTCAACACCAGCCGGTAGGTGGGGTTGTCCAGCGCTTCGCGGGCCGGGGTGAACTTGGGGTCGCGCGAATACACCCGCCGCAGCAGTTCGACGGCCTCGTCCTCGCGGCCCAGGTGCCGCAGGCACATGCCCTGGGTGTACAGGGCGATGTTGGCCGCGCCCGGCACCCGGTCGCCCTCGATGGCCTCCTGGCCGCGGCGCAGCGCCTCCTCGAACACCCCGAGCGAGGCCAGCGCCGTGGTGGCCATGGCCGCCCCGGCGGCCTTCAGCTCGGGCTGGCGCCAGCCCTTGCCCTCGGGGAACTGGTTGAGCACGTCCGGCCACCGGCCGGTGCGGAAGTACAGCACGCCGCGCACGTAGGAGAGCAGCTCTTCGTCCACCGGCTGGCGCGGTTCGACGCCGTCGATCAGTTTGGCCGCCTCGGCGTAGTGCTTCGCCTCGGCGAGCACCACGGCGTAGGCGCACGCTAGCGATTCCACGCTGGTGACGGCCAGCCGCAGGAACAGGCCGTCGGAAACCTCTGGGCGGAACTGCAATTCGGTGACGCCCAGGCGGCGGGTCTCCCAGCCGAACGTGCGGATGGAGGACCAGGCACCGGCCAGCACGTCGAGGCTCTGCTCCCCCGCCAGGATCCGCGCCAGCCAGGCGTCACACATGGTGGGATCCAGGTTGGTGGCGGTGGTGAACATCTGCGCCGCGACCTGTGGATTGTGGCTGGGCTGTAATCCGTTGACCGACACCCCCGATGCCAGCAGGCCGGCGACCATGGCGTTGCGGGCGCCCTCAGCGGTGGACTGCGGCCGCGTCATTGCGCCACGGGTACGCCCGCCGCGCTCTCCCGGGGTGCAGCGAGCGACAGCGACAGCTCGTCATCGTCGGCGCGCAGCGGACGGCTCGGCACCTCCAGCAGCGGCCGGGCGGTCGGGACGGGCAGGCTGGCCCGCACCGCGGCCAGCTGGCGCCCGGTGAGACGGTTCAGCCCCGACGAGATGTTCCGGCGCAGCCGCTTCTCGGTGTGGTAGCGCACCCACGCCGACACGTGCGGCCGGCCGGCGCGGGCGGTCAGCCGGATGGTCAGCACGGTGGCGAAGGTGTCGTCGTCCCACAGCTCCTCGAGCTTGTCGGTGGTGATGTCGGACGGCGACAGCCACAGGCTCGTCACGAACCCGTTGAAGTGCTTGAGGCGGCGCCACCCGGGGCGGCTCCAGGTCGGTTCCAGGTCGGCCAGCACCGCCCGGTCCACCTCGGCGATCTCCTCGGCGGTCAGCGGGCGGGCCGCGCAGGTCAGCCCGTCGAGATCCTGGGCCAGCCGTTCGGTGGCCGCCACCAGCGTCGAGGCCAGCGAATCGCGGGCCGCCACCGCTGCGACGTTGCGCTGCGGGTTCATCCGCAACACCAGCCAGGTCCGGCGAATGTAGGAGGCGGGTTCGTCGCCGACCACGTCCCACTCCTCGGGGCCGAAGTCGTCGAGCTTCGACAGCTCGGCGGACCTGGCGTCGGGACCGCCCCGCCGGACCTTGACCGACACGATGTCGATGTCGTCGAGGTGGATGTCGAATTGGCGCAGCCCCGAGGCGACGGCCGCCACCAGCAGGGTCGGGGACGCGGCGCGGTGCCGATGCCGCGACCCCGTCTCGTCGTCGCCGCCGTTGACGGCGATCACCGAGACGAGTTGGCCTTTGTACTCGCGCACCCCGACCTTGTCGCGGCCGAACCGGCGCTGGTGGTCCAGGGCCGGCGTGCAGCCCGCGGCCAGCGCGGAGCCGGGATCGGCGGACCAGTCCCACAGCCAGGTGGCCAGCCCCGACGCCACCGTGATGCCGTGGTAGGTCACCAGCGACAGCAGCGTCACCAGCACGGCCAGCCCGACGCCGACCCAGAACGCGATGCGATAGGTGCCCTGCCAGGATTCCGGGCAGTGGCTGGCCACCACCATGATCACGATGTCGACCAGAAACACCGTGGTCAGCCGGGGCCACGTCAAGGACAACCCCAATCTGCGCTGAGCCTTCATCTGTCTTGCTGCTCCGCCCCTATTGCTGCCTGCGCGATCGCTTCATCAGCATCGCCGTACCGAACACTGCGCCGCCGATCAGGAGCGCCCCGAACAATCCTCCGGCCGCCACCCATATTGGCACCATATCCCGGCGCGGGACCGGTTTCGGAATGGTCAGCGGCGCCGAGAGCTGCTGCGGCGGCTTGACCGGCCCGTCGGGCACGTCCCAGGTCAGCGCCGCGACCGGGTCGACGATCCCGTGACCGACCTGGTTGTCCACCCCGCGCGCGGGCGCCCGGGCGGTCCGCGTCAGCCGGTTGATCACCTGGTACGCCGACAGCTGCGGGTATTTGGCGCGAACCAGCGCCGCCACCCCGGACACGATCGCCGCGGAGAAGCTGGTGCCGGACGGGACCAGCAGGGTGTTGTCCGGCCCGTCGATGGCGTTGATCAGCCCGTCGTCGCGGGGTGAGAGTCCGACGACGTCGGTGCCGGGCGCGGCGATTCCCACCCACGGGCCGGCCACGCTGGTCGACGCCTGCCCCTGGTTGCCCTGGCTGAGCGGGTGGCCTTCGGTGTCGACCGCGCCGACCGTGAGCACGTAGTCGCTGAACCAGGACGGCGTCACGACGGTGGTGACGGAGTTCCAGTTGCGAGGATCGTTGGGCTGCAACGGATCATGCGGCGGGTTCTGTTTGCAGTCCTTCTTGCTGGTGTCCCCGGCCGCGGCGACGATGACGGCGTTCTTGTCGACCGCCGCGTAGCGCACCGCGGCGCCCAGCGCCCGCTGGTCGATGATGTTGCGGGCGCTCATGCAGGTCACGTCGGAGATGTTGATCACCGACGCGCCCATGTTGGCGGCGTGCACGATCGCGCGCGCCATCGTCTGCACGTTGTCGATCTTGGCCTGCGTCTGGGGATCCTCGTCGCCGGTGTAGGCGTCCTTGAGGCCGAACGCCTGGCTGGATTGCCGGATCGCGATGATGTCGACGTCCGGGGCCACCCCGCTGAACGCGTCGGGGCCCGGCTTGGGCGGCGCCGGCGGCGGCGGGTCGAGCGGGCGCGGGCCGCGCAAGTTGTCGACGTTGGTCACCCGGGCGGCGCCCGCGTGGCCCGGGATGGTCACCGTGCCGCCGCCGTGGTTGCCGGCCGGGGCCTGCCCGCCCTGCGGCGGCCCGGGCGGTGGTCCGGCCGGAGCGGGTCCTGCCGCCGGCGGCGGGGGCGGCGCCCCGAACGGTCCCGGTGGTGGCTGTTGCTGTTCCTGCGACGGCGGGGGCGGGACCATCGTCACGGTCTGCGGCAGCGGCGAGAGCGTCACCGTCTGCGGCGGCGGCGCTTTGGGCGGCGGCTCGGTGGTGGGGATGGTGACCGGTTTGCGCGGCGCCGCCGGCGGGACGCCCGCGCCGTCGGCCGACGCCGCCCCGATCATCGAGGCCACCAGGGTGCCGTGCGCGTCGCAGTCGGACAGGCCGTCGCCGGACATGATGTAGTCGCCGCCCGGGATCAGGTGCGGAAACCGCGGGTGCGGGGTGACGCCGGTGTCGATGACGGCCACCTTCTGGCCGGCCCCGCGACCGAACTGCCAGGCCTCCTGCAGGTTCAGCATGTCCATGTACTTGGGCTGCAACCGAAAATCGGTGCCCGGCAGCACGCCGACCTCGGTGCAGTACGAGTTCTGCTTCATCGGCGCGCCCGGACCGGGCGGTCCGTCCGGCGGCACCGCCGCGGGGTCGATCGTCGGCGGCGAAATCGCGGCGGCCGGCGGCAGTCCGGCCAGCGCGCCCGACGCGAGCAACAGGGCGGCCAGGGCCGCGGCGGACGCGCGGCCGCGCCACACGTTGGCCTCAGCGGTAGCGGATCGCTGCATAGACATTCATCAACCACAATGCCAGCGGGAAGATCGGCATCAGGCAGAGGTATTCGATCCATTCCACGAACTTGCGGAACAGCGGGCTGTAGACGGTGTTCGGCACCACGGCCGCCGACGTCAGGCCCGCCACCGGCACCAGCACCAGGATCGCGGCGCTGATCGAGACCGCGAGCGGCGACTGCAGCACCAGCGCGTAGCGCACCACCACCGCGCCGACGATCAGCACCGCCGTCCCGGCCAGGGTGATGGCCTGCCAGCGGTCGACGTAGGAGCGGCCGCGCAGCAGCAGGAAGCCCGCGCAGAAACCGGCCAGCAGCACCGGCAGCCAGCGTTGCCCGGTGCGCGGGTCCGACAGCGCGGTCAGCGAGACGACCATCAGCACGCCGAGCCCGATCAGCAGGCCCGACAGGAAGGAACGGGCACGCTCGGCCTGGGTCAGCACGTCGCGCACCGAGGCGGGACCCTCCAGCACCGGCGGGCCGCCGTCGGACCGCACCACGGTGGTGGGCAGGTCGGGCCGGGCCTCGAACACCCAGCGGCTGGTGGCCGACGGGAAGACGGGCAGCCGGATGCCGGCCAGCCGCCGCGAGATCGCCGGCGCGCTCTGGTAGATCAGCACCGACACCAGCACCACGCAGGTCAACAGCGTCACCGCGCCGGTCATCGCGACCATGCGGGCCAGGGCGGCCACCGCCGCGATGGCGCTGACGGTGACGATCGCGGTGTAGATCGCCAGCCGACGCCCGGTGAACCGCAACGCCAGCACCGCGGCAATGGTCAGCACGCCGAAGCCCAGTACGGCCTGGGGCGAGCCCACGCCCCCGGGTGGCGCGGCCGCGGCGGCGACCGACACCGGCGCCAGGCTGCTCAGCAGCAGGGTGTCGCCCACCCGCCGCTCCTGCTGGGTGGTGGCGCGCATGAGCAGCAGCACCGACACGCCGAGCATCAGCACGCCGATCACGCCGGCGTAAACGGTCGGCAACCAGGAGTTGTGGTGCCAGCGCCACCAGCCGAGCAGGCCGGACGCGGCGGTCACGCCGACGGCCACCATGGTGGCACCGACCTGCACGGCGACCACCGGGTCGATGGCGGCGAAGCGCTTGCTGAGGTTGGCCGCGACGGCGGTGGAGATGTGCTCGATGACCTGTGAGCGGTGTTCGGTGTCCGGGATGAACCGGATCCACAGCCGGTCGCCGTCGTAGACGTCCTGCTCGCTGAGCGACTGGGTGGCCCGCAGCGGCGAGCCGTCCACCAGGCACAGCGCCCAGCGGCCCCGGCCCGTGGCCTCCAGCGGGGTCTCGCCGAGCTCGCGCAGCCGACTGTTGACCACCTTGAGCAGCGGCTCGGTCATCACCGAGACCGGGGCGTTGGCGTCCAGCAGGACGCCGATCTGCACACCCGCGCCGGCCATCACGCCGACGACGACCGCCTGGGGCTGCGAGATGCCCTCTACGTCAGGCTGTGGTACTTCAACAACCGCAGTCATCGCCTTGCACTCCCTACCGTGATGAATGTGTGGGCCCACGCCGCCAATCGGGCGCGGGCCGGTTCCGGCCTCCTCGAGGCGTCGCGGACCCCCGCACAGTGCATTCCGATCAACTGGAATTCCATCTGCCTCGCCTTGCGATCAAGAGTTCTGGTGGACACCGGTTCAAAATTTGCTGATGTCTGAGAGAAGTATGCCGTGTCCGCAGCTCAACCGCATGTTGAGCGCAAGACATTGACGAAATCCGTATTTGGTGTGGGTCACACCCTGCTGTGGGTTTTCCACTCCCCGTAGGGAAGTGTGTCCAGCACGGTTTTGACGCCCACCTGGACCAGCTGCGGGGTGGCCGGGCAGATGGCCAGCCACGCCTCGCCGGAGCCCGCGGTCCGGGCTTGCTGGTAGAGCGCGATGCGGCCGCCGGAGCCGTCTTTGAGCGACAGCACCGAGGCGCTCGGGCCTTTGGCGTCGTCCTGGTACTGGCGGGCGTACACCGCGACCTCGGCGGCGGGATCGGACAGCGCCTGGCCCAGCGCGGCCACCGTGGCGGCGCTGATGCCCATCCGGCGCAGGTCGCCGCCGGAGAACACGTTGAAGCCGGACTCCTGCCACGACTTGGTCGCTTCCAGCATCTCCTCCAGCGGCACGTTGACCGCGTTGATGGCGGCGGGCTCGGCGTGGTGGATGGATTCCAGCGCGTCGATCACCAGGGACGCGATCGAGGCGCTGTCGGCGACGGCGACGTCGTCGACGGTGATCTCACCGCCCACCCGGACCGCCGACACCCAGTGCTGGCCGCGGCGGGCCAGCACCACCCGGAACTCGTTGTCCGGGATGTCGCGGGACCCGGGCGGCTGGTTCTGGTCGTCGATGACGCCGTAGGCCAGCTTGCCGCGGGACAGCAGCGCGATCACCTCGAGGTCGGGCGCCGCGAGCACCCGCATCCGCGCGGCGACCTGCTCGTTGACCTGGTCGCCCTCGACGATGCCCTGCTCGCGCATCACCGCCATCCCGGGATGGTCGTTGAGCCAGTCGTTGGAGTCGGTGGAGACGTACGGCCGGCACCGCAGCTCCGGCGCGACGTGCCGGATGTCCAGCAACGCCTGGAGCATCCAGAAACCGTCGACGTTGACCGTGATGTCGGTGCGGGTGCTCTGTTGGTCCATCAATTCCTCAATTGGTCGCTGACCGGCTCAAGCGTCAAATTGCACGATAACCGCAGGACGCGGCAGCACACCGACGGGTGGTGTGCTGCCGCGCCTGAAGTGAAGGCGTCAGGCCCAGCTGGACCCGACGGCGCTGTCGGTGCTGGCCATGTTGCTGCCCGCGGTCTGGACCTTCTGGCCGTGGGCGTTGGCCTGCTCGTAGATCACCTGGAAGTTGCGACCCAACTGGGTGATGAACTCCTGGCAGGCCACCGAACCGGCACCGCCCCAGAAGTCACCGGCAGCCAGCACATCACGAATGATGGCCTGGTGCTCGGCCTCCAGGGACGCGGCCTGGGCGCGGATGAGCGCACCGTGGGCGTCGACATCGCCGAACTGGTAGTTGATGCTCATAGCGATTGCTCCTTAAAAGTGTTGGACGGCAGCAGTTCTGGGCTAGCTGCTGAGGATCTGCTGCGAAGCCTGCTCTTGCTGCTCGTAGTTGTTGGCGTCGCGGATCAGCCCGTCACGCACCCCGTGCAGCATGTTGACGATGTTGCGGAAGGCCTGGTTGACCTGACCCATCGTGTCGTACGAGGTCGCCTGGGCCTGACCACTCCAGCCCGCACCGGCGATGTTCATCGACGACGCCCACATCTTGCGGGCCTCGTCCTCCACGGTCTGGGCGTGCACCTCGAAGCGGCCCGCCATCGCCCGCATTTCGTGCGGGTCGGTCATAAAACGTGTTGCCATCTCGGCTGTCTCCTTATTACGTGATTACTGGATGTGATTACGACGGTGGCCGGATCGATTACGTGTTAGGCAACCGCCGAGCCGAATATGTAGAAATGACCCCCCCTTCCCGTCAGCCGGCGGCCACCGGGTGTTGTCACGGTGCGACGGACGTCAAACCCGAACCGCGGCGTTTGAGTTGACGGTGTGCGCTGGGCGGCTGCGTTGGAACCCACGTCGGTGACGACCTGCCCCAAGCCCCGAACCGGCGATCCGGATCAGAGGGCCGCTGCGGCGTTGGCTGCTTCGGTTGCCGCGTAGGAACCGGAGCTGGTCGACAGGGTGTTGACGAACGCCTCGTGGATGGCGGCGGCCTGGGCGCTCACTGCCTGGTACATCTGCGCGTGCGCGGCGAACTGGGCTGCGGTCAGCGCCGAGACCTCGTCGGCAGCGGCGGGTACCACCCCCGTCGTTGGGGCTGCAGCGGCCGCGTTCTGGGCGCTCAAGGTCGACCCGATAGCCTGCAGGTTCCCGGCCGCCGCGGCCAGAGCCTCCGGCTGTGTGGTCACGAACGACATATTTTCCCTCCTAGTTGGATCCCCGACTCTGCGAGATTAGATGACAGCGAGCCGCGAAGTCGCCGCGGAAACGGCGTGTTTGCAATTGTTCACTTGGCGGTACGGCGAATTCACTTTTGGTAACGACACAGTAACAGCGCCTGACCTCGACCGCTGCCCTTCGCGCGACGGTCATGGCAAACGCTACCAGCCCCCGGTCGAAAACGTTGCTGGTAATTCGTCACACCGGCTGCGCGGCCACGTCGGCCGGCGTAAAAATCCGGCGGCCGATTAACTCGCGGCTCGAGTCGATGTGTGGGTGTTTCCCGCTGGCGTGTCGCTGGTACCTCCTTTCGCCCGTTTCGGACCGCTGAGTGCAGCGGTGCTCGGCCAATTCCGGATGACACTGGGTGTGGGTTATCCGGCGAAGGGTGGTCGGGCCATGACGGTGGGGCGGAAGCCGTATTTGGGTCCGGCGGCACCGTGGCCACCCGCCCCGGCACCCGCCAGGGGCATGCCGCCGAGCAGGTTGCCCGGTCCCCCGGCCGCCTCGGGCGCCGCGCTGATGCTGCTGACCGGAATGGCATGCCCCAACGCCGGTGTGGCCGGGGCACCCGACCAGGCCACCGGCACCGACAACTTGCCCCCGATCGAACCCGCACCGCCCAACGCCGCCACCGGATGCGCCGCGGCCGCACCACCACCGAGCATGCCGCCCAACCCCCCCAGGCCGGGCAACGCCTTGGCCGCCGCCGGAGCCGCCCCACCAATGGCCCCCACCGACTTGGCGATCTGGGTGAACGTGTTGGCCATACCAGTACTGAAGTACGGCAACCCCTCCGTGTTGTAGAACAGGCTGGCGAACGGGCTGTAGCCGTTGACGGCACTACCCAGGCTGGTCGGCAACGTCGTCTGGCCGGTGAGCAGGAACCAGATCTCCGAGAGCGGATCGGTGCTGGTGGTCGAGGCCGCCGTGGTGGCCGCCTTGGTCGCCGTGGTCGAACTCGACGCCGGCTGGGCCAGCGACTGCAACGCCTTGGTGGTGTTGGTCGAGGTGGAATTGGCCGTCGCAGTGCTGACCGCCGCACTCTGGGCAGCCTGCCCCGACGGATTGGTCACCTGCGGCGCCTTCTGAAACGGCGTCACCTTACTCGCCGACGCCGACTGCCCCGCATAGCTATACATCGCCGCCGCATCCTGGGCCCAATACTCCCCATACTGCGCCTCCAACTGCGCAATCAACGGCGTGTTCTGCCCCAACACATTCGTCGCCTGCAACTGCGAGACCTGCATCCGATTCGCCGCAATCAACGGCGGCGGCACCGACGCCGCCAACGCCGCCTCATACGCCGCCGCCGCCGCCCGCGCCTGGCTGGCCGCCTCCTCAGCCTGCGCCGCCGTCGTACTCATCCACCCCACATACGGCGCCACCGCCGACGCCATCGACGCCGACGCCGACCCCAACCACTCCTCACTGGCCAGCGCCGTGACCACCTTGTCATAACTCAACGCCGCCGCATTCAACTCCGCCGCCAACGAACTCCACGCCGACGCCGCAGCCACCAACGAACCCGACCCCGGACCCGAATAAATCCGCGCCGAATTGAACTCCGGCGGAAACGTTCCGTAATCCAACATCATTGACTCCTTAACCAGCCGCGGCCGCGTTGGCCGCTTCAGTCATCGCGTAGGACCCGGAGCTGGTGCTCAGGGTATGGACGAACACTTCGTGGACCGCCGCGGCGGCCAGCGCCTCGGGCGCTGTGGTGACGAATGACATTGAGGTTCCTGCCTTTCGATGCGGCCCGGCGCCCGTGCCGGAGTGGTGTGCGGGTGGACTCGGTCGTGTTGAGGTGGGCATGGGCGTCATCCGGCCGAGGGTGGGCGGGTCAGGACGCTGTAGCGGAAGCCGTATTTGTTGACATAGCCCGCGGCCGCGCCGCGCCGGCCCAGCGCCCCCACCGGCATGCCGCGCAACAACCCGTTGGCCGCACCCCCCGGGGCCCCGCCGGCCGCTGCCTGCACCGCGCTGCCCTCCTCGGAGACCGCCGGGCTGACCGCCGAGGTCAACGTCGCCCACTGCTGAGGCACCGACAACGCCCCCGCCCGGCCCGCGCCGGCCGAGACCGCGCTGACATGGCTCGCCCCGCCCACACTGCCCAGATTGCCCAACCCCAAGCTGGCGAACTGCGGCGTCGGATACCACGCACCCCCGGCACCCGCCGTGCTACCACCGGGACCGGACACCAGCTGCTGGGCCAGCTGCGACCAGAACGCCGTGATGCCGTTCGAGAAGTAACCCAGCCCGGAGGTCTGTTTGAGCATCACCGTGTAGAAGGTCGGACTCAGTCCGAGGTAGTTGTTGGTGGGGGTGGGCAGCCCGGACTGCTGCAGGTTCTGCAACGCACTGGTCAGCCAGGTGAACGGCCCGGTCTGCGAGGCACTGCTGCTCGAGGCCTGCGTCGCCGCCTGCGACGTGCCCGCCGACAACGCCTGCGGCGTGGCCAGCTGCGAGGACGTGTTGGCCGCGGTCTGCGCGGTGCTACCCGCGGGCTGGGCCATCGCCTGGCTCACCGCGGCGGCCTGGTCGGATTCGCCCTCGGGTGCGGTCGTATTCGGCGGTGCCGCAAAGGGACTCAACGTCGACGCAGTCTGCGACGCCGCCGCATACCCATACATCGCCGCAGCATCTTGAGCCCACATCTCCATGTACTGCGCCTCAGTGGCCGCGATCGCCGGCGTGTTCTGCCCAAAGAAATTCGTCGCCACCAACGTCGCCAACAACACCCGATTCGCCGCAATCACCGGCGGCGGCACCGTCATCGCAAACGCCGCCTCAAACGCCGCCGCCGCCGCCCGACCCTGACTAGCCGTCTCCTCAGCCTGGGCCGCCACCGCACTCAACCACCCCACATACGGAGTAATCGCCGACACCATCGACAACGACGCCGGACCCACCCACGGCCCACTGGTCAACTCCGCAATCACCGAGTGATAACCACTGGCCGCAATCCCCAACTCCGCGGCAACCTCATCCCACGCCGCCGCCGCAGCCATCAACGGCCCCGACCCCGGACCCGCATACATACGACCAGAATTGATTTCGGGCGGTAACGCTCCGAAGTCAAACACCGTGTCGTCCTCCTCAGTCGGCCGTGATCGCAGGCAATCTCGGCTGGCGCATGGGAATCAGTGGTGGCCGTGGTCACGGCTCTGTAAGCGACGCCACCGGTCGGTCGCTGCCCCCGGAACCAGCCCGTGGCAGGAGCGGTCCGCCCCCCATCGGTCGAGCCGGCCGGCGCATGCTGACCAAGTGGCTGCGTCCGCAAAGGTGGTGGGCCACCACGCTTCTGCGACGTCTGGTCAGGAACGACATGCACCTTCTGCCTCGGCCAATCCCGTCATCAGCAACCGAGCGACAGCCCGTTTGTGTGCCCGAACTGCCGCTCGGCACTGAGATTAGTTCGTTATGCGGCGAACTCCGACACGCAAAGGCATCTGTTCATCAATGGCCAGCCACTGTTCATTCCCGGTCGGCAGGAGTTCATGCGGGGCAACGGATTGTTCATTTTCCGTTTGCCTTCGACGGGTCTCGCGACCGGCGTTGTGGTCAGTCTTCTTCGAGAATCAGCGCCATTTCCGGGCAGGAGGCGACGCCGTCCCGGGTCGCTTGCTCGTCTTCGGGTTTGACCTCGTGCTCAGCCAGAATCGAGTAGCCGGACTCGTCGATGGGAAAAAGGTCCGGGTCGACGGCGTAGCACTGCGCGTGGCCCACACATTTGGACTGCTCCAGACGAACCCTCACGGGCCTTCCTCCTTTGGCGAGCTTCGGCGAGCTTTGGCGAGCCGATCGGGACTTTGCGAACGACTGACAATGCGCTTGGCGCTCCGATATCGGCGCCCGATATCGATGTCCGATATCAAGGTTAGTCGGCCGGTAAAGTGGCGAAGGTGTTTGGCCGACCCGGACCGGGTGCGCGAATGCCTCGAATTGGTTCGGGCAGGCGAATTCGTGTTGGGTTGCCGCGCAGGCAATATGGACATGCACCCCGACAGATGACCGGAGATCCGAGCGCATGAGCGAAGGCCAATACGGCACCTTCCACCTACCCCGGCTGGATTTTGCCACGTTGCCGATGAGCGTCGATCGCGGTCTGGGGTGGAAGACGTTGCGCGACGCCGGACCGGTGGTGTTCATGAACGGCCACTACTACCTCACCCGCCGGGAGGATGTGCTGGCGGCGCTGCGCAACCCGAAGGTGTTCTCGTCGACGGTGCTGCAACCTCCCGGACATCCGCTGCCAGTGCTGCCGTTGGCATTTGACCCGCCGCAGCACACCCGCTATCGCAAAATCCTGCAGCCGTACTTCAGCCCGCACGCGCTGGGCAAGTCCCGGCCGGTGCTGGAGCGCCATGCCGCAGAGATGATCGCCGCGCTGGCCGACCGTGGCGAGTGCGAAGTGATGGCGGATTTCGCGCACCTGTATCCGTTCCAGGTGTTCATGGACCTCTACGGCCTGCCGCTGCAGGATCGCGACCGCCTGCTCGACTGGAAAAACGCCGTCGTCGGCGAGAAGCCGTTCGTCACCGAGTCCGACGTCGAGAAGTCCGAGCAACTGCTGGCCTATCTCGCGGACGCGATCGCCCAGCGCCGGCAGCACCCCGGCACCGACATGCTGTCGCAGGTGATGACCGGCGAGGGCAACTTCACCGACATCGAATTGCTGGGAATGAGCCACCTGCTGATCCTGGCCGGGCTGGACACCGTGACCGCGGCGATCGGTTTTTCGCTGTTCGAGCTGGCGCGCCGGCCGCAGCTGCGCAAGGAACTTCGCGACAACCCAAAGCAGACAAGGGTTTTCATCGAAGAGATCGTCCGCTTGGAGCCGTCGGCGCCGGTGGCCCCGCGGATCACCACCGAATACGTCGAAGTGGGCGGCATGACGTTGCCGCCGGGCACCTCGGTGCGGTTGTGCATGGCCGCGGTCAACCGCGACGACAGCGACTCGATGTCCACCAATGAACTGAACATGGACGGAAAAGTGCACCGGCACTGGGGTTTCGGTGGCGGCCCGCATCGCTGCCTGGGATCGCACCTGGCCCGCATCGAGCTGACCGTGGTGGTCGCCGAGTGGCTCACCCAGATCCCGGATTTCGAGCTGCCCGACGGTTACGAGCCGGTGATCAATTACCCCTCAAAGAGTTTCGCGCTCAAGGAGTTGCCGCTGCACTGGGGCTGAAAGACCCGCCCCGGTGCAGCGGCACCGTCCCTGCTTGCCGAACTACTTGCGGAATTCGGTCGCGGCGACCTGAACGAACACGCCGGTGTCCTCGGCCATCAGCAGGCCACGGCCGCGGGGCAGCGGACCGCCCTTCATCTTGCCGCGGATGAATCCCTCGTCGGGGTCGGCGTCCATCACCAGCAGCGGCGCGTTGGCCTGGGCCAGCGCCCGCAGCATCGGGTCGCTGCCGGCCGACGACCACCCACCGAAGGTGCGAGTGACGATGACGTGCAGGCCGACGTCGGCGGCTCGGGTCACCCAGGGCGCGGCCTTGTGCAGCGGCGAGTCGAATCCCGCCGGCAGCTGTTGGATGTCGTCGACGATCAGGAAGATCTCCGGGCCGCTCCACCAGTTGCGCGACAGCAGCTCCTCGGCGGACAACCCCGGCGGCGGCTCGCGGCCGGCCAGCGCCGCGGCGAGTTCGCCCATCATGGCCTGCACACCGTCCAGGTTGTAGGCGAACTTCTCGACGTAGTCCGAGCCGAGCGTGGTCAGCAGCTGGCGGCGCGGGTCCACCAGCCATACCTGCGCCGACGGCTGGCCCGCGGGCGGCGTGGGCGCGCTGCTCGCTCCGGGCGCGTACAGCCGGCCGATTTCCTTCATGATGGTGGCCAGCGTCGTGGTGCGCCCACATTCGCGGCGGCCGGTCACCATCAGGTGCGCGTTCTCGTCGAAGTTGAGGTACACCGGCGACAGGTCCAATTCCGAGATGGCCCAAGCGATTCCGCCCGCACCGACGCCCTGGCGGGTGTCCTGGGCGGCCAGCTCGCGCAGCTGGTCCAGGCCGAACGTGGCCGGCAACCGGCGCACCGGCGGCGCCTGGCCGGTGGCGAGCCGGCTCACGGCTTCCACCACGCTGTCGGACTCGAACCGGTTGTCCGGCGTGCTGGCCAGCGCGGGCCGGGCCACCAGGGTGTGCAGACCCGACTGCGGGTCGGCGTCCAGGCGGACGTAGTTGACCGCCACCATGCCGCGACCCGGCTTGACCGGAACGTCCTTGGCGAACCGGGACCGCACCAGCTTTGCGTCCTCCACGGCGGCCAGCCGCAGCTCGACCCGGGAGCCGAAGCCGCTGCGCACCGGCGGCCGCAGCTCGGATTCGCGATCGGCGGTGACCACCACGTGCACCCCGAACGAGGGGCCCTGGTTGATGATCACGTTGACCTGCTCGATCAACACCTCGTTCTCTTCGGCCAGCGCCCGGTAGTTGTCGACCACCAGGTAGACGTCGCCGAACCCGTCGTTGGGGACCGGGCCGGGTTCGCCGCCGAACTTGCGCCGCCGGAACACCTCCATCGAGGGGATCCCGTACTCGAGGAAGCTGCGTTTGCGCTCCCGCACCAACGCGAGCAGTTCGGCCACCGTGCGGCGGACGCCGTACGGGTCGGTCGGACCGACCACCTCGCCGACATGGGGCAGCCGGGCCACCGTGGTCAGCGCGGTGCTGCTGTAGGCCAGGCAGTAGAACTGGACCTGCTCGGGGGTGTGGGTCAGCGCCGCCGAACAGATCAGCGTCTGCAGCGCGGTCGTCTTCCCCGAGCCGCCGGCGCCCAGGATCAGCACGTTGGCGCCGGGCCCCGACGTGTCGACCGTCCACGGCGGCTGGTCGTGCTTGAACGGGCGGTCGATGATGCCGATCGGGAACACCAGGTCCCGCGCGGTGCCGTAGTCCTGCTGCCAGGGGTGGCCGAGGAACCGGTTCACCAGCTCGTCGATGGCGATCGGCTGGTCCAGCGGCGGCTGCCAGAGCCGGTACGGCTGGAAGTCGATCTTGCGCAGCTGGTCGATGATCACCGTGCCGACCTTGGGCGTGCGGATGCCTTCCACGTCGTCGTCGTCCGGCCCCTCGATCTCGGGCATGTCGGCGCCGGCGGCCGGGATGGCCGGGACGGTGACGTCGGGTCCCCCGACGCTGACTTCCAGCGGGGTGAACGAGTTGGTGAACAGCTGCGGGCGGACGTAGTCGATGCTGTGCACCAGCGCCGGCGCCTCTTCCCCGTCGTCGCTGATGCCGCGGGGGAAGTAGTCGCGCCACAGGAATTCGGCCTGGAACCGGACGATGTCCTCCAGGCTGCGGCGGAAGTATCCCAGGCCGGCCTGGGCGGGCAGGTTGACCGCGTTCGGCACCCCGGCCGCCTGGGCGGCACCGGCGGTGCGCGCCTTGAGCACCAACCGGTAACCCATGTTCTCCATGAGCTTTTCGGCGCGGCTTTCGATGGTCTGCGAGGCCATCATCAGATGGATCCAGTAGGCGCGGCCCTGCCGGCCGATCGAGTCGAGCACGTCCACGGCGGTCGGCATGATGCGGAACCACTCGTAGAACTCGTCGATGACCACCACCAGCATCGGCAGCGGCGGCATGTCCTGGCCGCGGGCCCGCATCCGGGCCCGGACGGCGTTGTACTCCTTGGCGTCGTCGACGCCGGCGCTGTCGCAGATGGCCTTGCGCCGGGCGATCTCGCCCCACAGCGCGTCCAGGAAGCGTTCCATCAGCGCCTGGTCCTCTTCCAGGTCGGTGATGATCCGCGAGACGTGCGGCACCCCGGCGAACGGCTTAACCGCCGACCCACCCTTGAGGTCGGCCAGCACGAACTGCAGCTCCTCGGGCGGGTGGCTGAGCATCAGCGATTCGATCACCGTGCGCACCAGGGTCGACTTACCCGAACCGGTGGTTCCGGACATGACGCCGTGCGGGCCGTCGCCGCCCTCGTCCAGTGACTTCATGTCCAAGAACAGCAGCTCGCCGTTGTCGGAGCGCACCCCGAACGGGGCGCGCAGCCGCGACCGGCCCATGGTGTCGGTGCGGCCGCCCCACAGCGCATCGAAGTCGATGTTGCCGGGGTCTTCAATCCCGTAGTAGGACAAGATGTCTCGGGCGCCGATGTGCGCCACCCGCTGGCCGATCTCCTCGTAGGCCTCGGCGAGCCGCCAGCGGGCCAGCTTCTGCGCGAACTCCTCCGCCTCGGCGACGCTGAGGTGGTCGGTCAGGGCGAAGAACCACGGCTTCTCGTCGATCACCATCCAGGTGTCGCGGTCGCGGGGCAGCGCCTCGATGACGCCCTTGTCGTCGAACCGCAGCGTGCGCTCCGGGACGCTGCTCCACATGGACGAACCGGTCAGGTCGAAGAATGTCACCCCGTCGACACCTTCGGCGCTGATCACGTATTCCCATTGCGGGTCGACGGCGTCGGCGATGATCACGGTGTGCGGTGTCGGGGTCTGGGCCGACGAGCTGGCGTGCCGGGGCGTGAATGATCCACGGCCGGCGAACAATTCGGCCTGCTCGGCGGCGAACTCGCGCACCGAGCTGTACACCATGCGGGCGTTGCCCGCGGCGTCCTGGCGGCGCGGATCACCGAAGTGGGGCAGCCATTTCACCCAGTCCCACTCGTCGAGGTCGGAGCTGACCACGATCATCCGCACATGGTCGGGCCCGTGCGAGAAGGTCAGCTGGCAGATGATGGCCCGCATCAATTCCAGCACCTGCTCGCGGTCTCCGGCCAGCGAGTACCAGGGCTCGACCAGCAGCGAGATCATCTTGGGCAGGTTGTAGACGACGCTCTGGTAGCGGCCGAACTCCTGCAGCGCCTTACCGGTCACCGGCTCCAGCTCGATATCGGTGGGCATGTTCTGCGGCTCACCCCAGGTCACCTCGGGGCGGGTCATGCCGACGCCCACCCGGACCACGCCGAAGTTGAGGTCCTTGCCGTCGGGCTTGCGTTCCCACATCCGCGGCGACCCGACCGCGGCGGCCAGCGTGGTGGGCGCGGGGTGGAACCAGCGGTAGTTGGCGTCCATGCTGTCGGCCGACTCGTGCGCGGTCTCGCGCAGCATGTCCAGCATCAGCATGAACTGGGCGCGCATCGAGTCCAGCTTGGGCCGGCTCATCTGCTGCTGGCCGCCGAACCGGCCGCCGAACATCATCATCGCGACGCCGCCGATCATGAAGATCGGGAAGATGGCGCCGGCGCCTCCGAACACGTGCGAGCCGCTGGCGAAGGTCATGCCGACCATGCCGATCAGCAGGCCGACCACCAGGACGCCGACCACCACGAGCCACCACGGCTTGCCCTCCGGCGGCGGGATGCTCAGCGGGGTGGGTAGGACGATGTTCTCCGGCTTGATCACCGGGGGCTTTTCCGGTGTGGGCCGGGCAAATCCACGTTTCACTTGGGTACCGCCAACTCTGCAGGGGACATGTCCATCGGTAGCGTGTCGTGCTGCACCAGCGCATCCGCGCGCGACAGGGTCGGACCCTGCGGCAGCAGCCGCAGCGCCACCCACGGCGCCACGCTGGGTTTGGTCTTCAAGCCCAGCGCCTCTCGCACGTCGCGGGTGTCGTCGACCCCGAACCGGGCGCCGGCATCGGTGAGCCACCACAGCGATTCGGTCGTCTTGGCGCCGGGATCGTTCCCGGTGACCGCCACGAAGTTCGCATAGTCGGGCCCGAAGAAGACCTGATCGGCCTCGCGGCCCGTGGTGTCGGCCTTGACCAGCGACACCACCTTATTGACGTCCTTCTGCGCGACCGGGATGGTCGCGCCGGACACCACCTGGACCCGGGCCCGGTTCTCACCGGAGGTCTTCTGCCACCACCAGCACGTCGCCGGGTTCTCCCGGATGTCCATCACGTTCAGCGGCGCGTCCGGGTAGGAGGACAGGTCCAGCTTGTTGACCACCGGCATCTTCGCCAGGGCCGACGGTTCCACGGTCACCGGTTTGGTGTTGCCCGGCCCGGCGTTCTGCAGGATCTGGGCCACCAGCGGCGGAAGTGTCTGCACACCGTCGGCCAGCACCAGCGAATACTGTTGCGGCCCACTGATTTGCGGGGTGACCAGCACGGTGCCGATGGGTCCGGGCGCACCGGGGAAGGAGGCCGCACCACCGGCGTTCTGGATCTGCGGCACCGTCAGTTCGGGGCCCACCGGCAGCGCGTCGTACAGCGCGCGGCTCATCGGCTTGGCCATGCTGACCTGTTCGGGCGTCAGCCCCAGCGGCAGCAGCACCGAACGGTTGGTGGCATCGATCCGGGAACGGCGGCCGTCGCGGATCACCCAGGCGTCCCCGCCGTAGTTCAGCACCACCGCGTCGGACCCGGTCAGCACCTTGCGGTGATTGCTCAGGTCCGGGGCGCCGTCGATCACCGTCACCGTCACCCCGGACGGCGCGCCGGCGCCGGTCGAGTTGGACACGGTGTCGCAGACCAGCCACGACGAGGTGGACGGGCCGGTGGGATGGAAGTTGGACGGTGCGCCCGGGATACCCACCATCGGGCCGCGGGGCAGGCTGGCGATCTGGTTCGACTTGACCAGGTGCGGGTTGTCGGGACGGCCGGTGATCAGGCGCGCCGACGCCAGGTTCAGCGCCGGATACAGCCGGTCCCCGACCCGCACATACAGGGCGCCCGAGTCGCGGTCGGCGATGATCGGCGAGTCCCCGACCTGACCGGCCGGGCTGATGAACGACCACAGCAGCGCGCCCAGGCAGATCACGAGCGCCGCCGACACCGAGGCCACCACGGCGAGGTTCTGCCGCCTCCCCGGCTCGACCTCCATCCGCACCCGCCAGCGAGTCAGCGCCATCGCGGTCCGGCGGGCAAGGAACTGATAGCCGGTCACCTGCGTCCGCGTCGACAGCCCGAGGCCGTAACCCGACCCGCGCTGCCCGCGACTCTCTTCCGCCACTAATTCACCATCCGGTTTGCTAACACGCCTGGATATTGTCCATCTCGCGAATTACTTCCGACCACCCGTGACAACGGTAAGGCACCTGCACGGACCTCGCCACGCGGCGCCGAAGCGCACTCAGTTCCACATCTGTTCATGCACCCGAATCCGGTGCCGGTCACCGTGCCCGATCCACCGCCGCACCACCGGCCGACGGTGCGGTTGCGCTGGCGGTATTCCCTCCCCCACGGATCGGCCGACCGGATTCTCGTCAGTCTCCTCCACCGCATCGTAATGGGCCGCGGGCGTCTCGTCCTGTCGAACGACGACGGGCCCGCCCGCGGCCCGGCCGGGTGAACGGTCGGCGGCCGTTCAGCAAACACGACGCGAACGGGTGCCGCAGCCAGGTCGCCGGTGGACGAATCCGGGCAGCAAGATGGCGGTATGACAGAACTCGCGCCGTCGCTGATCGAACTCGCCCGCAGATACGGCATCGCGACGGATTACGAGGACTGGACCGGCCGCCGGGTGCGGGTGCCCGAGGCCACCCTCACGGCGGTGCTGGCCGCGCTCGGCGTGGCCGCCGGCACCGAGCAGGAACGCAACGACGCGCTGACCGCCAAGCTGCGCGCGTACTGGGCGCGCCGGTTGCCCGCGACCATCGTCGGGCGGACCGGTGAGCAGATCCGGTTCTGGGCGCACGTCACCCACGGCGACCCCGCCGAGGTGTGGGTGCGGCTGGAGGACGGCACCGTGCGCGACGGCGTCGAACAGGTCGACAACTTCACCCCGCCGTTCGACCTGGACGGCCGCTGGGTCGGCGAGGCGAGCTTCGTGCTGCCCACCGACCTGCCGCTCGGCTATCACCGGGTGTGGCTGCGCTCGGGCGGATCGGAGGCCAGCGCCGCGCTGATCGTCACGCCGGATTGGCTCGGCCTGCCGGAACGCCTGGGCGCCCGGCGCGCCTGGGGCCTGGCCGTTCAGCTCTACAGCGTGCGGTCCCGGCAGTCCTGGGGCGTCGGCGATCTCACCGATCTCACCGACCTCGCGGTGTGGTCGGCCTTCCGTCACGGCGCCGACTATCTGTTGGTCAATCCCCTGCAAGCGGCCGGGTTCTCCGGTCCCGCCAACCGGATGGAACCCTCGCCCTACCTGCCGACCTCGCGGCGCTTCGTCAATCCGATTTATCTTCACGTCGAGGCGATCCCGGAGTTCGCCGAACTGACCAAGCGCAGCCGGGTCCGGCGGCTGCGCGCGGACGTGCAAACCCACGCTGCCGGCCTGGACGCCGTCGACCGGGACAGCTCCTGGGCGGCCAAGCGCACGGCGCTGCAGTGGCTGCACCAACAGCCCCGCTCGGCGGGCCGGCAACTGTGTTACGCCGCCTTCCGCGACCGCGAGGGCCGGGCGCTCGACGACTTCGCCACCTGGTGCGCGCTGGCCGAGGAATACGGCCCGGACTGGCATTCCTGGCCCGAGACGCTCCAGCACCCGGACGCCCCCGGGGTCGCCGATTTCGTCGAAAAGCATTCGGAGGCAGTCGATTTCCATCGCTGGCTGCAGTGGCAGCTGGACGAGCAGCTGGCCGCCGCGCAGTCCCAGGCGATCCGGGCCGGGATGTCGCTGGGCATCATGCACGACCTGGCCGTCGGTGTGCATCCCAACGGCGCCGACGCCTGGGCGCTGCAGGATGTGATGGCGCTGGGGGTGACCGCCGGCGCGCCGCCGGACGAGTTCAACCAGCTCGGCCAGGACTGGTCGCAGCCGCCGTGGCGACCGGACCGGCTCGACGAGCACGAGTACCGACCCTTCCGCTCCCTGATCCGCGCGGTGCTGCGACATGCCGGCGGGGTGCGCATCGACCACATCATCGGGCTGTTCCGGCTGTGGTGGATCCCGCGCGGCAGCGCCCCGACCGAGGGCACCTACGTGCGCTACGACCACGAGGCCATGATCGGCATCGTCGCGCTGGAGGCGCATCGGGCCGGGGCGGTGGTGGTCGGCGAGGACCTGGGCACGGTCGAGCCGTGGGTGCGCGACTACCTGTTGTTGCGCGGCCTGCTGGGGACCTCGATCCTGTGGTTCGAGTTGGACCGCGACGGTAACGGCGGCCCGCTGCCGGCCGAGCGGTGGCGGGAGTACTGCCTGTCCTCGGTCACCACCCACGACCTGCCGCCGACCGCCGGCTATCTGGCCGCCGACCATGTCCGGCTGCGCGATTCGCTGGGCCTGCTGAGCCGGCCGGTGGCCGACGAGCTGGAGTCCGACCGCGCCGACCTGGCGGCGTGGATGGCCGAGCTGCGCCGGGTGGGGCTGCTCGCGGACGGCGAAACCGACTCGGAGCAAGTCATTTTGGCGCTCTACCGCTATCTGGGCCGGACGCCGTCGCGGCTGCTGGGTGTGGCGCTGACCGACGCCGTGGGCGACCGCCGCACCCAGAACCAGCCCGGCACCACCGACGAGTACCCCAACTGGCGCGTTCCGCTGACCGGTCCGGACGGGCGGCCGGTGCTGCTGGAAGACGTGTTCACCGATCGTCGGGCCGCCGCCCTGGCCGAGGCGGTGCGCGCCGCCATCGCGCCGTGACCGCCACCTGTTAGCTTCGGGTGCCATGAAGGTCTCAGTCGTGGCCCCGGTTGCCGACGGCGTCACCGCGGACCCGGACTGGATGGTGGCCTTCGCCCGTCACCTCGAGGCGTGCGGGTTCGAATCGATCGTGGCCGTCGAGCACACCGTCCTGCTCACCCGGTACGACAGCGTCTACCCCTACGACAGCTCCGGGCGCGTCGGGCTGGCGCCGGACTGCCCGATCCCCGACCCGCTGGATCTGCTGGCGTTCCTGGCCGGGCACACCACCCGCCTCGGCTTGGCGACGGGGGTGCTGGTGCTGCCCAACCACCATCCGGTGGTGCTGGCCAAGCGGGTCGGCACGCTCGACGCGCTGTCGGGCGGCAGGCTGCGGCTGTGCGTGGGGGTGGGCTGGCTGCAGGAAGAGCTGCGGGCCTGCGGCGCCGATTTCGACAACCGCGGCCGGCGGGCCGACGAGCAGCTGGCCGTGCTGTGGGCGTTGTGGGCGCACCGGCCCGACGGGGCGTCGTTCCACGGCGAATTCTTCACCTTCGGCAACGTCATGTGTTATCCGAAACCCGTTGCCGCCGAGCGTTTTCCGGTGCATATCGGCGGCCACAGCCGGGCGGCCGCGCGCCGGGCGGGCCGGTTCGGGGACGGCTTCCAGCCGCTCGGCGTCACCGGCACACGGCTGGCGTCGCTGATCGGGTTGATGCGTGACGAGGCGGTCGCGGCGGGCCGCGATCCCGCCGCCCTGGAAGTGTCTCTGGGCCATAGTGTTTCCAAGATCGACGCCGAGCGCGCGGCCCGCTTGGCCGACCAGGGCGCCGACCGGCTGGTGCTGGCCATGCCGCCGACCTCCGATATCGAGCAGGCCAAGGACATGTTGTCGGCGTGCGCGCAGCGGCTGTCGCTGCGCCCGGTGAGCGGGCCGTGACGCTTTCGGCCGACGACCGCGGCGCGCTCAGCGATCTGGTGCACCGCTACGCGGCAGGCGTCGACGATCGCCGATTCGATGCTGTCGCAAAGCTTTTCACCGTCGACGCCGAGCTGGTGGTGCCCGCGCCGCCGGCCGAGCTGCGGCCCGTGCACACCCATCGCGGCCGGGCGGCCATCGCCGCCGCCGTCGCGGCCGTCGCCACGGTGGCGCGCACCGAGCACGCCATCGTCGGCGAGGTATACGACGCGACGGCGCCCCCCGGCGCCGCGCGGGGCCGCATCGCGTGCGTCGCGCACCACTGGAGCGAGCGCGGTGACGAGCTGGTCGACGTGGTGTGGCACCTGCGCTACGACGACAGCTACCAGCCGACCGGTGACGGCTGGCGGATCAGCCGCCGGGCGCTGACGGTCACCGCGATCGAGACGCACCCGGCGCGCCGGCTGCTGCCGCACGACCCCGCCTAGCGCCGCCCGGCCGCGCGCGACCCTCCGAACCCCGCCGGAAGCACGCTGGCAGCAGATTATGCGCTGACTCACAGCTAGCACCGGGGTGACGCAGTTGCGGCGGCATGACCGGCTTTCGTCTGGCAGGTGCGGCTAACCTCGCCGGCGCCGGCGCGAATTTTGCGCGCCCCCGCGCCGCCCGCCGAACGCCGCGCCCGGCCGCCCCGCGAGCCGCCCGGTCCTTTCCCGATCCGATCCAATTTATCCAAGTGCGTTCGTGTATTTTCGGGCGCGTGACGAACACCGTTGATTCCGCGGGCACCGGCGGAGGGCGGGCGGCACCGGGCGGCTCCGCATCGGCACTGGCAGTGGGCACGCCGCTGACCTCCATTCCAGACTACCGCAACGAAATACACACCGCCGAAGACATCATCGACGTGGAGGCATACGGCGGCGGCTTCGATCTCACCCGGCGGGCGACCGCCCCCCAAGCTGCGGGTCGGCCGCGACCGGTGGTTCAACCTGTTGTGGTTGATCCCCATCGGCTTTGCCCTGCTGATCGCGGGGGTGGCGGTGGGCAAAGGCCTGCACAACATGCCGGCGGTGCAGTCGTTCATCCAGCGCTACCCGGGCACCGACAGCGCCGGTGTCCCGCCCGGCCTGCCGGCGTGGATCGGCTGGACGCATTTCTTCAACCTGTTCATGATGATGTTCATCATCAGGACCGGCATCCAGATCCTGTGCGACCATCCCCGGCTCTACTTCAGCCGCAACGCCACCCCCGGTAAGGACGAGTGGCTGCGGGTCGGGCCGCCGGTTCCCGACGACGAGCTGTGGACCGCCAACGCCGACACCGTCGCCCTGCCACCGCAATTCGGGCTTCCCGGGTTCCGCCACTCGATCGGGTTGGCCCGCTGGTGGCACCTCGGCGTCGACGTGTTGTGGTTGCTCAACGGGGCCGTCTTCTACGTGCTGTTGTTCGCCACCGGGCAGTGGCGCCACATCGTGCCGACCAGCTGGGACGTCTTCCCCAACGCCGCGTCGGTGGCCGTGCAGTACCTGTCGCTGGACTGGCCCACCGACAACGGCTGGGTGGCCTACAACGGCTTGCAGCTGCTGTCGTATTTCACGACGGTGTTCATCGCCGCCCCGGCCGCGTTGATCACCGGGCTGGGCATGTCACCGGCGCTGTCGCAGCGGGTGCACTGGCTGAGCAAGCGGCTGAGCATCCAGCACGCGCGGTCGCTGCATTTCCTGGTGCTGGTCTACTTCCTGTTCTTCATCCTGGTGCACGTCACCATGGTGCTGACCACCAGTGCGCTGCGAAACCTCAACCACATGTTCGCCGCCCGCGACGACAACAGCTGGATAGGTTTCGGCATCTTCTCCGCGGCCATGGTGCTGACCGCGATCGCGTGGGTTTGGGCCACTCCCTTCACCATTCGCCATCCGCGGGTGGTGCAGCGGGTCGGCTACGCGCTGGTCGGCCCGTTCCAGCGGATGCTCGAGCAGCTGGATCCCAAGCCGGGCGCCTTCACCGAAAAGGACATCTCGCCGCACCACTGGCGCAACGGCCGGCTGCCCGAGACGGTCGAGTACAAGGAGCTGGAGGCCAACGACTTCAAGGACTGGCGGCTCAAGGTCTACGGGCTGGTCGAGCACCCGATGGAGTTCTCGCTCGAGGACCTGATGGCGCTGCCCTACCACGAGCAGATCAGCCAGCACTTCTGCATTCAGGCCTGGTCGGGTGTCGCCAAATGGGGTGGCGTGCAGATGAAAACGATCATGGACATCGTCAAGCCGCTGCCCGAGGCCAAATGGGCGGTGTTCTACTCGATGGGTCTCGGCGCCACGGGCGGCATCTACTACAACGCCCACCACATCGGCCAGATGGACCATCACATGACGATGCTGGCCTACAAGATGAACGACCAGCAGCTGCCCTACATGCACGGCCGGCCGCTGCGGCTGCGCAATGAGCTGCAGCACGGCTTCAAATTGGTGAAGTGGATCAAGGGCATCGAGTTCGTCGCCGACTACCGCGACATCGGAAGCGGTTACGGCGGCTACAGCGAAGACCACAAGTATTTCGGGCGCCACCAAACGCTCTGAGGCGCTCCCGGCCGCACACGCGGGCCGCGCCGCCCGAAGTCGTTTGTCCGACCGGCTTTTTGGGTAGCACCCAAGAATCGGCGCGAGCCAAGCGACAGCAGAGGAGACGCCCATGAGGCACAGCCCTGTGCAGCATGACCGGACCGTCGGGCGAGGCCAACCGGTCCGGTACCCGTCGGCGCGGGATGCGGCGCCCACGTCGGGCCTCGCCGCGGTCGGGATCGCGGCGGTGGCGTTCGTGGTGTGCGTGGCCAACTTCGCGTTGGGGCATGCCGGGGCCGGGGTGACGGCGGCGATCGTGGCGATGCTCGCGTTCGGCGCCGGGCTGGCGTGGCTTGCCATGGACCGCAGGCGGATTCGCCAGGAACAGCGCGACTGGACGATCAGCCGCCCGGCGCGCTAGGCCCGCTCGGCTGCAGCGCCGCGAGGTTGTGCACCGACTTGTGCACGTCCGAGCGCAGCACCCGGGCGACCAGTCCCCCGATCGGGCCGCTGAGCACGCCGCCGTCGATGTCGGCGGTGAGGTGAAAGACCGATCCCGGGTGGTCGTCGGTGACGGTCATCGCCACGGTGAGCCGGATCCCGCCCCGGCCGCGGCCTTGCAGCTCAATCGATTTCGGTTGGTCGTAGCGGGTGACGGTCCAATGGATGACGTTGCGGAATCCCTTGACCTTGACGCACGAGGCGACGCGGGTGCCCTCGCCGATGGTGTCGGGGACCGGGCCGCGCCAGCCGGCGAAGATCGTCATCCACTCGCCGAACCGATCCAGGTCCGAGGCCAGTTTCCAGGCGGTTTCGGGCTCCAACTCCGACGACACCGACACATCTACTCGAGCCAACGTGATCCTCCGCTTCTCCCCGGGTTCCCGGCTGGATACCCGCAGCGCCGCGGAGCTATTCGTGGCCCCGGGCTCAGCCGGGCCAGGCCTGTTCCAGCTGCTGGGCCACGTCGATCACCTGGGCGGCCTGCGAGTGCGGGGCGTCGATCTCGTCGGCGACGTACTGGGCGATGAAGCGGCGGATCTCGCCGTCCACCCCGGCCAGGATGCGCAGCACCTCGCCGCGGATGGACTTTGACGAGACGTTGACGGTGATGTCCGACGGCCGCGGCTTGGCGACGTCGACGATCAGCAGCAGCGGTTCGGCCGCCCGCGCCGTCGCGCGCAGGGCGATGTCGCCGGAGACCACGAAGCGCTGCTTGTCCAGCCACAGGTCGACCAGCAGGTCGATCGACAGCGGGATGTGGATGACGAAGGTGATGGTGTCACCGAGGCGCCGGGTGACGTGCGGTTCGTGGATCTTGACGTTCGCGCTGACCTTGGCGATCTTGCCGGGCCCCTGGGCGATCGGCTCCATGGCGAACTCGCTGCCGGCGATGTCGGCGAACGCGGCGGCGACCCGTTCGGGGGTGACCGCAACCTCGAAGAATCTGCGGCCGAACTCTTCGTAGGTGACATAATCGTGGTTCGACATAGGCTTATACCGTCTCACGTCACCTGCCCGAACGGCCGCTGATCCGCTCGCGTCGCAGGAATTGCGCATCGGATCCCGACCGTGGCCCCGGCCCACCCGCACCGGACGGTGATGAGCTGCGCCGATCACGCGGTGCTGTGAAGCACACCACAGGCGGTGGCTTGGATTCGATGTGTCGGGCGGTGGCCTGGGAGGCTGGACGGTGCTCGACGGTGGAGGTGTTTTCGGTTCATGCCCCAAGACGTAACTGAGCCCCGCCCGGGTCCGGCCCGGGTGGCGGGGGTGCTCATCTGGCTGGGCGGCGGGGAAGCCGGCGAGCCCGGGGAACGCCACGAGCGGTCCGCGCACGCCGTGGCCGGCGCGGTGGTGCTGCTGGGTTCCGCGCTGGCCTGGCTGGTCGCCGGGCTGGCGGCGGCGGGCCGTTGGCCGCTGCCGGCGCTGGTGCCGGCGACGCTGGTCTTCGGCTTGCTGGTGGGCGCGATCGTCCGCGGCACCGCCGCGCCGGCCGCCGGCGGGAACCGTCCGGTGGCACGCGGCGCGGTCGCGGCGGCGGTCGGTGTCGTCGTCGGTGAACTCGCCGCCCTGGTCATCCTTTCCGGCCCCATCGACCAGCGTCTGGACGAACGGGCATCGCGCAACCGCGGATTCCGCCCCGGCCGTCGTCACGGCGTCGGCGACGCTGCGGCAGGCCGAGGAGGCGCGGGCGGCACTCGACGGCGCGGTGGCGCAGGCGCGCGACCGCCAGGACAGGGCGCTGGTCGTGGCCCGCTGCGAATATCACCCCACTCCGGGCTGTCCGCAGACCCGGATCACCGGTGTCCCCGGCCCGGGCCCCGAAACCAGCACGGCCAACGAGCTTCTCGCCGACGCCCAGCGCGAGCTGGACGAGGCGCTGGCGGCCCGCGACAGCCGCGCACCCGAATTGGACGCCGCGGTCTCGCGGGCCCAGCGGGCCGTGGCCGACGCCCGCCGCGCCGCGATGGCGGACGCCGGCCGGGGCCCGGGCGCGCGCTGGATCGCGATGAACGACGTCACCGCTGGCAACGCCGGAGCATTGACCTTGCGGCTGTTGACGATCGGGGGCTGCGTGCTGCTGTACCTGACGCCCCTGATCCTGGGGCTGTGGCGCGGGGAGACGAGTCACGATCGCCGCGCCGCGGCGCGCGCGCGGCGCGAGCGCGCCGAACTCGACGCCGACACCGCGATCGCGATCAAGCGGGCCGAGGTTCGCCGCGAAGCCGAAATCATGTGGGCCGAGCACCAATTGACGCAGGCGCGGCTGGCCATCGAGGCGCAGACCGAGATCGACCGGGAACACCAGCGCCGCCGCGTGTTGGACGCCGTCGCCGATCCGCCGCCGCCGCGGGCCTTTGAACCGACATCCGAACTCACATCCGAACTGACATCCGAGCCGGCCCGGGATGACGTCTATCTGCCGATCGCCGCCGAGGCCGAGGCGGCCAGCCGGGCCATCACCCAGGCGCCGCAACCGCGCGTGGAATGCGACCCCGGCCCGCAGCAGCTGCCCTCTTCCCCACCGCCGAACGACGCGGTCGAGCAGGATTGGAGCACGCCGTTGATCCCGTCGATCCCGGACGCGACCAAGGCCGCGGCCCGCTGGATTCGCCCATTGGTGCCGCCGCTGGTGGCGCGGATGATGGACACGACGACCCATCGGCTGACCCATCCGCTGCGCACCGCGCGCCAGGTGTTCGAAGGCGTCGTCGAGGAGACCGAAGAGATCACCTTCGCGCTGCGCCGCACCCGCAAGGTCACGGTCAATTCGCAGGCCACCCAGACCGCGTCAGCGGACCCGACCGAAGACACCGAAAGCCGCACCGAAAGCCGCACCGCCGGGCCGGATTTCGTCACCTCCACGCGGCAGCAACCGGGACCGCGGGCGCACCGGCGGATGACCGGCCGCGACGCGCGCTCGTCGTTGCCGCGCTCGTCGGCACCGGATGCGGGCAAGTTGTCGGTGCCCTCGGCCGCGGATGACCGCGCCGAATTGACCCAGCGGGACGGGCCGGCGGAACTGGAGCCGCCCGACGGCCCGCGCCAGCTGCCGCCTGCGCCTCCGCACTAGCCGCGCGCCAGCGCGCAATTCAGCGCAGCGATCAGCGGACCAGGTTGATGCCGAAGTCGGTCTCGGGTCCGGGCGGGGTGCCCGCACGCCGGCGCCGGCGTGCACCCCGCCTCCGGGTCGGCCAGCGCAATTCGAGCCCTAACGCCTGGGGACCCGCCGGGGTCTCGAGGTGGTTGGAGACGGCCGGGTTACCCCGCGAGAACTCGGCCGTCCCAACGTCTTGATGCCCGCTCAACAGGGCACTGCGGCGGACTCGAACAGCGGTCCCCATTCGCGCCGGGCCGCCGATTGCGCATCGACGAAGCTCGGTGTCTGCTGCCCGGCACCGGCCAGGTGCACCAGAGCCCATGCCATCGCGAACACCGGCACCTTGTGACGCAATGCCGCGCTGTGCAATTCGTCCAGGGCGGCCTCGGAGGGGCAACGGCGAAGGCCGATCAAAATGCCCCGCGCGGTGTCGAGGATGCGGCCGGAGTGCGGCCCACACGAAGTCTGGGTGGGGACCCAGTTCGATGTCATGACGTGGATACCTCCTGCGGCGCCCTACCGAATCCGCCGCCGGAGGCAGCGGGCGAGGAATTCCTGCGCTACGCATCGTCGCGGCCGCAAACCTCAAAAGCGCCCTGTGCCATGATTTGTCGATCGGTGGCGATCTGCCAGACCGCTACCGGGATTGATATGCGCCTGTGACCGTTTCGGGATCGGCTGCTCACCAAGCAATCCGCGACGCGTGGTATCGAATCAGGTTGCGGTGAAACGCAATCAGGCACGCATCGGCGATAGCTGTGCAACCCGATCCCGGGTCGTTACAGAATTGCCTTGAGCGCCTTGGCCTCGGCGATGTCGTCCCAATCGACATCGAGCTCCAGCAGGATCTCCTCGGTGTGCTGACCGTGTTCGGGCGCACGCGCCGGTGCCGGTGGTGTCTCGTCGAATTGCACTGGCGCGGCGACGATCCGGTACTTCTCACCGTGGTCGTCGACATTGGTCACCACGTACCCGTTGGGCTCGACCTGCGGATCGTTGAGGGTCTCCCGCGGTGTCGCGAGCGCGCCCCATACCCCCGGTTCGTCCGCCAGCACGGTTTGCCAGTGCGAAAGGTCGTGGCGGGCGAACGTGTTCGCCAGCAGCTCGGTCGCCGCGGCCGCATTGGCGATCAGGTTGCTCGACGGGACGAAACGCGCGTCGTCGGCCAGTTCGGCCAGGCCGATGCGCCGGCAGAAGCCCGCCCAGTACTTGTCCGGCTGCAGGAACACCAGCTGGATCCACCGGCCGTCTTTGGTTCGGTACCGGTTGACCAGCGGGTTGATGGCCAGGCCCGGCGGCGCCCCCGGGATGCCGTCGATGTCGAAGAAGTCGGCCGCCGAGATCGACGGTGCTATCGACCACATCGCCTGGGCCAGCAGCGAGGAGTCGACGATCGTCGGCTCACCGGTGCGTCCGCGATGGAACAGGGCGGCGCACACGCCGCCGGCGAGGGTGGCGCCGGCTTGCAGGTCACCGAAACCGGGGCCCTGTACGGCGGGTGTCTCGCTGCCGAACGGCGTCAGGGTGTATGCGACCCCGCCCCGCGCGAGGTAGGTGGCGGCGTCGAACCCGCCCCGATCCCGGTCCGGGCCCCGCACGCCCAGACCGGTGCCCCGGGCGACGATGATGCGCGGGTTGAAGGCACGAATGTCGGCGACGGTCAGCCGGGCCCGCTCCAGGGCGCCCGGCAGCCAATTGGTCAGGAACACGTCGGCGCTGGCCAGCAGCCGGCCGAACAGCTCACGGCCGGTCTCCGACTTGATGTCGATGGCGATGCTGCGCTTGCCCCGATTGCCCAATTCGAGGATGAAGTCGGCGTCGGGCCGCGCCGCCTCCCGGGTGAACCCGCCGACCACCAGCGCCCGCCCCGGGTCACCGGAGCTCACGCCTTCCACCTTGATGACGTCGGCGCCCCAGTCCGCCAGGGCCGCACCGGCGGAGGGGACGTAGGTCCAGGACGCCAATTCGACCACCCGCACGCCCCGCAGGACACCACCGTGTACGCCTGACATCGCCAATCCCCTCGGTCTCGGCCATTCCTTGCTATTTTAGATATTCTAGTTAGTCTTGGGCGTAGTGATAGCCCATCTGCAGGTCAGCGCAGTTTCTCCGGGAAGAGACGCGATGGAGCCGACTGTTGGTCTGAGTCCGGCGCCCGCTGCGGTGGCCGGGCGCCCCGTCACAGCGCGGCCTGGTGTCCGGCCGACCCGTCACCGCGACCGCGGGACGCCCGAATGGCATTGGGCCCCATTAGGAGTCGCGAGGTAACGGGCGATGGGCAGGGTGACGGGCAAGGTGGCGGTGATCAGCGGGGCCGCCCGCGGTCAGGGCCGGTCCCACGCCCGGATGCTGGCCGCCGAGGGCGCCGACATCATCGCGGTCGATCTGTGCGCGGACATCGAGACCAATGAGTATCCGCTGGCCCGTCCGGAGGATCTGGACGAGACGGCGCGGCTGGTCGAGAAGGAGGGGCAGCGCGCCATCACCGCGGTCGCCGACGTCCGCGATCGGGTGGTCCTGTCGGCGGCCATCGACGCCGGTGTCGCCGAGTTCGGGCATCTGGACATCGTGGTCGCCAACGCCGGCATCTGCCCGCTGACCGCCGGCCTGCCACCGCAGGCGTTCGCCGACGCCGTGGACGTCGACCTGGGTGGGGTGCTGAATCTGGTGCACGCCAGCCTCAAACACCTCCGGGCCGGCGCGTCGATCATCGTCATCGGTTCCAACGCGGCCTTCATGTCGTCGCTGAACACCTCCGGCGCCGGGAGCGGGATCGGCGGACCCGGCGGCGCCGGATACGCGTTCGCGAAACTGGCTGCCGCGCACTACGTCAACGACTTCGCCCTGGCGCTCGCCCCGTTCTCGATCCGGATGAACGCGGTGCATCCGACCAACGTCAACACCGACATGCTGCACAGCCCGCCGATGTACCGCGCCTTCCGGCCGGACCTGCCGGCCTCCACCCGCGAGGACGCCGAACCGGTGTTCCCGCTGGTGCAGGCGATGCCGGTGCCCTACGTCGAACCCGAGGACATCAGCGAGGCGGTGCTGTTCCTGGCCTCGGATGCGGCCCGCTACATCACCGGGCAGCAGTTGCGCGTCGACGCCGGCGGCTTCCTCAAGGTCAAACCCTGGTCGGGCGGGTAGCCGAATGACGCCGTCCGCCAAGCCTTCCCCCGACATCCAGCGTCGCCTCTACGCGCTGATGGTGTTGATGAAGACGGCCGACGACCGGCTGTCGCGGGGCATCGGCACCGGCGAGTTCCTCTGCGTCTACTGGCCGTCGCGGGGCCAGGAGGCGATCGCCGCCGCGATGGGGGTGACGCTACGGCCCGACGACCAGCTGGTGACCACCTATCGCGGCCTGCACGACCTGATCGGCAAGGGGGTCGGGCTCGAGGAGATCTACGGCGAGATGATGGGCCGCACCATCGGCGCCGGGCGGGGCAAGGGCGGCACCATGCACATCGCCAAACCCGAAGTCGGCGTGATGCTTTCGACCGGCATCGTGGGCGCCGGGCCACCGGTGGCGGTCGGGCTGGCGATGGCCGCCCGACGCAAGGGGCTCGATCGGGTCACGGTGGTCAGCTTCGGCGACGGCGCCACCAACACCGGGTCGTTCCACGAGGCGGCCAACATGGCCGCGCTGTGGGACCTGCCGATCGTGTTCGTGTGCCAGAACAATCGGTACGCCGAGATGACGCCGACCACCGACACCATGAAGCTCGAGCACGTCGCCGACCGGGCCGCGGGCTACGGCATGCCCGGGGTCCGGGTCGACGGCAACGACCCGCTCGCGGTGACGGCCGCGCTCGACGACGCGCTGCGGCGCGCCCGCGCCGGCAGCGGCCCCACGTTTCTGGAATGCGAGACGTTCCGCTTCCGCGGCCACTATTTCGCGGACCGGATGCCCTACATACCCGCCGATCAACTGCAAGCCGCGCTGGCGGCCGACCCCGTGCCCCGGTTCCGGCGGCGGCTCGCCGAGACGGGGGTGTGCGGCGAAGCGGAACTCGCCCGCATCGACGACGACGCGGCGGCCGCCGTGGAGGCGGCGCTGCGGACTGTGCTCGGCGCGGATTCGCCGGCGGCGGACGAACTCGACCGGGACGTGTACGCGGCGCCGATCCCCTTCCCGACCTGAGGACGCGTGCGATGGCCGACCAAGAGATGACGATGCGCGAGGCGCTCAACCTCGCGCTGGATCAGGCGCTCGCCGCCGACGAGCGAGTCTTCCTGCTGGGCGAGGACATTGCCGATCCCGGCGCTTCCGGACCGACCGCGGGTCTGTCGACGAAATACGGCCGCGACCGGGTGCTGGACACACCGATCTCGGAGGCGGCGATCGTGGGGGCGGCGATCGGCGCCGCCATCGACGGCCTGCTGCCGGTCGCCGAGATCATGATCATGGATTTCATCGGCATCGCCGCCGACCAGCTGATCAACAACGCCGCCAAGCTGAGGTTCATGACGGCCGGACGCACGTCGGCGCCGCTGACCGTACGCACCCAGGTGTATGCCGGATTATCCACCGGCGCAACGCATTCGCAGAGCCTGGAGGCATGGTTCATGCACATTCCGGGATTGAAGGTGATCGTGCCGGCCACCCCGCGCGACGGCAAGGGGTTGCTGAGCTCGGCGATCTTCGACCCCGACCCGTGCCTGTTCATCGAGACGATTCGGCTGCAGGGCAAGAAGGGCCGGGTCCCCGTCGACCCCGGCTTCCGCATTCCGCTGGGCCAGGCCGACATCAAGCGGCCCGGCGCCGACGTCAGCCTGATCGGTTACGGGCGCCCGGTGCACGACGCGCTGGCTGCCGCGGCGATGCTGGGCGACCAGGGCGTCAGCGCCGAGGTGGTCGACCTGCGCACCCTGGTACCGCTGGACGTCGACACCGTCGTGGCGTCCGTGCGGCGCACCCGCCGGGCCGTGATCGTGCACGACGCGGTGCAATTCGCCGGTCCCGGAGCCGAAGTCGCGGCGATCCTGCACTCGCGGCTGTTTTCGGAGCTGGCCGCGCCCGTCGAACGGGTCGCCGCCCGGTTCGTCCCCAATCCGGCCGCGGCCGCGCTGGAGGCGCAGGTGTACCCGTCCCCGGAGCGCATCGCGGCGGCGGCGCTGAAGACGTTGGGCAGGACGCTGACGGGGGCCACGGCGCACGGCTGACTTCATCATTCGCATTCCCCGGGTGTCGGTGGCGGTATCGGAGGCCGAGCTCACCGGGCTGCTGGTCGGCGCCGGTGAGCACGTCGAGGCGGGCACCCCGATCTACGTGATCGCCACCGAGAAGGTCGAGCAGGAGATCGAGGCGGGAGCATCCGGCACGGTGCGGTGGACCGGGCAGGTCGGGACCACCTACCAGATCGGCGCCGAAATCGGGGTCATCACTGGTTGAACCGACATGAACCAAGGTGAACCAACGTATACCAGGAAAGGTTGAACGCGTATGGATCTCAACGAGACCCGCGAGAGAATCATCTACCAGAAGGAAGGCCCGATCGCCCGCGTCACCCTGAACTGGCCGGAGAAGGCCAACGCCCAGGACCAGAAGCTGGCCGAAGAGGTCGACGCGGCGCTGGCCGACGCCGACCGCGACTACGACATCAAAGTGCTGATCATGAAGGCCAACGGCAAGGGCTTCTGCTCGGGTCACGCCATCGGCAACAACGCGGTCGACTACCCGGCGTTCGTCGAGGGCGCGAAGGTGATGGGCACCCCGTGGAAGCCGCAGACCGATCTGTTCGTCAAGCCGATCCTGAACCTGTGGGAGTTCTCCAAACCGACGATCGCCCAGGTGCACGGCTACTGCGTTGGCGGCGGCACCCATTACGGGCTGACCACCGACATCGTCACCGCCGCCGAGGACGCCTATTTCTCCTACCCGCCGCTGCAGGGCTTCGGCATGCCGTCGGGCGAATGTTCCATCGAGCCTTGGATTTTCATGAACTGGCGCCGCGCCGCCTACTACCTGTACCTGGCCGAGGTGATCGACGCCCGCAAGGCGCTCGAGGTGGGGCTGGTCAACGAGGTGGTGCCGCGCGACCAGCTCGACGAGCGGGTCGAGGCCATCGCCCGCCACATCGCTCAGGCGCCCATGACGACCCTGCTGGCGACCAAGGCGAACCTGAAACGGGCCTGGGAGTTGATGGGCATGCGGGTGCACTGGCAGAGCTCCAACGACCTCGTCGCGCTCGCCTCGATCAGCAAGGACGTCCAAGAGCTGATTCAGACCGTGTTCAAGGACAAGGTGCTGCCGTCCGAGCAGGCCCGCCGCCAGGCCGCCGCCGCTGCCCAGACCGACGGCGCCGCAACGACTTAGGCCGGCCGGGTGAACATCGCCGAGCACGCGCTCGCGGCCGCACAGTCGCCGGCCCTGATCACCGACGGCGGCACGATCTCGTACGGCGAACTGCACGACCGCAGCCGGCGGGTGGCCGCGGCGCTGCACGAGCTGGGGCTGCGCCGCGGCGACGGTGTGGCCGTGGTCTTGCCCAACCGGCCGGAGTTCCTCGAAATCACTTGGGGCTGCCAGCTTTCCGGCCTGTACTACACGCCGGTCAACACCCACTTCACCGCGGACGAGGTCGTTTACGTCATCGACGACTCGGATGCCAAGGCGGTGTTCGTCGACGCGTCGCTGCCCGGAATCGCCGCCCGGCTGCGCTCCGCCAACCCGGCGGTGCACATCGGGGTCGGGGGCAAGCTGCCCGGCTGGCGCGACTACGAGGGGGTACTCGGCGTCGCCGGCGATGCCCCACCGGTGTCGGACGGATCGGAGATGCTGTATTCGTCCGGCACCACCGGCCGGCCCAAGGCGGTCCGGCGGCCACTTCCCCAGGACGGCAACGGGTCCTGGGCGCAGTCGGTGCTGGAGCTGGCGCTGATCCACAAGTACGGCATGACGCAGCGCAGCGTCTACCTGTCCCCCGCACCGCTCTACCACGCCGCGGGCGTGAACTACACGATGGCCGTCAACCGGGTCGGTGCCGCGTCGATCATCATGAGGAAGTTCGACGCCGAGACGGTCTTGCGGCTGATCGAGACGCACCGGGTGACGCACGCCCAGTTCGTGCCGACGATGTTCGTGCGCATGCTCAAGCTTCCGGAAGCGGTGCGGGACCGCTACGACGTGTCGAGCCTGCGCTGCGTCATCCACGCCGCCGCACCCTGCCCGGTCGACGTCAAGCACCGGATGATGCGCTGGTTCGGCCCGATCATCCACGAATACTACGGCGGCACCGAGGGTTTCGCGGGCACCACCATCGGCCCGCAGGAATGGCTCGCCCACCCCGGTTCGGTCGGCATCCCGCTCGCACCGGTGCACGTGCTCGACGAGGACGGGCGGGAAGTCCCGGTCGGCCAGACCGGTGAGCTGTATTTCGAAGGCGGGCCCGACTTCGAGTACTTCAAGGACCCCGTCAAGACCGCGTCGGTGTACAACGAGCGCGGCTGGCGCTCGCTGGGCGACATGGGCCATCTCGATGAGGACGGCTACCTCTACCTCACCGACCGCTCGACGTTCACGATCGTGTCCGGCGGGGTCAACATCTATCCGCAGGAAGTCGAGAACCTGCTCGTGATGCACCCGAAACTTCTCGACGCGGCGGTATTCGGGGTTCCCAACGACGAATTCGGCGAGGAAGTCAAGGCCGTCGTGCAGCCCGCCGACGGCGTGCCGCCCGGACCCGACCTGGCCGCCGAGCTCATCGCATACTGCCGGGCCCACCTGGCCGGCTACAAGTGCCCGCGCACCGTCGAGTTCGACACCCTGCCCCGCGACCCGAACGGAAAGCTCTACAAGCGGCGTATCCGCGAACGTTACTGGCAGGGACGGGAATCCCGGATCGTGTGACCTGACGAGGATGGCGAGATGGCTGTAGAGACGAGCAAGCCGCACACCGGCGTGAACGCGACGCCGGTGCCGGTGCCGTGGGCGGTGCAGACCCCCGACCGGATCCCCAAGCAGCGCTACTACGACCCGGAGTTCTACGCGCTGGAGAAGGAGATGTTCTGGCCGCGGGTCTGGCAGATGGCGTGCCGGCTCGAGGAGATCCCCAAGCCCGGCGATTTCGTCGAATACGAGATTCTCGACGAGTCCGTCATCGTGGTGCGGCTGGACAGCCAGACCGTGCGCGCCTACCACAACGCCTGCCGGCATCGGGGCGTGAAACTGGTGGAAGGCAACGGGAATCGGCGCACCTTCGTGTGCCCGTTCCACGGATGGTGCTGGAGCCTGGACGGGCGCAACACGTTCGTGCTGCGGCCCGAGACCTTCGCGCAGGAGAATCTGGCGGCCGCCGACCTGCGACTGGTGTCGGTGCGCTGCGAACTGTGGGGCGGCTGCGCGTGGATCAACCTCGACGACGACGCGCCGGCGCTGCGCGACTGGATGGAGCCGTTCGCGTCGACCTACGACGCCTGGTGGGTCGAGTCGCTGCGGGTCGAGTGGTGGCAATCGTGCCGGCTGCCGGTGAACTGGAAACTGGCGACGGCGGCGTTCATGGAGGGCTACCACGTGCCGCAGACCCATCCTCAGCTGCTGCCGGGCGCCCAGACCGGCGAGCCTTCGGCCGCAGTACATCCCGTCGTCGCGAGCAGCCTGTACTTCATGCGCACGCTGGGCGAGGGCATGGCCGGCATGACGCACCAGAACGACATCCGCATCGCCGAGGGCCTGCAGACCATGCGGCTGCCGTCCGACCCGGCCGCCGCGATGGCGGCGTGGCGCAGCGCCCTCAACGACGCCGTCGTCGACTGGCATCGCGCCCGGGGCAGCGGCATGCCCGATCTCAACGAACTGGACCGCCGCGGGATCACCGATGCGATCGGATTCGCCTTCCCGCACCACTTCATCCTGCCGACCTACAGCAGCGCATCGTCGTATCGCATCCGGCCGCTGGGACCCGAGGAAACCCTGTTCGAGATCTGGTCGCTGACCCGGCTGCCCGGCGACGCCTCGGCCGGCAAACCGACACCGCCGGAACCGATGGCGCCCGACGACCCGCGCTGGCCGCCGATCCCCGCCCAGGACTTCTCCAACCTGCCGCGCCAGCAGAAAGGCCTGCACTCCAAGAGCTTCGAGTTCATGCGATTATCCGACCGGATCGAAGGCCTGATCTCCAACTTCGAGCGGGTCATCGACGGCTTCCTGGCCGGGCTGCGCTACGACGCGCTGCTGCCGGCCATCCACAAGACCAACACCACCATCGACGTGCCGGTCGTCGACCTCGGCTTCGGCGCCGTGGAGGCGCGATGAGCGTGACGTGGGACCGCTCGGTGGATATGCTCATCGCGGGCAGCGGCGGGGGCGGCATGGTGGCCGGGCTGGCCGCGCTGGACAGCGGGCTCGAGCCGCTGATCGTCGAGAAGCAGTCGCTGGTCGGCGGTTCGACGGGACTTTCGGGCGGCATCGTCTGGTTGCCGAACAACCCGTTGATGCGAGCCGAGGGCGTCGCCGACTCGCACCAGGACGGGCTGGCCTACCTGGCCGACGTGGTCGGCGACATCGGTGCGGCGTCCTCCCCCGAGCGACGTGAAATGTTCCTCACCGCGGGCCACGAAATGATCAATTTCCTCACCCGCAGGGGCGTCGCGCTGATCCGCTGCGCCGGCTGGAGCGACTACTACCCGAATCACAAGGGCGGCAACGCGTCCGGCCGCGCCGTCGAGGCCGTCCCGTTCGATGCCGCGAAGCTGGGCAGCTGGAGCGGGCGGGTGCAGCCGCCGCTGGCCCGCAACTACGGATACGTGGTGGTGACCAACGAATTGCGTTCGGTGCAGTACCTCAACCGCTCGGCGCGCACGTTCGCCGTGGCGGCCCGGGTGTTCGCCCGCACCGCGGCGGCGCGGATGCGGCGCCGGCAGCTGCTCACCAACGGCGCTTCGCTGATCGCGCACATGCTCAAGGCGCTGCTGGACCTCAGCGACGGGCAACCACCGTTGTGGACGGATGCCGCGCTGACCGAGCTCGTCGTCGAGGACGGCCGAGTGGTCGGCGCGTGCATCGTGCGCGACGGCCGGGCATGCGCCGTCGAGGCGCGCAAGCGAGTCTTGCTGGCGGCGGGCGGTTTCGGCCACAACAAGCAGATGCGCCGGCGCTACAGCGGTGACCAGCCCAATGAGGGGCAATGGTCGATCGCCAACGCCGGCGACACCGGTGAGGTGCTCGAAGCGGCGATGCGGCTGGGCGCCAAGACCGACCTGATGGACGAAGCCTGGTGGCTGCCTTCGGTTTTCATCGCCAACGGCGGGGCGGTCGCTGCCTCGCTCGGCTCGGGGCGGCAGCGGCCGGGCGCGATCTATGTCGACTCGACCGGGCGGAGGTTCTGCAACGAGTCGAACTCCTACGTCGAGGTCGGCAAGGCCATGTACGCCAACAAGGCAGTGCCGTGCTGGATGATCTTCGACGACGGTTACGTGCGCCGGTACGTCACGAGCGCGAACCCGCTGAAAACCCTGCGGCGCCACCAGCCGCTGCCGGCGGAGCTGATCGAGTCCGGCGCCGTCAAGCGTGCCGCGACCATCGCCGGGCTGGCCGGCGAAACCGACCTTCCCGCAGATGAACTCGCGCGCACCGTCGAACGCTTCAACCGGTTCGCGGCCAAGGGCCTGGACCCGGACTTCGGCCGCGGCCAGTCGGCCTACAACGACTGCCTGGGCGACCCGGGGTATCGGCCCAACGCCGCGATCGGACCGCTCGACACCGCGCCGTATTACGCCACCCGGGTGTTCCCCGCCGATGTGGGCACGTGCGGCGGCGTGATCACCAACGAGTACGCGCAGGTGCTCGACCAACACGACCGGGTGATCGAGGGCCTGTATGCCACCGGCAACACCACCGCGACCGTGATGGGCCGCACCTATCCGGGTGCGGGGGCGAGCATCGCCAACTCGATGGTGTTCGGGTACGTCGCCGCCCGGCACGCGGCCGGCCGCAGGATCGCCGGCACGCCTCCGCGCGCCATCGCCGGCGTGCCTCCGCGCCGAGTGTGCGACTAGTTTCACGCTCGGTCGCGAGCGTGAAACTAACTTCACGTTGGCGGAGAACCCTTTTCGTCCGGCTTGTCGACGAATTCGCGCGGCTTCATGCCCGACCGCATCAGCTCGGCCCGGCGCGCCTGCACGTCGGAGGCGGCGCCGACCATGTTGGTCAGGATGTGGCTGACCTGCAGGTGCACCCGCATGCCCATCAACTCCCACGCCCGCTTCACGTTGTTCTTGACCGCCATCAGTGTGGTCAACGGGATCTGGGCGATCTTGCGGGCCATCTCCTCGACGGTGTCCTCGAGGTCGTCGCGCGCCACCACCTTGTTGAGCAGCCCCCAGTCGAGGGCCTGTTGCGCGGAAAGCGTCGGCGCCAGCAGCAACCAGTCCATGGTGCGGTGCCAGTTCATCATCAGCCAGGGCTCGATCATGGTGTGCCCGCCGGGCTCGCCGAGGCTCTGGGCAAGGGGCATCTGGAAATACGCGTCCTCGGAGGCGACGCAGAAGTCGGTCAGCAAGCCGAGATAGATTCCACCGCCCATGCAGTAGCCGTGGATTTGGGAGATGGTCGGCTTGGGAAACTCCCACAGATACAGCGTCGGCCACAAGAACAGGTCGGCGGTGCCCTTGTAGAGGTCTTCGAAGGTCTCCCCGAAATCGGGATACGGATTTTCGTCCGGGCCCCACCGGGCCACGTGGCCGCCGCAGAATCCCTTGCCGTTGGCCTTGATGATGACGACCTTGATGTCCTTGTCCCGGTCGGCCTCGTGCAGGCAGTCGTCGACCTCGGTGACCAGCACCGCGTCCTTGGTGTTGGCCTTGTCGACCCGATTGAGCACGATCCGCGCGATCGGCGGTTCCCGCTCGTAGATGACCGCTTCCAGGACGCGCCGCTCCATCAGGCAGACATTACCGGAGACCGGCCCGGCCGAAATCGGCTTTGCGCTGCTCACCGTGCTCGGGCTGCGGCCGCTGTGCGGCCGTTTAGCGGTCCGGGGCGGCGATAGGCTAGGCTGGTCGCAACGTTGGCGTCACTGTCACGAGCACAGTCATGAACACTGACATGAACCGCCAACCCGTCGTGGAAAGTTTCTCATCCCACCGGTGCCGGCGCCGTAGACCGCGCCCGGCACCCGGATGATCCGTGCATCCCGCACTGGCTTGTCTCGCGGCGATCGATTTTGCCAGCCGGCAATCTCGCCACCTCGCGCCGGTCCGCGGGACGTCCTCGTCTCCCACCCGGTGCTGCCTGAAAGGCACCGAAAAGTGACCACCCCCAAGACTTTTGCCGATCTCGGCGTGCCCGCCCGGATCGTGGATGCGCTGACGGCGCGCGGCATCACGAGCCCGTTCCCCATCCAGGCCGAAACCCTGCCCGACACCCTTGCCGGGCGAGATGTGCTGGGCCGCGGGAAAACCGGCAGCGGCAAGACACTCGCCTTCTCGATTCCGCTCGTCGGCCGGCTGTCCACCGGAAACCGCCGTCCCGCCCGGCCAACGGGTTTGGTGCTGGCACCCACCCGGGAGCTGGCGACGCAGATCACCGCGACGCTCGAGCCGTTGGCGGCGGCGGCTGGCCTGCGGGTCAGCACGATCTTCGGCGGCGTCTCGCAACACCGCCAGGTCACCGCGCTGAAGGCCGGAGTGGACATCGTGGTGGCCTGCCCCGGCCGGCTCGAGGATCTGATGCGGCAGCGTTTGATCACCCTGGAGGCGGTGCGGGTCACCGTGATCGACGAGGCAGACCACATGGCCGATCTCGGCTTTCTGCCCGGCGTCACCCGGATTCTGGCCGCCACGCCCAATGATGGCCAGCGGCTGCTGTTTTCGGCGACGCTGGACAACGGGGTGGACAAGCTGGTCACCCGGTTCCTCCGCGACGCGGTGCTGCACTCCGTCGACGAGGCCAATTCGCCCGTGTCCGAGATGACCCATCATGTGTTCCACGTCGACAGCGCGCAGGCGAAGAAGGAGTTGGTGCACCGGCTCGCTTCGGGCACCGGGCGCCGAATCCTGTTCCTGCGCACCAAACATCAAGCGCGCAAGCTCGCCAGGCAACTCACCGAATCGGGGGTTCCCTCGGTCGACCTACACGGCAACCTGTCCCAGCCCGCGCGGGAGCGCAACCTGGCCATGTTCGCCGCCGGCAGCGCCCGGGTGCTGGTCGCGACGGACATCGCGGCGCGCGGCGTGCACGTCGACGAGGTCGAGCTCGTCGTGCACATCGACCCGCCCAGCGAGCACAAGTCCTATCTGCACCGGTCCGGGCGCACCGCGCGGGCCGGCAGCGCCGGCGACGTCGTCACGGTGGTGCTGCCCGAGCAGCGCGAACACACCCGGGCGCTGATGCGCAAGGCCGGTATCGACGTCGCACCCCAGCGGGTGACCGCCGGCTCGGAGGCGGTGCGCGCACTCGTCGGCCCGATCGCGCCCCCGAAGCCGCCCGCGGCCGCCGGTGTGCCGTCGCACCCGGCCGGGCCGCATCGGCCGGCTGCCGCGGGACAACGGCGCCGGCGCAGCGGCCGGTCGGCGAGGACGACCGCGGCCCACGCCGCCGTCCCGCACCGGCCCGCCGCACCGGCCCGGCGACCCGACCGTCGCCGCGCCAGCCGCGCCCAGGGCAGCGCGGGATAGGCTGCGGCTCAACGCCTCTCAACCATCGGCTCGGATTGTGAGGCCCGGGCCAGCAGCCACGCCTGGCCGTCCGCCTCTCCGGCGGCGATCGGCTGCAGATCGGCGAACGCGGCGGTCAGTTCGCCGGGCGCCGCGCGGAACGGGCCCGGGCCGGCTCCCACCTCGCTGAGCACGGCGATGGCCAGCAGCCCGCCCGGCGCCAGCCGTTCGACGATGGCCCGGTCGAGGCGGCGGTCGCGGAACTTGCAGCAGACGATGACGTCGGCGAGTGGCCCTACCGGCAGCCCGCGGTCGAGATCGGCGACGTCGAAGCGGCACCGCTCGCCCACCCCGGCGCGCCGGGCCAGGTCCCGCGCCTGGCCGATCGCCACCGGCGAGACGTCCAGGCCCAGCACGCGCAGCCCGCGCAACGCCAACCACACCGCCGCGGTCCCCTGCCCGCAGGCCAGGTCCAGCGCCCGCCCTGCAGCCGGGAACACGTCCGCGTGGCGCGCGAAAACACCGGGCGGCGCAACCGAACTCAGCGGCGGCGGGCCGTTCGCCGCGTACCGCTCGTCCCAGCGATGCCGGTCGGCTTCGCCCATCCGCATCTCCTCCGCCCAGCCACTCTAGGCCCGGCCGCCGTGTGCTGACCGGGCGGCACTCGCTGTCGGCGGCGGGCTCATTCCTACACTCGACGGGTGCCCGAAGATGCGTCATCGCCGGTCATCGCCGGCGGCGCCCCCACCGGACCGGCGCGTCGATCCGACCGCCGGCCCGGACAGACGATCCGCAAAGTGCTCGACGCCGGGTTGCAGGAGTTGCGGGAATCGTCCTACGCCGGCTTGACGATGCGCGCCGTCGCGACCCGCGCCGGGGTATCACCGGCCAGCGCCTACACCTACTTTCCGTCGAAGAGCGCCCTGGTGGCGGCGGTGTACCTGCGCTTTCTGCGCGACCTGCCGGTGCACACCGACGTCAACGAGACGGCCCAGCGCAGGGTCAGCGCGACGCTGCGGGACATGGCGGTGGTGGTCGCCGATGAGCCGGAGTTGACCGCCGCCTGCGGTGCGGCGCTGATGGCCGACGATCCGGCGGTCAAGCCGCTGCGGGAGCAGATCGGCGAGGAGGTGTCCCGGCGGATCGCGGCCGCGTTGGGGCCGGGCTGGCCGCGCGCCGTCAAGTCCACCCTGCAGATGACCTTCTCGGGTGCGCTGATGACCGCCCGGTTCGTCAGCTTCGCCGAGATCTCCGGACAGCTCGACGAGGCCGTCGACCTCATCCTGGGCGCCGCGCGGGCGTCATGAACACACGAAATCGACTGTGCTGCAGGCTGGTTCGCGCTAGCCGGTGCTGACCAGGGTGCGCGACGGCCGGCCGGCGCGAAGGAACTGACCGTATCGCTGCTTGCCCAGCTGCGGCGCGGCCCGACCGGAGCCGAACGCGAGCTTCCCGGCCACCAGCACCGCGGTGACCGTGTCGTCGTTGCGGTTCACCATCCGCGACAACCCGCCGTAGGACGCAACCGGATGCTCGGCATAGCGGTCGAGCGACTCGTCGAGCCTGGCGGGATCGATGACGACGATGTCGGCGCGGTCGCCCACGCGCAGGGTGCCGGCGTCGATGCCGTACCACCGCCCGAGTTCGCCGGTGAGCCGGTGCACGGCGTGCTCCATGGAGATGAAGGGCTTACCGGCTTTCTGGGCGTCGTGCGCGTGCCGCAGCAGCCGCAGCCCGGAGTTGTAGAACGCCATGTTGCGCAGATGCGCCCCGGCGTCGGAGAACCCCATCTGAACGGTGGGACTCTGGGCCATCTTCCGCAGCACCTCGGGACGATGGTTGGAGATCGTGGTGCGCCAGCGCAGCCGCTCGCCGTGCTCGACGACCAGGTCCAAGAACGCGTCGACCGGGTGCAGGCCGCCGCGCTCCAGGCCGACCTGCCCGAACGACTTGCCGACGACGGCCTGCTCTGGGCAGGCCACGATCTCGGCGTCGAAGAAGTCGCGGTGCCACACCCGGGGCCCGAATCTGCTGTCGTAGTCCTTGCGGAACCGGCGCCGGTACCCTTCGTCCCGCATCAGCCGATTGCGCTCGATCTCGGTCTGCAGGTGCAGGGCCGCGGCGCCGGAACCGAACTCCTCGAACACCACCAGCGAAATCCCGTCCGCGTACACCTCGAACGGCACCGGCAGGTGCTGCCAGCGGAAGTCGCCGCCAAGGGCATTGACGACCCGGGCGAGCCGGTCCATCACGTGGATCACGAACGGTATGGCCTTGATGTCGGCCGCCGACAGCAGGCTGGTCTTCAGCCGCGGCCGGCCGATCCCGAGGGACGTCATCAGCTGCGACAGCACCGACAGCGGATTCGTGATGTCCGGCCCCGACTGCAGGATCTTGTCGCGCCGCCGCAGGATCGCGTTCAGCCGGCGCAGCTCTCGCGGCGCGGCGTAGGTCGACGGCAGGGTGCGCGACCGGCACACCTCGCCGTCGAGCTTGTCGAACAACAGCTGCTGCGAGGACATCCCGACGAACCCCTCGTCGAGTGCCTCGTTGAGCATCGTCTCCATCCGGGCCAGTTCGGCCGCGGACGGCCGGACGTCCTTGCGGGTCGCCCGGTCCAGTCCCATGGTGGCGGCGCGCATGTCCGAATGCCCGATGAACGCCGCGACGTTCGGGCCCAGGTTGCGCCGTTCGAGTTCGGCCACGTACTCCTTGGGGTTGGTCCAGGACCGGGCCGCCTTTAGGTGCTCGATGACGTAGCGCCGCGGGATCGCCTCCACCCGGCCGAAGATGTCACCCGCGTCGACGTTGTCCAGGTAGACCGTCGACAGCGAGCACGAGCCCACCAGTACCGTGGTCACACCGTGCCGCAACGACTCGGAAAGCTCCGGCTCGCAAAGTATTTCGACGTCGTAGTGGGTGTGGATGTCGATGATGCCGGGGATCACCCACTGGCCGGAGGCGTCGATGACGGTCGCGCCGGCGGTGTCCAGCGGCCCCGCGGCGATCGTGACGACGCGGCCGTCGCGCACGCCGATGTCCCGCATTGCCGACGGTCCGCCCGTCCCGTCGAACCAGCGCCCGTTGGTGATCACGGTGTCGTAGCCCATCGGTCGGCCTTTCTGTCCAGCCGGCACGCCGGAAGAGATTCGCAGTGATCATACACAATGGGAATAGTGTCTTGCCGGGTTGCGGGCGCCCCGACGCGTGGGTTAGCCAGCGACGATCCGGCGGTGATGGAGGCTAAGATCCAGCTGTGGGGATCACCTGCTACGAGTTTGCCATCGGGTAATCATGCGCAGTCATGGCTGGGCGGGAAACACGCCGGCATCCGATGCGGAGGCGATCGAGCGCATCCTCGACGCCGCCGACCGGATCATCGCCGAACGCGGGTCGGCGTTGCGGATCGCCGACGTGGCGCGGGCACTGGGCGTGACCCGGCAGACGGTCTACCGCTACTTCCCGGGGACGCAGGCGTTGTTGGTGGCCTCGGCGATGCGGTCGGCCGACGGCTTCCTGGACCGGATGGCGGCCCATCTCGACGGCGTGACCGACCCGGTGGTGGCGATCACCGAGGGGATGGCGTTCGCCGTCGAGGAGCTGGCCTCCGACCACCAGGTCGAGTTCGTCCTCAACCAGCGCCACCGCGGCGGCCAGAAGGTGTCGATCATCTCCGACACCGCGTTGGCGTTCGGCCGATCCATGCTGCACCGTTACGACATCGACTGGGAGAGTTACGGTTTCGACGAAGCCGGGCTGGAAGAGCTGAACGAGTTCTCGTTGCGGGTGCTGCATTCCTTCCTCACCGACCCGGGCCGTCCGCCGCGCACCGGCGCGGATCTGCGGCGCTACCTGACCCGCTGGATCGGGCCGGCGATCGCCTACCCGCAGTTGCTCCGCGCGATGGACGCGCTGGGCGCCGCCGAGCCGCAGCAACGCCCCCGCCGGCGGGCGTCGAAAGCGTCCTGAGCACCCACGCCGGCATTCCAGGCCCAGGCCCCAAGGCCCCGGCGCGGTGACCATACATGTGCACCGACATGTCCGGCGCGGGTGCCCGCGAGGCCGGCCGGTGGTTGTCTTCGTCACAGCACGATCGCCCGGCGCGCGCCGGCGGCCGTGCTGTGGCAGGATCGCGATGTGAAGGCGCGTCTCCTCGCTGGCTTGAGTTGTGCTGTGCTGTCGCCGTTTTGGGCGCTGCTCCTCGGTCCGGCGCTCGTCGGCACGGCCGCGCCGGCAGCCGCGGATTCGTGCCCTGACGTCGAGGTGGTGTTTGCTCGCGGCACCTCCGAACCTCCCGGCGTCGGACGGATCGGCCAGAGCTTCGTCGACACGCTGCGGTCGCGCCTCGGCACGAAGTCCGTGGGCGTCTACCCGGTCAACTACCCCGCCACCACCGACTTCCCCACCGCCGCCGACGGCATCAGCGATGCCGGCGCCCACGTGCAGCAGATGGCCGCGAATTGCCCCCGGACCAAGATGGTGCTGGGCGGCTACTCCCAGGGCGCCGCGGTGATGGGCTTCGTCATCGAAAGTGCGGTGCCGGACGGGGTCCAGCTGGTGCAGTCGCTGCAGCCGATGCCGGCGGCCGTCGCCAACCACGTGGCGGCCGTTGCCCTGTTCGGCAAGCCGTCGGCGCAGTTCATGAGCATCATCAACGAGCCGCCGGTCACCATCGGGCCGCTGTATGCCGCCAAGACCATCGAATTGTGCGTGCCGGGCGACCCGATCTGTTCCGGGGCGGTGAACCCGGCCGCGCATCGGCAGTACGTCGAGGCGGGGATGGTCGATCAGGCGGTCGACTTCACCACCGACCGGGTGTAGGCCGCAATCGCCGGCGCGGTCGGATCCGGCGGGTCATGGCGTCGCCGCCGCGCCGATCATCGTGTGCACCTCCTCGATCGACCACGGCCCGGCCCGATGATGATCGCGGTAGCCTAGCAGGCGCGGTGTTTGACGGTCGAAGCTGCCCACGAAACCGCCTGCGGCGACAAGGATCTGGCCCGTCACGTCGCGCGCCAAGTCGCTGACGAGGTAACCGTAGACCGGCGCCACGAAGACGGGCGGGGCGCTGTCCAGCGAGGCCCGCCTGGTCATGTCGTCGAGCAGCCCGCGACGGTGCAGGTCCTCGATGTGTCGTTCGTAGTCGGCGCCGGTGGACAGCCGTGTCCGGGCGCCGGGACACACCACGTTGGCCCGGACGCCGTAGGCCTTCAATTCGGCGGCGATGGCCATGGTCAGAGCGTTGACGGCACCCTTGCCCGCCGGGTAGCCGGTCCCGCCGTAGTCGCCCAGGAACGCCACCGAGCTGGTGTTGACGATGGACCCGTGCCGCTGCTCGACCATGACCGGGGCGGCCGCCCGGCAGGTGTGGAAAGCGGTGCCCAGGTGGGCGCCGATGAGGTGGTCGAATTCGTCGGCGGTGATGTTCAGGATCGACGAGCCCGCGGGTTCGGCGATGCCGGCGCAGTTGATCAAGGCGTCCAGCCGCCCGAACGCGCCAATGCACTCGTCGACGAGGCTTCGGGCGATGCGCTCGTCGTCGGCGGCTCCCACCACCGCGGTGGCCCGCCCCCCGGCCGCGGTGATCGCCGCAACCGTCTCCCGCACGGCCTGCGGGTCGCGGCCGCTGACGACCACCCCGGCGCCCAGGCCGGCCAGCAGTTCGGCGACCGCGCGCCCGATGCCGCGGCTGCCGCCCGACACCACCGCGCCGCGCCCGGACAGTAACGCGGCGGCGCCGCTCACCGCGGCCACCGCCCAGCGCCGGCTTGCGGGCGAGGTAAAACCTTGCGCGCGAACGGTTTTCGCGATCGGATGCCGGCGAGCCGCCCGGCAGGGATGTCGAACATTAGCCGAACAGTACCCAGCCGTCGCGAAAATGAGAACCGGCGCTCCCGGCCAACCGGATGGTCGGGCACCTACGCTACCGCCGGGTGTGCGGCCGCGCCGAAATCCCGAACGGATACGCCCCGCGGACACCGGGGTGAAACGGGTCACCGCGGGCCGTCGGGACCCCACACCAGGCTGCGACGCTGTTTGCTCACGGCCAATCCGGACCACACGGAGCACTGGTGACGCGGCCGCCGGGCCATCCCCAAGCCTTGCTGGGCCAGCGCTGATACACGTCGGAAACTGTTAAGAAAAGCCCGCAATCTGCTGCCGTAAGCGATCGCCGGGTGCGGCGATGGGGCGTATAGTCGCCACTGAAGTCCGATATGGACGCGTCGCCGTTTAGCTAAAAGCGGCCCAGTCAGCCGCACGGCTACTGAGCTTGGTATGGCTCCGGCGATCCACGATCCGAGTCACCTTCCTGCTAGTCCGTGCGACGGGTAATCGACCGTCCGGCGGATAAGGATGCAGTGGAGGCGACCGTGCGCATCGCTGCGAGGTCCCGCTGCACGACTCGAGGAGTGAGTCAGCAATGGAAACTTGTTCCCGCGCAGTTGTTTACCCGATTCGTCGAGTGAAGAGGTGCGCCAGCCTATGACCAACGCAATCGCTCCGACACCTACAGCTGCCCGGCCCACCACCCAATCCGACGATTCGTACGAAGACGTCGTCGAGATGTTCCTGGAACTGCGCCGGATGCCCGCGGAATCGCACGAGTACCGCCGTCAGCGTGAGCGCATCGTGGCCCGATGCCTGCCCCTGGCCGATCACGTGGCCAGCCATTTCGCCCGCCGCGGCGAGGGTCTCGACGACTTGGTCCAGGTCGCGCGGCTGGGGCTGATGAACGCCGTCAACCGCTTCGATCCGGCGAAGGGTCCCAGCTTCATCGGGTTCGCCGTGCCCACCATGATGGGCGAGGTCCGCCGCTATTTCCGCGACTACAGCTGGGGGATGCGGGTGCCCCGGCGGCTGCGCGAGTTGCACGTGCAGATCAGCAGGACGACCGCCGACCTCGCCCAGCAGCTCGGCCGGGCGCCGAACGCCGGCGAGCTCTCGCAGGTGCTCGAGGTTCCGCGGGAAGAGATCGTCGAATGCCTGGTCGCCGGCGACGCCTATCGCCTCGACTCGTTGGATGCGCCGCAGGGTGCGGACAGTTCCGGGACGCCGCGCTCGGTGGCCGACTCGGTGGGCGACATCGACCCGCAGATCGAGCACATCACCAACCGGGAAGCGCTGCGGGTCCTGGTCGCCACCCTGCCGCACCGCGAACGCGAGGTGTTGCGGATGCGGTTCTTCGAATCCATGACGCAGAGCCAGATAGCCGAGCGGATCGGCGTCTCGCAGATGCAGGTCTCGCGCATCCTGGCAAACACCCTGCGCTGCCTGCGCGACCAACTCGAGTAAACCGTTCATACCAGGAGTGCTCCGCGGCATTCGCTGCCGCGGAGCACTGTACTGTGCGATGCGGAAGACGAACCCGACTGTGTCGCCGGGAAGGTCGCCAGGAAGCCTGGAAGGGAGCTCGATGCGATGAGGACTTCACGTGCGGTGATCGCGGGGGTGGCGGCGACGACGGCGCTGGCCGTGTCGGTCGCCGGGTGCGGCAGCAACAACAAGTCGCAGCCTTCGACGTCGAAGACCGGATCCGCCACCTCGTCGACCTCGGCCACCAGCCCCGCCGCGGCACCGCCCTCGTCGCCGGCGCCGGCGACGCCCAACGAGTACGCCAAGCTGCTCATCCAGGCGAGCGACATCAACGCGCCGGTCCCCTTCACCGGCGCTCCACCGACCGACAACCCCAACGGCCAGCCCGGCGTGTCCACCACCTTCAAAGACGAGGACGGCAGCCACGCCATCAAGATCACCATCGGCATCTACGACGACCCCGGCGCCGCGACCAACGCGTTGAACGCGGCGAAGGGCCAGCAGGGCGCCGTGGTCAAAGACCCCAGCACGCAGCCGTCCAACATCGGCAGCGGCGGCACGATGCTGATGGGTAACGCACCCGACCGCAGCAAGGGTGTGGTGGTACTGCTGTTCACCGAGGGCAAGGCGCTGGCGACGCTGGAGTTCGACGGTCCCACCGACACGCTGGCCCCGCCCGAATTCGCCAACGACGTCGGCCAGAAGCAGGACGCGGCCATCAAGAAGGGGCTGGGCGGCTAGCTAGCTAGCGGGCTGCGGAGGGGGCGCGACTTGAACGTCATCAACGGGATGCCGGCCCATGCGCTGCTGGTGCATTTCGTGCTGGTGCTGGTGCCGCTGACGGCGCTGCTGGACATCGTGTGCGGGCTCTGGCCGGCGGCGCGGCGCGGGCAACTGATGTTGCTGACGCTGATCCTGGCCGTGGTCACGATGGCGCTGACGCCGATCACCATCGACGCCGGCGGATGGCTGTACGACCAGCGGGCCAACCCCAGCCCCATCCTGCAGGAGCACGCCACCCTGGGCAGTGCGATGACCTACTTTTCCGCCGCCCTGCTGGCGGTCGCGATCGTGCTGGCACTGCTGGGCCTGATCGAACGCCGGTCGGACAAGCGGCGTCTGCTGACCCGCGGCGTCGTCGCGGTCCTGGCGCTGGGCATCGGCATCGCCTCGATGGTCCAGATCTACCGGGTGGGTGACGCTGGGGCCCAATCGGTTTGGGGCGGCGAGATAGCGCACCTGAAAAAGGCGCACCCAGGATAACGGTCCCCGGATCAGCCGGTCGGGGTGAGCAGAAACAGCCGAAATCGCCGCGCACCCGCGAGTTCTTGGGCCAGACCGTAATTCGGCCAGTGCGCCAGCGCGGCGGCCCAGGCCGCGTCGCGCTCTTGCCCACCGAGCAGCTGCACCGCCGCGACGAAACGATGCCCCCGACTGCGCACCGTGACCCGTTGTGCCGCTTTGAGATTCGCCGACCACGACGGGTGCCGCCGGCGTCCCCAGTTCGAACCGACCAACAACAGACCGTCACGAAAAGGGACGTACTGCACCGTCGCGCTTCGGGCGAGGCCGGTCTTGCGTCCCGAGACGGTGATCCGCACATTCGGCAGACCGGCGAGGTCGAGCACTCCCAGCCGCCCCTTCGTGGCGAACCGCAGCAGCGCCTCCACGCCCTCGACGATCGGCCGCCCGCGGCCCATCAGCAGGCGGTAGACCGCCCGGCTGCGGCCCAACCGCTGCAGCGAATTCATGCCACGACTGTATTCGCCGTGAGCCGCCTGCAGGCGTCAGCGCGATGAAATGCCGTCGACGCGCCCACCTTTGACCGAGGCAGCCCGGCCCCACCCGGGTCCGCCTGGCGTCGCCCGGGGTGCGACGCCTGCCCTCGCCCGCGGTGCGACGGTAAATAAATTGCTTGATTTAACACCACGGTGGGTGTTCACTGAGGCGATGACCGCCGAGCGCATCGCTCGTTCCGACAGATCGACGGGCACCCGAGAGGCCATCCTGTCGGCCGCCGAGGTGTTGTTCGCCGAGCGCGGGATGTACGCCGTGTCGAACCGGCAGATCAGCGAAGCCGCCGGGCAGGGCAACAACGCCGCCGCCTGCTACCACTTCGGCACCCGGGTCGATCTGCTCCGGGCCATCGAGGGCAAGCACCGCGAGCCGATCGAGAAGCTGCGCGCGCAGATGTTGGCCGCCGTCGGCGATTCCACCGAGCTGCGCGACTGGGTGGGCGCGCTGGTGCGCCCGCTGACCGACCACCTGTCCGCGCTGGGCACCCCCAGCTGGTATGCCCGGTTCGCCGCCCAGGCCATGGCCGATCCCAGCTACCGCCACGTGGTCACCAAGGACGCGCTGAGTTCGCCGTTGCTGGTGCGCACCCTCGACGGCATCAACCGCTGCCTTCCCGAGCTGCCCCGGCGGGTGCGGGCCGAGCGCACTGTCATGGTGCGCAACCTGCTCATGCACACCTGCGCCGAGCACGAGGGCGCGCTGGCCGAACACGGGCCGCGGTCCCGGTCGGCGTGGCCGGTCGCCGCGGAAGGGCTGATCGACGCCATCGTCGGGCTGTGGCGAGCGCCGGTGCACGTGGCGGCCGCGGCCGGTCCCACGGCGCAGACCACGGCACCGGCCACCGGACAGACCGATCACCGAGGAGCACCATGACGCAGCCGTCGACCGACGCCGACACCGACATTCCGGACTTCCCGATGACGCGGGCCCCGGGCTGCCCGTTCGCCCCGCCACCGAAGGTGTTGCAGCTCAACGCCGACAAGCAGCTGAGCAGGGTGCGGATCTGGGACGGCAGCACCCCGTGGCTGGTCCACGGCTACCAGGCGATCCGCGCGTTGTTCGCCGATGCGCGCACCAGTGTGGACGACCGCCTGCCCGGTTATCCGCACTGGAACGAGGGCATGCTCGCCACGGTGCACAAGCGGCCGCGTTCGGTGTTCACCTCCGACGCCGAGGAGCACACCAGGTTTCGCCGGATGCTGTCCAAACCGTTCACCTTCAAGCGGGTGGAGGCGCTGCGGCCGGCGGTGCAGAAAATCACCGATGACCACATCGACGCGCTGCTGAGGGGTCCGAACCCGGGCGACATCGTCAGCACCGTCTCGCTGCCGGTCCCCTCGCTGGTCATCAGCGAACTGCTGGGGGTGCCGTACGAGGACGCGGAGTTCTTCCAGACCCAAGCCCAGCGCGGCATGGGCCGGTACGCGACCGAGGAGGACACCGCTCAGGGCGCGGCCTCGTTGGCGAAGTATCTGGCCAACCTGGTCCGGGCCAAAATGCAAAGTCCCTCAGAAGATTTGGTGTCCGACCTGGCGGAGCGTGTCAACGCCGAAGAGATCAGCGTGCGCGAGGCCGCGCAGCTGGCCACCGGCGTGCTGATCACGGGCCATGAGACCACCGCGAACATGATCAGCCTCAGTGTGGCCGCGTTGCTCGAGCATCCCGACCAGCGTGCGCTGTTGTGCGACACCGACGACCCCAAGGTCATCGCCACCGCGGTCGAAGAGCTGATGCGCTACCTGAGCATCATCCAGACCGGGCAGCGGCGCATCGCCATCGAGGACATCGAGATCGGCGGTGAGACGATCCGGGCCGGCGAGGGCATCATCCTCGACGTCGCTCCCGCGAATTGGGATGCCCGCCAATTCCCCAACCCGGACCGGCTGGACCTGCGCCGCGAAGACGGGCCCCACGTCGGGTTCGGCTACGGTCGCCACCAATGCGTGGGTCAGCAGCTGGCCCGGATGGAACTGCAGATCGTCCTGCCCACGTTGCTACGCCGCGTCCCCACGCTGCGCCTCGCCGCGCCGCTTTACGAACTGCCGTTCAAACACGACGCACTGGCCTACGGCCTCTACGAGCTGCCCGTGACATGGTGAAGCCCAACCTGACCCTCGAAATCCCCGATCTGCGAGGCAAATTCGCCGTCGTGACGGGGGCCAACAGCGGCTTGGGGTTCGGGCTGGCCAAGCGGCTTGCGGCGGCGGGCGCCGAGGTGGTGCTGGCGGTCCGCGACCCGGCCAAGGGCGACCAGGCGGTCGCCGCGATCCGGCGGGAGGTCCCCCAGGCCAAGCTCACGATCCGCCAGCTGGACCTGTCGTCGCTGCGCAGCGTGGCCGCGCTGGGTGAACAGCTGACCGCCGAGGGGCGTCCGATCGACATCTTGATCAACAACGCCGGCGTGATGGCCCCGCCCCGGCGGCAGCAGACCAGCGACGGATTCGAATTACAGTTCGGCACAAACCATCTCGGGCACTTCGCGTTGACGGGACTCCTGCTGGCGCTGCTGCGCGCCGCGGACTCCGCCCGGGTGGTCACCGTCAGCAGTATCGCCGCCACCCAGCGCAAACTCGACTTCGCCGACGTGAACGCCGAACACGGCTACCAACCCATGTACAGCTACGGTGTGGCCAAACTGGCACAGCTGATGTTCGCCGTGGAGCTGGACTGGCGCAGCCGGCTCGGCGGTTGGGGTCTGATGTCCAACGCCGCGCACCCCGGACTGGCCAAGACCAACCTGCTCAGCGGCGCCTCCTACGGCAGCAGCGCGCCGACATTGCAGGCCCGGCTCACCCGGCTGACGTGGCGGCTGCTGCCGTTCATGTGGCTCGACATCGACGAGGCCGTCAAGCCGACGCTGTATGCCGCGGTGTCACCGGATGCGCAGGGCGCTCGCTACTATGGCCCGCGCGGGTTCTACGAAACCGCCAGGGGCGGCGTGACTTTCGCGCGCGTACCGCCGCTGGCGCGCAGCGAGCCCGAGATGGCGCGGTTGTGGCGGCTCTCCGAACAGCTCAGCGGCGTCGACTATCCCGGCTGAACCGCAGCAACGACCACGAAGGGACGATGGTGCTGATGCCGGGGCGAAAGCAATTCCTGGGGATTTCAGCGTGACGGCCTCAGCGCGCGGATCGGTGATCGACATCCCCGACGAGCCGGACTGGGCGCGGATGCGCGCCGAGACCGGGGCCCGGTTGCGCGGCGCAATGGCCGACCACGGCGTCGACGCGTTGATCCTGCTGATGAACGGCTACGTGGGATATGCGACGGGAGCCAGCTGGCCGTTGCTGGACGCGGGCCTGTCCCACGTGGAGCGCCCGGTCGCCGTCGTGCTCGCCGACGACGAGCATCCGCACCTGTTCATGCCGTTCCGCAGCGGCGCATCCGCGGAATCACCGGTACCCGACGACCACCTGCACGGACCCGCCTACCTCGAATTCGACCACGGCGTCCAGGATTTCGCGCGGACGCTGGCCGATCTCGTCCCGCCACGGGGGCGCATCGCCGTCGACGAACTCACCGGGGCGATGCGCCGGGCCGCGGTCACCCTGTTTCCGTCCGGCCCGCCGACGGATGCGGCGACGGTGCTCGGCGCCGCGCAACTGGTGAAGACCCGCGACGAGTTGTCGTGTCTGCGCCGGGCCGCCCGGATCACCGAAGAGGCCATTGTCGACGTGCAGCGGGCGCTGCGGCCGGGGGTACGGCAGATCGACCTTTCGCCCACCTTCGTCCGCCGCGCATTCGAACTGGGCGCCACCACCAACATGCTGGAGGCGATCTGGCAGGTGATGCCGAGTTCGCGGGAAGCCGGGGTATGGACGACGCATGGCGACCTGGCGCTTCCGCTGCTGCCCACCGAGCGGGAACTGGCCGCCGGCGATGTGTTGTGGACCGACATCAGCATCACCTACGCCGGATACTGTTCAGACTTCGGCCGGACCTGGGTGGTCGGCCGGGAGCCCACGCCGCGGCAACAGGACCAGTTCCACCGCTGGCGCGACATCCTGGACGCCGTGCTGGCGGTGACCAAAGCCGGTGTCACGTCGGGTGATCTGGCGCGTGCGGCGATCGCCGCGAACGGCGGGCGCAAACCGTGGCTGCCGCATTTCTATCTGGGCCACGGCATCGGCACCTATCCCGCCGAAGCCCCGATGATCGGCACGGATCTCGGTGAGGAGTTCGACGACAACTTCGTCTTTCCCCCGGGCATGGTTCTGGTGCTGGAACCCGTGGTGTGGGAGGACGGGACCGGAGGCTATCGCAGTGAGGAGATCGTGGTGATCACCGAGGACGGCTACCTGCCGATCACCGACTACCCCTATGCGCCCTATGGCGACTGAGGTTCTGCCCGATGCCCCGGCGCTGCGGTTGGCACGCCGGCAACGGGCGCTGGCGGCGATGGATGAGCACGGCCTCGACATGCTGGTGCTCGGCCGGCAGGCCAACATCCGCTACGTCACCGGCGCGCCGCAGCTCTGGATAGCCGGAACGCGACCGTTCGGCCCGATGTGCGTGCTTGTGCGCGCCACCGGCGACATCTATCTGAACAGCACCGACGACGAGGGTGTCCCGGAGGAGATCGACCACGATCACCTGTACGGCCTGGCCTGGAATCCGGTGACGCTGATCGACGTGCTCAGGAAGGTCGAGGGCGCCGAATCGGCGCGGCGGGTCGGAACCGACGCGCTCACACCGACTTTCGCCGCCTTGCTGCCCGAGGCCTTCCCCAATGCCGAACTCGTGGACGCCGAGCCGGCGATGCGTGCGGCGCGGCGCATCAAGACGCCCGACGAAATCACCGCGATGGGTGCGGCGCTGCGCGTCGCCGAGCACGGATTGGCTGCTGCGCTGGCCGAATTGGTGCCGGGCGCGGCGGAGCGGACGCTGGCCGGGGCCATGATGGAGGCGATGGCCGCGGGTGGGGTCAGCACACCGGCCACCCAGGATGCCGCCTGGGTGACGTCGCGGGAACGGCCGTGGCGGCGGGCCGGTTCGGGCGAGGTGCGCCCGGGTGACCTGGTGGCGTTCGCCGCCGGGGCGCTGGCCGACGGTTATGTGGCCGAGGTGGGCCGCACCTGGCCGGCCGGTGATACGGTCGGCGGTCAGGTTCGCGCGCTGTTCGGCCGGTCGAATGCGTTGTACGACAGGATGCTTGCCGCCTGCCGCCCCGGTGCGTCCACCGGCGATCTGCTCGCCGCCTATCGCGCTGTCGATGAGCCGGTACCGCCGATGCCGGTGGCGCACGGGCTGGGCCTCGGTTTCGATCCGCCGGTAGTGTCCGAAACACTGGCGGCCGCAGGAGAACGGGATCGCATGGAGGCCGGCATGGTGTTGGCCATCACCGGCTACGTGTGGCAGCGCGGGATCGGCGCGGTGTTCCGCCGCGACACCGTCCACATCACCGAGGGTGGTGTGCAGGTGTTGACGGCCAGCCCGACGTGGACTGGTCCACTCCCCTAAATCCCTTGTGTCACTTGGGTTTCTGTGGTCACATGGCGGCGATTCTTGTCGGTGCCCCTTCATACACTTCGAGGCATGGGCTGCAGCAGTCGTGAAGAGATCGTCAAGGTCTTCGATGCGCTGGATGCTGCGCTCGACCGCCTGGGCGAGTTGAGTTTTGACGCATTGACGACCCGCGAGTGTCTATCGTTGTTACAGCGCTGCGAGATGGTGCGCCGGCGCCTGCCGGTCCCCGAGCATCCGCTGATCAATCACGTTGCCCGGCAAGCCAGCCCGGCGGAGTTGGGTGGCCGGCTTTCGCATGCGATCGCCGAGGCGACGCTGATCAGCCGCGCCGAGGCCGCCCGGCGGGTGCACACCGCCGCTGATCTGGGCCCCCGCGTCGGGCTGACCGGCGAGCCGTTGCCTCCGGTGCTGGCCGCCACCGCCGCGCGGCAACGGGAGGGGTTGTTGGGTCTCGAGCAAGTGGCGGTGATCCGTAAGTTCTGCCACCAGTTGCCCGGTTGGATCGACCAGGCAACCCGGGAGCGCGCCGAAGCTGACCTCGCCAACCAGGGCACCCGGTATCGGCCCGAACACCTCGCCGCGTTGGCCGGCACGCTGGCCGATTGCCTCAACCCCGACGGCCTCTACCGCGACGAAGACCGCGCCCGCCGCCGCAGCCTCACCCTGGACAACCAACACGCCGACGGCATGTCCGAACTCCGCGGACTACTGACCCCCGAACTACGTGCCACCCTCGAAGCCGTGCTGGCCAAACTCGCCGCCCCCGGCATGTGCAACCCCCTCGACGAAAACCCGTGCGTGGAGGGCACTCCGAGTCAAGACGCCATCGACGGTGATGCCCGCTCGGCGGCCCAGCGCAACCACGATGGGCTGCTGGCCGGCCTGCGCGCCCTGCTGGCCTCAGGAAACCTCGGCCAACACAACGGGCTCCCGGCCTCCATCATCGTCACCACCACCCTGGCCGACCTCGAAACCGCCGCCGGGCGGGGCCTCACCGGCGGGGGGCACCCTGCTGCCCATGTCCGATGTGATCCGGCTATCCCGGCATGCCCACCACTACCTCGCGATCTTCGACCACGGCAAAGCCCTGGCCCTGTATCACACCAAACGCCTGGCCTCCCCCGCACAGCGCATCGTGTTATACGCCAAAGACCGCGGCTGCACCGTCCCCGGCTACTACAGCGAAGTGCACCACTGCACCGACTACGCCACCTGCCACACCACCAACATCAACGACCTGACCTTCGCCTGCGGACCCCACCACCGCCTCCTGCAACCCGGCGCCTGGACCACCCACAAAAACACACGCGGCGAAACCCAATGGATCCCACCACCCCACCTAGACCGAAACCAACCCCGCACCAACACCTTCCACCACCCCGAAAAACTCCTACGCGGGGAGAACGAGGACGAAGACGAGGACAGCGACGGCGATGACGACGCGGCAGCGTAGCGTCACTGCCGGGCGATCACGGAAGCTGCAGGGCCGTCGGCATTTTCACCCGCCACGGCGTACCGGGTGCCCCGCGGCGCACGCGACCACAACACGCCGTCGTGCGCGGTGACGCCCGCGGAGATCAGTGCCCGCTTGAGGATCTTGTTGGTGGCGGTGGTGGGCAGCCGGTCGTTGATGCGCACGTAGCGCGGCCACGCCTTGGGTGACAAGTCGGGCTGCGACGCAAGGAATCGCCCGAATTCTTCCGGGCTCAGCTGCGCCCCGGCGCGCAGCACCAGCGCGGCCATCACCTGGTCACCGACCCGCTCGTCGGGGACCGCGTAGACGGCGACCTGGCTGATGTCGGGCAACCGCGCCAGGATCCGTTCGATCGGCGCGGCCGCCAGGTTCTCCCCGTCCACCCGCATCCAATCCGCGGTCCGGCCGGCCAGATAGATCCACCCGTCGGCGTCGCGGTAGGCCAGATCGCCCGACCAGTACATGCCGTGCCGCATCCGCTCGGCCGTCGCCTCCGGATCGTTGTAGTAGCCGACGAACGGGCCGGCGCCCTGGGTGTTGACCAGCTCGCCGACCGCCTCCTCGAAGTTGGTCAGCGCGCCGTGCTCATCGAACTGCGCGACGGCGCATTCCTTCAGGGTGGTCGGGTTGTAGATGCTGACCCCGGGATACGGCCTGCCGATGGAGCCGGGCGGGGTGCCGTCTTCGCGCACCACGATCACCGCGAACTCGCTGGAGCCGAAGCTGTCCACCACCCGGCATCCGAAACGCCGTGCGAATTCAGCGATGTCGCGATCGGTCGCCTCGTTGCCGAAGGCCACCCGCAGCGTGTTGTCGGCGTCGTCGGGTCGCTCGGGAGTGGACAGGATCAGCGCCAGCGGCTTGCCGACATAGTTCAGATAGGTCACCCGGTAGCGGCGCACGTCGTCGAGGAACCGCGACGGCGAGAACTTGGCGGGAACCATCAACGCGCCGCTGCCGACCGCGACGGCCCACCCGGCGGCGACGCCGTTGGAATGAAACAGCGGCATCGCCAGATAGCAGACGTCGTCCGCGGTGACGTCGTATTGAAAGATGAGGCTGGCGCCGCACATGATCGCCATCCCATGCGCGAACCGCACCGCCTTGGGATTGCCGCTGGTGCCGGAGGTGAAGATCATCATGAACGGGTCGGCCGCCGTCACCTCGCGGTGCGGAATCAGCGGCGGCGCCGCGGCGACCGCATCGGCATAGGCCGGCGACCCGACCTCGAGAACCTGAATTCCGTTGAAGTCCAACCCGTCCAGCAACGGCAGGTGCTCGTCGTCGACAAGGAGGATCTGGCAGTCGGAGCGGTGGATGTCGGAGAGCAGCGCTGATCCCCGGCGGGTGGTGTTCAGCCCGCACAGGACGTAACCGCCGAGCCCCGCGGCGGCCATGGCGCGCAGCATCGCCGGTGAATTGCCCAGCGCCGCACCGACATGCAGCGGGCGGGCGGGGTCGGCGCGGGCGATCAGCGCCGACGCCTCGGCCTCGGCCTCGGCCAGGTGCTCGCGCCACGTCCAGGTCTTGTCTCCGTATGCGACCGCCGGGGTGTCGTCGTGTCGGCGCTGCCGCAACAGCTGCTGGACCGTCTCAATCATCGTGTCGTCAGCACCAGCCCGGCATAGCCGCGGTCGGCCACCTGCTCGCAGTGCCGCCGATACGTGCCGAACCCTCCGATGTAGGGCATGAACACTCGTTTCTTGCCTTCGATGTTGGCGCCCAGGTACCACGACGAGGCCGCCTTGGGGAACAGCGTCCGCTCGGCCACCTCGGCCACGTGCCGGGTCCACGCCACGGCCGCGTCCCGCCGCGGCTCGACCTCGGTCACCCCCAGTCGGCGCGCCGCACACAGCAAATCGATGACCCAGTCGACTTGGACTTCGGCATGCAGCACCATGTTGGCCAGCACCGAGGGGCTGCCGGGCCCGCTGATGCTGAACAGGTTCGGCAGGCCAGGCACCATCATGCCGAGAAAGGTCAGTGGCCCGTCGGCCCAGATGTCGCGCAGTCGGTCGCCGCGGGGCCCCGTGGGGTTGATGCGGGTCAACGCTCCGGTCAGCGCGTCGAAGCCGGTCGCGAAGATCAGCACATCGCAGGGATATGTCGTTGTGCTGGTTCGTATTCCGTCTGCGGTGATTGCTTCGATGGGCTCGCGGCGCAGGTTCACCAGCCGCACATTGTCGCGGTTGAAGGTGGCGTAGTAGCCGTCGTCGGTGCAGATCCGTTTGGTGCCGATCGGGTGATCCACTGGAATGAGGTCCGCCGCGACGTCGGGATCGGTGACGATTTCCCGGATCCGCTCCTCAGCGAACGTCCTGGCGATGTCGTTGGCGGCCGGATCGCTGGTTTGGTCGGGGAACGTCTTCGCGAACAGCACGCCACCCTCGCGCCACCGCTTCCACAGCGCTTCGGCCCGTTCGGCCGGGTCGGTGTCGACGGCGTTCTTGTGGTACGTGCCGTGCGGGGTGCCCGACGTTGCGTAGGCGGAGCGGCGGCGGCGCTCGGGATACTGCTCTTGAATCCGTTGCTGTTCCTCGGCCGAAAACGGCCGGTTGGGCATGGGAATGGTGTAGTTCGCGGATCGCTGAAAGACGACCAGGCTTTCGGCTTGCGCGGCGATGATGGGGGTCGCCTGGATTCCCGACGATCCGGTGCCGATCAGGCCGACCCGCTTGCCGCGCAGGTCGGGATCCTCGCGCGGCCAGGCGGCGGTGAAGTACACCTCGCCCGAGAAGTCCTGCGCCCCAGGGATATCGGGCCGGTTGACCGCCGACAGGCAGCCGGTGGCGCAGATCAGGAACCGTGCGGCAAAGGTCTGCCCGTTGCTGGTGCCGACGCGCCAGCGGCCGTGTTCGAACGCGGCGTCGACGACGTCCGCACCGAAGCGATAGTGGCGGCGCAGGTCGAAGCGGTCGGCGACGTGCCGCAGATAGGCGAGGATCTCCGGCTGTGCGGCGAAGCGTTCGGTCCACTGCCAGCTGCGCTGCAGCTCTTCGTCGAAAGAATAGGAGTAGTCCACACTTTCGACGTCGCAACGCGCACCCGGGTAGCGGTTCCAGTACCAGGTGCCGCCGACGTCCGGGGCCGCCTCGAGCGCGGTCACCGACAGGCCGGATGAGGCGGCACGGTGCACGGCGTAGAGCCCGCCGAATCCGGCGCCGATGACGAGGACATCGCTGACGTCGGTCATGCCGGGGCCTCTCCGTGCGCCGGATGCAACAACCCGTCGCCGGCCGGGGCGCCGCGCGGGCAGTAGATGCGGACGCGCAGGAATCCGGCGTTCAGCTGCTCCGGCATGGCCCGCACCATGCCGTCCAGCGGGTCGTCCATGTGCACCTCCGACCGCATCGTCGCGCTCATGCGGGCCGGTACTTCAACAGCGTGATCCCGTCCTGCAGATCGTAGAACACCGGGCTGACCCGCATCCCGATCCTGATGTCGCCGGGGTCGACGTCGACCAGCTCGGTGCTGAACTTCGGCCCGGCATCCCAGTGCACCACCGCGGGCAGCTGCGGCACCGCGTCGGCCCACGGCGGGCCGGTGGGCCGGCGTGCGACGGTGAACGTGTACAGCGTTGCGGCGCCGTCGATTTCCCGCCATTCCAGGTCGTCGGCCAGCGTTCCCGGTGACAGGGTGCGCGGATAGAACACGTAGCGCCGCAGCGACGGCGAGTACTGCACCAGGATCCGATGCTGCGCCAGGCCGTCCCAGAACGGCCGCGAGACGGGGGTGGGCTCGGGAATCGGGCGCGGTGTCATCGCTACTCCCCCTGCAGCAGCAGGGCGACCTGCTCGCTCATGATGCCGCCGTTGCCGGTCACGAAGGCGGTGTGGCAGCCGGGCACCTGGGCGTCGCCGGCCCGGCCCATGATCTGGCGGGCGCCGTCGACCACATGGTGCATGCCACCGGCCATGCCGGCCTGGCCGAAGGACAGTTGGCCGCCGGCGGTGTTCAGCGGGAAGTCGCCCCGATGGGTCAGGTCGTGTCCGCCGATCCATTGCATGCCTTGGCCTTTCGCACAGAATCCGGCGTCTTCCAGGCTCATCAGCACCGTGATCGTGTAGCAGTCGTAGATGGAGGCGACGTCCACATCCGGCCGGTCCAGCCCGGCCATCGCGAAGGCCCGTTCGGCGGCGCGCGCGATCGGGGTGGACAGCAGGTCCTCGGCGTACGTCGGTGTCTTGAAGGCGATGTGTTCGCCGAAGCCCTTGATCCACACCGGGCGGTGACGGCCGCGGCGGGCGAGGTCGGCGTTGGCGATCAACACCGCGGCTCCCCCGTGCACGCGCATCACCGTCTCCAGCATGTGGATGGGGTCGGCGATCATCGGGCTGTCCAGCACGTCGGCCGCCGTGATCGGGGTGCCGAAGAAGACGGCGCCGGGATGGGCACACGCGTTGGTGCGCTGGTCGACAGCGATCTTGGCGAGCGCGGCGGGGTCGTAGCCGAATTCCGCGGCGTACCGCTGGGCGATCTGCGCGTAGGGCGCGTTCTGGCCGACGTTGCCGTACGGGATCTCGAATTCGGCCTGCGGCGAGCCGTAGTTGTTGGATGACGCCCCATACCAATTGGGTTCGGGCGGGGGTCGGCGCGCGGAGTGCGGCACCGATGCGGACCCGGGGACCACGGCCAGCGCCGCCTCGCAGATGCCGAGTTCGACGGCAGCCGCGGCCCGCCACACCATGCCCGCGGAGCTGGCCCCGCCCAGATCGACGCGCTCACCGAAATCGCATGCCAGGCCCAGGTATTCGCACAGGGTGGCCGGTGCGAACATGGCCGACTCGGCGACGCCGTGGGTCAGCAGCCCGTTGACCCGGCCGGGGTCGACGCCGGCGTCCTCGATCACCAGCTTTGCCAGCAACGCGTACTGGTCGAGGGTGAACCGCGGCGGACCGGTCGGCCGTCGCTCGGCCGGCAGCTCCGCGATGCCGACGATCGCCGCTTCGCCGCGCAGCCCGGTCACGACCGGGCTTCCCGCCGCGGCAGCTGCACGGTGGCCGCGCCGGGCATCAGCACGGTGTCGTCGCGCCGGCCGGCGATGTCCAAATCGACCAGGCCGGAGCCGCTTTCGTCCAGCCGCTTGCCGGTGACCCGGCCGCCGAAACTGAGCGGTTCGCCCGGATAGGCGACCGCCCGGTTCTGCACCGAGAACGACACCAGTCGTCCGCGTCCGCCGATCCAGTCCCCCAGCGCGCGGGCCAGCAGCGCCGCCTGAAGCGGGCCGTGCACCAGCACATCGTCGTATCCCTCGGCGCGGGCCCACTCTTTGTCGTAGTGGATGCGGTGACCGTTGTAAGTGGCGGCGCTGAAGAAGAACATCTGGGTTTCGTCGACGGTGACGGTCAAGGTGGGGATGTGATCGCCCACGCTGACGTCGTCGTAGAACAGCTCGGTCATGGCGGCCTTTTCTCGGTCGGCTCTTGCTAGGGTCGGGCGATCATCGACGTCGACGCCTCGGCCAGCAGCTCGTCGTGCTGGTTGCGGTACACCGTGTGCCACGTGACGAGCACGAATCTGCCGGAGCGGCCCTGCTTTTCGACGATCGAGGCGATGGTGCGGACCATGTCGACCCGGTCGCGGTGATAGGCGGGCAGGTGGAAAGTGAAGCTTTCCCCGCCGGCCATCCGCTTGGGTGCGCGCGGAAACGCGAGGCTGCCCGAGACCGCGCCGGAGGATCCGTCGGGGCGCAGCGAGTCCAGCCGCGAGACGCCGAGGATCGCGTATTGCAAAAACAACGGCGGGCAGATGATGTCGCGAAAGCCGTTGGCGCGCGCGTAATCCGGGTCGAAATACAACGGGTTGTGGTCGCCGACCGCCGCGGCCCAGCGCTGCCAATCCCGTTGGTTCACTTCGCCGGTCGCCGACGCGGCGACCGTACCCACCCGCGCCGCCGACTCGGCGTCGACCAAGCTGTCCTCACTCACCGATCTCCTCCCAGGTTTGTTCGAGCCACGATGCGGCGACATCGGCGCCGCCGCCCAGCGTCGAACCGAGCCGGGCCCGTTCGCTCCACAGATGCAGGTCGGTCTCGGTGACATAGCCCATGCCGCCGTGCAGCTGGTGCGCGTCGAGCGTGATCAGCCGGGCGGCGGTGGCCGCATGCATGCGCGCGACGGCCGTCTCCCGGCTCGCGGTGCGGCCGCGTCCCAGCCAGAACACCGCCGCGTGCGCGGCCAAGCGCGCCGCCGTCAGCGCGATGTGCATGTTGGCGACCACGTGCTGGGCGGCCTGAAACGAGGCGATGGACCGGCCGAATTGGTGACGCAGCTTGGTGTAGTCGACGGTGCGGTCCAGCACGGCCTGCCCGACGCCGACCATGTCGAGCGAACCCAACGCCACCGCGGTGTTGGCCAGCCGGCGCAGGTCGGCCGGGGTGACGCCCGCGGCCACGGCGTCGAGCACCGCGTCGTCGCCGATCGCCACGTCGTCGAAGCGGACCGCGAAGGCCCGGTGCCCGCCGGCCATGTCCAGCGGCGCCAGGCTCACGCCCTCGGTGTGCGGGTCGACCAGGAACACCAGTGTCCGCCCGGCCGCGGCGGCCGATGCCACGACGAGGTCGGCGACGTCGGCGTCGGCGACGTAGTCGACGGTTCCGTTCACCCGCCACTGGGAGGCCGGTGCACCGGCCCGATCGGCGCGCAGCACCGGGGACACCAGCGCGGCGTCGCGGGCGCTCCACAGCGCGGTGGTGGCGCGCATGCTGCCCGACACCAGCGGCGGCAACCACCGGGCCTTGGCGTCCCGGGAGCCGAGCCGGTCGACGGCCAGGGCCGCCTGCACGCTGTTATGCACCGTCGTCGGGCACAGCGCCCGGCCGGCTTCGGTGTAGAAGACCGCCAGGTCGTCCAGCGAGCCGCCGGAGCCGCCGTACTCCTCGGCGATGGCCAGGCCGAAGACGCCCGCGCCGCTCAGCGCCTTCCACAACGCGGGGGTGCGGCGGTCGGTGTCCGGTTCGTTCAGCGCTCGCACCAGGTGCAGCGGGTTCTCGGCAGCCAGCAGCGCGCGCAGCGACGCCGCGAAGTCGCGCTGTTCGGCGGTGGGTGTCAGTTTCATCTGGGTGGTCGGGTCCGGGTCAGCGTCCGTAGCTCGGCATGGCGTGCCCGCGCTGGGCGATGATGTCGCGCAGCACCTCGTTGGTGCCCCCGCCGAAGCGCATCAGCGGGGCCGCCCGGTAGAGCCGCTCGAATTTGCCTGCCAGCGGGGCGTTTTCGCTGCGATGCGCCAGCAGCCCGTCCACTCCGAGCAGGTCGAGCGCCAGATCCGCGATGCGCTGACGCAGCTCGCTGGTGAAGATCTTTTCGACGCTGACCTCGACGGTCGGGATGACGCCGCTGTCCAGGATCGACGCCGCCTCGTAGCCCATCAGGGTGGCCACCGCCACGTCGGCTTCGGCCTGCGCCAGCCGGCGGCGCAGCCACGGGTCGTCGGCGGGCACCGTCCGGTCGCGGCGCGGCCGCCGCGCCAGCTCGTGCAGTTCCTCGACGGCGCGGCGCAGGTCACCCGCGTTGGTCAGGGCTCCCCGTTCGAGATCGAGCGCGCCGGTGATGTAGGTCCAGCCGTGGTTGACTTCGCCGATCAGATTGGTGACCGGCACCCGCACGTCATGGAAGTGCACCTCGTTGGTGCGGTAGCCCGACCACGCGTACAGCGGGCGGATGTCGATCCCGGGGCTGTCGATGGGGACGATGACGACCGAGATGCCGCGATGCCGGGTGCCGGTGGGATCGGTGCGCACACAGAGCCATTCGTGCGTCGCCCGCTGCGCCCCGCTGTTCCAGATCTTGGTGCCGTTGATCACCCACTCCTCGCCGTCACGCACGGCGCTGGTGCGCAGGTTGGCCAGGTCGGTTCCCGCGTCGGGCTCGGAATAGCCGACCGCACAGATCATTTCGCCCTTGGCGATCAGCGGCAGCCATTCGGTTTTGTTGCGTTCGGTGCCGTGCCGCATGATCATCGGCGCCACCGACGTCACGGTCAGGTCGGGGCCCGGCACGCCCCAGTATTCGAATTCGCTCATCAGCAGGTGCAGGTGCACGGCGCCCAGCCCCAGGCCGCCATACTCGCGGGGCCAGTTCAGCCCGAACCAGCCCTTGGCGCCGATCTTGCGCCGGAACCGGGCCACTTCGCCGTCGGGAAACTCGAGATCGTGTTGGGCGAGCTCGGCCCGCAACTCCTCGGTGACGTTGTCGCGCAGGAATTCGCGAATCTCGGCCAGCCAGGCGCGCTGCCCCGCGTCGAGTTCGAAATCCATTCCGGCGCCTGTGCCTTTCTGCGGGTGCCTTTCCGTCGGCCTCACACCGAGCCTTACACCGAGCAGCGCCAGCGTAACGCCACGGCGAGAATGCGCCCGGGATTTCGCCGTGGCGTTACGCCCGGCGTACCGCGAAGGGCCGGGAAGGGTCCCGAAGGATTGACGCCGCGCCTGTTAATGCGCTGTCAAGCTCCCGTTAAAACCCCTCGACATGCTCGCGGTTTCGGGCGGGGGCTGGGAGGATCTTCAGATCGGTTGGTCGGCGCGGACCAGACACCGCCGGGTCGAGGGACTCGAAGGACTCGAGGAGAAGTCATGCCCACCGTTGAGATGCGGCTCCGCGAAGACTTGCGCAACTACGCCGTCGAATTGCGGCAACTGGCTTACACCTTGCCGCTGGGCGTCGGCGAGCACGACCTGTTGCAGTTGTCCGACCGGATGCGCGCCGCGGCCGACCAGCTGGTGCGCAAGGGGGCGTAACCGCTCAGCCGCCTTTGAGGCGGATCTTCCAGCGCACGAACCCCAGGTAGACGGTGCTGATCAGGATCAGCATGCCCACGTCGAACCACCAGGTGCCCGGGGCGTGGCGCCAGTGCGAGTCCTTGGGTGTGAGCGGCCCGGGCACCAGCTTGGTCAGGTCGGCGGTGGACGCCGACGCGGCGAATCCCCAGCGCGCCGGGGTGGCCCAGGCCATCTGATCGAGCCCGACCCGCCCGGTCACCGGGATCATCCCGCCGGAGAACACCAGCTGCGACATCACCGCCACCACCAGCAGCGGCATGATCTGCTCGTTGGACTTGGCGACGGCCGACAGGGCCAGCCCCAGCATGGCGGAGGCGACGCAGGTCAGCGCGACGTCGGCGAACAGCTCCAGCGCGGGCTTGCCCAGGGCCACGGCGCCCTGGGTGGGCGCGCCCTTGCCGAGCACAGCGATCGTGGTGACGATCGCCGACTGGACGATCGCGAACACGGTGTAGACGCAGACCTTGGCCAACAGATACGCCGACGTGGACAGCCCGACCGCCTGCTCGCGCAGGAAGATGGCGCGCTCCCCGATGAGGTCGCGGATGGTCAGCGCGGTGCCCATGAAGACGGCGCCGACGTTCAGCAGCACCAGGATCTGGCCCGGCTCGTTGGGCGCGGCGCCCATCGGGTTGGGGATGCCGAAGCCGACGTCGCCGGGCACCGACATCGACAGCGAACCCATGATGAACGGCAGCAACGCCAGGAATACGAAGTAGCCGCGGTCGAAGACGATCAACCGCATCTGGCGGCGGGCGATCGTGGAGAACTGCCGGACCAGACTGGTGTGCGCGGGGTCGCCGAGTTCGGCGGGCTGCTCCGCCGGTGGCGGCGGCGGTTGCGGGCCGGTGCGGGCCAGGTAGCGCGCCCGGGAACCGTCCGGGTCGCCCGCGACGGTGCTGAAGATGTCGGCCCAGTTGGTGGTGCCCATGGCCGGGCCGATCTGGCCGGGTGGCCCGCAGAACGCCGTCTTCCCGCCGGGGGCGAGCAGCAGCACCTGGTCGCAGACGTCGAGGTAGGTCAGCGAGTGGGTGACCACCAGCACCACGCGGCCGGCGTCGGCGAGCTGGCGCAGCATGGTCATCACCTGCCGGTCCAGCGCCGGGTCCAGACCGGACGTCGGCTCGTCGAGGATCAGCAGCGACGGCCCGGTGAGCAGCTCCAGCGCCACCGACGCACGCTTGCGCTGACCGCCGGACAGCTTGTCCACCCGGGTGTGCAGATGCTGGGTCATCTCGAGTTCCTCGAGCACCCGGGCCACCACCTGGGCGCGGTCTTCCTTGGTGGTGTCGGGTGGCAACCGCAGTTCGGCGGCGTACATCAACGCCTGCTGCACGGTCAGCTGGCCGTGCACCACGTCGTCCTGCGGCACCATCCCGATCCGGCTGCGCAGCGACGCGTACTCGGCGTGCACGTTGTGTCCCTCGAACGCCACCGTGCCGGTGGTCGGGTGGGTGTATCCGGCGACCAGCCGCGCGAACGTGGACTTGCCCGCGCCGGACGGCCCGATGATCGCGGTCAGCGTGCCGGGCAGCGCGGTCAGCGAGATGTTGTCCAGCAGCGTCTTGTTGTTCTCGATCGTCCACGTCACGCCGCGCACGTCGAGGCCGCCGGTGCGGGTCGCGGCCGCGGTCTGATCGCGGCGGGCCAGGGTGCCGCCGTGGAAGACCAGGTCGATGTTGCCGATGGTGACGACGTCGCCGTCGCGCAGCACGGCCGAATCGACCCGGACGCCGTTGACGAAGGTGCCGTTGATGCTGCGGTTGTCGTGGATCTCGGTGCCGGCGGGCGTCGGGATCAGGGTGGCGTGGTGACGCGACGCCAGCACCTCGGGGATGACGATGTCGTTGTCGTTGGCGCGGCCGATCTTGACCGCGCCCGGCGTCGATTCCAGCCCCGCGCGGCCCGGCCGCAGGATCTTCATCATCGACGTGGCGAGGTTCGACGAGTCGCCGCCGATGCGCCCGGTCTGGGCGGGGGCGGGCTGCGCGGTGGTCGGCGGCGCGGCGTGCCCCGACGGCGCCCGGTAGATCTGCGGCGCGTGCTGCAGCCCGCTGGACGGATACCGGGTCGGTCCGCTGGGCGGATGGCTCGGCTGCGCGCCGGTGGGCGACTGCACCGGCTGGCGGAACGAGGACGACGCCGGCTGCTGTGGCTGGCTGATCCGCTGGGTGCCGGGCGGCTGGCCCTGCGCTGCGCCCGTCATCGGCCCGCTGGGCGTGCTGACGATCGGTATCGACGTGGTGAGCGGAGGTCGGCCGGCCGACCCCTGGTGGCGGCCGACCTCGAAGGACAGGGCCGGACCGTCCGGGTTGCCCATGTTGACCCGGGTTCCGTCGTTGATGTCGACCATCGGGACGCGACGGTTGTTCACGTACAGCCCGTTCAGGCTGCCATTGTCGATGGCGACCCATCGCCCCTGCTCGTAGCGCACGATCAGGTGGGTGCGGGAGATCAGTGGGTGTGCGACGCGCAGGTCGGCGCGAAGGTCACGCCCGATCACGACATCGTTGCCTGCCGCGAAGGTGCGCTCGGCTCCGTCGTAGCGCACGGTCAACGCAGGCGTGGCTGGTGGGCTCATCAGGACCAACTCTAACGGCAGCGGCGCCGGTTAGGCGCTATGCGTTTCCCGGCCCGGACGACGTCGAGAGGCTTTGGGCGGCTGCTTCGGGTTCCGCCGATTCCTTCGCCTGCGGCGGGGGACGCCCGGGCGACGAATCACGGTGCAGCGCAGCTACTTTCGTGCTCTTCAACCGGCCGCCGCGGTGCGCAGTCTGCGCACGTTCGAGAATCGGGTCCCGGCGGCGGTGACGTCCTTGACGAAATCGCCGAGGTACTTGATCGCGCGCCTGCCCTCGGGCAACACGTCGGCGGCCAGCGGGAAGTCGTGGATCTGTCCGTCCCAAAGATGGAGATCGCAGTGGATTCCGCTGGCTTCCAGGCGTTTCGCCATCAGCTCGGCGTCGGCGACCAACAACTCGTCCGAGCTGGCATGGATGGTGACCGGCGGCAGCGATGACAGGTCGGCGTCCACCGGCGAGGCGACCGTGGAATCGCCGTGGCCCTCCAGCACCTGGGCGTTGCTCAGATACTCGGCGAACCGCGAAAACGCCCGGCAGGTGAACATCGAGCATTTGCGGGCGTTGCGGTGCTTGAGTTTTCGGGCCGGGTCCGTGTCGGTGAAGGGTGACACGGTCGCGATGCCGGCCGGCTCCATGACCTCGTTCTGAATCGCCAGCAGGGTGGTCATGAACGCCAGGTATCCCCCGGCCGAGTCGCCGGCCACGACCACGCGGTCGCCGTCGAAGCCGCGGTCCTGCAGCCAGCGCAGTCCGTCGAGGCCGTCGTCGATGGCATCGGTGATCTGGTGCGCCGGCAGTTTGCGGTACGCCACGGCGAGCACGGCGGCGTCCGCCGCCTTCGACAAGCGGGTCACCATCGGGCGGTGGGTGTTGAGGCCGCAGGTCAAAAAGGCGCCGCCGTGCAGGTACAGAATCGCCCGCTCCCCCGATACCCCGGGTGCGCGCACCCATTCGGCGGCGCAGTGCTCGAGCCGCACGGGGTGCGTGGTGCCCGCCGATCCCAGCCGCGGCACCAATCCGGCGAAGCTGTCGACATATTCGAGGGGCCAGTGCAGATTCGGCGTCAGCGCCCATGCGCGCACCGCGTTCTTCACGATCAAGCGGCTGGCGAGCGACACCGCTACCGACTGCGGACTATGGCGATGATGCACCCGCCGGGTCGTTGCCACGCTGGGCAATACCCGACGGGGCGACATATGACTCGGATCGGCTGTACTCACCATCTGCATCAACCTCCTAAGTCGACACCGGGTACCCGTCACGGCGACGGGCTAACGGGAGAAGTACGTGCGGCGAATGTCGGGTTCATCACCGTTTGCCGCGGGCTGAGATGGGTATCACTGGCTTGTCTTCCGGCCTGGTTGTCTTCCGGCCTGGTTGTCGCCGTTCTCGGGCAATGGCCGAAGATATGAGCGATGACGCAGCCCAAACACTTTGATCCGCTGCTGAGCGACCGAGTGGCGGTGGTGACCGGTGGTGGCGGCGGTATCGGCGCGGCCACCGCGCGGCTTTTCGCCGAACACGGTGCGCATGTCGTCATCGCCGACATCGACGCCGAACTCGCCGACGAAACCGCCTCGGCGATCGCGGCGTCCGGCGGATCCGCGCATCCCATCACCGCCGACGTGCGAAACGCGGCCGAGGTCACCCACTTTGCGCGGACCGTGCTGGACCGCTATGGCCGGATCGATGTTTTGGTCAACAACGTGGGCCACTGGCTGCGCCACCCCGGGGGTTTCGCCGACACCGACCCGCAGCTGTGGGACGAGCTTTACCGGATCAACCTGCATCACGTTTTCCTTGTCACCCACGCGTTCCTGCCGACCATGATCGACCGGAATGCCGGTGCGATCGTGAACGTCTCGTCGGTGGAGGGGCTGCGCGGTTATCCCGAGGACCCGGTGTACGCGGCCTTCAAAGCCGCCGTCATCGGATTCACCCGCAGCCTCGCGGTCCAGGTGGGCAATCATGGGGTGCGGGTGAACGCGGTCGCTCCCGACGTCACGGAATCGCTGCAAGTGCCCTACTCGCAATGGCTTTCGGCCGAGGAGCAGAGCCAGTGGCCGCGCTGGGTTCCGGTCGGGCGGATGGGCCTGCCCGAGGATCAGGCCCGGGTGATCCTATTCTTGGTCTCCGACTGTTCGTCGTTCATCACCGGACACACCATCCCCACCGACGGCGGCACCATCGCGGCCGGCGGCTGGTTCCGCTCCTCACGCCGGGCCGGCCGGGAGTGGACGAATCGGCCCGCCGACCCCTGATCGACGTGCGGAGTGCCTGTGCGCCAATCACTTTGAGTTCTTGCCAGACGAGATGGCCCGGCCACAGGAGTGGCCGGGCCATCGACGGGTACGGTTACTGTTCGGCCTTCTGGCGAGCCTCGTTGATCTCGGCGGCCTTTCGGGCACTTTCGGCCTCGGCCTCCTTCTGGGCGGCCTCGCGCTGCGCCTCGGCCTTGTCCTGCTGGGCCTGACCCTCACGCATCAGGTCGTCGCGTCCGGCGACCGCGCCGGCCACTTCCTTGACCTTGCCCTTGACGCCCTCGACGACGCCCTCGATGGCCTCCTCGGGACCGCTCTTGTCCGACATGCGTCCTCCCTCCGTGTCGTACGTGTCGACCCCAGTTATTGCCAACCGGCGCCGTCGCAAAACGTCGGCGAGCAGTAGCCTGCACCACAGCTGCACCCCGATCCCGCCCGGTTTACCTCCAATTCACTTGCTGTGCAACAGAATTGAAGTCATCGCGTCGCGATCGAGCGCGCCGCCCCGCCTCACCGCACCGGGCACCGGCACGGGCGCTTAGGCTGTTCGGGATCGACAGCGAGGAGTCGCGACGATGGAGATGTGGGAGCTGGTCGCCCGCGAGCAGATCCGGGACACCCTGGCGCGCTACAACTGGTCCGGCGACGCGGGCCGGGTCGACAACCTCGCGGAGACCTTCTGCCGCGACGGGGTCCTCGAAATCCGGGGCTTCGAGCCGTTGCGCGGCCGAGCGGCGATCGCGGCCTTCCTGCGCGGTGTCACCGGCGGCATCGCCGTCGACGTCGGCGTCAAACCGATTGTGCGCCACAACGTCTCCAACGTGTTGTTCACCGAGCTGCGGCCCGGCGAGGCGCGGGTCCGGTCCTACTTCACCGTCGTCACCCACATCGGGCTGGACCATTGCGGCCGCTACCGCGACCTGCTGGTGCCCGACGGCGGGGGCTGGCTGATCCAACACCGCGCGGTGTCCACCGACTGGGCGGCGCCCGGCTCGGTCATGGCCCGGTAGCACCGGCCAGCCGGCGATTCCGGTCAATGCCGGGGCGAATGTTTGCCGAACGCCCCGCAACGGCTACAGACATCACGGCGCACCAGCGGATCGCGGCCACCCCGATGGCCCCATCCGCGCGACGGCTCCGGAATGACCGCCGGTCATGTGACCACAGGTCACGGCCGCGAAACACAAAGACAGGCAGACATGCAACGACTCAGCGGGCTAGACGCGTTCTTCTTGTACCTGGAATCACCGACGCAGCTGCTGAACATTTGCTGTGTGATGGAGCTGGACCCCGCCACGATGCCGGGCGGCTACACCTTCGAGCGGTTTAGGGCCGCGCTGTCGAGGCAGTTGGAAGCCGTGCCCGAATTCCGGCTCAAGCTGGCCGACACCCCACTCAACCTCGACCACCCGGTGTGGGTGGACGACGACCGGTTCGATCTGGGCCGGCACCTGCACCGCATCGCGCTGCCGTCACCCGGCGGACCGAAAGAACTGGCGGAGATCTGCGGCCACGTCGCCGGGCTGCCGCTCGATCGCGACCATCCGCTGTGGGAGATGTGGGTGGTCGAAGGCCGGCACGGCAACGACACGCTATCCGTCGTCCTCAAAGCCCATCACGCCGTGGTGGACGGCGTGGGCGGCGCCAACCTGCTCGCGCAGTTGTGCGGTACGGCGCCCGACGCGCCGCCGCCCGAGCCGGCCCCCCGCACCGGCACGGTGAACCGGCTGCAGATCGCCGCCGGCGGATTGATCGGGGCGGCGCTGCGGCCCTGGCGGCTGGCCAGGGTGCTGCCGGCAACCGCGCTGACGCTGGCCGAAACGGTGCTGCGCGCCCGCGGCGGGGGGCAGACCATGGCGGCTCCGTTCGCGGCGCCGGCAACGCCGTTCAACGGAACTTTCACCCGGCGCCGCAACGTCGCCCTGGCCGGCGTCGACCTCGAGGACGTCAAAGCGGTCAAGCGGCACTTCGGGGTGACGGTCAACGACGTGGTGACGGCGATCTGCGCGGGCGCGCTGCGCCAGTTCCTGGCCGACCGCGACGCACTGCCCGAGGTGCCGCTGGTGGCCAGCGTGCCGGTGTCGGTGCACGGCAAGTCCTCTCGACCCGGCCGCAACCAGACCACCTGGATGCTGTGCCGGCTGGAAACCCACATCGACGACCCGGTGCACCGGCTGACCACGATCGCGGAGAAGAACGCGGCGGCCAAGGAGCACGCCGCCGCGATGGGGCCGACCCTGCTGCAGGACTGGACGCAGGTGGCCGGGCAGACCGTGTTCGGCGTGGCGCGCAAACTGCTGCCCCGCATCCCGCTGCCGGACAAACCGCCGCACAATTTGGTGCTGTCCAACGTGGCCGGGCCACGACACCAGCTCTACTTCCTGGGCTGCCGGCTGGACGGCATGTACCCGCTGGGGCCGATCATCGCCGGCGCGGCGCTCAACATCACCGTGATGTCTCTGGGCGGGCGGCTCGGCGTCGGCATCCTCTCCTGTCCCGACCTGGTGCCCGACCTGTGGGATCTCGCCGACGCGTTTCCCGCCGCGCTCAAAGAGCTGACGAACTGCGTCCGGTCCGGCCGCGCCCGGACCTGAGCGCATCCGCGCCCGTTCAGCGGAACCGCGTCCGCCGTCGCCGGCACGGCATGGCAGGGTGATACCCGTGGCAGACACTCCTGGACGAACCGGCATCACCGAGCAAGACCTGCGTGAAATCAGCACGGAGAAGGGCGCTTTGCGCTACTACGACACCGGCGGCGACACCGGCGGCGACACCGGCGGCCCGGATTCGGCGGCCGTGCTGCTCTTCCTACACGGCTCCGGCCCCGGCGTCACCGGGTGGCGCAACTTCCGCGGGATACTGCCCGCCTTTGCGCCCCACTATCGCTGCCTGGTGCTGGAATTCCCCGGGTTCGGGGTCAGCGACGACTTCGGTGGCCACCCGATGGTCACCGCGTTCGGCACCGTCGCGCCGTTTCTCGACGCGCTGGGCGTCGAGAAGGTGCACATCATCGGGAACTCGATGGGCGGGGGCGTCGGCATCAACTTCGCCACCCACAATCCGGACCGCGTCGGGCGGCTGGTGACCATCGGCGGCATCGGCACCAACATCTTCAGTCCCAGCCCCAGCGAGGGCATCCGGCTGTTGCAGGAGTTCGTCGAAGACCCGACCCGGCAACGGCTGGTCGACTGGCTCAAATCGATGGTGTACAACCAGGCGCTGATCACCGAGCAGCTGATCGAGGAGCGCTGGGCGCTGGCCACCGATCCGGACACGCTGGCCGCGGCGCGGCGCATGTACGGCAAGGCGGCGTTCTCGGCCATGAATGCCGCGCTGAACGCATCCGATCGGCCGCTGCCGTGGGCCGTGATGCACAAGCTCACCGCGCCCACCCTGCTCACCTGGGGCCGCGACGACAGGGTGAGCCCGCCGGACATGGCACTGATCCCGATGCGCACCATCCCCAACGCGGAGCTGCACATCTTCCCCAACTCGGGGCACTGGGCGATGATCGAGGCCAAGGCGGCGTTCGAAAGCACCGTGCTGGCCTTCCTTTCGCGCGGCTGATTCGGTGCCAGGCAGGCACCCCGTACTCCGCAACGCCGGTCACGAATCCTCCTATCGCTGAGTGGCGCCCGCGTCGACCGGCAGGGTCACGGCGGTGATGTAACGCGCCTCGTCGGAGGCCAGGAACAGCGCGGCGTTGGCGACGTCGACCGGATCGACCCACGGCACCTGAAGCAGGTTCATCGCTCGCGCCGCTTCGGCGAACTCGGCTCGCGTCGGCGGCCGATCCAGGTCGGGCCGAAACGCGCTTCGTACGGTGTCGTTTTGGATCAACGGCGTGTCGACGTTGGTCGGGTGCACGCAGTTAACGCGCACCCGGTGCGGCGCGAGTTCGTGGGCCAGGCTCTGCATCAGGCCGACCACGCCGTGCTTGGCGGCGGTGTAGTGCGCGACGCCGACCAGACCACGCAGTCCCGCAATGGAATTCGTCAAGATCATCGAACCGGCGCCGCGTGCGATCAGATGCGGCGCGGCGGCGCGGCACGTGTGCCATACGCCGGTGAGGTTCACGTCGAGCATGGTGCGCCAGACGCTCTCGTTCATCTCGACCGTCATCGCGCGCGACGTGATGCCGGCGGTCGCGCAGACCACGTCCAACCCGCCGAACCGTCGCGCACCGCGCTCGGTGGCGGCCTGAACGCCATCGAGGTCACGAACGTCGACCAGTTCCGCGTGCATTCGCCCGCCCACCTCGCCGACCAGCGAGGCCGTGTGGTCGAGATCGTCGGGTGTGCTGGGCGGAACCATCACCGTGTCCACCGGTCCGCACAGGTCGAGGGCCACGATGTCGGCGCCCTCCTGCGCGAACCGCACGGCTTGGGCGCGCCCGATTCCCCGCGCCGCGCCCGTGATCAACGCGACCTTCCCCGCCAGCCGCCCCGCGGCACTGACTTGTGGCATCCGGCGATTCTGCCGGCGCGAGCGGCACCGGGGTCGGTGTGTGTCCGATGGCCGGGAGACGATCATGCCGGCGTACCGGTCACCGGGATATCCCGGCCGAGGGCGACCGCCGGGACCTAACGTAGGCATCCGTGACCAGTGGCAGTGACCGGCGCGCAACCCCGGACGTCGATGTGGTGGTCGTCGGCGCGGGCTTCGCCGGCCTGTACGCGCTGCACAAACTGCGATCGAACGGCCTGCGGGTCAGGGTGTTCGAGGCCGGGCCGGACGTCGGCGGAACCTGGTACTTCAACCGCTACCCCGGGGCCCGATGCGACGTCGAGAGCGTGGACTACTGCTACTCGTTCTCCGACGCGCTGCAGCGGGAGTGGGATTGGTCGGAGAAGTACGCCACCCAACCCGAGATTCTGGCCTACATCAATTGGGTCGCCGACCGGCTGGATCTGCGCCGCGACATCACCCTGAACGCCCGCGTGAATTCCGCCGTGCTCGACGAAGCGCAGTTGCGCTGGACGGTGACCACCGAGACGGGCGAGCGCGTCACCGCCCGGTTCTGCGTGATGGCCACCGGCCCGTTGTCGGCGGCGATGACTCCGCCGTTCCCCGGTTTGGATACCTTCGCCGGGCAGGTCTACCACACCGCGGCCTGGCCGCACGAACCGGTGGACTTCACCGGCAAGCGCGTCGCCGTCATTGGCACGGGATCCTCTGGCATCCAATCGATTCCGATCATCGCCGAGGCCGCATCGCAGCTGTACGTGTTCCAGCGCACCCCGAATTACAGTGTGCCGGCGGGTAACCGGCCGTTGAGTGACTCCGACCGTGCCGAGGTGAAGGCCCATTACGCGGAACGACGACGGATATCGTGGCGCAGCGGGGGCGGCTCGCCCCACGTCGCCCACCCGAAGTTGACGATGGAGGCAACCCCCGAGGAACGGCGTGAGGCATTCGAAAAGCGCTGGGAGCTCGGCGGAGTGCTGTTCTCCAAGACATTCGCCGACCAGATGATCGACCCGGTCGCCAACGAGGAGGCCCGCAAGTTCTACGAGGAGAAGGTGCGCGCGGTCATCGACGACCCGGTGCTGGCCGACCTGCTCATCCCGAATGACCATCCGATCGGCACCAAGCGAATCTGCACCGACAGCAACTACTTTCAGACCTTCAACCGCCCGAACGTGAAGCTGATCAGCGTCCGCAAGACGCCGATCATGTCCATCGATGCGACCGGCATTAACACCACCGACGCCCATTACGACCTCGACGCGATCGTGCTGGCGACCGGATTCGACGCGATGACCGGCGCGCTGGCCAAGATCGACATCGTGGGCCGCGACGGAAGGCGGCTGAGCGACGACTGGTCCGGCGGGCCCCGCACGTACCTGGGCCTCGGCGTCGACGGATTCCCCAACCTGTTCCTGGTTTCGGGTCCCGGCGCGCCCGCCGTGCTGGCCAACATGGTGTTGCATGCCGAGGCGAACGTGAACTGGATCGCCGACTGCATCGCATATCTCGACGCCCATGACTACACCGCTGTCGAGGCGACGACGGATGCGGTCGACGACTGGGGCGCCGAGTGCGCGCGCCGCGCCGACGCCACCCTGTTCACCAAAGCCGACTCGTGGTATTTGGGTGCCAACGTGCCCGGAAAGCCGCGCGTCTTCATGCTTTTCGTCGGCGGGTTCGGCGTCTATCTCGACATCTGCGCCGAGGTCGCCAATGCCGGCTACAAGGGGTTTTCCTTGGTCAAGGCCCGCTGATGTCGGGTCTGCGCGGACGAGTAGTGCTGGTTACCGGCGCCGGTCGCGGGATCGGTCGCAGCCATTGCCAGCGGTTCGCCGAGGAGGGCGCCGACGTGATCGCGGTGGATGTGCCCGCGGCGGCTCCCGACCTCGCGCAGACCGCCGCCGCGGTGCAACAGCGCGGCGTGCGCGCGGCGACCGCTCTGGCTGACGTCAGCGACTTCGCCGCGTTGGCGGCCGCGGTGGACGAGGCCGTCGGCCGACTCGGTCGCCTGGACGTGCTCGTCGGCAACGCGGGAATCCACCCGGCCGCCGCGCCCGCGTGGGAGATCACCCCGCAGAACTGGCAGCAGACGTTGGATGTCAACCTCACCGGCGTGTGGCACACCGTCAAGGCGGGCGTCCCCCACATGAGCCGGACCGCCCGAGGCGGATCGATCGTGATCATCAGCTCCACCAGTGGTATTCGCGGAACGCCCGGCGCCGCCCCGTACTCCGCGAGCAAGCACGCCGTCGTGGGGTTGGCGCGCACCCTCGCCAACGAGCTGGGACCGCAAGGCATCCGCGTCAACACCGTTCACCCCGGAGCGGTGGCGACCGCGATGGTGCTCAACGAGGCCACCTTCCGGCGGCTGCGGCCCGACCTGGACAACCCGACGGCAGACGACGCCGCCGAGGCGCTCAGCGCCCGGCACCTGCTGCCGGTTCCGTGGGTGGAGCCGGTCGACGTGAGCAATGCCGTGGTGTTTCTGGCCTCCGACCAGGCGCGCTACATCACCGGCACCCAGATCGTGGTCGACGCCGGATTGCTGGCCAAGGCTTAGGACCCAAGCCTTGCAACGACGACGCCTGCCGCGGCGCCCAATTTCGTCCGCTCATCGGGATTTCCTTTGGGACGGGCCACGACTGCGGTAGACCATTACTAAGCACCCACAGGTAAGGAATCTCAATGAGCGTGTCAAGCGGTGAGGACGCCCGGTGAGTGCGTCAGGCAGCTGCCACGGTTGGTTGCTGGGGTTGCCAGGTTCTGTTGTCGCGCAGCAGTGCCCACAGGACGTCGACGTGGCGGCGTGCCAGGGCAAGCAGGGCCTGGGTGTGGATATGGTTCTCGGATCGTTTGCGGTCGTAGAAAGCCCGCGAGGGACCTTCGATCTTGAGGCTGGACAGGGCGGCGAGGTAGAACACGCGGCGCAGGCGCCGGTTGTAGCGCTTGGGCCGATGCAGATTGCCGGTGATACGGCCGGAATCGCGTGGGACGGGTACCAATCCGGCGAACGATGCCAGTCGGCCGGGGTTGGTGAAGGCGGCCATGTTGCCGCCGGTGATTACGAGGAACTCAGCGCCCAGGTGTGGCCCCATGCCGGGCATCGACTCGATGATGGCGGCGCTGGGATGCTCACGAAATTTGTTGGTGATTTGCTTATCGATGTCCTTGATCTGCCGATCCAAGTCCAGCAGCCGTGCTGCGAGTTGCTTGATGAGCGCGGCGGTTCCGGCTTCGCCGGGAAGGGTGATTATCTGGCCTGCTGCCGCGGCGAGCGCCTTGTCGGCGATCGTGTCGATGTTGTTGGGCCATGCCCGGTTTTTCCGAAGGTGCTTGATCACGCCAGCTCTTTTTGCCGACCGGATTTCGCCCGGAGTGCACATAGCGGATACCAGGATCAACGGCGCGCGGGTGGAGTAGTCGAACGCAGCTTCCAGAGCAGGGAAGATGGCGGTGAGCATCGAGCGCAGCCGGTTCACGCCTCGCACCCAGTCAGCCATCAGATCCGACCGGTATGCGGTCAGCGACCGCAATTCGGCAACCAGGTCTTCGCCGGGTACGACCGGGGACAGATCTCGTCGGTGCCGAGCGGTTTCGGCGATTACCCGCGCGTCTTTGGCGTCGGTCTTGCCTTCGCCGCGGAACGCATGACTCATCGTGTTAACCGTGCGGCCCGGCACATACACCACCTCGGCTTTCGCGCTCAGCAGTACGGCGATCAGCAGCGCCGCCGGCGGCGAGGTCAAATCGATCGCCCACACCACGTGGTTAGCAATCCGGCCGCCCTGGGCGATCAGGTCTTCGATCGCGGCCTGTTCGTTCGGGATTTTCTTCGACCACACCACCTTTCCGGTGTCATCGATCGCGCACGCATGATGAGTGGACTTACCGACGTCGATACCCACCCACACTCGGTCGGGTTCGGCCATACCGCTACTCCTGTCGTCGCAGTCCCCGCGGACAACCCCGCCAACAGGTCCTTAGAGCAGCGTCATCGAGTACGCGTCAGATCTCAATCAGTGGCCAGGACCGTCCAAAACGGCAGGGCGGCCATTCCTTTCAAGCAACAACCGTTGCAACAACACATTAGCCACACCCCACCGTCCTGGGCATCCAGGACATCCAATCCCAGACCCCTTCAACCCTAAGGACAACAACATGAGTGAGCGGGTAATCGACCGGGTCATGGCCATGGCCGACCAGCTGCGCGACCAGGCCGCCGAAGCCGAACAACTCGGCCGGCTCACCGACGACACCGTCAAGCTGATGAAGGGCGCCGGCCTGATCCGGCTGCTGCAAACCAAGCAGTACCAGGGTTTCGAGGTCCACCCCCGCGAGTTCGCCGAGACCGTGATGGCCACCGCGGCGCTGGACCCGGCCGCCGGCTGGATCGTCGGCGTGGTGGGTGTGCACCCCTACCAGTTGGCCTACGCGGACCCGAAGGTCGCGGCCGAAGTCTGGGCCGACGACGTCGACACCTGGATGGCCTCGCCGTACGCGCCGCAGGGCGTGGCCAAGCCGGTCAACGGCGGGTACATCTTCAACGGGCGCTGGCAGTTCAGCTCGGGCACCGACCACTGCGACTGGATCATCCTGGGCGCCATGCTCGGTGACGAGCAGGGTGTGCCGTTGATGCCGCCGCAGATGCTGCACATGATCCTGCCCCGCAAGGACTACGAGATCGTCGAGGACTCGTGGAATGTGGTGGGGCTGCGCGGAACCGGCTCCAAGGACGTCATCGTCAAGGATGCGTTCGTGCCCAGCTACCGGACCATGGACGCGACCAAGGTGATGGACGGCACCGCCCAGCGCGAAGCCGGCATGACCGAGCCGCTGTATCTGATGCCGTGGTCGACGATGTTCCCGCTGGGCATCTCGGCGGCCACCATCGGCATCGCCGAGGGCGCGCTGGCCGCACACCTGGACTACCAGCGCTCCCGGGTGGGCGCCACCGGAACGGCGATCAAGGACGACCCCTACGTCATGTACGCCATCGGCGAGGCCGCGGCCGACATCAACGCCGCCCGCCAGGAACTGCTGGCCAACGCCGACCGGATCTACGACATCGTCGCCTCCGGCAAGGAGGTGTCCTTCGCCGACCGCGCGGCCGGCCGGCGCACCCAGGTCCGCGCGGTGTGGCGGGCGGTGTCGGCGGTCGACGAGATCTTCGCCCGCTCCGGCGGCAACGCGGCGCGAATGGACAAGCCGCTGCAACGGTATTGGCGCGACGTGCACGTCGGCCAGATGCACGCCATCCACGTCCCCGGGACCACCTATCACGCGTCGGCGCTGAGTTCGATCGGCATCGACCCGCCCGAAGGCCCGCTGCGAGCCTTGATCTGAGAGGTTTTCCATGTCTGACCTGAAAAGCCTTGGCTACATCACAGTTTCGACGGCCGACATCGAGCGCTGGCGCCATTTCGCGTTCGGTGTGCTGGGGTTCGCGGAGGGTAAAGGACCCGACGAGTCGGCCCTGTACCTGCGGATGGACGAACGCGCGGCCCGGATCATCGTCGTGCCCGGCGACGTTGACCGGGTGGTCACGGTCGGCTGGGAGGTGCGTGACCACCAGGCACTGCAGCGGGTCAAGGCCACGCTGGACGGCGCCGGGGTGGCCTTCAAGGAATTGTCGCTCCAAGAGGCCGACGCCCGCCGCGTCGAAGAGGTGATCACCTTCGAGGATCCGGCCGGCACGACGCTGGAGGTGTTCCACGGCGCGGTGCTCGACCACAGCCCGGTCATCACCCCGTTCGGCGCGAAGTTCGTGACGGGCGACCAGGGTCTGGGCCACGTGGTGGTGCCCGCCACCGACCCGAACGGTCTGTTCGACTTCTACACCGAGGTACTGGGATTCCGGTCTCGTGGCGCGTTCCGGGTGCCGCTGCCCGCGGAGTTCGGCCCGATCCGGGTGCGGTTCCTGGGCATCAACGCACGCCACCACAGCCTGGCGATCTGCCCGGCCGCCCAACAGCGCGACCCGGGGCTGGTCCACGTCATGGTGGAGGTGGACAGCCTCGACGCCGTCGGGCAGGCGCTTGACCGGGTCAATGCCGACGGCTTCACCGTCGCGTCCACCCTGGGACGGCACACCAACGACAAGATGGTGTCCTTCTACGTCCGCGCGCCCGGCGACTGGGACATCGAATTCGGCACCGACGGGATGCGGGTCGACGAAACCTATTACACCGCAGAGGAAATCACCGCCGACAGCTACTGGGGCCACGAGTGGATTCCGGAACCACCCGCGGCGATGCGCATGTGAATACCGACGTCACACCGATACCCGCGTCGTCGATCACCTCGTGGGACCACGAGGCCGACGTCGTCATCGCCGGCTACGGCGTGGCCGGTGCGGCCGCGGCGGTGGAAGCGGCCCGCGCCGGGGCCGACGTCCTGGTGCTGGAGCGCACCGGATCCTGGGGCGGCGCGGCGGCGATGGCCGGCGGTTTCATCTACCTGGGCGGCGGCACGCCCATCCAGAAGGCTTGTGGTTTCACCGATTCCGTCGACAACATGGCGGCGTTCCTCAACGTTGCGAGGGCCCGGGTGCCGACGCCGACCGGATCGCCGACTACTGCGCGGGCAGCCTCGCCCACTTCGAGTGGCTGGTCGGCTGCGGAGTGCCGTTCAAGGCGGAGTTCTTCGGCGAGCCCGGCTGGGAGCCGATGGGCGATCAGGGGTTGATGTACAGCGGCGGGGAGAACTCGTATCCGTTCAACACCATCGCCTCCCCCGCTCCGCGCGGGCACGTCCCGCAGATGCAGAACAAGAAGCAGGGCGAAGCCAGCGCCGGCTACATGTTGATGAAGCCGCTCGTCGAGAGCGCCACCGCCGCCGGCGCCCGCGCGCTCTACGACGTGCGGGTGCAGCGGCTGATCACCGAGTCCGACGGCCGGGTCGTCGGCATGCGCGCGCGAAGGTACGGCACCGAGATGAACATCCGGGCGCGTACCGGCGTGGTGCTGGCGACCGGCAGCTTCGCCTACAACGACTCCATGGTGGCCCGCTACGCGCCGCGCATCGCTGGACGCCCGGCCGCCTCGATCGAGCAGCACGACGGGCAGGCGATCCGGATGGCCCAGGCGCTGGGCGCCGACCTCGCGCACATGGACGCCACCGAGGTGGCGATCTTCATCGATCCCCAGCAGTTGGTGCGCGGCATCCTGGTCAACGGCCGCGGCCAGCGCTACGTCGCCGAGGACACCTACCCGGGCCGGATCGGGCAGCTCACCCTCTACCAGCAGGACAACACCGCCTACCTGATCATCGACGGCGACGCCCAGGACGAGGCGATGGCCTCGTGGTCGCCCAAGCTGATGCTGCGCCCGGCGACCTGGGTGGCCGACACGGTGGCCGACCTGGAACGCGACATGGCCCTGCCGCCCGGTTCGCTGCAGGACACCGTGGCCGCCTACAACGCGGGCGCCGCCCGCGGCGAGGATCCGCTGCTGCACAAGAAGCCCGAGTGGATCAGGCCGATCGGCTCCCCCGTCGGCGCGGTCGACCTGCGGGAAAGCACCGGCGGCTTCACCCTGGGCGGGCTGGCCACCACGCTGGACGCCGAGGTGCTGCACGTCAGCGGGCAGCCCATCCCGGGCCTCTTCGCGGCCGGCCGGTGCACCGCCGGGCTGGCCGCCTGGGGCTACGCCAGCGGCATCTCGCTCGGCGACGGCAGCTTCTACGGCCGCCGCGCCGGCGCCTCGGCCGCCGGTTGTCGCTTGCCGCGCGTGTAACGCCACGGCGGAGAAATCACCCCGGAACCCGCCGTGGCGTTACACGCGCGAATGTCGCCCCGGGGCGTGTCCTGTGTGACAACGAACACAGCGGTGTGGTAGGAAGATATTCCTAATAGGAATATGCCATCCAGGAGGACATATGCCCGCGCCCGCCGAAACCCCCACCGCGGTCATCGACCGCATCTCGCTGGTGCTGGACGCATTCGACGGGCCGGGACGCCTGACGCTGGCCCAGATCGTGCGCCGCACCGGCCTGCCGCGCTCGTCGGCGCACCGGATGCTGGAGCGGTTGGTCCAGTTGCGCTGGCTGCGCCGCAGCGGCCGTGACTACGAACTCGGCATGCGCCTCGTCGAGCTGGGCTCGCTGGCCGTGCACCAGGATCGTCTGGTGCGCGCAGCCACCCCCTTGTTGGTCGAATTGCACCGTGCCACCGGGCTTGTCGTGCACCTGGCGGTGCTGGACGGCCCCGACGTCGTTTATCTGGAGAAGGTCGGTGACCGGCTGAACAGTGTGATCCCGAGCCGGGTCGGGGGCCGTCAGCCGGCGCACTGTACGGCCGTCGGCAAGGCGATCCTGGCTTACCGCGACGAGGCGACCGACCTCGACCTGGGGGCTCGCCCGACCAAATACTCGATTTCCAGCGCCCCGCAACTGGCGGCCGAACTCGCCAAGGTCAGGGCGCACGGCGTCGCTTTCGAACGCGAAGAATCCTTGCTCGGGTTTGGCTGTGTCGCAGCTCCAATCGGCGGTCCCGGCGAAGCTGCCGCAGCCGTGTCGGTGTGCGGTCCGCTGCAGCGCATGGCGCTCGACCAGCGGCTGGCAGCGCCGGTACGGATGACCGCGATGGGCGTGTGGCGCAACGTGGAGGGAGGCCCGCAACGGGTCGCGCCGACCCTGCAGCGCCTGCGGCCGTTGCCGCCGATGCGGCCGCAGCATCCGGTGCCCAAGCCGCGCCCCGCCCTGCAGTACGCGTGAGCCTCGAGCCGCAGATCGCGGCGATCATCGAGCAATTGGACAGCGGGTTTCCACCCGTGCAGCAGATGAGCGGCGCCGAGGCCCGAGCGCTGATCCGATCCAGGCTGGTGCCGCCGGCCCAGCCCGAGCCCGTCGCCGAGGTGGCCGATCGGTTGGTCGAGGGTCCGGGCGGCCCCCTCCGCATACGCGTATACCGACCCGAAGCGGCGGCGCCGCTCCCCGCCCTCGTGTACGCCCACGGCGGTGGCTTCGTGTTCTGCGACCTTGACAGTCACGACGGCCTGTGCCGCAATCTTGCCAATCTTGTTCCCGCCGTTGTCGTTTCGGTCGACTACCGGTTGGCCCCGGAGAACGCGTGGCCGGCGGCCGCCGAAGACGTGTACGCGGCGACGTGCTGGGCCCGCGACCACGCCGACGCGCTCGGGGCCGACCCCGCACGACTGGTCGTGGGCGGCGACAGCGCGGGCGGCAACCTGGCCGCGGTGACCACGGTCATGTGTCGCGACCGCGGCGGCCCGGCGCCGGCGGCCCAACTGCTGATCTATCCGGTGATCGCGGCCGATTTCGACACCGAGTCGTACCGCCTCTTCGGCCAGGGCTACTACAACCCGGCGCCGGCGCTGCGGTGGTACTGGGATTGCTACGTGCCCTCGACCCGAGACCGCGCGCACCCCTACGCCACGCCGCTGAACGCCGACCTACGCGGACTCCCGCCCGCGGTCGTGGTGGTCGCCGGCCACGATCCGCTGCGCGACGAAGGATTGGCCTTCGGCGCCGCGCTCGAAGCGGCGGGCGTGCCGACCGTGCAATTGCGTTATGAGGGCGGCATCCACGGGTTCATGACGATGCCGATGCTCGACATCGCGCACCGGGCGCGCAACGAGGCGGCGGCCGCCCTGGCCGATCTGCTGCGGCGGTAACGCGACGGCTTCGACGGTTGACCGGAGGTTCCCGGTGGTCGGGAGCCGGCCCCGCTGCGTCCCCCGGGTGTCATACGGTCGGCTCATGGCCGACGGTGCAGTCTTCGTCATCGACCGGGTGGTGACCCGGCCCGGATGCGCCCGGCGATTCGTCGACACCTATCTGGCCGAGTACGCCCCCGGCGCGCGCGAACGCGGCATGACGCTGCACGACGTCCTGGTGAGTCCACCCATCTGGTTCGACGCATCCGAGGGCCAGGTGAACACCGTCACCATCACCTGGACACTGCCCAACGTCCGGGCGTGGTGGGAGATGACGTGGCAAGGCCGGCCCGATCCGGCCGTGGGCGAATGGTGGTCGCGGATCGGGGAATTGGTGGCCGAGCGGTCCCGGTCCTTCGCCGCGCGCGCCGCGGACGTCGACGTACTCTGCGATGTATAGCGTCACCCGGCTGATCGATATCGCCGAGCAGGACCGCGACCGGATGGCTGCCGCACTGCGTCGGGCGGCGTCCGACGCCGGCGCGCTGCACTGGGTGGCGGGGCCGACACTGCCCGGCTCCCGCAATGGGGGCGACCTCCTGGTGCACCTTCGCTTCGCCTCCAAACGCCAATGGGATTGCACGGCCGCATGTTTCGCGGCCATCCTGGACGACCCCGCCGTCGGCCGGGTGAACGGTACGACCTACTCCGGAACGCCCGTTCACGCCGGCCAAAATACCCGGCACCGTGTACCGGACGCTGCTGTTGGCGGTGTCGCCCGACACCGCCGAGGACACCGTCGCCCGGTTCGAGGCGGACCTGCGGCTGATGCCGCGATACGTGCGCACCATCACCGGCTGGCAGCTGAGCCGGGTGGAGGAGGCGACCGGAGCTTCGGCGTGGACCCATGTGTTCGAACAGCTCTTCACCGACGTGGACGGGTTGATGGGGCCCTACCTGATGCACCCGATCCATTGGGCGGTGGTGGACCGTTGGTTCGACCCGGAGTGTCCCGACGTCATCGTGCGCGACCGCGTCTGCCACAGCTTCTGCATCAGCACCGATCCGGTTCTGACCTAGACCCCCGCGGGAAGAATGTTCGGATTGGCATTTGCCGGGGGACGCAACGGCGGCAACAGGTTCGCGCCGTCCAGGCTGTGCACGGGTAGCTGCTGTGACCACGGATAATGCAGGCTGAACGCGACCAGCCCTGTTCGCTCCGCGGCGGGCAGATGGCACATCGCCAGCACGGTCTCGGCCAGATACTCCACCGGTTCGGTAGGGAAAGACTCCGGGATCAGTTGCGCGGCACCGGGTGTCCGGACCGCCGTCGACGGGCCGACGCAGTTCACGGCGATGTTGGCGTCGAGCAACTCGGCGGCCACTCCCTGGGTGAACCGGTGCAGGGCGGCTTTCATGGCCGCGTAGACCACGTCGCCGGAGGCCTTGTTGTACTCCCGGTACGGCCTGACCGGGGCCACGCCCGTGACCGATCCGATGTTGACGATCCACCCCGCCCCTTGCTTGCGCATATGCGGCACAGCGCATTTCGTCAGGACGAACGGGACGCGAAGGTAGTGCTCCACGGTGCGATCGAACGTTTCCAAACTCATGTCTTCGACCAACGAGTAGTCGGCGAAACCGGCGTTGTTGACCAGAATGTCGATGCGGCCCGTGCGGTCGAGGACCGCATCGACCAAACCGTCCCGCTGGTCGGCGTCTTCGAGGTCGGCCGCGATCCCGAACGCCGAACCACCGGCGGCTTCGATCAGTTCGATCGTTTCGCCGATGGTGCCGGGCAGCGCGGTGGCCGTACCGGCCCGCGTCGATGGGGACGACGAGTGCGAGCGTGCGGTCACCGCGACCGTGGCCCCTGCGGCGGCCAGGCGCTGCGCGACCGCGCGACCTATGCCGCGGCTGCTACCGGTGACCAACGCCGTTTTGCCGGACAGTAAGCGGCTCATCGCAACTCGAGATCTTCCTCGCTCGGCGCACGATGGTCGCGCCAGAAATCGACGAGCCGATAGGGGAACGCGGTCACGATCCGGCCTCCGCCCGAGCGGTAATAGGTGTGCGCCGAGGGCGTGTGGCACCACACGGTGCCCGCCATGAGGGCATCGATGTCCGCGACGTATTCCTCGTAGGCGCGCTGCGTCACCTCCACGGTGGTGGCCCGGCGCAGCGCCATCAACTGCAGGCATTCCATCACGTAGTGCACCATCACCTCGACCCCGAAGTTGTGCCCGGCCCCGTGACCCGGGCTGTAGTTGGGGGCCGAGGAGATGAACATGTTCGGGAACCCGGGCACCATTCCGCCCCGGTAGGCCCGGGGGGCGTCGCCCCACTCGTCGGTCAGCTTCTTGCCGTCGCGGCCCCGGATGTCCACGGTGGAAAGGAAATCCAGATAGTAACCGGTCGCGTAGATGATGACGTCGAGGTCGATTTGGCGGCCGTCGGCCGTGACGATTCCGGCCTGATTGACGCGGGCCGGTTCGCTGGCCTCGACGTCCACGTGCTCGCGGGCCAGCGCCGCGTAATAGCCGCCCGGATCGCGGATGATCCGTTTGCCGTAGGGCGCAAAGTCGGGGGTGACCTTGCGGGCCAGCTCGCTGCCCGCGCCGAACACGCGATCGATGTAATCCAGACACATGCGCAGCAACACGTCGTTGGCCGGCGAAACCGACAGGTGCTCGGCCGCCCATTGCGGGTCATGCAGGATTACCGGATAGTTGGTGTCCGCCGTCCCCCAATATGACTTGAGCCGAATCCAGTTGGCGTAGTACGGAAGTCGGGTGCCCAACCAGCGCTGATAGGCGGGGACGTCGTCGGATGCCCGTCGGCGCGGTGCGACCCAGTGCGGTTGGCGTTGGAAGACCGTCAGGTGCGCAACCTGGTCCACGCAGGCGTCGACGATCTGGACCGCGGTGCACCCGGCTCCGATGATCGCGACCCTCTTACCGGTGAGATCCAGCTCGAGGTCCCAGTGCGCGGAATGGATCGAAATCCCCGAGAACGTCTCGCGGCCGGCCAGTTCCGGCCACCGCGGCCGATTCAGGTAGCCGGCGGCCGGAATCACCACGTTCGCGTAACTGACGTCGCGGGTTCCGTCCGGGCCGACCGAATGGATCTGCCACTGCCGACGCCGCTCCTGCCACCACAACGCTTCCACCTCGGTGCCGAACCGGGTGTGCTTGCGCAGGTCGTTTTTGTCCGCCACCGATACCAGATAGGCCTGATACTCCGCACCCTGCGGGTAGTAGCTCGACCAGTCACCGTTGATGTCGCGGGACAGTGAGTAATACGCCGAGGGGGTGTCCACCCCGATGCCGGGGTACCTGGTGGTGTACCAGGTTCCGCCCACCTCGTCGTTGCGCTCGATGATCTGATACTCGATGCCGGCGTCCGCGCAGGCGAGCGCGGCGGTGATGCCGGCGATCCCGGCGCCGATGATGACCACCCGGAATCCCGCGGGAAGCTTTGCGGTGCGCGGAAGTACCGGTTGGGAAGGCTGGAAACCGCCCTGCTCGAGGAGCAGTCCGAGATACTCGGGGCCGACTTCTCCGCCCAGCGCGACGGGCGCCACACGAGCGAAGAGGTCGAGGTCGTCGGCGGGTACCGCGTCCGCTCGCCGCGGCGTCCTCAACGCCGTGACGATCTCGTCGACGAGCTGGGCGGCCGTCTCCGGGTCGGTGACGCCCGCCTGCTCCGGCGGGTCGGGCACATGGGTGATTTTCGGCGCGAACCGATCGGCGACGGCCGGGTCCCCGGTCAGCTGGGCGAGCACCGCGACGAGCACCCCGGGATCCGCCTGCCGCAGGTTGGCCCGCAGTTCGCCGACGTCGTAGGGGTCCGGACCCGCCGCTCTTGCGCTTTCAGTCGTGACGGGCATGCCAGTGCTCATGCCTACGAGTATCGAAGCGGTCCGCCGCCTTCAGCAGGCCCGTGCCTACTCAGCGGGACGCGGCCGACCCACGCGCGCACGGGCACCTACCGTAATCCAGAAAAATAGTCTCGCCGCGCAGGCTGATCACCAACTGAGCCCCGACGGTGTTCCACTGACCGGGCATCCGAGGTGCTAGCAACTGCACGCTCGGAGTTGACTGACGGGATGAGCGACGACATCACGCTGCCCGAATTACAGGAATTCATCGGGGCCTTCTGGTACCACTACGATGAGGCGCACTACGACGAGCTCGCGGCCAGCTACGCCGAGGATGTGCACTACCTGACCCGAAGCGATTCCGGTGCAAGCCCTTTCGAGGAGCTCATGTCACCGAAACTCAGCGGTCGCGACGCGGTAATGGAATGGCTGTCGGAGCACCGCAAGCAGAGTCCGTACCCATTGCGGCATCACGCCACCAACGTGCACCGCATCGGGTCCGACGGCGACATCACCCGGGCGCGGTTCTACCTCTTTGTCAACCAGATCGCCAACTTCGTGCCGTTCGCGGTGTCCAGCGCCGTCGTCAACGTCGGCGTTCGGCGCGGTGCCCACGGACTGGAGTTCAGCCAGATGGACGTAATTCTCGACACCACCAGCTCGGTGCTCCTGTCCGAACTGCACGCCGAAAGCGGTGTGGGCTCATAAGGATGGACGCTCGCAGCACCTTCGCGGGTGGAGTCGCGGTGATCACCGGCGCCGGGTCCGGCCTCGGCGCCGGCCTGGCCCGCTACGCCTGTGGGTTGGGCATGACGGTCGTGCTGGCCGACATCGACCGCGACGCCGTCGCGGCGTTGCGCGACGAGTTGGCCGCGGGAGGCGGCGCGGCGCACGACGCCGCCTGCGACGTCCGCGATCCCGCCGCCGTGCAGGACCTCGCCGACCGCGCCTATGACATCGGGCCGGTGCGCCTGCTGGTGAACAATGCGGGCATCGAACAGTTCGGCTATTTGTGGGACACACCGGTGGTCAACTGGCAGCGCGTCATGGACGTCAACGTCAGCGGCGTGTTCTACGGCGTACGCGCGTTTCTGCCGAAGATGATGGCCGCCGGACAGCAGGCGTGGGTGTGGAACATCGCATCGGTGGGTGCGGTGGTGGCGATGCCGTTGCAGGCGCCCTACATCGTGAGTAAGCACGCGGTGCTGTCGCTGACCGAATGCCTGCACCTCGAGGTGCAGGCCACCGGGCACGACGATCACGTTCACGTCCAGGCCGTGCTGCCGGGGCCGGTGCGCTCCAACATCTTCGAGTCGGCGGGCGGCGTCGACCCCGATGCAGCCACCGATGCGGCCGCGGCCGAAGCCCACCGCTCGGCCATGCTCGGCATCAAGGCCGCGTCCATGGATGCGCTGGAAGCCGCCGAGATGATCTTCAGGCAATCGACCGAGGGTCACTTCTACCTGCACACTCATCCGGAAAGCGTCGGCGCGGCGATGCGCGAACGGGCCAAAGTGCTTGCCGCGCAACAGGCCCCACGACTGCGGACCGAGACACGGTTCGACTCCGCGCCAGACTGACAAGACATGACTTCTCCCCCACTGGATCCCGACGCGACCGCCCGCATCGCCTCGTTCGGCGAGACCGCTCCGATGCGGCAACGGGGTCTGCCCGCGGTGCGCGCCGGGCTGGAGTCCGCACCGCGGCCGGCGACCATGCCCGAGATGGCCAGCGTCACCGAGGCGCTCGTGCCCAGCGCCGCCGGCGGCATCCCCGTCAGGATCTACCGGCCCACAACGGATTCCGGTGTGGCGGTGCTGGTGTATCTGCACGGCGGCGGACTGGTGATGGGATCCAACCGCTCATTCGAACCACTGGCCCGCGAGCTCGCCTCCGCGTCAGCGGCCACGGTCGTCGCCGTGGACTACCGGCTGGCCCCGGAGTCACCGCCGCCCGCCCAGTTCGACGACGCCTACGCCGCCACCGAATGGGTATCGCGGAAGGCCGGGGAATTAGGCGTCGATGCCGATCGGCTCGCGGTCATCGGCGACAGCGCCGGCGGCTCGCTGGCCGCGGCCGTCGCCCTGGCCGCGCGCGATCGCCGCGGACCGCCGATCTGCGCGCAGGTGCTGCTGTATCCCGGGTTGGACCGCGACATGTCCGTTGCCTCGATCGCGGCAATGCCCGACGCTCCGCTGCTCATTCGCGACGACATCGACTACATGCACGCGCTGGTCGACGGCGATGCCGGTCCTCCGACCGACCCGTATCTGGTCCCGGCGTATGCGGCCGACCTGTCGGGTCTGCCGCCGGCGATCGTGGTCACCGCGGGCTGCGACCCCATCCGGGACTGGGGCGAGCGCTACGCGGACCGCCTGCGTGACGCCGGCGTCCAGACCACCGTCACCCGATATCCCGGCATGTACCACGGCTTCCTGATGCGCTCCGATGCCACAGCACGCGGCCGGCTGGCCATCGCGGAGATCGGTGGGTTGCTGCGGGCCAAGTTTACTCATCCGCTCCGGTTTGACGTCCCGATCACCGGACAGCATTCCACCCCAACGCGGTAACGCTGCGCACAATCGACCGATCGTGACCGCAAAGGAGGCAGGTGATGCTCAGCGACGAGCGCCGGATGGAGCTTTCCGACGTACTGCGGCCGGTCGCGCCGCCCCGCGAAATCGACAATGTGTACACCGACGATCAGCGTGAGCGCCTATTGAATGTGGTGCACACGCGCGGTCCGTGGCGCCTCATCATCGCGCAGCACTTCGCGTCGGCCGACGAACTGATGGCGACGATGAGCGGTGCGTTTCCCGAGGGGTTCACGCCCTCGCTGGACCTGTTTCTCACGCCGACGTTCCGCGGCTACCTCGCCAACTATGGCACCGTGCTGTACCCGGAACTACACGACTGCTTCTACAACGCCGCCTTCCTTGAACATGCCAAGCGCTACTGGAACGCTGAGTACGCCAAGCCGGAGATGATGCTGTTCAACATCAATGGGCCTTGCGCCAACCGCGATCCCGGCCACTTGGATTCGCCGAGTTTTCGCGGCGTGCGCCACGAGAACGCACCCACCTGGCTGTGCAGCGTCATGGGCAAGTCGGGATTGTTCTCCGACTACCTGATCAAAATGGCCCAGGTGATCACGTGGTTCTGCCTGGACACCGGAAGTGGCTTCACCTACTGGCCCGACGGTCCGTTGAAAGCCCCGGCGCGAGTGCTGCCGCCGATCAACAACCGCGGCGTGGTGGTGCAAAACGAGATGATGGTTCACCGCGGCGAAGCCAACGGGCCACTGGAACAACAGATTCCGTCCGGTTTGGCGTTCGACACCGTGTTCACGGGTGACCCGTCCGATCGCAACCACTGGTTGCTCAAGAACGGCGAGGACGTGATCGCCCGCCACCACACTGACGAGTTGCGATTCCTGGTCCACTGGTCGGCCGAGGTTTTCTCCGACTATGACGAGCTCAAGAAAAATATGGAAGGCTCCGACGACATCACCATCGACCGCGCGATCGACATGATGCTGGACGACCTCCATGCCAAGGGCATCAAACTCGACGCCCCGAGCGCGCCACTGCATGACCCAGAATTCATCGCTGCCCTCAACGCCGCCTATGACGTGGGGGGTCCGACCAGCTATCCCGACCAAGCGCCGCTGAGCGCGTTTCAGCCGGCCTGATCACCGAGAGGCATTGCGTCATGGACCGTTTCGCAGGCCGCCGCGCAATCGTGACCGGGGCCGGCTCCGGGATCGGTGCGGCCACCGCAGCCCGGCTGCTCGACGAGGGCGCCACCATCGTGGCCTACGACATCTCCGCGGAGGGGTTGGCGCGCACGAGGGCCGCCGCCGACGACGCCGGCACCGGCAAACGCCTGACCACCGCCGTCCTGGATATCTCGGTCGAAGGGGATGTCATTGCCGCCGTCGATGCCGCGGTAGCCGACCTCGGCGGCCTTGAGGTGCTGGTGAATGTTGCGGCCATACAGACGTGTTCGCACACTCACCAGACCACGCTGGCCGACTGGAACAGGACGTTGGCCGTCAATCTGACCGGCACCTTCCTGATGACCCGCCAGGCGCTGCCGGCGCTGCTGGACTCCGGGCGCGGTGTGGTGGTGAACTTCACCTCCACCGCCGCATCGTTCGCACATCCCTACATGGCCGCGTATGCCGCCAGCAAGGGCGGCATCTTGAGCTTCACCCATTCGCTGGCGCTGGAGTACGCGAAGCAAGGGCTGCGCGCGGTCAACATCCAACCCGGCGGAGTCTCGACGGCACTGGCCAACAGCACGTTGGACAAAATGCCCGACGGGTATGACGTCGGCCTGTGGGCCAAGCAAACCCCGCTCCTGCACGGCAAAGACAGTGAAATACTGGGCGACCCGAGCGCAGTCGCCTCGGTGATCGCGATGGTGGCCTCCGACGACGGCGCGTTCATCACCGGGACGGAGATTCGCGTCGACGGCGGCGCACACGCCTGACACGACTGCCGACCGACGGATCGTGGTGCCTGACCGAGCGGGCCATGGGCGACCGCGCGTACGTCGGAGCGCTCGGCGTCTTTGAGGGTTGACCGGCGCTAGCGCACTAGCGCACCACGACGCTGCTCGGCGTCCGGGGCGAGCCGAGCATGTCCCGATGGGACGGTGGGCGGCGGCCGCCCTCGTCGGTGATGCCGTAGCGCTGCGCGAGTTCCGCCCCGATCAGCGTCTGCCCGCTGAGCTCCGCCAGACCCGGGTCGTCGAACAGCGCATCGATCACATAGCCTGTGAATTCCGGGGTTTCGGCATGCTCGGCGGTCGCGGCCAGCGCGGCCGGATCCGCACCGAAAGCGGCGCGCAGCTTTTCGGTCAGCAGGATGCCCATCCATATCGACACCGTCGCAACCCCGGTGCCCCGGAAGTCCACCGCCATGTCTGCGGCCATCTTGTCGGCTCCGGCCTTCTGCGCGCCGTACGCGGGACCGTGCATGTAGCACACCGACCCCGGCGACGACGTGAACGCAATCAGCCCGCGTCCGCCCGCAACCAACAGCGGCGCGGCGTACCAGGACGCCACATAAGACGACCGCAATCCCACATCGAGCACATCGGCCAAGTCGAGTGGCTTCTCCCAGAAGGGCTTTGGCCTGACCAAATTGTCGGAGATCGTCGCGGCGTTGTTGACCAGAAGGTCGAGCCGCCCGCTCTCCCGCCGCACACGGTCGAACAGGTCCGACACGGCCGCGTCGTCGCGGTGATCGACGCGGACGGGCACCACACCGGACGGGGTGTCGCCGATGGTGCGGCTCGTCGCGTACACCCGCCAGCCGCGATCTGCCAGCGCGGCCGAGATGCCGCGTCCCGCGCCGCGGCTCGCGCCGGTCACCACGGCCACCCGCCTCACACCACTCATGCGGTCAGACTACGTCAGCCGAGGGGGTCGACGATCGCCAATTCTCCTCTGGCGACGGCGGCCTGGATCGACTCCCGCAGCGCGGTACATCCCAGGAACGGCCCCCGGTGATGGCCGGCCAGGCATTCGGCGTCGCGGCGCTCGATGCAGCGAGCCGAAGCGTCGGCATCCCATTGCACGCTGGTTTGGTTCCAGCTGCTTTTGCGGGCCATGACCCGCGCTCCGCAGTCTTGGCACATCACCGGCGCCATGGGCATGTCGACGAGCCGAACATCCTCGCGCACAGGCATTTTCAGCACCTTCAGGTCCTGGCCGCCAAGTTGGCCTCGACCTCTTTCATCCATGCGGCGTAGGGTCGGGTGGTGTCCAGCTCGAATTCGAAGCGGTCGACCATGTCGAGTTGCACGTCGGCGACGTCGACGTAGAACTGCTGATACCAGCGGCGCAGCTGATACACCGGCCCGTCTTCCTCGACCAGCAGCGGGTTGTCGATGCGCGCCTTGTGCCGCCAGATCTCGACGTCCTGCTCGAAGCCGAGCTTGACGAAGTCGCCGAGCGCGATCGCGGTCTGCATGGCCAGGTCGTCGGGCAGCGCATCCGATTTCTTGACGATGATGCCGTATTGCAGCACAAAAGAATTCGCGTCGATCGGGTAGTGACAATTGATCAGCACCGTTTGGTGGTCGGCGTCCTCGTAGTGATAGGTCAGGTCGTCGATCATGAACGACGGTCCCCAATAGGAGGCCACCGAAGTGGTGCCGAGCATCCTCGCGCCCTCACCGCCGATATCGGGGCGCCCGGCGCTGTTCATGTATTGGGTGGCCACGTGGCCTTCGAAGATGTTCTTGAACTGCTTGGGAAGCGACCCGTGGATGTAGAAGAAGTGCGCCATGTCCACGACGTTGTCGATGATCTCGCGGCAATTGCTTTGCACGACAGTGCTATACCAATGCCAGTCGGTCCATTCGTCGCTGCCGGCACCCTCGATGCGCGGGATCGTTACCTCCGGCGGCGGCGGATTGCCCTCCGGGTCGTTCCACACGAACAACATGCCGTCCTGCTGCAGGGTGGTCCAGGCCCGGGTGCGGGCCAGTCGGGGCGTGCGCCGGCTGTAGGGCACCTGCTTGCACCGGCCGTCGCCGCCCCAGCGCCAATCGTGGAAGGGGCAGGCGATCTCGTTGCCCTTCACCTCACCCCTGGACAGGTCGCCGCCCATGTGCCGGCAATAGCCGTCGAGCACGTTGATGGCGCCGTCGCCGCCGCGGAAGACGACCAGTTTCTGCCCGAAGGCGTTGATCGGGTGCGGCTTGCCGTCACCGAAATCCCGGATCAGGCCCAGGCAATGCCAGCCGCGGGCAAACCGGGTCGGGACGGCCTGGGCCTCGATGAGCCGGATTTCGTCGGTGTCATGCATGCGCACGATTCAACGCAGCCGGACCCGCCCGTGGGGGTGTCTGTTCCACTCATCAGGACGGCTATTCCGGTATCACGGTGCCGCGACATACCGTTTTCGCTGTGACGACGCACAGCGCGACGATTCCTGCCGGACTTCCCGTGGCCGACACCGCCGTCGACCTGCTCGTCGTCGGCTCCGGCACCGGCATGGCCGCGGCGCTGGCCGCCCACGAACTGGGGTTGTCGGTGCTGATCGTGGAGAAATCATCGTACGTGGGCGGCTCCACCGCCCGCTCCGGCGGCGCGCTGTGGCTGCCGGCCAGCCCGGTGCTGGACGAGGCGAACGCCGGCGACACCGCGGAACGCGCCGGCACCTACCTGGATTCGGTGGTCGCGGGTTCGGCGCCGCCGCAGCGGTCGGCGGCGTTCGTCGCGCAGGTGTCCGCGACGGTGGAGATGCTGCGCCGGACCACGCCGCTGCGGCTGTTCTGGGCCCGCGATTACTCCGACTATCACCCGGAGGAGCCGGGCGGCAGTGCGGCCGGGCGCACCTGTGAATGCCGCCCCTTCGACACTTCGCTGCTCGGCGAGTACCGCACCCGGTTGGAGCCCGGCCTGATGGAGGTGACGGTTCCGATGCCGACGACGGGCGCCGATTACCGGTGGATGAACCTGGTGGCCCGGTTGCCGCGCAAGGGGATTCCCGTCTACGCCAAGCGCCTGGTGCAGGGCGTGGGCGGACGCATGCTGGGCCGGCGCTACGCGGCCGGCGGTCAGGGTTTGATGGCCGGGCTGTTCACCGGGGTGCTGCGCGCCGGGATCCCGATCTGGACCGGCACCACCCTGACGCGTCTGACGCGCCGGGGTGAGCGGGTGAGCGGGGCCGTCGTCGAGCACGGCGGGCGCGAGGTGACGATCAGCGCGCGCCGCGGCGTTGTGCTGGCCACCGGCGGCTTCGACCATCGGATGGAGATGCGGTGGAAGTTTCAGTCGGAATCGTTGGGCGCCGACCTGAGTCTAGGCGCCGCCGGCAACACCGGCGACGGGATCCGCGCCGGCCAGGAGATCGGCGCCGCGATCGACCTGATGGATCAGGCGTGGTGGTTCCCCGCGGTGGCGCCGCTGCCCGGCAAGGCGCCCGCGGTGATGCTCGCGGAACGCTCGCTGCCGGGCTGCCTGATCGTGGACCAGCACGGGCGCCGGTTCGTCAACGAGGCAACCGATTACATGTCGTTCGGGCAGCGGCTGCTCGAGTTGGAGCGGTCCGGCAGCCCGGTCGAGTCGATGTGGATCGTCTTCGATCAGCAGTACCGCAACAGTTATGTCTTTGGGGCCGAACTGTTTCCGCGGATGCGTATCCCGCAGGCGTGGTATGACGCCGGCATCGCCGTGCGGGCCGACAACCTCGCCGAGCTGGGCGCGGGCATCGGCGTGCCGGTGCCGGAGTTCGTCGAGACGATGACCCGGTTCAACCAAAACGCCGCCGCCGGAGAGGATCCCGACTTCGGCCGCGGCCGCAGCGCCTACGACCGCTACTACGGCGACCCGACGGTCAAGCCGAACCCCAACCTGCGGCCGTTGTTCGACGGACCGTTCTACGCGGTGCGGATGGTGCTGTCGGATCTGGGCACCTGCGGCGGGCTGAAGACCGACGAGCGCGCGCGGGTGCTGCGCGAGGACGGCGGGCCGATCGCCGGGCTGTACGCCATCGGCAACACCGCCGCCAATGCGTTCGGCACGACGTATCCGGGCGCCGGGGCGACGATCGCGCAGGGGCTGGTGTACGGCTACATCGCCGCCCAAGAGGCGGCGCGCCCGAGCGCCGTGGAGGGGTCGGCGCGCCCGAGCGCCTCGCAGCCCGACTAACCGTCGTCGTCGCCTTCGCTGTCTTCGTCTTCGTCCCCGTCGTCCTCGCCCCCGTCCTCACCCTGTAGGAGTTTTTCGGGGTGGTGGAAGGTGTTGGTGCGGGGTTGGGCGTGAACTTCCGAAATACCTTTTAAATGGCAAACGGTTAGGGCACTCGCCGGCTGCTAGCCACACACAGCGCCCGCAGCCCGTTGCATGGCCGACGGCTATAGCTTGTAGGCGGATCCACGCTCAGTGATGCGCATCGATCAGATCGGCAACCGCCTTCCGGGCATCCTCTGCGGATAGCGGACGAGCGGCGAACATCTCCGCGATCATCATCGCTACCGGTGTGGTCCACAGCAGCATGCCCAGGGCGACGGCGTGTTTGCCATCGGTCGCGGCATTTAACCGCGCCATCATGTTCGCCAGCGCCGCGCCCAGACGTTGCATGGGCTGGCCCTCAAGCGCGCCGCGCAACCGTTTGGTGGAGATGAGAATTTCAAGGCCTGCCATTGCTTTTGGATTGGCGAACGCTTCCCACGTCGCTCGCACCAGTTCTTCGGTGTCTGTGACGTGAGCCGGATCGGCTATCAGATCAAGTGCTGTGCAGAGCTTGTCAACCGCGTCTTCGATTACCGCAGTCAGCAGACCATCGCGGTCGCCGAAGTGATGTTGGATGACACCCCAACTGAGGCCGGCTCGTTCGATGATGTGCCGTGTACTAGCCGCGGAGAAGCCTTCCTCGCGAATGCACCGGACCGTCTCGTCGATGAGTAATTCGCGGGTCCGATCGCCGCGCTCCTGTCGCCCGTCACTGGGACGGCGTGGGGCGGTTCGTACTCGTTCAGTCATCGGCGCAATCCGCCCTGCCAGCGCGTTGCCACATGCACAGCACCTTAAGTCAGGGTTCTTGCCAGGAAAACATTGCATGTGCCATGCTTCGGACGTGCAGCTTCCCGGCCAGCGAACGGTAGGGCCATGACGGAGACGATTAACGCCGACGAACGCCAGAGGTCGCAGCAGAGGCGCGGACTTTCGTCACTGCAAAAGTCGCTGTTCGGAGTTCTGGCTTTCTTCTTCGCTATCCATGTCGTGTTCTGGTTCCTCGAATTTCACGGCGGGGTTTCGCATGTCGTCGCGTCCACCGGATTGGTAGTTGTCGTCGTTGGGTGTTTCTTGACGGCGCTTGCGCTGCCGTGGCTACCGGTGGCGGGCCGACGCGACTGGACGAAGGCGGAGCGACTGAGCGCGATGGTGATTGTGTGGGTGTTCATCGCTCTGATTCCACGGTTCATCTGGGAGCTGCCGTGGCTTCTGCTGTTCGACCAGATCAGGGCCGGCGTCCAGAAAGGCGCTCTGTGGACGTACATGTGGGCGCCCATCCTGCTCGGAGGCGACGCACGCTACTTGAACGGTGACCCGCTCATCGTTGTCCTTGAGTGGGTTGCCTTCTTCGTACATCATCTACACCTCGGGCACCACCGGTGTGCCCAAAGGCGTTGCGGTCAGCCACCACAACGTGACCCGGCTGTTCGACGCGCAGGCCGTCGGCGTCGAGTTGTCCGCCGATCAGGTGTGGACGCAGTTCCATTCGTACGCGTTCGACTACTCGGTGTGGGAGATCTGGGGCGCGCTGCTGCACGGCGGCCGGCTGGTGGTGGTGTCCGACGCGGTGGCCCGCTCACCGATGGACTTCCACGCCCTGCTGGTGGCCGAGAACGTCACCGTGTTGAGCCAAACCCCGTCGGCGGTGCGGATGCTCTCCCCGCAGGGCCTGGAATCCGCGGCGCTGGTGATCGGCGCCGAGCCCTGCCCACCCGAGCTGCTGGACCGCTGGGCGCCCGGGCGCACCATGGTCAACGTCTACGGCCCGACCGAAGCCACCATCTTCTCGACGGCCAGCACACCGCTGGCGGCCGGTTCGGGGGCGCCGCCGATCGGCTCGCCGGTGCCCGGGACGGCGCTGTTGGTGCTGGACGGCTGGCTGCGCCCGGTGCCGGCCGGCGTGGTCGGCGAGCTGTACGTGGCCGGCCGCGGCGTGGGCTACGGCTACCTGCGCCGGGCCGGGCTGACCGCGTCGCGGTTCGTGGCGTGTCCGTTCGGGGCGCCCGGGGCGCGGATGTATCGCACGGGCGATCTGGTGCGCTGGCGCGCCGACGGGCAGCTGGACTACCTGGGCCGCGCCGACGAGCAGGTCAAGATCCGCGGCTACCGCATCGAGGTCGGCGAGATCCGCTCCGCCCTGGCCGCGCTCGACGGCGTCGACGAGGCGGTCGTGATCGCCCGCGAGGACCGGCCCGGGGACAAGCGGCTGGTCGGCTACATCACCGGGGACGCCGACCCGGCCGAGGCCCGCGCCCGGCTGGCCGAGCGGCTGCCGGCCTACATGGTCCCCGTCGCGGTGGTGGTGCTGGACGCGCTGCCGATGACCGTCAACGGCAAACTCGACCTGCGCGCCCTGCCGGCGCCCGAATACGCCGCGGCCGGCTACCGGTCGCCGACCACCCCCGCCGAGGAGATCCTGGCCGGCATCTACGCCCACGTGCTCGGCGTGCAGCGGGTCGGGGTCGACGACTCCTTCTTCGACCTGGGCGGCGACAGCATCTCGGCGATGCGGGTGATCGCGGCCATCAACAGCGCCCTGGACGTCGGTGTCCCGGTGCGGGCCATCTTCGAGGCGCCCACGGTCGCCCAGCTGGCGCCGCGCATCGGTGAGGACGCCGGCCGGCTGGACCCGCTGACGGCGGGCGAACGTCCCGCGGTGGTGCCGCTGTCGTTCGCGCAGAGCCGGCTGTGGTTCCTCGACCAGCTGCAGGGGCCGTCCCCGGTGTACAACATGGCGGCCGCGCTGCGGATGCACGGCCGGCTCGATGACCGGGCGCTGGGCGCGGCGCTGGCCGACGTGGTGGCCCGGCACGAGAGCCTGCGCACGGTGTTCGCCGCGCCCGACGGAACGCCGCAACAGGTGGTGCTGCCGGCCGAGCGCGCCGACCTCGGCTGGCGGGTGGTGAACGCCCGCGACTGGTCGGCGAGCCGGCTGCGCGAGGCCATCGACGCCGCGGCCCGCGAAACCTTCGACCTGGCAACCCAAATCCCGTTGCGCGCAACACTTTTCCGCATCGGCGAGGACGAACACGTGCTGGTGGCCGTGGTGCATCACATCGCCGCCGACGGCTGGTCGTTGCGGCCGCTGGTGCGTGACCTGGGGGTGGCCTACGCCAGCCGGTGCGCCGGTCACGCCCCGGGCTGGGAGCCGCTGCCGGTGCAATACGTCGACTACACGCTGTGGCAGCGCGCCCAGTTCGGCGAGCTGGCCGACAGTGGCAGCCGCATCGCCGCCCAGCTGGCCTACTGGCAGCAGGCGCTGGCCGGCATGCCCGAGCGGCTGGCGCTGCCCACCGACCGGCCCTACCCGCAGCTCGCCGATCAGCGCGGCGCGGCCGTCGACGTGGACTGGCCGGCCGATCTGCAGCAGCAGGTCGCGGGGCTGGCCCGCGAGTACAACTCCACCAGCTTCATGGTGGTGCAGGCCGCGCTGGCGGTGCTGCTGGCCAAGCTCAGCGCCAGCACCGACGTCGCCGTCGGCTTCCCGATCGCCGGGCGGCGCGACCCGGCCCTCGACGACCTGGTCGGGTTCTTCGTGAACACCCTGGTACTGCGGGTCGACCTGTCCGGCGATCCCAGCTTCACCGAGCTGCTGGCCCGGGTCCGCACCCGCAGCCTGGAGGCCTTCGAGCACCAGGATGTGCCGTTCGAGGTGCTGGTGGAGCGGCTCAACCCGACCCGCAGCCTCACCCATCACCCGCTGGTGCAGGTGATGCTGGCCTGGCAGAACTTCGCCGGCCAGGACGCCGACCCCGGCGCCGGGCTGGCCCTGGGCGACGACGTGCGGGTCACCTCGATGCCGCTGGACACCCAGGTCGCCCGCATGGACCTGACGTTCTCGTTGGCCGAACGCTGGACCGAGGACGACGAGCCCGCCGGGATCGGCGGACGGGTGGAATTCCGCACCGACGTGTTCGACGCGGACACCATCGAGACGCTGATCCGGCGGCTGCAGCGGGTGCTGGAGGCGATGACCGCCGACCCGACACAATCCGTGTCGTCGGTGGACCTGCTGGACGCCGGCGAGCACGCGCACCTCGACCGCATCGGCAACCGGGCCGCGCTCAGCGGGCCGGCAGCCCAATTCCACTCCATCCCAACGGTTTTCGCCGAGCAGGCCGCCCGCACCCCGGACGCCGTCGCGCTGGTCTACGAAGACCGCTCATGGACCTACCGCGAGCTCGACGAGGCCGCCAACCGGTTGGCGCACCGGCTGGCCGGCTTCGGGGTGGGCGCCGGCGAGCGGGTGGCCCTGCTATTTTCCAGGTCGGCCGAGGCCATCGTCGCGATCCTGGCCGTGCTCAAGGCTGGCGCCGCCTACCTGCCGATCGACCCGGCGCTGCCGGACGAGCGGATCGGGTTCATGCTGGCCGACGCCGCGCCGATGGTCGCGATCAGCACCGCCGAGCTGGCACCGCGGCTGCACGGCCACCACGTCGTCGTCCTCGACGTGCACGACCCGGCCGTCGACACTCAGCCGTCGACCCCGCTGCCGCCGCCGGGTGCGGACGACATCGCCTACCTGATCTACACCTCGGGCACCACCGGTGTGCCCAAAGGCGTTGCGGTGAGCCACCGCAACGTGACGCAGCTGCTCACCGCCGATTCCGGGCTGCCGCGCGAGGGCGTGTGGTCGCAGTGGCATTCGCTGGCCTTCGACGTGTCGGTGTGGGAGATCTTCGGCGCCCTGCTGCACGGCGGCCGGCTGGTGGTGATCCCCGACTCGGTGGTGCGCTCGCCGGACGACTTCCACGCCCTGCTGGTCGACGAACAGGTCAGCGTGCTCAGCCAGACCCCGTCGGCCGCCGGCACCCTCTCACCCGAGGGCCTCGAATCGACCGCCCTGGTGGTCGCCGGCGAGGCGTGCCCGGCCGAGCTGGTCGACCGGTGGGCCCCGGGCCGGACGATGATCAACGCCTACGGCCCCACCGAGGCCACCGTCTACACCGCGATCAGCGCGCCGCTGCAGCCCGGGTCACCGGCCGGGGTGCCGATCGGCTTCCCGGTCCCCGGCACCGGCCTGTTCGTGCTCGACGAATCGCTGCGGCCGGTGCCGCCGGGCGTGGTGGGCGAGCTCTATGTCGCCGGCGCCGGGGTGGCCTGCGGCTACTGGCGGCGCGGCGGGCTGACCGCATCGCGGTTCGTGGCGTGTCCGTTCGGGCGGCCGGGGGCGCGGATGTATCGCACGGGCGATCTGGTGCGCTGGCGCGGCGACGGGCAGCTGGACTACCTGGGTCGGGCCGACGAGCAGGTCAAGGTCCGCGGCTACCGCATCGAACTCGGCGAGGTGCGCTCGGCGCTGGCCGCGCTGGACGGGGTGGACCAGGCCGCCGTCGTCGCCCGCGAGGACCGGCCGGGGGACAAGCGGCTGGTCGGCTACATCACCGGGGACGCCGACCCGGCCGAGGCCCGCGCCCGGCTGGGCGAGCGGCTGCCGGCCTACATGGTGCCGGCGGCCATCGTCGCGCTCGACGCAATCCCGTTGACGCCCAACGGAAAACTCGACACCCGCGCCCTGCCCGCACCCGAATACTCCGACGCCGGCCAATACCGCGCCCCCGAAACCCCCGTCGAGCAGACCCTGGCCGCCATCTACGCCCAGGTGCTGGGCGTGCAGCGGGTCGGGGTCGACGACTCCTTCTTCGACCTGGGCGGCGACAGCATCTCCTCGATGCAGGTGGTGACCCGGGCCAAGGCCGCCGGCCTGGCGGTGCGCACCCGCGACATCTTCACCGAGCAGACCGTGGCCCGGCTGGCCCGGGTGGCAGGCGTGGCCGACGAGGACGGCGGGCCGGCCGACGAGGGCACCGGCGAGGTGACGGCCACGCCGATCATCGAATGGTTGCGCGGCGTGAACGGCCCGGTCGATGAGTTCAACCAGACGATGGTGCTGCAGGCGCCCGCCGGCGTCACCGAGGCCGACGTGGTGGCGGTGCTGCAGGCCCTGCTGGACCGGCACGCCATGCTGCGGCTGCGCGTCGACACCGCGGCGGACACCGGCGAGTGGTCGCTGCAGGTGCCCGAGCCCGGGTCGGTGGACGCCGCGCAGCGGGTGCACACCGTGGACGAGCTGTCCGACGCGGCGATCATCGAGGCGCGGTCGCGGCTGAACCCGGCCGCCGGCGTGATGCTCAGCGCCCTGTGGGTGGGCTCCACCGGCCGGCTGGTGCTGATCATTCATCACCTGGCCGTCGACGGGGTGTCCTGGCGGGTGCTGCTGGAAGACCTCAACATCGCCTGGGGCCAGCATCACAACGGCCAGCCGATCGTGCTGCCCGCGGGCGGCACGTCATTCGCCCGGTGGGCGTCGCTGCTGGCCGAGCACGCCTCCTCGCCGGCGGTGGTCGAGCAGGCCGACGCCTGGCGGCGGGTCGCCGCGACGCCGCCCGCGCTCCCGCCGGTGCGCCCCGAGGCGGACACCTACCAGAGCGCCGAGAACCTGGCGGCCACGCTGGACACCGAAACCACCCGCACGCTGCTCGGCGAGGCGCCCGCGGCGTTCCACGCCGGGGTCAACGACATCCTGCTCATCGCGTTCGCGCTGGCCTGGGCCGAGTTCCTGGACAGCGCGGACGCCCCGATCGGCATCGACGTCGAGGGCCACGGCCGGCACGAGGAACTGGCCGCCGGCGTGGACCTGTCGCGCACCGTCGGCTGGTTCACCACCAAATACCCGGTCGCCCTGACCGTCGGCGCCCTGGAGTGGGAGCAGGTGACCTCCGGCGCGCCGGGGCTGGGCGCACTGGTCAAAGACGCCAAGGAGCAACTGCGCGCCCTGCCCGACCCGCTGAGCTACGGGCTGCTGCGCTACGTCAACACCGACGTCGACCTGGACGGCGCCGACCCGCCGATCGGGTTCAACTACCTGGGCCGGCTGGGCGGCGCGGCCGCCGAGCTCTCCGACGAGCTATGGCGGATCAGCCGCGACGGCTCCTCGGCGACCGCCACCAGCACCGCGGTGCCCATGCCGTTGATGCACACCGTGGACCTCAACGCCGGCACCATGGACACCGAGCACGGCCCGCAGCTACACGCCAACTGGACCTGGGCGCCCTCGGCGCTGAACCGCGACCAGGTGACCCGGTTGAGCCGGCTGTGGTTCGACGCCCTGGCCGGCATCTGCGCGCACGTGCGCGCCGGCGGCGGCGGACTGACCCCGTCCGACATCGCGCCCGCGCGGCTGACTCCGCCGCAGATCGACCAGCTCGAGCGCCAACACCGGATCGCCGACGTGCTGCCGCTGACCCCGCTGCAGCAGGGCCTGCTGTTCCACGCCAACACCACCCGCGGCGGCGACGACCATCTCTACGTGGTGCAGCTGGATCTGACATTGACCGGCCCGCTCGACCGGGACCGGCTGCGCGAGGCCATGCACACCGTGATCAGCCGGCACCCGCACCTGGGGGCCCGCTTCTGCGATCAGTTCGACGAGCCGGTTCAGGTCATCCCGGCGGATCCGACGATGGCGTGGCGGTACCTCGAGCTGCATGCCAACGGCAGCGAGTCCGACGCCCAGATCCGGCGGCTGTGCGCCGGCGAACGTGCCGCGGTCTACGACCTGGCCGAGGCGCCCGCGGTCCGGGCCGTGTTGATCCGCACCGGGCCCGACCGGCACCGGCTGGTGCTCACCATCCACCACATCGTGCTCGACGGCTGGTCGGTGCCGATCCTGCTCAACGAGACGTTCGCCTGCTACACCGGGCAGCGGCTGCCCGCGCCCGCGCCCTACCGCAGGTTCGTGACCTGGCTGGCCGAGCGCGACCTCGACGCCGCCCGCGCGGCGTGGGGCGAGGCGCTCGCCGGTTTCGACACCCCGACACTGGTCGGGCCGCCGCATTCGCTGGAGCCGGGCGCCCGAGGCGTCCAAGCGTTCGCGGTGTCCGCGGAGATCACCCGGGCGCTCGGCGAGCTGGCCCGCGCCCACCACACCACGGTCAGCACCGTGCTGCAGGCCGCGTGGGCGCAGCTGCTGCTGTGGCAGACCGGCCAGCACGACGTCGCGTTCGGCACCACCGTGTCGGGCCGGCCCGCCGAGGTGCCCGGCGCCGACTCGATGGTGGGCCTGATGATCAACACCGTCCCGGTGCGCGCCCGCATCTCCGCGGCCACCACCACGACCGATCTGCTCGCCCAGCTGCAACGCGGTCACGCCGACACGCTGGACCACCAGCACCTGGCATTGAGCGAGATTCACCGAATCGCCGGCCAGGACAAGCTGTTTGACACGCTGTTCGGCTACGAGAACTACCCGCTGGACACCTCGGCGCTGGCCGTCGACCACGAGCTGACCATCAGCGACGTCAACCTGTTCGAGCGCAACCACTACCCGCTGACCATGCAGGCCGCCCTGTCCGGCGACCGGCTGGGGCTGCGGGTGGAATACGACGCCGGCATCTTCGACGCGGCCACCATCGAGACGCTGAGCCGCCGGTTGGAGCGGGTGCTGATCGCGATGACCGCCGACCCGGCCCGGCCGCTGTCGTCGGTCGACCTGCTCGACCCGTCCGAGCGTCAGCGCTTGGACGACATCGGTAACCGGGCGGCACTGGCCGGGCCGCCGCCCGCGCCGCCGTCGATCCCGGTGTTGTTCGCCGCGCGGGCGGCGCAGACCCCGGATGCGGTGGCGATCAGCTGGGATGGCCTGTCGATGACGTACCGGGAACTCGACGAGGCCGCCAACCGGCTGGCGCACCTGCTGGCCGATCACGGTGCCGGCCCGGGACAGTCTGTGGCGCTGCTGTTTTCGCGGTCCGCCGAGGCGGTTGCGTCGATTCTGGCGGTGCTCAAGACCGGCGCGGCCTATCTGCCGATCGATGCGGCGGCGCCGGCCGCCCGGGTCAGGTTCATGCTCGCCGACTCCGCGGCGGTCGCCGCGGTCACCACCGCGGGTCTGCGGTCGCGGCTGGACGGCTGCGACGTGGCGGCCATCGACATCGAGGACCCCCGGATCCAGACCCGGCCGAGCACGCCGTTGCCGGTGGCCGCGGCCGACGGTGTCGCCTATGTCATCTACACGTCGGGTACGACGGGTGTGCCCAAAGGTGTTGCGGTCACGCATCGCAACGTGACGCAGTTGTTGGGGTCGCTGGATGCGGGACTGCCGTCGCCCGGCGTGTGGACGCAAAGCCACTCGTATGCGTTCGATGTGTCGGTGTGGGAGATCTTCGGCGCGCTGCTGCGGGGCGGGCGTCTGGTGGTGGTGCCCGAGGCGGTGACCCGCGCGCCCGAAGAGCTGCACGACGTGCTGGTCAATGAGCAGGTCTCGGTGTTGACGCAGACGCCGTCGGCGGTGGCGATGCTCTCGCCGCAGGGGTTGGAGTCGGTGTCGTTGGTGGTGGTGGGGGAGGCCTGCCCGGCTGAGGTGGTGGATCGCTGGTCGGGCGGGCGGGTGATGGTCAACGCCTACGGCCCGACGGAGACGACGATGTGCGTGGCCATTAGCGCGCCGCTGGCCCCGGGTATGGGGTCACCGCCGATCGGTGTGCCGGTGGACGGTGCTGCGTTGTTTGTGCTGGACGCGTGGTTGCGGCCGGTGCCGGCGGGGGTGGTCGGCGAGTTGTATGTTGCCGGCGCCGGGGTGGCCGCGGGGTATGTGGGCCGGTCGGGGCTGACGGCGTCGCGGTTTGTGGCGTGTCCGTTCGGGGCGCCCGGTGCGCGCATGTATCGCACCGGGGATCTGGTGTGTTGGCGTTCCGATGGGCAGTTGGACTATCGGGGTCGCGCCGACGAGCAGGTCAAGGTTCGCGGGTATCGGATCGAGCTCGGTGAGGTGCAGGCGGCGCTGGCCGGGCTGGATGATGTCGAGCAGGCGGTGGTGATCGCCCGTGAGGACCGGCCCGGCGGCAAGCGGCTGGTCGGCTACATCACCGGTACCGCCGACCCGGCCGAGGCGCGCACCGCGCTGGCCCAACGGCTGCCGGTGTACATGGTGCCGACCGCGGTGGTGGCGCTGGACGCCATCCCGTTGACGCCCAACGGAAAAATCGACACCCGCGCCCTACCCACACCCGAATACATGGGCAGCCGCTACCGGGCCCCGTCCAACGCGGTCGAGGAGACCGTGGCCGGCATCTACGCCCATGTGCTCGGCGTGGAGCGGGTCGGCGCCGACGACTCCTTCTTCGACCTCGGCGGCGACAGCATCTCGGCGATGCGGGTGATCACGGCGATCAACGCCAGCCTGGGCGTCGAGCTCGCGGTCCGCACCTTGTTCGAGGCGCCCACCGTCGCAAGCCTGAGCCGGCGGGCGCAGACGGATACCGCTCGCGGCGGACAAGCCGAAGAGATCGTGCCCGTCCAGACCCTGAAAGAGGGGACCGGCGCACCGCTGTTCTGCATCCATGCCGCCGGCGGGCTCAGTTGGTCATATCAGGTGCTCGGCAATCATCTGGATTGCCCGATCATCGGAATTCAACAAGCCGAACCGCAGCACGCCGCGCCGCGGTCGATTCGCGAGATGGCGCAAAGCTACGCCGACAGAATCCAGGAAACCTATCCCGACGGCCCCTACCATCTCGTCGGCTGGTCGTTCGGCGGCGTCGTCGCCCACGAACTCGCGATCGAGCTGCAGCGGCGCGGGTGCGCAATCGCGCGCGTTGTCCTCCTCGACGCTCAACCCGGTCTCGACGGCAGCGTCACCGCACCCGACGCTGCCCTGGCCGAGCAGCACATGATGGAAGAAGCCCTGCGGTCGCACCTGGCCGCCGCCGATCACGACCAACCGCACGCGCATCGGCAGTTCAATCAACTCGTCCGTGAAGCCGGAGCCGAAGGCATGTCTCGACACAAACGCCTTTTCGATGTGCTTTTCGGGAATGCCCGAAACAATATCGAGCGCAGCAAGATTCACGAGCCCGGTGTTTTCCTCGGCGATGTGACCATCTTCTCCGCGGCGCGTGATCACGAGGATCGCAGTGCGTTCCTCGCCGAGAATTGGCGTCCGTACGTTGCCGGCGACATCGTCATCCACGAGATCGACTGCACGCATGACGAGATCCTCAATGCCGATGTGGTGGATTCGTACGGGCAGCGCCTCGGGCAACTGCTGGGCGCGCAACGTCGCCGGGAACTGACCCCACCGCAACGATTCGGGGCGGACCCCGGCGACGACGAGCCGCCCGTCCGGTGATGAGCGATTTCACCGGCCCGTCGCGACGGTGCGATTCATTTCACACCGGCGTCGATCGCGGTGATCACCGCGCACGGATCGCGGCCGTAGCTGGGCCGTTGCAGCGCTTTTGGCGGAGGTCACGCGCGCTGGGAATCGGGCAACGGTAGGGTCGAAGAGGTGTGCGGAGTCACCGGGGAGGTACGACTCGACGGGCGGGCGCCCGATGTAGCCGCGGTCTCGGCGATGGCCGCCGTGCTGACACCACGCGGCCCCGACGCCGGCGGCGCCTGGTCGCAGGGCCGCGTCGCGCTGGGGCATCGTCGCCTCAAGATCATCGACCTGACCGAAGCCGGCGCCCAGCCGATGGTCGACTCCGAGCTGGGCCTGTCCATCGCTTGGAACGGCTGCATCTACAACTACAAGGAACTGCGCAGCGAGCTGTCCGGCTACGGCTACCGGTTCTTCTCGCACAGCGACACCGAGGTCCTGATCAAGGCCTACCACCGGTGGGGCGACGACTTCGTCAGCCATCTGTTCGGCATGTTCGCCTTCGCCATCGTCGAACGCGACAGCGGTCGGGTGCTGCTCGGCCGCGACCGCCTCGGCATCAAACCCCTCTACCTGACCGAGGACAGTCACCGGGTCCGGTTCGCCTCGACGCTGCCCGCGCTGCTGGCCGGCGGCGGCGTGGACACCCGCATCGACCCGGTCGCCCTGCACCACTACATGAGCTTCCACTCGGTGGTGCCCGCCCCGGCCACCATCCTGCGCGGGGTCCGCAAGGTGCCGCCCGCCTCGCTGGTCGCCATCGAACCCGACGGCAAACGCACCGTCACCACCTACTGGGCGCCCGATTTCACCCGGCACGCCGACCGCGCCGACTGGTCCGAACGCGACTGGGAGGACGCCGTGCTGTCCACCCTGCGACTGGCCGTCAAGCGCCGGCTGGTGGCCGACGTCCCGGTGGGCTGCCTGCTGTCCGGTGGTGTCGACTCCAGCCTGATCGTGGGTCTGCTCGCCGAAGCCGGCCAGCACGGGCTGTCCACCTTCTCCATCGGCTTCGAGTCGGCGGGCGGGGTGAAGGGCGACGAGTTCCAGTACTCCGACATCGTGGCCCAGCGCTTCGAGACCAACCACCACCAGATCCGCATCGACTCCGCCCGGATGCTGCCCGCGCTGGACGGCGCCATCGGCGCGATGAGCGAACCGATGGTCAGCCACGACTGCGTCGCCTTCTACCTGCTCAGCCAGGAAGTGGCCCGGCACGTCAAGGTGGTGCAGTCCGGGCAGGGCGCCGACGAGGTGTTCGCCGGCTACCACTGGTACCCGCCGATGGGCGATCCGGCCGCCGCCACCCTGGACGGGGCCGTCGCCCAGTACCGGCGGGCCTTCTTCGACCGAGACACCGCCGGCGTCGCGCAGCTGGTCGGACCCGGCATCCTCGCCCCGGGCGACCCCAGCCTGCGGTTCGTCACCGAACACTTCGCCCAGGCCGGCGCCGAGACCGGCATCGACCGCGCGTTGCGGCTCGACACCACGGTGATGCTGATCGACGACCCGGTGAAGCGGGTCGACAACATGACGATGGCCTGGGGGCTGGAGGGCCGGGTGCCCTTCCTCGACCACGAGCTGGTCGAGCTGGCCGCCACCTGCCCGCCGGAGTACAAGATCGCCCACGAAGGCAAGGGTGTGCTCAAACAGGCTGCGCGACGGGTCATTCCGTCCGAGGTGATCGACCGGCCCAAGGGCTACTTCCCGGTCCCGGCGCTGACCCACCTGGAAGGCCCCTACCTGGACATGGTCCGTGACGCGCTGTACGCGCCGACCGCCAAGGAACGCGGTCTGTTCAACACCGACGCGGTCGACGCGCTGCTGGCCAACCCCAACGGCAAGCTGACCCCGCTGCGCGGCAACGAGCTGTGGCAGATCGCCCTGCTCGAGCTGTGGCTGCAGCGGCACGGTGTGACGGGCCCGGTTGCATGACCATGACCGATCCGGCAGAGGATCACCCCTCCGAGGCGATCACCCTCGGGCTGCACGACGCGTCGCCGCCCGAGATGGTGGACGCGATGGCCAAGGACGTCGAGCTCGAATTGGGTTGGGGCCGACTGATTTTCGGGCAAACCTTCGCCAATTCCCAAGAGCTGGTCGAGGCGCTGCGGCGGGAAGGGCCCGGCCGGCGCGACATCTGCATCTACGCCCGCGAATCCCATGTCGTGGTCGCCGAGGCGCCCACCGAGCTCTTCATCGACCCCAGCCACACCTACCGGCTGCGGTTCACCGGTAAGGAGAAGAGCCTGGCGCCCACACCGCTGGGCGTCACGGTCCGCACGCTCAACGACCCGATCGACGCCGACGCGATGAACCGGGTGTACGTGCGCTGCGGCATGGTCCCGGCCGGGGTGGACGTGATCTGGGAGAACCATCAGCACGTGCCCGCGGTGAAATACCTGCTCGCGGTGCGCGACGAGGACGGCGCCGTGGTCGGCACCGTCACCGGCGTCGACCACGAGTTGCTGTTCAACGACCCCGAGCACGGGTCGAGCCTGTGGACGCTGGCCGTCGACCCGGCCGCCGGGCTGCCCGGGGTGGGCGGCGCCCTGACCCGGGCGCTGGCCGAGCACTTCCGCAGCGCCGGCCGCGCCTACATGGATCTGTCGGTGGCGCACGACAATGCCGCCGCCATCAGCCTGTACGAGAAGCTGGGCTTCCGCCGCGTGCCGGTGCTGGCCATCAAGCGCAAGAACGCGATCAACGAGCCGCTGTTCAGCCCGCCGCCGGAGACGGTCGACGACCTCAATCCCTACGCCCGGATCATCGCCGACGAGGCGCTGCGCCGCGGGATCTGGGTCGAGGTGCTCGACGCCGAGACCGGCGAGATGCGGCTAACCCACGGCGGCCGCAGCGTCATCACCCGGGAATCGCTGTCCGAGTACACCTCGGCGGTGGCCATGTGCCGGTGCGACGACAAGCGGTTGACCCGCCGCCTGGTCTCCGAGGCGGGCATCACCGTGCCGCGCGCCCGGCTGGCCACCTTCGACGAGGGCGACTTCGCGTTCCTCAAGGAGGTCGGCGAGGTCGTCGTCAAACCCACCCGCGGCGAGCAGGGCAAGGGCATCACGGTCGGGGTCACCGCCGAGAACGGGCCCGACGACCTGTCCGCCGCCCTGGCCCGGGCCCGGGCGCAATACCCGGACGTGCTGATCGAGCAGCGGGTGCCCGGCGACGACCTTCGGCTGGTGGTGATCGACGGCCGTGTCGTCGCCGCCGCGCTGCGGCTGCCGCCGGAGGTCATCGGCACCGGCGAGCACAGCGTGCGGGACCTGATCGCCGCCGAGAGCCGGCGCCGCTCGGCGGCCACCGGCGGCGAATCGCGCATCCCGCTCGACGAACTCACCGAGGCCACCGTCGCCGAAGCCGGCTGGAAGCTCGACGACGTGCTGCCCCAGGGCACCCGGCTGCGGGTGCGCCGGACCGCCAACCTGCATCAGGGCGGCACCATCCACGACGTCACCGCGCAGGTCAACAGCGAACTGTGCCGGGTCGCGGTGACCGCGGCCGAAGCGATCGGCATCCCGGTGACCGGCATCGACCTGCTGGTGCCGGACGTGACCGGCGCCGACTACGCCTTCATCGAAGCCAACGAGCGGCCCGGGCTGGCCAACCACGAACCGCAGCCCACCGCCGCGGCCTTCATCGACTTCCTGTTCCCCGGTCACCCCGGCCAGCCGCAGGCCTGGACTCCCGAGGAATCCCGCTTTGCCCGGGGCTGACGCATGAGCGCCGGCGCGCAGACCAACACCATCACCACACACGTGCCGGCGCGGCTGGACCGGCTGCCGTGGTCGCGGTTCCACTGGCGGGTGGTGATCGGCCTGGGCGGGGTGTGGGTGCTCGACGGGCTCGAGGTCACCATGGTGGGCAACGTCTCGGCGCGGCTGATGGAGCCGGGCAGCGGCATCGCGCTCAACCCGGCACAGATCGGCATGGCGGCCGCGATCTACATCGCCGGAGCATGTTCCGGTGCGCTGTTCTTCGGTCACCTGACCGACCGGTTCGGGCGGCGGAACCTGTTCATCCTCACCCTGGCCCTCTACCTGATCGCCACCGTGGCGACCGCGTTCGCGTTCGCCCCCTGGTATTTCTTCCTGACCCGGTTCTTCACCGGCGCCGGCATCGGCGGTGAATACGCCGCCATCAACTCGGCCATCGACGAGCTGATCCCGACGCGGGTGCGCGGCCGCGTCGACCTGGTGATCAACGGAACCTATTGGCTGGGTTCGGCGGCCGGCGCCGGCGGCGCCCTGATCCTGCTGGACACCTCGAACTTCGCGGCCGACCTCGGCTGGCGCCTGGCCTTCGGCATCGGCGCCATCCTCGGCATCTTCGTGCTGCTGGTCCGACGCAACGTCCCGGAAAGCCCGCGCTGGCTGTTCATCCACGGCCGCGAGGAGGAAGCCGAGCACATCGTCGGCGAGATCGAGGAGGCGGTCCAGCAGCAGACCGGCCGGCCCCTGCCCGAGCCGCAGGGCAAGGCGCTGCGCATCCGTCAGCGCACCGCGATCTCGTTCCGGGAGATCGCCGCGGTGGCCTTCAAGCTCTACCCGCGGCGCGCGGTGCTCGGCCTGGCGTTGTTCATCGGGCAGGCGTTCCTCTACAACGGCGTCACGTTCAACCTCGGCACCCTGCTCAGCCAGTTCTATGCGGTGCCCTCCGGCATGGTGCCGGTGTTCTTCGTGCTGTGGGCGTTGAGCAACTTCGCCGGGCCGCTGCTGCTGGGGCACCTGTTCGACACGGTGGGCCGCAAACAGATGATCACGCTGACCTACATCGGTTCCGCCGTCGTCGTGGTGGCGCTGGCGCTGGTGTTCCTCACCCAGGCCGGCGGGGTGTGGGCCTTCATCGGCGTGCTGATCGTGGCGTTCTTCCTGGCGTCGGCGGGCGCGAGCGCGGCGTACCTGACGGTCAGCGAGATCTTCCCGATGGAGACCCGGGCGCTGGCTATCGCGTTCTTCTACGCGATGGGCACGGCGATCGGCGGCATCACCGGCCCGCTGCTGTTCGGTCAGCTGATCGACTCGGGCCAGCGCGACCATGTGGTGTGGTCGTTCTTGATCGGGGCGGTGGTGATGGCGGCAGCCGGGCTGGTCGAGCTGTGGCTCGGCATCGCCGCCGAACAACGCCCGCTGGAGGACCTGGCCCTGCCGTTGACGGTGGACGACGCCGAAGACACTGAGCCCCAAGGGGATTCAGCGCCCGTCGACTGATCAGCCGGTGAGTTTGGTCAGCCAGCTGGGGTCCTGATAGTTCACCGCCACAGGCGATACGGCCCGAATTGCGAGCCCTCCCGCGAATCCGCGCTCGTGTCATGCATCGGCGACTCCTCGTCCGCCAGCCGTGCGCCGCAAACCGGCTGCCGGCGCCCGGGCAGTGGCGTGCAGGCATAAGGCCAAGGTCTCGGCGACCGCGGGGCACGGCGAATAGCGAAAGCCAGCTAATTCGGTGGGGCGCTCAACGCGGGTCGTCGTCGCCGATGGCGCGGTCGGTGAGCCCTTCCCGGGAAAGCGCCCGCACGAATCCGTAGGCCTGCATCCCGGACGGGCCGGGATTGTCCAGAATCCACTCGCTGATCTTGTCCAGCGCGTTGGCCAGGTCGTCGCGCTTGACCCGGATCAGGTAGGTCTTGCGGTCGTCACCGGGATCCTCGGTGGCCTCGGCGACGGCGACGGGATTCTTGAACGCATACGCGATGCCGTGCACGGCGTCGTGGTTGAGCGCCCATTGGATTTCGCTGGGGCGCAGCCGGTTCACCGCCAGGTTGCGGTAATCGCGGTCGTGGTCTGAACTGCTCACCTGGCCGGCGATCCTTTTCTGTGGGCACGGGTTGCGTGGGCGCTGGGCAGCGGTCAACTGAATCAACTGAAAGGTGATGTCGCGGGACGCGATTCGATCACGTTTCGAGCCGGGCATTTTCATCATAGGAAGAGGCGTGGCCGGCTGCATGCCGAGCGCGGCGGCTCAGCGGCGGTACCGCAGGAACAGATAGTCGTCGCAGACCAGTGCGTGCGCCAGATGCAGGCCGACCGGGGCGGTCAGCCGCGCCGGGTGCACCCGGTAGCCCAACGGTTGGCTGGCGGCCAGCTTGGGGGCCAGCGTCACGCACAATTCGGTGAGCGCGTCGGCCTCCACCAGCTCGTCGAGCAAGGTGGGGCCACCCTCGCACAGGATGCGATGCATGCCCTCCTCGCGCAGCATCGCGACGGCGCGGGCCACATCCACCGTCTCCTCGCCGGCTACCAGCACGTGCTGTGCGTCGAGGTCGGGCCGGGCCGCGGTGCGTGCGCAGGTCACCAGGATGGGCGGCTGCTCGGGATCGCTGAACAGCCGGGCGGGCAGCTCGCCGCTGCGGCTCACCACGGCGATCGGGGGCGGCGCGGCGCGCCCTTCGTGCAGCCGGCGGGCCCGCGCCGCGTCGGTCAGCCGCACCGGGCCGTAGTTCTCGGCCCGGGCGGTGCCGGCGCCGACCAGCACGACGTCGGCCAGACCGCGCAGGATGCGCAGCAGCCGTTGATCGGTGCCGCAGGACAGCGGGCCGGTGCGGCCGCCGAACGCGGCGGCGCCGTCGGCGCTGAAGATCATGTTGGCGCGCACCCCATCCGGGGGATCGGCATAAAAGGGCGCGAGCTCGATGATGCCGGGCACGGCGCTGATCCGGGGCGGCGAGTTCACCCTTACGCCTCGTGTCCCGGTTCCAGGTGGCGCACGTCGCCGAAGGACACCCAGCTTTCCAGCTGCCGCGGCGGGCTCCCGTCGACGGGGGCGAGCAGGTGCCCGACGTGATCGCCCAGCGAGAAACGATCCAGGATCTCGCCGGCGAACCATGCGGCGGCGTCGTCGAGGATGGGCAGCCGGTGCGGGCCGGGATGCCAGGAACAGCGGTCGAACTTGTCGACCTTGTCGCTGGTCTGGCTGCCGAACAGCTCAGCCACGTCCAGGTGGTCGTGGTCGAACACGTGCACGGCCAGGTGGGTGGCGTCGCGCGCGGTGCGGAAGGTGTGGTTGCGCCGCGACAGGCCGACCAGGAACCGGGGCGGGTGGATGCTGGCCTGGCTGGCGAACCCCACCAGGCAGCCGGCCGGGGTGCCGTCGGACTGGGTGGTGACGACGAACATGGGGTAGTTCAGCAGCGCCACCAGCTTTTCGAACGGGTCGGTTCGGGGATCGGCCATTTGCTCAGTCTTCCCCGTCGGCCCGTCGCGGAACCATCCCCAGCGCCCGGCAGTCGCACCGCGCCGCGGCCGGCCCGCGTGACGTATCGTTTGACAGCATGGCGACAGCCAGCCGAGCCGCCGTTGCGTCGCTGCCATCCGCCGCACCGGGCGGCGTCGCCCGGCAATTCCGTGCTGCGCCAAGCGAATCGAGCCACGTGTTGCCGCCGGCCACCGGCGGCCTTGGGCGGTGATGGTGGCGGTCACCCGGCGCGACTTCTGCAAATGGGGCGGCATCGCGGCGCTGGCCGCATGCGCTGGGCCGCCGGACGGTAAGGCCGATTACACGCTGCGGATCGCCACGGGGACAGTCGAATTGGCGCCCGGGCGGGTGGTGTCCACCCTCACCTACAACGGCCAGTTTCCCGGCCCGCTGCTGCGCTTCATGCAGGGTCGGCGCACCTGGGTGGACGTGTACAACGACACCGACGCCCCCGAGCAACTGCATTGGCACGGCCAGCACATCGGTGCCGACGTGGACGGCGCCGCCGAGGAGGGCACGCCGTACGTGCCCGCGCACGGCATGCGCAGGATTTCGTTCGTTCCCGGCCCGGCCGGCTTCCGCTTCTATCACACCCATGTGGTGCCGCGCGCCGATCTGTCCCGCGGCCAGTACAGCGGATTGGTCGGGCCGGTGCACATCGCGTCCAAGGACGATGACGCCGGTGCCTTCGACCAGGAAATCTTCTTGACGCTCAAGGAATTCGAGCCGTCGTTGAGCCGGGGCGGCGACATGGCCGTCGACTTCCTCGCCGGCGCGCAGGAGCCGGATCTGAGGGAGCGGGGCGAGTCGTCGATGGCGGCCTCGCGCGGCCGCGGCGAGCAACCCGGCTACGAGGTCGGCTACCGGGCCTTCGCGATCAATGGACGCATGCTGGGCCACGGCGATCCCATCCGGGTGCGCACCGGCCAGCTGGTGCTGCTGCACGTCCTCAACGCCAGCGCCACCGAAACCCGCAGTTTGGCCCTGCCCGGTCACGCCTTCACCGTCGTCGCGCTGGACGGCAACCCGGTGCCCAACCGGGCGCCGGTGCCGGTGCTGTGGCTCGGCGCGGGGGAACGCGTCTCGGCGCTGGTCAGCATGACCAATCCGGGCGTGTGGGTGCTGGGCGACCTGTCCGACGACGACCGCGAGCACGGGCTGGGCGTGGTCGTCGAATACGCCGGCCGCGCCGGGGAACCGCAATGGGTGCCCCCGCCGCCGTTCACCTGGGATTACCGGCTGTTCGCCGGCCCGCACCCGGCGCCGGTCGCGCCGCCCGATCACACCATCGACCTGCTGATCGAAAAGCGCAACGCCGCCGACAACGGTTTCAACGTCTGGACGGTCAACGGCACACCGTTTGCGATGGACAGCAACCAACCCGTGCTGGACGTCGAACGCGGCAGGCGTTACCGGCTGCGGTTGCGCAACGCCAGCGACGACCTGCACCCGATGCACCTGCACCGGCACACCTTCGAAATCACCCGGTTCGCCGGGACGCCCACCGCCGGCGTGCGCAAGGACGTCGCGATGCTCGGCGGCTACCAGAGCATGGAGATCGACTTCGTGGCCGACCAACCGGGCCTGTCGCTGCTGCACTGCCATCAACAGATCCACATGGATTACGGGCTGATGCTGCTGCTCAACGGCGTCTGATCGGCGAAACTCTTTGTGTACCAACGTCATAGCGTTGGGGGAGTGGCCGTTTCCCGCCCCAGCGGGTCGTTGCGGCGCACCCCGCCGTACATGCCCCACCGCACGATCAGGGGCATCACCACGCGTTGCACCGACCAGGACGGGAAGCGCACGGTATGACCGCTGGGCAAGAAGACTTCCAGCCCGTCGGGCTGGATCCCCACCAGCGAACCCCAGCGCCGCCTCGGCGCCCGGAAGCAGCGCAGCGGCCGGCCGGTGAACTCGGCGACGACGTTGCGCGCCACCAGCGCGTCGCCGCGGTTGCGCGCCGAGCTGCGCAGCGGATCGGTGGCCGCGACGTCGCCGACCGCGAACACTCCGGGGTGCCCGGGCACCCGCAACTGCGGGGTGACCCGGACAAAGCCGCGCTCGTCGAGCAGCTCGGCGGGCAGCCACCCGGTGTTGGGCCGCACCCTCCCGATCGCCCACAGCACGGCGTCGGCCGCGGCCGGCGGTTGCCCGGTGCTCCACTGCACGGGCCGGCTGGTGAGCTCGTCGCAGGCGAAGCCCTCGGGCAGCACGGCGCGATGTCCCGGGTGGACGCCGACCCCCAGCCGGGTCAGCCGGGCGTGCAGCCGCCGCCAGGCGCGGGGATGATGCCCGCGCAGGGCGGTCTCGCCCGGGAAGTACAGGTCGATCCGCTTGTCCTGCCAGGTCCTCGCCATGTTCAGGGCGCTGCTGACCGCGGCCGCGCCGCCGCCCACCACGATCACCGACCCGGCGGCGGCCAGCCGTTCGTGCGCGTCGCGCAGGTCCGCGCCGATCTCGGCGGCCGACTGCAGGGTGGGGCGTCGCCAGAAGCCGTTGCTGACCCCGGTGCAGATGACCAGCGCGTCGTACGGCTCGGCGACGGGTGCGCCGTCGTCGCCGCGCCCGAATACGGTGCGGGCGGCCAGGTCCACCCCGGTGAGCGTCGCCTGCACCGTGCGGACGCCGTCCAGGCGCCGGAACCGGTCGAACGGAATCCAGTAATCGCGGGCCCAGTCGTGCGGGCGGGACAGCCGGACCCCGAGTTCCTGGCCGCTCACCAGGGCGGGTTTGGCGGAGATCCCGACGACGTCGGCGTGCCGGGACAACCGGATCGCCGCCAGGACGCCGACGTCCCCGAGGCCGGCGACGACGACACGCTTGCGGTTCATGCGGTTATCCTGCCCTGCGTAGCTGGCCGCCGTTGACCGATCCGAGGAGGGAGGAGGCCACGCCAGTTGATCGTTTCGCGCCGATCCGTTCGTCCGCCGGCCGCGGCGCCGGCACCTCCCCGGGTGGGCGCCCTGCTGCGCGCCGCGGTGCGCGCCTCGGCTCCCCGTCCCGCCGCGGCGCGGCGCGCCGCCAAGGACTTCGAGAAGGATCTCCTTTCCGCGGTCCGCGCCGAGATCCGCTGGGCGTTCACCCCGCCGCGCACCTGGCTGATGGGTGTGGTGGCCAACGTGATCGCCGCCGCCGCCTGGCTGCTGGTGCAGCCGCTGACTCTGGGCCGCCATCACGACTGGGTGATCCTGGTGGGCACCTACTTCTCGTCGTGGGTGCTCGCCGATGTCACCACCACCAACTTCCTGGGCGCCGATCACTACCGCATCCTGCGCGGGTTGGCCGACGGGGTGCCGTTCGGGCGGATCCTGCTGGTCAAGAACCTGGCCCTGCTCACGATCGTCGGGCTGCCCACCCTGGCCGCCGCGATGGCGTTGACGCTGTGGCTGGAAACGCCTGCGCGGCTTGCCATTACGGTGCCCACCGTCGCGGTTCCGATCGTGTCGTGGCTAGGCGTCGGCAACCTGATCTCGGTGCTGCACCCGGTCAGCGTCGAGCCGCTGATGCGGCGCTGGCGCCAGCGCGCCGATCTGCGCCGCACCCGCAGCTGGCTGCTGGCCCTGGCGCTGCCGTATGCGCTGTATTACGTGGCCGACCCGATGAACGGTGTGGAGCACCGGGTGTTGTGGCAACAGCTGCCCGCGCTGATCTGGCCGGTGTTCGGGCGCGACACCAAGAGCGTGGTCCATTTGGCCATCGCCGTCAGCGTCTGGATCGTCGGCAGCCTCGCGGCCGTGTCCTGGGTGCGCCGGCGCGGACTGCAGATCCGCTGACCTAGGCCAGCTGGGGCTTGATCTCTTCGATGACCCACTGCGCGTAATCAAGGTATTCGTCCACGCCGCCGACGGCGGGCACGGGCACCGCGGTCACCGTCACGCCCTGCTCGGCCAGCCAGCCCAGCCGGTCGACGATCTGGCCCGCGCTCATGCCCGGCCGGTCCCTCACGTCGCGGCGGGCGACGTGTCCCTCGCCGACCCGGTTGGTGCCCAGCCCGTGCATCACCTCGAAAGGCCGGCCGTCGTAACAGGGTTGGGACTTGATGTAGTCGAGTTTTTCCGCGATCTGCTCGGGTGGTGTCAGAAACGGCCACCACCCGGAGCCGAACCTGGCCGCCCGGCGCAACGCGGCGTCGGCGTCACCGCCGATCCAGACCGGAAGGTGGGGTTTTTGAACGGGTTTCGGTTCGAAGGCGATGTCGGCGAACGACACATAGCGGCCGTCGAAGCGGGGTGTGTCGCTGGTCCACAGCTCGACGGTGGCGGCCAGATACTCGTCGGCGATGCGGCCGCGTTCCCCGAACGGCACGCCGAGCAGCTCGAATTCGCGGGCCAGCCATCCCACGCCGAAGGTGACCATCATCCGGCCGCCGCTCATCCAGTCCGCGGTGGCCAGCGCTTTGGCCAGCACGATGGGATGCTGCAGCGGCAGGATGGTGACGCAGGAGTTGACGGCCACCCGCTCGGTGGCCCCGGCGATGAACGCCTGCGCGGTGGTCGAGTGCAGATAATGCGACCCGGACAGCTCGACCTGGTCGACGGGGATGACGAGGTGTTCGGGCACCGCGATCATGTCGTAGCCCCACCGGTCGGCGCATTGCATCATGCGCCGCTGTTCGGGCCCGGTGACCGCCGCTTCCCAGGGCTGCGCAATCGCCTTGAGGCGCATCAGGTGCGGAACGGGAAAGGCGAATTTCACGGGCGTCCCAGCCAGCGGTCCATGACCCCCAATCTAGGGGCGGTGTTGTTAACCTGGCGACATGGCCTCCGAAACGGACCCTGCCAGCCAGAAGCCGGCGCTGGCCGCCACCAGCTGGGCGCTGCTGGGCATGATGTCCTACGAGGAGGAGGTCTCGGGCTACGACCTCAAGAAGTGGATCGACTGGAGTGTCGACCTGTACTACTGGAGCCCGTCCTACAGCCAGGTCTACACCGAGCTGAAGAAGCTGGAGGCGCTCGGGCTGGTGACGTCGCGCGTCGAACGCGACGAGGGCACCCGCAGCCGCCGGCTCTACAAGATCACCCCGGCCGGCATGGACGCTGTCACGCAGTGGACCAACCATGCACCCGTCGACCCGCCGGTGCTCAAACACAGTGTGCTGCTTCGGGTTACGTTCGGGCACCTGAGTAATCCCGGCCGGCTCAAGGAATTGCTGCAGGAGCACGTGGCCTACGCCGAGGCCCGGCATCGCAAGGCCATGGAGGACGCCGAGGGAGCCGAGGCGGAGCCCGCCTGGGCGTATTCAGTGCTCGCATTGCGCTGGGCGGCAAAGTATTACGCTGCCGAGCGGGAGTTCGCGCTGGAGATGATCAAGGAGATCGACGAGGCCGACGCCATCCTGCAGCGCGCCGCAAAAGGTGGGTACGGTAAGCCCCGGCCCACGCCGGGTTACTGGCGTGAGGTCGAGAAGCAGGTCCAGGCGAAGCGCGAGGCGGAGTAGTACTCGGCTTTCCGGATAACTAAAACGCATAGCGAAATTCCTTGTGTCACTTTGGTTTCTGTGGTCACATTGCGGGGTTTTCTGAGTTCCTAAGGGGAGTCAAGCTACTTCGGTGGGTTTTATGCTGGGGTGGACGGGCCGGTGAATTGGAGCGCGTAGCGACTCCTGTTGTTCCCGGCCCGTCCTGCCTTTTTGGCGCTGGGAGTAGCGCTTGGAGGCAGCGTTGATGCGAGTCTTCTTGTCGACGGTGTGGTGGGCGCGGACGATGCGGCGTCCTTCTTCGAAGGTGATGGGTCGTCCGTCGGTGTCGCGCAGCACGTAGTGCGCTCCGGCGCGCCAGCAGGTGGCGATGCGGGTGAGCAGGATGGTGGCAATGTGGCAGATCGCCGAATCGTGGTGGCGCTCGGTGCTCATCAGGCGTTTGTATTTCGCGGCCAGTTGCGGGTCGCTCTTGCGGGCTTGGTCAGCGGCGGCGAAGAGGGCTTCGCGCAGCAGCGGGTCACCGGCTTTGGTGAGTCCGTGGCGCTGTTCTGCTTGTCCGGACTGGTTGACCTTGGGGACGAGGCCGGAGTAGGCGCGGATGGCGGCTAGGGAGTGGAACCGGTGCGGGTCGCCGATGCGGCCGGCGATGACCGCACAGGTGACGGGCCCGACGCCGGGTGCTGAGGCGATGATGCCGCGCGGGTCGGCCTCGGCGTAGAGGTTGGCGGCGCGCTCGTCGAGGTCGTCGATCTGCTCGGTGAGCATCTGGGCTTGCTCGGCTTCGGTAGCGATGTCGGCGGCCAGTTCGGCGAAGTCGATGCGGGCATTAGCGCCAGATCCCCATAGCTGCAGCGATTCTTGGGCGGCGGTCAACAGCAGGGTGGCGTGTGGTTCGCGCCAGGCGCCGCGGGAGTGGCGGATCAGGAAGCGGGTCAGGCGGGCATGGCCGAGACGGATCAGGCTGTGCGGGTCGGCGTAGCGGGCCAGCAGTGCCAGCGCGGCCTTGCCATAGTTGGATCCCAGCGCGTCGTACCAGGCTGGACCGAGGAGCTCGAGCTGGGCGTCAAGGCGCTGGAAGACTGCGGTGCGGCGCTTGACGATCGAGGAGCGGATCTTGACCAGGCGCCGCAGCGGTTCGCCGGGCCCGTCGCCGCTGTGGTCACGCAGCCCCTCTGGATGCAGCAAGGGCAACCGGGCCAACAGCTTGGAGTCCAGATGGTCATTTTTGGTGTGCTTGGAGTAGTAGGCGCGCAGGTCTGCTGACTGGGTGGTGGGCACCATCGAGATCCGGGCGCCGTGATGACGAAACCAGGATGCCAGCGGAACCCATGCGTTGCGGGTGGGCTCCATCACCACCCGCACGGTGTCTTGCTCGCTGAGTCCGATTACTTTCCAGAGCTTTTCGAGGTCGGCGGGCCGGGTGAAGAACTTTCGTCCGGTCCACACATACGTCCCATCGGGACGGGCCAGCGATGCTTGATGAGCAGCCCGGCACGCCACGTCGATACCCAAAATCAGTTCCACGCACATCCTTTCGACGGATCCAGGTCAGTCCCCGGCTCCGACGGGCATGGCCCAGACATTCCGCAAGCAGAAGTCCGCTCCCGAGCGGCTCCAAGTTCCCGAACAGGGACACCGGTCGGCACCTGAGACGCGCCGCGGACGACCACTCAAAAATCAGGAATCACCAGGTGTTCCGGTCGGTGGCCTCGGCCGTCCGCGGACGCCCACTAAACCTAAATGTCGGTGGGCTCGCCTAGTTTGCGAGGTATGAGTAGTGATCGGGAGGCGGTGTCGGCGGCGTTCGACGCCATCGATGCCGCCTTGGACGATCTGCTCGACTGCGACTACGCCGCGTTGGCCACGCGCGAGAAGTTGGCGTTGCTGACCCGCTGCGAGGAACTGCGCCGGCGGCTGCCGGCGGTCGAGCATCCACTGATCAACGCGCTGGCCCGCGACGCCAGCCCGGCGGAGTTGGGTGGCCGGCTTTCGCACGCGATCGCCGAGGCCACCCTGATCAGCCGCGCCGAGGCCGCCCGGCGGGTACACACCGCCGCCGACCTGAGCCCCCGCGTCGGGCTGACCGGGGAACCGTTGCCGCCGCTGCTGGCGGCCACCGCCGCGCGGCAACGAGAGGGGTCGTTGGGTCCCGAGCAGGTGGCCGTGATCCGTAAGTTCTGCCACCAGCTGCCCGGCTGGATCGACCAGGCAACCCGCGAGCGCGCCGAAACCGACCTGGCCAGGGAAGGCACCCGGTATCGGCCCGAACACCTCGCCGCGTTGGCCGGCACGCTGGCCGATTGCCTCAACCCCGACGGCCTCTACCGCGACGAAGACCGCGCCCGCCGCCGCAGCCTCACCCTCGGCAACCAACACGCCGACGGCATGTCCGAACTCCGCGGACTACTGACCCCCGAACTACGTGCCACCCTCGAAGCCGTGCTGGCCAAACTCGCCGCCCCCGGCATGTGCAACCCCCTCGACGAAAACCCGTGCGTGGACGGCACGCCTACCGAGCAGGCCATCGACGGGGACACCCGCTCGGCGGCTCAACGCAACCACGATGGGCTGCTGGCCGGCCTGCGCGCCCTGCTGGCCTCAGGAAACCTCGGCCAACACAACGGGCTACCGGCCTCCATCATCGTCACCACCACCCTGGCCGACCTCGAAACCGCCGCCGGGCGGGGCCTCACCGGCGGCGGGACCCTGCTGCCCATGTCCGATGTGATCCGGCTATCCCGGCACGCCCACCACTACCTCGCGATCTTCGACCACGGCAAAGCCCTGGCCCTGTATCACACCAAACGCCTGGCCTCCCCCGCACAGCGCATCGTGTTATACGCCAAAGACCGCGGCTGCACCGCCCCCGGCTGCACCGTCCCCGGCTACTACAGCGAAGTGCACCACTGCACCGACTACGCCACCTGCCACACCACCAACATCAACGACCTGACCTTCGCCTGCGGACCCCACCACCGCCTGCTCCAACCCGGCGCCTGGACCACCCACAAAAACACACGCGGCGAAACCCAATGGCTCCCACCACCCCACCTAGACCGAAACCAACCCCGCACCAACACCTTCCACCACCCCGAAAAACTCCTACAGGGTGAGGACGACGACGACGGGCCGTAGCGGGCCTGCGCGCTTCCTTCGAGTCAGCTGTTCGGATCGCCGCTCAGTTGCTGCGCACCTCGGTCTTCGAACTTGAGTCCTGACCGATCATCGTGGTCGCGCATCGTCCTCCGCCCCACGTCCATCGCGGGCGATTCGCACCGTCAAGCAAGCTAAAACTTGACCGCAAGATCCTGCCGAGCCAACCTGTGCACGCCCCAGAAATAGGTGACAAATGGCATGGTGCACCACAACAGGTTCAGCACCACGAACTTGATCCACATCTCAACCGGACTGCTCATGCTTTGCAGATTGTTCGCAATCTCCACCCCAAAATAGACCGCTGGCAAAGTGACCTCCACGATCATCCCGCCCATAATGAAGGAGAGCTGAGTGCTGGTGAACCGCTTGCCATTCCGGAAAAACTGCACCATCGCGTAAGTCTCGAAGAGGCCGGCGCGACGTGGTCGGGGTCCGGCGCCGGCAGCGCGGTGTGCGGCTGGCGGGACAGCGCGCGGTCGCCGATGTCGACGACGGTCAGGTCGCGGCCGCGCAGCGGGCCGGCCAGCGCGGCGGTGGTGACCGCGGCGGTCGGCGCGGTGTCGTCGAGCATGAACTCGATGCGGGCCGCCGGCAGCGCGGGGTCGATCGGCAGGTAGGCCGCCCCGGTCTTGAGCACCGCCAGGATCGCCACGATCGCGTCGGCGGACCGCGGCAACAGCAGCGCCACCGCTTGCCCCGGGCCCACCCCGCGGCCGATCAGCAAGTGCGCCAACCGGTTCGACGCCTCGTCGAGCTCCCGGTAGGTCGTGGTGCGGCCCTCGAAGGTCACCGCCGGCGCTTGCGGGCTGCGCTGTGCCTGCGCGGTGAACAGCGCCGGGATCGACGTCCGGGTGGCGGGCCGGTCCAGGACCGCCCGGGCGCCCCAGTCGTGCAGCCGCTCGTGTTCGGCCGGGTCGAGCACGTCGATCGACGACAGCGGCCGTGCCGGGTCGGCGGTCATGGCGACCAGTACCCGCCGCATCCGCTCGATCACCGTCGCGATGTCCTCGTCGTCGAAAACCCGTGTGGCGTATTCGATTTGGAGGCGCAGCTGCGACCCGGGCTGGGCTTGCACGGTCAGCGGGTAGTGGGTGGATTCGCGGCTGGTGATGTCGGTGACGGCCAGCTCCTGGTCGCCGGACAGCGCGCCGGCGTCGATCGGGTAGTTCTCGTAGGCGAACAGCGTGTCGAAAAGCTTGTCCTGGCCGGTGATTCGGTGGATCTCGTTGAGGGCCAGGTGCTGGTGGTCGAGGGTGTGGTTGTAGGCGCCTTGCAGCTGGTGCAGCAGGTCGACAGTGCTGGTGGTCGCGGTGATGTTCGCCCGCACCGGCACGGTGTTGATCAGCAGGCCCACCATCGTGTCGGCGCCGGGCACCTCCGCGGGCCGGCCCGACACCGTGGTGCCGAAGACGACGTCGCGTTGCCCGGTGAGGGCGCACAGCAGGCGCGCGAACGCCGCCTGCAGCACGGTGTTGACGGTGGTGTGGCAGGACCGGGCCAGGTCGGTGACGGCCCGGGTCAGGTCGGCGGGCAGGGTGAACGTCTCGACCTGTTGCGGCCCGAGCTCGACCGGGTCCTGGGGCCCGACCAGGGTCGGGGTGTCGAAGCCGGCGAACACCTCGGCCCACGCCGCGCGGGCGGCGTCGAGGTCCCGTTCGGCCAGCCAGTCGACGAAGCCGCGGTAGGGCGCCGGCGCCGGAAGCCGCTGACCGTAGTAGGCGGCGAAGATCTCGCCCAACAGGATCGGCATCGACCAGCCGTCCAGCACGATGTGGTGGTTGGTCAGCAGCAGCCGGTGCCGGTCGGTCGCGGTGCGCACCAGCGCCACCCGGAAGGCCGGCGACTCGGTGAGACCGGCGCACACGGCGGCGCGCTCGTCGGCGCCCAGCTGGCGGATCTGCTCCTCGCCGTGCAGCTCGACGACCTGCCAGGCCGGTGCCGGGTCGGCCGGGATGATCTGGACCGCCTGGTCGTAGCGGTCGCAGAACCGGGCCACCAGGTTGGGGTGCCGGTGAACCACGGCGTGCACCGCGTCGCGCAGCCGCGCGGCGTCGAGCGGGCCGGCGATGGCGATGTCGAGCTGCCCGGCATAGAGGTCGTCGCTGCCCGACGCGGTATTGGCGTGGAACAGCAGACCCTGCTGCACCGGGGTCAGCGCCAGCACGTCGGCGATACGGTGTTGCCGCGCAAGCTGATCGAGCTGCTGCTGGGTGAGCCGGGCCGGCGCGATGTCGGACGGCGTCAGCCCGCCGCCGCCGGCGCGCACGTGCGCGCAGATGCCGGTCAGCGCCTGCGACCACAGCCGGCTCAGCCGGGCGACCTGCTGATCGTCGAGCGCCGAAGGCGCCCAGGTCCAGTTGGCGTGCAGCCGCGGGCCGGACGCGGAGTCGACGGTGACCGCGTTGAGCTCCAGGGTGTGCATCAGCGGCATGGGGATGGCGGCGGCCGCGCGGGTGGCCGTCCAGCCGTCCGGCTCGGGCCGCCACATGTCGGCGGTCAACTCGGTGGCCCCGCCCTGGCGGCCCAGGTAGTTGAACCCGATCGGCGGATCGTCCCCGTCCAGGTCCGCGCCGGGATTCAGGTAGCGCAGCAGCCCGTAGCTCAGCGGGTCGGGCAGCGAGCGGAGTTGTTCCTTGGCGGCCTTGAGGATGTCGCCCAGCCCCGGCGCGCCGGCGACGACCTGCGCCCAATCCAGGGCGCCGACGGTCAGGGCGACCGGGTATTTGGTGGTGAACCAGCCCACGGTGTGGGACAGGTCGATGTCGCGGCCCAGTTCCTCGTGCCGGCCGTGGCCCTCGACGTCGATGCCGATCGGCGTGCCGCGGGTGCCGCAAAACTCCGCGCACGCCAGCGCGAACGCGATCAGCAGGATGTCCTGCACGCCGGCGTGGAATGCCGCCGGCACCTCACCGAGCAGCATGGCGGTGGTCTCGTCGTCCAGCTCGGTCGAGAGGTGGCCGGCGGTGGCGAAGGTGTCCACGTCGGGACGCACCGCGGGCAGCGCCGGCGGGGTCGCCGCCACCGCCTGCCAGGCGCCGGCCCGGTCCGCCACGTCCGGGTGGTGGGCGTGCCCGGCCAGCCGTGACGCCCACCGCGCGAACGAGGTGCCCGCCGCGGGCAACGCCACCGGCTGCCCGCCGTGATGCTGCGCCCAGGCGATGTTCAAGTCCTGCAGCAGGATTCGCCATGAGACACCGTCGACGGCCAGGTGATGGATGATCACCACCAGCTGCCCGGTGGCGTTCGCCCACACCGCGCTGAGCATCACGCCGGCGGCGGGGTTCAGCCGCGACCGCGCCTCGATGACGGCCGCGTCGGACAGCTCGTCCACCGCATGCAGGCAGGCGCCGGCGTCCACCGACCCGGGCTCGGGCACCTGCAGCGACCACTCGCCGGTGGCGTCGTCGCGCTCGACGCGCAGCCGCAGCATGGCGTGCCGGTCCAGCAGGGCCTGCAACACCGTGACCACGTCGGCCTCGGTGACGCCGGCGGGCGCCCGCACCAGCATCGCCTGGTTGAACTGATCGACTTGGCCGCCGGCGCTTTCCACGTCCTGCAGCCAGCGGATGATCGGGGTGGCGGTGATCTCGCCGACACCCTCGTCGGCCGCGGCGTCGGCGTCGGCCACCTCGGCGACCCGGGCCAGCCGGGCGACCGTCTGCTCGACGAAGATGTCGCGGGTGCGCACCGCCAGGCCGGCGGCGCGGGCCCGGGTCACCACCTGCATCGAGGAGATGCTGTCGCCGCCCAGGTCGAAGAAGGAATCGTCGACCCCGACCCGCTGCACGCCCAGCACCTGGGCGTAGATGCCGGCCAGGATCTCCTCGACGGCGTTGTCGGGGGCGCGATACCGGTCGGCGTCGGAATATTCGGGTGCGGGCAGGGCGCGGGTGTCGAGTTTTCCGTTGGGCGTCAACGGGATTGCGTCGAGCGCGACGACGGCCGCCGGCACCATGTAGGCCGGCAGCCGCTCGCCCAGCGCGGCGCGCACCGCGGCCGGGTCGGCGTCCCCGGTGATGTAGCCGACCAGCCGCTTGTCCCCCGGCCGGTCCTCGCGGGCGACGACGACCGCCTGGTCGACACCGTCCACCCAGGCCAGGGCGGCGCGCACCTCGCCGAGTTCGATGCGGTAGCCGCGGACCTTGACCTGCTCGTCGACCCGGCCCAGATAGTCCAGTTGGCCGTCGCCGCGCCAGCGCACCAGATCGCCCGTGCGATACATCCGCGCCCCCGGCCGCCCGAACGGACACGCCACGAACCGCGACGCGGTCAGCCCGCCGCGCCGCCAATAGCCGCAGGCCACCCCGGCGCCGGCGACGTACAGCTCGCCCACCACACCCGGCGGCACCGGGCGCAGCCACTCGTCCAGCACGAACACCGCCCCGCCCGGCACCGGGGAGCCGATCGGCACACCACCCAGCGCTCCGGGCCGCAGCGGCGCGCTGATCGCCGCGTACACCGTGGCCTCGGTGGGGCCGTAGGCGTTGATCATCGTCCGCCCCGGCGCCCAGCGGTCGACCAGCTCGCTCGGGCAGGCCTCGCCTGCCACCACCAGGGTGACGTCCTCGAGGCCCTCGGGTGACAGGGCGCCGGCCGCCGACGGGGTCTGGCTGAGCACGCTGACCTGTTCGTCGACCAGCAGGGCGTGGAAGTCGTCCGGCGAGCGCACCACCGAGTCGGGGATCACCACCAGCCGGCCGCCGTGCAGCAGGGCGCCGAAGATCTCCCACACCGACACGTCGAAGGCCAGCGAATGCCACTGCGACCACACGCCCTCGCGCGGCAGCCCGGAATCGGCGGTGAGCAGCTGCGTCACGTTGCGGTGGCTCACCGCAACGCCTTTGGGCACACCGGTGGTGCCCGAGGTGTAGATCAGGTAGGCGATGTCGTCCGCACCCGGCGGCGGCAGCGCGCTTGAGGGCGCGGCCTCGATCGCGGGGTCGTGCACGTCGACGACTGGCACGTCGTGCTGGCCGTGCAGCCGCGGCGCCAGCTCGGCGGTGCTGATCGCGACCAGCGGCGCGGCGTCGGCCAGCATGAACCCGATCCGCTCGCCCGGCAGCGCCGGGTCGATCGGCAGGTAGGCGGCGCCGGCCTTGAGCACCCCCAGGATCGCGACGATCGCCTCGGCCGACCGCGAAAACAGCAGTGCCACGGTGTGTCCCGGGCCGGCCCCCCGCACGCGCAGCAGGTGCGCCACCCGGTTGGCGGCCTCGTCCAGCTCCCGGTAGGTCATCCGGCGGCCGCCGCAGACCAGCGCGACGGCGTCCGGGGTGCGGGCGGCCTGCTCGGCGAAAAGTGTTGGGAGGGAATCGAACCGGGGCGGAGGTCCGGTCAGCGCCGCCCGGTTGCCCAGGGTGTCGAGGCGGGCGTGCTCCCGCTCGTCGAGCAGGTCCACCGACGACACGGATTGTGTCGGGTCGGCGGTCATCGCCTCCAGCACCCGCCGCAGCCGCCCGATCAGCGTCTGGATGCTGTCCGGGTCGAACACGTCGGTGCGGAATTCCACTGTGCCGCCGATCCCGCCCGGTTCGCCGCTCTCGCTCCAGCGTTCGCCGACGGAGAAGGTCAGGTCCATCCGCGCGGTGTGGGTGTCCACCGGTATCGGCGTGATTTCGACATCGCCGAGGGACAGCCCCGCGGCCGGGCCGGTGTCCTGCCCGGCGAAGTTCTGCCAGGCCAGCATCACCTGCACCAGCGGGTGATGGGTGAGGCTGCGGGTCGGGTTGAGCCGCTCCACCAGCACCTCGAACGGCACATCCTGGTGTTCGAAGGCCTCCAGGCTGCGGGTGCGGACCCGGGCCAGCAGCTCGGTGAAGCTGGGATCGCCGGCCGCGTCCACCCGCAGTACCAGGGTGTTCACGAAGAACCCGACCAGGTCGTCCAGCGCCGGGTCGCGCCGCCCCGCGATCGGGAAGCCCACCGCCACATCGGGATTGGCGCCGAGCTTGGCCAGCAGCACGGTCAGGGCGGTCTGGATCACCATGAAGCTGGTGGCGTTGTGCCGGCGGGCCATGTCGCCGATTCGCTGCTGCAGCTCGGCCGGCCAGTCGATTTCCACCGTGGCGCCGCGCTGGTCGGCCACCAGCGGATAGGGCCGGTCGGTGGGCAGCGCCAGCCGCTCGGGCATGCCGGCCAGCGCGTCCTGCCAGTAGGCCAGCTGGGCGGCGATGCGGCTGCCGGGATCGTCGAGATCACCGAATTGCGCGCGCTGCCACAGCGTGTAGTCGACGTACTGCACCGGCAGCGGCGTCCAGTCGGGGCCGCGCCCGTCGCACCGCCGGGCATAGGCCGCACCGAGATCACGCACCAGCGGGGCGATGGACATGCCGTCGGCGGCGATGTGGTGCACCACGGCCACCAGCACGTGCCGGTCGTCGCGGAGACGGAAAAGCTCTGCGCGCAGCGGGATTTGGGCTGCAAGGTCGAAGGTGTAGCGGGCGGTGGCGCCGATCGCCTCGTCCAGTTGGTCTGCCGACCAGCCGCTGGCGTCGACGACCTCCCACCCGAAGTCGGCCCGCTCGGCGGGCAGCACCACCTGCTGGGGTCGCCCCTCGGGGGCGGCGAACAGGGTGCGCAGGCTCTCGTGCCGGGCCACCACGTCGCCCAGCGCCGCGCCCAGCGCCTCGGTGTCCAGTGGGCCGTCCAGCCGCAGCGCGGCCGCCATGTTGTAAACCGGTGAGGGGCCCTGCAATTGATCCAGGAACCACAGCCGGTTCTGCGCGAACGACAGCGGCACCACCGCGGGCCGCTCACCGGCCGTCAACGGCTCGAGTCCGCTGCCGCCCTCCCCGATCCGGGGCGCCAGCGCGGCGACCGTGGGCGCCTCGAACACGGTGCGCACCGGCAGGTCGGCGTTCAGTGCGGCGTTGACGGCCGCGATCAGGCGCATCGCCGAGATGCTGTCGCCGCCCAGGTCGAAGAAGGAGTCGTCGACCCCGACCCGCTGCACGCCCAGCACCTCGGCGTAGATGCCGGCCAGGATCTCCTCGGTCGGTGATTCGGGGGCGCGGTACTCGCCGGCGGCGTAGTCGGGGGCGGGCAGGGCGCGGGCGTCGAGTTTTCCGTTGGGGGTCAACGGGATTGCGTCGATTCCCAGCACGGCGGCGGGGACCATGTAGGCGGGCAGCCGCTCGCCCAGGCGCGCGCGGGCCTCGGCCGGGTCGGCGGTGCCGGTGATGTAGCCGACCAGCCGCTTGTCCCCGGGATTGTCCTCGCGGGCGACGACGACGGCCTGCTCAACCCCGTCCAGCGCCGACAGCGCCGCCTGGATCTCGCCCAGCTCGATGCGGTAGCCGCGGACCTTGACCTGCTCGTCGGCCCGGCCCAGGTAGTCCAGCTGCCCGTCGGCACGCCAGCGCACCAGGTCCCCGGTGCGATACATCCGCGCACCCGGCGCCCCGAACGGGCACGCGACGAAGCGGGCCGCGGTCAGGGACGGCCGCCCAAGATACCCTGCGGCCACACCGGATCCGGCGACGTAGAGTTCGCCCACCACGCCGGGCGGCACCGGCCGCAGCGATTCGTCGAGCACGAACAGCGCCGCCCCATCGACCGGCGACCCGATCGGCGGTATGCCGGATCCCGCGGTCAGCGGGGCGCTGATGCTCACGCACATGCTGGTTTCGGTCGGGCCGTAGCCGTTGACCATCACCCGTCCGGGCGCCCATTGGTCCACCACCTCGGGCGGGCAGGCCTCGCCGGCCAGCACCAGCGACACCGACTCCAACCCCTGCGGGGAGAGCATCGCCACCGCGGACGGGGTTTGGGTCAGCACGGTGACGTGCCGGGCGATCAGGGCGTCGTGCAGGTCGTGCGGCGAGCGGGTCACCGCCCCGGGCATCACCACCACGCGTCCGCCGCGCAGCAGCGCGCCGAAGATCTCCCACACCGACACGTCGAAGGCCAGCGAGTGACATTGCGACCACACCCCCGGCGACGGCAGGCCGGCGTCCAGCGAGCCGAGCAGCTGGGTCACGTTGTGGTGAGTGACCGCAACACCTTTGGGCGCACCGGTGGTGCCGGAGGTGTAGATCAGGTACGCGATGCCGTCCGGGTCGGGCAGCGGCAGCGCGGTGTCCGGCAGGGTGTCGATGCCCGGATCGTCGACGTCGACGACGGTCACGGGGCGGCCGGCGAGCCGCTGCGCCGGCTCGGTGGTGGTGACGGCGGCGATCGGTTCGGCGTCGCCGAGCATGAACTCGACGCGGGTCTGCGGGGCCGACGGGTCGATGGGCAGGTAGGCCGCCCCCGTCTTGAGCACCGCGAGGATGGCGGCGACCGCCTCGGCGGATCGCGAAAACAGCAGTGCCACAGTCTGTCCCGGGCCGGCGCCGGCCGCGGCCAGGCGATGCGCCAGCCGGTTGGACGCCTCGTCGAGCTGCCGGTAGGTCACCGACAGGTCGTCGCAGACCAGCGCCACCGTCTCCGACACCCGGGCCACCTGGGTGGCGAACAGTTCGGGCACCGACACCCGGCCCCTCGCCGGCCGGGTCAAAATCGCCGTGTTGCCAACCTCTTCCAGGTAGGCGCGCTCGGCATCGTCGAGCAGATCCACCGCGGACAGCGGCCGGCCCGGATCGCCCGTCATCGCCTCCAGCACCCGCCGCAGCCGTTCGATCAGCGTCTCGATGGTGGCCGCGTCGAACACGTCAATGCGGAATTCCACCCGCCCGCCGATGCCGGCGAATTCGCCGTCGGGGTTCCAGCGTTCGGCCAGCGAGAACACCAGGTCCATCCGGGCGGACTGGTCGTGCACCGGCACCGACGTCACGTCGAGGTCACCCAATGCCAAAGCGGCCGCGGGGTCGTCGTGCCCGGCGAAGTTCTGCCAGGCCAACATTACCTGCACCAGCGGGTGATGCGTCAGGCTGCGGGTCGGGTTGAGCCGCTCCACCAGCACCTCGAACGGAACGTCCTGATGCTCGAAGGCGGCCAGGCTGCGGGCCTGAACCCGGGCCAGCAGCTCGGCGAAGCTGGGGTCGCCGGTCAGGTCGATCCGCAGCACCAGCGTGTTGACGAAGAAGCCGACCAGCCGGTCGAGCGCGGGGTCGCGCCGCCCGGCGATCGGGAAGCCCACCGCCACATCGGAACTCGCGCCGATCTTAGACAGCAGCACCGCCAGGGCGGCCTGCACCACCATGAAGCTGGTGGCGTTGTGTTCACGCGCGACCCGGCGCACCTGCTGCTGCAGCTCGGCGGGCCAGTCGACCGCCACGCTGTCGCCGCGCTGGTCGGCCACCGCCGGGTAGGGCCGGTCGGTGGGCAGCGCCAGCCGCTCGGGCATGCCGGCCAGCGCGTCCTGCCAGTAGGTCAGCTGGGTGCCGATGCGGCTGTCGGGGTCGTCGAGATCACCGAACTGGGCGCGCTGCCACAGCGTGTAATCGCAGTACTGCACCGGCAAGTCGGCCCATCCCGGGGCATGCCCGGCGCACCGGCTGGCGTACGCCTGACTCAGGTCGACGCCCAGCGGCGTCAGCGACATGCCGTCGGCGGCGATGTGGTGGACCACGATCACCAGCACGTGCTCGTCCTCGGATACCGCGAAAAGCTTTGCGCGGATTGGTATTTCGGCGGCCAGGTCGAAGGTGTGGCGGGTGACGTCCTGGACGGCGTCATCCAGCCGGTCGGCCGGCCAATCGGTGGCATCGATGACGTCCCAACCGAATTCGGCGCGCTCGGCGGGCACCACCAGCTGGCGGGGCGTCCCCTGGTGCGACGGGAACACGGTGCGCAGGCTCTCGTGCCGGGCTACCACGTCGCCCAGCGCCGCGCCCAGCGCCCCGGCGTCGAGCCTACCGCGCAGCCGCAGCGCCGCGGCCATGTTGTACAGCGGTGAGGGGCCCTGGAATTGGTCGATGAACCACAACCGGTTCTGCGCGAAGGACAGCGGGACCACGTCCGGCCGCTCGGCGGCCACCAGGGGCGCCAGCCCGCCGGCGCTCTGCGCGATGCGCGGCGCCAGCTGGGCGATGGTGGGCGCCTCGAAGACGGTGCGCACCGGCAGGTCGGTGTCCAGCGCGGAGTTGATCGCGGTGATCAGCCGCATCGTGGTCAGCGAGTCGCCGCCCAGGTCGAAGAACGAGTCGTCGACGCCGACCCGCTGCACGCCGAGCACCTCGGCGTAGATGCCGGCCAGGATCTCCTCGGTCGGTGATTCGGGGGCGCGGTACCCGCCGGTGTGCCGGTAGTCGGGCGCGGGAAGGGCGCGGGTGTCGAGCTTGCCGTTGACGGTCATCGGCAGCGAATCCAGCACCACCACCGCGGCCGGGACCATGTAGGCGGGCAGCCGTTCGGCCAGCGCGGCGCGCGCCTTGGCCGGGGCCACCGACCCGGTGACGTAGCCGACCAGGCGCTTGTCCCCGGGATTGTCCTCGCGCGCGACGACGACGGCCTGCTCCACCCCGTCCAGCGCCGACAGCGCCGCCTGGATCTCGCCCAGCTCGATGCGGTAACCGCGGACCTTGACCTGCTCGTCGGCCCGGCCCAGATAGTCCAGCTGCCCGTCCGCGCGCCAGCGCACCAGGTCGCCGGTGCGATACATCCGGGTTCCGGGTTCGCCGAACGGGCAGGCCAGGAAGCGCGCGGCGGTCAATCCCGGTCGGCGCCAATAGCCGACGCCGACGCCGTCGCCGGCCAGGTACAGCTCGCCGACCACCCCGGGCGGCACCGGGCGCAGCCAATCGTCGAGCACGAAGAACGCCGCCCGGGTCACCGGGGCGCCGATCGGCGGGAAGCCCGACCCGGCCGTCAGTGGTGCGCTCTTGCAGGCCCACATGGTGGTTTCGGTGGGGCCGTAGACGTTGACCATGGTGCGGCCCGGCGCCCAGCGGTCCACCAGCTCGGGCGGGCAGGGTTCGGCGCCGATCACCAGCGCGGTGCCGTCCAGCCCGTCGGTGCGCAGCAGTCCGACGGCCGACGGGGTTTGGGTCAGGACGGTGACGTGTTCGCGAACGAGCAGGTCGTGGAACTCGTTCGGGGAGCGCGACACCGTTTCGGGCACCACCACCAGGCGGCCGCCATGCAGCAGCGCGCCCCAGATCTCCCACACCGAGAAGTCGAAGGCGTAGGAGTGGAACTGGGTCCACACCTGCCGCGGCGACAACTCGATGCCGATCCGCAGGTCGTCGAAGAGCTGGGCGACGTTGTATTGCGTCACCGCAACGCCTTTGGGCACACCGGTGGTGCCGGAGGTGTAGATGATGTGGGCGACGTCGTCGGGGTCGGGCACCGGTGGCGCCGTCGCGGGCTGGGTGGCGACGGCGGAGTCGGCGACGTCGATGACGGTGAGGTCGAAACCGTGCAGCCGCTCAGCCAGCGCGGCGGTGGTGACCGCGACGATCGGGGCGGCGTCGGTGAGCATGAACTCGACGCGGGCCGCCGGCAGCGCAGGGTCGATCGGCAGATAGGCCGCCCCCGACTTGAGCGCGGCCAGGATGGCCACGATCGCCTCGGCCGACCGGGGGAACAGCAGCGCCACCCGCTCACCCGGGCCGGCGCCGTGGTGAATCATGAAGTGCGCCAAGCGGTTAGCCGCTTCGTCGAGTTCGCGGTAGGTCACGGACCGGCCGTCGCAGGTCAGCGCGACCGCGTCGGGGGTGCGCGCCGCCTGCGCGGCGAACCGGGCGGGCACCGACACCGGGGTGGCCGGCCGGGCCAACACCGCGGTGTTGCCCCACTTTTCGAGCCGGGCGTGCTCGTTGGCGTCGAGCAGGTCGACCGCCGACAGGCGGCGCTGCGGATCGGCCGTGACCGCCGTCAGCAACCGCTGCAACCGCTCGATCAGGCCCTCGACGGTTCTGCCGTCGAACACGTCGGTGCGATATTCGGCGGTCACCGCGATGCCGGCGCGCTGACCCGACTCGGTGAAGCGTTCGGCCAGCGAGAAGGTCAGGTCCATGCGGGCGGTGTTGGTGTGCAACGGCATCGGGGTGACCTGCAGGTCGCCCAGGGCCAGCCCGGCGGCCGGGGCGGTGACCTCGCCGGGGAAGTTCTCCCAGCCGAGCAGCACCTGCACCAGCGGGTGGTGGGACATGCTGCGGGTCGGGTTGAGCCGCTCCACCAGCAACTCGAACGGCACGTCCTGGTGCTCGAACGCGGCCAGGCTGCGCCGGCGCACCTGGGCCAGCAGCTCGGCGAACGTCGGGTCGCCGCCCAGTTCGTTGAGGTCGACCCGCAGCACCAGCGTGTTGACGAAGAAACCGATCAGCTCGTCGAGCACGGGTTCGGGGCGGCCCGCGATCGGAAAGCCCACGGCCACATCGGAACTGGCGCTGACCTTGGCGAGCAGGGCGGCGAACGCGGCCTGGACCACCATGAAGCTGGTCGCGTTGTGCTCGCGGGCCACCCGGCGAAGCTGTTGCTGCAATTCGGCCGGCCAGTCCACCGCCAGCCGCGCGCCGCGGTGGTCGGCCACCGCCGGGTAGGGCCGATCGGTGGGCAGCTGCAGCCGCTCCGGCAGCCCGGCCAGCGCGTCGGCCCAGAACTCCAGCTGGGCGGCGATCCGGCTGCCCGGATCGTCCACGTCACCCAGATGCGCGCGCTGCCACAGCGTGTAGTCGGCGTACTGCACCGGCAACGGCGCCCAGTCGGGGTCTCGGCCGGCGCACCGGCTCGCATAGGCGACCCCGAGGTCCCGGGCGAACGGGGTGATCGACCAGCCGTCGGCGGCGATGTGGTGCACCGCGACGACCAGCACGTGCTCGTCGTCGCCGCGGGCGAAAAGCTCAGTGTGCAGCGGACTTTCGGCCGACAGGTCGAAGGTGTAGCGGGCCGCGGCCGACATCGCCTCGCGCAGCCGGTCTTCCGGCCAGCCGCGGGCCTCGACGACGTCGCAGGCGAAGCCGATCCGATCGGCAGGAATGACCACCTGCTGCGGGGTTCCGTCGGCGGTCGCGAAGACCGTGCGCAGGCTTTCGTGCCGGGCCACCACGTCGGCCAGCGCCGCGCGCAGCGCGTCGGCGTCCAGCCGCCCGGACAGCCGCAACGCCACGGTGATGTTGTACATCGGTGACGGGCCCTGGAACTGGTCGATGAACCACAGCCGGGTTTGGGCGAACGACAGCGGGATCACCGCCGGGCGCTCCCCCGCCACCAGCGGCTCGGGCCGGTCGGCCTCGCTGCCGACGCGCAGCGCCAACTCTGCGGCGGTGGGCGCCTCGAAAACGGTCCGCACCCCGAGATCGGTGTTCAGGCTGGCGTTGACGGCGGCGATCAGCCGCATCGCCGACAGGGAATCCCCGCCGAGATCGAAGAACGAGTCGTCGACGCCGACCCGCTCCAGCCCGAGCACCTGGCCGTAGATGCCGACCAGGATCTCCTCGACGGCGGTGGACGGGGCGCGGTAGCGGTCGGCGTCCTGGTCGTCCGGCGCCGGCAGGGCCTTGCGGTCGAGCTTGCCCGAGGTGGTCATCGGGAATTCGTCGAGCGCCACGATGTGCGTCGGCACCATGTATTCGGGCAGCCAGGCGTTCAGCCGCTCCCGCACCTGCGCGATCTTGGTGTTGGCGCGCGGGTCGTTGGCGTGCCGGGCGCGCTGTCGGGCCCCGGCGGGCGGCACGTAGAGATCCGTCAGCGGCTCGGCGGCCTGGTCGCCGTCCTGCACGAAAACCGCGCTGAGAGTGCCGGGTTGGGCGCCCCAGGTGACGGCGGCACGATAACCGGTGGCCTCACCGACGCGATGCAGTTCCTCGGCGACGGCGGCGGCGGTGTCGGATCCGGCCGCGGCGAGCGCGTCGGCGACGGGCAGCCCCGCGGCCAGCGCGGCTTCGACCCGGACGTCGTCGATCACCCCGGCCTGCGGAATGTCGGTGACGCGGACAACGGCGGGGCGCCGCGCCGCCAGTTGGTCGCGCAGTCCGGCGCAGTCGGTGCAGTCGGTCCACGACCAGGTGGGCGCGGCGGCCACCGACCGCACCGGCGCGGGCGCCTTGTGGATGACGACGTCGTAGCGGTAGCGGTTCAGCTCGTTGTCGGACAGTCCGCGCTTGAGCTGGATGTCGAGTCCGGCCGCCGCGGGACGGGAGTCGGCCCAGTTGGTGAAAAACTCAGGCGCCAAAAGCAATTCGGTTTCGCCGAGCATGGCGTGGCGGACGCGCTGGCGGATCTCGGCCGCATCGGCGCCGCCGCCGCGGGCCAGGGCGATGCCGGTTTGGAAGGCGCCCTGCAGGGCGTGGTTGCGGACGTCGCCGATGAACAGCGACCCGCCGGGGGCCAGCAGCTCCAGGGCGTTGTCGATGACGTCGGCGAGATACCCGGCGTTGGGGAAGTACTGGACGACCGAGTTGATGACGATGGTGTCGAAGCGGCCCGGCGGCAGCCCGTCGGTGACGTGGGCGGGCTGGGTCAGCAGCTCGACCCGGTCACGCCAGGGCAGCTGCAGCTGTTCCATCGATCGGGCCAGGTTGTCGATCGCCACCGCGGAGAAGTCGGTGGCGACATAGCGGTCGCACCGCGGGGCGATCTGCGACAACAGCAGCCCCGAGCCCGCGCCGATCTCCAGCACGCGTCGCGGCCGCAGCGACATGATGCGATCGACTGTGGCGGAACGCCATTCGGCCATCTCCTGCAGCGGGATCGGCTCGCCGGTGTAGCTGCTGTTCCAGCCGCGGAAGTCCTCGCCGAACGTCGCGGCGAGGTCGGCGCCGTACAGGTCGTCATAGAGGTGCTGCCACTGCGCGACGTCATCGCCGTCGTCGGTGTCGTGGCGGACGTCCGCGTCGCTCGGCCCGTGATCGAGTGTCACGTAGGCGACCAGTTGGGAGCCGGCGGCGCTGTCCTGCACGGTGACGGCCGCCTGGGTGACCTGCGGGCAGGCCAGCAGGGTGTTCTCGATTTCGCCCAACTCGATGCGTTGCCCGCGCAGCTTGATCTGATTGTCGGCGCGGCCGAGGTAGTCCAGCGTCCCCTCGGGCGTCCAGCGCACCAGGTCGCCGGTGCGGTACATGCGCTCACCCGGGCCGCCAAAGGGGTTGGCCACGAACCGTTCCGCGGTCAGGTCCACCCGGCCGAGATAGCCGTGGCCCAGCGCCGGCCCGCTCAGATACAGCTCGCCCACCACGCCGACCGGGACGGGCTTCAGCCAGCCGTCCAGCACCCGGGCGCACACGCCCGGGATCGGGGCGCCGATGCGCACCGGCTGGCCCGCCGTCAGCCGTGCGCAGGTGACCCAGATGGTGGTCTCGCTGGGGCCGTAGCCGTTGAACATCTGCCGGCCCGGCGCCCAGCCGTCGACCAGCTCGGGCAGGCAGGCCTCCCCGACGGCGACCAGGGTGTGCAGCCCGTCGAGCCGGCCACGGTCCAGCGTCGAGATCACGGTGGGGGTCAGGATGGCCGTGCCGACCCGCTGGTTGTGCAGCAACGCGGTCAGCGCCTCACCGGCGTACACCTGCGGCGGCGCCACGATCAGCGCCGCCCCGGATCCCGCGGCCAGCAACAATTCCCCGACGGATGCGTCGAAGGTCGGGGAGGCGACCATCAGCACCCGCGCGTCCGCGCCCAGGCCGAACAGCTCGCGCTGGGCCGCGGCCCAGCCCAGCAGGCCGGTGTGGCTGACCGCGACGCCCTTGGGGACACCGGTGGAACCCGACGTGAAGATCAGATACGCGGTGTCGTCGGCGCGCAGCGGGGAGCGCCGGTCGGCGTCGGTGATCGGCTCGGTGGAGTGGCCGGACAGGTCGAGACCGTCGATCCGCAGGATCGGCCGCGGCCCCGCGCCGGCGACTTCGTCGGTGCCGCAGGTCAATACGCACACCGCGTCCACCGTGTGCAGCACCGAGGCGACCCGCTCGACCGGGTGGTCCAGATTCACCGGCGCGTACACGCCGCCGGCCTTGGTCACCGCCCACCAGGCGACCACCAGCTCGGCGCACCGCTCGATCGCCACCCCGACCGCGCGCTCGGGGCCCACCCCGTGCTGGATCAGCTTGCGCGCCAGGCGTGTTGACCATTCGTCGAGTTCGCGGTAGGACAGCTCCCGCGCCCCGTCGACGATCGCCGGCGCGTCCGGGTCGGCGGCCACCGCCGCGGCCAGCAGCTGCGGGGCCACCCCGATCGGTGCGCTCACCCCGGCGCCGGACATCGTCGACAGCACCAGCTCCCGCTCGCCGCGATCGAGCAGGTCGAGCGACGACAGCCGTCGGGCCGGATCGGTGCTCATCGCGACCAGCACCCGCTGCAGTCGCTGCACCAGGGATTCGATGCTCGCCGTGTCGAACACGTCGGTGTCGAACTCGATGTGCAGGCCGAGTTCGGGGCCGGGCAGGGCTTCCACCGTCAGCGGGTAGTGGTTGTACTCGCGGTTGGTGAACTCGGCGATGGCCAGCCCGTCCGCGCCCAACGTCATGCCGCTGTCGATCGGGTAGTTCTCGTAGACGAAAAGGGTGTCGAAGAGTTGGTCGTGCCCGGTGACGCGGTGAATCTCGCTGAGCGCCAGGTGCTGGTGCTCGAGCGTGTCGTTGTGGCTGTTCTGCAGCTGCGCCAGCAGCTGCGCGGTGGTGGTGGTCGCGGTGATCTCGGCGCGCACCGGCACCGTGTTGATCAGCAGGCCCACCATCTGTTCGGCGTCGTCGACCTCGAGCTGGCCGACCCGCGAGCGCGGGGTGCCGAAGACGACGTCGTGCCGGCCGGTCAGCGAGGTCAGCACCACCGCCCAGGCCGCCTGCAGCACGGTGCTCAGCGTGGTGTGGCAGGAGCGTGCCAGCTCGCCCAGCGCCCGGGTGGTTTGCTCAGGGACACAAGACTTTTCGAAGCCGCGGCGGCCCTGCCCCAACCGGCCCTCCGGCGCGACCAGGGTGGGCGTGTCGAAACCGGACAGCACCTCGCCCCAGGCCCGGCGGGCGGCGTCGAGGTCGCGCTCGGCCAGCCAGGTGAGGAAGGCCCGGTAGGAGCCGGCGGCGGGCAGCCGCTGCCCGTAGTAGCCGGCGAAGATCTCGCGCAGCAGGATCGGCAGCGACCAGCCGTCGAGCAGGATGTGGTGGCTGGTCAGCACGAACCGGTGCCGGTCGCCTCCGGTGCGCACCAGCGCGGTGCGGAATACCGGCTGGCCGGCCAGATCGCCCACCGCGGCGCGTTCGGCGGCGCACAGCTGCTCGATCGGGTCGTCGGCATCGGCCGCGCCCGTGCGGTCGAGCTCGACGTAGCGCCACTCGACGGCGGGGTCGGCGGGGATGATCTGCACCGGTTCGTCGTACTGGTCGCAGAACAGGGCCGCCAGGTGGGGATGGCGGTGGACGACGGTGCGCACCGCCTCGCGCAGCCGGTCGGCGTCGAGGGGGCCGGTGAGGGTGAAATCCAGTTGCACCGCGTACATGTCGTCCATGCCGTCGTTGCCCTGCGCGGTGCTGGAGTGGAAGAGCAGTCCCTGCTGCAGCGGGGTCAGCGGCAGGATGTCGGCGATGCGGTGCCGGCTTTGCAGCTCGTCGATCTGCTGCTGGGTCAGCCGGGCCGGGGCGATGTCCGACGGGGTGAGACCGCCGCCGCCGGAGCGCACGTGCGCGCAGACACCGGCCAGCGCCTCGAACCACAGCCGGCTCACCCGGGTGATCTGCTCCGCGCCGAGAACCGAAGGCGCCCAAGTCCATTCGGCGTGCAGGTGCGGGCCGGCGCCGGTGTCGATGGTGCCGGCGTTGAGCTCGACGGCGTGCATCAGCGGCATGGGCACCGCCGCGGCGGCGCCGAGCACCGACATGTCGTGGCTGATCCGCCACCCGTCGGCCGCCGAATCAGACGCGGCGCCTTGGCGTCCCAGGTAGTTGAACGCGATCGACGGGTCGGCCCCGGCCAGGTCGACGTCGGTGTTGAGATAACGCAGCAGCCCGTAGGTCAGCGGTTCCGGCAGGGTGCGCAGCTGCTCCTTGGCCCGTTTGAGGACGGGGCCCAGCGCCGGGTCGCCGGCGGCCACCTGCGGCCAGCGCAACCCGGCGACGTCCAGCGACACCGGGTATTTGGTGGTGAACCAGCCGACGGTGCGGGACAGGTCGATGCCCGCGCCGAGTTCCTCGTGGCGGCCGTGGCCCTCCACGTCGATGCCGATCGGAGCGCCGGGCTCGCCCAGGAATTCCGTCCAAGCCAGGCCGAACGCGATCAGCAGGATGTCGTGGATGCCGGCGTGGAACGCCGCCGGCACCTCACCGAGCAGCATCGCGGTCGTCTCGGCGTCCAGCTCCACCGACAGGCGACCGGCGCTGGCGTAGGTGTCCACGTCGGGTCGCGGTGCCGGCAGCGCGGCCGGTGTGGAGGTGACCGTCTTCCAGCGGTCGAGCTGGCCTACTACCTCGGGGTCGCGTGCGTGCTCGTCGAGCAGTCGGGCCCACCGGGCGAACGACGTGCCCGCCGGCGCCAGCTCCACCGGCTGGCCGGCGCGGTGCAGCGCCCAGGCAATGTTGAGGTCCTCCAACAGGATCCACCACGACACTGCGTCCACGGCCAGGTGGTGGATGATCACCGCCAGCTGGCCGGTGGCCTCGACCCACAACGCGGCGAGCATCGTCCCGGCGGCCGGGTTCAGCCGGGCCCGGGCCGCCAGCAGCGCCTCGTCGGACAGCGCGTCCACCGACCGCAGGCAGTCGCGGGCTTGCACCGACCCGGCCTCGGGCACCTCGAACGACCAGCCGTCGGCGCCGTCGTCGGTGACCCGCAACCGCAGCATGGCGTGCCGATCTACCAACGCCTGCAACACGATTGCGACCTCGGTCTCGGTCACACCCGCGGGCGCTTGCACCAGGACGGTCTGGTTGAACTGGTCAGTGGCCCCGCCGGCCCGTTCGGCGGCCTGCAGCCACCGCATGATCGGGGTGGGCGGCACCGGGCCGACGCCCTCGTCGGCCACCTCGGCCGCCCCGTCGCCGGAGCCGACCACCCGGGCCAGCCGGGCGACGGTCTGCTCGACGAAAACGTCTCGAGGCCGGCACGTCAGCCCGGCGGCACGGGCGCGGGCCACCACCTGCAGCGACAATATGCTGTCGCCGCCGAGTTCGAAGAACGACTCGTCGACGCCGACCCGGTCGACACCGAGCACCTCGGCGTAGATGCCGGCCAGGATCTCCTCGGTGGGCGATTCGGGGGCGCGGTATTCACCGGTGCTGTATTCGGGTGTGGGTAGGGCGCGGGTGTCGAGTTTTCCGTTGGGCGTCAACGGGATGGCGTCCAGCGCCACCACCGCGGCCGGCACCATGTACACCGGCAGCCGTTGGGCCAGCGCGGTGCGCGCCTCGGCCGGGTCGGCGGTACCGGTGATGTAGCCGACCAGCCGCTTGCCGCCGGGCCGGTCCTCACGGGCGATCACCACCGCCTGCTCGACATCATCCAGCCCGGCCAGCGCCGCCTGCACCTCACCGAGCTCGATCCGATACCCGCGAACCTTGACCTGCTCGTCGGCGCGACCCCGATAGTCCAACTGCCCATCGGAACGCCAACACACCAGATCCCCGGTGCGATACATGCGCGCACCGGGCGCCCCGAACGGACACGCCACAAACCGCGACGCCGTCAGCCCCGACCGGCCCACATACCCCGCGGCCACCCCGGCGCCGCCGACATACAACTCGCCGACCACCCCCGCCGGCACCGGCCGCAACCACGCGTCCAGCACAAACAACGCAGCACCATCGACCGGCACACCGATCGGCGGTGACCCCATACCCGGGGCCAGCGGCGCGCTAATGGCCACGCACATCGTCGTCTCCGTCGGGCCGTAGGCGTTGACCATCACCCGCCCGCCCGACCAGCGATCCACCACCTCAGCCGGGCAGGCCTCCCCCACCACCACCAACGACACCGACTCCAACCCCTGCGGCGAGAGCATCGCCACCGCCGACGGCGTCTGCGTCAACACCGAGACCTGCTCATTGACCAGCACGTCGTGCAGCTCTTCGGGCGCGCGGGTCACCGCCTCGGGCACCACCACCAGACGCCCGCCCCGCAGCAGCGCGCCGAAGATCTCCCACACCGACACATCGAACGCATACGAGTGGCACTGCGACCAGACCCCGGCCGACGGCAAGCCCGCATCCAGCGACCCCAACAACTGCGTCACGTTGCGATGCGTGACCGCAACACCTTTGGGCACACCCGTCGTACCCGACGTGTAGATGACATAGGCGACACCGTCGGCCGCGGCCACCGGCAACGCGGTGGCGGGCCGGTCCTGGATACGGGGATCGTTGACGTCGATCACCGTCATGCCGTGGGCCTCGAGCCGGCCGGCCAGCTCCGCGGTGCTCAGCGCCGCAACGGGTTTGGCGTCGGCGAGCATGAACCCGATCCGGGTCTCCGGCGCGGCCGGGTCGATCGGCAGATAGGCCGCGCCGGTCTTGAGCACCGCCAGAATCGACGCAACCGCCTCGGCGGACCGCGAAAACAGCAGCGCCACAGACTGTCCCGGGCCCGCGCCCAGGCCGGCCAGCAAATGCGCCAACCTGTTCGACGCCTCATCCAGCTGCCGGTACGTCAGCGAACGGCCTTCGCCCACCAGCGCCACGTCCTGCGGCGCCCGGGCCACTTGTGTCGCGAAGAGCTCCGGCACCGACACCGCCGGGCCCGGCGTCCGGGTCAGGACCGCCGTGTTGCCGAGCGCTTCCAGCTGCGCGTGCTCGGGGTCGCGCAGCACGTCCAACGACGACAGCAGCCGGGCCGGGTCGGCGGCCATGGCCGCCAGGATGCGTTGCAATCGCTCCGCCAGGTCAGTCGCGTCGAAGTTCGCCAACGGCTGCCCGGTGCCGACCGTGCTCAGGAATTGCTGGTCACCGAATCCCAGGAAGAACAGCCCGAAGTGGCCCACCGGGCCGAAGCTGGTGTACGTCGCGGTGGCGGGCACGTCGGCCAGGCTGAGGGTGAGACGCGCCGGGACGAAGTTGACGACGACCCGGTTCGGCGCCTGCCTCGGCCCGCTGAAGTCGCCTTCCCCGTCCAGCGTGCGGGTGGGGAATTGCTGATGCCGCAACGCTTCTCGCGAGCGCTGATCGACATGCCGACAGAAGTCGGCGAACGTGGCGGTCGCCGGGGCGTGCAGCACCAGCGGCACCACCCCGGCCAGCATGCCGGGATGCGTCTTCGACTTGGGATCGACCCGCCGGCTGACCGGGAAGTCGAGCACCACCTCGTCGGAGCCGTCGGCGCACCATCCGCGCACCAACAACGCGCAGGCGGCGGCGAGCACCGATGACCGACGGACGCCCAACGCCTTGGACAACTCCTTGACGCTGCCGATCACCGACTCGTCCAACTGCACCGGCGGGGAGGGCGAATACGGGTCTCGCCCGTCGTCGGCCGGCCGCGGCGGATGGCCGGCCGTGCCGTCGCCGGGACGGTGCGCAAGCCAATAATCCTTGTCCTCAAGGAATTTCGCGGATGCCTCGTATTCCAGCTCGCCGCCGACCAGGTCCTGCAGCGAACCGAAGAAGGCGGGCGGAATCGGTTTGGCGGACGCAAGCGCCGTGTAGACCGCCGCGATCCGCCGGCCCACCAGCGCGATGCCCATCCCGTCGATGGCGATGTGATGGCAGGTGGTGAACCAGTAGTACTCGGCGGAACCGGTTCGGAACAAAGCGAATTTGATCATCGGACCGGTCAGCGGCATCGGGGTGCGCTGGATCGACGCCGCCATCTCGCGGACTTCCCGCTCCGGATCGGGCGAGCCGCTCAGGTCGTAGAAGGTCAGGTCGACGTCGGAGTATTCGACCGCCTTCTGGAAGACCTGGCCGTCGGCCTCGAAGAAGCTGGCGCGCAGGCTCTCGGCCTCGCCGACCACGTGTCGCATGGCCTGGTGCAGCAGCGCGGGGTCGATGGCGCCGTCGATGCGCACCAGCACGCCCAGCTGCCATGCCACATCGAAGTGGCCGGTCTGCTGCGCCAGCCAGATATCCAGCTGGCCTCGCGTCACCGGATATGCCCGGTCACCGCGTTTCACTAATTGACCCCCAGAGCTCGACCCCGCAACCCTTCATACCGACAGCCGTCGGCGCATCACAAACCGGCGCTCAGCGTGTCGCGCAGACTTTTCGCCCGGATATCGGGCCAGCTCTCTTCGATGTACTGCAGGCATGCGGTGCGGTCGGCTTCCCCGAAAACTACCCGCCAACCCGGGGGAATGTCGGCAAACGTTGGCCAAAGACTGTGTTGTTCTTCGTTATTGACCAAGACGAAAAATCGGCCGCCGTCGTCGTCGAACGGATTGAGCTGCATGGTGATGGACCCCCCTTTGCACCGAGACCTGATTCCAGATTTACCACCGTCGCACCGCGTGTGGCATGAACGCCGTTGCGGCGCATAAGGATTCAGTCCGTCGGGCCGGGCCGCCACGTCAACCAGCTCACCGGCTGGACACCGGCGAAGGTGAGCCTGGTCGCCAGGATCCGGCACCGTGACGCGGCGGCGCCGATTCCGGCCCTGCGTCGACACCCGCCGTTCGCCGGGCGGTGCATCCCCGTTGAACCGGCATTACGACTGTCGACGCCGCGATCCTTGGCCGGCGGATACCCAACCGATGCTGTGCAAAACATATGAATTCCGTTCCTACATAACCGATCCGCGGCGATTCTACTGTTCGACTCGTGTGCGGCACTGAGCAAAACGCCTTTTTGCCCGGCCGCTCCCGCCGCCACCGGCTTTTGCGGCCGGGTCGCCGGCGGTCGCCGACGCGGTTTGCCCGCGCTCAGATGCGCCACCTCGCCGGCCGCGGCGGCGGGGTTTGCCCGCCGGCGCCCGTCTCAGCCGGTCATCGGCCCGACACGCTGCGGGGCCGGCGAATTGGCGACCGCGCCTGCGGCATGAACGCGACCTTAACAGCCCTTTAAGCCGGCGCCGTCCGGTGGGCGCCGCATGCCGCCCGTCGCGCCGAATCCCTGCCGTACCATGGGAAAACGTACGGATGTTGCTGTGTCGCCGGCGAGATCATCGTTGCCCGGCGCCGGCGCGCCCGGTCGGTCGTAGCTGACGGGGCCGTGGGCGCAGCGGGAGCCCGCCTGGACCCGCCGATGTCCGCCGTGGCCGCCCGCCCCGGGAATCACACCGATTGTTTGTGATTGATCTCACGGACCTCGGACTCATCGGGCGTTCGCCGGCCGGTCACCGGCGCGCGTGGTCCAACCGCTTCACGGCGCCCCCGTGACCGACTGGGTCGTCGGCCCCGGATCCGGCGCCTCACCTGCCCGGGCGCCGATCGGAGGCGGTGTCTGAAACCGTTGCACGCAAGCACAATTCGTCGTTCACAGGCGGTGCATAGGTTCGCTTTGCTCGACCATCACCGCGGCACCCCGGCGCGCGAAGGCCGGCGTTTAGAGCCCGACACCCGCGGGTAGAGCTGCGCCCATGTGGGGGTCGGTGCTGGGCTTGGGGATGCTGGCTGCGCTCAATCCGGTTCGTCTGGGTCTGGCTCTGCTGATGATTTCGCGGCCGCGGCCCGGGCCGAGCCTGCTGGCGTATTGGATCGGCGGGCTGACCGTGTGCGTGCCCGAGCTGCTGATCCCGGTGCTGCTGCTGAACTTCACGCCGATGTTCGGCCATCCCTCGCACGCGTCCCCGTCCACGGGCTCGGCCCTGGGGAAGATTCAGATCGGCCTCGGCGTGGTGGGGCTGTCGATCGCCGCGGTGCTGACCGTGCGCTTCGCGGCCCGCCAGCGCGCCGCCGCGCCGCCGCCCGACGAGCGGGCCTCGGAACTGTCAGCGGCCCCGGGCGCCACCATCGCGATGCCGCGGCTGCTGACCCGGGCGCAGGACGTGTCCCCCGGCGACCGGTCGGTGCTGCGGCGGATGCTCGCGCGGATGCACAGCGCGTGGGAAAGCGGGGCGTCGTGGGTGGCCTGGGTGATCGGCGTCATCTCCGTGCCCGTCGACGGTGTGCTGTTCATCGTCGCGATCATCGCGGCCTCGGGAGCCTCCGTCACCGCGCAGGTCAGCGCGTCGGTGGCGTTCGTCGTGCTGATGTACGCCGTGGTGGAGGTCATCCTGGTCGGATACCTGGCCACGCCGGGGAAGACGCAGTCGCTGCTGCTGGTGCTGCACGACTGGGTGCGCACCTACCACCGGCAGATCCTGGTCGCGCTGTTCACCGTGGTCGGGGTGTCCCAACTGGCCCAGGGGCTGCACCTGGTCTGAGCGTTACGAAGCGCTCCGTGGCCGTGTCGCCCCGAACAGACCCCGAAAACCATTGTGGCGGTCTACTACGAAACGTAGTATTCGAGGTGGTTCCCCGGTGCACAAGGAGGTGCAGTGTGAGGTGGAGTGTCGCCCAGGTCGGTCTGCTGGTCATCTGCGTGGTCCACGTGATCCAGGCCGTGGTCGGTCTGGTCATGAATCCCAGTTTCGCCACCGGGCCGAACGCCCCGACCGTCCAGCTGCTCGGGATGGACTACAACGGCTGGCATGCGGTCGCCGGTCTGGCGCTGTTCGCTCCCGGCCTGGTGTTCGCCGCCCGCAAGTCCTGGTCCGTGCTCTATCTGCTGCTGGCCGCGATAGCCGGTGCGTTGCCGGGCATTTGGGCGTTCTTCTCCCACCAGGTCGCGTTCCTGTTCACCTTTCCCAACAACATCACCGACGCGGTCGTGCACTTGGTGACCGCCGCGGTGATGGTGGCGGTGGCGGCCGTTCAGGTCCGGATGGACGGTGGGCTGAGAAACTCACTGGCCGACCTGCGCAGAGCGCGGTAGCCGTCGGCCGGGTGGCCGGGACGTCGGCGTCACGATGAAAATGGACGGATGCCTTCCGAACCTGCGCCGCCCCCTCCCAAATCGGCGCCCGGCTGGTACCCCGATCCCGCGGTCGGCCATGGGCTGAAACGCTACTTCGACGGCACCAGCTGGACGGGCGAGTGGGCGTTCTTCACCGAGCAACGCAAGAACGGCACCTCCGGCAAGGCGGCCCTGGCCCTGGCGGCCCTGGGCGTCGTCGTCCTGCTGCTCATCTTCGCCAAGAGCTGGGCCTTCGACCCGGAGAAGGCCGCCCGCGCCACCGCGACTTCGGCCGCGACGGGATCCACCGAGCCGGCACCCCCGACGCCGGCCGGTCCCAAGAAGCCGGACGGCGTCACCTTCACCACCGCCGCGGCCCCCGACGGCGACGTGGTGGACGCCCGGTTCGCCATCCGCGACAACTACAGCGAAGAGATGATCAGGGACGGTGCGCGCTCGGACACCATTCAGATTCTCAAGTACGCCCACGCGACCTACCCGAACGCGTCCGCGGTGAATGTGCAGGGCACCTTCCCGATGACCGATCCGTACGGCAACACCTCGACGCAGGTCGCCATCGACCTGACATATTCGCGGGCCACGTTGAACAAGATCAACTTCGATGGGGTGCGGGCGAACACCATCTGGGAGATTCGCGATTCCGGGACTGTCCTCCCGGCCTTTCAGCCGTAGCCGGTTGGTCGGGCTGACAGGATTTGAACCTGCGACCACTTGACCCCCAGTCAAGTGCGCTACCAAACTGCGCCACAGCCCGCGCGCCGGCGGTTGCACCGGCAGCAGGTCGAAAGCCTACCGTAAAGGATTGGCCTGCCGGGCAAGCGACCTCCGGTCAGTCACCAGTGAAGGACGCCGGCACGCCCAGGCTCAGGCGCGGACCATGAGATGGCCCGCAGACACGCGAGCACCGGCGCTAGCGGATTTCGCACAACGCGATAGCTCCAGACACAGCCGACGCCACTCAGCGCCGCCGGGCCCCGCGCTTCTCCCGCACCCGCACGTTGATCCGGATCGGCGTCCCCTCGAACCCGAACGCCTCGCGCAGCCGCCGCTCCAGGAAACGCCGGTATCCGGCCTCGAGAAAGCCGGTGGTGAACAGCACGAAAGTCGGCGGCCGGGCGGCGGCCTGGGTGGCGAACAAGATGCGCGGCTGCTTACCGCCCCGCACCGGCGGCGGGGTGGCCGCCACCACCTCCTTCAGCCAGGAGTTCAGCGGGCCGGTGGCGATCCGGGTGTCCCACGACGCCAGGGCGGTCTCCATCGCCGGCACCAGCTTGGCCACCGCGCGACCGGTTTTCGCGGAGATGTTGACCCGCGGCGCCCACCGCAGCTGCACCAGCTCGCGGTCGATCTCGCGCTCCAGCAGCTCGCGGCGGTCCTCGTCGACCAGATCCCATTTGTTGAACGCCAACACCAGGGCCCGGCCGGCTTCGATCACCATGGACAGCACCCGCTGGTCCTGCTCGGTGAGCGGGGCCGACGCGTCGATCAGCACGATCACCACCTCGGCCGCGTCGATGGCCGAGTGCGTGCGCACCGACGCATAGAACTCGTGGCCGCTGGCCTGCCCCACCTTGCGCCGCAGACCCGCGGTGTCGACGAACCGCCACACCCGATCGCCCAGCTCGATCAGCGAGTCCACCGGGTCCACCGTCGTCCCGGCCACATCGTGCACCACCGAGCGCTGATCGCCGGCCAGCTTGTTCAGCAGCGAGCTCTTGCCCACGTTCGGCTTGCCCACCAGCGCCACCCGCCGCGGCCCGCCGGGCCTGGGCGCCACCTCGGACACCTCGGGCAGCGCGGCCAGCACCTCGTCGAGCAGGTCGGCCACCCCGCGCCCGTGCATCGCGCTGATCGGGTGCGGCTCGCCGAGGCCCAGCGACCACAGCATCGCCGCGTCGGCCTCGGCCTTGTCGCTGTCAACCTTGTTGGCGGCCAAGAAAACCGGCTTCCCCGACCGCAGCAGGATCCGGGCGGCGGCCTCGTCGGCGGTGGTGGCGCCGACGAGCGCGTCGACCACCAGGATCACCGCGTCGGCGGTGCGCATGGCCACCGACGCCTGTTCGGCGACCAGCTGCTGCAGCCCCTTGGCGTCGGGCTCCCATCCCCCGGTGTCCTGCACGACGAATCGGCGCCCGGTCCACAGCGCGTCGTAGGACACCCGGTCGCGGGTGACGCCCGGCACGTCCTGCACCACCGCCTCCCGGCGGCCCAGGATCCGGTTCACCAGCGTCGACTTGCCGACGTTGGGCCGCCCCACCACCGCCACCACCGGCGCGGGAGGCGCTTGCGCCGCCTCGTCGAGCTCGAATTCGACCGCTTCCCAGTCGCTTTCGTCGCTCCATGTTCCGTCGTGAGTCACCGCGCCACTTCGCTTCGCTGCCTGACCAGATCCCGCAGGTGGTCGATCACCTGCGCCTCGGTCATGTCACTGGTGTCGACCACCACCGCGTCGGGAGCCGCCCGCAACGGCGACACCCGCCGGGTGGAATCCAGATGGTCGCGCCGGCGGACCTCGGCGAGCACCGCCTCGTAGTCGTCGGCCAGCCCCCCCGCCACGTTCTGGTCGTTGCGCCGCCGGGCCCGGGTCTCGGCCGAGGCGGTCAGGAAGATCTTCACCGGCGCGTCGGGCAGCACCACGGTGCCGATGTCGCGGCCCTCGACGACGATACTGCCGGGGCCGGAAGCCATTTCGCGCTGCAAGCCGACCAGGCGGGTGCGCACGGCGGGAATCGACGACACCGCGGACACCGCCGCGGTGACCTTGTCGCCCCGGATCTCGGTGGAAACGTCTTCTCCGCCAAGGAAATAACGGTCACCGTCGGGGTGATAGTCCACCGACATCCGCACCGCCTGCGCGGCGCGCCCGACGGCGTCGGCGTCGGCCGGGTCGATGCCGGCGCGCAACACCGCCAGCGTCACCATCCGGTACATTCCGCCGGTGTCCAGATAGCGCGCACCCAGCGCGCGCGCCAATCCCTTTGAGACGGAGGACTTTCCGGTCCCCGCGGGGCCGTCGATGGCCACCACGACGTCGGCGCTCACAGCCCGACCGCCTGGTAGAGCCGGCCCACCTCGTCGCGTCCCAGCGCCCGAATGCTGCCCGGCCGCTGCTTGCCCAGGGAAATCGGCCCGATGTCGGTGCGCACCAACGACTCGACCGGGAAGCCCGCGGCCGCCAGCAGCCGGCGCACAATGCGATTCCGCCCCTCGTGCAACGTCACCCGCACCAGCGTCTTGCCCGGGGTGGCGTCCACCACCGCGAACTCGTCGACCCGCGCCATCCCGTCGTCCAGCTCGATGCCCGCGCGCAGCGTCTTGCCCAGCCCGCGCGGTATCGATCCGGTGACCGTCGCCAGATACGTCTTGGGCACCTCGTGGGAGGGATGCATCAACCGGTGCGCGAGTTCGCCGTCGTTGGTCAGCAGGATCAGCCCTTCGGTCTCGGCGTCCAACCGCCCGACGTGAAACAGGTTCTTGTTGCCGCGAACTCGGCGTTCGATCAGGTCGCCGATGCACGGCCGGCCGCGGTCGTCCGACATCGTCGAGTGCACCCCGCGCGGCTTGTTCAGCGCCAGATAGACCTGCGACTCGTCGAGGACCACCCGGGCCCCGTCGACTCGGATCACCGCGGCATCCGGGTCGACGCGGGTGCCCAGCTCGGTCACCACCTGCCCGTCCACCTCGACGCGGCCGTCGACGATCAACTTCTCGGCGGCCCGCCGCGACGCGATTCCGGCCTGCGACAACACCTTTTGCAGCCGGATGCCCTGAGCTTCGACCATCAATCCTGGTCCACGTCGAACGACAGCGCCGCATCGGAGGCCTGACCGCCGGAGAGTTTGACGAAACGTGGCTCGCTGTCCAGGGATTCGCTCAAGTCCTCGATCGTGTCGACGTCGGGAAGCAGCGGCGCGATGTCGGGCAGGTCGGCCAACGACGTCAGCCCCAGCCGCTCCAGGAACAGGTCGGTGGTGGCGAACGTGGTCGCGCCGGTGTCCTCGTCGACCCCGGCCTCGGTGATCAGGCCGCGGGCCAACAGCGTGCGCATCACGGCGTCCACGTTCACCCCGCGCACCGCGCTCACCCGCGCCCGGGTCACCGGCTGGCGGTAGGCGACGACGGCCAGCGTCTCCAGCGCGGCCCGGGTCAGCTTGGACCGCGCCCCGTCCAGCAGCAGCTTCTCCACATAGGGCGCGAACCGGGCCCGGGTGTACATCCGCCAGCCCTCGCTGGTTTTGCGCAAGTCGATGCCGCTGTCGCGGGCGGTGAGCTCGTCGGCCATCTCCTGCAGCTTGGTGGCGATCCGGTACACCGGCTGCTGGGTCGCGGCGGCCAGCGCCTCCGCGGTGACCGGGGTGTCCACCACCAGCAGCAGCGCCTCCAGCACCGACCCGAGTTCCCCGGACTCCATGGGGGCGGCCTCGGCGATCTCCGGGATGCCCGCCTCGAGCTCGGAGTCGAGATCGACGTCCGGCGCGTTCTCGCTCACAATTCGTCCCGCACCTCTACCAAGGTTTCACCGACCGGACGTTCCCCGGTCCACGAGATTTGGAGCACGCCAAGCGGCTCTGACTGCTCGAATGCTACCGCCCGGGACCGATACAGTTCGAGCAGCGCCAGGAACCGGCCCACCACCTCCATCGATCCCTCGCAGTCGGCGACCAGCTCGGAGAACGTCGCCCACTGCCCGCTGCCCCGCGCTTCCAGGATGGCCAGCAACTTGCGCGCCTGCTCGGGAACCGAGACCTTCACCTCGTGCAGGTGCCCCACCGACACCGTCGGAACGGGCCGCGGGCTGAACGCGACCGCCGCGATCTGGGCGAACCGTTCGGCGTCGACGCCCAGCGTCACCTCGGGCAGCAGTTGGGTGAACCGGTCCTCCAGCGACACCGCGCGCGGATAGCTGCGCAGGGCGCTGGCCTCCAGCTCGGCGAACATCTCGGCGACGTGCTTGAACGCCCGGTACTGCAGCAGCCGGGCGAACAGCAGGTCGCGCACCTCCAGCAGGGCGAGGTCTTCGTCGTCGTCCACCTGTCCGGCCGGCAGCAGCCGGGCGGCCTTCAGGTCGAGCAGGGTGGCGGCGACGACCAGGAACGCGGTGGTCTCCTCCAGCTCCAGCTTGGGGCCGATCTCGCGGGTGTAGGCGATGAAGTCGTCGGTGACCTGGTGCAGCGCCACCTCGGTCACGTCCAGGCGGTGCACGAAGATCAGCTGCAGCAGCAGATCGAACGGCCCCTCGAAATTGGTCAGGCGGACCTGAAAACCGGTCTGGGGTTGCGCCTCACCGTTTGCGGTCGCGTTCACGCGCCGAATCGGTCGATGAACTCGCGGGCCAGCGCGCGGTAGGCGATGGCCCCGGTGGAGCGCGGGGCCCAGGTGGTGATGGGCTCGCCGGCCACGCTGGTCTCCGGGAACCGGACGGTGCGGGTGATGACGGTGTCGAAGACCAGGTCGCCGAAGCGTTCGACGACGCGGGCCATCACCTCGCGCGCGTTGACGGTCCGCGGGTCGTACCGGGTGAGCAGGATCCCGCTGATTTCCAGCTTCGGGTTGAGCCGGTCGCGCACCTTGTCCACGGTGTCGGTGAGCAACGCCAGGCCGCGCAGCGAGAAGTACTCGCACTCGGTGGGGATCACCACACCGTCGGAGCAGGCCAGCCCGTTCACGGTGAGCAGGCCCAGCGACGGCTGGCAGTCGATCAGCACGTAGTCGTAACGGTCCAGCACCGGGTGCAGCGCCCGGCCCAGCGTCTGCTCGCGGCCGACCTCGTTGACCAGCTGGATCTCGGCCGCCGACAGGTCGATGTTGCTGGGCACCAGGTCCATGTGCTTGACCCGGGTCTGCAGCAGCACGTCGTCGATCGACACGCGCGGCTCGACCAGCACGTTGTGGATGGTCTTCTCCAGCTCGTAGTGCGGCACACCCAGGCCCGCTGACAGCGCGCCCTGCGGGTCCATGTCCACCAGCAGCACCCGGCGACCGTACTCGGCGAGCGCCGCACCCAGGTTGATGGTGGACGTGGTCTTCCCGACGCCGCCCTTCTGGTTGCACATGGCGACGACTTTGGCCGGGCCGTGCGAGGTGCGCGGCTGTGGCTCCGGGATCGCCCGCGGCGGCCGCCCGGTCAGGCCGAGCTCGACGCCGTTGTCCGGCCGCTCGGTCATGGCGGGGGTGTTCGGGAGGTGAACATCGTCGGAAAGTCTAACGGGTTCGTCGCGCGAAACCCGGCGACCCGCAGGCAATCAACCAGCCAATATGGGCGGAAATCGGTGGTAGGACGCACATTCCGACAGCCTATTCACTTCCGTCACACCAGCACCAGTTGGCGGGTGGGGACACCGGGCGAAAAAACCGCCGTCGCGGGCACCGGCACGGTCGCCGACGCGCCTATGGTGGCGGCTATGGACCTCAAGCGACGGATACCCCTGCTGCGGTGGTCGGTCTGGCGCATGGCGGCCGGGGTGCAGAACATCACCACCACCGGCCAGATCGGTGACGGACGGGAAGCGGCCGCCGTCGAGTACGTGCTGCGCAACGCGCGGGCCGGCGACATCGACGACGTGCTGGCCACCATCGACAGGTTCGCCTACCAGAAATCGATGCTGATAAATGTCGGCGACGAGAAGGGGCTGATCCTCGACGCCGCGGTGCGCCGCGCCGACCCGGACGTGGCGCTGGAGCTGGGCACCTACTGCGGCTACGGCGCGTTGCGGATCGCCCGGGCCGCCCCGGGCGCCCGGGTGTTCTCGGTCGAACTGGCCGAGGCCAACGCCGCCAACGCCCGCCGGATCTGGGCGCACGCCGGCGTCGCCGACCGGGTGACCTGCGTGGTGGGCACCATCGGCGACGGCGGGCGCACCCTGGACGTCCTGGCCAACGAGCACGGATTCGCTGCCGGCACACTGGATTTCGTGTTTCTCGATCACGACAAGGACGCCTACCTGGCCGACCTGAAGAGCATCATGGACCGGGGCTGGCTACATCCGGGCTCGATCGTGGTCGCCGACAACATCCGCTGGCCGGGCTCGCCGAAGTACCGCGAGTACATGCATGTCCAGCAGGGCAAGCGGTTCGACACCGTCGAGCACAAGACGCATGCCGAGTACCAGACCATGCTCTCCGACCTGATGCTGGAGTCCGAATACCTGGGCTGAGACGCGGCGCGCGGCGGCGAGATGGTCAGCGCGCCCGCGGGTGCGCCTCGGCCCACACCTCGCGCAGCGCGTGCACGGTGACCATGGTGTAGATCTGCGTCGTCGTGACCGAGGCGTGGCCGAGCAACTCCTGCACCACCCGCACGTCGGCGCCGCCCTCGAGCAGGTGGGTGGCGAACGAATGCCGCAGCATGTGCGGCGACACCCCCGAGGTGATCCCGGCGCGCTCGGCCGCGTCCTGCAGCACCTGCCAGGCGCTTTGCCGCGACAACCGGCCGCCGCGCACGTTGAGGAAGATGGCCGGCGTGCCGCGCCCGCGGCGCGCCAGCTCCGAGCGGCCGCGCACCAGATAGGCATCCAGCGCGGCCACGGCGGGACGCCCGATGGGCACCAACCGCTGCTTGCCGCCCTTGCCGCGCAGCAGCACCGACCGGGCCTGGGTGTCGACGTCGTCGACGTCGAGGCCGACGGCCTCGGAGATGCGCGCGCCGGTGGAGTACAGCAGTTCCAGCAACGCCCGGTTCCGCAGGGTCAGCGGGCCGTCGGCGGGGCTCTCGCCGCCCGCCGCCTCCAGCAGCGCCAGCACCTGGTCGATGGTCAGGCTCTTGGGCAGCCGGCGGCCCGGCGTCGGCGGGCGCACGGCGCGGGCGACGTCGAGTTCGGCCAACCCCTCGGCCGCCAGGAACCGGTGCAAGCCGCGCACCGCGATCAGCGCGCGGGCCGCCGACACCGCCGACAGCGCGGCGGCGCCGGTGTCGGGATCGCCGCGGCGCAGCGCCACCAGGAAATCGCTCACGTCGTCCTCGCCCACCTTGGCCAGGTCCGAAATCCCGCGGTCCGACAGGTGTTTGGTGTAGCGGCGCAGGTCGCGCCGATACGAGCTGAGCGTGTTCGCCGCGACGCCCCGCTCGATCGTGAGGTGGTCGAGGTAGCCCTGCAGTTGGGTCTCCAACGCCACCGTCGTCATCGCCCGGCCTTCCGCGCGGGAAACGCCGTGGGCCGGTCCTGCCACGGGCTGTCCACCGGACGCGGTCGCTCAAATCCCGTCGTGACGGCGTGGGCGGCCAAAATCCCTGCCACGGCAATGGCATTGACGATTTCACCGCTGAGCACCTTGCGGGCGGCGTCGGCCAGCGGATACCACTCCAGGGTCATGTCGGCTTCTTCGTCGTGCGCCTCGGGTCGGTCGACCCGGGTCAGGCCGGTGGCCAGATACACCCGCACCGACTCGTCGCTGAAGCCCGGCGTGGAGTTCAGATCGACGAGCACCGCCCAGGTCTCGGCCTTCAGCCCCGCCTCTTCCATCAACTCGCGCGCCGCGGTCAGATGCGCGGCCTCGCCGTGGACGTCGAGCAGCCCGGCGGGCAGCTCCCACAGCCGCCGGCCGAACGCGTGCCGGTATTGGTAGACCATCGGGATGTTGCCGTCGTCGTCCATTGCGACCACGGCGACCGCGCCGAAATGTTCGACGATCTCCCGGGTGACGACCTTGCCGCCCGGCATCCGGACCTGGTCGCGGCGTAGCGCGAAAATCTTTCCGGTGTACAGCGTTTCGGATGACGCCGTCTCGAAGACGTGTTCAGCCACGGGCCGCGGGCTCAGGTATGGGCCGCGCAGCGCTGTCCCGGTGCTGGATGCCGTTGGAGGACTGCTCGGGGATTTCCACCGGAAGCAGTTCTCCCGCTTTGTAATCCATGGCCGCCCCGACGAATGCGACGAACAACGGGTGCGGACGGGTGGGCCGGCTCTTCAGCTCCGGGTGGGCCTGGGTGCCCACGATGAACGGGTGCACGTCGGGCGGGTATTCGACGAACTCCACCAGATGGCCGTCGGGCGATGTTCCGGAGAACCTCAGGCCGCTTTCGGCGATCTTGTCGCGGTAGGCGTTGTTGACCTCGTAGCGGTGCCGGTGCCGCTCCGACACCTGCGTCGTCCCGTAGGCCCGGGCCACGATCGAATCCTCTTCCAGCACAGCGGGATAGGCGCCCAGTCGCATGGTGCCGCCCAGGTCGGCCGCGCCGGCGACGATGTCCACCTGGTCGGCCATCGTGGAGATGACGGGATCCGGTGTGTCCGGGTCGAATTCGGCCGAGTTGGCGCCGGCCAGGCCGGCCGCGCGGGCGGCCTCGATCACAATGCATTGCAGGCCCAGGCACAGCCCCAGCACCGGCAGCCCGCGGGTGCGGGCGTAGTGGATGGCCCCGATCTTGCCCTCGATGCCGCGGATGCCGAACCCGCCGGGGATCAGCACGCCGTGCACCTCCCCCAGCGCCGCCGCGGCACCGGACGCGCTCTCGCAGTCGTCGGAGGCCACCCACACCATCTCGACCTTGGCGTGGTGGAAGAACCCGCCGGCACGCAATGCCTCGGTGACCGACAGGTAGGCGTCGGAAAGCTCAACGTACTTGCCCACCAAGGCGATTCGCACCGTCTCGTGCGGCTCGTGCACCCGGCGCAGCAGGTCGTCCCATTCGGTCCAGTCGACATCGCGGAACGGCAGGTTGAGCCGGCGCACCACGTAGGCGTCGAGCTCCTCGCGGTGCAGCACCTTGGGAATGTCGTAGATGGACGGCGCGTCCGGGGTGGAGATGACGCCGTCGATGTCCACGTCGCACATCAGCGCGATCTTGTTCTTCAGCGCCTCGGGCACGTCGCGGTCGCAGCGCAAGATCAGCGCGTCGGGGGTGATACCGATGCTGCGCAGCGCGGCCACCGAGTGCTGGGTGGGTTTGGTCTTGAGCTCACCGGACGGTGCCAGGTAGGGCACCAGCGACACGTGCAGGAAGAAGACGTTCTCCCGGCCCAGGTCGTGGCGCACCTGCCGGGCCGCCTCCAGGAAGGGCTGCGACTCGATGTCGCCGACGGTGCCGCCGATTTCGGTGATGACGACGTCGGGGCGGTTGCCCTGCGCGTCCGGCTGGGCCATCGCCAGGATGCGGCCCTTGATCTCGTCGGCGATGTGCGGGATCACCTGGACGGTGTCGCCCAGGTATTCACCGCGCCGTTCCTTGGCGATGACGGTCGAATACACCTGTCCCGTAGTGACATTCGCCGAACCGGACAGATCGCGATCCAGGAACCGCTCGTAATGGCCGACGTCGAGGTCGGTTTCGGCGCCGTCCTCGGTGACGAAGACCTCGCCGTGCTGGAACGGGTTCATGGTGCCGGGGTCGACGTTGAGGTACGGATCGAGCTTTTGCATCGTCACGTACAACCCGCGCGCCGTCAGTAGCTGACCGAGGCTGCTGGCGGTCAATCCCTTGCCCAACGAGGATGCGACGCCCCCGCTGACGAAGAGGTGCTTGGTGGCGGTTTGCGGGTGCTTTCGCACAGGCGACCTCCGTGAAGACGGGCAGGGCGTCAAAATTGTTCTAGCGAATCACTAGCTGGGCCTGCCGACCCACGGAAACCCACCCTAACATCCACGGCGCCGCGCCGCGGGGAACACGCCCGCTACTGAGCGACCGTGATCGACGTGGCGCCGTGACCGGTGCCGTACTGCCCGGGGTGGCCGCCGTTCATCAGGTCGTGCAAGCCGAGGACGGCGGTGATGCGGCCCGGCGCGGCGTCGACGTTGTCGACGGTGCTGACCGCGGAGTTCATCCCGGCGTCGGCGCGGGTCACGGCGACGGCGGCGCTTCCGGTCGCCGATCCGTCGCGCCCGGCCAGCAACGTGGCCGAGCCGTGCGGGGCCAGCGCGGCCGAGAACCGGGCCACGCTGACGCCCTGGTTGCCGGCGTCCTGGGGTAGCGCTCCGCCGGTGACGACCAGCGCGGCGTTGGCCGCGCCCAGGTGGTCGCCGCCCTGGTAGGTGATGAAGCCGGTGTCGCGCAGCGCGGCCAGCACGGTGTTGCGCTGGGTCTCGGAAACCTCCGGCGGCGGCGGGCCGGCCGGGGTTGCGTTGGTCAACAACGCGATTCCCATCAGGTCGCCCGCCTGCGAGCCCTGGTCGACGAGCTTGGTGCTCAGCTGCTGGCCGGCGGGCAGCACCGAAGAGTTGACCACCGTCTGCAGCTTCTCCGCGGAATTGGCCTCGACGAATTCCTGGGTCAGCGCCACCGTCGTGGTCACCGTCCCGCCGGCCTGGCCGATGAACTTCGACACCGCGGCCACGTCGTCGTCCTTGGCGTCCGGGGTGCGAAACACCACCACCGACTTGCCGCCCAGCGCGTCGTGCAGCATCCGACCGGCCAGTTGGGTGTCGAAATTGTTTGCCGCGCTGAGCTTTTCGTTCAGCACATTCTTCTGGTCGTTGAGCCCGTTGATCTGGGTGTGCAGGTCGCGCTTCTCGTCACGCAGGCTGGACAGCAAGGTGTCGGACAGGAAGCCGGAGCCCAGTACCACTCCCACGGCCAGCGCCAGGAAGACGGCGGCCAGCGACAGGGCGTGTTGGCGTAGCGAGATCATCTAGGTGACCCACTTCTGCACCATCAGCGAGAAGTGGTTCCAGTAGTCGGTGACCCAGTGCAGCACCACACCGTCTGTCCGCGACACCCACAGCGCGACGATGACGGCGATCAGCATGGTCAGCGCCAGCAGCGCGATGGCGCCCGCCGAGATGTGGTTGCGGTACAGGGTGGCGACGGCCTTGGCGTCCACCACCTTCTCCCCCACCCGCAGCCGGGTCAGGAAGGTGGACGGGTTGCTGTGCGCGCGGGTGCGGTCGAAGAACGTCTCGATGTTGGCGGTGTGGCCCGCCGTCACCAGCAGGGCGGCGCCGTGGTGATCGGCCAGCAGCAGGGCCAGGTCGATGGCCGAGCCGGCGGCCGGGAACGTCATCGCCCCCACGCCCAGGTCCTGGATGCGTTCCAGCCCGGGGGCGTGCCCGTCGGCGTCGGCGGGCAGCACCACCTGGGCGCCGCACTTGAGCGCGTCGGCGCTGATCTGGTCGGGATCGCCGACGATGATCTGCGGCCGATACCCCGCCTTGCGCAACACATCCGCGCCGGTGCCGACCCCGATCAGCGCCGGCTGGTACTCCTTGATGAAGGGCTTGAGCGACTTGAGGTCCTCTTCGGCGCTGGGCTCGTCGGCGACGATCACCACGTGCCTGCGGCGCAGGTCGACGTCGATGTCGGGGATGCCGATGCCGTCGATCAGCAGCGGGCTCTCGCTCTTGATGAACTCGATGGTGTTGCCGGCGAACGCCTCGAGGTGGGCGGCCAGCCCGCTCTTGGCCTCGCGCATCAGGTCGGCGATGTCGTGCTCGGTGCGTTCGGTGCCGCGCACCAGCCGGCGGTCGCCGGCGTACACCCCGCCGTCGTACAGGCGGATCTTGGCGCCGTCTTTGACCTTCTTGAAGATGTCCGGCCCGGCCTCGTCGATCAGCGTCACCCCGTTGTTGACCAGCACCTCCGGCCCCAGGTTGGGGTAGCGGCCCGAGACCGACGGGGAGGCGTTGACTACGGCGGCGATGTCGGCTTCCACCAGGGCGTCGGCGGTGATGCGGTCCAGGTCCAGGACGTCGAGCACGACGATGTCGCCGGGGCAGACCCGGCGCAGCAGTCGGTCGATGTTCCGGTCGACGCGGGCGGTGCCGACGATTCCGGGCCGGTCGGTGTTTCGGGAAAGCAGGCCTGACATCTTCATGGGGGCGATTCTGTCGGTGAAGCGTCGGCGAGGTCGGGAGGCGCGCCGTAACATCAGCCTCACAAGTTATCTAGAGTCCCATTAGTCACAGGTGGGTGCCGAACCGGTCACGAACGTCGACTCGATGCGGGACATTGGGCCCGAGGACGTCAACAAGTCGACGCTCGCCGGGGAAAGGCGCCGGGGAGGTGCCGGAGAGGCGCCGGGGAGGCGCACCTTTTAGATCTCTTCCTTCTGGGCGGCGTCGAGCAGCTCGCGGGCGTGCGCGCGGCCGCTGTCGGACTCGCCGAGCCCGGCCAGCATCCGCGCCAGCTCGGCCACCCGCTCGTCGCCGGTGACCCGGCGCACCACGCTGGTCCCGCGCGGCCCGGCGCCGTGCACCACCAGGTGGACGTCGGCGTAGGCCGCGACCTGCGGCAGATGCGTGACGACGATGACCTGGTGGGTGCGGGCCAGCCGGGCCAGCCGCCGCCCGATCTGGACCGCTGCCCGACCGCCCACGCCGGCGTCCACCTCGTCGAACACCATGGTGGTGCCGACGGTCTCCTTGCGGGAGGCGGCCAGCACCACTTCGAGCGCCAGCATCACCCGGGACAGCTCGCCGCCGGAGGCGCTCTTGGCCAGCGGCAGCCGATCCATCCCGCGGTGTGCGGCGAAGCCGAACTCGACCTGGTCGATGCCGTCGGCGCCGGCCCGCACCCGCTCGCCCGACGGCAGCGTCAGCACCGCCGCATCGTCGGAGCCGGAGCCGGCGGGCACGACGTCGGTGCTCACGTCGATGCTGAACTGCGCGTCGGCCATCGCCAGCCCGGACAGCTCGGCGGTGACCTCCTTGGCCAGCCGCTTGGCGGCCTTGCGCCGGATGGTGCTGAGATCGGCTGCGGCCCCGGCCAATTCGCGGCCGAGCTCCTCGACGCGGGCGGCCAGCGCGCTCAGACCCTCCTCGGAGACGTCGAGTTGGGCGAGTCGCTCCCGCGACTCCCGCGCCCAGGCCAGCACGCCGTCGATGTCGGCGGCGTACTTGCGGGTGAGGCCGCGCAGCTCGGACTGCCGGGCCAGCTTGGCTTCCAGCGCGCTGGCGTCGACCGGTAGTTCCTCCAGGAAACCGGCCAGCTCGCCGGCGGCGTCGACCACCACGGTCAACACCTCGCCGATCTGGCCGGCCAGCGCCAGCAGCTTGGGATCGTCGGTGGATTCCAGTGCGGCCCTTGCCTTTCCGAGCGTGTCGACGGCGGACAGACCGGAGCCGTCGGCGTCGTCGGCGGACAGCGCCGCGCGGGCCGCGGCGGCGGCCTCGCGCAGGGTGTCCAGTTCCGAGAGCCGCATGATCTCGGCGACCAGGGCGTCGTCCTCGCCGGGTTGCGGGCCGACGGCGTCGATCTCGCCCAGCGCGAAGGTCAGCCGGTCGGCCTCCAGCGCGAGTTCGCGCATCCGGTTGCGGCGGTCGGCGAGGTCGCGTCGCGCCGACAGCCAGGCGTCGCGCAGTTTGGTGTAGCGCTCCAGCGCGGGGCCGGCCTTGGCGAACCGGTCCAGCGCGCCGCACTGCTCCTCGGGCCGCATCAGTCGCAACTGGTCGTTCTGCCCGTGCAGGGTCAGCAGTTCGGCGGTGAAGTCGCCCAGCGATTTGGCGGGCACGCTGCGCCCGCCCAGGTACGCGCGCGACGGCCCGTCGCGGTTGACCGAGCGCAGCGCGATCACGCTGCCGTCCTCGTCGCGTTCCGCCCCGGAGGCGTCCAGCATCTCGTCCAGCCTGACCACCAGGGCTTCGTCGAGATCCGTTGTGGTGAAACGGCCTTCGACGATCGCCCGGTTGGCGCCGGAGCGCACCCGGGTGGCGTCGGCGCGGGCCCCGCCCAGCAGGTGCAGGCCGGTGACCACCATGGTCTTGCCGGTGCCGGTCTCGCCGGTCAACACCGTCAGGCCGCGGTCGAACTCCCCGACCGCGGCGCTGATCGCCCCCAGTGACTCGATGCGGATTTCGGTCAGCATGGCAGTCGCAATCCCGTTCGCGCCGTCAGTTGCCGCGCCACCCGGTCACCGGAAGCCGGAACTTGCGCACCAGCCGGTCGGTGAACGGGGCGCTGTCCAGCCGGGCCCACTTCACCGCGGTGTCACACCGTTTGACCTCGATCCGGCTGCCGGCCGGTATCAGCATCTCGCGGCGACCGTCGCAGAACACCAGGGCGTCGTGGCCGTCGGCCTCGATCTCGATCGCGATGGTGGCGGCCGGGCTGGTGACCATGGGCCGACCGAACAGCGCGTGAGCGTTGTTGGGCACCACCAGGATTGCCTCCAGGTCGGGCCAGAGCACCGGGCCGCCCGCGGAGAACGCGTACGCGGTGGATCCGGTGGGCGTCGACACCAGCACGCCGTCGCAGCCGAAGGCCGACACCGGCCGGCCGTCGATCTCGACCACCACCCCGAGCACCCCGAGCCGCGGGCCTTTTTCCAGGCTGACTTCGTTGAGCGCCCAGCCGTGGTCGGACACCGTGCCCTGATGGCGCACCACGACGTCGAGCGTCATCCGGTTCTCCACCCGATAGTCGCGCGCCACAACGTGTTCCAGCACCTTGTCGATGGCCTCGGCTTCGGCCTCGGCCAGAAAACCGATCCGGCCGAGGTTGACGCCGAGCACCGGGATGTCGGCGTTGCGCGCCAATTCCGCGGCCCGCAGAAACGTGCCGTCGCCGCCGAGCACCAGCACCAGCTCGCAGCCGCGGGCGGCCAGCGGGTCGGCGTCGACCACCTCGATCTCGACGCCCATGGCCCGCATGTCGTCGGGCGCCAGGTGCAGCGGCCCCCGGTCGACCGCCTCGGCGGACAGCACGCGCAGCGCAATCCCGTTGTCGCCCAGCACCTTCTGCACCCGGCGTGCCGTCTCGGTTGCTTCTTCGCGGCCGGTGTGGACCACCATCAGGACGGTGCGCTCGGCCGGGGTCACTGCGGTCCGCTTTCCACCGCGCGCCGCACCGCGCGGCACAGCGCGTCGCCGGCCAGCGGGCGGTCGGTGCGGGCGCGCAGCCGCAGGAAGTATTCGACGTTTCCCGACGGTCCGGGCAGCGGGCTGGCGGTGACGTCGACGGGGTGCCAGCCCAGCTCGTCGGCGCGCCGGGCGACCGACAGCACGGCCTGCGCGCGCAATTCGGGGTCGTTCACCACACCCCCGGGCCCGACCTGGCCCTTCCCCACCTCAAACTGCGGCTTCACCATGGGAACGATATCCGCGTGCGGCGCGGCGCAGCCAGCCAGCGCCGGCAACACCGTGCACAGCGAGATGAACGACAGGTCCGCCACCACCAGGTCGGCCGGCCCGCCGATCGCCTCCGGTGTCAGGTCGCGCACGTTGGTCCGTTCCACCACGACCACCCGCGCATCGCTGCGCAGCGACCAGGCCAGCTGGCCGTAGCCCACGTCCACCGCGACCACCTCGGCCGCCCCGCGGTCCAGCAGCACCTCGGTGAACCCACCCGTCGACGCGCCGGCGTCCAGGCAGCGGCGGCCCGCCACCGCGATCTCGAAGGCGTCCAGGGCGCCCAGCAGTTTGTGCGCCCCGCGGGACACCCAGCCGCGTTCGCCGTCCGCGGCGACGGTCAGGGCGGCGGTGACGGCGACGGCGGTGCCCGGTTTGCGGGCCGGCATCCCGTCGATGCTCACCTTGCCGGCGCCGATCAGCTCCGCGGCCTGCTGGCGCGACCGGGCCAGGCCGCGCCGGACCAGCTCGGCGTCAACGCGGGCGCGTCGAGACATCCGCGCACTCAGCCCTTCTCCGCCGACTCCAGCGCAGCCAGCAGCACGTCGTGCGCCTCGGAGAGCCGGCGTGCGATCTCTTCGAGTTCGTCGAGCGAGGGGGCCTTGTCGGGGTCTTCGGTGTCCCCCGGCTGGGGCAGCCTGGCCAGCAAGGCGTCGATTTCAGCGCGAATCTGATCGGGATCGATACTCATCGCGTTACCACGCTAGTCACCCGCTAGTCGGTGCGCACCAAAGACCAGCGCGCCAACGCGGCGCGGGCCCGGTCGTCGCCGGCCCGGATGGGCAGCGTGCCGGCGTCCGGCAAGCCCCAGACCGCGCTGGCGACCGCGCGGACCACCGACAGCCCGTCGCCCGACCTGTCGTCGCGTCCGTCGCCGCTGACCGTGATGGCCGTGTCGCCGACCTCGACCCGCCAGCCCGGCTGCGGCGCCACCGCCAGCGCCGCGGCGTCCTGGTGCAGGGCGCGCAGGTCGTGGCCGACGTAGGTGGGGCGCCGGGCGGGCTTGGCGTACACCGCGTCTCGCGCCGAGTTGACCCCGGTGAGCACCAGCAGGCTGGGCAGCCCGGCGGCGTTGGCGCCCTCGATGTCGGTGTCGAGGCGGTCGCCGATCACCAGCGGCGCGCGGAAGTCGCCGCGGGCCGCCGCGTCGCGCAGCAGCGCCGGCGCCGGTTTGCCCGCGACCTGCGGGGTGGCGCCGGTGGCCGCGGCCACCGCGGCCACCAGGGATCCGTTGCCGGGCAGCAGTCCCCGCTCGGTGGGCAGGGTGAGGTCGATGTTGGCGGCCACCCACACCGCGCCGGCCCGGATGGCCAGCGCCGCCTCGGCGAGGTCCGGCCAGCCGATGGTCATGGACAGGCCCTGCACGACGGCGACGGGGCCGTCGTCGTAGCGGCGCACCGGGCGCAGCCCGACGGCCGCGATCTCGCCGGCCAGTGCCTCAGTGCCCACGATCAGCACCGGCGCGCCGGCCGGCAGCTGGCCGGCCAGCAGGTGGGCGGCGCTCTGGGCGCTGGTGGCCACGTCGTCGGCGGTGGCGGTGAAGCCGAGCTCGGTCAGGTGCGCGGCGACCTCGCCGGCGCTGCGGGATGCGTTGTTGGTGACGAACAACGCGCGCCCGGGCAGCCTCGCCAACGCCTGCACCGCGCCCTCGGTGGGCGAACGCCCGCGAAACGCCGTCCCGTCCAGGTCGATCAGCAGGCAATCATGTTGCTGCGCAAGGGTTTTCACGCCGGACACGTCAGGCGAGTTCACTGACCCGGTCTTCGGCGTCGGTGACGCCGTCAAGGTCGGCGGCCGCGGAATGCAGAAACCATTGCAGCGCCTCGTCGTTGCGGCCGAGCGCCAGCAGCGTGTCGGCGTAGGCGTAGAACAGCCGCGCCGCCGTGGAGCCGGTGCGGGTCGAATCCAGTTGCGGCGTGGACAAAATCGTCAGCGCCTGCTCCAGCTGGCCGAGGTCGGCGCGGGCCCCGGCGGCGACGATGCGCAACTCGTCGGCGTCGTCGCCGGACAGCTCGGCGGCCTCCGGCCCGCGGGCCAGCTCGATCGCGCGCTCCGGACGGCCGAGTCCGCGTTCGCAATCGGCGATCAGGGCCAGCAGCGCGGACTTGCTGCCCATCCGGCGGGCGGCGCGCAACTCCGCCAGCGCCTGGGCCCAATCGCCGCAGTGGTAGGCGGCGATGCCGACCGCCTCGCGGATGGCGGCGATCCGCGACGACCGGGCCCGCGCGGCCCGGGCGTGGCGCAACGCCGCCTCGGGGTCCTCGTCCAGCAGCTCGCCCGCGGCGACCAGGTGCCGCGCCACCGCGTCGGCGGTGGCGCGGTCCAGGGTGCTCAGCTCGCGGCGGATGTCGGGGGCCAGCTGCTTGGCCTCCACCCCCGGCGGTATCGGCGGCCCGTCGGCCGCCGCGCGGTCGGGCGGGGCACCCCGGCGCGCCGGGGTCTGCGGCTGGGCGGGGCGGGCACGACCCGGGCCGGACCACGACGCCGGTCGGCTCCGCCGTTCGCCGCGCTGCGGGTGCCTGTCGTCGACCACGCTGCCGAGAATACGGGCCGCCCCGCGCTCAGGATGCCAGCCGGTTACCGAGCAGCGGCGCGATCACCGCCGGGCAGTAGGTCGCGATCGCCACGATGGTGAACCTGCCCGCGGTCTCGTACGACATTCCGGCGCGCTGCGCCATGTCGGCGGCGACCGCGTCGAACGAGCCGCCGGGCTCAAAAAGCCTCGGGCACACCGACTGTCCCATCGCCATGGTGCTGGTCGGTTGAGTGTAGGCGATCCCGGCGTTGGTCAGCGCCGACAGGAACGCGTTGCCCAGCATGTCGGCGCGGATCGGCGCCGACAGCGTCCCGGCCAGCGCCGCCAGCCCGGCGAGCACCCCCACGGTCAGTCCGGTCAACCGCACCCGCCTCGCGAAAATCACCGTGACCACAGTGCTCGGCCACGGTCACGTCGACGACACGGTGAGGTAAAGATTGTGCACACGTACGCGTTTTGCGCGGCCGTCGGGCCGGCGGCGGTCTATAGCTTTTCCACCCCGGCGATGGTGCGCTTGCCGCGGCGCAGCACCAGCCATTTGCCGTGCAGGAAGTCGGACGGTTGCGGCGCCCAGTCCTCGCGGTCGATGCGCACGTTGTTGACCGAGACGCCGCCCTCGCCGAGGGTGCGCCGGGCGGCCTTGCGGCTCTCGGACAGGCCGCTGGCCACCAACAGGTCGACGATCCCGTCGGGCGCACCGGGTTTGAGCTCGGCGACCGACGTCTCGCGCAGCGCCGCCGCCAGCGTGGCCGCGTCGAGGCGCTCCAGCTCTCCCTGACCGAACAGCGCCCGGCTGGCGTGCTCGACCGCCTCGGTGGCCGCCTCGCCGTGCACCAGCACGGTCAGCTCGCGGGCCAGCCGCCGCTGCGCGGCGCGCTGCTGCGGGCGCTCGGCGGTGGCCCGCTCCAGCTCGCCCAGCTCGTCGGCGCTCAGGAAGGTGAACCAGCGCAGGTAGCGGATCACGTCGGCGTCGGCGGTGTTGAAGAAGTACTGGTACCACGCGTACGGGGTGGTCAGCGCGGGGTCCAGCCACAGGCTGCCGCCGCCGGTGGACTTGCCGAACTTGGTGCCGTCGGCGGCGGTCACCAGCGGCACCGTCAGCGCGTGCACCGTCGCGCCCAGCTTCTGCCGGACCAGCCGCACCCCGGCGATGATGTTGCCCCACTGGTCGGACCCGCCGATCTGCAGCACGCACCCGTAGCGCCGGTGCAACTCGACGTAGTCGTTGGCCTGCAACAGCATGTAGCTGAACTCGGTGTAGGAGATGCCGTCGCCCTCCAGCCGGCGCCGGACGGTGTCGCGGTCCAGCATGACGTTGACCGAGAAGTGCTTGCCGAGGTCGCGCAGGAACTCGATGGCCGACAGGCGGCGGGTCCAGTCCAGGTTGTTGACGACGACGGCGCCGGTGGCGGATTCGTCGAAGTCGACGAAGCGCTCCAGCTGGCCGCGGATCCGCTCGGTCCACTCGGCGACGGTGTCGGCCTCGTTGAGGGTGCGCTCGCCGACGTCGCGCGGGTCGCCGATCATGCCGGTGGCGCCGCCGGCCAGCACGATCGGGCGGTGGCCGGCGCGCTGGAACCGGCGCAGCGCCAGCAGCGGCACCAGGTGTCCGGCGTGCAGGCTCGGCGCGGTGGGGTCGAAGCCGGCGTACACGGTCATCGGCCGGGCTTCGGCGGCCAGCGCGTCGAGGTCGGTGGACTGCGCGATCAGGCCGCGCCAGCCCAGCTCGTCGAGGATCCCGGAAGACATCGCCGCCGACTTTAGTCGCTGGTCCCGGGGGCAGGCGCCCGCGGACTTCGCCGGTAGGCCGACACCTCCGGGCGCCCGGGCAGCCACAGCCGCCACGGCCGGTCGGCGGCCTGGCTGACCCCGACCCGCGGCCCGCACACCGCGGTCAGCGGCTCGTGCAGCCGCACGGTCACCGGCGAGTCCGGGTCGAAAAGGTCGATTCCGTTGTCCGCCATGGTGATTCCCATGGCGGCGCACAGGTTGCCCGGGCCGCGGGCCAGCGCCGCGGTGTGCACCAACTCGCCGCGGCGGCCGCGCGCGACGTCGGTGCCGTCCTCGAGGGCGGCGGCCCTCAGCAGCACGGCGGCGGCGGTCCCGTCGGGCCCGCAGGACACGTTGGCGCAGACGTGGATGCCGTGGCTGCGGTAGGTGTAGAGCCGCCCGGGCGGGCCGAACATGACGAAGTTGCGGGCCCGCAGCCCCTTGTAGGAGTGCGCCGCGGCGTCGGGCCAGGGCCCGTCGGGGACTCCCCCGTACGCCTCGACCTCGACGATGACCCCGCTCACGCCCCGTCCGGTCAGGGTGGCGCCCAGCAGCCGGCGGGCAGCCCCGACCGGGTCGACCAGCAGCTGCTCGGCAGCGTCGCGCAATCGTCGTCCCGCCTCGACCACGTCAGATCCCTTTCAGCAACCCAACGAACCTACCGGCAGCCCGAACATGGCAATATCCCGGTGTCCCGGGACCCCAAGGAGCCCACATGCACGGAATCGATCCGGCCGCCACGGCCTGGCTGCTGGCCAGCACCGCGCTGGTGTTGCTGATGACCCCCGGCCTGGCGATCTTCTACGGCGGCATGGTCCGCACCACCGGTGTGCTCAACATGATCATGATGAGCTTCATCTCCATCCCCCTGGTGACCGTGGCCTGGTTGCTGGTCGGCTACACGATGGCGTTCTCCCAGGACGGGATGAGCGGGCTGGTGGGCAATCTGCGGCACTTCGGGATGCTCGGCATCACTCCCGACACCACCCACGGCGCGGTCCCCGAATTGCTGTACGCCACTTTCCAATTGACGTTCGCGATCATCACCGCGGCGCTGGTCAGCGGCGCGATCGCCGACCGCGCCAAGTTCGCCGCCTGGATGGTTTTCGTCCCGGTGTGGACGGTTGCGGTGTATTCGGTTGTGGCGCACTGGGTCTGGGGGCCGGGCGGCTGGCTGGCCCGGCTGGGCGTGCTGGACTATGCGGGTGGGCTGGTGGTCGAGATCGTCTCCGGCAGCTCCGCGCTGGCCCTGGCGCTGGTGCTCGGGCCGCGGATCGGCTTCAAGAAGGACGCCATGCGGCCGCACAATCTGCCGCTGCTGTTCGTCGGCGTCGGGCTGCTGTGGTTCGGCTGGTTCGGGTTCAACGCCGGATCGGCGTTGGCGGCCAACGGAACCGCCGCGGCCATCTTCCTCAACACCCTGGTGGCCGGCTGCCTGGGCATGCTGGGCTGGCTGTCGGTCGAGCAGATCCGCGACGGGCGGCCCACCACGTTCGGCGCCGCCTCGGGCGTGGTGGCCGGGCTGGTCGCCATCACCCCGTCCTGCGGCACCGTCAACACGCTGGGGGCGACGGTGGTCGGGCTGGCGGCCGGCGTCGTGTGCTCGTTTGCGGTGGGCGCGAAACTGCGCTTCAACTATGACGATTCGCTCGACGTGGTCGGTGTGCACTTCGTCGGCGGGGTGGTCGGGGTGTCGCTGATCGGGCTGTTCGCCACGGCGGTCATGACGGCGGGCCCGCAGGGACTGTTCTACGGCGGCGGCGTGGCCCAGCTGGGCAAGCAGGCGCTGGCGATCGCGGTGGTGGCGCTCTACGCGTTCACCGTTTCGTTCCTGCTGGCCAAGGTCATCGACCGGGTGATGGGCTTCCGGGTCAGCGCCGAGGACGAGACCACCGGCGTCGACCTGACCCAGCACGCCGAGACCGCCTACGCCGAGGGCGTGCACGGTCATCTGCCGCAGCGCCGCCCGGGCCCCGGCGACCGGTTGAAGTAGCCCCGCGCGACGGTCGTCGGCGCCCGCATAACCCCGTCCGCAGTAGCACGTTTCGCGGGGCCTGGACCAAAGTCCTTGACAACCACGCCCGGTGGGACGAATATTCATCACATGATGAGTTCATCCGGTGATGAATTAATCGGCGGGGCCGAACCAGCGGTGCGCATCGAGCACCTGCGGGTGGTCCGCGGCAAACGCCCGGCCCTGCACGACTTCTCCGTGCAGATCGCCAAGGGCAGCATCACCGGGCTGCTCGGGCCGTCCGGTTGCGGCAAGACCACCCTGATCCGCTGCATCGTGGGCACCCAGATCCTCACCAAGGGCAGCGTCACGGTGCTCGGAAAACGCGCCGGCAGCGCCGAGCTGCGCCACCGGGTCGGCTACCTGCCGCAGGACCCGACCATCTACAACGACCTGCGGGTGGTGGACAACGTCCGCTACTTCGCGGCGCTGTACGGGTTCGACGGCCAGGCCGCCGACGCCGCCATCGATCGGGTGGGGCTGACCGATCATCGAATTGCCTTGTGCAGCAACCTTTCCGGTGGTCAGCGCACCCGGGTGTCGCTGGCCTGCGCGCTGGTGTGCCGGCCCGACCTGCTGGTGCTGGACGAACCCACCGTGGGCCTGGACCCGGTGCTGCGCGCCGACCTGTGGGATCAGTTCGCCGCGCTGGCCCGCGGCGGGACCACGCTGCCGGTGTCCAGCCATGTGATGGACGAGGCCGACCACTGCGGCAACCTGCTGCTGATGCGGGAAGGGCGGCTGGTCGCCCACACCACCCCGAACCGACTGCGAGAGGACACCGGATGCACGTCACTGGAGGACGCGTTTCTGTCCATCATCAAGCGCAGCACCATGCGCGAAGCCGGCTGACGCTGCGCGGATACACCGCGACCACGACGCGGATCCTGCGCCAGCTGGCCGGCGACCACCGCAGCGTGGCGATGATCCTGCTGGTGCCCGTGCTGGTGATCACCCTGATGTATTTCATGTTCGAGAACGCCCCGCACCGCCCGGGCGGGCCGACCCCGTTCAACAACGCCTGCCTGGTGCTGCTGGGCCTGTTCCCGCTGTTCGTGATGTTCATCATCACGGCGATCACCATGCAGCGGGAACGGGCGTCGGGAACGCTGGAGCGGATCCTGACCACCCCGCTGCGCCGGCTCGACCTGCTCATCGCCTACGGCACCGCGTTCTCCATAGCCGCTGCGGCGCAAGCGATCCTGGCGTGCATCGTGTCGTTCTGGTTGCTGGGCTTCGACACCGCGGGCAGCCCGGTGTGGGTGTTCGTGATCGCGATCGTCAACGCGGTGCTGGGTGTGGGGTTGGGGCTGTTGTGTAGCGCCTTCGCCCGCACCGAGTTTCAGGCCGTGCAGTTCATTCCGCTGGTGATGGTGCCGCAGCTGCTGCTGGCCGGCATCATCGTGCCGCGGGCGCTGATGCCACACTGGCTGCAATGGATCAGCAATGTGTTGCCGGCCAGCTACGCGCTGGAGGCCCTGCAACAGGTGGGGACGCACCCGGAGTTGACCTTCATCGCGGTGCGGGACATCGTCGTGGTGCTGGGCTTCGCCCTGGCGGCGCTGTGCCTGGCCGCGGCGACACTGCGGCGACGGACGCCCTAGCGTGACGGACGGCCCCGCGTGACGACCACCGGCACGCCGCGACGCCGCCGCGGCCGGCCGGCCGGGTCCTCCGGCAGCCGGGAGCGCATCCTGGCCAGTGCCCGGGAGTTGTTCGCCCGCAACGGTATTCGCAACACCTCGATCCGTGCGGTGGCCGCGGCGGCCGGGGTGGACTCGGCGCTGGTGCACCACTACTTCGGCACCAAGGAGAAGCTGTTCGCCGCGGCCGTGCAGATCCCCATCGACCCGATGCAGGTGATCGGCCCGCTGCGGGAGGTACCGGTCGACGACCTCGGCTACGCCCTGCCGTCGATGTTGTTGCCGCTGTGGGATTCCGAGGTCGGCGCGGCGTTCATCGCCACGCTGCGCTCGATCCTGGCCGGCGAGGAGATCAGCCTGTTCCGCACCTTCATCCAGGACGTGATCGGCGTCGAAGTCGGCCCCCGCGTGGACAACCCGGCGGGCAGCGGGGTGATCCGCATCCAGTTCGTGGCCTCGCAGCTGGTGGGTGTGGTGATGGCGCGCTACATCCTGGAACTGGAGCCGTTCGCGTCGCTGCCGCCCGAGCAGATCGCGGCGACCATCGCGCCGAACCTGCAGCGCTACCTCACCGGGGATCTGCCGGACGGCCTTGCGCCATGAGCCGGGCGTGCTCCTCGTCGTCGACGTCGCGGGCCTCGTCGATGAGCAACACCGGGATGCCGTCCTCGATGCGGTAGGCGCGCCGCAGCCGCGGGTTGTACAGCAGCTCCTGGCCCACCAGCACGAGCGGCCCCCGGTCGGCCGGGCACACCAGGATGTTCAGCAGCGCCTCGTCGATCATGACCGGCCGCCGCTCAGCTCGGCGCGCGCGGCGGGCGTCAGCCGGCGGTACTGCCCGGATTCGGCGTCGAAATACCAGACCTGGCGTCCCGCCTTCGGGATCCCGGCGGCCCGCAGCGCGCTGACGGTCGGGCGGTACGTCGCGCTGAGGTTCATTTCCGGCACCACGCACACGATGTCGGGGCCCAGACCGATCGGGATCTTGGCGCAGGCCTCGGTCAGGTCGGCCGCGGTGATGGAGGCGCCCGGCAGCAGCGTCACCGCCGACACCGCCACCTCGTGCCCGCCCACCGGCACGTTGTAGGTCACCGCCAGGTCGACGCCGTTGATGCACCCGAGCGCGTCGGTGACCGGCTCGGCGTAGACCACGCCGCGCGGGGTGTGCACCACCGACCCGCGCCGACCGGCCAGCCAGTAGTCGCCGTCGTCGTCGCGGTAGAACAGGTACTCGGTCGATATCCAGGTGTCGCCGGCGGCGAACACGCCGCGTTTGACCGAGGCGCTGGGGTCGATCGGGCCGTTGGAGGCGGCCAGCAGCACCCCCACCTGGTGGGGTTCGGCGATCTGCACGAAGCCCCGGTCGTTCTCCAGGATCAGGTCGTGTTCGGTGTCGTAGGCGCCCAGCTCGATGCGCCCGGCGCCGGGCAGCGGCCGGCCCTTGCTGCCCACCTTGGCGCCGGAGACGTTGGCCAGCACCGCCTGCCCGTCGGTGGTGGCGAAGAACTCGACGACGTGGGCCGGCGCGAACGCCTCGACCACGCGCCCCCACAGCCCGGTCGGCATGCCGGAGCCGATGAACAGCCGCACCGGGTGGTTGCCGTGCAACACGAACGCGGGATCGTCGACGATCTCGCGGAGCATGGCCCAGGTGTAGGACACCACGGTGACGCCGTACTGGCGCACCTCCTGCACGAAGCGGTCCCGGTCCAGGCCGCGCGACAGCGCGATGCGGGTGCCGCCGACCACCGCGCCGCCCAGGCTGACCAGCAGCGCCGACTCGTGGTGCAGCGGCGTCAGGCAGTACACGGTGTCGCGGCGGTCCAGCGCGGCCGTCGACGCGGTGCCGAACGCCGACACCGCCCAGCGGTAGTTGGTGATCTGCTTGGCCACCAGCTCGCCGCCGGCGGCGCTGAACGCGATGAACGCCAGATCCCGAGCCAGCCCCGGGTTGGGCCGGTACCAGCCGGGCAGCTCGACCGCGTCCGGGTCGATCTTCTCCATGTCGATGACGTACGGCTGCTCGGCGGAGTCCTCGGGCAGGTGCAGGTCCCGCGCCTCGCCGCCGCCGAGCACCAGCACCTGCCGCAGCAGCTGCCGGTCCGAGGCCAGCACCGACTCGAGGTTGGTGGGGTCGGTCAGGATCTCGGTGGCGCCCCCGAGCCGGACCGAGGCGGCCAGGTCGGCGTCGGGCCGCATCACCACCGCGATGGCGCCGAGCCGGGACAGCGCGGCGATGGCCACCAGCGCGCTGGGCCGCGTCTCCATCAGCACACCGACCCGGTCGCCCTGGCGCACCCCCACCTCGATCAGGCCACGCACGACGTTGTTGATGCGCCGGTTGACGGCCTCGTAGGTGTGCACCCGCCCGTCGAACAGCAGGAATTCGCCCTGCGGGGCGTCGTGGGCCTGCTCCTCGATGATGCGGCCCAGCGAGATCCGGGTGTGGTCGTTGATCTGGCCCAACCGGACCAGCCGGGGCAGGGTGCGGGCGGTCTCGACGGCCAGGGTGCGCACCGACTTGTTGGCGGTGACGACCGCGTTGGCCGCGCCGCGCACCAGCCCGATCGCCGCCTCAGAGGCCTCCCCCAGCTCGTGCGCGATTCGCGAGCTCAGGGCCACCCCGCTGTCGGTGTGCTCGGCCGGCTGGTCCGCCATCGGGTCGATGCCGGTCGGTTTGTCACCGCCGGTGGACAGCCATTTCACCCACGCGGCCACGGTCGGCCAGCTGTGCTGGGCGGCCTTGGAGCCGACCACCAGGCCGAAGTGGCCGGTGCGGATGGTGCATTCGTAGACCTCGGCGTCCGGAGCCGCGCGCCGGATGCCGCGCACCGAGGCCGGCTGCCCGATGTCGTCGACCTCGCCGACGAAGGCCAGCACCGGACAGGTGATGTCGGTGAGGGTGACCATCTGGCCGTTGACGGCGAACCCGCCGGTCATCATCCGGTTGTGGGCGATGAACTGCTTGAGCAGCTCGGAGATCGCGGGGCCGGACCAGGCGATCCATCCCTCGCGCTCGAGGAACCGGCGCTGCTGCTCGCGCGGCAGCAGCGCCTCCCGGTCGTGCAGCTGGCGCAGGAAGTCCACCCGCGCCTTGGCGGTTTTGAGCGGGTCGAGCATCTGAAAGCCCGTGCGCGCCATCCAGCTGGGGATGGCCAGCCGGCTGAACACGTGGTCGGCCATGAAGTTGGCCGCGGGCGCGGCGAAGTTGGCCGGGATGCCCATCGGCAGGGCGGCCAGGGTGTCCACCGGCGAACCGAACGTGACGATGCTGGCCAGGCTCTTCGACCGCCGGTAGGCGGCCACCTGGTAGCACCACATGCCGCCCTGCGAGTAGCCGACCAGGTGGATGTCGGCGCCGGTGACGTCCTTGACGGTGTCGATGGCCTGGCTGAGCGCGACGATGTGGTCGGTGAGGGTGCGGCGCATCCCGCCCTCCACCTTGTCCGGTTCGCCGAAGTCGATCACCCAGGGATCGAGCCCGTGCGCGTGCAGGATCCCCACCGCCCCCTCGTCGCGGGTGACGTCCCACATGTCGGCCGACATCATCATCGGGTGCACCATCAGCACCGGCGGGCCGACCGGCGGCTGGCCGGGCCGGCTGTCCGGCGGGAAGTAGCGCCGAAGCTTGTACATCGGCACGCTCTCGACGATCTGCGACGGCGACGCGACCGTGCCGGTTTCCAATCCCCCCAGTCGCAAGACCTCCAGCCCGTTCTGCGCCGTGGCGATCAGCCGCCCGACCGGTCGCGTGACCATCGACAAATTGAGATCCACCGCCGCTCCCTGAGTCTTGACAGCTTGCACATCATGGCACATCGGGCCAGCTAGAAGGGCGGTGGTCGGCCCGCATCGGCGACCCGGGCGAATCGCCTTCCGGCGGCGCGGTCGGCGACCGTGCGGTGCTGCGCGGAAAGCTCATCGTGGTGCCGGCGCGGTGGTTCGCCGTCCGGCAACCGGCACTCAGCCGTGGAAGCCGGGATCCTGGCCCCCGGGGTTGGGGCACCACATCAGGCCGCACTGGACGTTGCCCGGATTGTCGCCCGGCGGGTTGTCGCCGTCCCACGCGTTCGAGCTCTGCAGCGTCTGCTGACCGTTGAGCGCGATGCGCGGGACGTTGCCCCAGCCGTCGGGGACGACGTACCAGGTGTGGCACACGTTCATGTCCCAGACGTAGTTCAGGTGACCGCGCGAGGAGTTCGGGCCGCTCGGCCACTCCATGGACTGCCCTGGGCACCAGGTGAACGGGCCCTTGGTGGCGTGGGCGGCCCCGGCGCCCAGTCCCAGCCCGGCGGAGGCGACGCCACCGGACAGCAGCGCCCCGGCGATCATCGCGTTGACGATCCGAAATCCTGACATGGCCCCACGCCCTTTCCCGGACGGGATTACCGGTGCCGACCAGTATTCGTCGGCGCCGCATCCCCCGCATGGCTAATCGGCTAACTCGAATCAGTACAGACGGGCCGGGCTGCTACCGATCCCAACGACAACCGATGACACGGGCGGCCGGCGGGCCCCGTTTGCACCCCCGGGGAGGCGGGTACACAGCCGACGCGCTTCGGTCACGACGCGTCGTCGAGACCACCTCGGTTGAAACTCACAGCTGGGCGCTCACCAGTTCTCTGGGCGGCTTCCGCGGCCGTTACCGACGGTGCCGGGGCCGGAGGCTGCGTGCGGTCCATTCCGGCGGAGGCGAGGCGGCGTCATGACGACACCGGTTTTTCCCGGCCACCATCCCCACGGCATCACCCACGCGGCCGCGCGGTCATCGCGGCACACCGGCGGGTGACCGGCCGGCATCACGCGAGCGAGAAAGGAATCTCCATGAGCGTGTCAAGCGGTGAGGACGCCCGGTGAGTGCGTCAGGCAGCTGCCACGGTTGGTTGCTGGGGTTGCCAGGTTCTGTTGTCGCGCAGCAGTGCCCACAGGACGTCGACGTGGCGGCGTGCCAGGGCAAGCAGGGCCTGGGTGTGGATATGGTTCTCGGATCGTTTGCGGTCGTAGAAAGCCCGCGAGGGACCTTCGATCTTGAGGCTGGACAGGGCGGCGAGGTAGAACACGCGGCGCAGGCGCCGGTTGTAGCGCTTGGGCCGATGCAGATTGCCGGTGATACGGCCGGAATCGCGTGGGACGGGTACCAATCCGGCGAACGATGCCAGTCGGCCGGGGTTGGTGAAGGCGGCCATGTTGCCGCCGGTGATTACGAGGAACTCAGCGCCCAGGTGTGGCCCCATGCCGGGCATCGACTCGATGATGGCGGCGCTGGGATGCTCACGAAATTTGTTGGTGATTTGCTTATCGATGTCCTTGATCTGCCGATCCAAGTCCAGCAGCCGTGCTGCGAGTTGCTTGATGAGCGCGGCGGTTCCGGCTTCGCCGGGAAGGGTGATTATCTGGCCTGCTGCCGCGGCGAGCGCCTTGTCGGCGATCGTGTCGATGTTGTTGGGCCATGCCCGGTTTTTCCGAAGGTGCTTGATCACGCCAGCTCTTTTTGCCGACCGGATTTCGCCCGGAGTGCACATAGCGGATACCAGGATCAACGGCGCGCGGGTGGAGTAGTCGAACGCAGCTTCCAGAGCAGGGAAGATGGCGGTGAGCATCGAGCGCAGCCGGTTCACGCCTCGCACCCAGTCAGCCATCAGATCCGACCGGTATGCGGTCAGCGACCGCAATTCGGCAACCAGGTCTTCGCCGGGTACGACCGGGGACAGATCTCGTCGGTGCCGAGCGGTTTCGGCGATTACCCGCGCGTCTTTGGCGTCGGTCTTGCCTTCGCCGCGGAACGCATGACTCATCGTGTTAACCGTGCGGCCCGGCACATACACCACCTCGGCTTTCGCGCTCAGCAGTACGGCGATCAGCAGCGCCGCCGGCGGCGAGGTCAAATCGATCGCCCACACCACGTGGTTAGCAATCCGGCCGCCCTGGGCGATCAGGTCTTCGATCGCGGCCTGTTCGTTCGGGATTTTCTTCGACCACACCACCTTTCCGGTGTCATCGATCGCGCACGCATGATGAGTGGACTTACCGACGTCGATACCCACCCACACTCGGTCGGGTTCGGCCATACCGCTACTCCTGTCGTCGCAGTCCCCGCGGACAACCCCGCCAACAGGTCCTTAGAGCAGCGTCATCGAGTACGCGTCAGATCTCAATCAGTGGCCAGGACCGTCCAAAACGGCAGGGCGGCCATTCCTTTCAAGCAACAACCGTTGCAACAACACATTAGCCACACCCCACCGTCCTGGGCATCCAGGACATCCAATCCCAGACCCCTTCAACCCTAAGGGAGACACATGTTGTTGCTGGGCAACGGCGGACGGCGCAGGGCCGCCGGCGGCGACGGCCTCGGCGAGGTACAGCAGCTGGCCGAGCGGGCGCTCTACGACGTCGCGCACGGCCGGTTCGAACGCTCGCTGTCCGGGCTGACCGCGATGGCGGCGCTGGTCACGACGGCCGAGATCTACTTCGAGCACTACAAGGCCAGCTTCGGCAACAAATGGATGTGGAGCCCGATCGTGGTGACCCCGCCGGTCGTGGTGGCCGGGATCGGCGGGGTGTTCTCCCGGCGCTGGGCCAAGGTCTGGCTGCCCATCACCGCCGCCGTCTACACCGCCAACGGCCTGATGGGCGAATACCTGCACGCCCGCGGGGTGGCGCGCAAGCCGGGCGGTTGGAAGCACGCGTCCTACAACGTGCCGATGGGCCCGCCCATCGCCGCCCCCGGGTTGATGTGCATGGTCGGCGGGATGGGCTGCTGGCCTCGATCCTGCGCCGCGAACGGTTCCGGCGATAGGCAGCCGATGGCCGACACCTCTCGCCCCGACCACCTGCCCAACCTGCGCGACGACGGCAAGCCACCGCACCCGTCCTGGCTGCCCCGGCAGCGCCGCGGCACCACACCGCAGATGATCGGGCGCTACCCCGATTTCGACGTGCTCGAGACCGCCGGCCACTGGGACGAGGCCACCCGCAACGTGGTGCTGGCCCGGCTGGAACCGCCGGGGCCGCTGCGGTTTTTCGGCCCCGAGGAGGAGCCGTGCCTGCGCGCGTTCTGCGACACGGTGCTGGCCCAGGACGTCGAGCCGCGGGTGCCGGTCGCCGAGTCGGTCGACGCCAAGCTCGCCGACGGCCGCCTGGACGGCTACCAATACGCCGACATGCCCGACGACCGCGACACCTGGCGGCTTGTGCTGCGCGGGCTGGACGAGACCGCGTCGCGCCGATACGGCGCCGACTCGTTCGCCGCCGCCGAGCCGCCGACCCGGGAGGCGATCATCGAGGAATTCTCCCGGGGCGAGCTGCACGGCGGCAGCTGGGACAACCTGAACGTCAAGCGCGCATGGTCGGTGTGCATGCGAATGACGTTGTCCGGCTTCTATTCTCACCCGTGGGCGTGGAACGAGATCGGTTTCGGCGGCCCGGCCTACCCGCGCGGGTTCATGCGCCTCGGCGGTGCCTCCGGGCCGGCGGCCGCGCGGGAGCCGTACGAGACCCGCGGCGCCACCGACGAAGACCCGGTGCAGGTCGTGCAGAACGGCGAGCTGTGATGGGCGACTTCTGGCGCGGCCTGCTCAAGGGGGCCGTCGGACCCCGGGACAACGACTCCCGCTTCCTGCTCGACGTGCATTCGCGCGACCTGCCCGGCGAACGGACCATGCGCCGCTACGCCGACGACGACGAGGTCGACCTGATCGTGGTCGGCGCCGGCGCCGGCGGCTCGGTGCTGGCGCAGCGGCTGGCCCGGGCCGGCTGGCGGGTGGTGATCCTGGAAGCCGGCCCGTTCTGGCACCCCGACGAGGACTGGGTGTCCGACGAGGCCGGCTCCCATCCGCTGTACTGGACCCAGAAGCGCATCATCGGTGGCGCCGACCCGATCGAGTTGGGCAAGAACAACTCCGGGCGTGGGGTGGGCGGCTCCATGATCCACTACGCCGGCTACACCCCGCGGTTCCATCCCAGCGACTTCGCCACCTACACCCTGGACGGGGTGGGGGCCGACTGGCCGATCCGGTACGAGGACCTGCGCCACCACTACGAGCAGGTCGAACTGGAGCTGCCGGTGGCCGGGCAGAACTGGCCGTGGGGCGATCCGCATCGCTATTCCTTTGCCCCCCACCCTATTTCGGGTGCGGCCGCCAAACTGTGGGAGGGCGCGCTCAAGCTCGGCATCGAGATGCGGGTGGGGCCGGTGGGCATCGTCAACGGCACCTTCGGCAATCGCCCGCACTGCATCTATCGCGGCTACTGCCTGCAGGGCTGCAAGGTCAACGCCAAGGCCAGCCCGTACGTCACGCACCTGCCCGACGCGCTGGCGCACGACGTGGAGATCCGCGCCAACTGCATGGCCGCCCGCGTCGAACTCGACGGTAGCGGCGCCGCCCGCGGCGTGGTCTACTACGACGAGGCGGGCGGCACCGAACGGCTGCAGCGCGCCAAAGTGGTTGCCATCGCGGGGTATTCGATCGAAACGCCCCGCCTGCTGTTGAACTCGGTCAGCGACCGCTTCCCGAACGGCTTGGGCAACAACGACTACCAGGTCGGCCGTTATGTGATGGTCCAGGGCGCCACCCAGTCGGCGGGCCGGTGGTCGGAGGAGGTTCGGATGTACAAGGCGCCTCCGCCGGAGGTGACCTCCGAGCAGTTCTACGAGACCGACTCCTCGCGTGGGTTCGCCCGCGGCTTCTCCATCCAGACGGTGTCGCCGATGCCGATCGGCTGGGCCGAACATGTGCTGGCCGACGGGCACTGGGGCCGGGCGTTGCGGGAGTACATGCGCGACTACAACCACTGGGCGACCATCGGCGTGCTCAACGAGCTGTTGCCCCAGCCGGACAACCGGGTGACGCTGGCGGACGAGAAGGACGCCTACGGCATCCCGGTGGCCCGGTTCGACTACACGCTGTGCGACAACGACAAGGCCAACATGGCCTACTCCACCAACGTGATCGGCGACATCCTGCGCGCCGCCGACGCCCAGGATGTGCTCACCATCGAGCGGTTCGCCCACCTGATCGGCGGCGCCCGGATGGGTACCCGGCCGGACAACTCGGTGGTCGACTCCGATCACCGGGTGTGGGGCGTGCCGAACCTGTTTGTGGCCGACGGGTCGGTGTGCCCGACCCAGGGCTCGGCCAATCCCGCGCTGACCATCATGGCGTTGGCCTCCCGGCTGGCCGAGCGGTTGGCCGCCGGCAAGATCGACACCGCCGCCGGACGGAGGTCGAAGGCGGCGGCCCGTGGCTGAGCAGACCGTCGATGCCGGGACCGTCTTCGCGCCCCGGGTGCTGCGCGAGTACGCGCTGCTCGCCGACGGCGAACGGGGCGCGCTGATCGGCCCGCAGGGCGACGTGGCGTGGATGTGCGCGCCGCGCTGGGAATCCGACGCCCTGTTCTCCAATCTCGTTGGGGGCGGCGGGGTTTACGCGATCACCCCGACCGACGTGCGGCACGTGTGGGGCGGCTACTACGAGCCGGGCACGCTGATCTGGCGCAACCGCTGGATCACACGCGACGGCATCGTGGAATGCCGTGAGGCGCTGGCCTTTCCGGGCGACCCGGAGCGGGTGGTGCTGCTGCGGCGCCTGGTGGCCTGCCGCGGCACGGTGCGGGTACGGGTGCTGCTGGCCCCGGCTGCCGAGTTCGGAAAGCACGGCCCCGGCCGGCCCCGGCTCGACGACGACGGGGTGTGGAGCGGACGGTCGGGCCGGTTGCGCTGGCGCTGGCTGGCCGGCTGCGACGCCCGCCCAGTCGATTCGGCCGGCCACGGCGCCGGCGAACTGCTCGGCTGCGAGATCACCCTCGACGAGGGCGGCCGGCACGACCTGGTGCTGGAGCTGTCCGAACGCACCCTGCCCAAGCGGCTCCCCGACGCCGGCCTGGCCTGGGACGCCACCGCGGCCGCCTGGCAGCGCAGCGTGCCCGCGCTGAACTGCACCATCGCGCCCCGGGACGGCCGGCACGCGTATGCGGTGCTGCGCGGGCTGACCAGCTGCGGCGGCGGCATGGTCGCCGCGGCGACGCTCGGCCTGCCCGAACGCGCGCACACCAACCAGAACTACGACTACCGCTACGCCTGGATCCGCGACCAGGTGTACGCCGGCATGGCCGCCGCCGCGGTCGGCACCACCGAATTGCTGGACCGGGCAGTGGGATTCATCGGCGCCCGGCTGCTCGAGGACGGCGCCAACCTCAAACCCGCCTACACCGTCACCGGCGGCGCCGTGCCCGGCGAAGAGACCCTCGACCTGCCCGGCTACCCCGGCGGCACCGACAAGGTCGGCAACTGGGTCAACCAGCAGTTCCAGCTCGACGTGTTCGGCGAGGCGCTGCAGCTGCTGGCGGTGGCCGGGGCCGCCGACCGGCTCGACGCCGAGGGCTGGCGCGCCGCCCAGGCCGCCATCCGGGCCATCGAAAAGCGCTGGCGCGAACCGGATTACGGGGTTTGGGAGATCCAGGACGAGCGGTGGACACAGTCCCGGCTGGCCTGCGTGGCCGGGCTGCGCGCCGTCGCAAAGCTTGCCGGCGCCGGCCCGGAGCTGACCGCGTGCGCGTCGCTGGCCGACGCGATCCTGGCCGACACCGCATCGGAAAGCCTGCACCCGCACGGCTATTGGCAGCGCAGCCCGCGGCTGCCCGGCGTCGACGCCTCGCTGCTGTTGCCGCCGGTGCGCGGCGCGGTGCCCGCCGACGACCCCCGCACCCGGGCTACCCTGGACGCCGTGCGCCGCGACCTCACCGACGACGGTTTCGTCTACCGCTTCCGGCACGACGAGCGCGACCTGGGCGAGGCGGAGGGCGCGTTCCTGCTCTGCGGGTTCATGATGGCGTTGGCCGAACATCAACTGGGCCATACCCATTGCGCGATGCGCTGGTTCGAACGCAACCGGGCGGCGTGCGGGCCGCCGGGGCTGTTCTGCGAGGAATACGACGTGCGGCAACGCCAGCTGCGCGGCAACCTGCCGCAGGCGTTCGCGCACGCGCTGATGCTGGAATGCACCGCCACCCTCGCCAGGGACGCCGTCCACCATGACTGACACCGGACCGCAGCGAAAGGCAGTTCTGCGATGACACAGTCCACCCAGACGGTGGTGATCACCGGGGCCAGCGCCGGGATCGGGCGGGCCACCGCGAAGGAGTTCGGCCGGCGCGGCGCGAACGTCGCCCTGCTGGCCCGCGGCGCCGCCGGGCTGCAGGGCGCGGCCCGCGACGTGGAGGCCGGCGGCGGCAAGGCGCTGGCCCTGCCGACCGATGTTGCCGACCACGCGGCCGTCGTCGCCGCCGCCGACGAGACCGAGGCCGCCTTCGGCCCCATCGACGTGTGGGTCAACGTCGCCTTCACCTCGGTGTTCGCCCCGTTCAGCGAGATCAGCGCCGAGGAGTTCAAGCGGGTGACCGAGGTGACCTACCTCGGTTATGTGCACGGCACCATGGCGGCGCTGGCCAAGATGCGGCCCCGCGACCGCGGCACCATCGTGCAGGTCGGCTCCGCGCTCAGCCAGCGGTCGATCCCGCTGCAGTCGGCCTACTGCGGCGCCAAACACGCCGTCAACGGGTTCACCGAATCGGTGCGCTGCGAACTGCTGCACGAGGGCTCGCGGGTGCGGATCACCCTGGTGCAGATGCCCGCCGTCAACACCCCGCAGTTCTCCTGGGTGCTGTCCCGGCTGCCCCGTCATCCGCAACCGGTGCCGCCGATCTACCAGCCCGAGGTCGCCGCCCGCGGCGTGCTGTACGCCGCCGATCATCCAGGGCGCAAACAGTATTGGGTCGGGGATTCCACCATGGTGACGCTGCTCGCGCAGAAGTTCGCGGCGCCGTTGCTGGACCGCTACCTCGGCCGCACCGGGTACGACTCGCAGCAGACCGAGCAGCCCGTCGGCGGCGACCGGCCGCACAACCTCTGGCAGCCGCTGGATCAGGAGCCGGGCAGCGATCACGGCGCCCACGGCGAATTCGACGACACGTCGCACGCCCACAGCCCGCAGCTGTGGGCCTCCCAACATCCGGTAATCAGCGGCACCGGCGCGCTCGGCGCCGCCGGGCTGGGCGCCTGGCTGGCGGCGCGGGCCCGCCGGTGGACGCGATGACGCCCGACCCGGCCATCGACGAGGTGACCGCGCGGGTTTACCAAATCCCCACCGACGCACCGGAAGCCGACGGCACCCTGTCCTGGTCGTCGACCACGCTGGTGCTGGCCGAGGTGGCCGCCGGCGGGCGGCGCGGCATCGGCTACACCTACGCCGACGGCGCCTGCGCCGCGCTGATCACCGGGGCGCTCGCCGGCTCGGTCACCGGACACAGCGCGCTGGACGTCCCGGCGCGCTGGCAGGCGATGGTCCGCGCGATGCGCAACAACGGGCGGCCCGGCCTGGTGTCCTGCGCGATCTCCGCGGTGGACACCGCGCTGTGGGACCTCAAGGGAAAGCTGTTGGGCCTGCCGGTGTGCCGGCTGCTCGGCATGGCGCACGACTCGGTGCCGATCTACGGCAGCGGCGGTTTCACCAGCTACGACGACAACGCCACCCGCGCCCAGCTGGAACGCTGGGTGCACGAGTGGCGGATCCCGCGCGTCAAGATCAAGATCGGCGAGTCCTGGGGGTCGCACGAGCGCCGCGATCTCGATCGAATTGCCCTGGCCCGCACCGTGATCGGGCCCGACACCGAACTGTATGTGGACGCCAACGGCGGCTACCGGCGCAAGCAGGCGATCCGGATGGCCCACGCCATGGCCGGGCACGACGTCACCTGGTTCGAGGAGCCGGTCTCCTCCGACGACCTGGCCGGGCTGCGGGAGGTGCGCGACCAGGTGAGCGCCGACGTCACCGCCGGCGAGTACGGGTACGACCTGGCCTACTTTCACCGGATGCTCGCCGCCGACGCGGTCGACTGCCTGCAGATCGACGTCACCCGGTGCGGCGGCATCACCGACTGGCTGCGGGCGGCGGCCGTGGCGGCCGCCCACAACGTCGACGTCTCCGGTCACTGCGCGCCCAACCTGCACGCCCACGTCGCCACCGCCGTCGCCAGCCTGCGGCACCTGGAGTACTTCCACGACCACCACCGCATCGAGCAGATGTTCTTCGACGGCGCGCTGTCGCCGCAAGGCGGCGTGCTGCGGCCCGATCAACACCGGCCCGGATTCGGGCTGGAGTTCAAACACCGCGACGCCGACCGGTACCGGGTGCGCTGAGCGCCTCCCCAGCACGAGCAGGTATGGAAGCGCGCCAAACGGGGAATCGATATGTCAACTTCTCCCAGCGGTTGCATGGAAGGGATCTGGCGGCCATGACAGTGAATTCCAACGACGAAACCGTCCCGTGTGCGGAGCCGCTCGGCTCGGACGTCGTCGAGGGCGACGGCGACCTCAGCGCGGTCGAGCGGGTGCTGGGCCTGGGTGAGCCGCAGCGCGTCGGCAGGTTCCGGTTCTTCCTGGACGGCCACCGCTGGGAGTGGTCGGACGCGGTGGCGCGCATGCACGGCTACCGGCCCGGGCAGGTGCAGCCCAGCACGGAGCTGCTGCTGCAGCACAAGCACCCCGACGACCGCGAGCGGGTGGCGGCCGTGCTGGACCAGGTGATGCGGGGCAAGCCGTTCAGCAGCCGGCACCGCATCGTCGACACCGCCGGACGCACCCACTGGGTCGTCGTCGCGGGCGATCGGATGCTCGACGACTCCGGCGCGCTGGCCGGCACCTCCGGCTTCTACGTCGACGTCACCGACTCGCTGCACTCCGACATCACCAACGTGCTCTCGGCGGTGGCCGACTCCCGGGCCCGCATCGAGCAGGCCAAGGGGGTGCTGATGGCCGCCTATGGCATCTCCGCCGAGCGGGCGTTCGACATCCTGGTGTGGCGCTCGCAGGAAACCAACCTCAAGCTGCGCGACGTCGCCGGCCGGTTCCTGGACGCGGTGGCCAGCAAGGCGTCCCCGGGAATGCAGCGCCAGGTCGACCACGCCCTGCTGACCCTGGAATGACCGCGCAGGGCCGGATTGCGCGACTCCTCCTCCGGCCGTCACCGGCCGGCATCGTCGCCGCGCTAGGGTCGGGCCGGTGGCGCACCTACTGGGAGCTGAGGCCGTACACCTGGAATACCCGACACAGGTGGTCTTCGAGTCGATCACGCTCGGGGTCAACGACGGCGCCCGCATCGGCATCGTCGGGCGCAACGGCGACGGCAAATCGAGCCTGCTGCGGCTGCTGACCGGCGAACAACAACCCGACGCCGGCCGGGTCACCCGGCGCAGCAGGCTGCGGGTCGGCGCGCTCAGCCAGGCCGACACGTTGGACCCGGACCACAGCGTGGGCTGGACACTGGTCGGCGACGCGGCCGAACACCAGTGGGCCGGCGACCCGCGAGTGCGCGACGTAGTGGCCGGCCTGGTCTCCGACATCGATTGGCGGGCAAGCGTTTCCACGCTGTCGGGTGGTCAGCGCCGCCGGGTGCAGCTGGCCCGGTTGCTGATCGGCGAGTGGGACGTCATCGCGCTCGACGAGCCGACCAACCACCTGGACATCGAGGGCATCACCTGGCTGGCCGGGCATCTGCGGCAGCGGTGGGCCCGCAACACCGGCGGGCTGCTGCTGGTCACCCACGACCGCTGGTTCCTCGACGAGGTCGCCACCACCACCTGGGAGGTGCACGACGGGATCGTCGAACCGTTCGACGGCGGCTACGCGGCCTACGTCCTGCAACGCGTCGAGCGCGACCGGATGGCCGCGGCCGCCGAGGCCAAGCGGCAGAACCTGATGCGCAAGGAGCTGGCCTGGTTGCGCCGCGGCGCGCCGGCGCGCACCTCCAAGCCCAAGTTCCGGATCGAGGCGGCCAACCAGCTGATCGCCGACGTCCCGCCGCTGCGCAACAGCGTCGAGCTGGCCAAGCTGGCCACCGCCCGGCTCGGCAAGGACGTGGTGGACCTGCTCGACGTGTCGGTCTCCTTTGACGGGCGCCCGGTGCTGCGCGACGTCGAATGGCGGATCGCCCCCGGCGAGCGCACCGGCATCGTCGGGGCCAACGGCGCCGGCAAGTCGACCCTGCTGGGCTTGATCGACGGCACCGTGCGGCCCGACAGCGGGCGGGTCAAGCGCGGCAAGACCGTCCAGCTCGGCGTGCTCGACCAGCGGGGAGCGGAGCTGGCCGCGATCGCCGACGACCGGATCAGCGACGTGCTGGGCCGGCTGCGCGCCGGCTATCGGGTGGACGGCCGTGAGGTGACGCCGGCCCAACTGCTGGAGCGGCTCGGTTTCGGCCGGGGCCAGCTCGCGGCGCGGGTCGGCGACCTGTCTGGCGGCCAGCGGCGGCGGCTGCAGCTGATGCTGACGCTGCTGTCCGAGCCCAACGTGTTGCTGCTGGACGAGCCGACCAACGACGTCGACACCGATACGCTCGCCGCCATGGAGGATCTGCTCGACTCCTGGCCGGGCACGCTGATCGTCGTCTCGCACGACCGCTACCTGCTGGAGCGGGTCACCGATCAGCAGTACGCGGTGCTCGATGGCCGGTTGCGGCATCTGCCCGGCGGCATCGACGAGTATCTGCGGCTGGCCGCCCAGCGGCGCGACGCGGCACCGCCCGCCGGGCCGACTGCCGTTGCGCCGCAAGCGATGTCGGGCGCGCAGCGGCGCGCCGCGGAGAAGGAGCTGGCCGCGGCCGACCGCCGGCTGGCGCGGCTGGCCGAACAAATCAAGGACAAGCACGAGGAGCTCGCCGCGCACGACCAGTCCGATCACGTCGGCATCACCCGGCTCACCCGTGAGCTGCGCGCGCTGGAGGACGAGGTCGCCGCGGCCGAGAGCCGCTGGCTGGAACTGTCGGAGCTGCTCGAATGAGACCCGTGCGCTACCGGCCCGGTGAGGCATTGCTCGCGCTGTACCGGCGCCGGGGCCCGGTGATCGACGCCGGGGCGGGCCGGCGCGGCTACACCCTGCTGCTCGGGGCCGAGGCAAACAAGTTTGTGTTCGCCAACGCCGACGCCTTCAGCTGGCGGGCGACGTTCGAGAACCTGGCCCTGGTCGACGGGCCCACCGCGCTGATCGTCAGCGACGGCGACGACCACCGGCGCCGCCGCAGCGTGGTGGCGCCCGGGCTGCGGCACCGGCAGATCCAGGACTATGTGACCACCATGGTGTCGTGCATCGACCGGGTCATCGACGGCTGGCGGCCCGGGCAGCGGCTGGACGTCTACCAGCACTGCCGCGCGGCGGTGCGGCGCAGCACCGCCGAGAGTCTGTTCGGCCGGCGCTTGGCCGTGCACTCCGACGCCCTCGGCGAATACCTGCAGCCGCTGCTCGACCTGACCCACCAGCCGCCGCAACTGGTGGGCCTGCAGCGGCGGATCAACGCCCCGGCGTGGCGGCGGGCGATGGCCGCGCGACAGCGCATCAACAACCTTGTCGACACTCTGATCGCCGAGGCCCGCGCTGCGCCCAACCCGGACGGCCACATGTTGACCATGTTAGTCGACGGCCGCGGCGACGAGGGTTATACGTTGAGCGACAACGAGATTCGCGATGCCATCGTGTCGCTCGTCACGGCCGGCTACGAGACCACCAGCGGCGCGCTGGCCTGGGCGGTCTACCTGCTGCTGTCGCAGCCCGGCGCGTGGGCCGCGGCGGCCGGCGACGTGCGGCGGGTACTCGCCGGACGGCCGCCGGCCGCGGCCGACCTGAGCGGGTTGACCTACCTGAACGGCGTCGTTCACGAAACCCTGCGGCTGTACCCGCCCGGGGTGATCTCCGCGCGCCGGGTGATGCGCGATCTGCGCTTCGAGGGCAGGCGGATCCGATCGGGGCGGCTGTTGATCTTCAGCCCGTACGTCACCCACCGGCTTCCCGAAATATGGCCCGAGCCAAGGCGATTCGCACCCGAACGGTGGGACCCCGATGCTCCCGGGTATCGCCGGCCGGCGCCGCACGAGTTCATCCCGTTCAGCGCGGGGCTGCACCGCTGCGTGGGGGCCGCGATGGCCACCACCGAGATGACGGTGATGCTCGCGCGGCTGCTGGCCCGCACCCGGCTGCGGTTACCCGCTCAGCGCCTGCGCGCGGCCAATGTCGCCGCGCTGCGGCCCACGCCGGGCCTCACGGTCGAGGTGATCGACTCAGTGCCAGCGCAGTAGCACCAGCTCGGAACCGAAGCCGGGACCCACGGCCAGCATCAGCGCCGGGCTGCCGGCCGGGGGCGGCTTGGCGATGGTGTCGCGCAGGATGTGCAGCACCGACGCCGAGGACAGGTTGGCGACCTCGCCGAGCGAACGCCAGGTCAGTTCGTGCGCCTCCGCGGGCAGGTCGAGCGTCGCGGCGATCGCCGTGATGACCTTGGGGCCGGCCGGGTGGGTGATCCACGCGCCGACGTCGCCGGTGGTCAGGCCGTGGGCGGCGAGGAAGCCCGTCACGTCGTCGGCCAGGTGCTTCTCGACGACGGCCGGCAGTTCCGGGGACATCACCAGCTGCATTCCGGCCGAGCCGATGTTCCAACCCATGATGTGCAGCGTTTCGGGATAGAGCCGGCTGCGCGAGTCCAGGATGTCGGGGCCAGTGGCGCCGAGCCGCTCGGCGCGCCGGTCCCCCATGGCGACCACCGCGGCGGCGCCGTCCCCGAACATCGCCGTCCCGACCAGTCCCGACACCGTCGGCTTGACCGTCGGGAAGGTGAGCGAACACAGCTCGACCGACACCAGGGCGGCGACGCCGTCGGGAGCGCCACGCAGGTAATCGTGCAACCGGCCCACCCCCGCGGCCCCGGCCGCGCAGCCCAGCCCGAACAGCGGCACTCGGCGCACGTCGGGGCGCAGGCCCAGCCGCCCGGCGATCCGGGCGTCCAGCGACGGCACCGCCACCCCGGTGACCGTGGTGGTGGCGATCATGTCGATGTCCTGCGGCCGCAGGCCCGCCTCGTCGAGGGCGCCGAGTAATGCGTCGCAGCCGATTTGGACGGCCTTGTCGATGAAGATCTCGTTGACCTCGCCGAAATCGGTCAGCGAGTGGTACTGCTGCAGCGGCAGCACGAAGTGGCGGCTGTTGACCTTGGCGGCGGCGTGCAGGCGCCGGACGACCTCTTCGTGTTCCCGCAGCGCGGGGAACTTCACGATGTCGTCGGTGATTTCGCGTTGGCTGTAACGATGCGGCGGCACGGCGCCGAACACACCCGCGATGACGCTCATGCTTTACTCTCTTGATTGCCAACCGACTTGAATACGATTCCCGCTAAACCCCGAAGTTTATGCGTTCGGATGGGGTCGCGCAAAAGTTCGATGTATTGAACACATGTGTTATTGTGCCGATTTTCGGTGCGTGTAATCGGGTCGGCCAGCGGGGATTTCGTCATTCGGCCTCGTCGTCATCCGCCGAGTTCAGCGCCATCGCGATCAGCGCGTCGGGGCTTAACGAGTCGATATCCGCGTCGCTGATTTTCGGGTCGGTGGTCGCGGTTTCCGGGATGCCGGCGAGCAATAGGAGTTTGTCGAGCAATCCGGTCCGCCGCAGCTCGCGCAGCGGAATTCTGCGCAGCGCCGACCAGATTCTCTCGTCGTCGGATTCCGGGTCCTCGTCGTGCAGCAGTTGCCGGCGAAGATGATCGGCCAGCGCGGTCGGCGTCGGGTAGTCGAAGATCAGGGTGCGCGACAACGCCGTCCCGGTATGCGTGGTGAGGCGGTTGCGCAATTCGACCCCGATCAGTGAGTCGAACCCGAGATCGGCGAAGGCGCGGTGGGGGTCGATGGCGTCACCGTCGGGGTGCCCGAGCACCGCGGCCGCGTGCTCGCAGACCAATTCGCGCAGCACCCGTTGCTGTTCGTCGCGGGGCAGTGCGTGCAGGCGGTGCGCCAGCTCGGGGGCACGCGTGCCGCCCCCCACCGGTGCCGCTCCCGCCGGCGCGCCGGCCAACGATGCGCCGCCCAGCCAAAAGCGTTCGCGCGCAAAGGCATACGTCGGCAGCTCGACGCGACGGGCGGGCAGGCCGGCGAACACGCCCGCCCAGTCGAGGCGGTGGCCGCGGGTGAACAGGTGCCCGGCCGCGTGCAGCGCCGATTCGGTCTCGGGGCGGTCCTTGGGCAGGGTGGCGATCGCGGTGGCGCCCTCGGTGCTCAGCGATTGGTCCACCGCGGCCGTCAGCGCCGCGCCGGGGCCCAGTTCCAGGAAGGTTCCGGCGCCGGCCTGCTCGGCGGCGCGCACCCCCGCGAGGAATTGCACCGGCGCGCGCACGTGCTCGACCCAGTACTGTGGCGTGCCGTAGCCGGGGCCGGCGAGTTGTCCGGTCAGGTTGGACACCAAAGGGATTCGCGGGGGCCGCGGCTCGATACCGGCCGCCGCGGCGGCAAAGCCGCCCAGCATCGGCTCCATCAGGGCCGAGTGAAACGCATGCGAGACCGCCAACCGGTGCACCCGCGCGCCGGAGCCGGCCAACCGCTCCGCCACCGCCGCCACGGCTTCCTGCTCACCCGAGAGCACCACCGCGTCGGGGCCGTTGACCGCCGCGATGCTCACCCCACCACCCAGCAGCGGCCCCACCTGCGCCTCGCCCGCGGTCACCGCCACCATCACACCGCCGGCCGGCAGCGCCGCCATCAACGCACCCCGGGCCGCCACCAACCGCGCCGCATCCCGCAGCGACAACACCCCCGCCACACACGCCGCGGCGATCTCACCCACCGAATGCCCCATCACCACATCCGGTGTCACACCCAAGGATTCCCACAACGCCGCCAACGCCACCTCGAACACGAACAACGCCGGCTGGGCAAACTCCGTGCTCTGCAACAACTCCGGATCGGCGCCCCACATCACCTCACGCACCGGCAGCCGGGAATGCTCGTCCACCACCGCAACGGCCTCATCGAACGCCCGAGCGAACACCTCGAACCTCTCGTACAGCTGCCGGCCCATCCCCAGCGTCTGCGAGCCCTGACCGGGAAACACCAACACCGTCTTGCCCGTCGACCGGGCCCGCCCCACCACGGTGGCCGCATCCGGCCGCCCCGACGCCAGACCCGCCAAACCCGTTGCCAGCACGCCACGCTCGCGGCCCACCACCACCGCGCGATGCTCGAACACCGCCCGGGTGCTGACCAACGACCACCCCACGTCCAGTGGACTCGCCTGCGCGTCGGCGGTCACATGGTCCAGCAACCGGCGGGCCTGCCCGGCCAACGCCTCGGCCGAACGGGCCGAAACCACCCACGGCAGTGCGACGTCGCCCGGCGCGGACGCTGGAGTTGGATTCGGTTGCGCCGCATCCTGTTCCACGATGACGTGTGCGTTGGTGCCGCCCATCCCGAAGGACGAGACGCCGGCGCGGCGCGGCCCCTCGCGTTCCGGCCACGGCGCCAGCGCGGTATTGACGCGCAGGCCGAGACGGTTCAGGTCGATGTCGGGGTCGGGGCGCTCGAAGTGCAGGCTCGGCGGGATCGCGGCGTGTTCGATGGACAGGACCGCCTTGAGCAGGCCCGCGATCCCGGCGGCGCTGGCGGCGTGGCCGATGTTGGTCTTCACCGATCCCACCGACACCGGGTGGTGGGATCGTTCGGCGAAAATCCGGCCCAGCGCTTGGGTTTCGACGGCGTCGCCGACCCTGGTGCCGGTGCCGTGCGCTTCGACGTAGTCGATGTCGGCGCTGCCCAGTCCGGCCTCGGCCAGCGCGCGGCCGATCACGTCGGCCTCGGCTGCCGCCGATGGCAGGGTCTGGGCGGGCGCGCCGTGCCCGGCGTTGCCCACCGCGGTGGCGCGGATGACGGCGTGGATGCGGTCGCCGTCCCGCCGGGCCGCCGCCAACGGTTTGAGCAGCACCAGCCCGCCGCCCTCGCCGCGCACGTAGCCGTCGGCGCGCCGGTCGAAGGCATACGTGTGACCCGACACCGACACCGCGCCGAATTCGCGTTCCAGCAGGGCGATTTCGTCGGCCAGGTTGAGGTGGACGCCGCCCGCGATGGCCAGCGGCGCCTGCCCGCTGCGAACGCTCTCGCAGCCCAGGTGCACCGCGACCAGCGAGGACGACTGGCCGGAGTCGACGGTCATGCTGGCGCCGCGCAGCCCGAGCAGGTACGAGATCCGGTTGGCGATCATGCCCCGGCTGACGCCGGTGAAGGTGTGGTGGTCCACGTTGTCGGGGACGTCACGCAGCGTCAGCGCGGCGTAATCGTCGGTCATCGCACCCAGGTACACCGAAACCGCTTCTCCGCGTAGCGTTTCGGCGACGATGAAGGCGTCTTCGAGCAGTTCCCAGGCCAGCTCGAGGGCCAGGCGCTGCCGCGGGTCCATCGCGGCCGCCTCGCGCGGCGACAGGTTGAAGAAGTCGGCGTCGAATTCCGCGGCCTCCCCGGCGAATCGGGTAACTTCGCGCCCGTCGCGCAGCAGACGCCAGAAGGAGCCGGGGTCCGGCGCGCCGGGGAACCGGCACGCCATCCCGATGATCGCTACGTCGGTCGGGGGCACGGTCAGGGACCGGCTTCGTCGTCGAGGATCGCGAAGAGCTGGCTGTCGGTGGCGGTGGCGATGTCGTCGTCGAAGGCGTCCTCGGGGAATTCCGGGTGCCCGCTGGGCTGGGGCGGCGTCGACAGCAGGCTTTGCAGCCGGGTGACCAGCTGTGCCCGGTCCCCCGGGCTCAACCCCGGCTGGGTGAGCAGTGTCTGCAGTTCGCTCATGACCTCGTCGATGCGGGACGACCGATCGGGCGCCGCGGCGGTCTCGGCCGCCGCCGCGGGGGTCGGGCCGGCGCTGGTCAGCTGGCCGCCGAGGTGTTCGGCGAGCGCGGCCGGCGTGGGGTGGTCGAAGATCAGCGTGGGCGAAAGCGTAAGCCCGGTCGCGATTTTGAGCCGGTTGCGCAGCTCGACCGCGGTGAGCGAATCGAATCCGAGATCGCTGAAGGCATCGCCGGGGTCGACGTCGGCGGTGCTGTGTCCCAGCACCGCGGCCGCGTTGCCGCACACCAGCTCCACCAGTTCGGCCTGGCGCTGTTCGGGATTCATGCCGGCCAGCCGGGCTCGCAGGCCCGTCAGCGACACCATGTCGGTGTGCTCGAGCATCCGGCGGGCCGGGCGGCCGGCCAGCTCGCTCAGCAGCGGCGGCAGCGCTGCGCGGTGCTGGGCCAGCGCGGCCCGGTCCAGCCGGGTGCCGACCACCAGCGGCTGCTCCCCGAGCAGGGCGTCGTCCAGCAGGTCCAGCGCCTGCCGGGTGGACAGCGCGCTCAGCCCGGCCCGGCTCATCCTGGCCTTGTCACGCTCCTCGAGGTGGGCGGTCATCGCCGACGGCTCTTCCCACATCCCCCAGGCCACCGACAGGGCCGGCAGCCCGTGCGCGTGCCGGTGGATTGCCAGCGCGTCCAGGAAGCTGTTGGCCGCCGCGTAGTTCCCCTGCCCCGGCGCACCGACGATCCCGGCCATCGACGAAAACACCACGAACGCCGACAAATCCAGGTCCTTGGTCAGCTCGTGCAGGTTCCAGGCGCCGTCCACCTTGGCCCGCAGCACCGTGTCGATGCGCGCCGGGGTCAGCGAGGCGATCACCGCGTCGTCGAGCACCCCCGCGGCATGGAACACCGACCGCAACGGGTAGCGCGCCGGCACCTGAGCCAGCATCGCGGCCACCGCATCGCGGTCGCCGACGTCGCAGGACAGCACCGACACCGACGCGCCGGCGCCCCGCAATTCGGCGGCCAGCTCGGCCATTCCGGGTGCGGCTTCGCCGCGGCGGCCGACCAGCATCAGGTGCGGCACCCGGTGCCGGGCGACCAGGTGACGAGCCAGCGCCGCGCCCGCCATGCCGGTGGCGCCGGTGATCAGCGCGGTGCCGCCGGAGAGCCCGGCCGGCCCGTCCGGCATGGTCAGCACCACCTTGCCGATGTGCCGGGCCGCACTGACGAACCGGTAGGCGTCGGCCGCGCAGCGCGCGTCAAAAGCCTTGACGGGCAACGGCGTCAACGCCCCGGCGGCGAATAACTCCATCACTTCGGCCAGCATCGCCGCGATGCGGTCCGGGCCGGCCTCCATCAGGTCGAACGCCCGGTAGCGCACCCCGGGATGGGCCCGCGCGACGACGTCGGGATCCCGCAGGTCCGTCTTACCCATTTCGATGAACCGCCCGCCGGGGCCCAGCAGCCGCAACGACGCATCGTTGAACTCGCCGGCCAGCGAGTTGAGCACCACGTCCATGCCGCCGGGGGCGGCACCGAACTTCTGCTCGAAATCCAGGGTCCGGGAATCCGCGATGTGCGCATCGTCGAAACCCATGGCGCGCAACGTGTCCCACTTGCCGCGACTGGCCGTGGCGAACACCTCCGCACCCCAATGCCGGGCCAGCTGCACGGCGGCCATGCCCACCCCGCCGGTGGCGGCGTGCACCAGCACCCGCTGCCCGGCCCGCAGCCCGGCCAGCACCGACAGCCCGTAATACGCCGTCAGGAACACCACCGGGATGCCGGCGGCCTGAGCCATCGACCAGCCGGGCGGCACCCGGGTCACCAACCGGCGGTCGACGGCGGCTTCGGAGCCCACCAGCCCGAAGATGCCCATCACCGCATCACCGACGGCCACATCGGTGACACCGGCGCCGACCTCGGTCACGACCCCGGCGCCCTCGGCGCCCAACTGGGCCGCACCCGGATACATCCCCAACGCGACCAACACATCCCGGAAGTTCACCCCGGCCGCGGCCACCCGCACCCGCACCTGCCCGGGGGCCAACTCCGCGGCGGGGTGTTCCTGCACCGCCAGGTCTTCGAGCGTCCCGGCGTCGCCGGCGGCCAGCCGCCACACCGCCGGCGGCCCGGGCAGTTCCAGCAGCGCCCGCCGCCCGGCGGGTCTCAACCGGGCGCGGTAGGCCACGCCGTCGCGCACCACCAGTTGCGGTTCGCCGCAACCGATCACCGTGGCGAGGTCCAGCGAGCCGTCGGTGTCGACGAGCACCACCCGGCCCGGGTGCTCGGCCTGCGCCGAGCGCACCAATCCCCACACCGCCGCGCCGGCCAGATCCGCGACGTCCTCCCCCGGCAGACCCACCGCGCCGCGGGTCGACACCACCAGCACGCCGCCCGCCTCGCCGGTGAGCCGGGACTGCAGCACGCCCAGCGCCTCATGCGTGGCCGCATGGACCGCGGCCGGTCCGGCGCCATCGACAGCGGCGGGCTCCCAGACCGTGAGGCCTTCGCTGATTGGGTTGTCGGGCAACGAGTTCCGCGGCTCGATCACCGACCACGCCACGTTCAGCAGCTCACCGCTGCCGGAGCGGGCCGCCACGGCCGCGGCCAGCTGCTCCGCCGACACGGCGCGGGTCACCAGCTCCCGCACCGACAGCACGGGGACCCCCGACGCGTCGGCCAGTTCGACCGACACGGCGCCGGCGCCGGCCGGCGCCAACCTGACCCGGACCCGCGACGCGCCGGCCGCGTGCAGGCTCACGCCCTGCCAGGAGAACGGCAACACCGTCTCCAGCCGCTTGTCGGCCACCCCTAACGCGTGCAACGCCGCGTCCAGCAGCACCGGATGGATGCCGAAGCGGCCCGTCGAAACGCCGGCCTGCTCCGGCAATTCCACCTCGGCGAACGTCTCGGCCCCGCGCCGCCACACGGCCCGCAACCCCCGGAAGGCCGGGCCGTACCCGTAGCCCCGCCCCGCCAAGTCGTCGTAGCCGCCGGCCACGTCGACCGCCTCGGCATCCGCCGGCGGCCACACCGATAGCTCCGCCGCCGGGGCCGGCGCCGCTTCGCTCAGCACACCTTCGGCGTGCAGAGTCCACTCCGATTGCGCGACACGCGAATACACCGCAACCGACCGCGAGCCCGGCTGCCCGGCCGCGTCGGCCACCACCACCTGAAGCTGCACGGTGCCGCCCGCGGGCAGCGACAGCGGCGCCGACAGCGTCAGCTCCTCGACCACCCGGCAGCCGACCTCGTCGCCGGCGCGCAACGCCAGTTCCACGAAACCCGCGCCGGGGAACAGCACCGTGCCGGCCACCGCGTGGTCGGCCAGCCACGGCTGGGCGGCCGTCGAGAGCCGGCCGGTCAACACCACGCCACCGGAATCCGGCCGGTCCAGCACCGCGCCCAGCAGCGGGTGCTCGGCCTCGGCCAACCCCAGGCTGGCGATGTTCGCCGAGCCCACCGCGTCGCCGGACAGCCAAAACCGGCGCCGCGCAAAGGCATACGTCGGCAGGTCGACCCGGCGGGCGTGCAGGCCGGTGAACGCCGCGGACCATCGCACGTCGGCGCCGGCCGTGAACAGCCGCGCGGCCGCGGTCAGCAGCGAGTCGACTTCGGGGCGGCCCTTGGGCATGGTCACCACCGACATCGCCCGGTCGGACGTCAGCGATTGTTCGACCGCGGACGTCAGGGCCGCGCCCGGGCCGACTTCCAGGAACACGCCGGCACCCTGGGATTCGGCCAGCCGCACACCGTCGACGAACCGGACCGGCCGGCGGACGTGCTCGACCCAGTACTGTGGCGTGCCGTAGCCGGGGCCGGCGAGTTGTCCGGTCAGGTTGGACACCAAAGGGATTCGCGGGGGCCGCGGCTCGATACCGGCCGCCGCGGCGGCGAAACCGTCCAGCATCGGCTCCATCAGGGCCGAGTGAAACGCATGCGAGACCGCCAACCGGTGCACCCGCGCGCCGGAGCCGGCCAACCGCTCCGCCACCGCCGCCACGGCTTCCTGCTCACCCGAGAGCACCACCGCGTCGGGGCCGTTGACCGCCGCGATGCTCACCCCACCACCCAGCAGCGGCCCCACCTGCGCCTCGCCCGCGGTCACCGCCACCATCACACCGCCGGGCGGCAGCGCCGCCATCAACGCACCCCGGGCCGCCACCAACCGCGCCGCATCCCGCAGCGACAACACCCCCGCCACACACGCCGCGGCGATCTCACCCACCGAATGCCCCATCACCACATCCGGTGTCACACCCAAGGATTCCCACAACGCCGCCAACGCCACCTCGAACACGAACAACGCCGGCTGGGCAAACTCCGTGCTCTGCAACAACTCCGGATCGGCGCCCCACATCACCTCACGCACCGGCAGCCGGGAATGCTCGTCCACCACCGCGACAGCCTCATCGAACGCCCGAGCGAACACCTCGAACCTCTCGTACAGCTGCCGGCCCATCCCCAGCGTCTGCGAGCCCTGACCGGGAAACACCAACACCGTCTTGCCCGTCGACCGGGCCCGCCCCACCACGGTGGCCGCATCCGGCCGCCCCGACGCCAGACCCGCCAAACCCGTTGCCAGCACGCCACGCTCGCGGCCCACCACCACCGCGCGATGCTCGAACACCGCCCGGGTGCTGACCAACGACCACCCCACGTCCAGTGGACTCGCCTGCGCGTCGGCGGTCACATGGTCCAGCAACCGGCGGGCCTGCCCGGCCAACGCCTCGGCCGAACGGGCCGAAACCACCCACGGCACAACAGCATCGGGCATAACAGACGATGCGGGTGCGGCCTCGGTCTCGTCGGCCGCGGGGGCCTGCTCGACGATCACATGCGCGTTGGTGCCGCTGATCCCGAACGACGACACCCCGGCGCGGCGCGGCCCGCCGTGCTCCGGCCAGGGCCGCGGGTCGGTCAGCAGCGACACCGCCCCGGCCGACCAATCCACATGCGGCGACGGGACGTCCACGTGCAGCGTCTTGGGCATCACCCCGTGCCGGATCGCCTGCACCATCTTGATCACCCCGGCCACCCCGGCCGCCGCCGAGGTGTGACCGATGTTGGATTTGATCGAGCCCAGCCACAGCGGCCGGTCCGCCGGGCGGTCCTGGCCGTAGGTCGCCAAAAGCGCTTGGGCCTCAATGGGATCGCCGAGCACCGTGCCGGTGCCGTGGCCCTCGACCACGTCCACGTCCACGGCCGACAGGCCGGCGTTGGCCAGCGCCGCCCGGATCACCCGCTGCTGCGAAGGCCCGTTGGGGGCGGTCAGGCCGTTGGACGCGCCGTCCTGGTTGACCGCGCTGCCCCGCAGCACCGCCCACACCGGGTGTCCCAGCCGACGGGCGTCGGCCAACCGCTCCAGCACCAGCACACCGGCGCCTTCCGACCACGAAGTGCCGTCGGCCGCACCGGCATACACCTTGCAGCGGCCGTCGGGCGCCAGCGCCCGCTGCCGGCTGAACTCGACGAACGCCGCGGGCGTGGCCATCACGGTGACACCGCCGGCCAGCGCCAGGTCGCACTCGCCGGACCGCAGCGACTGCGCGGCCAGGTGCATGGCGACCAGCGACGACGAGCACGCGGTGTCCACCGACACCGCCGGCCCCTCCAGGCCCAGCACGTAGGACACTCGGCCCGAGGTCACGCTCAACGTCGAGCCGGTGAGGCCGTAGCCCTCCAGCTCGCCCTTCACCTCGCCGCCGTAGCCGGCGTGGATGACGCCGGCGAAAACCCCGGTCGCCGTGCCGCGCAACGCCGAGGGATCAATACCGGCCCGCTCCAAGGCTTCCCAGCAAATCTCCAGCATGATCCGTTGCTGGGGATCCATGGCCAGCGCCTCGCTGGGTCCGATGCCGAAGAACCCGGCGTCGAAGTCGCCCGCGTGCTGCAGAAAACTGCCCTGCCGGGTGTACATCTTGCCCTTGGCGTCCGGATCGGGGTCGTACAACCCCTCGACATCCCAGCCGCGGTCGACCGGAAAGTCCGACACCGTGTCGCGGCCCTCGATCACGAGGTCCCACAACGCTTCCGGCGAGTCCACACCGCCGGCGTAGCGGCACGCCATGCCCACCACCGCCACCGGTTCGGACAGCCGGCCTTCCAGCTCCGCGACCCGCCGCCGGGTCCGCCTGAGATCGGCCGTGAGGCGCTTCAGGTAGTCGAGGTGCTGCTCGGTGCCCGGCATCGGCGCTCCTTGCGGGGTGTCAGCGGCCGAGTTCTTCATCGAGGATCGCAAAGAGTTGGCTCTCGGTGGCGGCTTCCAGGTCTTCATCGAGCGGTGCGGAATCGGGCCCGTCACCGGCCGGAAGCGCGCCCAGCAGGCCGTGGATGCGGGCCCGCAGCACCGCCTTGTCGTCGGAATTCCAGTGGGGCGCGCCCAGCAGCGCCTGCAGCTCGCGGGTGATGTCGTTGAAGCGACCCATCAGGTCGGGCTGGTCGTCGCCGCCGGAGCCGGCCAGCCGGGAGTCGAGGTGCTCGGCCAGCACCACCGGTGTCGGATAGTCGAAGATCAGTGTTGGCGAAAGGGTAAGCCCGGTAGCGTTTTTCAGCCTGTTGCGCAGTTCGACCGCGGTCAGCGAGTCGAACCCGAGGTCCTGGAACGCCCGGCCGGCGTTGATGTCCGCCGGGTTGGGCACCCCGAGCACCATCGCCGCGTTGCCGCACACCAGGTCGACCAGCTCGCGCCGGCGCGCCTCGGGACTCAGGCCGTGCAGCCGCGCGGCAAGCCCGCTCATCGACGCGGTGACGTCCGCGTCGTCGATGACGCGGCGGGTGGGGCCGGCGGCCAGCTCGCGCAACAGCGGGGGCAGCGCGGCGATGTTCTCCGACAGCGCGGCACGGTCCAGCCGGGCCGCCACCAGCACCGGCGTCTCGACCAGCATGGCGGCGTCGAACGCCGCCAGCGCCTGTTCGGTGGACAACGGCGCCAGCCCGATCCGGCTCATCCGGGCCTTGTCCCGATCGCCGAGGTGGGCGGTCATCGCCGAGGCCTGTTCCCACAGCCCCCACGCCAGCGACAGGCCGGCGAGCCCGTCGGCGCGCCGGTGGGCGACCAGCCCGTCCAGGAAGCTGTTGGCCGCCGCGTAGTTGGCCTGACCGGGCGTGCCCACGATCCCGGCCATCGACGAAAACACCACGAACGCCGACAAATCCAGGTCCTTGGTCAGCTCGTGCAGGTTCCAGGCGCCGTCCACCTTGGCCCGCAGCACCGCATCCACCCGGTCCGGGGTCAGCGAGGACAGCAGCCCGTCGTCGAGGATCCCGGCGGCGTGCACGATCCCGCGCAGCGGATAGCCCGCGGGTAGCCCGGCCAGCATGGTGGCCACCGCGTCGCGATCGGCGACGTCACAGGCCAGCACCGACGCCGACGCGCCCGCCCGCTTCAGCTCGTCCACCAACTCGGCGGCTCCGGCGGCCTGCGCGCCGGTGCGGCTGACCAGCGCCACATGGCCCACCCGGTAGCGGTCGACGAGATGGCGGGCCAGCGCCGAACCGGCCATCCCGGTGCCGCCGGTGATCAGCACGGTGGACTGCGCCAGCCCGCCCCCGCACCCGCTGAGCACCTCGCCGGGCCCGGACGGCACGGTCAGTACCACCTTGCCGATGTGGCGGGCCTGGCTGACATACCGGTAGGCCGCCGACGCGCAGCGCACGTCGAATGTCTTGAGCGGCAACGGTGTCAGCACACCCGCTCGCAGCAGTCCCACGATTTCGGCCAGCATCGCCGCGGTGCGGTCGGGGCAGGCCTCCATCAGATCGAACGCCCGATAGCGCGCCCCGCGATACCGCTGCGCGACGACGTCCGGGTCACGCACGTCGGTCTTGCCCATCTCGATGAACCGCCCGCCGGGGGCCAGCAGCCGCAGCGACGCGTCGGTGAACTCGCCGGCCAGCGAGTTGAGCACGACGTCGACCCCGGCCCCGCCGGTGGCCGCGAGGAACTTCTGCTCGAAGTCCGGGCTCCGCGAATCGCCGATGTGGTCGTCGTCGAATCCCATCGCGCGCAAGGTGTCCCACTTGCCGCGGCTGGCGGTAGCGAAGACTTCGGCGCCGTAGTGGCGGGCCAGTTGCACCGCGGCCATGCCCACTCCGCCGGTGGCGGTGTGCACCAGCACCCGCTCGCCGGGCCGCAGCCCGGCCAGCACCGACAACCCGTAAAGCGCCGTCAGGAACACCACCGGCACGCCCGCCGCCGCCACCAGCGACAGACCCGGCGGCACGGCAGTCAGCAATCGCTGATCCACCACCGCTTCGGACCCGACCACCCCCAGCAGCCCCATCACCGGGTCACCGACGGCCAGGCCGGTCACCGCGGGCCCCACCTCCACGACCACGCCGGCGCCTTCGGCGCCCAGCCGGCCGCCGCCGGGATACATGCCCAGGGCCACCAGCACATCCCGGAAGTTGACCCCGACCGCGGCCACCGCGACCCGCACCTGCCCGTCCGCCAATTCCGTTCGCGGGCACCGGCTGACCACCAGGTCCCCCAGCGTGCCCTCGCCGCCGGCGTCCAACCGCCACGCCCCGGACGGCAGCCCGAGCGTCGCGCCGGCCCGCGCCGGCCGCAGCCGGGCCGCATGGGCCACACCCTGGCGAACCACCACTTGTGGCTCGCCGCAAGGGATTACCGCCCTGGCGTCCAGGGATCCGTCGGAGTCGATCAGCACCAGGCGGCCCGGATGCTCGGCCTGCGCCGACCGCACCAGGCCCCACACCGCCGCACCGGCCAGGTCCGAAACGTCCTCCCCGGCCAGGGCCACGGCCCCGTGGGTCTGCACGGCCAGCACCCCGGCGCCCTCACCGTCCAACCAGGATTGCAGCACCGCCAGCGTCTCGGTGACCGCCGCGTGCACCGACTTCACCACGTCGCCGCCGTGTTCGCCCGGCTCCCACAGCGTGACCTCGTCACCAAGATCGTTGCCGCCCAGTGCGATCGGCGACCAGATCACGTCGAGCAGCCCGGAGGGCTGCGCGGTGCCCATCGCCGCGCTCAGCTGCCCCGGCGAGACCGGGCGCATCGTCACCGACCGCACCGACAGCACCGGCAGGCCCGCGCCGTCGGCCAATTCCACCGACACCGCGCCGGCCCCGGCCGGGGCGATCCGGACCCGCGCCCGCGCCGCGCCCGAGGCGTGCAACGCCACCCCCTGCCAGGCGAACGGCAACACGGTCTGGTCCTTCTCGCCCGCCACACCGAGCGCGTGCAGCGCGGCGTCCAGCAACACCGGATGGACGCCGAAATCGTCACCGGCGGCGGCGTCGTCGGGCAGGGAGACCTCGGCGAAGATCTCGTCGCCGCGCTGCCACATCGCCCGCAAACCCCGGAAGGCCCGACCGTATTCGTAGCCCCGCTGCGCGAGCCGGGCGTACCCGCCGGTGACGTCGACCGCGGTCGCCCCGATCGGCGGCCAGATCGACAGGTCGCCGGCCGGTGTCACCGTCCCGGCCCGCAGCACACCCTCCGCGTGCAGCATCCACTCCGAATCCTGGTGTGCAGCAGCCGAATACACCGACAGCGGGCGGCGTCCCGCCTCGTCGGGCGCGCCGACCACCAGCTGCAGCCGCACACCACCGGACGCGGGCAGCGGCAACGGGGCCGACAACGTCAGCTCGTCGATCACGCCGCAGCCAACCTCGTCGCCGGCCCGGATGGCCAACTCGACGAACCCCGCCCCGGGAAACAACACCGTGTCGCCCACCGCATGATCGGCCAGCCACGCCTGCGCGGACGTCGACAGCCGGCCGGTCAGCACCACACCCCCGGAATCGGGCCGCGGCAGCACCGCGCCGAGCAGCCCGTGCTCGGCGCCGCGCAGCCCCAGGGCGGCGACGTCGGAGGATCCCGTCGACCCGCCGGGAAGCCAAAAGTGTTGCCGCACAAACCCGTACGTCGGCAGGTCGACGCGGCGGCCGCCCAGCCCGTCCAGCGTCGCGCACCAGTCCACGACCACGCCCGACACGAACGCCTGGCCGGCCGAGAGCCAGAACCGGTCCGGTGCGCCGTCGTCGCGGCCCAGCGACGGGATGACGCAGCCCTGACCGCCGTCGGGCATGGTTTCTTCGATGGCGGCCGTCAGCACCGGATGCGGGCTGCACTCGATGAACGCCCGATAGCCCGCTTCGGCGGCGCCGCGCACCGCCCGCTCGAATTGCACCGTCTGCCGGATGCTGCGGAACCAGTAGTCGCCGTCCAGCGCGGCGGTGTCCATCAGCTCGCCGGTGACCGTGGAGAAGAACGCCACCGCCGACGACCGCGGCGCGATACCGCGCAGCGCCTCGGCGAGCGAATCGCGAATTTCCTCCACCTGAACCGAATGCGAGGCGTAGTCCACGTCGATCCGGCGGGCACGGATGTCGTCGGCCGCGCACCGGTCCAGCAGTTCCGTCAGGGCATCCACCTCGCCGGACACCACCACCGCCGAAATCCCGTTGACAGTGGCGATATTCAATCGCTCACCCCAGGGGGCGATCAGCTGCTCGGCGCGCGAGCGTCCGCAGGCCAGCGAGACCATGCCGCCGCGGCCCGACAGCCGCACCAGCAGCCGGCTGCGCAGCGCCACCACCCGCGCGGCGTCCTGCAGCGACAGCGCCCCGGCCACACAGGCCGCCGCGATCTCGCCCTGGGAGTGACCGATCACGGCGTCGGGAACCACGCCCACCGAACGCCACAACTCGGCCAGCGACACCATCACCGCCCACAGCGCCGGCTGCACCACGTCCACCCGGTCCAGCCCGGGCGCGCCCGGTGCCCCGCGGATGACGTCGATCAGCGACCAGTCGACGTGCTCGGCCAGCGCCCGCGCGCACCGATGCATGTGTTCGGCGAATACCGTTGAGCGGTCCAGCAATTGAGCGCCCATGCCGGGCCATTGCGAGCCCTGGCCGGGGAACACGAACACCGTCTTGCCCACCGGCTGGGCCCGGCCGGTCACCACGCCCGCCCCCGGCTGCCCGCCCGCCAGGTCGGCCAGCCGGCGCAGCAGCTGCGCGCCGTCGGCGCCGACGATCACCGCCCGGTGCTCGAACCGCGACCGCGTCGACACCAGCGACCAGCCCACGTCCAGCACCCGCACGCCGGGATCGGCCTTCACCCGCGCCAGCAGCCGCGCCGCCTGGTTCGTCAACGCCTCGGCCGAGCGCGCCGAGAGCACCCACGGCACCACCACGTCACCCCCTTGGGGCGCAACGGTTTCCGGCTCATACTGCTCGACGATGACGTGCGCGTTGGTGCCGCTGATGCCGAACGACGAGACGCCCGCGCGGCGCGGCCGATCCCGCGCCGGCCAGGGCCGCGCCTCGGTGAGCAGCGACACCGCCCCGGCCGACCAATCCACCTGCGGCGTCGGCTCGTCCACGTGCAGGGTCTTGGGCATCACCCCGTGCCGAATCGCCTGGACCATCTTGATCACCCCGCCGGCGCCGGCCGCGGCCGAGGTGTGACCCATGTTGGATTTGATCGACCCCAACCACAGCGGTTCGTCGACCGGGCGGTCCTGGCCGTAGGTCGCCAACAGCGCTTGGGCCTCAATGGGATCGCCCAGCATGGTGCCCGTCCCATGCCCTTCGACCAGGTCCACGTCGGCCGCGCCGAGCCGGGCGTTGGCCAGCGCCGCCCGGATCACCCGCTGCTGCGACGGACCGTTGGGGGTGGCCAGGCCGTTGGACGCGCCGTCCTGGTTGACCGCGGAGCCGCGCAGCACCGCGAGCACCGAATGTCCCAGTCGCCGTGCATCGCTCAGCCGCTCCAGCACCAGCACCCCGACGCCTTCGGAGAAGCCGGTGCCGTCCGCGGCGCCCGCGTAGGCCTTGCAGCGGCCGTCGGCGGCCAGCGCCCGCTGCCGGCTGAACTCGATGAACATCGCCGGGGTGGCCATCACCGTCACCCCGCCGGCCAGCGCCAGGTCGCATTCGCCGGAGCGCAGCGACTGCGCCGCCAGGTGCAGCGCCACCAACGACGACGAACACGCGGTGTCGACCGACACCGCCGGGCCTTCCAGGCCCAGCGCGTAGGCCACCCGCCCCGAGGCCACGCTCAGCGTCGAGCCGCGCAGGCCGTATCGCTCCAGGTTTCCGGGCACCCGACCCTGGCCGCCGTAGGAGCCGTGGAATATCCCGGCGAACACCCCGGTCGCCGATCCGCGCAGCGTGGCGGGGTCAATTCCGGCCCGCTCCAACGCTTCCCAGCACACCTCGAGCAGCAGCCGCTGCTGGGGGTCCATCGCCAGCGCCTCACTGGGTGCGATCCCGAAGAACGCGGCATCGAAATCGCCCACGCCGGTGAGGAATCCGCCGCACCGGCAGTACGACTTGCCGACCGCGTCGGGATCGGCGTCGAACAGCCCGGCCAGGTCCCAGCCGCGATCGGCGGGAAACTCCGAGACGACGTCGCGGCCCTCGACCACCATCTCCCACAACGCCTCGGGGGAATCCACGCCGCCCGGGTAGCGGCAACCCATGCCCACCACGGCCACGGGTTCGGTCGCCGCGACCAGGTACCGGCGGTTCTCGCGCTTGAGCCGCTCGTTCTCCTTCAGCGACTGGCGCAGCGCCCGGACCAGTTCCTCGGTGTCGCCGCTCATCGGAGGCGGCCTCGGGTGTCACTCACAGCGATACTTCCGCATTCGTGCACGGGCGAGGGTCAGTGCCAACGCAACAACACCAGTTCGGAGCAGAAACCCGGACCCATCGCGAGCATCAGGCCGGGGCTGTCGCTCGGCGGCGGCTTGGCGAGGGTGTCGCGCAGCACGTGCAGCACCGACGCCGACGACAGGTTGCCGATCTCGCCGAGTGACCGCCAGGTCAGTTCCAGCGCCTCCGGCGGCAGGCCCAGGGCGGCGTTGATCGCCTCGATCACCTTGGGCCCGCCCGGATGGCTGACGAAGGCGCCGATGTCGTTGGTGGTCAGGCCGTGCGCCCCGAGGAATCCGGTGACGTCGTCCTCGATGTACTGCTCGACGACGGCCGCGACGTCCTTGGACAGCACCAGCTCGAATCCCGTCGCGCCCACGTCGTAGCCCATGGTGCGCAGCGAATCCGGATACAGGTGGCTGCGCGAATCCAGGACGCTGGGGCCGGCGGCGTCGAGCTGCTCGGCGCGCCGCTCGCCCACCGCCACCACGGCCCCGGCGCCGTCGGCGAACAGGGCGCTGCCGACCAGCCCGGCCAGCGACGGCTTGTAGCCGGGGTAGGTCAGCGAGCACAGCTCGACCGAGACCAGGGCGGCGACGGCGTCCGGTGCGCCGCGCAGGTAGTCGTGCATGCGGGCCACCCCGGCGGCGCCGGCCACGCAGCCGAGCCCGAACAGCGGCACCCGGCGCACGTCGTCGCGCAGACCGAGCCGCGCGGCGATCCGGGCGTCCACCGAGGGCACCGCCAGACCGGTGACCGTGGTGGTGATCAGCACGTCGAGGTCTTCGGGTTTCAGGCCGGCCTCGTCGAGTGCGCCGGACAGCGCCGCGCAGCCCAGGGTCACCGCGTGTTCGATGAAGATCCGGTTGGCCACGCCGAAGTCGGTCAGCGTGGGGTATTGCTCGAGCGGCAGCACCAGATGGCGGCTGCCGACCTTGGCGCTGGCATGCAGCTGCCGAACGATGTCCTCGTAGCCTTCGAATTCGGGGATGCTGACGAAGAAGTCGGTGAGCTCACGCTGCGGATAGCGGTGCGGCGGCAGCGCACCGAACACGCCGGCGATGACGCTCATTGCACCCACCCCTTGATCACGACCGGTCGGGCTGACAGGTTCAGCCGCATCGCTCGAGCGGGAAGTCTAGTCCGGTTGCAATTTACCGGCAGGTAAATCGAAGCCATCTCAGGCCGGGCCGCCGAGCCGCTCGCGCAGCCGCGCGGCGGTGGCCGCCACGGTGTCGATCTGCTCGGCGACCCGCGCCGGCGCGGTGCCGCCCCGCGCGTCCCGGGAGGACACCGAGCCCTCGATCGTCAAAACCTCCCGTACCTGCGGCGTCAGGGCCGGGCTGATGGCGGCCAGTTCGTCGTCGGTCAGCTCGTCGAGCCCGACCGCCCGCTGCTCGGCGGCGCGCACCGCGGCCCCGGCGGCCTCGTGCGCGGACCGGAACGGCACGCCCTGGCGCACCAGCCATTCGGCGATGTCGGTGGCCAGCGTGTAGCCGGCGGGGGCCAGCGCGGCCATCCGCTGCACGTCGAAGGTCAGGCTGCCGACCAGGCCGGCCATCGCGGGCAGCACCAGCTCCAGCTGGGCCACCGCGTCGAACACCGGTTCCTTGTCCTCCTGCAGGTCGCGGTTGTAGGCCAGCGGTTGGGCCTTCAGCGTGGCCAGCAGCCCGGCCAGGTTGCCGATCAGCCGCCCCGACTTGCCGCGGGCCAGCTCGGCGATGTCCGGGTTCTTCTTCTGCGGCATGATCGAGCTGCCGGTGGACCAGGCGTCGTGCAGCTTGACGTAGCCGAACTCCGTCGAGCTCCACAGGATGACGTCCTCGGCCAGCCGGGACAGGTCGACGCCGATCATGGCGAAGACGAACGCGGCCTCGGCGGCGAAGTCCCGGGACGCGGTGGCGTCGATCGAGTTGTCGGCGGCGCTGGCAAACCCCAGCTCCGCGGCGATCGCGTCCGGGTCCAGGCCCAGCGACGAGCCGGCCAGCGCCCCCGAGCCGTACGGGGACACCGCGGCGCGCTTGTCGAAGTCGACGATGCGGTCGACGTCGCGCAGCAGCGGGTGGGCGTGCGCGAGCAGATGGTGGGCCAGCAGCACCGGCTGCGCCGACTGCAGGTGCGTCTTGCCCGGCATGATGGCCTCGGGGTGGGCGGCGGCCTGGGCGACCAGCGCCCCCACCACGTCCAGCGCCCCGGCCGCGACGCGGCGCACGGCGTCGCGCAGCCACATCCGGAACAGGGTGGCCACCTGGTCGTTGCGCGACCGGCCGGCCCGCAGCCGCCCGCCCAGGTCGGGCCCGACGCGGTCGATCAGGCCGCGCTCCAGCGCCGCGTGCACGTCCTCGTCGGTGACCAGCGGGGTGAAGCTGCCGTCGGCCACGTCTTCCGCCAGGCTGTCCAGCCCGGCCAGCAGCCCGTCGCGCTGCTCCTCGGACAGCAGCCCGGCCCGGTACAGGATCACGGTGTGCGCCCGGGAGGCGACGATGTCGTAGGGGGCCAGCACCCAGTCGAAGTGGGTGGACTTGCTCAGGGCGGCCAGCGCGTCGGACGGGCCGTCGGCGAACCGCCCGCCCCACAGCGACCCCTCGCGGGTGCTCACGCGCGCCCCTCCGCGCGCCCTCTTGCGGGAAAGCTCACCGCTGGTCCCGGCGGGAGGCGATCTTCGACGACAGCCCGTGCACGTAGACGAAACCCTTCGCCGCCGACTGGTCGAAGCTGTCGCCCTCGTCGTAGGTGGCCAGGTTGAAGTCGTAGAGCGATTCGGCGCTGCGCCGGCCGTTGACCGCAATGTGGCCGCCGTGCAACACCATTCGGATCTCGCCGGTGACGTGCTCCTGGGTCTTGTCGACGAAGCTTTCCAGCGCAGCCTTCAGCGGCGAATACCACAACCCGTCGTACACCAGCTCGGCCCAGCGCTGATCGGTGTGCCGCTTGAACCGGCCCAGCTCCCGCTCCAGCGTGACGTGCTCGAGCTCGGTGTGCGCGGTGATGAGCACCATGGCGCCGGGCGCCTCGTAGATCTCGCGGCTCTTGATGCCCACCAGCCGGTCCTCCACGACGTCCAGGCGCCCCACCCCCTGGGCGCCGGCGCGGGCGTTGAGTTCCTCGATGGCGCCCAGCACCGACACCGGCTTGCCGTCGATGGACACCGGAACCCCGCGCTCGAACCCGACGATCACCTCGTCGGGGGTGCTCCAGTTCAGCGTGGGGTCCTCGGTGTAGGCGTAGACGTCCTTGGTGGGCGCGTTCCAAAGGTGTTCCAGGAAACCGGTTTCCACCGCGCGACCCCACACGTTCTGGTCGATGGAGAACGGCGAGCGTTTGGTCACGTTGATCGGGATGGCGTTCTCCTCGGCGAACGCGATCGCCTTCTCCCGCGTCCACGCGTAATCGCGCACCGGGGCCAGCACCTCGAGATCCGGTGCCAGCGAAGCGAATCCGACCTCGAAGCGGACCTGGTCGTTGCCCTTGCCGGTGCAGCCGTGCGCGACGATGCTGCCGCCGTGCTCGCGGGCCGCGGCCACCAGGTGCTTGACGATCAGCGGCCGGCTGATCGCCGACACCAGCGGGTAGCGGTCCATGTAGAGGGCGTTGTTGCGGATGGTGGGCAGGCAATAGCCCTCGGCGAATTCGTCGCGGGCGTCCACGACGACGGCCTCCACCGCGCCGCAGTCCAGGGCGCGCTGGCGGATGACCTCCATGTCTTCGCCGCCCTGGCCGAGGTCGATCGCCACCGCTACGACCTCACGGCCGGTCTCCTTGCCGATCCAGCTGATGGCCACCGAGGTGTCCAGACCGCCGGAATACGCCAGGATGACGCGTTCTGACATGAACCAATCTCCTTAAGTTGAACCGCTTTAGGTGAGTTTTTCCAATGTGTCGGCCAACTCCGCGCCCGTCATCGGATCGCGGGCGGCGACGAACACGGTGTCGTCGCCGGCGATGGTGCCGACGACGTACGGTAGCGCCGCCCGGTCGATGGCGCTGGCCAGGTAGTCGGCGGCGCCCGGCGGAGTGCGCAGCACCGCGAGGTTCGCGCTGGCGTCGGCCGAGACCAGCAGCTCGCTCAGCAACCGGGAAAGCCGTGCGGTGCCGCCCGATACGCCGCGCACCGGGCTGCCGTCCTCGGGGACCATGTAGACGCCGACCCCGCCGTCGGCGCCGCGCAGTTTGACCGCGCCCAGCTCCTCGAGGTCGCGCGACAGGGTGGCCTGGGTGACCTCGATGCCCTCGTCGGCCAGCAGCGCCGCCAGCTCGCTCTGGCTGCGCACCTGCGCCGACGACAGGATCGCCACGATGCGGGCCTGCCGGGCGGCCCGGGTGGTTTCGGTGGTGCTCTTCGAGCGGGTCATGACTGCCGCTCCAAAAGCCAGGTGAGCAGCGCCTTTTGCGCGTGCAACCGGTTTTCGGCCTCGTCCCAGACGACGCTGGACGGCCCGTCCATCACCTCGTCGGTGATCTCCTCGCCGCGGTGGGCCGGAAGGCAGTGCAGCACAATGGCTTCCGGATCCGCGAGGGACACCAGGTCGGCGTTGAGCTGATACGGCCAAAACGGTGTGCGGCGGTCCAGGCCGTCGTCCTCCTGCCCCATCGACGTCCAGGTGTCGGTGACCAGGACGTCGACACCGCGCGCGGCCGCCCGCGCGTCGGTGGTGAGAGTGACCGTGGCGCCGGTGCTTTCGGCGCGCCGCCGCGCCGCCGCCACGAATTCCGGTGCGGGGGTGAAGCCGTCCGGGGCGGCGATGGTGACGTGGATGCCGGCCGTGACCCCGCCCAGCATCAGCGAGTGGGCCATGTTGTTGGCGCCGTCACCGAGGTAGCACATCCGCAGGCCGCTCAGCGACCCCTTGTGCTCGGCGATGGCCTGTAGGTCGGCGAGCACCTGGCAGGGATGGAACTCGTCGGAGAGCGCGTTGATCACCGGCACGGTCGCGGCGCCGGCCATCGCCTCGAGGCGCTGCTGCTCGAACGTCCGCCACACGATGGCCTCGACGTAGCGGGACAGCACCCGGGCGGTGTCCTCCAGCGTCTCGTCGCGGCCCAGCTGGGTGCTGCGGGCGTCGACGACCACGGCGTGCCCGCCGAGCTGGGCGATGCCCACCTCGAACGAGAACCGGGTGCGGGTGGAGTTCTTGTCGAAGAGCACCGCGACCCCGCGCGGGCCCTCCAGCGGGCGCGCGCTGAACGGGTCCTTCTTCAGCTCGGCGGCCAGCGCCAAAACCTCGGCCTGCTCGGCCGGCGACAGGTCGTCGTCGCGCAGGAAATGCCGGGGGGTCATGCCGCGGCCCTGTCGAGAATGCCGGGCAGCGCGGCGATGAAGCCGTCGATCTGGGCCTCGGTGACGATCAGCGGCGGCGCCAGCCGGATGACGCCGGGGGCGGCGGCGTTCACCAGGAATCCGGCCTCGCGGGCGGCCGCCTCGGCGTCCTTGGCGCGCGGCGCGGTCAGCACCACCCCGCACAGCAGTCCGCGCCCGCGCACGTGGTCGACCAGCGGATGGCCGAGCCCCTCGATGCCCTGGTGCAGCGACTTGCCCAGCACCTCGGCGTGCCGGACCAGGTTCTCCGAAGCCAGCACCCGCAACACCGCGAGCGCCGCGGCCGCGCACACCGGGTTGCCGCCGAAGGTGCTGCCGTGCAGGCCCGGGGTCAGCAGGTCGGCGGCCGGACCGACGGCCAGGCAGGCGCCGATCGGCAGGCCGCCGCCGAGCCCCTTGGCCAGCGTCACCACGTCGGGGGTGATGCCGTCGTGCTGATGGGCGAAAAACGTTCCGGTGCGGCCCATTCCGGTCTGCACCTCGTCGAGCACCAGCAGCGCGCCGTGCCGTGCGGTGATGTCGCGGGCGGCGGCCAGGTATCCCTCGGGTGGGACGACGACGCCGCTCTCCCCCATGATCGGTTCCAAAAACACCGCGGCGGTGCCGTCGTCGACCGTGGCGGCCAGCGCCTCGGCGTCGCCGTAGGGCACGTGCGTGACGTCGCCGGGCAGCGGCGCGAACGGCGCCTGCTTGCTGGGCTGACCGGTCAGCGCGAGCGAACCCATGGTCCGGCCGTGGAAGGCCTCTTGTGCCGCAACGAGTTTGGTGCGGCCGGTGAGCCGCGACAGCTTGAACGCGACCTCGTTGGCCTCGGTTCCGGAGTTGCAGAAGAACACCCGCGTCGTGCACGCGGATTCGGTGCCGCCGGATTCGTGGCCGGCTGGTTCGTGGCCGGCGCCCAGCAGGGCCACCAGTTCCTCGGCCAGCGCCAGACTCGGTTCGGTGGCATACAGATTCGAGGTGTGGCCCAGCGTCGACAGCTGCTTCGTGACGGCCTCGATGATCGCGGGGTGGCGATGGCCCAGCACGTTGACCGCGATGCCGCCGAGCAGATCGAGGTAGGTGTTGCCGTCGACGTCGGTGACCACGGCGCCGTCGCCGCTGGCCAGCGCGACCGGCGGGGTGCCGTAGTTGTGCATCATCACGGCCTCCCAGCGCCGCCGCAGCGCGTCCGTGTTTGTCACCATCGCCGATCCCCCTTCCCGAGCGTCACGCTGGGGTGGTTCTCGGCGCCCAACGCCACGCTGGCGTGACGCTCGGCGGCTGGCAAGGCACCCTTCGTCACGAGCTCACCACCTTGGTGCCGGTGCCCGCGTCGGTGAAAAGCTCCACCAGCACACAGTGTTCGACCCGCCCGTCGATGACGTGCGCGCTGGGCACGCCCGCGGACACCGCCCGCAGACACGCCTCGACCTTGGGGATCATGCCCGCCTCCAGCGTGGGTAGCAGTTGGGACAGTGTGGCCGTGTCGATCTCGCTGACCAGCGAATCACGGTTGGGCCAGCTGGTGTACAGGCCCTCGACATCGGTGAGCATCAGCAGCTTCTCGGCGCCCAGGGCTTCGGCCAGCGCCGCCGCCGCGGTGTCGGCGTTGATGTTGTGCACCACCCCTTCGGCGTCCGGGGCCAGCGTCGACACCACCGGAATGCGCCGCGCCGCAATCAAATCCAGCACCGCAGCGGCGTTGACCCGCTCCACGTCGCCCACCAGGCCGATGTCGGTGGTCACGCCGTCCACGGTGACGCTGCGCCGCACGGCGGTGAACAGCTGGGCGTCCTCGCCGGTGATGCCGACCGCGTACGGGCCGTGCGCGTTGATCAGGTTGACCAGTTCGCGGCCGACCTGGCCGAACAGCACCATCCGCGCCACGTCGAGCACTTCCGGTGTGGTGACCCGGAATCCGCCCTTGAAGTCGCCAGGGATGCCTAGCCGGCGCAGCATCGCGGTGATCTGCGGCCCGCCGCCGTGCACGACGACGGGGTGGATGCCGCAGTTGCGCAGGAACGCCATGTCGGCGGCGAAGGCGCGCCGCAGGGTGTCGTCGGTCATGGCGTTGCCGCCGTACTTGACCACCACAATCTTGCCGTGCAGCTGCTTGAGCCAGGGCAGCGCTTCGGCCAGCACCTGCGCCTTGACCGCGGTGGGCAGCGCTTCGGTCGAGGGCGTCATGAGCTGTAGGCCGAATTCTCTTCGACGTAGCCGTGCGACAGGTCGGTGGTGCGGATGGTGGCCCGCCCGTCGCCGAGCCGCAGGTCGACGGTGATGTCGATGTCGGGCCCGGACAGGTCCACCTCCCGCGCGCCGGGTGTGCCGACGCCGTCGGCGAAGACCGCGGAACCGTTGAACGACACCGTCATCCGGTCGGGATCCAGCGCGATCGGCGCGATGCCGACGGCGGCGACCACCCGGCCCCAGTTGGGGTCGGAGCCGAACACCGCCGTCTTGACCAGGCTGTCGCGGGCGATGGTCCGGGCGGCGACGACGGCGTCGTCGTCACTGGCCGCGCCGGTGACGGTGACGTTGACACGTTTGGTGACGCCCTCGGCGTCGGCCTGCAGCTGAGCGCACAGGTCATCGCAGACCCGCAGCACCGCGTCGTCGAGATCGGCCTGCGCCGGCGTGATCGCGCTGGCTCCGGAGGCCAGCAGCAGCACCGTGTCGTTGGTCGAACACGCGCCGTCGATGTCGAGCCGGTCGAAGGTGGCGGCGGTGGCGCGGCGCAGCGCGGTGTCCAGCGCCACCGGGTCGACGGCCGCGTCGGTGGTGAGCACGCACAGCATGGTGGCCAGCGACGGCGCGATCATGCCCGCGCCCTTGGCCATCCCGCCGACGGTCCAGTTGCCGGGATGGTGCAGCGCAACCTGTTTGGGCACGGTGTCGGTGGTCATGATGGCCTGCGCGGCGTCGTCGCCGCCGGACAGGCCGCCAGCCATGTCCTGCACGATGGTGCGCACCCCGGCGAGCAGCTTGTCCATCGGCAGCCGGTCGCCGATCAGCCCGGTGGAGCACACCGCGACCTCGATGGCGCCGGTCTCGGTGCCCCAGTCCGACAGCGCGGCGGCGACGGCTTCGGCGGTGGCGTGGGCGTCCTGGAAGCCGCCCGGCCCGGTGCAGGCGTTGGCGCCGCCCGAGTTCAGGATGACGGCGCGCAACGCGCCGGTGGTCACCACCTGCTGGCTCCACAGCACCGGCGCGGCCTTGACCTTGTTGCGGGTGAACACGCCGGCGGCGCCGTAGTCGGGTCCCTCGTTGAAGACCAGGGCCAGGTCGCGCTTGCCCGACGCCTTGATCCCCGCGGCGATGCCGGCGGCCCGGAAGCCGGCCGGCGCGGTGACGCCCTGTTCGCGCAGCAGCCGCGCCGCGTTCACCGTCTCGGTCACGGCGCCACCCCGATCACCGAAAGTCCTTGTGTCTCCGGCCAACCCAGCGCCAGGTTCATCGACTGCACGGCCGCCCCGGCGGTTCCCTTGACCAGGTTGTCGATCGCGGCGATCGCCACCAGCACGCCCGCCGCCTCGTCCACCGCCACCGCGATGTGCGCCGCGTTGCTGCCGATCACCGCCCCGGTCCGCGGCAGCTGTCCCTCGGGCATCAGGTAGATGAAAGGCTCTGCGTCATAAGTCTTTTCGTATGCGGCCCGAAGCGCCGACAACGGCGCGGTGGTGCGGGCGGTGCAGGTGGCCAGGATGCCGCGCGAGGTCGGGATCAGCACCGGGGTGAACGACACCGTGACGTCGCGTCCGGACACGGCCGCCAGGCCCTGGGCGATCTCGGGGGTGTGCCGGTGCGCCCCGGCGATGTTGTAGGCCCGCGCCGACCCGATGACCTCCGAGCCCAGTAGGTCGGTCTTGGCGGCGCGACCGGCTCCGGAGGTGCCGCTGACGGCGACCACGGTGACGGCGGGCTCGATCAGGTCCTCGGCCATCGCGGGCAGCAGGGCCAGCAGCGCCGCGGTCGGGTAGCAGCCCGGCACCGCGATCCGGCGGGCGCCGCGCAGCCGCTCGCGCGCCCCGGGCAGCTCCGGGAGCCCGTAGGGCCAACTGCCGGCGTGCGGCGCGCCGTAGAACCGTTCCCAGGCGGCGGCGTCGGTCAGCCGGAAGTCCGCGCCGCAGTCGACGATCAGCGTGTCGGCGCCGAGCTGGTCGGCCAGCGCCGCCGAATGTCCGTGCGGCAACGCCAGAAACACCACGTCGTGGCCGGCCAGCACGGCGGCGTCGGTGGGCTCCAGCACGCGCTGGGCCAACGGCGTCAGGTGCGGGTGATGCTCGCCGAGCGGGCTGCCGGCGCTGGCCGCGGCGGTCACCGCGCCGATCGTCAGCCGCCCCTGGGCGTAAGCCGGGTGCCCGAGCAGCAGGCGTAGGATTTCACCGCCCGCATAGCCGCTGGCACCGGCTACCGCCACCCTCATCACGTCGGCCATTTCGACGATTCTGCATGGTTATGCAGTACTTTGCAAATCCATTCCATCTAGGTGCGCAGCTCGGCGCCGACCGCCTCGGCGGCCCGGCGCACCGCGGCGTCGCGGGCCGCGGTGGCGTCATCCTCGGTCAGGGTCCGGTCCGGCGCACGGAACCGCAGTGCGAAGGTCAGCGACTTGCGGTGCTCGCCGAGCTGCGGCCCGGTGAAAACATCGAACAACTGCAGGTCTTCCAGCAGGTCCCCGGCGCCCTCGCGGACGGCGTCGGCCACCGCCTGGGCCGGCACGTCGGCGGCCACCACCAGGCTGACGTCCTGAAACACCGCCGGGAACGGCGAGACGCGGGGGGCGGGCAGCGTCGCGACGAGGGGTATCGCGTCCAGGTCGAGTTCCAGCGCGCAGGTGCCCCTGGGCAGGCCGGCGCGTTCGACCACCGCCGGATGCAGCTGGCCGGCGTACCCCACCGGGGTGTCGCCGACGAGCACCTCGGCGCATCGGCCCGGATGCCACGGCAGCTGCTGCGCGGCGCGCAACCGCACGTCCACGCCGGCGGCCCGGGCGATGACGCGCACCGCCTCGAACGCGTCGGCGGCCTCGGCGCGACGGCCCGGCCCCCACGGGCCGCGTTGTTCGCGCAGGCCGGTCAGCACCGCGGCGACGTGCTGGGGTTGCCGCGGCAACGACGCGTCCAGGACCGCGATCTCGGCGTCGGTGGGCCGGCGGTCGACCGGAATGAACTGCACCGCACGGGTTTCCGCTGTCGGCTGCACCACCTGCGCCAGCGCGTAGAGGGAGACGTCGACCAGGCCGCGAGACACGTTGCGCACCAAGGCTTCCAGCAGTGCGGGCAGCAGCGTGGTGGCCAGATGCGGGCGGTCGGACTCCAGCGGGTTGAGTACCTGGGTGGTGACGCGCCGCGGGTCGTCGTCCGGCAGTCCCCACACGTCGAACACGCCCGCCGGCAGGAACGGGGTGGGCAGGATCTCGACGTAACCGGACTGGGCCAGCGACCGCCCGATGGCGCGGCGGCGGCGCTGCGCGGCGGACAGGCCGCGGCCGCCCGGCGCCGACGGCAGCACCGATCCGATCACCTCGAGGCCCTCCAGCCGCAGCACCTCCTCGACCAGGTCGGCCGGCTGCAGCAGGTCGGGCCGCCAGCTGGGCGGGACCACCGTCAACGTGCCGCCGTCGGCGGTGACCGCGGCGCCGATCTGGGCGAGCCGCTTGGCCGCGGTGCCCGGCGGGTAGGTGACCCCGGCGAGGCGGTCGGGCAGGTCGGCGGGCATCTGGATGGCCGGCGGTGACCAGCCGTCGCACGCCGGCTCGCCGCGCCAATCGGTCAACGCCTCCGACACCGTGCCGCCGGCGATGCCGGCGAGCAGCGCGGCGCACCGGTCCAGCGCGGCCACCGAGATCGCCGGATCCACCCCGCGCTCGTAGCGGCGGGCGGCTTCGCTGGGCAGGTGCAACCTGCGCTGGGTGCGCGACACCGCGGCCGGGTCCCACACCGCGGCCTCGAGCAGCACGTCGGTGGAATCGGCGCGCACCTCGGTGCTGGCCGCGCCCATCACGCCGCCGATCGCCGCGGTCGCCGCGTCGTCGACGATCAGGACGTCGACGGGTTCGAGCTTGCGCTCGATGTCGTCGAGGGTGACGACGGTCTCGCCGGGCCGGGCGAAGCGCACGCCGAGCCCGCCGCTGATCCGGTTGCGGTCGTGGGCGTGCATGGGGTGGCCGAGCTCGAGCATCACGTAGTTGGTCACATCGACCGCCGGCGAGGTGGCGCGGATGCCCGACAGCAACAGCCGGCGCTGCAGCCACCACGGCGATACCGCCGCCGGGTCGATGCCGGTGACCGGGCGCAGCGCGAACCGCCGCACCCCGGTGTCGGGCTGCACCGTCAGCGGCCAGGCCTCGCCGTCGACCGGCAGCGGCTTGACATCCGCGGGGTCGACGAATTCCAGGTCGTAGGCGCAGGCGATCTCGCGCGCCAGGCCGCGCAACGACATGCAGTAGCCGCGGTCGGGGGTGATCGCCAGGTGGAAGATCACGTCGTCGAGTCCCAGCACCGCGGCGCCGTCGGCGCCCGGTTCGGCGGTGCCCGGCGGCAGCACCAGGATCCCGGAATGGTCGGCGCCCAGGCCGAGTTCGGCCGCCGAGCAGATCATTCCGTCCGAATTGCGGCCGTAGGTTTTGCGCGCGGTGATGGCGAACCCGCCCGGCAGCGTGGTGCCGGGCAACGCCACCACCACCAGGTCCCCTGCTACGAAATTTGTTGCGCCGCAGACGATTTCACGGTCAACGTCGTCGCCGACGTCGACATGGCAGAACTGGATCGGCTTCTTGAAGCCGGTCAGCTCTTCGATGTCGGTGACCCGGCCGACGGTCAGCGGGCCGTCCACCGGCCCCAGCTCGATGACCTCTTCGACCTCGTGGCCGATGCGGATCAGGGTCTGTTCCAGCTCGGCGGGGGCGACGTCCCAGTCCGGCGCCCCGGCGGCCACGACCTCGCGCAACCAGCTGTACGGAACGCGCATCAGGCGCCCACCCCGAACGGCAGCGAGAACCGCATGTCGCCCTCGACCATGTCACGCATGTCCGGAATCCCGTTGCGGAACTGCAGGGTTCGCTCCAGGCCCATTCCGAATGCGAACCCGGAGTAGACGTCCGGGTCGATTCCGGCGGCCCGCAACACATTTGGATGCACCATTCCGCAGCCGCCCCACTCCACCCAGCCGGCGCCGCCCTTCTTGCCGACGAACCACACGTCCACCTCGGCGGAGGGTTCGGTGAACGGGAAGAAGTGCGGCCGGATCCGGGTCCGCGCCTGCGGGCCGAATTCGGCTCGCGCGAACGCGTCCAGCGTTCCGCGCAGGTGCGCCATGGACAGGCCGCGGTCCACGGCCAGGCCCTCGACCTGGTGGAAGACCGGGGTGTGGGTGGCATCGAGTTCGTCGGTGCGGAAGGTGCGCCCGATCGAGATGACGTAGACCGGCAGCTCGCGGGCGAGCAGCGTGCGCACCTGCACCGGCGAGGTGTGGGTGCGCAACAGCTGCCGGGAACCCTCCGGCGCGATGTAGAAGGTGTCCTGTTCGCTGCGCGCCGGGTGGTCGGCGGGGAAGTTGAGCGCGTCGAAGTTGAACTGCTCGGCTTCCACCTCGGGCCCCTCGGCCAGTTCCCAGCCCATCGCGATGAAGGTGTCGGCGATGTGTTCGGCCAGGATCGTGATGGGATGCCGGGCGCCGACCGGCTGCCGGGTCGACGGCAGGGTGACGTCGATGCGTTCGGCGACCAGCACCGCGGCGTCGCGTTCGGCGCGCAACTCGGCCAGGCGTTCGTCGTAGGCCTGCTGGGCCTGCGCGCGTGCGGCGTTGACCCGCTTGCCCGCGTCGGCGCGCTGGTCCTTGGGGACGCCGCCGAGCGCCTGGCGGGCCAGGGCCAGCGGCGCCCGGTCACCGAGGTGCTCGGTCTTTAGGCGCGCCAACGCGTCGAGGTCGCCGGCCCGGGCGAAGGCCTGCCGGGCGGCGCCGACCGCCTCGGCCAACGCTGTTTCCGACAGGTCCACGGGTTGATCACCCACGCGGCGACACTCTCCTTGCTGACGAGGCTCTACGGGCTGCCCGCATCGGCGCCGCGCTGGGTTCGATTCGCCCGGCTCCTCCTCGGTCGCTACGCGAACCGCATCGTCGCCGGGCTGGGCACGATGGTGATTCCGCGCGGCACGGGTCGAGTGCTGATCATAGTGATGCGCTGCGTGCCGCCGCGGCGACGGTCGTCAGCCGGCTACGGCCGGCTGCGGGCCGGTCAGCGGGTCGTCGCCGTCGAGCGGGGTGACCGCCAGGCCGCGGCCGGTGTACGCCTTGGCCGCCGCGTAGGCCACGGCGGCGCCCAGCAGACCGAACACCGGCGTGGCCGCCATGGTTCCCCAATGGTGGGCCAGCATCAAAAAGCCGAAGCCCGAGGACGCCGCCAGCATCAGGTAGCGCGCCGGCGTCCAGTGGATCGGCTGGCGGAACCGCGCCGACACCAGCACGCCCAGGATCACCGCGACGGTGTGACCGGCATCGGTGAAGTCGCCGCCGACGATCGCCGAGGCGATGCCCGCCGCCACCCACCAGCCGACCCAGGCGGCCCGCCAGCGCGCCGGGATCACCGCCGTCATCGCGCCCAGCACCGCCAGCGCGCCGTAGCTCATCCCCACGTCACTGGCCCGGGTGATCGACACGGGCAGCCAGCCGAACTCGACCGACGCTGCCAGCGCGGCGGCCACCAGCAGCGTCGCGCCGATGTGGCCGACCAGAAACGCCACCACCAGCCGGATGGTGCGCAGGTGCAGCTCCGCCAGCGCCAGCAGACAGGTCAGAAAGGGCAGCCAGAAGTAGAGCGGTCCGGCGTCGACGACCAGCGCGCTGCCCAGCAGCGTGCCCAGGTGGCCGTGCGACAGGTTGTGCAGGTTGGTGCTGGCGCGCTGCACGATGACGTCATGCGCCTGCGGGCCGAGCACCAAGATGGCGCAGCTGATGGCCAGCAGCAGCGCCGCATACCCCACGGTGAATTGGACCCGGGCCAGCCGGGACACGATGCCCCCAATCATTGGCACCCATTATGGCTGCGGTTTCGTCTCGTCCGTGTCATCGGAGGCTGACAACTCCTTAAGAGTCTTGAGGCGATATATCGCCAAGTCGGCGGGCATGCCGGCGGGCTTGGGTCCGAAAACCGGTTTGCGGGTGCGTTTGGCCTCGACGCCCAACGCGTCCAACTCGCTTTGCGGTATGTGGTCCAACGTGGAACTCGACACCATGATTCCACCCTTGGTGGCCCGTTCCATAACCCGTGCGGCGATGTTCACATCCACACCCAGCCAATCCGAGGCCAGCCGCTGCGGGCGGCCGGTGTGGATGCCGACCCGCATCCGCGGTGTGTAGCCGGCCACCTCGACCGATCTCAGCGCCTCCTTGGCGGCCAGCACGGCCCGCACGGCGACGGTCGGATCGCCGAACACGGCCATCAGCCCGTCGCCCATCCGCTTGACGATGTGCCCGCCGGCGTCCAGCAGCGGTGGTTCGACGGCGCGGGCCACCTGGCGCAGCAGCGCCAGGGCGGCGTCGTCGCCCGCCTGCAACGACCAGGTGGAGAACCCGACCAGGTCGGTGAAGACCAACGTCACCTCCGGATTGGCCGGACGACGCGAGATGCCCTCGGTCAGCGCCTGCCACACCTGCAGCACCCCGAGGCTGACCTCACGCGACACCGCGTCGCGGTCCCCCAGTAGCCGGTCGGCCGCGCGGGCCGCGGCGCGCGGGCCGCCGTCGCCGGCGGTGGACAGCGGATCGCCGAAGTCGGGGTCGCCCGGCAGCAACCGGCGCGCACGCCGGACCAGGGCCACCGCCCCGGGGCTGTGGTTTCGGTTGTGCAGCCACTGGGTCGCGTTGTGCACCGACAGTGCGGTGCGTCGCGAAGCCGACTGCGCCGCCGCGGATTCCTCGGGCTCGCCCGGATCCAGATCGCGACGCGCGAGTTCCACCTGGCCAGGTTATTTGCTTTCGTCGACGCCAGGCAACGACGGCCGCGTCGCATGTGTCGCAGCTCGCATTCGCACGGGGTGGGGCACGGGCGTCGATCACGGGAGCGGCACACCGGCGTGGAACCCCGATAACACTCCCCGGACACGGCACCGAAATCATAGACAACACGCGTTGTCAAAAGTTATCGTGAGCGCAACTGGCGCAGGAGGCCGCGATGACTGGCAGATCGACCACAGCCGCTGATCCGCTCGGACCAGATTCCCTGACCTGGAAGTACTTTGGCGATCTGCGCACCGGAATGATGGGCGTGTGGATCGGCGCCATCCAGAACATGTATCCCGAACTCGGCGCCGGCGTGCAAGAGCATTCGATCCTGCTGCGCGAGCCGCTGCAGCGGGTGGCCCGGTCGGTCTACCCGATCATGGGTGTGGTCTACGACGGCGACCGGGCGCCGCAGACCGGCCGGCAGATCACCAGCTACCACCACACCATCAAGGGGACCGACGCCTCGGGGCGCCGGTACCACGCGCTCAACCCGGACACCTTCTACTGGGCGCACGCCACGTTTTTCATGCTCATCATCAAGGTGGCCGAGTACTTCTGCGGCGGCCTGACCGAGGCCGAGAAGCGGCAGCTGTTCGACGAGCACGTGCAGTGGTACCGGATGTACGGGATGAGCATGCGCCCGGTGCCCAAGTCGTGGGAGGAATTCCAGGAGTACTGGGAGCGCACCGGCCGCGAGGTCCTCGAGATCAACCAGGCGACGCTGGACATCTTCCGGATGCGCATCCCCAAACCGAAGTTCGTGTTGATGCCGACCCCGCTGTGGGACCAGCTGTTCCGGCCGCTGGTGGCCGGCCAGCGCTGGATCGCGGCCGGGTTGTTCGAGCCCGCGGTGCGCGAGAAGGCCGGCATGCACTGGACGCCGGGCGACGAAGTGCTGTTGCGCCTGTTCGGCAAGATCGTCGAACTGGCCTTCCTGGCGGTGCCCGACGAGATCCGGCTGCACCCGCGGGCGCTGGCCGCCTACCGGCGCGAACAGGGACGGCTGCCCAGCGACGCGCCGCTGGTGGAGGCCCCGCCGTTCATGGCGCCGCCGCGGGACCGGCGCGGACTGCCGATGCACTACTTCCCGCCGCCACCCAGGTTGCCGTTCGACCCGGCCTTGCAGCCCGCGCGGGCGCTGATGGAACGCGCCGGATCGCTGGTGCACACCACGTTGTCGCTGGCCGGCCTGCGCGCCGGGCGAGGCCGGCCGAAACGACCGGTCAGGGCCGCATGAACAGCTCCAGCGCCCGCGCGCTCTGGTAGAGGCAGATCGCCGCGGCCGAGGCCACGTTCAGGCTCTCCGCGCCGCCGGCCATCGGGATGCGCACCCGGTGATCGGCCGCCGCCGCGACTTCGCTTGGCAGACCGTGTGATTCGGGGCCGAACAGCCAGGCCGTCGGCTTGGCCAGCAGTTCACCCGCCCGATCCAGGCGCACCTCGCCGTCCACGGTGGTGGCCAGCAGCTGCAGGCCGGCCTCGCGCACCGCGGCGACGGCCTCGCGCAGGTCCGGCGCGGCGACCACCGGGACGGAGAAGATGCTGCCGGCCGATGCGCGCAGGCATTTGCCGTTGTACGGGTCGACGCTGTGGCCGGCCAGCAGCACGCCGGCCGCGCCCATGGCGTCGGACAGCCGAATCAGGGTGCCGGCGTTGCCCGGCTCGCTGATCTGGACCGCGACCGCGATGAGCCGCGGCGACCCGGCCAGCACGTCGCGCAGGCCGGTGGCCGGCAGGTCGCACACCGCGACCAGCCCGGCCGGGGTGACGGTGTCGGAGAGCGCCTTGGCGGCGCGCTCGGTGATCAGATGGACCGGGCAGTCCAGCGCCGCCAGCAGCGGCGCATACCGCTGCTGCGCGGCTTCGGTGACGAAGACGTCGCGGACCAGGCCGCGGCCCGCGGCCGCCTCGACCAGGTTGGGGCCCTCGGCCAGGAACCGGGCGGCCCGGCGCCGGCCGACGTGGCGGTGCAGTTTGGCCGCCGCGGCGACCCTGCCCGAACGTTCGGTCAGCACCCTGCGGCGTCCCCGTCGTCGCCGGGTCGGTTAGGCCGCTTCTCCGGAGTCCGACGGGGCGTTGACGTCCTCGGGCAGCGCCGCCCGGGCGACGTCGACCAGCGCGGTGAAGGCGGCCGGGTCGGCGATCGCGATGTCGGCGAGGTTCTTGCGGTCCACCTCCACGCCGGCGGCCTTGAGGCCCTGGATCAGCCGGTTGTAGGTGATGTCGTTGGCGCGCGCCGCGGCGTTGATCCGCGAGATCCACAGCTTGCGGAACTCGCCCTTGCGCGCGCGACGGTCGCGGTAGGCGTAGTTCAGCGAATGCAGTTGCTGCTCTTTGGCTTTGCGGTAGAGCCGGGATCGCTGGCCGCGATAGCCCTTCGAGGCCTTCAGGATGCTGCGCCTCTTCTTGTGGGCGTTGACCGCCCGCTTCACGCGTGCCATGGGGTGTTCCTACTCTCGTTCAAACGTCATTCGGTCGGAGGTGCCGTGCCAGCTCACGGACGGGTCTGGCCGGCGCGGGGGTCAGCCGTTCAGCAGGCTGTTGACCCGCTTGGTGTCGTTGGCCGACACCGTGGTGCGGCCTTCCAGCCGCCGGGTGCGGGTGGTCGGCTTGTGTTCGAGCAGATGCCGGCGGTTGGTCTTCTGCCGGACGATCTTGCCGGTTCCGGTGCGCCGGAACCGCTTTGAAGCCCCGCTGTGGGTCTTGGCTTTGGGCATGTTTCCTCTGTTCGGTAAGGACTGTCGTGGTCGGGCGGTGGGTCAGCTCGACGAGGGTTCGGCGTCCGCGGCCGCATCGGAGTCCGATGCCGCGCCGCCGGGGCCCTCGGGATGCCGCGCCCTGGCGCGAGTCTTCGCGCCGCGATGCGGTGCCAGCACCATCGTCATGTTGCGGCCGTCCTGCTTGGCGGACGTCTCGACGAAACCGTATTCGGCGACGTCGGCGCCCAGCCGCTGCAGCAATCGGTAGCCCAGCTCGGGCCGCGACTGCTCACGTCCGCGGAACATGATGGTCACCTTCACCTTCGATCCCGCTTCCAGGAAGCGGATGACGTGACCCTTTTTGGTCTCGTAGTCGTGATCGTCGATCTTGGGTCGCAGCTTTTGTTCCTTGACGACGGTCTGCTGCTGGTTCCGGCGGGATTCGCGCGCCTTTTGCGCCGCTTCGTATTTGAACTTGCCGTAGTCCATGATCTTGCAGACCGGTGGTCTGGCGTTCGGGGCGACTTCGACAAGGTCGAGATCGGCGTCCGCGGCGACGCGCAGTGCGTCTTCGATGCGCACTATGCCTACCTGCTCTCCCCCTGGGCCGATCAACCGGACTTCAGGTACGCGGATGCGCTCGTTGACGCGGGTCTCAGTGCTGATGGGGCCTCCCTTGTTGGGCTTCTATATGTCCTGGCGAATATCCTGCGTGACGACCGGTGACCGGGTGGTCCGGGAAGCAGCGGCGGAGACACCACACCACTAGCAAAAAGGCCCTGCACAAGCAGGGCCCAATGCCGACCGATCCCGGCTGAGCGGTGCTCGAGCCGCCCGCGGTAGCCGCGGAACAGGCATTCGCGATGCCTGTGACCGGACCGCCGGACCTGGGAGAATCCGCTCAGGATCTCGTCGGCCCGCGGTGGGAGTGGGACTCCACTTACTGTTCCCGGCTTGCGCCGGGCTGGTCGCAGCCGTCAGTTTAGCAGTGTTGAGGAGGCTTTTAGCACTTCGGCCGCCCGACCGGGCCGGCGCGGGCGTCGATCCGGCCGGGAAAACACCGCGAAATTCGTGCCGGCCACTCTTAGCGCTTCGACAAGCTTTTCACGGATAGAGGGCATATCCTCGCGGTCTGTGACACTCGCATCTCCTGGTTCGAGGTCTGGTTCGGGTCCTCGTTCGGGGCCGCGGTTGGGGCCTGCAAACCGGTCGACCTCGCGGTATCGCTGGGTGCCGGCGGCCGCCGGGTGGACCGTGGGTGTGATCGCCACGGTGTCGCTGCTGGGCAGCGTGTCCCCGCTGATCCGGTACCTGATCAAGGTCCCGCGCGAGTTCATCAACGACTACCTGTTCAACTTCCCCGACACCAGCATCGCCTGGTCGTTCGTGCTGGCCCTGCTGGCGGCGGCGCTGACGGCACGCAAGCGGATCGCCTGGCTGCTGTTGCTGGGCAACATGATCCTGGCCGCCGCCCTCAACGTCGCCGACATCGCCGCCGGTGACAACACCGCGGCCGAGATCTTCGGCGAGAACCTGGGTTTCGCCGTCCACATCGTCGCGATCGTCCTGCTGGTGCTGGCGTATCGGGAGTTCTGGGCCAAGGTCCGCAAGGGCGCGTTGGTCAAGGCGGCCGCGGTGCTGGTCGCCGGGGACGTGGTGGGCATCCTGGTGTCGTGGGGCCTGGTCGAGTTGTTCCCCGGCACCCTGGCCCGCCAGGACCGGCTGCCCTACGTGGTCAACCGGGTGGTCGGCTTCGCGCTGGCCGACCCGGACCTGTTCACCGGCCGCCCGCACGTGTTCCTCAACGCGATCTTCGGGTTGTTCGGCGCGCTCGCGCTGATCATGGCGACCATCGTGCTCTTTCAATCCCAGCGCGCGGAGAACGCGCTGACCGGTGAGGACGAGTCGGCCATCCGCGGACTGCTGGAGTTGTACGGCAAGAACGACTCGCTGGGCTACTTCGCCACCCGCCGCGACAAGTCGGTGGTCTTCGCCCAGAGCGGACGCGCCGCCATCACCTACCGGGTCGAGATCGGGGTCTGTTTGGCCAGCGGCGACCCGATCGGCGATCCCCGCGCCTGGCCGCAGGCGGTCGACGCCTGGCTGGGCCTGTGCCAGACCTACGGCTGGGCGCCCGGCGTGATGGGCGCCAGCACGCAGGGGGCTCGGACCTATCGCGAGGCCGGCCTCAACGCGCTCGAGCTGGGTGACGAGGCCATCCTGCGCACCTCCGAGTTCAAGCTGTCCGGCCCGGACATGCGCGGCGTCCGCCAGGCGGTGACCCGGGCCCGCCGCGCCGGGTTGACGGTGCGGATCCGCCGGCACCGCGACATCTCCCCCGAGGCGATGGCCGACACCATCGCCCGCGCCGACGCCTGGCGTGACACCCAGACCGAGCGCGGCTTCTCCATGGCGCTGGGCCGACTCGGTGACCCGGCCGACGGGGACTGCCTGCTGGTGGAGGCCATCGACCGGGACGGCAGCGTGGTCGCGATGCTGTCGCTGGTCCCGTGGGGCACCACCGGTGTGTCGCTGGACTTGATGCGCCGGTCGCCGAGTTCACCCAACGGCACCATCGAGCTGATGGTCAGCGAGCTGGCGTTGAATGCTGAAAGCCTTGGTATCACCCGCATTTCGCTGAACTTCGCGATGTTTCGGTCGGCGTTCGAACAGGGCGCCCAGCTGGGCGCCGGCCCGGTCGCGCGGCTGTGGCGGGGGTTGCTGCTGTTCTTCTCCCGGTGGTGGCAGCTGGAGACCCTGTACCGCTCGAACATGAAGTACCAACCCGATTGGGTTCCGCGCTACGCCTGCTACGAGGATGCCCGGCTGATCCCCCGGGTCGGCGTCGCGTCGGTGATCGCCGAGGGCTTCCTGGTGTTGCCGTTCAGCCGGCGCGACAAGGTGCACACCGGCCACCACCCCGCCGTGCCGGCCCGGCTGGCGCAGTCGGGCCTGCTGCACCACGACGGCTCGGCACCGGACGTGAGCGGGCTGCGCCCGGAGCGCACCGACGCCGAGGAGGCGCGCTCGCGGCTGCCCGAGCAGGTTAGGGTGCGCCTGGCCAAGCTGAAGGTGTTGCAGCGCAACGGTGTTGACGCCTATCCGGTGGGCTGTCCGCCCAGCCACACCGTCGCGCAGGCGCTGGACGCCGACGACCAGCAGGACATCACCGTCGCCGGCCGGATCCTGCGGATCCGCGACTTCGGTGGGGTGCTGTTCGCCCAGCTGCGGGACTGGTCGGGGGAAATGCAAGTGCTGCTAGACAATTCGCGTCTGGAGCGGGGCCGCACGGCCGACTTCACCGCGGCCATCGATCTCGGCGACCTGGTCGAGGTGTCCGGTCAGATGGGGTTCTCCAAGAAAGGCACCCGGTCGCTGATCGTCACCGACTGGCGGATGATCGGTAAGTGCTTGCGGCCATTGCCCAATAAGTGGAAGGGGCTCACCGATCCGGAGGCCCGGGTGCGAACCCGCTACGTCGACCTGGCGGTCAACCCCGAGTCGCGGGAGTTGATCGCGGCGCGCAGCGAGGTGCTGCGCTCGGTCCGGCAGACCCTGTTCGCCAAGGGATTCATCGAGGTCGAGACCCCGATCCTGCAGCAGATCCACGGCGGCGCCACCGCCCGACCGTTCGTCACGCACATCAACACCTACGACATGGACCTGTTCCTGCGCATCGCGCCGGAGCTGTATCTGAAGCGGCTGTGCGTCGGCGGCGTGGAGCGCGTCTTCGAGTTGGGCCGGGCGTTCCGCAACGAGGGGGTCGACTTCAGCCACAACCCGGAATTCACCCTGCTGGAGGCCTACCAGGCGCACGCCGACTATCGGGTGTGGATCGACGGGTGCCGCGAGCTGATCCAGAACGCCGCCCAGGCCGCGCACGGCGAGCAGACCGTGCTGCGGCCCGGCGCCGACGGCCGGCTGCAACCGGTCGACATCTCCGGGATCTGGGCGGTCAAGACCGTGCACGACGCGGTGTCCGAGGCGCTCGGCGAGCAGGTCGACCCCGGCACGTCGCTGTCCACCCTGCGCAAACTGTCCGACGCGGCGCGCATCCCCTACCGCGCGCACTGGGACGCCGGCGCGGTGGTGCTCGAGCTCTACGAGCACCTGGTCGAGGACCCGACCGAGGAGCCGACGTTCTACGTCGACTTCCCCACCTCTGTGTCACCGCTGACCCGGCCGCACCGCAGCCGGCCCGGGGTCGCGGAGCGGTGGGACCTGGTGGCCTGGGGTGTCGAACTGGCCACCGCCTACAGCGAGCTGACCGATCCGGTGGAGCAGCGCCGCCGCCTGCAGGAGCAGTCGCTGTTAGCTGCCGGCGGGGATCCCGAGGCGATGGAACTCGACGAGGACTTCCTGCAGGCGATGGAGTACGCGATGCCGCCGACGGGCGGGCTGGGCATGGGCGTCGATCGCCTCGTCATGCTCATAACGGGCCGCAGCATCCGCGAAACCTTGCCGTTTCCGCTGGCCAAGCCGCATTAGCGGAGGCCATCCGACACTCGGCCAATCCGGGGCGAACATTCGGTGAATACGTTCCAGGCCGGTTAACAATAGATCACAATGACTCACGTGACAGACTCCCCGAACGGTGCACCCGCACAGTTCCTGGCGTTTAGCCACACCTCGCTGATGCATGGCTGGGTGCCGATGACGGTCCAGGTGCTGGCCGGTGTCGTGCTGACGTTGGCGGTCGGCTGGCGGTCGCGCCGCTGGCGGACGGTGTGGGTGCCGGTGGCCGCGCTGGCCGGCGCCGCCGTGGCCTACCTGACGCACTGGTACATCGTCGACCGCGGGCTGTCCGACGAGCCCGCCCCGGCGGCGCTGTGGCTCTGGGTCATGCTGACCGGGACTGCGGTGGCGGTGCTGGTGCTGGGCTGGCGAACCGCGCGCCGCTGGCGGCGCGGCGCCGCGGTGCTGGCTGTTCCGCTGTGCTTGCTCAGCGCGGCCCTGGTGCTCAACCTGTGGGTCGGCTACTTCCCCACCGTGCAGTCCGCGTGGAGTCAGCTGACGTCGGGCCCGCTGCCCGACCAGACCGACCAGGCCACCGTTACCGCCATGGCCGCCAGTCGAATCCGGCCGCCGCACGGCACCGTGGTGCCGGTGGCGATCCCGTCGGACGGCTCGCACTTCAAACACCGCGGCGAGCTGGTCTACCTGCCGCCCGAATGGTTCGCCACCACCCCGCCCCCGGCGTTGCCGACGGTGATGATGATCGGCGGTCAGTTCAACACCCCGGCGGACTGGACCCGGGCGGGCAACGCGGTCAAGACCATCGACGACTTCGCGGCCGCCCACCACGGCCAGGCGCCGGTGTTGGTGTTCGTGGACTCCGGCGGCGCCTTCAACAACGACACCGAGTGCGTCAACGGGGTCCGCGGCAACGCCGCCGACCACCTCACCAAAGATGTTGTGCCGTTCATGATCTCGGCGTTCGGGGTCAGCCCGCACCGGTCCAACTGGGGCGTCGCGGGATGGTCGATGGGCGGCACCTGCGCGGTGGATCTGACCGTCATGCACCCGGAGCTGTTCAGCGCGTTCGTCGACGTCGCCGGCGACTTCTTCCCCAATGCGGGCAACAAGGCGCAGACCATCGCCCGGCTGTTCGGCGGAAACGCCGACGCCTGGGCGGCATTCGATCCGACCACGGTGATCAACCGGCACGGACCGTACCGCGACGTGGCCGGCTGGTTCGCGATCTCCTCGGACGGCCCGCCCGCGCCCCGGCGTGACATCCAGCTCAGCGACAGCGGCGCCATCCGGCTCGCGGCACGCGAAGCCGCGGCTAACCCCGGCAACCAGACCGCCGCCGCCTATTCGCTGTGCGCGCTGGGCCGCGCCAACGGCATCGACTGCGCCGTGGTGCCGCAGCCCGGTCGGCACGACTGGCCGTTCGCGGACCGCGCGTTCGCGGCCGCGCTGCCCTGGCTGGCCGGGGCGTTGGGCACTCCCGGAATTCCGCGAACCCCGTTGCCCGCCACGTCGTCCCCGGCCGTCGGCGCTCCGCTGGTGGTCCCGGCCGAGCGGTCCAACACCGGCAAGCGATAGCGCCGGTGGCGTCGGAGAAACTTCCCGGCAGAATCGCGCGCCGATACGCGCATATCGTCGGTCGATACGACGATATCGTCGGACCGTGGAACCCACGCGAATGTTTCCGTACGAGCCTCCCCCTCCTCCACAACCGTCGCCCAAGGAACGGATTCGGGACGCGGCACTGAGTTGTTTTGCCGTGCGCGGCATCGCCGCCACGCCGCTGCGTGCGGTCGCCGAGGCCGCAGACGTGTCAATTGGGCTGGTGCAGCACCACTTCCGCACCAAGGCCGCGCTCACGGCCGCGGTCGATCAGTACGTGCTCCAGGTGTTGGACGAGGCATTGAAGCCGACCATGCTGCCCGAGCCTCCCGAGGACGGGCTCAACGAGGCCGGTCACCGGCTGACCACGCTGATGGCCGAACGCCCCGACGTCGTGATGTATCTCGGGCGCGCGCTCGCCGAGGGCGGTGCACTCGGGTCCGTCATCTTCGACGGGCTGCTGAGAATCTGTGCGACCCAGGGCGAACAATTCGTGGCGCAGGGCAACACCCAGCTCGACCTCGACCCGGATTGGGCGGCGATCAACATCCTCGTCCTGCGCGTCGGCGCCATAATTCTGCATCCGTACATCGAGCTCCACCTGGGCAAACCGTTCTTCACCGAGCAGCAGCTGCGGCGCTGGGACGCCTCGGTCACCAGCCTCATCCGGCACGGCATGTTCCTCGAGGACACTCAGCACCCGTACGGAGACGCGAACGCACGGTGAGCGATCGACAGTCGCCACACCGCAGTTGGCGCAGGCCGCTCACTACCCGACCGACGTCACATTTTCGGCCGGGCGTTTGCGTTTGAGCCGCTGGCCCACCGGCCAGGTGCTATACACGAAGCACCATGGATGCGCCCGCCGTGACCGCCTATGCCGCGCAACTTCTCGAGATCGGTGAGCCGAACGACGAGTTGACGTTACAGCGGCTGCGAGCCGAACCGTGCGTTGAGTTCATCGACCGCCTCGATGCACAGTTGGCCAACCTCGGCAGCCTTCGTCCCGCCCCGCCGCCTGAGCTTCTTACGGAGCCGGGCCGATGGGCTTACTACCCCTGGCGGCGCACGGCCGTGGCGGTCCTGGGCCCGCGCGGATACCGCGCGGTCCGGTTGGACCGCAACCGCCACAACATCACGCCGCAAGAGCAGGAAAAGCTTGGCGCGCTGAGTATCGGCGTGGCGGGACTGAGCGTCGGGCACGTGATCGCACACACCCTGGCCGCCCAGGGACTGGGTGGTCGCCTCCGCCTGGCCGACTTCGATCACATCGAACTTTCGAACCTGAATCGGGTGCCGGCAACGGTGTTCGACCTCGGCCTCAACAAGGCACGGGTGGCCGCGCGGAGAATCGCCGAGCTCGATCCCTATATCGACGTCGAAATATTCGACGCGGGACTCGCTCTGGACAACGTCGACGCATTCCTTGACGGGCTGGACATCGTCATCGAGGAGTGCGATTCGCTGGACATCAAGGCCGCCCTTCGGGAAGCCGCGCGCGTCCGCCGGATTCCGGTGTTGATGGCCACCAGCGATCGCGGGTTGGTCGACGTGGAACGCTTCGATCAAGAACCTGCGCGCCCGATCCTGCATGGCTTGATGGGCGATCTCGACATTGAGTTACTTCCCAGCATGACCAGCCGCGAAAAGGTGCGACACATCCTCGGTTACCTTGAAGCTGAACAATTATCGTCGCGCGGCGCGGCGTCGCTGATCGAGGTCGACCGCACGCTGTCGACCTGGCCGCAGTTGGCCTCGGATGTGGTACTGGGAGCGGCGGCGCTGGCCGAAGCCGTGCGTCGAATCGGACTCGGCGAGAAGCTGCACTCGGGCCGCACTCGCATCGATATCGGCTCGGCGTTCGATCACCTCGACGAGCCCCACGTAGCGCGGCACGGTCCCGTACTGGTGGACGATCACGACCCGCTGGAACTGCCCGGGATGACGGGGATCATCGCCGCCGCGGCGATTCGTGCACCGTCCGGCGGAAACGTACAGCCGTGGCATGTCCAAGCCGGACCCGCCGACGTCACCATCGACATTGCCCCCCAACACACTTCGACCATGGACGTCGGCTTCCGTGGCAGTGCGGTCGCGGTGGGCGCTGCCCTGCTCAACGCAAAAATCGCCGCGGCCGCCCACCACATTCTCGGACCGGTCAAACTCGAGGAGCAGGTCGATGGCTCACTGTTGCGCGCCACCCTGGAAATGGCCGACGGCACCGACCCCGGCCTGGCGCGGCTCTATCAACCGATGCTGCAACGCGAAACCAACCGGCACCATGGAAAGCCAGAAGCGATCGACCCCGCCCTCGTCGAGGCCCTCAGCACCGCAGCGCAACGGGAAGGCGCGCAACTGCGTCTGCTCACACAGAAAGACCAAATATGGCGTGCAGCAATACTTTTGGGTGAATCCGACCGCATTCGCTACCTGACACCGCAACTGCACCAAGAGATGATCTCCGAACTGCGCTGGCCCGGCGATGCCGATCCCGACACCGGTATCGATGTGCGCAGCCTCGAACTCGATGCGGGCGACTTGGCCATGCTGGATATTCTGCGACGCACGGACATCATGGCGCACCTCGCCGAGTGGAACGCGGGCAGCGCACTGGGCGACGACATCCGCAACCGGCTACTAGCCAGTTCTGCACTGGCCGCGATCACCGTGCCGGGCCAGGACCTCCGAGACTACGCACGTGGCGGAGCGGCCGTCGAACTGGTCTGGATCATCGCGCAGCGGGCGGGGCTCGCGGTGCAGCCGGTTTCGCCGGTATTCCTGTACGCCCACACCCGAACCGAGTTCGAGGAACTTTCGCTCCAGTTCGCTGATGAGCTAATGCAATTGGAACGCGATTTTCGCAGTTTGGTCGACATTCCAGCAGACGAGTCAGCCGTGCTCCTACTCCGGTTCACCGCGGGACCACCGACATCGGTGGCGAGCCGGCGAAGCATCGATCGAGCCCGGGTGCTCAGTTGAACCGTTGTATAAGGCACCGCTTTGGGATCCCAAGGCTGTCACGCACCCATCCCCGTGATGCGGCGCACAATGCCTGCCTTGCCCGTCGTAGGAGGCTACGGTAAGGGCAATGTCGGGCACCTTGGACCACCTGGTCACCGCTGCCGCCGCGGAACTGATGGCGGCCACCGCGGCAGACGCCGCCCAGATCAGCGAACGGGTGCTCGCCGACCTCGTCAGCCACTTCGGCGTTAATTTCGGGTTTCTGCGGCACAACGATCACAGCATCCGCGCGACAGTGCTCGTTGCTGAATGGCCCCCGCGCAACGTGGACCCCGACCCTCTCGGGGTGATCTATTTCGCCGACGCCGACTCTGTCTTCGCGCGGGTCGAGACGATGAAAGAACCCGATGTTCTACGTCCCGAACCGGCGAATGCCGACTATCAACGCAATATCGAAGACGGCACCGGAATCCCCGAGGTCTCCCTGGCCGCCGTTCCGCTGCTGTCCGGAGATGTCACCACCGGGACCCTGGGATTCGTCAAGTTCGGCGATCGCGAATGGCTATCCGAGGAACTCAATGCGTTACAGGCGATCGCGGCACTCTTTGCGCAGCTGCAAGCCCGTGTCGTCGCCGAAGAGCAAATTCACTACCTTGCCGAGCATGACGAACTTACCGGGTTGCTGAACCGCAGAGCGCTCATCGCGCACCTCGACAAGCGGCTGGCGCCGGGACAGCCCGGCCCGGTTCCAGTCGTGTTCCTCGCGATCGACCGCTTCAAAGTCATCAACGGCCGCCTCGGCCAAGACGCCGGCGACCGATTCATCGACGCCTTCGCCGCGCTACTCCGCGAAGCCACCGAAATACCGTCCGTCATCGCCCGTTTCGGGGGCGACGAGTTCGGCGTCGTGCCGGCTGCGCCGATGGATGTCGAAGCGGCCGAAAGTTTTGCGCACTCATTGCACGAGCGGCTTCACCATCCGATCGCAATCGACGATGAAATGCTCAGCCGCACCGTCAGTATCGGCGTCGCGGCCGGCATACCGGGGGACGAGAGCACGTCGGATTTGCTCCGCCGGGTGGACCAGGCCACCCGATCGGCCAAGGCCGCCGGCGGCAACAACGTCGCGACCTTCCGCCCGGAGATGTCGACAATAGACACGATCCGCAACGACATCGAGCTGTACCTGGAAGGGATGATCGACGGCGGCAGCGGTGCGCTGGTCTTGCACTACCTGCCGGAATTCGACATGCGTACCGGCGAGATCCTCGGCATCGAGGCGCTAACGCGTTGGCAACACCCCACTCTGGGCTTGTTGATGCCTGACTCGTTCATCCAGGTCGCTGAATCAATCAACCTGGGTGCCAAATTGGGCCGCCTGGTCATGCGGTCAGCGTGTGCGCAATTCGGACAGTGGCGGTCACGCGGCGTCGGACAGGGAACCGTGCTGCGAATCAACGTCTCGCCCGTCCAGCTGGTCACGGCCGGCATAGTTGACACCGTCGCGGCCACCCTCGACGAGTTCGGCCTCGATCCGAGCACCGTGTGCCTCGAGATCACCGAAAGCGTTGTGGTCCAAGACATCGACGCGACGCGTCAGACGTTGTTCGGGCTGAAGGACATCGGAGTGCAGATCGCCATCGATGACTTCGGCACCGGTTACAGTGTGCTGACATACCTCAAATCGCTGCCCGTCGACTCGCTCAAGATCGACAAGGGTTTCGTCCAGAGTCTCGATACCAATCCCGGTGACCTGGCAATCGTGCGTTCCACGCTGGCCCTCGCCGACGCGTTCGGGCTCGACGTTGTGGCCGAGGGTGTGGAAACGGTGGCAGCGGCCGAGACGCTGCTCAGCCTGGGCTGCCATCGCGCACAAGGCTTCCTGCTGTCACGCCCACTCGACAGCGCGGGTATGGAAGCGCTTCTGATCAAAGGCGCTATACCGATGAGGTTCTCGGACGGGGGCGCTCCCGAAAACCAGCACGTGGTCTAGCAGCAGGCCATCAGAAACCTATGCCGATAGGCGGCTGAGGATTTCGGTGTTCTCGGCGCACATCAACTTGAATTGCGCCGGATCGGCATGGGCGGCGAGGGTGCGGCGGTCCCACCACATCACCTTGGTTCGGTAGTTCTCGTTGGGATAGGCCGCCGCCGGCACCCGAGACGCCACCACACCGCCGGAGGACTGCCACTGCTCGAGCACGTGCGCCGCCGCGGTGGCCATGACGAACTGGGCACCGAGCAGCGTCATCGTCGGCAACGCGGTGCGGGCCAGCACGGTGGAAAGGGCCCGATTGCCGTATTCGCGGGAATTCGTCCATGCGCTTTTCACTTCCACGACGCCAAAGGGAATCCGGTTGGCAATCATGTAGCGCAGCAGCGGAAGCCCCGGGTTTCCTTTCCACTCCTGCAGGGCGTGCGAGTCCTCCGGTGTCCATGGCCATGAGAAAGTCCCCATCTGTGGCCAGTAGGAAGTCCCCACTGGTGGCCAGGTAGAAGTCCCCACTCCTTTGCGGGCTCGTCGTGTCTTTTCCGGGAGCTGAGGGCCTGGGCGGTGACGGTGATAGCGCCAACTGTCACTTGATCACCGCCCAGGGAGCTCTATTGAAGTCTGCAAGGGAGCGTATGAACATCATTTCGGCGTATCACCAGGTCGGGTCGTATCGCGGCGCGGCCGAGCTGTGCGGTACTACGCACAAGACGGTCAAGCGGGTCATCGAGCGGGCCGAGGCCGGTGGCGCGCCCCCGCGGGAACCACGGCCACGCAACCTCGACGCGTTCACCGATCTAGTCGCCACCCGAGTCGAGAAATCACACGGCAAGATGTCGGCGAAGCGGATGCTGCCGATCGCCCGAGCTGCCGGGTATCAGGGCTCGGCCCGTAACTTCCGCCGCCTGGTAGCCGAGCAGAAAGTATTGTGGCGCAACGCTAACCGGCATCAACGCCGTCCGGCGGTCTGGTCACCCGGTGACTATCTGGTGATGGATTGGGCCGAAGCTGCACCGGGGTTGATGGTGTTCTGCGCGGTGCTGGCCTATTCGCGGTGGCGGTTTGTGCGGTTCGCCGCCGACGAGAAAGCCTCGACCACGCTGGCGATGATCGCCGAAGCCCTCGAGGCGATCGGTGGGGTTCCGGCCAAGATCCTGGCCGACCGGATGGGCTGCCTCAAAGGTGGTGTCGTCGCCAATGTTGTTGTTCCAACACCGGATTATGTGCGATTCGCGTCCCACTATGGCTTCGTTCCGGACTTCTGCCACGGTGCGGATCCGCAATCGAAGGGCATCGTGGAGAACCTCTGTGGCTACGCTCAGGACGACCTTGCGGTGCCGCTGCTGACCGAAGCTGCGTTAGCCGGTGAGCAGGTCGACCTACGTGCCCTCAACGCCCAGGCGCAACTATGGTGCGCCGAGGTCAATGCCACGGTCCACTCGGAGATCTGCGCCGTGCCCAACGATCGCTTGGTTGACGAGCGCACCGTCTTGAGGGAGCTGCCCTCGCTGCGGCCGACGATCGGCTCGGGGTCGGTGCGCCGTAAGGTCGACGGCCTCTCGTGCATCCGTTACGGCTCAGCTCGTTACTCGGTGCCTCAGCGGCTCGTCGGTGCCACCGTGGCGGTGGTGGTCGATCATGGCGCCCTGATCCTGTTGGAACCTGCGACCGGTGTGATCGTGGCCGAGCACGAGCTCGTCAGCCCAGGTGAGGTGTCCATCCTCGATGAACACTACGACGGACCCAGACCCGCACCCTCGCGTGGTCCTCGCCCGAAAAACCCAAGCAGAGAAACGATTCTGCGCATTGGGAACCGAAGCGCAGCAGTTCCTCGTCGGTGCTGCTGCGATCGGCAACACCCGACTGAAATCCGAACTCGACATTCTGCTCGGCCTTGGCGCCGCCCACGGCGAACAGGCTTTGATTGACGCGCTGCGCCGGGCGGTTGCGTTTCGCCGGTTCCGCGCTGCCGACGTGCGCTCGATCCTGGCCGCCGGCGCCGGCACCCCACAACCCCGCCCCGCCGGCGACGCACTCGTGCTCGATCTGCCCACCGTCGAGACCCGCTCGTTGGAGGCCTACAAGATCAACACCACCGACGGGACGGCCTCATGACCACCGCTGCCAAGCCGGTGGCACCGTCCTCGGCGGCACCGCTGGCTGCTGACCTTGACGCGGCGCTGCGGCGGTTGAAGCTGGCCACGGTGCGCCGCAACGCCGCCGAGGTGTTGCAAGTCGCCAAGACGCAACGCTGGACACCGGAGGAGATCCTGCGGACGTTGGTTGAGGCCGAGATCGCTGCCCGCGATGCCTCCAACACCGCCAACCGTCTCAAGGCCGCAGCCTTCCCGGTCACCAAGACCCTCGACGGGTTCGACGTCACCGGATCGTCGATCACCGCAGCCACGTTCGACTACCTGTCGAGCCTGGAATGGATTCGGGCACAACAGAACCTGGCGGTCATTGGCCCACCTGGTACGGGCAAAAGTCACCTGCTCATCGGCTGCGGGCACGCTGCCGTCCACGCCGGATTCAAAGTCCGCTACTTCACCGCCGCCGACCTGATCGAGGTCCTCTACCGCGGCCTGGCCGACAACACCGTCGGCAAGATCATCGACACCCTGCTCCGCGCGGATCTGGTCATCTTGGACGAGATCGGCTTCGCCCCGCTCGACGACACCGGGACTCAACTGTTGTTCCGGCTCGTGGCTGCCGGCTACGAGCGCCGCTCCCTGGCCATCGCCTCGCATTGGCCCTTCGAACAATGGGGGCGATTCCTGCCCGAGCACACCACCGCCGCCAGCATCCTCGATCGGCTGCTGCACCACGCCAGCATCGTCGTCACCTCCGGCGAGTCCTACCGGATGCGCCACGCCGACCACAAGAAGGGAGCCGCCAAGAATTAGCCAACCACCCGCAGCGGAGTGGGGACTTCTGCTGGCCACCAGCGGGGACTTCTACTTGGCCATTGACATCCGGAGACCGCAACGGCCCCACCACCCGCGTCCCCCCGACGACCCGACCTTGGGGGTCAAGCGCGGCAAAGAACAGGGTCGTGTCGGCGCCATCCCTGATCCGCTCCAGGTCGAGCACCCAGTCCAGGCCGTGCTTGCGATAACTCTCGAGTGCGCCATCCAGATATTGATTCCACAATTCGGGCTCCGCTTCCGGCGTCGACGCGGTGACCCGACAACCCGTCGCCTGGTCGTACCAGCCGAATCCGGTCTCCGGCCACGGGCCGTCGTTAATCTCCCTTGCCGCGAGCTGAGCCGCTTCCATGTTTACCTCCACTCATTTGCCGTGCGATCCGAGCCATTTTTGACCGAGCCTTCGACACCAATTTGTTCGTTAATAAGACTCGTGACAAATAACCAAGGTGATTGTGGCACAAGCAGCTAATTACGTCCCTTCGGCTCGGGCAAGAAGTTGCACGGCGCGCTTGCTCAGCGGCGCATGGGATTTGGCGAATAGAACAGCTACTATTCAGTAACCGCGGTCGCGGCCGATTTATGGTTAACGCCGGTCCCGGCCAGAGCATGGAAAATGTGGCGTGCAGCGACGAATCTTCCCCAATCGTCTGTGCCGATGATTTGACGCCCAACGGTGACAACAGGCGTTGCCTATTTCGATCGCCGCCGCAGTAGCGTAACCGCATGCCCGACGAATCAGCTACGCCGGCCGACGCCGGCTACGACAACGCCGGCGTGCCCACCTTCGATTCCGTCCGAGACAAGATCGAGGCGCGCTACGCGACGGCGCAGGGCGCCGCCGACCTCGACGCGGAATCGCCCGAAGGCCGATCGGTCGCCGAGCAGTACGACGAGCGGAAACGCGCCGCCGCACGGCGGCTGGCCCAGATCCGCGAGTCCATGCGGCCGCAGCAGGATTGACTCAGGCGGTGGCCTTGCGGCGCCGGCTCGACCGGCGCGGGGCGCCGGCCGCCGCCCCGCCACGGCCGATCACCTCGGCGAGGAACTTGCCGGTGTAGCTCTCCGGCACCGCGGCGACGTCTTCCGGAGTGCCTTGCGCGACAACGGTTCCGCCCTCGGCCCCGCCCTCCGGGCCCATGTCGACGATCCAGTCCGAGGTCTTTATCACGTCCAGGTTGTGTTCGATGACGATCACCGTGTTGCCTTTGTCGACAAGGCCGTTGATGACCTTCAGCAGCTTGCGGATGTCGTCGAAATGCAGCCCCGTGGTGGGCTCGTCGAGGATGTAGATGGTGCGGCCGGTGGAGCGCTTCTGCAGTTCGGCGGCCAGTTTGACGCGCTGCGCCTCGCCGCCGGACAGGGTGGGCGCCGGCTGGCCGAGCCGCACATAACCGAGGCCGACGTCGACCAGGGTGCGCAGGTAGCGGTGGATGCCGGTGATCGGCTCGAAGAACTCCGCCGCCTCCTCGATGGACATGTCCAGCACCTCGGAGATGGTCTCGCCCTTGTAGTGCACCTCCAGGGTCTCCCGGTTGTAGCGGGCACCGTGGCACACCTCGCACGGCACGTACACGTCGGGCAGGAAGTTCATCTCGATCTTGATGGTGCCGTCGCCCGTGCACGCCTCGCACCGGCCGCCCTTGACGTTGAACGAGAACCGGCCCGGTTGATAGCCACGAACTTTGGCCTCGGTGGTGGCGGCGAACAGGGTGCGGATCTTGTCGAACACGCCGGTGTAGGTGGCCGGGTTGGACCGCGGTGTGCGCCCGATCGGCGACTGGTCCACCCGCACCAGCTTGTCCAGGTGGTCCAGCCCGGTGACCCGGGTGTGCCGGCCCGGCACCAGCCGGGCGCCGTTGAGCCGGTTGGCCAGCACCGTCGCCAGGATGTCGTTCACCAGAGTCGATTTGCCCGAGCCCGACACGCCCGTCACCGACGTCAGCACACCGAGCGGGAACGACACGTCGATGCCGCGCAGGTTGTGCTCGCGCGCCCCCACCACGGTGAGCTGGCGGCGGCGGTCGACCGGGCGCCGGATCGCCGGCATCTCGATGCTTTCCTTGCCGGACAGGTAGGCCCCGGTGATCGAGTCCTGGTTGGCCAGCAGCTCGGCATAGGTTCCGCTGTGCACGATCTGGCCGCCGTGCTCACCGGCCCGCGGGCCGATGTCCACGATCCAGTCGGCATGGGCGATGGTGTCCTCGTCGTGCTCCACGACGATCAGCGTGTTACCCAAATCCCTTAATCGCGTGAGGGTTTCGATAAGCCGGCGGTTGTCGCGCTGGTGCAGGCCGATGGACGGCTCGTCGAGCACATAGAGCACCCCCACCAGCCCGGACCCGATCTGGGTGGCCAGCCGGATGCGTTGCGCCTCACCGCCGGACAGGGTGGCCGCCGCGCGCGACAGCGACAGATATTCCAGCCCGACGTCGAGCAGGAACCCCAGCCGGGACTGGATCTCCTTGAGCACCTGCCCGGCGATCGCCTGCTCGCGGGGCCCCAGGGTGAGCGTGTTGAGGAACTCCGCGCAATCCGAGATGGACAGCTCGCACACCTCGGCGATGGATTTCTTCCCGTGCCGCCCCGCCGCCAGCGTGACGGCCAGGATCTCCGGCTTCAGCCGGGTGCCCTCGCAGACCGGGCAGGGCACGTCGCGCATGAAGCCCTCGTAGCGCTCCTTCATCTGCTCCGACTCGGTCTGGGCCATCTTGCGCTGCAGGAACGCCAGCACGCCCTCGAAATCGGCGTAGTACGAGCGGGTCCGGCCGTACCGGTTGCGGTAGCGCACATGCACCTGGTGGTCGGAACCCTCGAGAATCGCCTTGCGGGCCTTGGCCGGCAGCTTGCGCCAGGGGGTGTCGACGTCGAAGCCCAGCTCGTCGCCGAGCCCGGCCATCATCCGGGTGAAGTACTCCGCGGTGTGGCCCGTCGACCACGGCGCCACCGCCCCCTCGGCCAGGGTGCGCTCCGGGTCGGGCACCACCAGGTCCGGGTCGACCTCCTTGCGGATGCCCAGCCCGCTGCACTCGGGGCAGGCGCCGTAGGGCGAGTTGAACGAGAACGACCGCGGTTCCAGGTCGTCGACCGCCAGCGCGTGCCCGTTCGGGCAGGCCAGCTTCTCGGAGAACCGCTGCTCGCGGTTGTGCGCGTCGTGTTCGTGGTCGACGAATTCCAGCACCACGATGCCGTCGGCCAGGTTCAGCGCGGTCTCCACCGAGTCGGTGAGCCGCTGCTTGGCGGACGCCTTGACGGTGAGGCGGTCCACCACCACCTCGATGTCGTGCTTTTCCTGCTTCTTCAGCTTCGGCGGATCGGTCAGCGGATGCACCACGCCGTCCACCCGGACCCGGCTGTAGCCCTGGGCGTTGAGCTTCTCGAAGAGGTCGGCGAACTCGCCCTTGCGGGTGCGCACCACCGGGGCCAGCACCAAAAACCGGGTGCCCTCGGGCATCGCCAGCACCTGGTCGACGATTTGCTGGGGCGTCTGCCGGGCGATCCGCTCGCCGCACACCGGGCAGTGCGGGGTGCCCGCGCGGGCGTAGAGCAGCCGCAGGTAGTCGTAGACCTCGGTGATGGTGCCGACGGTCGAGCGCGGGTTGCGGTTGGTGGACTTCTGGTCGATGGACACCGCCGGCGACAGCCCCTCGATGAAGTCCACGTCCGGCTTGTCCATCTGCCCCAGGAACTGGCGGGCGTAGGCCGACAGCGACTCCACGTAGCGCCGCTGCCCCTCGGCGAAGATCGTGTCGAAGGCCAGCGACGATTTGCCCGATCCCGACAGCCCGGTGAACACGATCAGCGCATCCCGGGCCAGGTCGAGGTCGACGCCGCGCAGGTTGTGCTCGCGGGCGCCCTTGACGATCAGACGGTCAGCCACGCTGCCCTCTCTCAATGAATCCGCTCCGTACAGCCGGTGTGCGCACGGCGCATTCCATGCTAGGTGCCCATACCGACAAGCAACGTTTGACCAGTAACGTGGCCGCTATGACTGCCTCGGTTGTTCCCAGCGACAACTACACCGGACACGTCGATCCGGGCACCGCGGCCCGCCGGACCCTACCCGGCGCCACGATCATAAAGGCGTCGGTGGGCCCGATGGACAACAACGCATACCTGGTGACGTGTTCCGCGACCGGCGAAACACTGCTGATCGACGCCGCCAACGACGCCGACGTGCTGATCGGCCTGATCCGCGACTACGCCCCCAAGCTGTCGCTGATCGTGACCAGCCACCAGCACTTCGATCACTGGCAGGCGCTGGCCGACGTCGCCGCCGCCACCGGGGCGCCCACCGCCGCCAACGAGATCGACGCCGGCCCGCTGCCGGTCAAACCGGATCGTTTGCTGGCGGGCGGGGACACCGTGCGCATCGGCGAGCTGGCGTTCGACGTCATCCACCTGCGCGGGCACACTCCCGGCTCGATCGCGCTGGCCCTGGACGGGGCGGCGACCGGCGGGGTCACCCAGTTGTTCACCGGCGACTGCCTGTTCCCGGGCGGGGTGGGCAAGACGTGGCAGCCCGGCGACTTCGACCAGCTGATCGACGACGTCACCACCCGGGTGTTCGACGTGTACGACGACTCCACCGTCGTCTACCCCGGGCACGGCGACGACACCGTGTTGGGCAACGAACGCCCCCACCTCAGCGAATGGCGCGAGCGGGGCTGGTAACGGTCAACCGGTAGCGGTCATGAGGTGGTGTGCACGATCAGCACGTCGGTCTTGGCCCGCCGCGACACGTTGGCGGGCACCGAGCCCAGCAACCGTCCGGCGATGGTGCTCAGACCGACGTTGCCGACCACCAGCAGGTCCGCCTGCTCCTCCTCGGCGAGGTGCACGAGCGCATCCACCGGGGCCCCCACGATGGGGCGCTCGTCGACGTTCTTCGCTCCGGCCTGGTGGGCGCGCTCCTTGGCGTCGCGCAGAATCGCATAGATCGGGGCGGTGCCCGACACCTTGTAGCTTTCTTCCCGCAGGGCGTCGGCGGCCCGGGCGTCCTCATGCTGGGGCAAGTACGCCGAGGCCACGATCAGCTTGGCATCCGGTCCGGCGATCTGCGCCGCCCGCTCTACCGCACGCATCGACGAGTCCGAGCCATCGGTTCCTACCACGACAGTCCGATAGGCGCCCATTTACCCTCCCAGTGTCGGTTGGTCAGCCAACCCAAGACAGTATCGCGTTTGCTCGATGCTGAGGAGGTAGATCAGCGACACGGTGTGGCGCGGCGGGTTTGCCAATTTGGCGGGCCCGGCTGCGGCAATGGACAATTTCGCCGATGCCAAAACAATCCCATCCCCGAGGGCAGCGCGGAAAGCATTGCATTGCGCCGCTTTTCGCCGATTGCGGGGCCGACGGCGAATACCCCGGGCGGCTGTTTGTGAGCCGCCGCACCGGGCGCGCCCTAAAGTAACAAGCATCATGTCCATGCCCACCCTCGAGCCGACTTTCGAGTCGGGCGCCGGGGATATCGTCGCCGAACCTGCGCCTCGCCGTCCGCGGGGAAGGTTGCTCGATCCGTGGGCGATCGCGGTGCTCGCCACCGCGCTCAGCGCCGCCTGGGCGTGCCGGCCGTCGCTGTGGTTCGACGAGGGGGCGACGATCTCGGCCGCGGCCAGCCGGACATTGCCCGAGTTTTGGCGGCTGCTCGGACATATCGACGCCGTCCACGGGGCCTATTACCTGCTGATGCACGGCTGGTTCGCGCTGTTCCCGCCCACCGAGTTCTTCTCCCGGTTACCCAGCGCCCTGGCGGTCGGGGCCGCGGCCGCCGGTGTCACGGTGTTCACCAGGCAGTTCGCCCCCCGGCGGACAACGGTATGCGCGGGCGCCGTGTTCGCCCTGCTGCCCCGCATGACGTGGGCGGGCATGGAGGCGCGCCCGTACGCGTTCGTGGCCGCCGCCGCCGTCTGGCTGACCGTGTTGTTCGTCGCCGCCGTCCGGCGCGGCGCGCCCCGCCCGTGGATCGGGTACGCGCTGGCGTTGATGCTGGCGATCCTGCTCAACCTCAACATGGTGCTGATGGTGCCGGTGTACGGCGTGATGCTGCCGCTGCTCACGGCCCGCGGCGCGCGCAGGTCGGCGGCGCTGTGGTGGGCCGGCAGCTCGGCCGTCGCCGTCGGGGCGATGACGCCGTTCCTGCTGTTCGCGCACAACCAGGTCTGGCAGGTCAACTGGATCTACCCGGTGAGCTGGCATTACGCGTTCGACATCATCTTGCGCCAGTATTTCGACCACAGCGTCGCGCTGGCCGTGCTGAGCGCCGTGCTGATCGTGGCGGCGGCGGTGGCCCGGCTGGCCGGGGTGCCGGCGCCGCCGGGCGACCTGCGCCGGTTGTTGATCCTCTGCGCGGCCTGGATGGTGATTCCCACCGCGCTGGTGGTCGTTTACTCGGCCGTCGGCGAACCGATCTACTACCCGCGCTACCTGATCTTCACCGCGCCCGCGATGGCCATCGTGCTGGCCGTCTGCATCGTCACGCTGGCCCGCCGCCCCTGGTCCATCGCCGGCGCGGTGCTGCTGTGCGCCGTTGCCGCGCTGCCGAATTACCTGTTCGTGCAACGCTGGCCGTACGCCAAGGAGGGCTGGGACTACAGCCAGGTCGCCGACCTGATCGGCTCGCACGCCGCACCCGGCGACTGTCTGCTGGTGGACAACACCGTGCCGTGGCGGCCCGGCCCGATCCGCGCGCTGTTGGCCACCCGGCCCGCGGCGTTCCGGTCGCTGATCGACGTCGAACGCGGCGCATACGGCCCCAAGGTCGGGACGCTGTGGGACGGCCACGTCGCCATCTGGCTGACCACGGCCAAAATCAACAAATGCTCGACCATCTGGACGATCACCAATAAGGACAACTCGCTGCCCGACCATCAGTCCGGGCAATCGCTGCCACCGGGCAGCGCATTCGGGCAGGCCCCCGCATATCGATTCCCCGGCTATCTCGGCTTCCACATCGTCGAGCGGTGGCAATTCCACTACTCGCAGGTTGTCAAGTCCACCCGCTGACGACGACGGCCGCCGGCCGCGTGAAGTTCCGGATGCTGGGTAGCTTGACGGCATGCAGATCTGGCTGACCGGGGCGCCGCTGCTGGGCGGCAGCGTGCAGGGCGCGCGGCATGCCGTCGAACTGTTCGCCGCGTTCGGGTTGACGGCGCTCATCGGGCTGGAGCGCACCATCCAGGGCAAGAGCGCCGGTTTGCGGACGCAGACGATCGTGGGCACCTCCTCGGCGCTGATCATGTTGGTCAGCAAGTACGGCTTCAGCGACGTGCTGTCGGCGGGCAGCATCGTGCTGGACCCGTCTCGCGTTGCGGCCCAAGTGGTTTCGGGGATCGGATTCCTCGGTGCCGGCATCATCATCACCCGGCGCGGTGCGGTGCACGGTCTTACCACGGCGGCCGCGGTGTGGGAATCGGCGGCCATCGGTTTGGCCACCGGAGCGGGCCTGCTGCTGCTGGCGATCGCGGTCGTCGGGCTGCACTTCGTGAGCGCGCTGGCGTTCAATGCGGTGGAACGCCAACTCAATGCGCGGCTGCGCGGCACGGTCCGGTTGCGCATCATCTACGCCAACGGCCGCGGCGTGCTGCGCGAGCTGCTGCGTCTTTCCGGGCAGCGCGACTGGCAGCTCACCGAACTCGACGCCGACCCGCACGACATCGACGACGGCGAAGTCGCGGTGTCAATGACGTTGTCGGGAGCCAAGATCGCCGATGCGGCGCACGTCTTCGCCGAGGTGGACGGGGTCGCCGCGGTGCTGTCGGCCGATGATGCGACGGACTGAATTCAGCTGACGTTGCCGACCGGCTGCGCCTGGCGGGTGGCCCGGGTGGCGGCGTAAGAGACGGCCACCCCCGCCGCACTGAGCGCGGTGAAGACGGTGAACAGCAGGTGGGCGGCCATCTCGTCACCCCCGGTGGCGGTGTTGACGACGACGCCGGCCAACCCGGCGCCGATCGCGGCGGAGGTCAGCTGGACGGTGTTGATCGCCGCCGAAGCGGCGCCGCCCTCGGCCGGGTCGTTGACCGACGCCATGGCCCGCGCCGACAGATGCGGCCAGGCCATCCCGATGCCCGTGCCGGCGACCAGCAGCGCCACCGCCCACAGCGCGGCGGTCCAGGCCGACCCGTCGCCGTGCCGGGCCACCGCCCCCAGCGCCAGCCCGGACGCCGCCACGAGCGGCGCCACCATGACCACCCGTCCCACGGTGCGCGGGTTCTCCAGGGAGGCGCTGACGATCTCGCTGACCGTCCAGCCCAGCGCGAGCGCCGCTCCCAGGAAGCCGGCCGCGATCGGGGTGAGGTGGGCCAGCCGCTGACCGAACAGCGGCACATAGGTGTTCACCATCGCGGCGGCCATCAGCACGCCCATGGTCAGGTAGATCCACTTCAGCGGCCCCGGCGAGAACACGCTGGGCGGCAGGATGGCGGCGTGCATGCGCCAGTCGACGATCACGAACAGCCCGACCAGCATGATTCCGGCCGCCAGTAGCCCGAAGGTCGCCGCGGTGTTGTGCGGGATCTGCGCCACGCTGACCGCCAGCGCGGCGACACCGATGATCAGCAGCGACCACACCGGCACCTTCATCCGGGGTATGGCGGGGGCCGGGTCGACGCAGGCCAGCGCGACCGGCACCAGCAGCGCCATCAGCGCGGTCAGGACGGCCATCACCACGAAGGCCCAGCGCCAGATCCCGAGCTGCGCGAACAGCCCGCCCGTCGCGGGCCCGACCACGGTCGCGACGCCCCACATCGCCGACACCAGCGCCGAGCCGCGGGTCCACAACCAGCGTGGCAGCGCCGAGTTGATCACCGCGTAGCCCAGGCCGGCCAGCAAGCCGCCGGCCACCCCCTGCATGGCGCGCCCAGCAATCAAAACATGCATATCGGGTGCCGCACCGCAAACCAGGCTGGCGACGCCGAACACGGCCAGCCCCAGCAGATACGACGCCCGCGCGCCGACGCGCAGCAGCATCGGATTGACCATGGTGGCCGCGACCACCGAGCCGACCAGATACAGCGTCGTCACCCACGCGTAGAGCCGACTGCCGCCGATCTCGGCGATGGTGTTGGGCAACAAGCTGGTGGTCAGGAACTCATTCGTGGCGTAGAGCGCCACCCCGCCGGCGAGCAGGATCGAGGTCCTCAGATACCTGGCGCCCAGCAGCTCTCGCCAGCCGCCGGTGATGGTCGCCGCATCCGTCACCCCTCTACCGTATGGCGTGCCGCGGCGATGCGAGCTGGAGATCGGTTGCCAGCAAACTCATTTCAGGCCGGCGGCGTCCATCCCGCGCAGCTCCTTCTTCAGGTCGGCGATCTCGTCGCGGAACCGCGCGGCCAGCTCGAACTGCAGGTCGCGGGCCGCGGCCATCATCTGCGCGGTGAGGTCCTTGATCAGGTCGGCCAGCTCGGCGCGGGGCATGTTGGTGGTGTCGCGGCCCTCGACGATGCCGGCGCTGACGGCCCGGCCGGGCTCGCCCTGGGCGCGCCGCCCGCGGGACATGCTGCGCCCGGAGCCGATCTCGACGGTGTCGGTGTCGTCGGCCTCCCGGTAGACCTGGTCGAGGATGTCGGCGATCTTCTTGCGCAGCGGCTGCGGATCGATGCCGTGGGCCTCGTTGTAGGCGATCTGCTTGGCCCGGCGCCGCTCGGTCTCGTCGATGGCCTCCTTCATCGACTCGGTGATGGTGTCGGCGTACATGTGCACCTCGCCGGAGACGTTGCGGGCGGCGCGGCCGATGGTTTGAATCAGGCTGCGCGCGGACCGCAGGAAGCCTTCCTTGTCGGCGTCCAGGATCGCCACCAGCGACACCTCGGGCAGGTCGAGGCCCTCCCGCAGCAGGTTGATGCCGACCAGCACGTCGTACTCGCCCAGCCGCAGCTGGCGCAGCAGCTCCACCCGGCGCAACGTGTCGACCTCGGAGTGCAGGTAGCGCACCCGGATACCCATCTCCAGCAGGTAGTCGGTGAGGTCTTCGGCCATCTTCTTGGTCAGCGTCGTGACCAGCACCCGTTCGTCGGCCTCGGTGCGCTTGCGGATTTCGCCGATCAGGTCGTCGATCTGCCCCTTGGTCGGCTTGACCACCACCTTGGGATCGACCAGCCCGGTGGGGCGGATCACCTGCTCGACGAACTCGCCGCCGGTCTGGCTGAGTTCGTACGGGCCCGGGGTGGCCGACAGGTAGACCGTCTGGCCGATGCGGTCGGCGAACTCCTCCCAGGTGAGCGGGCGGTTGTCGCAGGCCGACGGCAGCCGGAACCCGTACTCGACCAGGTTGCGTTTGCGCGACATGTCGCCCTCGTACATGCCGCCGATCTGCGGGACGGTGACGTGGGACTCGTCGATGACCAGCAGGAAGTCTTCCGGGAAGTAGTCGAGCAGGGTGGCCGGCGGCGAGCCCGGGCCGCGGCCGTCGATGTGGCGCGAGTAGTTCTCGATGCCCGAGCAGAATCCGACCTGGCGCATCATCTCGATGTCGTAGTTGGTGCGCATCCGCAGCCGTTGGGCCTCCAGCAGCTTGCCCTGGCCCTCCAGTTCGGCCAGCCGCTCAGCCAGTTCCTGCTCGATCGTGGAGATGGCGTGGGCCATTCTTTCCGGGCCGGCCACGTAGTGGGTGGCCGGGAAGATCCGCAGCGAGTCGACTTGGCGGATCACGTCGCCGGTCAGCGGGTGCAGGTAGTACAACGCCTCGATCTCGTCGCCGAAGAACTCGATGCGCACGGCCAGCTCTTCGTAGGACGGGATGATCTCGACGGTGTCGCCGCGGACCCGGAACGAGCCGCGGGTGAAGGACAGGTCGTTGCGGGTGTATTGGACGTCGACCAGCAGCCGCAGCAGGGCGTCGCGGGGCACCTCGGTGCCGACCCGCAGCTCCACCGAGCGGTCCAGGTAGGACTGCGGCGTGCCCAGGCCGTAGATGCACGACACCGAGGCCACCACCACCACGTCGCGGCGCGACAGCAGGCTCGAGGTCGCCGAGTGCCTGAGGCGCTCGACGTCGTCGTTAATGGAGCTGTCCTTTTCGATGTAGGTGTCGGTCTGCGCGATGTACGCCTCGGGCTGGTAGTAGTCGTAGTACGACACGAAGTATTCAACCGCGTTGTGCGGCAACATCTCTCGCAGTTCGTTGGCCAGCTGGGCGGCCAGCGTCTTGTTGGGCGCCATCACCAGCGTGGGCCGTTGCAGCCGCTCGATGAGCCAGGCGGTGGTGGCCGACTTGCCGGTGCCGGTGGCCCCGAGCAGCACCACGTCGCGCTCCCCCGCCCTGATGCGGCGTTCGAGCTCGTCGATGGCGGCCGGCTGGTCACCGGCCGGCGCGTGCGGGCTGACCACCTCGAAGCGGCCGCCGGCCCGCACCAGCCCTTCGACGGCCTCCTCGGCCGGGCGGTACTCCGAATGCGCGACTACCGGATGTTCCGTGGCAAATGCCATGTCACCAGGGTAGAGGCGATCACCGACATTTAGGTTTAGTGGGCGTCCGCGGACGGCCGAGGCCACCGACCGGAACACCTGGTGATTCCTGATTTTTGAGTGGTCGTCCGCGGCGCGTCTCAGGTGCCGACCGGTGTCCCTGTTCGGGAACTTGGAGCCGCTCGGGAGCGGACTTCTGCTTGCGGAATGTCTGGGCCATGCCCGTCGGAGCCGGGGACTGACCTGGATCCGTCGAAAGGATGTGCGTGGAACTGATTTTGGGTATCGACGTGGCGTGCCGGGCTGCTCATCAAGCATCGCTGGCCCGTCCCGATGGGACGTATGTGTGGACCGGACGAAAGTTCTTCACCCGGCCCGCCGACCTCGAAAAGCTCTGGAAAGTAATCGGACTCAGCGAGCAAGACACCGTGCGGGTGGTGATGGAGCCCACCCGCAACGCATGGGTTCCGCTGGCATCCTGGTTTCGTCATCACGGCGCCCGGATCTCGATGGTGCCCACCACCCAGTCAGCAGACCTGCGCGCCTACTACTCCAAGCACACCAAAAATGACCATCTGGACTCCAAGCTGTTGGCCCGGTTGCCCTTGCTGCATCCAGAGGGGCTGCGTGACCACAGCGGCGACGGGCCCGGCGAACCGCTGCGGCGCCTGGTCAAGATCCGCTCCTCGATCGTCAAGCGCCGCACCGCAGTCTTCCAGCGCCTTGACGCCCAGCTCGAGCTCCTCGGTCCAGCCTGGTACGACGCGCTGGGATCCAACTATGGCAAGGCCGCGCTGGCACTGCTGGCCCGCTACGCCGACCCGCACAGCCTGATCCGTCTCGGCCATGCCCGCCTGACCCGCTTCCTGATCCGCCACTCCCGCGGCGCCTGGCGCGAACCACACGCCACCCTGCTGTTGACCGCCGCCCAAGAATCGCTGCAGCTATGGGGATCTGGCGCTAATGCCCGCATCGACTTCGCCGAACTGGCCGCCGACATCGCTACCGAAGCCGAGCAAGCCCAGATGCTCACCGAGCAGATCGACGACCTCGACGAGCGCGCCGCCAACCTCTACGCCGAGGCCGACCCGCGCGGCATCATCGCCTCAGCACCCGGCGTCGGGCCCGTCACCTGTGCGGTCATCGCCGGCCGCATCGGCGACCCGCACCGGTTCCACTCCCTAGCCGCCATCCGCGCCTACTCCGGCCTCGTCCCCAAGGTCAACCAGTCCGGACAAGCAGAACAGCGCCACGGACTCACCAAAGCCGGTGACCCGCTGCTGCGCGAAGCCCTCTTCGCCGCCGCTGACCAAGCCCGCAAGAGCGACCCGCAACTGGCCGCGAAATACAAACGCCTGATGAGCACCGAGCGCCACCACGATTCGGCGATCTGCCACATTGCCACCATCCTGCTCACCCGCATCGCCACCTGCTGGCGCGCCGGAGCGCACTACGTGCTGCGCGACACCGACGGACGACCCATCACCTTCGAAGAAGGACGCCGCATCGTCCGCGCCCACCACACCGTCGACAAGAAGACTCGCATCAACGCTGCCTCCAAGCGCTACTCCCAGCGCCAAAAAGGCAGGACGGGCCGGGAACAACAGGAGTCGCTACGCGCTCCAATTCACCGGCCCGTCCACCCCAGCATAAAACCCACCGAAGTAGCTTGACTCCCCTTAGGAACTCAAGTGCGGCGGGGCGGGTTCGCGAAGGTGGCTCACGCTGGTCGCGCGGTGACCGGATCGATCACGGTGGGTCGGCGTACAAGCGCGGTTCGTTGACCACCGGATGCGCTTGCTCTGGGCGGTGCTGCGCCAACGACGGTGCCGTCGGCGTGTAGCGATGCTCATCGTCGATGTCTGATGGGTGTTCTGGAAGGCCTGGGTGTCGATCGCCTCTCCAGCAGATCGTGTCGGTTTCCCCGGGCTGACGGGAAAAGTGCCCGGGCCAATTCTCCTCGAGATCTAGCAAGTAGTAGTACAGCACTGCCTCATCTACGTCCGGCCAGGGACTCGGGTCGAGGATCGATTCTCTGGTGTCGCGGACCAAGCCCCAACTGATGTCGGATGGCGGAGCCTGGTACACCAGGTACATCATCGGCCCTTCTGTCCATGCGTGCGACACCAGAAACGTGTAATGCCCTTCTGCCGCGTTGGCAAACTGGTTCTGGTTCACTATGTGTTGCAAGAGCTTTCGCAGAACGTCGGCTGCGAATGCGCGTTGCTCGTCCGTGTGTTCAGTTGATGGGCACATTGTTATTCACCCATGGCGGCGTCAAAGTCCACCCCGGACGGATCTCCACCACTCCACTTCCTCCCGGGAGGGGGAACATGGTGATCACCCCTTTCTGTCCCCCATCTGACACATCTGCGCGCCCAGAACGCGGATCGACGACGATCCTCATCGTCAGACTCTCGCCGGTGTCCTGGCAGCTCGCGATCCCCAGGGGACCTCTCGTGCAGTGAGCGCGATCGACCGAAACGTCATACCGAAGCGTACCGTCCGGCTGGCGCACGGGACGGCTGTGGGAAATCAGGTCTTTGAACACGTTGGGATTGACTATTCCGTGCTTCCAGTACGCCTTGTCCCACCCGAACCCCCTGTCCGTCTTAGCGTTGTAGTAGCCCCGCCGCAGCACGACATGGTTGCCGTCGAGATCGGTTGCCTCGGCCACCACCTCGTTGACTGGATAGGATCCGTTGGGCGGTGGATCTTCTTTGAAGGTGTGGTGGTCGACCGCTTGGAATTTCGGTTTGCGCTGAGGCGCATCGGAATCCGGGGTTTGCGGAAACGTGTCGCGGATTCCGGCCGTGGCCGCGGTGACTCTGCCGGCGACCTGCTGGTCCAGGGCGACCAATTCAGCGGCGCGCCGGCGTATGTCACCGGCGAAGGCTTGCGCCTGAGCCTGCCGGGCCGCTCGCTGCGCAGCCGAACCACCCGTCGAACGATCTGCGACCGACATGTCTTCGTACACATCGAAGCCCGACCGCATGGCGTCCTCGACGGCGTAGCGGACTCGCGAGCGGGCCGCGACCAACTCGGAGGCGCCGCTTCGGGCGACTCCGGCCGCTGCCCGCAGTTGGTCGGCGACCCCGCTGGTCTTCCCCGCGTCGTCGTGCGTCGCAGCGTGCAACGCGTCAGCCGCGCGGCCTCGCCAATCACATGCGCCTGCACCCGGTCGGCGAGCCTGGCCGTGAAGGCCGTGACGTCGGCATGAGCGACGTTGACCGCGGCCACGCTGGCCTGGCTCGGCAATCCCGAGGCCGTCGGCGCCGCTGGAACGTGCAATTCGCCCGCTGCCGTCGCCCAGCGACCAGCCATCGCTGCCAATCCAGCGGGGTCCACCCGCACTGCCTGCATAGGTGGGGATTTTATTGGGAATGCGACGCGGCGAAAGTCAGTCAGCGCCAGGCCCACCCGTGCCACATGCGTCACGTGCGTACCTGTCCGGAAGGACAACGTGTCTCCCAAACTCCCTAGCGCATCCGCTAGCGAGTTTGAAACTCACCTCATGGTGTCCGGAGACCCGGCACCCCGAGGCGCCAGAAGGTGAGGCGCCCGGAGACGGCACCCGGAGTCGAGGCGCCAAAAGACAACTACCCAGCGGGACGCGTCCACGTGCGGGTGACCGGATCGCACTGCAGCAGGTAGCCGTCACTGGAGGTGCTCATGGCGAACACCGAGGTGCCCGGCCGGTCACACGAGCTGCCGGCCGCGTGCACGCCCATGGTGATCGGCGCCTTGGCCCAGCTGCTGCCCTCGCAGACGATCTGCTCGTTGTTGGTCGGGTCGTAGGCGACCTTGCCGACATCGCTGCACAGCCCGCCCAGCACCGGCGGCGCCGGCGCGGCCGCGGTGGGCGAGGCGTTGATCACCGAAGCGGGATCGGCCACGGTCACTCCCGGCGGCACGTCGCCGACCCGGGTAGCCACCACCGGCACCCGCACCACCGCCCCCTGAGCGCCACACTCGTTGCTGAGCACCGTCTCGGTCTCGGTGCCGCGCAGCGTCCCGTCGCTCTGCGGCGCCAGCGACCAGGCGATCGTCTCCTGCTGAGTCGCCCCGGCGGGCCCGCCGGGCCGGGTGCAGCCCACCCGCTGCTGTTCGGGCGCCCCCTGCCAGTAACCGCCCACGAAGCGCAGCGTGTCCGTCTGGCCCCCGTCGGGACCGCCGGCCGTTTGATGGGTGGCGTCGTCCAACCGCGTCCCGGTGGCCGCACACCCGCTGCTGGTGCACGCCGACCGGAAGGCCCACCAGTTGGTACCGGCTCCGTCGTGGCGGATCCCGATGCCGTTGGTGGTGCGCTTGGTCTGGTCGTAGTCCAGCTTGTAGGTCCCGTTGAGCACCGGTCCGCCCGCGATGGGCGCGGCGACGGCGGCGGGCGGCGACGGTTTCGACGCGAGCGCGGGGTTGGCCGGCGGGGCGCCGGGCTGAAACGAGTAGAGCACCGACCAGGTCGCCGCGACGGCGACGAGCACCGCGCACACCAACGCGGCGGCCCACCGGGTTTGCGGCGAGAACCGGTGCGTCACGGCGGCGATGACACGGTCCGGCCCGCGCCGGCGGTGCGCCGGCGACGCGACGGTGCGCGACCGGGCATCAGGGCCGATCGCGGCGGCGCCGTCGCACTCCCGGCTGACGGCGGCGGCGAACGCGCGACACCGGTCGAACCTGTCCTCGGGCGCCTTGGCCAGGGCCTGGCAGAACACCTCGTCCAGCGCGGCCAGCTCGGGCCGGAAATCGCTGAGCCGGGGCGGGTCCTCGTGCAGATGCTGACCGATCACCGCGATCGGGTTGGAGTGCTGGAATGGCGGCGCACCGGTGAGCAGATGGAAAGCCGTTGCGGCCAAGGCATATTGGTCTGCCCGGCCGTCGATGGGCGAACCCGTCAGCTGCTCGGGCGCGGCATACGCCACCGTCCCCACCGCGACGTTGGTTTCGGTGATCCCGCTGATGTCGCCCAGATGCCGCGCAACCCCGAAGTCCGCCAACAAGATTCGCCGCTCCCCCGCTTCGGGATGGGTGAGCAGGATGTTGGCCGGCTTCACATCACGGTGCAGTAGGCCGCGGGCGTGCGCGTAGTCCAGCGCGCCCGCCACCGCCTGCACGATGGCCGACACCTCGTCCAACGGCATGCCGTCGGGGTAGCTCTCTTTGACCAGCCGCGAGGCGTCGGTGCCCTCGACGTAGTCCATCGAGATCCACAGGTGGCCGTTGAATTCACCGCGGTCGTGGACGCCGACGATGTGCGGATGCCACAGCGTCGCGGCCAGATCGGCCTCCCGGTTGAATCTTTCGCGAAACTCGGGATCGACCGTCACCGCCTCGGCGAGCACCTTGATCACGTCGCGGCGCGGCAGCCGGGGATGCAGAGCCAGGTACACCTCGGCCATACCGCCGGCGCCCAGCTGCCGCAAAATGGTGTACCCGGCGAACGACGCTCCGTTGCCTATCGTCAGTCGCGGCCCGCCGGGCTCGCTATGCCCTTGCGCCGCTGCGGGTTCCGGGTGTGGGCGGGAATCGACCGGCGGGATCCGGCGAAACAGCTGCCCGATGGGCATGCCGGGCAGCGACTGAAAGCCCGCGCGCAGCGCCGCGCGGGCCTGTCGCGGGTTGCTCAACAGTCGCCGCCCGGCCCTGATGCGCCGGGTAGTTCCCTTGTGCTCGTTCACGTCTGCCTCACCCCCTCGTCACCGGTCGCCTCCACTGTGATGCGGATCGCACCGCGGCTGGTCCGGACGCAGTCTGCGTGCTCCCCTCCCGTTCGAATAATGCCGCACGCCAGTGGGCGATTCGCCTCGGCAGGTTATGAAAGCGCTGTGAGTGACCGAACCGAAACAAAGGGAAGTCACAGCCGCTACTCATGGAGGCACTGTCGACGCGGGCCGATACTTGAGTGGTGACTCGACCCGCCCCGCCCATCCTGACAATTCGGCACGACGGGTCCCAACGATCCTTCGCGGCCGGCCACGAGGTGGTCGTCGGACGCCACGTGCAGGCCGATGTGCGCATCCCGGATCCGCGGATCTCGCGTGCGCATCTGATCCTGCGTTTCGAGCAGGGCCGCTGGCTGGCGATCGACAACGGCTCGCTCAACGGCACGTACCTCAACGGCTACCGGATGCCGGTCGTCGACATCCACGACGGCCAGAGCATCCACGTGGGAAACCCGCACGGCCCGCGGCTGACCTTCGCGCTGGGGCCGCAGCAGGGTCACGCGGGCCACCCGGGCCGGCCCCGGCCGAGTCATGACTCCGGGCCGCCGACCCTGACCTGGACCGCGATCACCGAGCAGACCAACCCGACGCGCCCGCCGCGGCGCCCGGTGCCGCCCCGCCGGCCGGCCCGACCGCCGAGCACACCGCCGGAGGAACGCACCGTCATCGTCCCCGGCTCGCCGGCCCGATCGCGCGTCGCCCCGGCGAGCGCTCCGGCCGGGCCACCGCGGACATCGCCCACGCCGGCAACGGAATTCACCGTGATCGACGCCAAGACGGCCGACGTGTCGAACCTGGCGACGCGGTTCGTGAAACTGCTGTCCCCGCGCGCCTCCTCGGCCGCGGGCACGGCTGGCGCCATGACGATCGGCCGTGCCGTCGACAACGACATCGTCGTCGCCGACGTCCTGGCGTCGCGCCACCACGCGACGCTGGTGCCCACGGCGCTGGGCACCGAGATCCGCGACAACAGCGTCAACGGAACCTTCGTCAACGGCACCCGGGTGGGTTCGGCGATCCTGTCCGACGACGACGTCGTCACCATCGGCAACGTCGACCTGGTGTTCCGCGACGGCACGCTGACCGAACGCGGCCAAACCGCAACGCGCAGCGGCGGTCTCGAGGTGCGCAACGTCACCTACGTCGTCGACGACGGCAAGCAGCTGCTCGACGACATCTCGCTGACCGCGCGGCCGGGAACGCTGACCGCGGTGATCGGCGGGTCGGGCGCCGGAAAGAGCACCCTGGCCCGGCTCATCGCCGGCTACACGACGCCGAGTTCGGGCTCGGTGACGTTCGAGGGGCACAACATTCACGGCGAGTACGCCTCCCTGCGCAGCCGGATCGGCATGGTGCCGCAGGACGACGTGGTGCATCGCCAGCTGACCGTCAACCAGGCGCTCGGCTACGCCGCCGAACTGCGGCTGCCGCCCGACACCGGCAAGGCCGACCGCGCCCGGGTGGTCGCCCAGGTCCTCGAGGAACTCGACCTGACCAAGCACGCCGACACCCGCGTCGACAAACTGTCCGGTGGGCAGCGCAAACGCGCCTCGGTGGCCCTCGAACTGCTGACCGGGCCGTCGCTGCTGATCCTCGACGAACCGACCTCGGGCCTGGATCCCGCGCTGGACCTTCAAGTCATGACGATGCTGCGCCAGTTGGCCGACGCCGGCCGGGTGGTGCTGGTGGTCACCCACTCGCTGTCCTACCTCGACGTGTGCGACCAGGTGCTGCTGATGGCTCCGGGCGGCAAGACGGCCTACTGCGGCGCCCCCGACCGAATCGGCCCGGCGATGGGAACTACCAACTGGGCCAAGATCTTCACTCAGGTCGGCGCCGATCCCGAGGAGGCCAACCGCCGCTTCCGGGAACAGCGCGAGGCCCAGCAACGGTCCCACAAATCCGACCGCGCCGACGAGCCCGAAGATCTGGGCGAGCCGGTGCATACCAGTCTGCGGCACCAGATTTCGACGATCGCGCGCCGGCAGGTCCGGCTGGTGGTGGCCGACCGCGCCTACTTCGTCTTCCTGGCGCTGCTGCCGTTCATCCTGGGTTCGCTGTCATTGACCGTGCCGGGCCACAACGGATTTCGCGTTCCGGCGCCCGCGGCCGGGACACCCGACGAGGCCGCGCAGATCCTGGCCCTGCTGCTGCCGGCCGCGGCATTCATGGGAACCGCGTTGACGATTCGCGATCTGGTCGGCGAACGCGCCATCTTCCAGCGCGAGCAGGCGGTGGGCCTGTCGACCACCGCCTACCTGCTCGCCAAGACCGCGGTGTTCTGCGGCTTCGCCGTGCTGCAGTCGGCGATCGTGACGGCGATCGTGGTGATCGGCAAGGGCGCCCCGACGCGGGGCGCGGTGCTGTTCGGCCATTCCACCGCCGGCGCCGTCGCCGAACTGTTCGCCACGGTCGCGGCGACGTGTGTCGCCTCGGCCGTTCTGGGCCTGGCCATCTCGTCGCTGGTCCGCTCCAGCGAGCAGATCATGCCGCTGTTCGTCGTCACCGTGATGGCGCAGCTGGTGCTGTGCGGCGGCATGGTGCCGGTGACCGGCCGGCTGGGCCTGAACCAGTTGTCGTGGGCGATGCCGGCGCGCTGGGGCTACGCCGCGGCGTCGGCCACGGTGGACCTGCGCCATCTGGTGCCCGATTCGCTGCTGTCGCAGGATCGGTTCTGGCTGCACACGCCGGGGACCTGGCTGCTCGACATGGGCATGCTGGCCGCGCTGGCGCTGTGTTACGCCGTCTTCGTGCGGTGGAAGATCCGGTTGCGCCGGTGAGGAATCGGTGAACGGCCGGTAGGGTGACATCATCCACCCTCCCAAGCATGAGACGTTCGACCTGCGGGCCCGCACCAACACCGATCCGAAGGGCATCGTGCGGACCGTCGACGAGTATGCGGTGCGGCCGTGGGGCCTGTACCTTGCCCGCCCCACCCCCGGCCGCGTCCAGTTCCATTACCTCGAGTCGTGGCTGCTACCGTCGTTGGGCTTGCGCGCCACGGTTTTTCACTTCAATCCAGGGCACGAACGCGATCACGACTACTACCTGGACGTGGGCGACTACCTGCCCGGGCCCACGGTGTGGCGTTCGGAGGACCACTACCTGGACATCGAGGTCCGCACCGGCATCCGCGCCGAGCTGACCGATGTCGACGAGTTGCTCGATGCCCTCCGGCACGGCCTGCTCACCCCGGAGGTCGCCGAACGGGCGATCCAACGCGCGGTGGCCGCCGTCGACGGGCTGGCCCGCAACGGCTATGACCTGACCCGATGGCTGAGCGAGATCGGCATGGAACTGACCTGGCGGGGACGCGCCGCGGCGCCGGGGCCGGCGCCGTGACCGACTTCGCCGCGCTGCCCGATTCCGTGCGTGCCGCGCTGCGCGACGAGCCCGTGCCCCAGTGGTGCTCGCCCACGCTGGCCACCCTCACCGAGCAGCGATTCTCCGACCCGCACTGGATCTTCGAGCGCAAGTTCGACGGCATGCGCTGCCTGGCCTTCCGCGACGGCGACCGGGTCCGGCTGCTGTCGCGAAACCGCAAGCCGCTCAACGGGACCTACCCGGAATTGGTCGAGGCGCTGGCCGCGCAGCGCGAGACGCGCTTCGTGCTGGACGGCGAGGTGGTGGCGTTCGAGGGCCGCCGCACCAGCTTCGCCCGGCTGCAGGGCCGGCTGGGCATCACCGACCCCGACGTGGCCCGGGCATCGTCGGTGCGTATCTACTACTACGTGTTCGACCTGCTGCATCTCGACGGCAAGTCGACCGTCGCGGTGCCGCTGATCTGGCGTAAGAGATTGCTGCGCAAGGCAATCGACTTCACCGATCCGCTGCGCTATGCACCGCACCGGGTCGGGGACGGGATGGCCGCGTACCGGGCGGCGTGCGGTCGTGGTGACGAGGGTGTGATCGCCAAGCGGGCCGAATCGGCCTATGACGGCCGCCGCTCGGAGAACTGGTTGAAGTTCAAATGCGTGCGCGACCAGGAATTCGTGGTCGGCGGCTACACCAGCCCCAAGGGCAAGCGGCTCGAGTTGGGCGCCCTGCTGCTGGGCTACTACCAGGGGGACCAGTTGCACTACGCCGGCAAGGTGGGCACCAGTTTCGACGAGGCGACGCTACACCGCTTGCACCAGCTGCTGTCCGGGATCGCCTGCGACACAACGCCATTCACCCGGGGTTTGGTGCCCGAGGCCGGCGCGCACTGGGTGCGCCCGGAGCTGGTGGTCCAGATCGGGTTCACCGAGTGGACCCGCGACGGAAAGCTACGTCACCCCCGCTATCTCGGCATCCGCACCGACAAGGATCCCACCGAGGTGATCCGGGAGACGCGCTGATGCCGGAACTGCCCGACGTGGAGGGATTCCGGCGGCAACTGGCCGACGCGTTGCCGGGGCGACGCGTCCGGCGGGTGAAGGTGCACGATCCCGGGATCCTGCGCAACACCACCGCGACGACGCTGGCCCGCCGGCTGACCGGGCGGCGGTTCGCCGGCCCGCGACGACACGGCAAGTGGCTGGTGCTTCCCACCGACGGCCCGACGCTGCTGATCCACAGCGGAATGACCGGCCGCCCCTACTATTGCGCCGACGGTGCCGCCGAGGACCGCCACCAGCGCCTCGTGGTGTCGCTGGACCAGGGCGAACTGCGCTACACCGATCTTCGTAAATTGCGGGGAGTCTGGCTGGCCGACGATCCCGACGATCTGGTGCCCATCACCGGCCGGCAAGGCCCCGACGCGCTGGGTCTTGGCCTGCTCGATTTCCGCGACGCGCTGACGGCGCGCTCGGCCCGGAGGCGGCAGCTCAAATCCGCGCTGATGGACCAGTCGGTGCTCGCCGGGCTGGGCAACCTGCTGGTCGACGAGATCTGCTGGCGGGCCCGGATCCGCCCCACCCGCGCGGTCGCAGACCTGGACGACGACGAGGTGAAGGCGCTGCACCGCGCGATGACGCAGGTGCTGCGCACCGCGGTGCGGCATGGCCGGGTGCCGGGCCTGCCGCGCTGGCTCACCGGCGCCCGCGACGCGCCCAACCCGCACTGCCCCCGCTGCGGCGCCCGCCTGGACCACGCCCGGGTGGGCGGCCGGACCACCCTGTGGTGCCCGCGCTGTCAGCCCGGGTAATCTCGGCGCATGAGCGCCAGCAACCACAGGTTGATGCCGATCGCCGCCCTGATCATCATCGCGGCCGGCTCCCAGCTAAGTCCGGCACCGGCACGGGCGGATCTGCACAACATCACCTACCGGGCCAGGATCGACGCCGTCACCACCGGCAGTCAGGCCACCTTCGTGACCAACGGCGGCCAGACCAACACCGCCGCGCTGAGTTCGATGCCCGGCAACGCCTTCGAGGCCGACACGGTGCTGCCCGACCCGCAGCAGGCCGGGATGCGCATCGTGCTGCACTTCCCCTACGCGGCGAACGTGCACTGCGAAATCGACGTGGACGACGACGTTTTCGTGCAGACCGATCAGATGGTCAGGCCGGCGCCGGGCAACACCGACCCCATGAACGGGGCCCTGCAGTGCGGCGCACCGCTGCCCTGAGGCCCCGCGGCTAGGGTTTCCAGCCCGTCGAGTCGGCCCAATCCCAGGCCCGCCGGTAGGCGTCGCGAAACCACGGCTCCTTGACGGCGACGTAGGCGTCGATGTCACCGTCGGCCCGCTGTTCGGCGCTGCGCTTGACGGCCAGATAGTCGGCCCGAGCATCGGGGTCGGCGGTCAACCAGTCCACGAACAGCAGGGCGAACTGCTGGCCGGGCCAGCCGTCCACCCGGATGTGCACGTTGGTGGGCCGGCCCGGGTCCGCCGAGGCGTGAATCCGCTTGTGCCACAAGGCCGGATCGTCGGTGTGATCGTAGCGCTCGACGGTGCTGCGGGCGTCGGGCTTGGCGACGTCGGCGGTGATGTGTTCGAGGCGAGGGTATCCGGCGGCCAGCAACGGTTCGACGAGTTCGTCGGCGGCGGCCAGGGATTCCACGGTGATCTGGATGTCGATGACGTCCTTGGCCGCGAAATCCGAATCCCCGGGCAACGCCGTGGAGCCGACGTGGTCGACGCGCAGCGCCCGATGGCCGGATGCGGTCTTGAGCCGGTTGACGATTCGCTGCGCCTGGGCCGGCCACTCGGGATCGGGCGGCACCAACCGCACCGGCGCCCGGGCGATCTGACGCGTGCTCAGGTTGTGGGCGAACGGCACGATGCGCTCGTTCCACACCTGCTGGGCCCGTTGCACCAACTCCGCCGGGCTGCCCGAGTTGTCCAGCCAGATGTCGGCGACGGCGCGGCGCTGCTCGTCGCTGGCCTGAGCGGCGATCCGGGCGCGGGCGTCGGCTTCGGCCATGCCGCGCTGCTCGACCAGCCGCCGCAGCCGCACCTCGACATCGGCGTACACGATGACGACGAGCGGGAACAGCGGCGCCATCCCGGATTCCACCAGCAGCGGAATGTCCTCGACCACAACGGAATCCGCGGGCACCGACGCGATTATCTCAGCGCGGCGCGCACCCACCAGCGGATGCACGATCCCGTTGAGCGTCTGACGAGCGGCGTCGTCGGCGAAAGCCTTGGCCGCCAACGCCGGCCGGTCCAGCGATCCGTCCGCGAGCAGGATGTCGCGTCCGAACGCCTCGACCAGCGCCGCCAGGCCCTCGGTACCGGGCCGGACCACCTCACGGGCGATGACGTCACCGTCGACGATGACCGCACCGCACTGCGCGAACGCGGAAGACAGCGCCGACTTGCCGGCGCCGATGCCGCCGGTCAACCCGATGCGCAGCATCAGCGAGCTGAATCAGGCGTTGCCGGCGAGCTTTTCCCGCAGCGCGGCCAGTTGGGCGTCGCTGGCCAGCGAACCGCCCGCCTTCTCCGCCGGTGCGCCGTTGCCGGGCGACTGCTCGCCGCCGGCGTGCCCGGCCGCCTCGGCCGCGGCGAACTTCTCCATCTGCGCGGTGTGCATCTTGTGCCGGCGCTCGGCCTCGGCGTAGCGGGCCTCCCACTCGGCGCGCTGCTTCTCGAATCCCTCGAGCCATTCGTTGGTTTCGGGGTCGAATCCCTCGGGGAAGATGTAGTTGCCCTGCTCGTCGTAGGAGTCGGCCATGCCGTACTTGGCGGGGTCGAACTCCTCGGTGTAGTCCTCGTTGGCCTGCTTGAGGCTCAACGAGATCCGGCGCCGCTCCAGGTCGATGTCGATGACCTTGACCATCGCGTCGTCGCCGACCGCGACCACCTGGTCGGGCACCTCGACGTGCCGCTCGGCCAGCTCCGAGATGTGCACCAGACCCTCGATGCCCTCCTCGACGCGCACGAACGCGCCGAACGGAACCAGCTTGGTGACCTTGCCGGGCACGATCTGGCCGATGGCGTGGGTGCGGGCGAAGTGGCGCCACGGGTCTTCCTGAGTTGCCTTGAGCGACAACGAAACCCGCTCGCGGTCCATGTCGACGTCGAGCACCTCGACGGTGACCTCGTCGCCCACCTGCACCACCTCGGACGGGTGGTCGATGTGCTTCCAGGAGAGCTCGGAGACGTGCACCAGGCCGTCCACGCCGCCCAGGTCGACGAACGCGCCGAAGTTGACGATGGAGGAGACCACACCCTTGCGGATGGCGCCCTTCTGCAGCTGGTTGAGGAACTCGCTGCGCACCTCGGACTGGGTCTGCTCCAGCCAGGCGCGGCGGCTCAGCACCACGTTGTTGCGGTTCTTGTCCAGCTCGATGATCTTGGCCTCGATCTCCTTGCCGATGTAGGGCTGCAGATCGCGGACCCGGCGCATCTCGACCAGCGAGGCGGGCAGGAAGCCGCGCAGGCCGATGTCGAGGATCAGGCCACCCTTGACCACCTCGATGACGGTGCCCTTGACGGCCTCGTCCTTCTCCTTGAGCGCCTCGATGGTGCCCCAGGCGCGCTCGTACTGAGCGCGCTTCTTGGACAGGATCAGGCGGCCCTCTTTGTCCTCCTTGGTGAGGACCAGGGCTTCCACCTCATCTCCCACGGAAACGACCTCGTTGGGGTCGACGTCGTGCTTGATGGAGAGCTCGCGGGCGGGGATGACCCCTTCGGTCTTGTAGCCGATGTCGAGGAGCACCTCGTCCCGGTCCACTTTGACGATCGTGCCCTCGACGATGTCGCCATCGTTGAAGTACTTGATCGTTTTGTCGATTGCGGCGAGAAAGTCCTCGCTGGAGCCAATGTCGTTGACGGCTACTTGGGGCGAGGTGACGGCGGGACTCGGCATGTTGTTGGGTTGCTCCGGACAGGTTTGGTCGTAGGGACAATTGGGATTTACCTGTCGAGGCTACTCGACTGTGCGCAAGCTGGCCAAACCCGGACCCGCCGCGTCACCCGGTCCGCTGCGCCACCCGGGTGGTGAAGGTGCCGTGATAGCTCATTGGGACGTGAAACGGCAGCCACGCCTCCGCGACCGGCCCGTCGGCCACGTGCGCCGCGTCCACCACCATCAACCTGCTGAGATGCCGCGATTCGTCATAGCCGACGGTGAGCAGCCACCCGTCGTCCTCGGCGGTGCCGCCGGGCCGCGGCACGAAGATCGGCTCCACCAACACCTGCCCGGGTGGGCAGTACGTTTGCGCCTCGCCGGTGCGGTGGTCGACGCGGGCTATCCCTTGTCCGGGGAACTTGGCCGGGTCCTGGACGGTCAGGTAGGAGACGTGGTGGCGCATGGTGCCGCGGCGGGGGTCGATCTGGGGGAATTCGCAGCCGAAATCGGCCAGTGGCTCGCGGGTCACCCGGCCCGACGCCGCGATCCGGAACCGGGTGAGCACCACGGCGTCCTCGATGGCTCCGTAGTCGTCGACCTGCGCGATGTCCGAGCGGATGTGCGCGGTGTAGTTCTTCATGCCGGCGTAGGTCTGCGGCGCGAACCGCGGCAGTTCGACGACGACGTCGTCGCCGTCGTCGTAGGCGTTGGTGAAATGCCAGTGATAGAACGGGTCGGTCTCGACCACCCGGACCGCCCCGCCGTCGCGTGGGGCGAGCACGAAATACGACGGCGCGTCCGGCTTGAAACATATGGATTCCCAATAAGATTGGCGGCCGGTCAACGCCCACGGGTTGATCCGCAGCGGGGACAGCACGAAGACGGCGTAGCGCGTGGTCAACGCCATGTCGTGCACCACGCCCATGCCCGGCAACGGCACCGCGTGCAGGTATCGCGTCACCCCGTCGGCGCCGGTCTCATACAGGCGCAGCCGCACCCGGGGCACCGCCTCGGCGGCCAGCTCCCGCAGCCGCCGCAGCCGCCGGGGACCGCGCAGCGCATGGCCGGGGTCGATGCGCGGGACGTACGGGTCGAAGCCGAAGTTGACCTTGGTGTTGGTCATCGGGTCGTAGCGGTAGTGCGCCGAATAGGCGCGCACCGGACCCCGCAGCGCCCCGCGCAGGTTGCACCGGCCGATGGTGTCCAGCGTGTCGAGGTCGAGTTCGTGCGGTGGCCCGCCCTCCCACAGCGCCAGCAGCTGGTTGCGGTTGACCATGACGCTGGTGTTGGCGGTGTTGGCCGGCAGCCGCAGCGCATTGGCCGGCGGGCCGCCGGGTCGCTGGTAGGCGAACCCGCGGTCGACCAGCCGCCCGGCCGCGGTCGACCTCAGGTAGTGGCGGGTGCGGACGAACCGGTTGCGGAACCGCACCCCGGACCCGTCGAGCACGAACGCGCTGACCATCCCGTCGGCGTCGAAAATGCTCTCGACTTGCGTCGATCCCACCGTCCAGCGGCCCGAACCGTTGCGGTACAGGGTGCCCACGAGGCCGTCGGGCAAGGTGCCGGTGATGTCGGTGACGTCGAGGTCGGTTTCGCCGACGATGTTTTCCCAGTAGCGCGACGGCGCTTGCACGTCTGCCAGAACCATAAAAGACAGTGTGTTTATTAATGGGGTCCGCTGTCAATGGTTCTGATGTCGTCGGCGTTGAACGGCAGCGCCGCGCCGCCGTCCCAGCACAGCGCGGTCAGGTGTTCGACGAGCTCGGCGCGGGGCATGGTGCCGGCGCGGCACCACCATTCGGCGGCCGACACCGCCGACCCGACGATGGCCCGCGACCACGGCGCGGCCGCCCGGCGGGCCTGCTCCGACCCCGAGGAGGTCGTGAGCATCTGTTCGACCGCCCCGGCCAGTTGTTCGAAGACGCTGGTGGACGGGTCGCCGGTCAGCGCCCGGTACAGGTTGGGCTCGGCCTGCATCCACGCGCTGATCACGTCGAAGAACAGCGCCATCCGCTGCCGTAGATCGGTGGAACCCGCTGCGCGCGTGGTGATTTCGCCGAGCAGCCGCTGCGCGGTGCGCCGGCTCAGCTCGGCCAGCAGCGCGTCCCGCCCGGGATACATGGCGTAGACCGCCGACCGGACGAAGCCCGCCTCACCGGCGATGTCGACCAGCCCGGCGGACGGCCCCTTGGCCCGGATGGCCCGCTCGGCGGCGTCGAGAAGCGCGGTGCGCCGCTCGTCGGGATCGACCCGGGAACCGGCCGGGCGACCGCGACGGCGTCTCGCCGCAGGCATGGGCGGTGGTCCTCAGTGCGCCGCAGCGTCCCAGCTGCGGCCGTAGCCCACGGACACCTCCAGCGGGACGTCGAGCGGGTAGGCGCCGCCCATCTTGTCGCGGGCCAGCGCTTCCAGCTGCTCCCGCTCGCCGGCCGCGACCTCGAAGAGCAGCTCGTCGTGCACCTGCAACAGGATCCGCGACTGCAGGCCCGCCTCCTTGATCGCCTTGTCGACCTCGATCATGGCCACCTTGATGATGTCGGCGGCGCTGCCCTGGATGGGCGCATTCAGCGCCGCCCGCTCGGCGGCTTCGCGCACCTGCCGGTTGCTGCTGTCGAGCTCGGGCAGGTACCGGCGGCGGCCCAGCACCGTCGAGGTGTAGCCGTCCTTGCGGGCCTGTTCGACGACGGCGTGCAGGTAGTCGCGCACCCCGCCGAACCGGGCGAAGTAGGCGTCCATCTGCTCCTTGGCCTCCTCGGTGGAGATCTTGAGCTGTTGCGACAGCCCGTAGGCGCTCAGCCCGTAGGCCAGCCCGTAGGACATGGCCTTGACCCGGCGGCGCAGCTCGCCGGTGACCTCCTCGATGGGCACCCCGAAGGCGCGGGAGGCCACGAACGAGTGCAGGTCCTCCCCCGTGTTGAAGGCTTCGATCAGCCCGGCGTCCTGGGACAGGTGGGCCATGATCCGCATCTCGATCTGGCTGTAGTCGGCGGTCATCAGCTCGGCATAACCGTCGCCGACCACGAACGCGTCGCGGGTCCGCCGGCCCGCCTCGGTGCGGATCGGAATGTTCTGCAGGTTCGGCTCGGTCGACGACAATCGGCCCGTCGCCGCGATGGTTTGGTTGAAGGTGGTGTGGATGCGCCCGTCGGAGGCCACCGAGTTCAGCAGCCCGTCGACGGTGACCTTGAGCCGGGTGGCGTCCCGGTGGGCCAAAAGGTGCTGTAGGAACGGGTGGCCGGTCTTGTCGAACAGCGACTGCAGGGCATCCGCGTCGGTGGTGTAGCCGGTCTTGGTGCGTTTGGTCTTCGGCATCTGAAGCTCGTCGAAGAGCACCGCCTGCAACTGTTTTGGCGAGCCGAGGTTGATCTGCTTGCCGATCACCGCGTACGCCGCCTCGGCCGCGTCGCGGATCTGGTGGGCGAAATCGCTCTGCAACTCGCTGAGCAAGTCCAAATCGACTGCGATACCGGCGTTTTCCATTCCGGCGAGCACCCGCTGCACCGGCAGCTCCATGCCGCTCAACAGCGAGGTCGAGTTGATGCGGGCCAGTTCCTCGTCGAGCGCGTCGGCCAGATCCAGCACCGCCACCGCCCGCAGGATCAGCGTCTGCACCGCCTGGTCGTCGGTGCCGTCGGTGTCATCCAGCAGCGAAAGCTGTTGCTGCTGAGGGTTTTCCGCGCGCAGCTCGCGGCGCAGATAGCGCAGCGCGAGATCGTCGAGGGAGAAGCTGCGCTGACCGGGCCGCACCAGGTAGGCGGCCAGCGCGGTGTCGGAGGTGACGCCGGCCAGCGTCCAGCCCCGCCCGGCCAGGTCGTGCATCGCCAGCTTGGCCTCGTGCAGCGCCTTGGGCGGACCGGGGTCGGCCAGCCAGGACGCCAGCGCGGCTTCGTCGTCGGGATCCAGCGCCGAGGTGTCGATGTAGCGGCCCTCGCCGTCGGCGGAGACGATGGCCAGCGCGGTGCAGTCGGCGTCGTAGGCCAGGTGGGTGCCGGCGACGGCCAGCCCGAAGCGCTTGCCGGAGCTGTGCTCGGCCAACCACACCGCCAGTTCGCCGGCTTCCAGCGCGCCGCCGCGCACGTCGAAACCCTCGTCGACCTCGGGCTCCACCGCGGCCAGGGTTTCGAACAGCCGGTCGCGCAGCACCCGGAACTCCAGGTCGTCGAAGAGCCGGTGGATCTGGTCGCGGTCCCAGGGCTGCAGCCGCAGCGTGTCGGGCGTCTGGGCCAGCGGCACGTCCTTGATCAGATCGGTCAGCTCGCGGTTGCGGATCACGCTGGCCAGGTGTTCGCGCAGCGCGTCGCCGACCTTGCCGCGTACCGAGTCGACGTTGTCGACCAGCGCCTGCAGCGACCCGTATTCGGCGATCCACTTGGAGGCGGTCTTCTCCCCCACACCGGGAATGCCGGGCAGGTTGTCGCTGGGGTCGCCGCGCAGGGCGGCGAAGTCGGGGTACTGCTGGGGGGTCAGCCCATATTTTTCGACGACCGCCTCGGGGGTGAAGCGGGTCAGCTCGCTGACGCCCTTGCGCGGGTAGAGCACCGTCACGTTGTCGCTGACCAACTGCAGCGAGTCGCGGTCGCCGGTGACCACCAGCACCCGGTAGCCCTCGTTCTCGGCCTGGGTGGCCAAGGTGGCGATCAAGTCGTCGGCCTCGAATCCCGGCTCGGCGAGCACCGTGATGCCCAGCGCCGCCAGGACTTCCTTGGTGATGTCGATCTGGCCGTGGAACTCGTCTGGGGTCGCCGAGCGGTTGGCCTTGTATTCCGGGTAGCGATCGGAGCGGAAGGTCTGCCGGGACACGTCGAAGGCCGCGGCGATGTGGGTCGGGGCCTCGTCGCGCAGCAGGTTGATCAGCATCGCGGTGAAGCCGTAGACCGCGTTGGTGGTCAGCCCGCCGCGGGTCTTGAAGTTCTCGGCGGGCAGCGCATAGAACGCCCGGAACGCCAGCGAGTTGCCGTCCAGCAGCATCAGTGTCGGCCGGTTTTGTTCCTCGCCGGCCCCGGCGGCGGTTTTGGTGGCGGTTTTCGTCGCGGCTTTCGTGGCGGGCACGGCTCTCACTTTAGGCACCCGCTACGACGAGTTCCGCCCCGCGACCGCGCCGCCGGCAGAACTGCAACACGTTTCAGTTTTGTGCTGCCGCTGGGTACGCTGACCCGGTGCCCGAAGTCATCCGACAACAACCGGCGGTCGAGGGATGGTTCGCCACCGACGAGGCCGGCGCCCCGCACCTGATCGGCAGCAAATGCCCCCAGTGCGGCACCTACGTCTTCCCGCCCCGGGAGAACAACTGCCCCAATCCGGGTTGCGACGGCGACGCGCTGGAATCGACTCCGCTGTCCAGGCGGGGAACGCTGTGGAGCTACACCGAGAACCGCTATGCCCCGCCCCCGCCCTACCCGTCCCCGGACCCGTTCGAGCCGTTCGCCGTCGCCGCCGTGGAGTTGGCGAAGGAGGGTCTGATCGTGCTGGGCAAGGTGGTCGAGGGCACGCTGGCCGCCGACTTGAAGGTCGGCATGGAGATGGAGCTGACCACGATGCCGCTGTACACCGACGACGACGGCGTGCAGCGCATGGTGCACGCGTGGAGGCGCGCATGACAACCCCGAGCACCCCGCCCGAACCGCTCTACATCCTCGGGGCGGGCATGCACCCCTGGGGCAAGTGGGGCAACGATTTCACCGAGTACGGCGTGGCGGCGGCGCGAGCGGCTCTGGCCGAAGCCGGCCTGGACTGGCGTCAGATCCAGTTGGTGGCCGGCGCCGACACCATCCGCAACGGCTACCCGGGATTCGTCGCGGGCGCGACGTTCGCCCAGAAGCTGGGATGGAACGGCGTGCCGGTCAGCTCCAGCTACGCCGCGTGCGCCAGCGGGTCGCAGGCGCTGCAGAGCGCCCGGGCACAAATCCTCGCGGGCTTCTGCGATGTGGCCCTGGTGATCGGCGCCGACACCACGCCCAAGGGCTTCTTCGCCCCGGTCGGCGGTGAGCGCAAGAACGATCCCGACTGGCAGCGGTTCCACCTGATCGGCGCCACCAACCCGGTCTACTTCGCGCTGCTGGCGCGGCGGCGGATGGACCTCTACGGCGCCACACTCGAGGACTTCGCCCAGGTGAAGGTGAAGAACTCGCGCCACGGCCTGCAGAACCCGAATGCCCGCTACCGCAAGGAGGTGTCCGTCGAGGACGTGCTGGCCAGCGCGGTGGTGGCCGACCCGCTGCGGCTGCTGGACATCTGCGCCACCTCCGACGGCGCGGCCGCGCTGGTCGTGGCCAGCGCGAAGTTCGCCCGCGAACACCTCGGCTCGCTGGCCGGTGTGCCGTCGGTGCGCGCGGTCAGCACGGTGACTCCGCGCTACCCGCAGCATCTGCCCGAATTACCGGATATCGCAACGGATTCCACGGCCGCGGTGCCCGCGCCGGATCGGGTGTTCAAGGACCAGATCATCGACGCGGCCTACGCCGAGGCCGGTGTCGCGCCCGAGGACCTGAGCCTGGCCGAGGTGTACGACCTGTCCACCGCGCTGGAGCTCGACTGGTACGAGCACCTGGGCCTGTGCCCCAAAGGTGAGGCCGAGGCGCTGCTGCGCAGCGGCGCCACCACCCTCGGCGGCCGGGTGCCGGTCAACCCGTCCGGCGGGCTGGCCTGTTTCGGCGAGGCCATTCCCGCGCAGGCGATCGCTCAGGTCTGCGAGCTGACCTGGCAACTGCGGGGTCAGGCCACCGGCCGGCAGGTGGAGAACGCCACGGTCGGCATCACCGCCAACCAGGGCCTGTTCGGCCACGGCTCGTCGGTGATCGTCGCGCGATAGGGAGTGCCGGCGGCGCGGGCTTCGAGTGTGAAGCCTGGGCGAGCCCCCTCGGCGTGTCGTCGCCAACGATGCACACTCAAAGCCAACGATTCACACTCGACGGCCTCCGGCTACTCCTTGGGCGTGCCGAGCGTCTCCAGCACCACCTCGGCCACCCGCTTCATCGTGGTCCGCCGGTCCATCGCGGCACGCTGGATCCACTTGAACGCCTCGGGTTCGGTCATGCCCTGCTCGGTCTGCAGCAGGCCCTTGGCCCGCTCCACCAGCTTGCGGGTCTCCAGCCGCTCGGACAGCGTGGCGACCTCGCGTTCCAGCTCGGCGATCTCGCTGAACCGGCTGACGGCCAATTCGATCGCCGGGATCAGGTCGCTGATGGTGAAGGGCTTGACCAGGTAGGCCATCGCCCCGGCGTCGCGGGCGCGCTCCACCAGATCGCGCTGACTGAACGCGGTCAGCACGACGATCGGCGCGATGCGCTTGCTGGCGATCTCGGAGGCCGCGTCGATCCCGTCGCGGCGCGGCATCTTGACGTCCATGATCACCAGGTCCGGGCGATGGCGCTCGGCCAGCTCGACGGCTTCCTGCCCGTCGCCGGCCTCCCCGACGATCTCGTATCCCTCCTCCCGGAGCATCTCGGCGAGATCCAGTCGAATGAGCGCTTCGTCTTCAGCGATCAGGACCCGGCGCGGCACAGCAGCGTCGGTGTCGGTCGTGGGGCCTGTCATGACGGACATTGTGTCGTGAACGCCTCAGACCAGCGAGCGCGGGGGCGGTGTGACGGGTGAGGACACCAAATCCTCTAAGGTGGTAGGCCGGTAAGCCCTCGTATCCCAACTGGCAGAGGAAACGGATTCAAAACCCGTACAGTGTGAGTTCGAATCTCACCGAGGGCACCACCGCTACCCGCCGCACGCCGCCGGTCCGCCGCGTCCCGAATTTGCATTCATCCGATCCCACGGTCTGCGAAATCGGCCAAATACCGACCATCGGTATGAAATATGCGCAATTTTTAAACCTGGCGCCACCAAAAGCTCGAATTTGTCGCATTCCGGCGAAATAGCTGAGGCGCGACAAATGAATTCATCAAATCCTTTCGCCGGGACCCTCGAAAACACCGGCCGGGCTCGCGCGCAGACCCCTCGACAGCGCGGTCGCAGCCCAGTGGTGGGCACCGATCGAGACGGGCGGCCGAGTCAGCCGCCGATAGAACCGGTGACGCAAACCTGGTTTGCCGCAGACACATTCAGCCCCGGCGTATCGTTGCCGATCGAATCGCCGGCCACCCGAAGCAGCCAACTCGGCTGACCGCACGCGGCGCTGCAGCCGCCCATCAGCACCGCGGTGAGAACAAGGATTAACGCAAAAACGAATCTTTTTAGACCCGCCATCAGGCACCCCTTGGTCGAGGCGAACGCACGTCCGACACAGCCGTCGAACATGTGTCAGATAACCCAAACGAATGACGCGCAAACCCGATTACAACCCGATAACGAAAGTCGTATCAGACTTGGGAAACTTACGGGGGCGAAAACGGCGATATTCGTCCGACAGTCGACAAGATTGCCTGCTCAGCGGTTAGGCTTGCTGCGTGGCGGCCAAGAGTTGTGGTGCCGCACCGCTATGGCCAAACGGCTCGTCGAAGCGCCCGGACTGTGTGGCCGCGGCGCGGGCCCAGTCGCGTGCCCGCAACCAGCACTACGCCGACAGCGCCGCGCGCCAGTCCCGGGTGCTTGCCATTGCCGCGTGGCTGGCCGTGCTGGTCTGCGCCGACTTCATCCTTCTGCAAGTGGTCACCGGGGCGTGGACCTGGCAGATCGTTTCGCTCAACGTCGTCGCCGCGTTGATTTTCGCGATCGTCCCGTGGCTGCACCGGTTCGGTGACCTGGTCGCCCCGCTGACCTTCCTCGGCGCGGCCTACGTCACCGTCTTCGTCAGCTGCTGGGACGTCGGCACGGCATCGGGCGGGCAGTACTTCTTCCTGGTGGGCGCCTGCCTGGTGCTGCTGGTGATGGGCATCGAACACACCGTGCTCGCGGCCGTCCTGGCCGCGATCGGTGCCGGGCTGGTGATCGCCGTCGAGTTCGCCTTTCCCCGCGACACCGGGCTGCAGCCGGCCTGGGCGCAGTCGATGTCCTTCGTGGTGACCATCGTCTCGGCCTGCATCATGGTCTTCGTCGCGGTGTGGTTCGCGCTGCGCGACACCCAGCGCGCCGAGGCGGTGATGGAGTCGGAGTACCAACGCTCAGAAGCGCTGCTGGCCAACATGTTGCCGGGCAGCATCGCCGAGCGGCTGAAGCACTCCGACGGCGACATCATCGCCGACAAATACGACGACGCCTCGGTGTTGTTCGCCGATATCGTCGGGTTCACCGAACGCGCCAGCGGCACCGCCCCGGCCGACCTGGTGCGGTTCCTGAACCGGCTCTACATCGCCTTCGACGAGTTGGTGGACAAACACGGCCTGGAGAAGATCAAGGTCAGCGGCGACTCCTACATGGTGGTCAGCGGCGTGCCGCGGGTCCGGCCGGACCACGCCGCCGCTCTCGCCGACTTCGCCCTCGACATGGTCAAAGTTGCTGCGGCACTGAAGGATCCGTACGGCCGACCGGTGCCGCTGCGGGTGGGGATGGCCTGTGGACCGGTGGTCGCGGGTGTGGTGGGCTCGCGCCGGTTCTTCTACGACGTGTGGGGCGACGCGGTCAACGTGGCGTCACGGATGGAATCCACCGACTCGGTGGGCCGCATCCAGGTACCCGAGACGATGTACGAGCGGCTCGCGCCCGAATTCGTGCTGCAGGAACGCGGCCGCATCGAGGTCAAGGGCAAGGGTGTGATGCGCACCTGGTATCTGATCGGCCGCAAGCCGGCCGAAGCGCCCACCGATCTGGTTGCCGAGCAACCGCACACCGCGCACGTCTGACCAAAGTCCCTGTACCACGGCCAGCGTTTGTGCCAGACTGCGGCCATGACTATGTCCCCTGGCTCCCCTGTTCCAAGCTTGCTGCCGCATCTGTGGAAATCCGCTCTGCTGTCGGGAATTCTGTCGCTTGCCCTCGGTGTCCTGGTGCTGGTGTGGCCGGGAATCTCCATCCTGGTCGCCGCAGTCGCCTTCGGCGTCTATCTGCTCATCACCGGTATCGCGCAGGTGGTATTCGCCTTCTCGCTGCATGTTTCGGCGGGAAGCCGGGTGCTGTTGTTCATCAGCGGCGCCGCCTCGCTGATTCTGGCGCTGCTGGCGTTCCGCCATTTCGGCCAGGGCTACGCAATTCTGCTGCTGGCCATCTGGATTGGTATCGGGTTCATCTTCCGCGGCGTGGCCACTACGATCTCGGCGGTCAGCGACCCGAACCTGCCGGGCCGGGGCTGGAACATCTTCCTCGGGGTGATCAGCCTGCTGGCCGGCATCGTCGTGCTGGCCTCGCCGTTCGAATCCATTGTCACGCTAGCGATTGTGGTGGGCGCGTGGTTCGTGGTCATCGGGGTGTTCGAGATCATCTCCTCGTTCGGCATCCGCAAGGCGTCCAAGACCCTCGCCGGCTGAGGCCGGCCGGTAGCGGAGGCCCGGGCCTATCTACTACACTCTGTCGTAGCCGTTGGTTCGGGCCTCCGCAGTTCGGGAGATGACGGATGAATGTCGTCGATATTTCGCGCTGGCAGTTCGGTATTGTCACCGTCTACCACTTCATCTTCGTGCCGCTCACCATCGGTTTGGCCCCGCTGCTGGCCATCATGCAGACGGCGTGGGTGGCCACCGGGAACACCGCCTGGTACCGGTTGACCAAATTCTTCGGCAAGCTGTTTCTGATCAACTTCGCCATCGGCGTGGCCACCGGGATCGTCCAGGAATTCCAGTTCGGCATGAACTGGAGCGAGTACTCGCGGTTCGTCGGTGACATCTTCGGTGCGCCACTGGCGATGGAGGGACTGTTCGCGTTCTTTTTCGAATCCACCTTCATCGGCCTGTGGATCTTCGGCTGGGGCCGACTGCCCAAGCTGATTCACTTGGCGTGCATCTGGATCGTGGCCATCGGCGTCAACGCGTCGGCCTTCTTCATCATCGCCGCGAACTCCTTCATGCAGCATCCGGTCGGCGCGCACTACAACCCGGCGACGCGGCGTGCCGAGTTGGACGACATCTTCGCGCTGCTGTCGAACAACACTGCGCAGGCGGCGTTTTCACACACCGTGACCGGAGCGTTGCTGACGGCGGGCACCTTCGTCGCCGCCGTCAGCGCCTGGTGGATGGTGCGCTCCCGCGCCGGCGGATCCACCACGCCGGCCGCGGAAACCGAGGCCCGCACCATGTTTCGTCCGGCGGCCATCCTGGGCTGCGGGGTCGTGTTACTGGCCACCGTCGCCCTGTTCTTCACCGGTGACCGCCAGGGCAAGCTGATGTTCGTCCAGCAGCCGATGAAGATGGCGTCGGCAGAATCGTTGTGCCACACCCAAACCGACCCCGACTTCTCGGTGCTGACCATCGGCACCCACAACAACTGCGGCAGCGTCACCGAAGTGATCAAGGTGCACTACGTGCTGCCGTGGCTGGCCGAGGGCCGGTTCAGCGGCGTGACGCTGCGCGGAGTGAACGAGCTGCAGCAGCAGTACCAGCAGCGCTTCGGCCCCGACGACTACCGGCCGAATCTGTTCGTCACCTATTGGTCGTTCCGGCTGATGATCGGATTCCTAGCGATCCCGGTGTTGTTCGCGTTGACCGTGCTGTGGGTGACCCGCCGCGGGCGCACACCGCGGCAACGCTGGATGTCGCGGTTCGCGCTGCTGACCATTCCCACCCCCTTCCTGGCCAACATCGCGGGGTGGGTATTCACCGAAATAGGGCGCCAGCCCTGGGTAGTGGTGCCCAACCCGACCGGCGACCAGGCGGTCCGGATGACGGTCCGCGAGGGCGTGTCCAACCATGTGCCCGGCATGGTGATCACGTCGCTGGCGACCTTCACCCTCGTCTACGCGGTGCTGGCGGTGGTCTGGTTCTTTCTGCTGAAGCGCTACACCGTCGAGGGTCCGTTGGAACACGACGCGGAACCCGCTCCGCCGCGGGCACCCAGCGATGACGAGGTGGCGCCGCTGTCCTTCGCCTACTGACGGGGCACACCTACCACGTAAGGAGCTGAACCGATGGGACTGCAAGAGGTGTGGTTCGGCATCATCGGGATGCTGTTCCTGGGTTTCTTCATCCTGGAGGGCTTCGACTTCGGCGTGGGCATGTTGATGGAACCGTTCGCCCGGGTCGGAATCGGTGAGCCAGAACCGTTGCGCCGCACCGCACTCAACACCATCGGCCCGGTGTGGGACGGCAACGAGGTGTGGTTGATCGTCGGCGGCGCGGCCATGTTCGCGGCCTTTCCCGGCTGGTACGCCACCGTATTCTCCACGCTGTACCTGCCACTGTTGGCGATCCTGTTCGGGATGATCCTGCGCGCCGTGGCGATCGAGTGGCGCGGCAAGATCGACGACACCAAGTGGCGCGGCTGGGCCGATTTCGGCATCGCCGCCGGGTCGTGGCTGCCGGCGGTGCTGTGGGGGGTGGCGTTCGCCGTCCTGGTCCGCGGGCTGCCGGTGGACGCCGACGGCCACATCCACCTCTCCGTCACCGACGTGCTCAACCCCTACACGCTGTTGGGTGGCCTGGCCACCGCCGGGCTGTTCCTGTTGTACGGGGCGGTGTTCGTGGCGTTGAAGACGTCCGGTGCGATCCGCGACGACGCCTACCGCTTCGCCGTCTGGCTTTCGCTTCCGGTGACGGGACTGGTTGCGGGCTTTGGGCTTTGGACCCAGCTCGGCTACGGCAAGGACTGGACCTGGCTGGTGCTCGCGGTGGCGGTGGTGGCGCAAGTGGCGGCGGTGCTGTTGGTGTGGCGGCGCGCGTCCGACGGCTGGGCGTTCACCTGCCTCGCGCTGGTGGTCGCCGCCGTGGTGATCCTGCTCTTCGGCGCGCTGTATCCGAACCTGGTGCCGTCCACACTGGACAGCCGGTGGAGCCTGACCATCTACAACGCGTCCTCGACGCATTACACCCTCAAGGTCATGACGTGGGTGACGGCGATCATGGCCCCGGTGACGGTGGTGTACCAGGCGTGGACGTATTGGGTGTTCCGGCAACGGCTTTCGGCCGACCGGATCCCGGCGCCCGTCGGGCTGACAAGGCGCCCGTCCTGAGCGGTGAACACGGCACCAGCCGGGCGCCGCTGGACCCGAGACTGTGGCGGTCCTCGAGGCCGGTGCGCCGCTACCTGGTGGCGGCGGTGGGCTGCGGGGTGCTGATCTCGGGCTGCGCGATCGGCTCGGCCGTTGTGCTGGCCGGCATCGTCGCGCGCGTCGTCGGCGATACCTCCGCCGGCGAGATGCGCTCCTGGCCGGCGCCGCTGTCAATCCTGTTGGCGCTGTGGGCCGTCCGGGCGGTGGCGCATTGGCTGCAGGCCCGGCTGGGGCAGCGGGGAGCCAGCGCGGTGATCGCCGACCTGTCCGGGCAGGTGCTCGCCGCGGTCACCGCCCGCCCGCCCGCCGAGCTGGCCGCGCAACGCGACGAAGCGGCGGTGGTGGTCACCCGCGGCCTGGACGGGCTGCGGCCCTACTTCACCGGATACCTGCCGACGCTGATGCTGGCCGCCATCCTGACCCCGGCCACCGTGGCGGTGATCGCGGCCTACGACGTGAAATCCACGGTGATCGTGGCGATCACGCTGCCACTGATCCCGATCTTCATGGTCCTGATCGGGCTGGCGACCCGTGACCGCTCCGCGGCGGCGCTGGCCGCGATGACCACCCTGCAGGCCCGGCTGCTCGACCTGATCGCCGGCATCCCCACCCTGCGCGCGCTGGGACGAAGCTCGGGTCCCGACCGGAGCATCGCCGAACTCGCTGCCGCGCACCGCCGCTCGGCGATGGCGACGCTGCGGATCGCCTTCCTGTCGGCGCTGGTGCTGGAATTGCTGGCCACGCTGGGGGTGGCGCTGATCGCCGTCGGCATCGGCCTGCGCCTGGTGTTCGGCGAGATGACACTGACCGCCGGTTTGACGGTGTTGCTGCTGGCGCCGGACGTGTACTGGCCGCTGCGCCGCATCGGTGTGGAATTCCATGCCGCTCAAGACGGAAGAACCGCCGCCGGCGCGGCGTTCGCCCTCATCGGCGAGCCGGGCGGGCCGAGCGCCGCGAAGGTTCGCACCCGCACCGTCACCGCCCGCGGCGCGCCGATCCGTCTGGAACACCTCAGCGTGGCGGCTCGCGACGGCCAGGCGCCCTGCGACCTGAGCGCGGTGATCGAACCTGGCGCGGTGACCGTGCTGACCGGGCGCAACGGCGCCGGCAAGAGCACCACGCTGCAGGCGATCGCCGGCATCACGGCGCCGTCGTCGGGCCGGGTCACCGTGCGCGGTGTCGACGTCGCCGACCTGGAGCCGCGCGGGTGGTGGGCGCAGTTGTCCTGGCTGCCGCAGCGCCCGGTGCTGGTGCCGGGCACCGTCGACGACAACCTGCGGCTGTTCGGCGAACTCGACGACATCGAAACCGCCTGTGCTATCGCGGGTTTCGACGCCGTGCTGGCCGAGCTGCCCGATGCGGGCGCCACCCCGCTGGGCCGCGGCGGAGTCGGCCTGTCCCTGGGGCAGCGGCAGCGGCTGGGCCTTGCCCGCGCGCTCGGATCGCGGGCCGCCGTGCTGCTGCTCGACGAGCCGACCGCGCACCTGGACGCGCGCACCGAAGAACGCGTGTTGCGGGCTGTCGTCGAACGGGCCCGCGCCGGCGCCACCGTCGTCGTGGTGGGGCACCGCGAGCCGGTCCTGGCCATCGGCGACCGGGTGGTCGCGGTGTCCGCCGACCGTGGAGCACGTTGTGCCGCGGCCTGATTCGTTCGCGTCCGCCTCTAGCCGCAGGCCGCTGCTGGCGGCCGCGGGCCTGCTGTCGCCCCGGCTGCCTCGCCTCGCCGCGGCGATCACGCTGGGGGTGCTGTCGCTGGGCAGCGCGCTGGCGTTGGCCGGGGTGTCCGCGTGGCTGATCACCCGCGCCTGGCAGATGCCGCCGGTGCTGGACCTGTCCGTCGCCGCGGTCGCGGTGCGGATGTTCGCGATCTCCCGCGGCGTGCTGCACTACTGCGAGCGACTGGTCACCCACGACACGGCCCTGCGGGCGGCCGGCGCCGCGCGGGTGGCGGTATACCAGCGGCTGACGCGCGGCGGCGCGGCGGCCGCCGTCCGGCTGCACAGCGGCGAGCTGGTGGCCCGGGTGGCCGCCGATGTCGACGAACTGGCCAACGTGCTGGTGCGCGCACTGGTGCCGATGGGTGTGGCGGCGGTGCTGGCGGTGGCGGCGACCGCGGTCGTCGCCGCGATCTCACCGGCGGCGGGCGGGGCATTGGCGATCTGCCTGCTGGTCGCCGGCTTCGTCGCGCCCCGCCTGGCGGGCCGGGCCGCCGCGACCCAGGAAGACATTGCGCGCCAACAGCATTCGCAGCGCGACAGCGCGGCGATGCTGGCGCTCGAACACGCCCCCGAGCTGCGCATCGCCGGTCTGCTGCCCGAGGTCATCGCCGAATCGCAACGCCGCCAACGGGCGTGGGGCGTCGCCCTGGACGCGGCGGGCAAGCCGGCCGCCGTGGCCGAGGCGATGCCCACCGCGGCCATCGGGGCCAGCGTGCTGGGCGCGGTGGTGGCCGCCATCGGCATGGCGCACGCCGTCGCGCCCACCACCCTGGCGGTCCTGATGTTGCTGCCGCTGTCCGCCTTCGAGGCGATGACGCCGCTGCCTGCCGCCGCCGTCCAGTTGACCCGGTCACGGATCGCCGCGCGCCGCCTGCTCGAGCTCACCGCGACCGAACCCCCGCGCCCGGCCGGCTCCGCACCCCGGCCGACGGGCCCGGGCCGGCTGACCGCCGACATCCATTCCGGTCACGACGGCGCGGCCCGCGCTTGCCGCGTGACGCTGGACCTGCCGCCGGGCGCGCGGCTGGCCGTCACCGGCGCCAGCGGCTGCGGAAAGACGACGCTGCTGATGACGCTGGCCGGTCTGCTGCCGCCGCTGCAGGGACAGGTGGTGCTGGACGGCGTCGCGTTGAGCGAGCTCGATGAATGCGAGTTAGCAAGGGCCATCGTCTTTTTCGCCGAGGACGCACATGTCTTCGCCACCACCGTCCGGGACAACCTGCTGGTGGCCCGCGGCGACTGCCCCGACGACGAACTGACCGACGCGCTGGGGGCGGTCGGGCTGGGCGACTGGCTGGCCGGGTTGCCCGACGGACTGTCCACGGTGTTGACCGGTGGCGCGCAGGCGATTTCGGCGGGCCAGCGGCGCAGGCTGTTGCTGGCCCGCGCGGTGATCTCCCCCGCCCGCATCGTGCTGCTCGACGAGCCCACCGAGCACCTCGACGCCGGCGACGCCGAGCGGCTGCTGCGCGACCTGCTGGCGCCGGATTCGCGGCTGCTGTCCCCGCCGCGCACCGTGGTGGTGGCCACCCATCACCTGCCGGAGAGAATCGGCTGTCGCGAACTTCACGTCGATCGGGGGCCGGCAGACGCCGGCTAGCGATGCCTACAGGTGCCGGCGGCGCGGCAGGAATTCCAGCGACAACAGCACGAACAGCAGCGGGACGATCTGGGTCATGGAGATCACCGCGTAGCGCCGCCCGTCCAACGCATGCCACTTGCGCACGTACCGGTACAGCGACTCCAGCGCGATCAACGGGTCGAGCACGTGGGTCAACCGGTAGAAGATGCGCCGGGTCCAGCCGCGGTTCTTGTCCTCGAAGATCTCCGGGAACGCGGCGAAGGCCAGCGATACCCGTTGCGCCCCACGGTCTTTGTCGACCATGACCATGTCGACGCTGAGCCGCTCGTCGAGTCCGTTGGGGGCGCCGCGGCGCCGCCACGGCACGTCGAGGGTGATGTCGCTGCCGCCGCCGGCGGTGGCGTAGCGGTGAAACGCCTGCACCTTGCCCGTCGCGTCCCTGGCGATGATCAACAGGATTCCGGGGAACCGCCCTTCCAGCACCCCGTCGAGGTTCATGTGGAAGCCGCGATCGGCGTGCGCCCCCTTGGACGACTCCCGCACCACCTCGGTCAGCTCGGCCAGCAGCTCGTCGCTGAGTTCCTGCTCGGCCACGATTTCGGTTGTGACGCCGCAGTTGTGGGTGCGTTTGACGGCCTGACGCAGGTTGCGGAACTTGCGGCCGACCATGTCGAAGCTGCTCACGTCGACGACCACGTCGCGCCCGATCGGTATGGGCCGCAACGTTTGTCCCAGGACCGCCGAGTCCTTCCACAACTCGAGGCGCCGCTCGCTGCAGCCCACCACGGCGATGCGCCATCCGTGGGCGTGGCAGGCGGCGGCGAAATCGGCGACCAGTTCCGGGAAGTGGGCCTCGTCGCCGATCGGGTCCCCGCTGACCACCGCGATCCCCAGCCGCGTCCGGTAGGCCAGCGCGGCGCTGCCGTCGGCGCTGAAGTGGTAGCTCTTGCCGGTCTGCATGGTGAACGGCGCCAGCGCATCGTCGCGGGTGGCGTTGATCAGCTCCCATATTCGCGGCAGGTCGGCGGGCCGCGGGTGCGAGGACGTCGGCCACATCAACACCATTCCCGAGCCGGCGATCAGCACGTCGCCCAGCAGGTCGAAGGACAACACGTGCAGCCCCAGCCCCGCCAGCACGAAAAAGGCGGCGACGGCGGCGTGCATCGTCGTCACCGGCCGGCCCAGGAAGATCCCGCGCGCGATCCAGGCCACGGCGACCAGGACGGTCAGCGACCAGGCCAGCCGATCGGCGTAGTGCCAACTCGGATTGCTGTGGTGGTGCACGAGGATCTGGATCAACCAGCACGCCGCGCAGAACAGTGCCAGGGCTCCGATCAGCCGGGCCGCCCGTGAATCGGCGGAAACCACAACGCGTTCCCCCGCGCGCGGTTTCGTTGCGACGTCCACCACCGGCCCGTTCACCCTCACCTCCCGATGCGCTGACAACAGCCGGGCGGCTGTGCGCCGCCTCTGCACCGAATACCCGGCACCGTCAAAATTACGCCCGATCCCGCTCGTATCGGCCGGTTTCGGGCCGATATCCTGCAGCTTTTGCGTAACGGTTTACCGGCGGGCGGAGGGAAAGTATTTCAGCACACCCTCCTGCACGACGGTGGCCAGCGGTTGCCCGGACCGGTCGAAGAAATGCCCGGTGCCCAGCCCGCGCGAATCCGCGGCCACCGGCGACGACGTGGAGTACAGCACCCAGTCGTTGAAGTCGACCTGACGGTGAAACCAGATGGAATGGTTGGCCGAGGCGGCGAAAATGCGGTCGAATCCCCAGGAAAGACCGTGCGTGGTGATGACGGAGTCCAGCACCGTGGTGTCCGAGGAGTACACCATGGTCGCGGTGTGCAGGACCGGGTCGTCGGGAAGCTTGCCCAGCGCCTTGACCCAGACCCGATTGTGGGGCAGCCTCTCCCCTTTCGTCCGCATCACCCACGCCGGGTCGTTGGTGTAGCGCCATTCGATCGGCTGCAGCGCGTTGACGAAGTGCGGCACGGTCTCTTCGTAGCCGCGCAGCAGTTCGCCGATCGTGGGTTGGGTCTCCGGGTCGGCCACCCGTGGCGGGTCGACGCCGTGCTCGAGTCCGCGGCCACCGGCCATGTAGGAGATCAGTGCCGAGCACAGCAGCGTGCCGTCCTGCACCGCGTCGACGCGGCGGTTGGCGAACCGCCGCTCGTCGCGCAGCCGGGTGACGCGGTATTCGATGTCCTTGCCGGTGTCGCCGCCGTTGATGAAATGCACCGAGAGCGCGCTGGGGGGCAGGTCGTCGCGAATCAGGCTGCGGCTGCTGGCCACAAACGACTGCGACATGAGCTGTCCGCCGAACGTTCGCATCGGATTCTTGCTGGGATGCGATCCGACGAACAGATCTTCGGCGACGCGCCGGAGGTCCAGCGTCGCCAGCAGCTCCTCGAAGTCGGCCGTGGTGTTCGGCTCCTGGGATTCAGCGCCGGCTGGCACGAGCTCTCCTCTGGTTCGATGCGCCCGCCCGTTTCTCAGGCCGCGCAGCGGCCCGTGTCGTCGCCGGGCGGGCTAGACGTCGTCCTCGCCGATCCGGTGCACGTGGATCAGGTTGGTTGACCCTACTGTGCCAGGTGGCGCACCGGCGACGATCACCACCAGGTCACCACGCCGGTACCGACCGAGTTCCAGCAGCGACTTGTCCACCTGGCGGATCATGCCGTCGGTGGAGGTCATCATCGGCACGATGAACGTCTCGGTACCCCAGGTCATGGCCAGCTGGCTGCGCACCTCCGGCCATGCCGTGAAGGCCAGCAGCGGCAGCGGGGTGTGCAACCGCGCCAGCCGCTTGACGGTGTCGCCGGACTGGGTGAACGCGACCAGCGCCTTGGCGTCCAGGCGTTCGCCGATGTCGCGGGCCGCATACGAGATCACCCCGCGTTTGGTGCGGGGCACGTGGGTGAGCGGCGGGGCGGCCGTGGAGTTGTCCTCGACCGCGCAGATGATGCGCGCCATGGTCCGCACGGCCGCCAGCGGGTACTTGCCCACCGAGGTCTCCCCGGACAGCATCACGGCGTCGGCGCCGTCCAGCACGGCGTTGGCGACGTCGGAGGCCTCGGCCCGGGTCGGCCGTGAGTTCTCGATCATCGAATCGAGCATCTGGGTTGCCACGATGACGGGTTTGGCGTTCTCCCGGGCCATCTGGATGGCCCGCTTCTGCACCAGCGGAACCTCTTCCAGGGGAAGTTCCACACCGAGGTCGCCGCGGGCCACCATGATGGCGTCGAAGGCCAGCACGATGGCTTCCAGGTTGTCGACGGCCTCCGGCTTTTCCAGTTTGGCGATCACGGGCACCCGCCGGCCGACGCGGTCCATCACCTCGTGCACCAGCTCGACGTCGGAGGGCGAACGCACGAAGGACAGCGCGACCAGGTCGACGCCCAGCTCGAGCGCGAAGGTGAGGTCCTCGATGTCCTTGTCGGACAAGGCCGGTGCGGAGACGTTCATGCCCGGCAGCGAGATGCCCTTGTTGTTGCTGACCGGGCCGCCCTCGACCACGGTGCAGATGACGTCGTCGCCCTCGATGCCGTCGACCACCAGGCCGACCTTGCCGTCGTCGACCAGGACCCGGTCCCCGACCGCGGCGTCCTGGGCCAGTTGTTTGTAGGTGGTCGACACCCGGTCGTGGCTGCCTTCGCAGTCGGCGACGGTGATGCGGACCGTTTCGCCGTCGGCCCAGTAGGTGGGCCCGGTGGCAAAGCGCCCCAGGCGGATCTTGGGGCCCTGCAGATCGGCGAGCACGCCGACGGCGCGGCCGGTGGCGTCGGAGGCCACCCGCACCCGTTCGTAGGCGGCTTTGTGGTCGGCGTAGTCGCCGTGGCTGAAGTTCAGTCGGGCGACGTCCATTCCGGCCTCGACCAGCGCCAAAATCAACTCGTCCGAATTGGTCGCCGGGCCAAGGGTGCAGACGATCTTCCCGCGTCTACTCACGCCGACCCAGCATAGTCGCGTGCCCGCGTCCCGGCCCGCACATAACGCACGGCGCGCAGTGTGCTGTTACCCACCGAGAACAGTCGGAAACAGGGGGAAGGCGGGCAGGTTACGCAGCACTGTCCACACCAGGGTGGCGACGACGACCGCCGGCACCGCCGCCGCGGGCAGCGATCGCCGGCCACGGGCGCGCCGAACCAGCAGGAACGCGGCCAGCGTCGGGACGGCGGCCAGCAGGAAGACGTTGTCGTGGACGGCGGCCCACAGCTCGCCGTGCAGCAGGTCGTGTGTCATACGCAGGCCGCCGCAGAACGGGCAATTCCAGCCGGTGAGCCATTTGAACGGACACGGCGGGTAGATCGACGCCGGATCGTGCGGGTCGGCCAGCCCGATGTAGCCGAGCGCTCCGCTGAGTGCCACGGCCATACCGGCCGCGACGTGGCGGCGATGACGGCCACCGCGCGCGAGCGGCTGGGATGGCATCACCTGCCCAGCATGCCAGATCGACGCCGGGTCGTTGCCTGCCGCTAGCGGCCCGAGAGCCGGTCGCGCAGTCGCGCACCCCAGCGCCGTTTCGTTTCCGGCTGCTGCGGGGCGGGTTCGGGTTCCTCGGCGACGGGTTGCTCGGGCGCTTCGCCGGATTCCTCTTCGGGCTCTTCGGTTTCCGGCTCTTCGGGCTCTTCGGTTTCCGACTCTTCGGGCTCTTCAGCTTCTGGCGCTTCAGGTTCCTCGGCTTCCGGCTCGCCCGCCTCTTCGGCCGCTTCCGTTTCTTCGGCTTCCGGCTCGCCCGCCTCTTCGGCCGCTTCCGTTTCTTCGGATTCCGGCTCTTCGGCCTCTTCGGCCGCTTCCGTTTCTTCGGATTCCGGCTTCTCGACGTCCGGCTCCGCCGATTCTTCGGGCCGCTGCGCCGTCGCGTCGGCTCCAGCGGCTTCGGCGCCGTCCGCCGGCGCCGCCACACCCTCGGTCGCCGCCTCGGTCGTCGCCGCCACCGTCGCCGGCTCGGGCTCGGCGGGTTCCTCCTCGACGTATTGGTTGCCGCGCAAGCTCTCCGGATCCTCGCGGCCCTTCGGCGCCGCCATCAGATACACCACGGCCCCGATGAACACGAACGTCGAGGTGAACGAATTGATCCGGATGCCGGCGATGTGGGTGGCGGTGTCGTCACGCAACAGCTCCACACAGAAGCGGCCCACGCAGTAGCCGGCCACATACAGCGCGAACAGCCGGCCGTGGCCCAGCGTCAGCCGTCGATCCGCGTACAGCAGGGCGACGAAAATCAAAAGATTCCACAGCAATTCGTACAGGAACGTCGGCTGCACCACCAGCGCGACCTGGCCCGTCGAGACGCCGTCCAGCGAATGCGGGTCGATGTATCCCGACGGGTCACGCCGGTAGAAGATCTCCAGGCCCCAGGGCAGGGTGGTTTCGCGGCCGTAGAGCTCCTGATTGAAGTAGTTGCCGAGCCGGCCGATGGCCTGCGCCAGAATGATGCCCGGCGCCAACGCGTCCGCGAACGCCGGCAGCGGAATGCCATGTCGCCGGCACCCGATCCAGGCGCCGACCGCGCCGAGCGCCACCGCGCCCCAAATGCCCAGGCCGCCGTCCCAGATCCGCACCGCCGCACCGAATCCGGCGCCGCCGGGGCCCCAGTAGGTTCGCCAGTCGGTGGCCAGGTGATAGAGCCGCCCGCCGACCAACCCGAACGGCACCGTCCACAACGCGATGTCATAGATGACGCCGCGTTCGCCGCCGCGCGCCTCCCAGCGGCGGTCACCGATCAGCAGCGCCGCCACGATCCCGGCGATGATGAACAACGCGTAGGCCCGAATCGGCACCGGGCCCAGATGCCAGACGCCCTGCGGCGGGCTGGGGAAATAGGCGAGCAGCTTGGTCACGAGGCGGCCGCCCTCTGCCGAACACCAGCGGCGAGTTCTTCAGTCAGCGCACGCAATGCGGTCAAACCTCCGTCCCCCAGCGCCGACACCAGCGCCGACCCGACGATGACACCGTCGGCGTAGCCGCCGATCTGGGCGGCTTGCTCGCGCGAGCGCACGCCGAGCCCGACCCCGACGGGTATGTCCGAGATCTCCCTGACCCTGCTCACCAACTCCGGCGCGGCATGCGACACCGCGTCGCGCGCCCCGGTGACGCCCATCGTCGAAGCCGCATAGACGAATCCGCGCGACGCCTCGACCGTCAGCGCCAACCGCTGCGGCGTCGACGACGGCGCCACCAGGAAAATCCGGTCCAGCCCGTGCCGCTCGGAGGCCGCCAGCCACTGCCCGGCTTCGTCGGGGATGAGGTCGGGCGTGATCAGGCCGTAGCCGCCGGCCGCGGCCAGGTCGCGGGCGAACGCGTCGACCCCGTAGCGCAGCACCGGGTTCCAGTAGGTCATCACCACCGCGCGCCCGCCCGCCGCGCTGATCGCCTCGACCGCGGCCAGTGTGTCGCGCACCCGCACGCCGCCGTGCAGCGCGGCCTCAGTGGCCCGGGCGATGGTCGGGCCGTCCATCCCCGGATCCGAGTACGGCACCCCGACTTCGACGATGTCGCAACCCGATTCGACCAGCGCCACCATCGCCTGCACCGAGGTCGGCACGTCCGGGTAACCGGTGGGCAGGTAGCCGATCAGCGCCGCCCGATCGTCGTCGCGGCACGCCTCGAAGATCGGCGACAGCCGGCTCGCCTGGCTCTGCTTGACGGTCATCGGTCGCTGGACCCCAACAGCCCGAACCACTTTGCCGCCGTCTCGACGTCCTTGTCCCCGCGCCCGGACAGGTTCACCACGATGATCGCGCCGCGGCCCAGCTCGGGCCCCAACTTCAGCGCACCCGCCACGGCGTGCGCGGACTCGATGGCCGGGATGATCCCCTCGGTGCGGCACAGCACCCGAAACGCGTCCATCGCCTCGGCGTCGGTGATCGGACGGTATTCGGCACGGCCGGTCTCGCGCAGATACGCATGTTCTGGACCGACTCCGGGATAGTCGAGACCCGCTGAGATGGAATGGGATTCGATGGTCTGCCCGTCTTCGTCCTGCAGCAGGTAGGAGAACGACCCCTGGAACGCCCCGGGCGAGCCGCCGCTGAAAGTCGCGGCGTGCCTTCCGGTTTCGACGCCGTCACCGGCCGCCTCGAATCCCACCAGCCGCACGCCGGGGTCGTCGATGAACGGATGGAAGATCCCGATGGCGTTGGAGCCGCCGCCGATGCAGGCCACCACCGCGTCGGGCAGCCGGCCCGCCTGCGCCTGGATCTGGGCGCGGGCCTCCAGCCCGATGATGCGCTGGAAATCGCGGACCATGGCCGGAAAGGGATGCGGCCCGGCCGCGGTGCCGAAGCAGTAGAACGTGTTGTCGGCGTTGGTGACCCAGTCCCGGAAGGCTTCGTTGATGGCGTCCTTGAGCGTTTTCGAACCGCTCTGCACCGAGACGACCGTCGCACCCAGCAGGCGCATCCGCGCCACGTTGAGCGCCTGGCGCTCGGTGTCCACCGCGCCCATGTAGATCACGCATTCCAGGCCCAGCAGGGCGCAGGCCGTGGCGGTGGCCACGCCGTGCTGGCCGGCCCCGGTCTCGGCGATCACCCGCTTCTTGCCCATCCGCTGGGCCAGCAACGCCTGACCGAGCACGTTGTTGATCTTGTGAGAACCGGTGTGGTTCAAGTCTTCTCGCTTGAGGAAGATCCGCGCGCCGGCCTGCTCGGACAGCCGCGGGGCCTCGTACAACGGCGACGGCCGCCCCGCGTAGTTCGCCTGCAGATAGTCCAGCGTGTCCAGGAAGTCCTGGTTGACGCGCTCCTTCTCGTAGGCGGTGGTGACCTCTTCGATGACGGCCATCAGCGCCTCCGCGACGTAACGGCCGCCGTACACGCCGAAATGCCCACCGGCGTCGGGTTCATGACGGGTGGGTTCGGCGATCGCTGCGCTCGGAAGCGGAAGGTCCGGACGGGTCCGGGGGGAGATGTCCACCGTCACCAGGGCTCTACGCGGGGATGGCTCATCGGGTTCAACGTTTCGGCGGGGCGGCTCTTCACTGACGTGAGCGGTTAGCGAGCCGGTTTCGGACAGGACGGATGGGTGCCCGCGGTAACCAGGTCGGCGACCGCGGCGCGCGGGTCACCGCTTTTCACCAGGCCCTCGCCCACCAGGACGGCGTCGGCGCCCGCGCCGGCATACGCCAGCAGGTCGCCGGTGCCGCGCACGCCGGACTCGGCGATCCGGATCACGTTGCTGGGCAAGCCGGGAGCGATGCGGGCGAAGCAATCCCGGTCCACCTCCAGCGTCGCCAGATCGCGGGCGTTGACGCCGATCACCTTGGCGCCGGCCCGCAGCGCCCGGTCGGCTTCTTCCTCGGTGTGCACCTCGACGAGCGCGGTCATGCCCAGCGATTCGGTGCGGTCCAGCATCGACACCAGCGCCGACTGCTCCAGCGCGGCCACGATGAGCAGCAGCATGTCGGCGCCGTGCGCACGCGCCTCGTGGATCTGATACGGCTGCACCACAAAGTCTTTGCGCAGCACCGGGATGGAGACCGCGGCCCGGACCGCGTCCAGGTCGTCGAGCGAGCCGTGAAAACGCCGCTCCTCGGTCAACACGCTGATGATGCGGGCGCCGCCGTCTTCGTAGGCGCGGGCCAGTTTGGCCGGATCGGCGATGGTCGCCAGGGAACCCGCCGACGGGCTGGCGCGCTTGACTTCGGCGATGACGCCGATTCCGGGCTCGCGCAACGCGGCCATCACGTCGAGTGGCGGTGGCGCGGCGGCCGCGGCGGCTTTGATCTCCGACAGGCTGATCAGGGCTTCGCGCGCGGCAACGTCGGCCCGGACTCCTTCGAGGATGGAGTCAAGCACGGTAGCCGGACTCATGCCTGTCGTTTCCCTTCGCCCTGTCGCCCGCCGTCATCCCACGGCCACTTCGTTGTTCCCCAGCCGATTGCGACGACGTCAATGAAGGGTAGCGGCCCGCGGCTCGCGTCCCGTCACCGACCCTCGGTGTCGGACCCGCTGGGTCGATCGGTCGGGTCGCGCCCCTCGTCAAGGGCGTCCCAGATCATCCGCTCCGACATTTCCGGCGTCTCCGGCTGCTCCAGCATCGCTCCGTCGGCCGCGTTACGTCGCGTAATCGAGCGGCGCGTCGCCGGTGTCGCGTACTTCAGTGCGCTCGACCGGGCGGACTTCGGGTCCGACGCGGAACGCATCAGCAGCACGGCGGCGATCAGCGTGAGCGCGGCGGCGGCCACCGTGATCCCGGCGCCCAGGTACCGCCGCTCGCTGCCGACCAGCGAGATCACCGACAGGTGCGCCAGCTCGGTGCCGCGCACCGCGACGTCGGGCAGCACCCATAGGCTGACGCCCAGGTAGCCGACCGCCAGGCTGGCCACCGCCAGCAGGCCGGCCAGCGCGCGCAGCAGCCACCCGCGCACCGCGATCGCGGCGACCGCGGCGGCCAGCAGCAGCAACGCCAGCGGCAGCAACGCCGTCGACCACGTCCCGCCGGACAGGGTCACCGCCTTGGGCGGCCCCAGCCCGTCGAACGAGCGGATCACCACCCACGGCAGGCGCGCGGCCACCCACAACCCCACGGCCGCGATCACCAGCAGCAGCTGGGCGATCCGGATCAACCAGCGGCCGTCCAGCCTCCGCGCGCGGGCCTCGGTCATCGCCGCGCGCCCGGTTCGGTCAGCGTCTCGGCGGCCGCGATCGCGCCGAGCACCGCGCGCGCCTTGTTGGTGGCCTCGGTGTATTCGTAGGGGCCGTTGGAGTCCGCCACCACCCCGCCACCCGATTGCACGTAGGCGGTGCCGCCGCGCATCAGCGCGGTGCGGATGGCGATGGCGAAGTCGGCGTTGCCGGCGAAGTCCAGGTAGCCGACCACGCCGCCGTAGAGGCCGCGGCGCGTCTTCTCCACCTCTTCGATCAGCTCCATCGCCCGGACCTTCGGCGCACCCGACAGGGTGCCGGCCGGGAAGCAGGCCGTCACCGCGTCCAGGGCGGTCCTGCCCTCGTCGAGCACGCCGGTCACCGTCGAGACCAGATGCATGACGTGGCTGTAGCGCTCGATGTGGCTGTAGTCGTCGACCCGGACGGTGCCCGGCGCGCACACCCGGCCCAGATCGTTGCGGCCCAGATCGACCAGCATCAGATGCTCGGCGCGTTCCTTCTCGTCGGCCAGCAGCTCCTTTTCCAGCAGCTGGTCCTCTTCGTCGGTCTGCCCGCGCCACCGGGTCCCGGCGATCGGGTGGGTGGTCGCGACGCCGTCGGCCACCGTGACCAGAGCCTCCGGGCTGGACCCGACGATCGAAAAGTCCGTTCCCCCAGCATCATTCGGTACATGCAGCAGATACATGTAGGGGCTGGGGTTGGTGACCCGCAACATCCGGTACACGTCGATCGGGTCGACGTCGGTGTCCATTTCGAACCGCTGCGAGGGCACCACCTGAAACGCCTCACCGGCGGCGATCTGCTCGACGAGGTAGTCGACGATCTTGCCGTACTCCTCGACGCTGCGCTGCGCGCGGTAGCGCGGCTCGGGCCGCTCGAAGGTGGCCACGGTGGAGGCCAGCGGCTGGCCCAGCGCCGCGGTCATCACGTCCAGCCGGGCGACGGCGTCGTCGTAGGCCTCGTCGACCCGTTCGTCGGTCCCGTTCCAGTTCACCGCGTTGGCGATCAGCGTGATGGTGCCCTCGTGGTGGTCGACGGCCACCAGATCGGTGGCCAGCAGCAGCAGCATGTCCGGCAGGCCCAGGTCGTCGACGGCCAGCTCGGGCAGCCGCTCCAGGCGCCGCACCAGGTCGTAGGCGAAGAAGCCGACCATGCCGCCCGACAACGGCGGCAGCCCGCTCAGCGGCCCGGTGGCCAGCAGGTCCAGGGTGGCGCGCAGCGCCTGCAGCGGATCGCCGCCGGTCGGTGCGTCCTGCGGCACCACCCCCAGCCAGCCGGCTTCCCCGTCGCGCACGGTCAGCGCCGACGGCGACCCGGCGCCGATGAACGACCACCGCGACCAGGACCGGCCGTGCTCGGCCGACTCCAGCAGGAAGGTGCCCGGGCGGTTGGCGGCGAGTTTGCGGTAGGCCGACAGCGGCGTCTCGCTGTCGGCCAGCACCTTGCGGGTCACCGGGACCACGCGGTGCTCGGCCGCCAGCTGGCGGAAATCCTCTCGTGAGGTCGTCGCGGCGAGGTGGGCGTGCACCGACCCATCCTCCCAGACGCGGCCCGGTGGCTCGGCCCGCCCGCGCCCGCTGGCTCGGCCCGCCCGCGGCCCGGTGGCCCGGCCCGTCCGCGGATGTAACGCCACGGCGAATTCGCGGCCCATTTTCCGCCGTGGCGTTACGACCGGCGGCGGCGCGCGTAGCGTGTCGCCCATGAAACCTGGTGACACCGTCGCGGACTTCGAACTGCCCGACCAGACGGGAACGCCGCGCAAGCTCAGCGACCTGCTCGCCGCGGGGCCCGTCGTCCTGTTCTTCTACCCGGCGGCGATGACGCCCGGGTGCACCAAGGAGGCGTGTCACTTCCGCGACCTGGCCGCCGAGTTCGCCGCCGTCGGCGCCAACCGGGTGGGCATCAGCGCCGACCCGGTGGACAAGCAGGCCAAGTTCGCCGAGCTGCAGAAGTTCGACTATCCGCTGCTGTCGGATACCGATGGCGCGGTGGCCGCCCAGTTCGGCGTCAAGCGTGGACTGCTGAGCAAGCTGCTGCCGGTCAAGCGCACCACGTTCGTCATCGACACCGACCGCACCGTGCTCGACGTGATCTCCAGCGAGTTCAACATGGACACCCACGCCGACAAGGCGCTGGCCACGCTGCGCGCCCGGGCCTGACCGTCACGGGCTGACCGCCAGGAAGACGTAGGCGGCCAGCAGCACCAGATGCACCTCGCCCTGCAGCCGGGTGGCCCGCCCGGGCACGACGGTCAGCACGCTGATCACCACGGTCAGGGCCAGCAATACCAGCTGGATGGCGCCCAGCCCGAGCACCAGCGGACCCTTCAGCCAGATCGAGGCCAGCGCGATCGCCGGGATGGTGAGCCCGATGCTGGCCATCGCCGAGCCGTAGGCCAGGTTCAGGCTGATCTGGATGCGGCCCTGGCGGGCGGCCCGCACGGCCGCCAGGGTCTCGGGCAGCAGCACCAGCGCCGCGATGATCACACCCACGAACGTCTGCGGGAAGCCCACCGCGGTGACCGCCCGCTCGACGGCCGGTGACTCCTCCTCGGCCAGCCCCACCACCGCCACCAGCGCACACAGCAGCAGCACCAGGCTGACCAGCGCCTCGCGGGTGCTGGGCGGATCCGCGTGGCTCTCGTCCTCGAACAGGCTCTTCTGCCCCTTCTGCGCGATCGGCAGGAAGAAGTCGCGGTGCCGCACCGTCTGCGTGAACACGAACAGCAGGTAGACCAGCAGCGAGGCGACCGCGGCGAAGGTGAGCTGGCCGGGCGAGAACTCCTTGCCCACCTGGGTGGTGGTGAACGCCGGCAGCACCAGGCTGAGCGTCGCCAGGGTGGTCAGCGTGGCCAGCGCGGCGCCGCTGCCCTCGGCGTTGAACAACGTGACGCCGTAGCGGCGCGACCCGAGCAGCAGCGACAGCCCGGCGATGCCGTTGGTGGTGATCATCAGCGCGGCGAACGCCGTGTCCCGGGCCAGGGTCGCCGTCTCGTTGCCGCCGGACGCCATCAGCTCGACGATCAGCGCCACTTCGATGATGGTCACCGCGGCCGCGAGCACCAGCGACCCGAACGGCTCGCCGATCCGGTGCGCGACCACCTCGGCGTGATGCACCGCGGCCACCACCGCGCCGATCAGGAACAGCGCGGCCAGCGCGACCAGCACCGGCCCCAGTCGCTCGCCCCAGATCAATGCCAGCACGACGACGGCGAGCACCGGCACCACCACGGTCCAGGACAACACGTTCCGGGACAACCATTTCGACATTGCGTGCCATTCTCGTCCAAGTGATGCGCCGACGCCCCCGGAAGTGACTCCCGACACGCTGGTCAGGCGCCGGGCTCGACCTGCCGCCGGCCTGACCCCGCCCTAGTCCTGCGGGTGCAGCAGCACGTCGGCGTCGAAGCAGCTGTGGTCGCCGGTGTGGCAGGCGCCGCCGACCTGATCGACGGTCAACAACACGGTGTCGCCGTCGCAGTCCAGCCGCACCGAGTGGACGTACTGGGTGTGCCCCGACGTCTCCCCCTTGACCCACTGCTGGCCGCGTGAGCGCGAATAATAGGTTGCCTCACGGGTTTCCAGCGTGCGGGCCAATGCCGCGTCGTCCATCCAGGCGACCATCAGCACGTCCCTGCTGCCGCGCTCCTGCACCACCGCCGTGACCAGGCCGTCGGCGTTGCGCTTCAGCCGAGCGGCGATCTGCGGGTCGAGCATCATCGCACCATCCTCACCGGTATGCCCGCCTCGGCCATGGCGGCCTTGACCTGTCCGATGGTCAGCTCCCGGAAGTGGAAAACGCTGGCCGCCAACACCGCGTCAGCCCCGGCCTCGATCGCGGGCGCGAAGTGTTCGGCCGCCCCGGCGCCGCCGCTGGCGATCACCGGCACGGTGACCGCGGACCGCACCGCCTGCAGCATCTCCAGGTCGAACCCGGCCTTGGTGCCGTCGGCGTCCATCGAGTTCAGCAGGATCTCCCCCACGCCCAAATCGGCTCCGCGGGAAGCCCATTCGACGGCATCGATGCCGGTGCCGCGCCGTCCGCCGTGGGTGGTGACCTCCCAGCCCGACGGGGTGGGCACCGCGCCCGGCGGCACCGTGCGGGCGTCCACGGACAGCACGATGCACTGGGAGCCGAACTGCCGCGCCATCTCCTCGAGCAGCTCGGGGCGCGCGATCGCGGCGGTGTTGACCGAGACCTTGTCGGCTCCGGCCCGCAGCAGCACGTCGACGTCGGCCACCGTGCGCACCCCGCCGCCGACGGTGAGCGGAATGAAGACCTGTTCGGCGGTGCGGCGCACCACGTCCAGCATGGTGGCGCGGCCCGACGACGACGCGGTCACGTCGAGGAAGGTGAGCTCGTCGGCGCCCTCGGCGTCGTAGACGGCGGCAAGTTCGACGGGATCGCCTGCGTCCCTGAGGTTTTCGAAGTTGACGCCCTTGACCACCCGCCCGTCGTCGACGTCCAGGCAGGGGATCACGCGTACCGCCAGGCCGCTGGAGTTCGGGCTCATCTCAGTAGTCCTCCGGTCGCCCGATATTGCCCAGGATGTCCAGGATCTCGGCGTGCGCGCCGGGTCCGGCGGCCAGCGCCGAATCCGAGGCCGGGGTCCACGGCCGCCCGGCCAGGTCGGTCACCACGCCGCCGGCGGCCCGCACCAGCGCCACCCCGGCGGCGTGGTCCCACACGTGTCCGCCGAAACTGACCGCCGCGCCCAATATCCCGTCGGCGACATAGGCCAGATCCAGGCCGGTGGAGCCGTGCATGCGCAACCGGGACGAGACCCGGCTGAGGTTTTCCAGCACCGCCATCCGGTAGCGCCCCGGGAACCGGCCGCGGGCGTCCGCGCTGAACGATCCGGCCCCGACCAGGGCGTCGGCCAGGTCGATGGAAGTCAGTGGCGGACGCGGGATTTCGTTCTTGCGCAGCGGGCCGCCGGTCACCGCGGTGTAGCGCTGGTCGAGGAACGGCAACCAGGTCAGCCCGGCCACCGGGTCGCCGTGGTGCAGCAGGGCCAGCAGGATCCCGGCCATCGGGGACCCGGCCGCGTAGTTGAACGTGCCGTCCACCGGGTCGAGCACCCACACCCATTCCGAGTCGACGGCCGAACCGCCGAACTCCTCGCCGTGCACCCCGATCCCGGTGGCGTCCACCAGCGCGGCGACCACCTGCCGCTCGATGGCGAGGTCGACGTCCGTGGCAAAGTCGTTGCCCTTCTTGCGGACCGCGGAGTCGGCGCGGTGACCGGCGAGGAAGGGCTTCGAGGCGTCGTCGAGGATCGCCGACGCCCGCGCCACCAACGCGTCCAGGTCCATGCGGCGTTACTCCGCGACCGCGGCCAGCGCCTGGGGCAGGGTGAATCGCCCGGCGTAGAGGGCCTTGCCGACGATGGCGCCCTCGACCCCGCGGCCGGTGAGCGTGGCTATGGCACGCAGGTCGTCCAGGCTGGACACCCCGCCGGAGGCGATCACCGGTGCGTCGGTGCGGTCGGCCACCGCGCCCAGCAGGTCCAGGTTCGGGCCGCCCAGCGTGCCGTCCTTGGTGACGTCGGTAACCACGTACCGCGAACAGCCTTGCCGCTCAAGGCGTTCCAGCACCTCCCACAGGTCGCCACCGTCGGTTTCCCAGCCGCGGCCGCGCAGCCGGTGCTGCCCGTCGATGGTCTGGACGTCCAGCCCGACGGCGACCTTGTCGCCGTGCTCGCCGATCGCCCGGGCGCACCACTGCGGGTTCTCCAGCGCCGCGGTGCCCAGGTTCACCCGGGCGCAGCCGGTGGCCAGCGCCGCGGCCAGCGAATCGTCGTCGCGAATCCCGCCGGACAGCTCCACCTGCACGTCCAGCTTGCCGACCACCTCGGCGAGCAGCTCGCGGTTGGACCCGCGTCCGAACGCCGCGTCTAGGTCCACCAGATGGATCCATTCCGCGCCGTCGCGCTGCCAGCCCAGCGCGGCGTCCAGCGCCGAGCCGTATTCGGTTTCACTGCCCGCCTTGCCCTGCACCAAACGCACGGCGCGGCCGTCGACCACGTCGACCGCGGGCAACAAGATCAACACATTCCCTCCTGAGCTGCTTTTCACAGGCGCTCAATCCAATTGCGCAGCACGGCCGCGCCGGCATCCCCGCTCTTCTCCGGGTGAAACTGCGTGGCCGACAGCGGGCCGTCCTCGACCGCGGCCAGAAACGGCCCCTCGTGGCGCGACCAGGTCAGCACCGCCTCGGGCGAACCCTCCCACTGTTGGGCGGCGTAGGAGTGCACGAAGTAGAACCGGGTGTCGGCGTCGAGGCCGCGGAACAGCACGCTGCCCGGCCCGGATTCGACCACGTTCCAGCCCATGTGCGGGATCACCGGCGCCTGCAGGCGTGTCACCGATCCCGGCCACTGCCCGCATCCGGAGGTCTCCACCGAGAATTCGACGCCGCGGGCGAACAGGATCTGCATCCCGACGCACACGCCCAGCACCGGACGCCCCGCCGCGACCCGCTCGGCGATGATGCGGTCCCCGCCGATCTTGCGCAGCCCGGTCATGCATGCCTCGTAAGCGCCGACGCCGGGCACCACCAGTCCGTCGGCGGCCGCGGCGGCGTCGGCGTCGGCGGTCACCTGCACCGAGGCGCCGACCCGCTCCAGCGCGCGCTGCGCCGACCGCAGGTTGCCCGAGCCGTAGTCGAGGACAACAACCGATTTACTTGTCACAGAACACCTTTGGTGGACGGCACGTCCGACACCCGCGGGTCGGGCTCGACGGCCTGACGCAGCGCACGGGCCACCGCCTTGTACTGCGCTTCGGTGATGTGGTGCGGGTCGCGCCCGTAGAGCACCCGCACGTGCAGCGCGATGCGGGCGTTCATCGCCAGCGACTCGAACACGTGCCGGTTGATGACGGTGTGGTAGGGCACCGAGCTGCCGGCGATCGTGGTGTGCTGCAGGTGATCCGGCTCGCCGCTGTGCACGCAGTAGGGCCGGCCGGACACGTCGACGGCAGCGTGGGCCAGCGTCTCGTCCATCGGGATGAAGGCGTCACCGAAGCGGCGGATGCCCCGCTTGTCGCCGAGCGCCTGGCCCAGCGCGGCGCCCAGCGCGATGGCGGTGTCCTCGATGGTGTGGTGTGCCTCGATCTCGACGTCGCCCGTGGTGCGCACGGTCAGATCGAAGCTGGCGTGGCTGCCCAGTGCGGTGAGCATGTGGTCGTAGAACGGCACACCGGTCTCCACGTCGACCCGGCCGGTGCCGTCCAAGTCGAGTTCGATGACGATGTCGGATTCCTTGGTGCGGCGCTCGATTCGCGCGCGACGGGCGGCTTGGACGGCGGTCATGGGGCTCCTAACACATGGTCGCGATCCGCTGCGCGCGGCTCGGCTGCGCTTGCGATCGCCCCTACGTTGACGGGGGCCAGCTCGGTGGCGGCGAGTTGGGCGCTGGCCCGCAGGAAGGCGTCGTTCTCCTCGGCCAGGCCGGTGGTGGCCCGCAGGAAGCCGGGGATGCCGACGTCGCGGATCAGCACGCCGGCATCCAGGTAGCGCTGCCAGCTGGCCGGCGCATCGGTGAACTCGCCGAACAGCACGAAGTTGGCGTCGCTGGGAATGACTCGAAAACCCATGCCGGTCAAGGCGGTTGACACGCGTTCGCGTTCGGCGATCAGCGCGGCGACGCTGCCCAGCGTGTCGTCGGCGTGCCGCAGCGCGGCCCGCGCGGCGGCCTGGGTCACCGACGACAGGTGGTAGGGCAACCGCACCAGCAGCATCGCCTCGATCACCGCCGGTGTGGCGATCAGGTAGCCGAGCCGGCCGCCGGCGAAGGCGAACGCCTTGCTCATGGTGCGGGTGACGACGAGCTTGGTCGGATACTCGCCCACCAGCTGCACCGCGCTGGGCTGTGACGAGAACTCGCCGTACGCCTCGTCCACGATCACGATGCCCGGCGCCGCGTCGAGCAGCCGGCGCAGGCCGGACAGCGAAACGCTCTGCCCGGACGGGTTGTTCGGGCTGGCGACGAACACCACGTCGGGCGTGCGCTCGGTCACGGCGGCCACCGCGGCGTCGACGTCCAGGCTGAAGTCGTCGGCGCGGGCGGCCTGCAGCCATTCGGTGCGGGTGCCGTCGGAGATGATGGGGTGCATCGAGTAGGACGGAACGAACCCGATGGCGCTGCGTCCGGGGCCGCCGAACGCCTGCAGCAGCTGCTGCAGGATCTCGTTGGAACCGTTTGCCGCCCAGAGGTTTTCGACTCCCAGTTGGACGCCGGTCTGGGCGGTGAGGTAGCGGGCCAGGTCGCTGCGCAGCTGCACCGCGTCCCGGTCGGGGTAGCGGTGCAGGTCCGCGGCGGCCCGCGCCACCGAGCGCACCACGTCGTCCACCAGCGCCCGGCTGGGCGGGTGCGGGTTCTCGTTGGTGTTCAGCCGCACCGGGACCGCCAATTGCGGTGCGCCGTAAGGCGATTTGCCGCGCAGGTCATCGCGCAGCGGCAGGTCGTCCAGCGTGGGTTGGGGGGTGGCCCGCTGGCCGGTCACCGCTCGAACCTCCGCCGTATCGCCTCGCCGTGCGCCGGCAGGTCTTCGGCCTGCGCCAGGGTGATCACGTGCCCGGACACGTCTTTCAGCGCCGCCTCGGTGTAGTCGACGACGTGGATGCCGCGCAAGAAGGTCTGCACCGACAGGCCGCTGGAATGGCGGGCGCTGCCCGCGGTGGGCAGGACGTGATTGGAGCCGGCGCAGTAGTCGCCCAGGCTGACCGGCGAGTATGGGCCGACGAAAACGGCTCCGGCCGCGCGGATCCGGCCGGCCACGGCCGCCGCGTCGGCGGTCTGGATCTCCAGGTGCTCGGCGGCGTAGGCGTTGACGACCGCGATCCCGGCGTCCAGGTCGTCGACCAGGATGATCGCCGACTGGTGTCCGCCCAGCGCGGCGGTCACCCGCTCGCGGTGCACGGTGGTCGGCAGCTGGGCGGCCAGTTCCGCGTCGGTGGCCGTGGCCAGCTCCTCGCTGGGGGTGACCAGCACGCTGCCGGCCATCTCGTCGTGCTCGGCCTGGCTGATCAGGTCGGCGGCCACGTGCGCGGGGTCGGCGGTGTGGTCGGCCAGGATCGCGATCTCGGTCGGCCCGGCCTCGGCGTCGATGCCGACCCGCGACCGGCACAGCCGCTTGGCGGCGGTGACGTAGATGTTGCCCGGCCCGGTGATCATGTCGACCGGCACCAGCTCGGCGTCTGCCCCCGGCGACGATGCGGATCGTGCGCGATCCGAGGAGAAGCCGGGCCATTCGGCCCCGGTATCGGTCCCGCCGTAGGCCAGCAACGCCACCGCCTGCGCGCCGCCCACCGCCCACACCTCGTCGACGCCCAGCAGCCGGGCCGCGGCAAGGATGGTCGGATGCGGCAGCCCGTCGAACTGGGCCTGCGGCGGGCTGGCCACCACCAGCGACGCGACGCCGGCGGCCTGGGCGGGCACCACGTTCATCACCACGCTGGACGGGTAGACGGCGTTGCCGCCGGGCACGTACAGGCCCACCCGCTCGACCGGCACCCAGCGCTCGGTCACCGTCGCGCCCGGTCCCAGCGTGGTGGTGACGTCGGTGCGGCGCTGGTCGGCGTGCACGGCGCGGGCGCGGTCGATCATCACCCGCAGGGCGTCGGCGACGGCCGCGTCCAGGTCGGCCAGGGCCTTGTCCAGCGCCGCCTCCGGCACCCGGACCGCCGCCGGGCGGACACCGTCGAAGGAGGCCCCGAACTCCAGCGCGGCGTCGGCGCCGCGCTCGGCCACCGCCTGCACGATGGGTCGCACCTTGGGCAGCACCGTCTCCACGTCGGCGCCGCCGCGCGGCAGCGCCGACCGCAATCGGGCAGCGGTCAGCTCGGCGCCCCGCAGGTCGATGCGGGCCATCGGTGACGCTGGGGTGGGACTCACGGTGTCCATTGTCCCAGAGGAACTCAAGTCGATATCCGGCCGGTACAGCGCCTGGATCGCGGCCGGTACAGTGCCCGTATCGAGGCCGGGATCGAGGCCCTACCCCGCGCCGACAGCACGAGCCGACCCCACGGAGCCGCCATGTCCGCCAAGGATCATCCCAACAACGCCCCGGGCGTCCCGATGGTCTTTCCAGTCTGGTTTGAGAACCTTCAGGTCAAGTACCTGAATTCGGCGATCAAGCCGCTCGCGCGTTTTCTTCCCGGGACCGCGACCATCAAGCATCGTGGCCGCACGTCCGGCAAGCAGTACGAGACCGTCATCACGCCCTATCGCAAGGGCAACACCCTGGCGATCGCGCTGGGCCACGGCAAGACGAACTGGGTCAAGAACGTGCTGGCCGCCGGCGAGGCGGACGTGGTGTTCGGCCGCGACCGCTCGGTGCACCTGATCAACCCGCGGATCCTGCCGGCCGGTTCCGACGGCGCAGGCCTGCCGTTCATGGCCCGCGTCCAGCTGCGCTGGATGGGGGTTTTCGTCGCCGACATCGCCTGAGCCGATCGGCGTCGAGTGTGCGCTGGCGGCGCCGACACGCCGAGAAGTCGCTACCTGGTGCTACACCGAACGCCCAGGATGCCCACTCGGGCGCCCAAGGCGCCCAACCCGCTACATGTCCAGGCCGATGTCGAGCACCCGCACCGAATGGGTCAGCGCGCCGACGGCCAGGTAATCCACCCCGGTCGCGGCGTAGTCGGCGGCGTTCTCCAGGCTGAGGCCGCCGGAGGACTCGAGCAGGACCGCGGGGGCGCGCGCGTCGCGCCGCTGCACGGCCATCTGCGTCTGCCACACCGGGAAGTTGTCCAGCAGCACCAGTTCGGGCTTTTCCGGCAGCACCTCGTCGAGCTGCTCAAGCGAGTCGACCTCCACCTCGCAGGGCAGCTCCGGCGCCGCGTCCCGCACCGCCCGCAGCGCGTCGACCACCGACCCGGCCGCCACCACGTGGTTGTCCTTGATCAGCGCGGCGTCGCCGAGACCGAGCCGGTGGTTGACGCCGCCGCCGACCCGGACCGCGTATTTCTGCAACGCCCGCAGGCCGGGCAGGGTCTTGCGGGTGTCGCGCACCTGGGCCTTGGTGCCTTGCACGGCGGCCACCCAGTGCGCCGTCGTGGTGGCGATCCCGGACAGGTGGCAGATCAGGTTCAGCATGGTGCGCTCCGCGGTCAGCAGACCGCGGGTTTCGGCCCGCACGGTCAGCAGCGACTGGCCCGGCTGCAGGTGGGCGCCGTCCTCGACGCGGTCGAGCACCTGGTAGCCGCGGGCGCCGAGCACCTCGTCCAGCACCAGCAGCGCGATGTCCACCCCGGCGATCACGCCGGGCTGCCGGGGCACCATCGACGCGGTGGCCACCGCCTCGGCGGGCACCGTCGCCAACGTGGTGACGTCGGGCCCGTAGCGCAGGTCCTCGACCAGGCCGCGCCGGATGATCTCGCGCGCCGCAGTGAGCTCGCAGTCCGAGATCATCGTCACACCACCGCCGCCAGCGCCTGCACCAGCACCGAGGTCTGGTCGTCGGCCAGTCGCAGCAGGTTGCTGCGCGCCTGCTCGGGCGCGGCCTGCGGATGCTCCTCGCGGTGGTGGCAGCCGCGGCTCTCGGTGCGGGCCAGGGCCGCGGCCGCGACCGCGCGGGCGGCGACGGCCAACGCCACGTCCTCGAAGTCGCGGCGGCCGCCGATGCTGCGGGCCGGCGCCTGCGACAGGGTGGCCGACAACCGGGTCAGCCCGGCCGCGTCGCGCACCACCGACGCGTCGCGGCTCATCGCGGCCTGCAGCTCCGCGCGCGGCGGCGCGGTGTGCGCGACGGGCTCGGGCGCCAGCGCGCGGGGGCGGCCGGCCTCCGCCGCATGCGCGGCCGCCGCCCTGCCGGCCCGGCCCCCGACCACCAGGCCTTCCAGCAGGCTGTTGGACGCCAGCCGGTTGGCGCCGTGCAGCCCGGTGCGGGCCACCTCGCCGGCGGCGAACAGGCCGGGCAGCTCGGTCCGGCCGTACACGTCGGTGACGACGCCGCCGCAGCTGTAGTGCGCCCCGGGCACCACCGGGATGGGTTGGCGCACCGGGTCGATGCCGGCGGCCCGGCAGGCCGCCGTCACGGTCGGGAACCGGTCGGCGAAGTCGAAGATGTGCCGCGCGTCCAGGTAGACGCAGGCGTCGCCGGTGGCTTTCAGCCGCGCGTCGATGGCGGCGGCGACCACGTCGCGCGGCGCCAGGTCGCCCATCGGGTGCACCCCGGCGGTCACCGAATCACCTTGGGAATCAATCAGTTTCGCTCCCTCGCCGCGGATGGCCTCGGTGACCAGCGGGCGCCGACCGCCGCCGGCGCCGGGGGCGAAGAGCATGGTGGGATGGAACTGGATGAACTCCAGGTCGCTGACCGCGACGCCGGCCCACAGGCCCAGCGCGATGCCGTCGCCGGTGGAGCCCTCCGGGTTGGTGGTCGCGCCGTAGAGGTGCCCGAGACCGCCGGAGGCCAGGATCACCGACGGCGCGCTGATGATCCCGTAGCCGTGCGGGTTGCCGACCAGCACGCCGGTGACGGCTTCGTCGCCCATGGAGCCGTCGTGCAGCACCCGCAGCGCCACGTGCCCGGTGCGGATGTCCAGCATCCGTGCGGCGTGGTCGAGCGCGCGCTGCACCTCGGCGCCGGTGGCGTCGCCGCCGGCGTGCACGATGCGGCGCCGGGAGTGCCCGCCCTCGCGGGTCAGCGCCCACTGGCCGGGGGCCGATTCGTCGAATCGCGCTCCGTCACCGACCAATTCGGAGACCGCCGCGTACCCGTCGGCCACGATCGAGTAGACCGCCTGCGGGTCGCACAGGCCCGCGCCCGCGACGACGGTGTCGGCGACATGGGCCTCGACCGAATCGTCGTTGTGCGGCAACACCACCGCGATGCCGCCCTGCGCGTAGTGGGTGGCGGTGGCCCCGCGCGCCTGGTCGGCCTTGCTCAGCACGACGACGCTGCGGCCGGCGCGGTGGGCGGCCAGCGCGGCGGCCAATCCGGCGACGCCGGTGCCGATCACGACGACGTCGGCGCTGTGTGTCCACTGGGGACGGGCGATCATTCGCCACCGCCCGGCTGGCCGATCTCGATCATGCGCTGCACGCTGCGCCGGCCGGCAGCCGCGATGCCGGGATCGACGTGCACCTCGTCGGCGCCCTCGACCAGGCAGCGCAGCAGAGCCGCCGGGGTGATCATCTTCATGTACCGGCAGGAGGCGCGGTCGTTGACGGCCTGGAAATCGACTTGCGGTGCGGCCCGGCGCAATTGGTAGAGCATGCCGACCTCGGTGGCCACCAGCACCTTGCGCGCGCTGGTGGTGTTCGCGGCGTCCAGCATGCCGCCGGTGGACAGGATCTTGACCCGGTCCGCGGGGAAGTCTCCCTCCCCCGCAAGGTACAAAGCCGAAGTGGCACAACCACATTCGGGATGGACGAACAGCTCGGCATCGGGGTTGGCGCGCGCCCGCTCACCCAGTTCGTCGCCGTTGATGCCGGCGTGCACGTGGCATTCGCCGGCCCACACGTGCAGGTTTTCCCGGCCCGTCATCCGGCGCACGTGCGCGCCCAGGAACTGGTCGGGGCAGAACAGCACCTCGCGGTCGGGGTCGATGGACGCCACCACGTCGACCGCATTGGACGAGGTGCAGCAGATGTCGGTGAGCGCCTTGACCGCCGCGGTGGTGTTGACGTAGGAGACGACGACCGCGCCGGGGTGTTCGTCCTTCCAGGCGCGCAGGTCCTCGGGCGTGATGGAGTCGGCCAGCGAGCAGCCGGCGCGCTGGTCGGGGATCAGCACCGTCTTGTCGGGGCTGAGGATCTTGGCGGTCTCGGCCATGAAGTGCACCCCGCAGAACACGATGATGTCCTCGGGTGCCTCGGCGGCGATCCGCGACAACGCCAGCGAGTCGCCCACGTGGTCGGCCACGTCTTGGATCTCGGGCAGCTGGTAGTTGTGCGCCAGGATGGTGGCGCCGCGCAACTTCGCCAGGCGGCGAACCTCGGCGGCCCACTGCGCATCGCCGTCCACACCGGTGTAACCGGTGGGCGAGTCGGTGATGTCGGCAACCATGTCTTCAGCGAGCGTGTCCATGCGATTGAGCACCGTCATGGCGGCTCCTTTCCGGCCAGGAGGTTTTCGACTTATAATCGAAAACATGGCCCATGGTAGCACCGCGCACGAAGTGCTCGCGGTCGTGTTCCAGGTTCGCGAAGCAAGCGAACCGGTTACGAAGGGGCGCCATCGGGCGAAACCGCAGCTGAACGTGCTGTTATGGCAGCGGGCCAAGGACCCGCAGCGCGGGGCGTGGTCGCTGCCGGGCGGGCGGCTGCGCAACGACGAGGACATGACCACCTCGGTGCGGCGCCAGCTGGCCGAGAAGGTCGACCTCAAGGAACTGGCGCACCTGGAACAGCTCGCGGTGTTCTCCGACCCGCACCGGGTGCCGGGCACCCGGATGATCGCGTCCACGTTCCTGGGCCTGGTGCCCTCCCCCGCCAGTCCGGAGCTGCCGCCGGACACCCGCTGGCACCCGGTGAACTGCCTGCCGCCGATGGCCTTCGACCACGGTCAGATGGTGGACAACGCACGGGCCCGGCTGATCGCCAAGCTCTCCTACACGAACATCGGATTCGCTTTGGCGCCAAGGGAATTCGCCCTGTCCACGCTGCGCGACATCTACGGCGCCGCGCTGGGCTATCAGGTCGACGCGACGAACCTGCAGCGGGTGCTGGCCCGGCGCGGGGTCATCACCGCGACCGGCACCATCGCCCAGTCCGGGCGCAGCGGCGGGCGTCCGGCCGCCCTGTACCGGTTCACCGACGCGGCGCTGCGGGTCACCGACGAATTCGCCGCACTCAGGCCGCCCGGCCTGCCAGGCTAGGCTGGCACAACAGCGTCGTCAGGCGACGCGGTGCTCGACCACACCGGTGGCGCAGGCGACCACGGCCGTAGTGTCGAGAAGTCGCTCACAATGCGGCGATTACGTTTTGGCCACCCGCTGTTCGTACGCGACAATGCCGGGTGGCCACGAAGGGAGCCTCAATGGCGGAGCTCGGCAACCTGGCAGGCACGCACGGCGCGGAATGGATCGCCCGGCCGCCGCACGAGGAACTGCAGCGCAAAGTGCGTCCGCTGCTGCCCTCCGACGACCCGTTCTACCAGCCGCCCCTGGGCTTCCAGCATGCCGAACCCGGCACGGTGCTGCGTTCGCGCGACGTCGAGCTGGCGTTCCTCGGCCTGATTTCCCAGCCGATCAAGGCCGTCCAGCTGCTCTACCGGACCATGGACATGAACGGCGAGCCGGAGGCGACCGTCACGACGGTGATCGTCCCGGCCGACGCCGTGCCGGGCCGGCCCTGCCCCCTGCTGTCCTACCAGTGCGCGATCGACGCCGTGTCGTCGCGCTGCTTCCCGTCCTACGCGCTGCGGCGTCGGGCCAAGGCCCTCGGGTCGATCGGCCAGTTCGAACTCTTCCTGATCACCGCCGCGGTCGCCGAGGGCTGGGCGGTCTCGGTGCCCGACCACGAGGGCCTGCGCGGCCTGTGGGGCGCGCCGTACGAACCGGGTTACCGGGTCCTGGACGGCATCCGGGCCGCCCTGGGCTCCGAACGTCTCGGGCTGTCTCCGTCCGCCCCGATCGGGCTGTGGGGCTATTCCGGCGGCGGGCTGGCCAGCGCCTGGGCCGCCGAGACGTGCGCCGAGTACGCGCCCGAAGTCAACGTGGTGGGCGCGGTGCTGGGCTCGCCCGTCGGCGACCTGGGCAACACCTTCCGCCGGCTCAACGGCAGCTTCCTGTCCGGGCTGCCGGCGCTGGTGGTGGCCGCGCTGGCGCACATCTATCCCGACCTGGACCGGGTGATCAAGGAGCACGCCAACGAGGAGGGGCGCGCCCTGCTGGACTCGCTGGAGAAGATGACGACCGTGGAGGCCGTCATCCGGATGGCCGGCAAGAACATGGGTGACTACCTCGACGCGCCGCTGGAGCAGATCCTGTCCACGCCGGAGGTCACCTACGTCTTCGACCACATCAGGCTGGGCGCCGCCGTCCCGACGCCGCCGGTGCTGATCGTGCAGGCCGTGCACGACTACCTGATCGACGTGCACGACATCGACGTGCTGGCCGACGCCTATTCCGCCGGCGGCGCGCAGGTCACCTACCACCGTGACGCCTTCAACGAGCACATGATGCTGCACCCGCTGTCGGCGCCGATGACGCTGCGCTGGCTGACCGATCGCTTCGAGGGCCGCCCGGTGACCGAGCACCTGATCCGGACCACCTGGCCGACGATGTTCAACCCGATGACCTACGTGGGCATGGCCCGGCTGCTCAAGATCGCCACTAAGGTGGTCACCGGCCGAAAGATTCACCGCCGCCCGCTGTGACGGCCGCTTCCGCGGCGCGCGCATCGGTCGGCGCGGTCGGCGGCAGCGCACCCAGGTCGTCGCGGGCGTCGGCGGCCGCCCGCACGGCGTACACCAGGGCGGCGATCCCGGCCGGCCACATCAGGCTGACCGCGATCTGCAGCGGACCGTCCGAGAAGAACACCGGCGGCGCCTGGATCACGTAGGCGACCGACGGGCTCTTGCCCAGCGGCACCGCGTCGAAGTCCAGGGCGCCGTAGCGCAGCCGCACCAGCCCGGCCCCCACCGCGGCGGCGACGAGGGCGGCCGTCACCATCGCGACCGACAGGGCCACCACCATGGCGGGCCCCCGGTGCCGGCGCGACTGCCAGGCCGCCACCGAGGCCACCACCGCCAACACGGTCAGCAGGCCCAGCAGCAGGGTGGGTGCGACGAAGAAGTGCTCGGACTCGTTGCCCAGGTAGTCGTGCACCCGCTCGCCGGAGCGGGTCAGCGCCACCACCGCGCGGATCGGCGGGGCGATCCACGCCCACAGCGCTCCGAGCGACGCGCCGACGACCGCCGACCGGGCCACCACGACCAGCAGCGCGCGCAGCTCGGCCCGGCCGGGCAGCCCGACGGCGGCGACGTCGCCGGTCGGCGCGGCATCGGGTTGCCCGCTCACCGCCGCGTCTCCAGCTCGGCGGAGTCGACCTGACCGTGCCTCGAGCAGCGCGCCCGCCAGCCGTCGGGGCGAACCTGGACCACCATCCGGCGCCCGCACGCCGCGCAGAACCGGGGAGGCTCCAGACCCAACTGGGCCGCCGTCGGCACCGCGGTGCCCCCTAGTTCCCCGGTGTAGACGTTGTAGACGCCGGCGCCGACGACTTCGCCCAGGGCGCCCAGATCACCAACCACAAGTTTCCAACCCTAGCCGCGCGGGCGACAAACCGGCGTGCGGGCCGGCTCAGAGGCTGGCATTGAGCCCCTTGAGGGGCATTTGCAGATCGTCCAGCAATTCCAGGTCGGATTCGGCCGGACGCCCCAGCGTGGTCAGGTAGTTGCCGACGATCACGGCGTTGATGCCGCCGAGGATGCCCTTCTTGGCGCCCAGGTCGCCGAGGGTGATCTCGCGGCCGCCGGCGAACCGCAGCATGGTGCGCGGCAACGCCAGCCGGAAGGCGGCCACCGACTTCAGCGCCTCGGTCGCCGGCATCACCTCCAGGTCGCCGAACGGGGTGCCCGGGCGCGGGTTGAGGAAGTTCAGCGGCACCTCGTCGGGACCGAGCTCGGCCAGTTCGGCGGCGAATTCCGCACGCTGCTCGAGGGTTTCGCCCATGCCGAGGATGCCGCCGCAGCAGACCTCCATGCCGGCGTCGCGCACCATCGACAACGTGTCCCAGCGCTCTTCCCAGGTGTGGGTGGTCACCACGTTGGGGAAGAACGACCGGGCCGTCTCCAGGTTGTGGTTATAGCGGTGCACGCCCATCTCGGCGAGCTGCTCCACCTGCTCGGCGGTCAGCATGCCCAGCGAGCAGGCGATGTTGATCTCGACCTCGTTGCGGATGGCCTCGATGCCGGCCGCGACCTGGGCCAGCAACCGCTCGTCGGGGCCGCGCACGGCGGCCACGATGCAGAACTCGGTGGCGCCGGACTTGGCGGTCTGCTTGGCCGCCTCGACCAGGCTGGGGATGTCGAGCCGGGCGCTGCGCACCGGGGACGCGAACAGCCCCGACTGCGAGCAGAAGTGGCAGTCCTCGGGGCAGCCGCCGGTCTTGAGGCTGATGATGCCCTCGACCTCGACCTCCGGGCCGCACCAGCGCATCCGCACCTCGTGGGCCAGCGCCAGCAGGTCGTCGAGCCGGTCGTCGGGCAGCCGCAGCACCTGCAGCACCTGGTCGCGGCTCAATCCCTGGCCGCCCTCCAGTACCTGGCGCCGCGCCACCGCCAGGATGTCCTCGTCGTTGCCGGTCTCGGCCGTCGGTCGCGTCGCCGCTTGCGTCACCAGGTACTCCCCTGCCTCTTGCGGGTGCCCGCGCGTGCGGGCACGTCTGCCATCGATGGCAGCCTGAACGAAAAGGTGTTCAAAGTAGGGTAACGGCCGAGCAACTCCAACCACCCCTGGGTATACGACCATGGTGACCGCGCACGCCCATTTCCTGGCGCACCACTATCTGCTGCTGGCGGTGCCGGCGTTCCTGCCTGCGGTGATCGTGGTGGCCGTGGTGCTGTACGTGGCGCTGCGCGACCGGCGGGCCGACCGGACCAGCACGTCGGCAGGAGCGGAGCCGGCCGGCCCCGACACACCGGACGAAAACCGTGATTGACGCGCCGTGGATCTGGGCATTAAACAATCAATCACGAACCTACTTGGCAGTAATGAGCGGTTGACTTAATCGGATCCTCCGGGGTGGCCCGGCGCGGTTGGGAGGCACGACGATGCGGTCGGACGAATTGACGATTGTTGCTGAGGCACCGGCGCGCGGTGCGGGGTTGAACCAGGTGATCGGGCTCTCGCTCGCCGCGGTGGTGATCACGCTGCTGATGCTGTGGGTCGGCCACGCGCACCGCACCCACCGCATCCAATGGCTGACCCGCATCGCCGACAAGATGGGCGAGAAGTTCCACCGGCCCAACTGGGTCGCCCTGCCGGTGCTGATCTTCACCACGTCGATCATCTGCGCGCTGTTCGGCTTCATCTGGGACGTCAGCTGGCACATCGGCAACGGCCGCGACCCCGGCCCGCTGGCCAACCCGGCGCACTACTTCATCATCATCGGCCTGTTCGGAGTGTTTTTGGGCGGCATGGTGTCGGTGGTGCTGCCGTTCGACAAGCCCGGCCCGGCGGCGGTGCGCATCACCCGCAACTGGTACGCACCGGTCGGGGGTGTGCTGATGGCCGGCTGCGGGCTGTACGCGATGATCGGCTTCCCCCTCGACGACATCTGGCACCGCATCTTCGGGCAAGACGTAACACTGTGGGGCCCAACGCATTTGATGATGATCGGCGGCGCCGGCTTTTCGCTGTTCGCGGTGTTGATGCTGGAGCGCGAAGGCGAGGCCGCCGAGGGTGAGGACGTCTACCACAGCGTCTTCATCAGGTTCTTGCGCTACCTGTCCTTCGGCGGCATGTTCATCGGCCTGTCGGTCTTTCAGATCGAATACGACTTCGGCGTCGAGCAATTCCGGCTGGTGCTGCAGCCGATGATGATCGCCGGCGCGGCGGCGCTGGCCGCGGTCGCCGCCCGCATCACGATGGGCCGCGGCGCGGCGCTGATCGCGGCCGTCTTCGCCATCGCGCTGCGCGGCGCCGTCGCGGTGCTGGTCGGGCCGGTGCTGGGCGCCCCGCTCAACTGGTTCCCGTTGTATCTCGGGCCCGCGCTGGCCGTCGAGTTGGTCGCATTGACGCCAATCTTCAAGCGCCCCATCGTCTTCGGCGCGGTGTCCGGCCTGGGGGTGGGCACCCTCGGGCTGTGGCTGGAGTCGCTGTGGATCTCGGCGGTGTACCACTACCCGTGGCCGGTCAGCATGTGGGCCGAGGCGCTGGCCATGGCGGTGCCGGTCGCCGTGCTGATGGGCATGTGCGGCGCCATGTTCGGCATGGTGCTGACCGGGCAGCGGCTGCCGGGCCGGGCCATCGGCATCTCGGTGGTGGTGGCCACGGTGTTGGTGATCGGCGGCGCGGTGGCCAACGGCCTGCACATCGTGGTGCCGCGGCAGAACAACGCCACCATCCTGCTGACCGACCTGCCCAGCCCACCCGGGCAGCGGATGGTCTCCGCCGACATCCAGCTGATGCCGGCCGACATGGTCAGCCCGGATCCGGAGTGGGTGACGGTGCTGTCCTGGCAGGGCCGGATGCAGAACCACCGCGGCCTGCAGATCGACCACCTGGCCAGGGTCGGCCCCGGCCACTACCGGTCGACGCAGCCGCTGCCGGTGTGGGGCACCTGGAAGACGCTGCTGCGAGTGCAGGACGGTTACACCATGACCGCGGTGCCGATCTACGAGCCGGCCGACGACGCGATTCCGGCGGCCGAGGTTCCGGCGCTGTCGGCGATGAACCGCCCGTTCGTCCAGGAGATCACCATCCTGCAGCGGGAACGCGACCAGAACGCGCCGGTGTGGTTGTTCACCGCCGGCTCGATCGTGGTGCTGTGTTTGACCCTGATGGTGATCACCAGCCTCACCTGGGGCGCCGGCCGGCTCAACAACGCCGTCGGCGAGCCGGAACCCGTCGAGGACAAGCAGCCGATCCCCCGGGCGGCGTAACCGATGACGCTTCGAGGCACCCTCATCGCGGCGTGGGTGGCGGCGCTGACGTGCGGCCTGGTCGGCTGCGGCGGCTCCCCCGATAAGACCGCGGCCGCGCCGCTGGTCATCGACGTGACCATCGCCCAGGGACAGGTGACGCCGACCAACGCCACCCTGCAGGCCAAGGTGCACCAGCAGATCACCCTGCACGTCACCAGCGACGCCACCGACGAACTGCACGTGCATTCGACGCCGGATCACAAGTTCGCCGTCGCCGCGGCGCCCCACCAGACCTTCCAGTTCGCCGTCGACGTGCCCGGCAACGTCGCCGTGGAGCTGCACCACCTGGACCGCACGATCGCGACCATCCAAATACAGCCGTGAGCCCCGCCCCCGCGGCGGTGGTGCTCGCGCACGGGCTGGGCGGGTCCGGCGACCTGCCGGTGCCCTACGCCTATGCGATGGTCGGCGCGGCGTGGGCGCTGACCTTCACCTTCGCCCTGGTGGCCTTCGCCTGGCGGCGGCCGCGGTTCGATCCGCTCAAGCCGGGCCGGGCACTGCCGGCGGCGCTGACCGCGTTCGTCGACGCCCGGGCCACCCGATACACCGCGGCCGGGCTGGCCCTGGCCGTGGCGGCGTGGGCGGTGGCCGCCGGTGTCTGGGGGCCCGAGTCCGACGCCAACGCGCTGCTCGGTGCCTTCTACGTGCTGCTGTGGGTGGGGCTGGTGGCGGTGTCGCTGGCGATCGGGCCGGTGTGGCGGGTGATCTCGCCGATCCGCACGCTGTATCTGCTGGCGCGCCGGGTCGTCCCGGAGCGGCTCGCCCGGCCGCGGCTGTCCTACCCAAAGCGCTGGGGGTACCGGCCCGCCGCGCTGGGCCTGTTCGCGTTCGTGTGGATGGAGCTGGCCAGCCCGAACCCGGCGGCCCCGTCCTGGGTGACGGGCTGGCTGCTGGTCTACGCCGTGCTGATGGCCGCCGGGGCGTGGCTGTGCGGGCAGCGCTGGCTGGCCCGGGCCGACCCGTTCGGGGTGTACAGCATGGCCGTCTCCCGGCTGTCGCCGTTTCGCCGCAATCCGCGGACCGGCCGGATCGTCGTCGGCAACCCGCTCGACCACCTGCCGTCGCTGCCGGTGCGGCCCGGCGTCGTGGTGCTGCTGGCGGTGCTGCTCGGCTCCACCGCGTTCGACAGCTTCTCGTCGTCGCCGACCTGGCGGGGCTTCTCCGATCGGCTGACCCGCGAATTCGCGGCCCCGCCCGCGCTGGCGTCGTCGGTGCTGCGCACCCTCGGCCTGATCGTGTTCATTTGCGTTGTGGCCCTGACCTTTTCACTGGCGGCACGGGCCACCGGCGGGGTCGACGCGCAGCAGCGCCGGGCGTTGCCCGGCCAGATGGCGCATTCGCTGATCCCGATCGTGGTGGGCTACATCTTCGCGCACTACCTGTCCTATCTGGTGGAGCGGGGACAGCAGGCGGTGTTCGCGCTGGCGGACCCGTTCGGCCGGGGCTGGAACCCGCTCGGCCTGGCGCATCTGCAGGTCGCCTACGTGCTGTCCATGCATCCGCCGGTGCTGGCCGCGATCAAGGTGACCTGCGTGGTCACCGGCCACATCGTCGCGGTGATCGCCGCGCACGACAAAGCGCTGCGGCTGCTGCCGGCCGGTCACCAGCTCACCGGGCAGCTGGCGATGATGCTGGTGATGGTCGGCTACACGTTCACCGGTTTGTATCTGCTCTTCGGGGGGTAGGCGTTGCGGCGTGCGCCGCTATCCCCCACCCGACCCGGCCCCCAGCGATTGATGGCGCGGCGCTCGAGGGAGCAGCCCGCACCGGACCCGCAGCAGCCGGCTCGGCAGGCCGGACGCCGACGGCCGGGGCTGTCGTGGATCAGCATCCAGTCCAAGGTGATGGTGATGCTGTTGGTGTCCAGCCTGGCGTCGCTCGGGGTGATCGGGACGGTCGAGTACGTCGCGGCGCGCAATGCGCTGCAGCCGGCCGCGTCCGAGCGGATGGTGCAGCTTCGCGAGGCACAGAAGCGGGCCATCGAGACGCTGTTCTCGGACCTGTCGGACTCGCTGGTGGTCTACAGCCGCGGATCCACCGCGCTGGAGGCGGTGCAGGCGTTCACCGCCGGCTTCGACCAGTTGGCCAACGCGCCCGTGGATCCCGCGCAGCAACGGGCGCTGGTGGACTTCTACACCGAGCGGCTGATCAAACCGTTCGAGCGTGATACCGGCAAGAAGTTGGCCTTGGACGCGGTGCTGCCCGCCGACAATGCGCAGCGGTACCTGCAGGCGCACTACACCGTGGCGGCGGGCGGACCCTTCGAGGGAACGGGGTCCGCGCCCGACGACGCCGGCGACGGCAGCGCCTGGTCGGCCGCCAACGCCCGCTTCAACGATTACTTCCGCGAGATCGCGACCCGCTTCGAGTACCGCGACGCGTTGCTCCTGGACACCCGCGGCAACGTCGTCTACAGCGTGCGCAAGAGCGCCTCGCTGGGGACCAACATCCTCACCGGCCCCTACCGGCAGTCCAACCTGCGCGGCGCCTACGAGAAGGCGATGGCCGCCAACTCGGTGAACTTCGTGTGGATCACCGACTTTCAGCCCTACCAGCCGCAGCTCGGCCAGCCCACCGCGTGGTTGGTCGCGCCGATCGGCGCGCCGGGCAGGGCGGCGGGCGTGCTGGCGCTACCGCTGCCGATCGCGAAGGTGAACCGAATCATGACCGCCGACAAGCAGTGGAGAGCCGCCGGCATGGGCCGCACCGCCGAAACCTACCTGGCCGGACCGGACAACCTGATGCGGTCGGATTCACGGTTGATCCTCGAAGACCCCGAGCGCTACGCGCGCGACGCGGTCGCCGCCGGCACGCCGCGCAACACCGTCGACACCGCGATCCGCTGGGGCGGCACCACCCTGGTCCAGCCCGTCGCCACCGCGGCCGTGCGCGCCGCGCAACGCGGCGAGACCGGAACCGTCACCGACACCGGCTACCTGGGCCGGCGCGAACTGGCGGCGTATGCCCCGCTGTCCCTGCCGAATTCCGACCTGCACTGGTCGATCCTGGCTACCCGGGAAACCGCCGAGGCCAACGCCCGTGTGGTGTCCCTGACCCAGACCCTGGTATTGACCACTACCGCAATGGTTTTCGTCATCTGCGTGGCCGCCCTGCTGGTCGCCCAGATGTTCGTGCGGCCCATCCGCAGGTTGCAGGCCGGCGCCCGGGAGATCAGCGCGGGCAACTACGACGTCACCATCCCGGTCACCTCGCGCGACGAGATCGGTGAGCTCACCGCCGCTTTCAACGACATGAGCCGCAACCTGCAGATCAAACAGGAGCTGCTGGGCGAGCAATGCAAGGAGAACGACCGGCTGCTGGCCTCGTTGATGCCCGAGCCGGTCGCGCGCCGCTACCGCGAGGGCGAACAGACCATCGCCCAGGAACACCAGGACGTCACCGTGATCTTCGCCGACATCGTCGGGCTGGACGAGATCTCCGCCAAGCTCTCCGGCCGCGAGCTGGTGGGCGTCGTCGACGAGCTGGTCCGCGAGATCGACTCCGCGGCGGAAACCCTTGGCGTGGAACCGATTCGCACGCTACACAACGGATACCTGGCCAGCTGCGGCCTGAACGTTCCCCGCCTGGACAGCGTGCAGCGCACCGTCGAGTTCGCGGTCGAGGTGCAGGGCATCATCGCCCGGTTCAACGGCAGGACCGGCTACCACCTGGGACTGCGGGCCGGGATCAACACCGGCAACGTGGTCAGCGGGCTGGTCGGGCGCTCCAGCCTGGTCTACGACATGTGGGGCGCGGCGGTCAACCTTGCGCACCAAACACGAAGCAGCACAACGCAAACCGGGATCTACGTCACCTCGAAGGTGTATGAGGTGATGCGCGACATCCGCCACTTCACGCCGGCCGGCACGGTCACCGTCGGCGGGGTCGAGCAGCAGATCTGGCAGTTGTCGGAAAGGACCGGGCCGTGAGCACCTTTGACTCGTCGTCGCTGTACTGGGCGGCCGCGGTGGTCTTCGGCCTGCCGCTGCTGCTGATCGTCCTCACCGAATGGCACCAGAGCCTGGTCCGCAAGCACAGCCCGCTGGCCCGGCCCGTCTTCCTGCTGCGCAGCTACCTGATCCCGCTGGGCGCGCTGCTGGTGCTGCTGGTGAATGTGGCCAGGATGCCCGCCCAGTTCACCTCGGTGCGGGTGCTGGCAACGGCGTTCGGCTTCGTGGTGGTGGTGCTGCTGCTGTCCGGGCTCAACGCCACCATCTTCGAGGGCGCACCGGAAGGCTCCTGGCGTCAGCGGGTTCCGGGCATCTTCCTGGACGTGACCCGCTTCGTGCTGATCGGTGTCGGGCTGGCGGTCATCTTCTCCTACGTGTGGGGCGTTCGGGTGGGTGGCCTCTTCACCGCGCTGGGCGTGACATCGGTGGTGATCGGCCTGATGCTGCAGAACTCCGTCGGCCAGATCGTGTCCGGGCTGTTCATGTTGTTCGAGCAGCCGTTCCGTATCGGCGACTGGCTGGACACCCCGGCGGCGCGCGGCCGCATCGTGGAGGCCAACTGGCGGTCGGTGCACATCCAGACCGGGCACGGGCTGCAGATCACGCCCAACTCGGTGCTGGCCACCACCTCGTTCACCAACCTCAGCCGCCCGCCCGGTGGGCACCAATTGACGCTCACCGCAACGTTTTCCGAGACGGATCCGCCCGACCGGGTGTGCGCGCTGCTGCGCCGCGTCGCCGACGCGCTGCCGCAACGCCGGCCCGACGCGGTCGCGGCGGCGGTGCCCGCCGGAGGGGCCGAGTATCACGTCACGATCGGATTGACCTCGCCCGCCGACGATTCCGCCGCGCAGGCGACGCTGCTGCGCTGGCTCTGGTACGGCGCGCGCCGCGAGGGTCTGCGCCTCGACGGCGCCGAGGACGACATCTCCACCCCCGAGCGCATCGAGCGGGCGCTGCGCATGGTGGTCGCCCCGGCGCTGCGGCTGGGCCCGCCGGATCAGCAGGCGTTGGTGTCGCACGCGCGAATCGTCCGGTACGGGGCCGACGAGATCGTCGAGCACGCCGGCCGCGTCCCGGAGAAGATGACGTTCCTGCTCGCGGGCGGGGTGCGGTTGACCGCCGCCGCCCCGGACGGATCGGTGGTCGCGGTCGGCGGCCTGGACGAGGGCTCGTTTCTGGGAGTGACCGCGCTGACCCGCCAGCCCAACCTGGCCGACGCGCAGGCCGTCGCGGAGGTGACCGCGCTGGAGATCGACCGCGAACACCTCGTCGAGTTGGTGACCGGCAAGCCGTTGCTGCTGCAGGACCTGGGTCGCACCATCGACGAGCGGCGCGCCCTGGTGCACCGGGCCGTGACCGCCGAGCCGATGCCGTCCCGGGAGCCGGTGTCGTAAGCCATCGCTGTCGTCCCGGGCGACAAGGAACGGGTCAACGCCGATCTGCTCGACTTCCTGCGCCGCTGAATCCCCGCCTAACCGATCGGGTGCTCGACCTTCTTGTTGCCGTCCCAGCGGCGCAAACCCACGAAGCTGCACTCGATCTGGGTGGGCCGGCCGGCGATGCGCAGCGCCCGGCCGAGTTGGGCGCCGCCGACCCGGCGGGCCATGGTGACGTGCCCGGTCCACTGGCCGGGCAGGCTGTTGGGCATCGGTGCGGGCCGCAGGTGCGGGGCACACAGCCGGTGCACCTGGGCGTGCAGGTCCAGCAGTTCGCCGGTGGGCACCACCAGTCGGGCGAAGACCACGCTGCCCCGGCCGAACAGCACCGGCGCGCCGATCAGGCACGGCAGCGGTAGCCGGGCACGCAGCGGGGCCAGCAGAGCGTCCACGTCGGCGGCGATCGCCTCGGCGACCGCCAGCGTCACGTGCGGCCGGCTCGCCGGCGCCTGGCTGGGAATTCCGGCCGCCGCCAACGCTTTCCAGGTCTGCCGGATGGCCGCCTCGGTGTCCGGGTCGAAGACCAGCTCGATCGAGTGGACCATCAGACGGCCAGCGCGGTGACCCAGTCGCGGTCGAATGCGCCGGCGCTCACGGCCTCGAACTCGGCGGCGGCCAGCGCCGCCGCCCCCGCGGGCAGCACGGCGCGCACCGGGGCAAGCGCTTCGAGCGCGGGCCGATTCGACGTCTCGACCGGGCCGGGATGTTCGGGCCAGGCGCCGATCACCAGCCCGGCACACGAAAGGCCCTGCGCGGCAAGCGCTTCCAGGGTCAGCGCGGTGTGGTTGAGGGTGCCCAGCGCCGGCCGGACCACCACCAGCACCGCCGCGCCCAGCGCGACGGCGAGATCGCGTGCGGTGACACCGTTTTCGCCGAGCTCGACCAGCAGTCCCCCGGCGCCCTCGACCAGCGTCAGCCGCCCCGGCCGGTCCAGCTCGCCGATGAACCCCAGCAGCTGCTCGCGGCTGGGCAAGGCCATCCCCGCCGCGGCGGCGGCGGCCACCGGCGCCAGCGGCCGCGGGTAGCGGGCCAGCCCGGCCAGCTCGGTCACCCCGGACAGCCGGGCCACCTCGGCGAGGTCGTCGTCGCCGTCGTCGGTGCCGGTCTGCACCGGTTTGCACACCGCCACGTCGATGCCGGCGCGGCGGGCATGACACGCCAGCGCCGCCGTGGCGACCGTCTTTCCGACCCCGGTGTCGGTGCCGGTGACGACCAGAACCGTCACGGCCTCAGCCGAGCCCGGCGAGCACATCGGTGAGCACCCGGCGCGCGACCTCCAGTTCGGCGTCGTCCAGCGACGCGCGGGCGGTCAGCCGCAGCCGCGACGTCCCGGCGGGCACCGTCGGGGGACGAAAGCAGCCCACCCGCACACCAGCGTCCAGGCAGGCGGTCGCGGCGGCCACCGCCACGTCCGGGTCGCCCAGGATCACCGACACCACCGCCGACTGCGGCGCCTCGCGAACCCGGCAGACCTCGGCCAGCACGCCGGCGTGGCGCAGCACCGCGCCGGCCCGCCAGGGTTCGGCGCGCAGCACGCCCAGCGCGGCGCGCGCGGCGCCCACCGCCGCCGGGGCCAGGCCGGTGTCGAAGATGAACGTGCGCGCCGCGTCGATCAGATGGGCCCGCACCGCCGCCGGCCCCAACACCGCGCCGCCCTGGCTGCCCAGCGCCTTGGACAGCGTGGTGGTCATGACCACGTCGGGCGCGCCGGCCAGGCCGGCCTCGAACACCAGCCCGCGCCCGCCGCCGCGCACCCCCAGGCCGTGCGCCTCGTCGACGATCAGCAGGGCCCGGTGCCGGCGGCACACCTCGTGCAGCTCGCGCAGCGGCGCCAGGGCGCCGTCGGTGGAGAACACCGACTCGGTGATGACGACGGCGCGTTCCTCGTCGCGAGCCGCCAACGCCGCCCGCACCGCGTCGACGTCGCGATGCGGCGTCACCACCACCCGCGCCCGCGACAGCCGGCAGGCATCCACCAGCGAGGCGTGCGAGTACGCATCGGAGACCACCAGCGCCCCGCGGCCCGACAGGCCCACGACGGCGCCCAGGTTGGCCGCGTAGCCCGACGAGAACAGCAGCCCGCTGGCGGCGCCGACGTAGCCGGCGAGCTCGGACTCGAACTGCTGGTGCAGCTCGGTATCGCCGGTGACCAGCCGCGACCCGGTCGCCCCGGCGCCCCACATGCGCAGCGCGGCGACCCCGCCGTCGATCACGTCGGGGTGCTGGGACAGCCCGAGGTAGTCGTTGGAGGCCAGGTCCAGCTCGGTGGCCACGGGCGGCCGCGGCCGCAGCGAGCGGCGCAGCCCGGCCGCGCGGCGCTGCTGTTCGACCGCGTCCAGCCAGGCCAGCGGGGAAACCTCGATGGGTGCTTTCATCGACCTAGAGCCTACGAGAGCCGAGGCGCGCGGCGACCTGCACCATCGCCGAGGCGATCCGGGCGATCTCGTCGGGCGGGCAGATGTAGGGCGGCATGGCGTAGATCAGGTTGCGGAACGGGCGCAGCCAGACGCCGTGGTCCAGCGCCGCCGGGGTGGCGACGGCCAGGTCGACAGGCCGGTCGCATTCGATGACGCCGATGGCGCCGCGCACCCGGACGTCGGTCACGCCGGGTAGCTCCCGGGCAGGTTCCAGCCCGGCCGCCAGGCCGGCGGAGATCTCGGCGACCCGCGACCGCCAGTCCTGCCCGAGCAGCACCTCGACGCTGGCCACCGACACGGCGCAGGCCAGCGCGTTGGCCATGAAGGTGGGCCCGTGCATCAGCGCCCCGGCCTCGCCGGCGCTGATGGCCTGCGCGATCTCGGTGCTGCACAGGGTGGCGGCCAGGCTGAGGTATCCGCCGGTCAGCGCCTTGCCGACGCACATGATGTCGGGGCTGACCCGGGCGTGGTCGGCGGCGAAGAGCTCGCCGGTGCGGCCGAACCCGGTGGCGATCTCGTCGAAGATCAACAGCACGTCGTGCCGGGTGCAGGCCTCGCGCAGGTCGCCCAGATACCGCGGGTCGTGGAACCGCATGCCGCCGGCACCCTGCACGACGGGCTCGACGATCACCGCGGCCAGCTCGTCGGCGTGCCGGGCCAGCTGCGCCTCGAACGCCGCGCTGTAGGCCCGGTCGTAGTCACGGGGCACCTGCGGGGCGAACACCTGCCGGGCCAGGATGTCGGTCCACAGCGAATGCATGCCGCCCTCGGGGTCGCAGACACTCATCGGGGTGAAGGTGTCGCCGTGGTAGCCGCCCCGCCAGGTCATCAGCCGGTGCTTGGCCGGCCGGTGGCGGCTGCGCCAGTACTGCAGCGCCATCTTCACCGCCACCTCGACCGACACCGACCCCGAGTCGCTGAAGAACACGGTGTCCAGCCCGGCCGGGGTGATGCTCACCAGCAGCTGGGCCAGCCGCGCCGCGGGTTCGTGGGTGAGCCCGCCGAACATGACGTGGTTCATGGCGGCGAGCTGGTCGGACAGCGCCGCGTCCAGCACCGGGTGGCCGTGGCCGTGGATCGCGGTCCACCAGGAGCTCATGGCGTCGAGCGCCCGGACCTCGGCGCCGTCGCGGATCAGGGTCAGCCAGGCGCCGCGGGCGCCGACCGCCACCACCGGGGCGACGGATTCGGCGCCGATGGTGCTGTAGGGGTGCCACAGGTGCGCGGCGTCGATCGCGCTGATCTGCTCGGGCGTCAGCCCGGCCTTCGCCGCGGGCATAGTGATCGAGGGTAGAGCAGCCGATTCGCGCAAAACCGGGCCGTCGGGAAGCATGGGACAGCATGGCCACCCCGCAGCCGCCCGACGGGTCGGGCCCCGACGCAGGGCCCGCCGGCCCGGGCTGGTCCGGCGACGCCCGCGGCCCGGTGGCCGAATACGACGAGGAAGCGCCCCGAGTGCTGCGCCTGCGGCTGGCGGCGTGGGACGTCGTCTGCACCGTCGCCCTGCTGGTCCTGCTCGCGCTGCTGGCCACGGCGACGTCCTGGCCGGAGCGGCTGTTCGGGTTTCTGGCCAATGTCTGCGAGGACGAGACCTGCGGGCCCGTTCCCTACGGGCTGGATCTGTACATCCATCCGGTGGTGTGGGGCGGCATCGGTGCGGCCCTGACCGCCGCCGTGGTGGGCCCGGTGGTGTCCCTCCTGAAGGGCTGGTACATGTCCTTCTGGCCGGTGCTGTCGCTGGCGCTGGTGATGGCCAGCTCGGTGGCCGGATCGATGCTGACGATGTTCAGTGAACGCTACTGGCTGTGATCGGGCCGCCCGGCGGCGCCGCCGTTCGCTAGCCGACTGAGACCGAAATCACAACTGCGCATACGGGATTCGCCGCGGCAGTCACCGTCGGGTCACGGTACGACAAAAAATCCCCCGCGACCCTGGCGGCTAACACCTTCTGTTGTCAAAGTGGCTCTTGTGACTGGTGTGAATACAGCGGTTCGGCCGGCTGGTTCACGTCGCAAGTGGCATGGACGGCGTGCGATCCCAGCGTGGGGATCCTCGCCCGGTCCATGAACCGGGGCGGACGCGCGAGGTCACCGCGCCGAGGCCCGACGAGTGCCGGAGAGGCCAGGAAAGGCCAGGAAAAATGAAACGCATCTACGCCTTCGCGATCGGTTTGGCCCTGCTCGGGGCGCCGGCGGCGCCGATGGTGGTTCCCGCCGTCGCGACCGCCGACCCGGGCGTCAGGGCGATGGACTATCAGCAGGCCACCGACGTGGTGATCGCGCGCGGTCTGTCGCAGCGCGGTGTGCCGTTCTCCTGGGCCGGCGGCGGCATCAACGGCCCCACCCGCGGCACCGGGACCGGCGCCAACACCGTCGGTTTCGACGCGTCCGGGCTGATGCAGTACGCGTACGCCGGCGCCGGCATCAAGCTGCCGCGCTCGTCCGGCGCGATGTACCGCGTCGGCCAGAAGATCCTGCCGCAGCAGGCCCGCAAGGGTGACCTGATCTTCTACGGCCCCGAGGGCACCCAGAGCGTCGCGATGTACCTGGGCAACAACCAGATGCTCGAGGTCGGCGACGTGGTGCAGGTGTCGCCGGTGCGTACCGCCGGCATGGCGCCCTACATGGTCCGGGTGCTGGGAACCACGGCGCCCACCCAGCAGGTTCCGCAGCAGGCGCCGCTGCAGCAGACCCCGGCGCAGCAGGCGCCCTTGCAACAGACCCCGGGCCAGCAGGCGCCCTTGCAACAGACCCCGGGCCAGCAGGCGCCCACCCAGCAGGCCCCGCTGCAACAGGTTCCGACGCAACAGGTTCCGGGGCAGCAGCTGCCCACCCAGCAAGCGCCCCAGCAGGCACCCCTGCAGCTGGCGCCGACCCAGCAGTCACCGCTGCAACAGCTGCCGACCCAGCAGTCACCGCTGCAGCAGCTGCCGGTCCAGCAGTCGCCGCTGCAGCCGGCGGGCGCCGGGCTCACCCGGTAGTCCCGGACCCTGCGCGCCCGTCCGACACCCGCCACCTGCTCCCCCGCCGCGCGCGGTCAGGAGTCGGTGGCGGGTTTTCGGTAAATTAGCGGTCGATCATGCAGACCCCGTCCCCGTCCCCAGCACCGGTCGCCGCCGCCGATCCGGGCACCTCGGGAGCGCGCACGCCGGGGTCTCGCGGGTTCTACCGCTACGACCTCGACGGCTTGCGCGGCATCGCCATCGCCCTGGTCGCGGTGTTCCACATCTGGTTCGGCCGGGTTTCGGGCGGCGTCGACGTGTTCCTGGCGCTGTCCGGATTCTTCTTCGGCGGCAAGGTCATTCGCGCCGCGCTGAACCCCGCGGTGGCGCTCTCGCCGGTGGCCGAGGTGATCCGGCTGGTCCGTCGTTTGGTTCCGGCTCTGGTGGTGGTGCTGGCCGGCTGCGCGGTGCTGACCATCCTGGTGCAGCCCGAGACGCGCTGGGAGACCTTCGCCGACCAGAGCCTGGCCAGTCTCGGCTACTACCAGAACTGGGAGCTGGCCAACACCGCGTCGGACTACCTGCGGGCCGGTGAGGCCGTCAGCCCGCTGCAGCACATCTGGTCGATGTCGGTGCAGGGCCAGTTCTACGTCAGCTTCCTGGTGCTGATCGCCGGCCTGGCCTACCTGTTCGGCCGCCCCCTGGGCGCCCGGCTGCGCACCCTGGTCCTGGTGGTGCTGGCCGCGCTGACGGTGGCCTCGTTCGGCTACGCGATCGTCGCGCATCAGCAGAACCAGGCGGCCGCCTACTACGACAGCTTCGCGCGGGGCTGGGAATTGCTGCTCGGCGCCCTGGTCGGGGCGCTGGTGCCGCGGATCCGCTGGCCGATGTGGTTGCGCACGCTGTTGGCGACGGTGGCGCTGGGCGCGGTGCTGTCCTGCGGGGCGCTGATCGACGGGGTGCAGGAATTCCCGGGGCCCTGGGCGCTGGTGCCGGTCGGCGCCGCCATGCTGATGATCCTGGTCGGCGCCAACCTGGGCGCCGACGGCCGCCTGCCGCTGCCGAACCGGCTGCTGGCCACCCGCCCGCTGGTCGAGCTGGGCGCCATCGCCTACTCGCTGTACCTGTGGCACTGGCCGCTGCTGATCTTCTGGCTGTCCTACAGCGGCCACAAGCACGCAAACTTCGTCGAGGGCACGGTATTGCTGCTGGTGTCCGGCGTGCTGGCGTACCTGACCAACCGCCTGGTCGAGGACCCGCTGCGGCACCGGGGCTCCGCGCGGCCGGCGCCCCGGCCCGCCGCGCCGACGGTGCCGTGGCTGGCGCGGGTGCCGCGGCCGACGATGGCGCTGGGGTCGGCGATCGTGCTGCTGGGTGTGACGCTGACGGCGACCTCGTTCACCTGGCGCCAGCACGTCACCGTGCTGCGCTCGGCCGGCAAGGAACTCAGCGTCCTCAACCCGCAGGACTATCCCGGCGCCCGGGCCCTCACCGAACACGTGCGGGTGCCCACGCTGCCGATGCGGCCCACCGTCCTGGAGGTCAAGCAGGACCTGCCCGCCTCCACCCGAGACGGCTGCATCAGCGACTTCGTCAACCCGGCCGTGGTCAACTGCACCTACGGCGACGTGACCGCCGACCGGACCATCGCGCTGGCGGGCGGATCGCACGCCGAGCACTGGCTGCCGGCCCTGGACATGCTCGGCAAGCTGCACCACTTCAAGGTGGTGACCTACCTGAAGATGGGCTGCCCGCTGTCGACCGAACAGGTCCCGCTGATCATGGGCAACAACGCCCCCTACCCGCAGTGCCGCGAGTGGGTGCAGCGCACCATGACCAAACTGGTCACCGATCGGCCCGACTACGTCTTCACCACCACCACCCGGCCGTGGAACATCAAGACCGGTGACGTGATGCCGGCGACCTACATCGGGATCTGGCAAACGTTGTCCGACAACAACATTCCCATCCTCGGGATGCGCGACACCCCGTGGCTGGTGAAAAACGGCCAGCCCTTCGACCCGGCGGACTGCCTGGCCAAACGCGGCAGCACCGCCCAATCGTGCGCCATCAAGCGATCCGACGTGCTCTCCGAGCGCAACCAGACCCTCGACTTCGTCGGGCAATTCCCGCAACTCAAGGTGCTCGACATGTCGGATGCGATCTGCCGGGCCGACATGTGCCGGCCGGTGGAGGGAAACGTGCTGATCTACCATGGGGCCCATCACATGTCGCCCACCTATGTGCGGACCATGGCGCCCGAATTGGGCCGGCAGATCGCCGAGAGCACCGGTTGGTGGTAATCGGCCCCGTAATCGGCTCTGCCGCCTCGAAATACCCCGAAATATGTCCACGCGGCCCGCGCGTGCTTCCCACCGCAGCACGGCCGCAACCTTCGTGAGCGCCGCGCGGCGCGGATAAGGTCAAGAGGTGTCAAGCAACGAACCCGCTTCAGCAGCAGGCGGCGGTACTCACCAACCCGAGGTGCCTACCGTCTGGCCGGGCAGCCCCTACCCGCTGGGGGCGTCCTACGACGGCGCCGGGACGAACTTCTCCCTGTTCTCCGAGATCGCCGAGAAGGTCGAGTTGTGTCTGATCGACAGCCGCGGCGCCGAGACCCGGATTCCGTTGGACGAGGTCGACGGCTACGTCTGGCACGCCTATCTGCCCAACATCAACCCCGGTCAGCGCTACGGGTTTCGCGTCTACGGACCGTTCGAACCGTCGGCCGGTCACCGCTGCGACCCCAGCAAGCTGTTGCTCGACCCGTACGGCAAGGCTTTTCACGGCGACTTCACCTACGGCCAGGCGTTGTTCTCCTATGACCTCAAGGCCGTCGCGGCCGGCGGCGACGACGCCGACCCCGGGATCCCGCCCATGGTCGACTCGCTGGGCCACACCATGACCAGCGTGGTGAGCAACCCGTTCTTCGACTGGGGATCGGACCGGGCCCCGCTGACGCCCTACCACGAAACCGTCATCTACGAGGCGCACGTCAAGGGCATGACCCAGACCCACCCCAGCGTCCCCGAGCAGCTGCGGGGCACCTACGCCGGGCTGGCGCACCCGGCGATCATCGACCACCTCAAGTCGCTCAACGTCACCGCGATCGAGCTCATGCCGGTGCACCAATTCATGCACGACTCGCGTCTGCTCGATCTGGGACTTCGAAACTACTGGGGCTACAACACATTCGGCTTCTTCGCCCCGCACAACCAGTACGCCGCCAACCGCAACTCCAGCGTCGCGGAGTTCAAGTCCATGGTGCGCAGCTTCCACGAGGCCGGCATCGAGGTCATCCTCGACGTGGTCTACAACCACACCGCCGAAGGCAACCACCTGGGCCCGACCATCAACTTCCGCGGCATCGACAACGCCGCCTACTACCGGCTGGTCGACACCGACCTGCGGCGCTACAAGGACTACACCGGCACCGGCAACAGCCTCAACCCGCGCCACCCGCACGTGCTGCAGCTGATCATGGACTCGCTGCGCTACTGGGTCACCGAGATGCACGTGGACGGATTCCGCTTCGACCTGGCCGCCACCCTTGCCCGCGAGCTGCACGACGTCGACCGGCTGAGCGCGTTCTTCGATCTGGTGCAGCAGGATCCGATCGTCAGCCAGGTCAAACTGATCGCCGAGCCGTGGGATGTCGGCGAGGGTGGCTACCAGGTCGGGAATTTTCCGGGTTTGTGGACCGAATGGAACGGGAAGTATCGCGATACTGTGCGCGATTACTGGCGGGGTGAGCCCGCAACCCTGGGCGAGTTCGCGTCCCGGCTGACCGGGTCGTCGGACCTCTACGAGGCGACCGGCCGCCGTCCCAGCGCCAGCATCAACTTCGTCACCGCGCACGACGGGTTCACGCTGAACGACCTGGTGTCCTACAACGAGAAGCACAACATGGCCAACGGGGAGGACAACCGGGACGGGGAAAGCCACAACCGATCCTGGAACTGCGGTGTAGAAGGCCCCACCGACGACCCCGACATCACCGAGCTGCGCTACCGCCAGATGCGCAACTTCTGGGCCACCCTGATGGTCAGCCAGGGCACGCCGATGATCGCGCACGGCGACGAGTTCGGCCGCACCCAGAACGGCAACAACAATGTCTACTGCCAGGACTCCGAATTGTCTTGGATGGACTGGTCTTTGGTCGACAAGAATTCCGACCTGCTGGCGTTCGCGCGCCGGGCCACCACGTTGCGCACCAAGCATCCGGTGTTCCGCCGGCGCCGGTTCTTCGAGGGCGAACCGATCCGCAGCGGCGACGAGGTGCGCGACATCGCCTGGCTGACACCCGGCGGCCGGGAGATGACGCACGAGGACTGGGGGCAGAGCTTCCACAAATGCGTGGCGGTCTTCCTCAACGGCGACGCCATCACCGCGCCCAACGCCCGCGGCGAGCGGGTGGTCGACGACTCGTTTCTGTTGTGCTTCAACGCCGGTGAGCAACCGGTGCAGTTCGTGATGCCGGGCGGCGACTACGCGAAAGAGTGGACGGTGGAACTGGACACCAACGAACCGACCGGCCGCAAAGAAGGCGCCGAGCCGCTGGTGGTGCACGCCGAAGAGGAGCTGACGCTGCCCTCGCGTTCGCTGCTGATATTGCGTAAGACGTTGTGACGCATGGGTTTACCCGTTCTATCCAGCTACCGGCTGCAGCTGCGCGGTGAGTCCAGCGGGTTCGCGTTCACCTTTGCCGACGCGGAACACCTGCTGGACTATCTGGACGACCTCGGGGTGACGCATCTGTATCTGTCCCCGATCATGACCGCGACCGCGGGGTCCAGCCATGGCTATGACGTCACCGATCCCACCACGGTGTCGGCCGAGCTCGGCGGCCGCGACGGGCTGGCCCGGCTGTCGGTGGCGGCCCGGGCCCGCGGCATGGGTCTGGTCGTCGACATCGTGCCCAACCACGTCGGGATCGACGCGCCCCGGCAGAACCCGTGGTGGTGGGATGTGCTGCGAAACGGCCATTCTTCGCCGTACGCAACGTTTTTCGACGTCGACTGGGATCTCGACGAGGACGGCCGGATCGTGCTGCCGGTGCTGGGCTCCGACGACGACGCCGCCGACCTCACGGTGGACGGGGAGCTGTTGCGGCTGGGCGATCTGGCGTTCCCGATCGCGCCGGGCACCGCCGGCGGCACCGGGCCCGAGGTGCACGACCGCCAGCACTACCGGCTGGTCGGCTGGCGCAACGGCGTCTGCGGCTACCGCCGGTTCTTCTCGATCACCTCGCTGGCGGGGTTGCGGCAGGAGGACCCCGCGGTGTTCGACGCCACCCACGCCGAGGTCGGGCGCTGGTTCGCCGAGGGGCTCGTCGACGGCGTGCGCATCGACCACCCCGACGGCCTGTCCGATCCGTGCGGCTATCTGGCCCGGTTGCGCGAACTCGTCGGCCCGGACGCCTGGATCGTGATCGAGAAGATCCTGGCCGTCGACGAGGCGCTCGAGCCCACCCTGCCGGTCGCCGGCACCACCGGCTACGACGTGCTGCGCGAAATCGGCGGCGTACTGCTGGATCCCAACGGCGCCCCGGCGCTGACCGCGCTGGTGGACTCCTCCGGCGTCGACTACCAAGCGATGCCAAAGATGCTGGCCGAGCTCAAGATCCATGCCGCCACGGTCACGCTGGCCAGCGAACTGGGCCGGTTGCGCCGCAGCATCGCGGCCGCCGCCGGCGTCGATCACCCGCTGCTGCCCGAGGCGATCGCCGCGCTGCTCACCAACATCGGGGTGTACCGCTGCGACTACCCCGGCCTGGTCGCACTGCTGCCCACCGCCCTGGCCGAAACTCAGTCCGCGGCACCGCACTTGGGCCCGGCGCTGCAGGTGCTGGCCGCCGCGCTGGCCCGCGGCGGTGAGCCGGCCACCCGGCTGCAGCAACTCTGCGGGGCCGTCACCGCCAAGGCCGTCGAGGACTGCCTGTTCTACCGCGACGCCCGGCTGGTGTCGCTGAACGAGGTGGGCGGCGAGCCGCACCGCTTCGGCGTCGGCGCGGCCGAGTTCCATCACAGCGCCGCCACCCGCGCCCGGCTGTGGCCGCACACCATGACGACGCTGACCACCCATGACACCAAACGCGGCGAGGATGTCCGGGCCCGCATCGGGGTGCTGTCCCAGGTGCCGTCGCTGTGGACCGAGTTCGTCGCCCGCTGGGAGGTCGCCGCCCCCTCCCCCGACCCGGCGACCGGACAATTCCTGTGGCAGAACATCTTCGGCGTCTGGCCGGTCACCGGCGAGGTCACCGCCGCGCTGCGCGAGCGGCTGCACGGCTACGCCGAGAAGGCCATCCGGGAAGCGGCCTGGCACACCTCGTGGAACGACCCGGACGCCGCCTTCGAGGAGGCGGTGCACCGGTGGCTGGACACCGTGCTGGACGGTCCGGTCGCCGGGCAGCTGACCGAGCTTGTCGCCCAACTCAATCCCCATGCCTCCAGCGACGCGCTGGCCCAGAAGCTGCTGGCGCTGACGGTCCCCGGGATACCGGACGTGTACCAGGGCACCGAGCTGTGGGACGACAGCCTGGTCGACCCGGACAATCGCCGCCCGGTCGACTACCGGGCGCGGCGCGCCGCGCTGCAGGCGTTGGAGCATCCGAAGATCCGGGTGGTCACCACCGCCCTGCGGGTGCGGCGGGCCCATCCGGATACCTTCCTGCACGGCGACTACGCCCCCCTGCTCGCCGACGGGGACGCCTGCGACCACGTGCTGGCCTTTACCCGCGGCGCCGACATCGTGGTGGCGGTCACCCGCTGGACCGTCCGGCTGGCCGAAAAAGGTTGGGGCAACACGGTGTTGCCGCTGCCCGACGGCACCTGGAAGGACGCCCTCACCGGCAGCGTCGTGGACGGGCCGACGTCGGCCGCGCAGTTGTTCGCCGAACTGCCCGTCGTGCTGCTGGAGCGACACCATGACTGAGCAGAAGACCGAATTCCGGGTCTGGGCACCCAAACCCGCGCGGCTTCGACTGGACGTCGAGGGCCGGCCGCACGCCATGTCACGCACCGACGACGGGTGGTGGCACGCCGCGGTGGCCTGCGCGCCGGATGCCCGCTACGGCTTCCTGCTCGACGACGACCCCACCGTGCTGCCCGACCCGCGTTCGCCGCGCCAACCCAACGGGGTGCACGCCCGCTCGCAGCTGTGGGATCCGGCCGCCGCGACCTGGACGGACTCCGCCTGGCCGGGCCGCTCGACCCACGGCGCGGTGATCTACGAGCTGCACCTGGGCACGTTCACCGCGGCCGGCACCTTCGACTCGGCCATCGAGAAGCTGGACTATCTGGTCGACCTGGGCGTCGACTTCGTCGAACTGATGCCGGTGAACTCGTTCGCCGGTACCCGCGGCTGGGGCTACGACGGGGTGCTGTGGTACAGCGTGCACGAACCCTACGGCGGCCCGGACGGGCTGGTGCGCTTCGTCGATGCCTGCCACGCAAGGGGTTTGGGCGTACTCATCGACGCGGTGTTCAACCACCTCGGCCCGTCCGGCAATTACCTGCCGCGGTTCGGCCCCTACCTGTCGTCGGCGAGCAACCCGTGGGGCGAGGGCATCAACATCGCCGACGCCGACTCCGACGAGGTGCGCCGCTACATCATCGGATGCGCGCTGCGCTGGATGCGCGATTTCCACGCCGACGGTCTTCGATTGGACGCCGTCCACGCGCTGGTGGACACCACCGCCATCCACATCCTCGAGGAGCTCGCCACCGAAACAGACTGGCTGGCAACACAATTAGGGCGTCCGCTGTCGCTGATCGCCGAGAGCGACCTCAATGACCCGCGGCTGATCACCCCGCGCGAACGCGGCGGCTACGGCCTGACCGCGCAATGGGCCGACGACATTCATCACGCCATCCACACCGCGGTGTCCGGCGAACGCCAGGGCTACTACGCCGATTTCGGCAGCATCGCCACGCTGGCGCACACGCTGCGGCACGGCTACTTCCACGCGGCGACGTACTCGTCGTTCCGGCGCCGCCGGCACGGGCGGCCGCTGGACACCTCCGCGCAGACCGGCATCCCGGCCACCCGGCTGCTGGCCTACACCTGCACCCACGACCAGGTCGGCAATCGCGCCCTGGGCGATCGGCCGTCGCAGAACCTGACCGCCGGGCAACTGGCCGTCAAAGCGGTCCTGGCGCTCCTATCGCCGTATACCGCAATGCTTTTCATGGGTGAGGAGTATGGGGCCTCGACCCCGTTCCAGTTTTTCAGCTCGCATCCCGAACCGGAGCTGGCCCGGGCCACCGCCGAGGGACGCAAGACCGAGTTCGCCGAACACGGATGGGACGCCTCAAAGAAGGGGGAGATCCCCGACCCGCAGGACCCGCAGACCTTCGCCCGGTCCAAGCTGAACTGGGACGAGGTCGGCACGGGCGAGCACGCCCGCCTGCACCGGCTGTACCGAGACTTGATCGCGTTGCGGCACAACGATCCCGACCTCGCCGATCCGTGGCTGGAGCACCTCACCGTCGACTACGACGAGGATCAGCGCTGGATCGTGCTGGCCCGGGGCCGGCTGCGCATCGTGTGCAATCTGGGTGCCGAGCCGGTGACGGTCCCGGTCGGCGGCGAGCTGATGCTGGCCTGGGACGAGCCGACGGTCGACGCTGACACCACGGTATTGCAAGGCCATTCGTTCGCGATTCTGTCGACGCCGGGGCAGCCTGTGGATAACTGATGGCGGGCGGGCGGCATCGCGCCGCATGATGCGGCCATGAGTCATTCTGAATTCGGCCACCGACTGCGACGAATCTGCTCGTGCAAACCGGACCGCCGCGGCGCCCGGCGCCCGGTGCGCCACGACGTACCCCCGCACGCCAGCATCGAGATGCTGTGGAAGGGCCCCGGCATCGACATGCCCGGCGACGGCGCCTGATCCGCGGTCAGACGATGGGCCGCCCGCTGGGGCGCACCGCCTGTGCGACGGCGTCGGCGAGCGGTTCGATCTCGTCGGGTGTCAGGTCGGCGATGGTGATGCGGATGCCCGCCGGCGTCTGCATCCGGAACCGGGCACCCGGCGCGGCCGCCCAGCCCGCGCCGAGCAACCGGGATACCGCGACCGCCTCGTCGGGAACGCGAACCCACACGTTGAGCCCGGACCGGCCGTGCGCGTCGACACCCCGCTCGGCCAGCGCGACGCACAGCCGGCGGCGGCGGTCGGCATAGCGCCGCTCGGCCGTCGCGACGAGCTCGGATGCCGCTGTGTCGGACCATAATTCGACGGCCAGCTGCTGCAGGACGTGGCTGACCCAGCCCGGGCCGAGCCGCAACCGGCCGTGCACCCGATCCACGGTGCGCTGGTCGCCGGCCAGCACCGCCACCCGCAGGTCGGGGCCGTAGGCCTTGGACGCCGAGCGGACGAACGCCCAATGCGTGGTGCAGCCGGCCACGGGGTGCAGGGCCGCACCGGAAATGCCCGCGCAGTGGTCGTCTTCGACGAGCAGGACGTCGTCGGCCCGCCCGGACAACAGATCTCGCAGCGCCGCGGCGCGTTCCGCCGACAGCGCGGCACCGGTCGGGTTCTGCGCGCGCGTGGTCAACACCAGCGCCCGCGCACCGCGGCCCAACGCGCGGGCCAGGTCCTCGGGCAGCGGCCCGTCGTCGTCGACCCGCACCGGCTCGGCCGAAAACCCGAGTGCGGCAAGCAGATCGAGGAGATTCGCCCAGCCCGGATCCTCGACGGCGACGCGATCACCGGGACGCAGATGTGCGGTCAGCGCGCGCTCGATGCCGTCCAGCGCGCCGCTGGTCAGCGCCAGGTGATCGGCGGGCACGCCGTCGGCGGACAGCGCGGCCCGGGCGTACTCCCCCAGCGCCGGCGAGATGGCCGGCTCGCCGTAGAGGACCGCGCGGCCGGAGGCCGGGCGGGCCGGCGCGGCGGCGGCGAGGGGTAACAGGGCGGGGTGCGGGTTGCCGGTCGACAGGTCGCGCACGCCGGCGGGGACGTCGAGCCCGAGCAGCGATCGCGGGGTGGTCGCCGGCCGGTGCCGCACCCGGGTGCCGCGCCGGCCCGCGGTCTCGACCGCGCCCCGATGCCGCAGCAGGCGGTAGGCCGCCGCGGCCGTGTTGGCGTTCACGCCGAGCCGCGCAGCCAGCTCGCGGACCGGCGGCAGCGCATCGCCGGGCGCCAGCGAGCCGGCCGAGATGGCCGCTTCGATGCTGGCGGCTATGGATTCCGCGCCCGTCCCGGTTATGCTCTTTTGCACCGCCACACGATAGATTATGTACTAGGACAATATCCATGTCTACCGAAGCCGACTACCAGCCGACGCCGCGCAGCACGCCGACCCGCTACCGGGAACGGGCGCGCTACGACCGCCGCACCGTCCACCGCATCCTGGACGAGGCGCTGATCTGCCATCTGGGCTACCTGAGCGGCGGACGCCCGGTGGTGTTGCCGACGACGCACGCGCGCCGCGGCGAGACGCTGTACCTGCACGGTTCGACGGGCGGCGGGCCGGTGCTGGCGGCCAGGGCGGCCGCGGCCGCGGGGGCGGGACTGCCGATCTGCGTCACCGTCACGCTGGTCGACGCCCTGGTGCTGGCGCGCGCCGCGATGCACCACTCGGTGAACTTCCGCTCGGTCGTGGTGCTGGGGGACGCGCGGGTGGTCGACGATCCGGCGGAGAAGTCGCGGGCGCTGAGCAGCCTGCTCGATCACATCGCGCCCGGGCGCGCCGCCGACTGCCGGGCCCCCGACGCCCGGGAACTGGCCGCCACCGGGGTGCTCGCGCTCGACCTGGCCGAGGTGTCGGCCAAGGTGCGCAGCGGCCCGCCGGTCGACGATCCGCAGGACCTCCTGTTGCCGCACTGGGCCGGGGTGGTGCCGCTGCAGCTGAGCGCCGGCCCGCCGGTGCCGGCGCCGGACCTCGACCCGGCCGTTCCGCTGCCCGGCTACCTCGGGTAGCGGCGACTCACACCTGTCGTTGCCGCTCGCGGGCCGGGCGGGTGTTGTCCCACCAGGTTCCGACGAGCATGACGGCGAACGCCCAGGCCGTGCCCAGCATCCAGCCGGAGAGCACGTCGCTGAGGTAGTGGACGCCGAGGTAGATCCGCGAGAACCCGATCAGCAGGACCGCGCCGATGGCGAGCGCCCACACCAGCACCCGCCCGGTCCACCCGGGAATCAGCCAGCGGGTGAGCAGCCACGCGGAGATGGCCATCATCGCCGCGGTGCCGGTGGCGTGCCCGGAGGGAAACGAGTACCCGTCGGCGTCGACGAGGGCGAACGGCAGCGGGGGGCGATGGCGACCCACCAGCGCCTTGGCGGTGAACAGCATGACCGGGACCCCGGCGCCGGCCACCACCGCGAGCAGCACGGGTCGCCACGACCGGGACCGCCACGCGGCGACCACGGAGATCGGGAGGGCCAGCGCGGCCAGGAACAGCGGGCCGCCCGCGACGGTGATCGCCTGCAGGACGGTGGTCAGCCACAGATCGCGGTGGTCCGCGAGCCATCGGGTCACCGGGTGGTCGATGACGGCGATGCCGTCGCCCTCGAGCACGTCGTCGAGCACTTCGGTGAAGCCGACCGCCAGCAACGCGACCGCCGCGAGCCCGAGAAGCAATGCCACACCGGCGATCTCGCTCACCGGAAAGCGGCGCGTCAGCGCCCGCCCCCGATCGCCGATCCGGTCGCGCAGCCAGGCCAGCGCCTCATCGACCACGGCGTTGTGGGTCGTCCGCTGCCAGAGCCGCTGCAACGGGCCGGCGCGCCGGGCGATCCACACGGCCGCCCACCCCAGCAGCACCAGCGACGCGAGGACGGCGGCGCTGACCAGCCCGAAACCGGCATGACCGGGTCCATACGGTGGGGGCATGTATCGGATTTAGAGCAGCAGGTAGCGGTAGGCCGGCGAGCCCGGCTTCAGGGTCTCGACGTGCAGCTCGGTCGCCCGCATCCGGGCCAGCAGGCCGTCCAGGTCGGCCGAGGACCCCAACTGGATGCCCACCAGCGCCTCGCCGGTCTCCCGGTTGTTGCGCTTGACGTACTCGAACAGCGTGATGTCGTCGTTGGGGCCGAGCACCTCGTCGAGGAACCGGCGCAGCGCGCCCGGCTCCTGCGGGAAGTCGACCAGGAAGTAGTGCTTGAGGCCCAGGTGCACCAGGGACCGCTCCAGCACCTCGCCGTAGCGCGACACGTCGTTGTTGCCGCCGGAGATCAGGCAGACCACCGTCGAACCGGGCTCGATGTCGGCCTCCAGCAACCCGGTGACCGACAGCGCGCCCGCGGGCTCGGCGATGATGCCCTCGTTCTGGTAGAGGTCGAGCATCGCGGTGCACACCGCGCCCTCGTCGACCGTGGTGATCGACACCATGTCGCCGGCGGCCGCCAGCGCGGCATAGGTCAGGTCACCGGCCCGCCGCACCGCGGCACCGTCGACGAACTGGTCGACGTGGTCCAGCGTCACCGGCTCGCCGGCCGCCAGGGCGGCCATCATCGCCGCGGCCCCGGCCGGCTCGACACCGAGCACCGCGGTGGTGTCGGTGCGCTCGGCGAGGTAGGTGGTGATGCCGGCGATGCAGCCGCCGCCGCCCACCGGGACCACCACCAGGTCCGGCTCGGTGTCGAGCTGGTCGAGCAGCTCGACGGCGATGGTGCCCTGGCCGGCGATGGTGCGCAGATCGTCATAGGGCGGGACGAGGGTGGCGCCGGTGCTCGCCACGTCGGCCAGCGCCGCCTCGGCGGCCTGGTCGTAGGTGGTTCCGCCGACGATCAGCTCGATGAACTCCCCGCCGTGGTAGCGGATCCGGTCCCGCTTCTGCAGCGGCGTCTTGGCCGGCACGTAGACGCGGCCGTGCACCTGCAACATCCGGCACGCGTAGGCGAACCCCTGGGCGTGATTGCCCGCCGACGAGCACACCACGCCCGCGGCCAGCTCCGTCTCGGACAGCTGCACCAGCAGGTTGTAGGCGCCGCGCAGCTTGTAGGAGCGCACGATCTGCAGGTCCTCGCGCTTGAGGTAGACCTGTGCGCCGGTGATCGCCGACAGCCGGTCGCTGAACTGCAACGGGGTCGGCGTGACCACCGCGGCGATCCGCTTGGCCGCGTCGTCGATGTCAGCCGCTGAAAGCGGCGCGACGCTCGGGGACTGGCTTAATTCGGCGGACACGGACTAATGGTGCCATGCGGGCTGGTCAACTACGGAATTCAGGCGACCGGGGTCAGCACGAACACCGGGATCTGGCGGTCGGTTTTGGTCTGGTATTCGGCGTAGTCGGGCCAGGCTTCGACGGCCCGCTGCCACCAGACGGCCTTCTCCTCGCCGAACACCTCCCGGGCGTCGTACTCCCGGGTGACCGGGCCGTCCTGCAGTTCGACCCGGGGGTTCTTCTTGATGTTGTGGTACCACACCGGGTTCTTCGGCGCCCCGCCGAGCGAGGCGACGACGGCGTACTGCCCGTCGTGCTCGACCCGCATCAGCGGCGTCCTGCGCAGCTTGCCGGTCTTGGCGCCGACCGTGGTCAGCACGATGATGGGCTTGCCCTTCATGTCGGCGGCCTCGGCCCCGCCCGATGCGACGTACTTGTCGGCTTGCTCGCGGGACCAATCCCACGGGCTGGGTGCGTATTCACCTGAAAGCGGCATGACCCAACCTTAAGCGCGGTCGGGGTGTGGCGGCCCGACGGCCGGGCGTGCGACGAACGAACGCAGACGGCGCCGGGTCTGGTGGTCGGGCGCCCCGGGTTCGCCGTCGCTGTGCCGGCCGCGGGTGTAGTCGCCCTGCCACGGCACGCGCTCGTCGGCCACTTCCTGCTCGCGCCCCAGCGCGCCGCGCGAGCTCAGGAAGAACTCGTGCTTGCGGTGCAGTTCTTCGTCGGACTCGATCGGCCGCAGTTCCGGGGCGAACTCCTCCAGCTCGGCCCGCCGCTGCGGCACGATCATGCAGATCGGCTCGTCCACCTCGAACCGCACCGGCATGAATTCCCGGGTGAATTTCCAGTTCATGCTGAAACTCGAACTGGACCAATCGGTTTCGACGATGCCCTCCAACGGCGATATCCCGTCCTTGGGATGGTTGGCCGGTCCGCGGACCAACAGGTTGTAGCCCGGCGGGGTGCGGAACAGGATCGGCAGATGCCAGGTCAGGATGCCGAAGCCGAAGTGACTGTCCGGCAAAAACTGACCGCTGGCACGGGTGTCGGGCACGATCGTCAGGCTGGTGCGATCATCACCGCCCATCCACGTCGCGGTGAAGGCGCTGCGGTTGCGCACCTCCCAGCCGCTCTGGTTTGCGATCAACATCGGCAGGCATCGGTGCGGCCAGCCCTGGCGCATCTGCGACATCCAGGCGCGCCCGATCGGCGCGGGGGCGATCGGCGGCGCGATGTCATGGGTGATGTACCCGATCAACGGGCGCTGCGGCCCCTCGGACTGCTCCGTCATCAGATCCTCGCTTCACCGGCTCGCTGGTCCCCTACAGGCATAGCGCACGCCGGGCGTCGGCGCGCGCGGCACAGTATCGGGACCGGACGTGAACGTTTCGTGTCGAGTGCTTGCGTGCTATACCCCGGGGCGGCGCGGCGAGCCGAACGGGTTCAGCGCGTCCGCGCCAGCTCCGCGATGGTGTTGACCCGCCGGATGGCGGTGGCGATCTCGTCGGCGAACTGCCGGCGCCGTCGCGCGATATCCGGATCCTCGAACCCGTCGACCAGCTCACGGTGCCGGGCCAGGCGCAGTGCCGTCTTGAACAGTTCCATCGACCGCGACTCGGCATTGGCGATTCGGCGCTGCAGCTCCCACTGCTTGCCGACCTGCAGGCACTCCGCCAGAAACGCCTGCTCGTCGAACGAATCGTCCTCGTAGCAGGCCAGCCGGTCGGCGACGATGTGATAGGCGTCCAGGAACGGGCGCAGCACCAGGTGCGCCAGCAGCAGGTCGGCCTGCTCCAGCAGCCCGCGCACCACGGCGGCATTGGCGGCCTTGCCGGTGTCCACCGGATCCTCGGCGGGCCCGATCAGCCGCACCTCGTCGGCGAGCTCCTTCTCGAACTGGGCGCGGGCGGAGAACAGGAACTCGAACTTGAGCAGCTCGCGCAGTTTCAGCGCCTCGTCGCGCACCGTCGCCGGCAGCACCGATCCGTCCCCGGACGTCTCGGAGACTTCGACGGCGGCCAGCAGCGCCGTCTCGGCGATGGCCCGGTCGACCAGGATGTGGATGGCGGTGTTGCGGTAGAAGGCGGCGACCAGGTGCTGGTCGGTGCCGATCCCCCACACCGCCTCGGTGCCGGCGTCGTAGACGCTGACCACGCCGGAGGCCACCAGTTGGTGCAGGGTCCAGCGGATGGTGGAGCGGTTGGTCAGATCGGCCGCCCCGGCCACCACCCAGTTGCGGGCGGCGATGTAGCTGGCCAACGGTCGCACGGTGGCCAGCACCTCGCTGAGGGTCAGCGACCGGTCGGCGCCCAGCAGCGCCAGGCTGACCACCGCGGTCGGGGTGACCGGCGTGGCGCGGTTGATGCGGTGCTCGACGTCCAGGGCGATGCGTTCGATCTCGGTTTGGCTGCCCGACTCCTCGGCCCGCAGCTCCTCGAGCCGCTTGCGCAGCGGCAGCGGCTCGCCGAAGTCCAGATACGCCCGGCCCAACCGGGTGCCCTGCTGGCGGGCGAGCCGGATCAGGAAGCGGAAATCCTCGGGCCGTTTCGCCGCGCCGTAGGCCTCGGTGGTCATGGCCTCCACCTCGTGCAGCTGGTCGTACACGATCGAGGTCGGCACCAAATACACTTCCGGGCCGTCGATTTCGTCGACCGCGTCGGCGAGGTAGCGCAGGATCCCGAACACCGGGGGCCGCAGCTTGCCGGTCCTGGTGCGGCCGCCTTCGATGGACCAGCTCAGGTTGGCGTGGTTTTGCACCAGCTGGGCGGCGTAGGCGCGCAACACGAAGCGGTAGACGGGAAGGTCCTTGGTTTGGCGCCGGATGAAGATCGCCCCGGTGCGCTTGGCCTAGGCGCCCATCGGGAAGAAGTTCAGGTTCGACCCGCCGAAGGTGAGCGCGGGGAACAGCCGGTTGGCCAGGATCACCTCGGGCAGCAGCATGCCGTCCAGGTACGAGCGATGCGAAAAGGCAAATGCCAGTGTGGCTTTGCGATCCAGCTTGCGCAGCGCCGCGATCTGGTCCTCGTCGATCAGCACGTCGTAGGCCCGCATCAGCCAGCGACTGAACCCGCGCCAGGCCGCCACCGCCGACTCGTCGAGCGAGGCCGCCATCTCGCGCAGGTAGCCCGCGGCCTCGGCGCGCACATCGGCCGGGTCGCGGCCGAGCTCGCCGGCCAGGCTGCGCAGCCGCTCGTCGTACCAGGGCGCGCCCAGCAACTGCACGACCTCGGCCGGGTCGGTGGCCAGCGGCGACGTCGCTTCGTCCAGAATGCCGGTGCGCTGCAACAGCTTTCGCATTCCGACGCGACCGATCTCGCGGGCGCTGCCGGCCGGCCCGCCGGTCATACGGGCTGCACCGCGGCGGCGGCGGGCTCGTGCACCTCGGGCGGAGGTGGATCGGCGTAGAGCTGCTCGATCTCCTCGGCGTATTTCGCCATGATCGGCTTGCGCTTGAGCTTCATCGTCAGCGTGATCTCGTCGCCGCCGGGCTCCCACAGCGTGGGCAGGATGCGGAACCGTTTGATCTGTTCCACCCGCGACAGTTTGGCGTTGCCCGCCGCCACCCCGGCGGCGATCTGGGCGATGACGTCCGGGTCGGCGGCCAGCGCGGCCGGCGACGCGTCGGACAACCCGTGCCGGGCGGCGTACGGGCCCACCGAGTCGGCGTCGAAAACCAGCAGCGCGGTGTTGTACGGACGCCCGTCGCCGATGGTGATCATCACGCCGATCATCGGGCAGGCGGCCAGGATGGCGTTCTCGATGTTGGCCGGCGACATGTTCTTTCCGGCCGCGTTGATGATCAGCTCCTTCTTGCGGTCCACCACTCGCAGGTAGCCCTGCGCGTCGGCCTCCAGGATGTCGCCGGTGTGCAACCAGCCGTCGGCGTCGATGGCCTCGGCCGTCTTCGCCGGTTCCTTGCGGTAGCCCTTCATCACCAGCGGGCCGCGCACCAGGAACTCGCCGTCGTCGGCGATCTTGCCCTCCAGCCCGGGCAGCAACTTGCCGACCGAGCCCAGGCGCGCGTCGCGGGGATGGCTGACGGCCGCCACACAGCTCAGCTCCGACATCCCCCACACCTCGGCGATCGGGATGCCGATGCCGGCGAAGAACGCCAGCGTCTCCTTGGGAATCGGGGCCGCCCCCGACACCGCCCAGCGCAGTTCGCCGAAGCCCAGCCGCTCACGCAGTTTCGAGAGCACCAACTTGTCGGCCCGCGCCCATTCGGTGGCCAGCTCGTCGGGTATCTGCTCGCCGGCGACCAAGGCCGCGGCGCGTTGGGCGGCCACCGACATCGCCCACTGCAGCGCCGCCCGGGTGGCCTCGTCCTGCTCGTTGGCGACGGTGAATTCGATTCCCGCCTTGAGCTTTTCCCATATCCGCGGCACCGCCGCCCACACCGTGGGTCGCACGTCGGGCAGCGCCGCGGCGATGGCGCGCGGGTCGTCGACCACGGTCACCTGCGCGCCGAAAACCTCCAGGCCGTAGAGCCCCATCGCGCGGTCGGCGATGTGCGCCGACGGCAGATACGACGTGACCCGGTCGCCGAATTTCGACGGCAGCACCGCGTTGAGCGCGTGGCACTCGAACAGCAGGTTGGCGTGGGTCATCTCCACGCCCTTGGGGTTTCCGGTGGTTCCCGAGGTGTAGATGAGCGTGACGACGTCGTCGGGCCGGACCGACCGCCAGGTCGACTCGAAGTCGAAATCCCTTGGGGCGGCGGCATACAGCTGCTCGACGGAGATGGTGCCCGGCGGGGCGCCGTCGATGCAGACGATGTGTTCGACGGGCGCGCCACTGGCCCGGATGCGGTCGACGTACTGCTGTTCGCAGATCGCCACTTTGGTGCCGGCGTTGTCGAACAGGTAGGTCAGTTGCTCGGCCGGCAGCGTGTTGTACACCGAAAACGACGTGGCGCCAAGGTGTTGCGCGCCGATCGCCAGTGGGTAGAACTCGATCCGGTTGGCCATCATCAGCGACACCGTGTCGCCGCGCCGCACGCCCAGCCCCGCCAGCCCGGCGGCGACCTTGCGGACCTGCTCGGCGAGCTCTCGCCAGGTCAACGTCTGGTTGGCCCCGGGGGTGCGCAGCACGACCGCGTCCGGGTCGATCGCGGCGTTGCGCTGGAATGCCTCGCACAAGGTGGCCGGACGTTCCGCCGTCATTTCCGCTCTCCTTGCCCCGGATCAGAACCTTCTGGCTGAGCGTACGTCCGGGCCGACGGGTGCGGGCCGGGTTGGGTGAATGCCGCAGGTGCAGGCGTCGATCGACGGGCAGGTGCACCGCATCCCCCACTCGATGACGGCGCGGGCCCGGCCCAGCGACTCCAGCTGGGCGTCGATCTGGGCGAGTTTGGCCCGGGCCAGCGCGCGGCTGGCCGGGCGTCCCGGCGCGTCGTCGGCGAACAGGCGCTGGATCTCGTCCAGCGCAAAGCCGGCGGTCTTGCACAGCGCGATCACCTCGAGCCGGGACAGCACGGCCTCGTCGTAGCGGCGCTGCCCGCCCAGCCGGATTGGGGCGGGCAGCAGGCCGATCTGCTCGTAGTAGCGCAGGGTGGTCGCGGCGACCCCGCTGCGGCGCGCGACCTCGCCGATGGTCAGCATGGGCGGCTCCCGGGTTCGTGCTTGACTTAGAGTTAACTCTAAGTCGTTGACTGGGTCCATGCCGCATCGATCCTTCGCCGAGTTGCACACCGACCGCTACGCGCTGCTGCGGTCTTTCCGCCGCGACGGCACTCCCGTCGACACCCCGATCTGGTTCGCCGTCGACGACGACGGCGTGTTGTTTCGCACCAAGGTCGGGCCCAAGACCCGCCGGCTCGCCGCGCATGCCGGCGTGGAGCTGGCGGCCTGCGACTACCGCGGCCGGGTCCGCCCGGGCGCGACGACCCTGGCGGGGCGCGCCACGATCCTTTCCGGCGCCGACGCCGAGCGCGCCAACCGCCTGCTGCACCGGCGGTACGGCTGGCAGTGGAACATCGTGCCGCTGCTCAAGATTCCCGGCGTGACGAACGTGCACCGGGATCTGTGCCTGCGTGAGAAGCTGCGCCGGGCCCGCGATCGCGGGGTGTGGCCGGACAGCGTCATAGTGCGGGTGCAGCCCACGTAGGCGCCGGGGGCGCGGCGCGGCGGCCCCGCGCCTGGCCCCGCGCCTGCCCCGCGCCTGCCCCGCGGCGGCCCCGCGCCTGCCCCCGGCGAGCGTGAAGTTAGTTTCACGGTCGCGGCCGAGCGTGAAACTAACTTCACGCTCGGCGCGCCGAAGACCCGCTACCCGCCGAGGCAGCCGGGGCCGAGCAGCTCTTTGAGGTCGCCCATCAACGCCGGCGACGGCGTCACCCGCAGCGACGCGTCCAGCTCCAACGTGGTGATCCGGTCGCCGCTGATCAGCCGCAGATGCACCTGCGAGGTTCCCGGATGACGGGCCAGCACCTGCTTGAGCGCGGTGACCTTGTCGATGGTGCACTGCCGCGTCGGCAGGCTGACCGCCAGCGGCCGGTCCACCTGGGCAGTGGAAAAGTCCGGCACCACAAGCTCATTGGCGATCAGCGCGATCCGGTCGTCACGGATCGCCACCTTGGCGTTGATCAGCACCACGGCGTCGTCGGCGATGTCGGCGCCGTAGGTGGAGTAGGCGTGCGGGAAGAACATCACCTCGATGCCACCGGTGAGGTCCTCCAATTGCGCTGACGCCCAAGGCATCCCGTTCTTGTTGACCCGCCGGTTGACCGACGCCAGGATGCCGCCGACCCGCACCTGGGTCTCGTTGGGCACGTCGCCGTCCAGGATGGCCGGGATCTGGGTGTCCACCTGCGCGGCCAGCAGATGCGCCACCCCGTTGAGCGGATGCCCGGACACGTAGAGCCCCAGCATCTCCCGCTCCAGCGCGAGCTTGTGCTTGTCCTCCCACTCGTCGTCGGGCACCTTGATGGTGAACACCGACTCGGTGCAGCCGCCGTCGCCGCCGAACAGGTCGAACTGGCCCATCGCCTCGGCCTTCTTGGTGCCCAGCACCGAATCGACCGCATCGGTGTGTACCAGGAACAGGCCCTTGCGCGCGTGCTTGAGCGAGTCGAACGCGCCGGCCTTGATCAGCGACTCGGTCACCTTCTTGTTGCAGGCCGAGATGTCGATCTTGTTCAGGTAGTCGGAGAAGTCGGTGAACTTGCCCTTCTCGTTGCGGGTCTTGATCAGCGAACCGACCACGTTGGCGCCGACGTTGCGCACCGCGCCCAACCCGAAGCGGATGTCCTGGCCGACCGAGGCGAAGTTGACCAGCGACTCGTTGACGTCCGGCGGCAACACCGTGATGCCCAGCTTGCGGCAGTCGGCCAGATAGACCGCGGCCTTGTCCTTGTCGTCGCCCACCGAGGTCAGCAGCCCGGCCATGTATTCGGCCGGATAGTTGGCCTTCAGATACGCGGTCCAGTACGACACCAGCCCGTAGCCAGCGGCGTGCGACTTGTTGAACGCATACCCGGCGAACGGAAGAATGGTGTCCCACAAGGCTTTTACCGCCTTCTCGGAGAACCCGTTGGCGGTCATGCCCTCGTAGAAGCCCTTGTACTCGGCCTCGAGCACCTCGAGCTTCTTCTTGCCCATCGCCTTGCGCAGCGCGTCGGCCTTGCCCATGGTGTAAGAGGCCACCTTCTGGGCGATGAACATGATCTGCTCTTGGTAGACGATCAAACCGTAAGTCTCGGAGAGGATTTCACGCAGCGGCTCCTCGAGCTCGGGGTGGATCGGCTTGATCGGCTGGCGGCCGTTCTTGCGGTCGGCGTAGTCGTTGTGGGCGTTCATACCCATCGGCCCGGGGCGATACAGCGCCAGCACCGCCACGATGTCGTTGAACTCCGTGGGCTGCATGCGGCGCAGCAGGTCGCGCATCGGCCCGCCGTCGAGCTGGAACACGCCCAGGGTGTCGCCGCGCCCCAGCAGCTCGTAGGTCGCCTTGTCGTCCAGCGGCACCGATTCCAGGTCGAGGTCGATTCCCCGGTTGGCCTTGATGTTGTCCAGGGCGTCGCCGATGATCGTCAGGTTGCGCAGGCCCAGGAAGTCCATCTTCAGCAGGCCGATGGCCTCACACGACGGGTAGTCCCAGCCGGTGATGATGGCGCCGTCCTGCGGCCGCTTCCACAGCGGGATGGCCTCGGTCAGCGGCTCGCTGCTCATGATCACCGCGCACGCGTGTACGCCGGCGTTGCGGATCAAACCCTCCAGACCGCGGGCGGTCTGGTAGATGGTGCGCACGTCGGGGTCGGTCTCGATCAGGCCGCGCACCTCGGCGGCTTCCTTGTACCGCTCGTGGCTGGGGTCGGTGATGCCGGACAGCGGGATGTCCTTGGCCATGATCGGCGGCGGCAGCGCCTTGGTGATCCGGTCGGCGATCGCGAAGCCCGGTTGACCGTAGTGGATCCGCGCCGAATCCTTCAGCGCCGCTTTGGTTTTGATGGTGCCGAAGGTGATGACCTGGGCGACCCGGTCGGAGCCCCACTTGTCGGCGGCGTAGCGCACCATCTCGCCGCGGCGACGGTCGTCGAAGTCGATGTCGATGTCGGGCGCCGACGGCCGCTCCGGGTTGAGGAACCGCTCGAACAGCAGGCCGTGCGGAATCGGGTCGATGTTGGTGATGCCCAGCGCGTAGGCCACCAGGGAGCCGGCCGCCGAGCCACGCCCGGGCCCCACCCGGATGTCGACCGAGCGGGCGTAGTTGATCAGGTCGGCGACGATCAGGAAGTAGGACGGAAAACCCTTGTCGCAGATGACCTTGATCTCGTATTCGGCCCGGTCGATGTAGTCCTGGCCGACCCCGTCCGGGAACCGCCGCCGCAGCCCGGCCATCACCTCGTGGTGCAGCCAGCTGGCCTGGTCGTGACCCTCGGGCACCGGGAAGACCGGCATCCGGTCGCGCGGCGTCCACACCTCCGCGTAGGACTGCACCCGTTCGGCGATCAACAGGGTGGAGTCGCACGCGCCGGGCACCTCGGCGTCCCAGATCTGGCGCATCTCGGCGGCCGACTTGAGGTAGTAGCCGTCGCCGTCGAACTTGAACCGGTTCGGGTCCGAGAGCGTCTTGCCGGTCTGCACGCACAGCAGCGCCTCGTGGTTGTGCGCGGCGTCGCGGGTAACGTAGTGGCAGTCGTTGGTGGCCAGCGGCGGGATGTTCAGCTTGCGGCCGATCTCCAGCAGGCCGTCGCGGACCCGCTGCTCGATGGACAGGCCGTGGTCCATCAGCTCGAGGAAGAAGTTGTCGGCGCCGAAGATCTCGCGCCACTTGGCCGCCGACTCGAGCGCCTCGCGGTCCTGGCCCAGCCGCAGCCGGGTCTGCACCTCCCCGGAGGGGCAGCCGGTGGTGGCGATGATGCCGTCGGCATGTTCGGCGATCAGCTCGGCGTCCATCCGCGACCGCTTGCCCAGCTGGCCCTCGAACGAGGCCAGCGAGGACAGCTTGAACAGGTTACGCAGGCCGGCCGCGTTCTCGGCCACCATGGTCAGGTGGGTGTAGGAGCCGCTGCCGGACACGTCGTCGGCCTTCTGGCTGGGATCCCCCCACAGGATCCGCCGGGTGTCGAACCGGGAGCCCGGCGCGATGTAGGCCTCCACGCCGATGATCGGCTTGATCCCGGCCTTGGTGGCGGCGTTGTAGAACTCGCTGGCGCCGAACATGTTTCCGTGGTCGGTCATCCCGACCGCGGGCATGCCCAGCCGCTCCACCTCGGCGAGCATCGGGGTGATCTTCGCGGCACCGTCCAGCATCGAATACTCGGTGTGGTTGTGCAGGTGCACGAAGGACGAGTGGTTCATAGGGACGCCAGTCTATGACCGAGGACCGACGGGTTTCGGGCGTGTCGGGTCCGTGTGTTGGGTTTTATCCGTAGAGCTCGACGAAGTTACGCAGCGACCTCTGCACGTCGCCCTTGACGGCGCGCGCGGCGGCCGATCCGACCGGCCCGAACAGCGCCCGACCGCCCAGCTCGAGCCGCACGCCGAGGGTGGAGCCGTCGCCGGTGGGCCGCACGGTCAGCGAGACGGCGTACTTGGTGCCGCCCTTGCCCGAGCCCGTCATCGCCACCCGGTGCGGCGGTTCCCAGGTGGTCACCGTCCAGGTCACCCGGTTGCGAAAGCCCTTGGCGCGGGCCACCCCGACAACCTGGGTGCCCTCGCCCAGCTCGTCGGGCAGTTCACCGCGCCAGGCCTCGTGCAGCACCAGCCAGTCGCCCAGCTCCGACAGGTCGGACACCCGGTCCCACATCTGCTGCGGGCTCATCGGCACCTCGGCGGTCATCTCCACGGCGGCCATGAGTTTCCTCCTCGCTCCCCCCGCGTCAACCCCACGCTGGCGTGACGCTCGGCACCGAACACCACGCTGGCGTGGCGCTCGGCGACACTCAGCGCTTGGGCCCGCCGCGGAACCGGTTGCCGATCCGGATGCCCGGCAGCAGCAGGCTGCGCGGGGCGAAACGGCCGCCCGTGCTGACCACCTTGGGCACCACGCCCGGCACCACGGTGCGACGGCCGGTGAGCATGCCGCCGATCGCCGCCTCGGCCACGTCCCGCGGCGAGACCTGCGCGATCGGGATGCTGAACCGCTCGGCGTTGGCGATCTCGGCCCACTCAGTGGGCACCGGCCCCGGACACAGACAGGTGACCGACACCCCGCTGCCGTGCAGCTCCTCGTGCACGGCCTCGGAGAACGTCTGCACGAACGCCTTGGTCGCCGAGTAGACGGCCATGTAGGGAACCGGCTGAAAACCCGCGATCGACGCGATGTTCAGCACCGCGCCCGCCCCCCGCGACACCATGCCGGGCAGCGTCGCGTGCGTCAGCTCCATCAGCGCCAGCGCGTTGAGGGTGACCTCTTCGCTCTCGCGCTCCATCGGCAGCTCGTGGAAGACCCCGCTGGTGCCGAAGCCCGCGCTGTTGCACAACCCGGCGATCGATTCGCTGCGCAGCCGGCCGGCCAACCGGGCACGGGCCTTCGAGTCGCCGAGGTCCAGCGGCAGCACCTCGACGCCGACCGAGTACTGCCCGCCCACCTCGTTGGCGAGATCGTCGAGCCGCTCACGGCGCCGGGCGACCAGCAGCAGCGGGAAGCCACGGCGGGCCAGGCCGCGCGCCAGTTCGGCGCCGATGCCGGACGAGGCGCCGGTGATGACGACGGTGGTCGTGATGTCGGGTTCGGGAAGGCTCATCGTCTCACCAATGTATCCCTCGGGTCGCCCGCACGAACGTTTCGCTGCGCGCGTCGAATTCGGTTGCGTCGGTTGCGGATTCATCGCCCTTGGCGGCGCTGGAGTCGCCGAACATGGCGAACGCCCGGTTGCGCACCCGGTCCATCACGGCCGGGTTGACCGCGTCGGCGACGGCGGCGAACTGCCCGAACGGCGAGCTGGCCCGCCGCGGCCGGTGCACGATCGCGTCGGCGATCACCCCGGCCGCCTGCTCGGGCGTCAGCGCCGGGAACTTGTCGTACAACGTGGTCGGGCTGATCATCGGGGTGCGCACCAGCGCCATGTGCACGGTGGTGAATTTGACGTTGTCGTTGACGACTTCGGCCTGCAGCGCGTCGCACAGGCTGTCCAGCGCGGCCTTGCTGGCGATGTACGCCCCGAACCGCGGCGCGCGGGTCTGCACCCCGACCGACGACACGTTGATGATCTGGCCGAAGCCGCGCTCGCGCATGCCGGGGATGAACTTGAGGATGAGCTGCACCGCGCCCAGGTAGTTCAACTGCATGGTGCGCTGGTAGTCGTGGATGCGGTCGTAGGACAGCTCCAGCGAGCGCCGGATCGAGCGGCCCGCGTTGTTGATCAGGATGTCGACGCCGCCCAGATCGTCGAGCACCCGATCGGCCATCGCGGCGATGGCGTCCATGTCGGACAGGTCGCACGGGTACACGTGGGCGCTGCCACCGTTCTCCCGGATTTCGGAGGCGACCTTCTCCAGGTTCTCCCGGGTGCGGGCCACCAGCGCCACGACACCGCCCGCCTCGGCGATCTTCTTGGCGGCGGCCTCACCGATGCCCGAGGAGGCGCCGGTGATCAGGACGGTCTTGGCGTCAACGGCCTCCTCGAGGGTGCGGCCCTGCACCGCGTCCAGCAGGTTCCGCAGATAGAACGGCCGGTATCGCCCGGCCGAGTTCGGGGTGTTGATGATGTTGGAGACCGCCGCGAGGGGCTTTTCCACCAGGTTCGTCAGGTCACCAAGGTTCATTGGCTTCGGCTCCCCCGCCCTCGCGCAACTGATGTGACGTGCGTCATGACGCCAACCTAGGACAAAAGCGCCCCGCGTCGATGCGGATTGCGGTCATGCGCCCCGACGCGGTCTCTCACCGTTCCCTTAGGCCGACCGCCAGATATGGGCAATCCGCTTGTTACACAGAGCAATCCGGGTGTGACCGCGCCCTAACTGACGGGCAACGCCGCGATGTTCCAATCGTGGTCATGAAAATTCTGGCGCGCTTCCGCAAGGCCGAGCCGGCCAGCATCTACGACCGGATCGGCGGGCACGAGGCGCTCGAGGTGGTGGTCGAGGACTTCTACGTTCGGGTGCTCGCCGACGAGCAACTGTCCGGATTTTTCACCGGCACCAACATGAACCGGCTCAAGGGCAAACAGGTGGAGTTCTTCGCTGCCGCGCTGGGCGGGCCGCACCCCTACACCGGGGCGCCGATGAAGCAGGTGCACCAGGGCCGCGGCATCACCATGCACCACTTCGGTTTGGTGGCAGGGCATTTGGCCGACGCGCTGACCGCCGCCGGCGTGCCGTCGGAGACGGTGAGCGAGATCCTGGGGGCGATCGCGCCGCTGGCGCCGGAGATCGCGACCGGCGAGGCGAAGGCGACGGTCTGAGCGTTGCGCCTAGCATGCCTGGCATGCGGCGCACGTTCGAGGATCTGCTCGCCGAAGCCGAGGCCGCCCCGGTCGACGGCTGGGATTTCTCCTGGCTGGACGGCCGTGCCACCGAGGAGCGGCCGTCGTGGGGCTACCAGCGCCTGCTGCGCGACCGGTTGTCGACGGTGTCGGCGGCGCTGGACATTCACACCGGCGGCGGCGAGGTGCTGGCCGGGGCGGGCCCCTTCCCGCCCACCATGGCGGCCATCGAGACCTGGCCGCCCAACGCCGCGCTGGCGACCGCGCGGCTGCATCCGCTCGGCGCGGTGGTGGTGGCGGTGCGCGACGAGCCGCCGCTGCCGTTCGCCGACCACGCCTTCGACCTGGTGACCAGCCGGCACCCGGTCTCGGTGTGGTGGTCCGAGATCGCGCGGGTGCTGCGGCCCGGCGGCAGTTACTTCGCCCAGCACATCGGGCCCGCCACCATGGGCGAGCTGGTCGAGTACTTCATCGGGCCGCAGCCGCAGAAGTGGGCCGAGTTTCACCCCGACGCGCTGCGCGCGCAGGTGGCGGCCGCGGGCCTGCGGGTCATCGACGTGCGCATGGAGCGGTTGCGGGCCGAATTCTTCGACATCGGCGCCGTCGTGTACTTCCTGCGCAAGGTGATCTGGACGGTGCCGGACTTCTCCGTGGCGCGCTACCGCGACCGGCTGGCCGAACTGCACGAGCGCATCGAGTCGCAAGGCCCGTTCGTCGCGCACCCGACTCGGGTGCTCGTCGAGGCCCGCAAACCGGAGTGATCAGCCTTCGTCGCGCAGCACGTCGAGCGCGTGCTGCAGATCCGGCGGGTAGGGGCTGACGATCTCCATCCGCCGGCCGTCGGCCGGGTGCGCGAACGACAGCGACCGCGCGTGCAGCCATTGGCGTTGCAGCCCAAGCTTTTTCGCGAGCTTGGGGTCGGCGCCGTAGACCAGGTCGCCGCAGCACGGGTGATGCAGCGCGGAGAAGTGCACCCGGATCTGGTGGGTGCGGCCGGTTTCCAGGTGCACGTCGAGCAGGCTGGCGGCGACGAAGGCCTCGACGGTGTCGTAGTGGGTGAGGCTGTGCCGGCCGTCCTTGGTGACCGCGAACTTCCACTCGCCGCCGCGGTGCCGCCCGATCGGGGCGTCGATGGTGCCGCTGGACGGGTCCGGATGTCCTTGCACCAGCGCGTGATAGCGCTTGTCGACGGTGCGTTGTTTGAACGCCCGCTTGAGCAGGGTGTAGGCGCGCTCGGACAGCGCCACCACCATCACCCCGGAGGTGCCGACGTCGAGGCGGTGCACGATGCCCTGCCGTTCGGGCACCCCCGAGGTGGTGATCCGGTAACCGGCGGCGGCCAGGCCGCCGAGCACCGTGGGTCCGGTCCAGCCCACCGACGCGTGCGCGGCCACCGCGGCGGGCTTGTCGACGGCGACGATGTCGTCGTCGGAGTACAGGATGGTCATGCCCTCGATGTCGACCGGGGTGTTCTGCGGCGGCGCCGGCGCCTCGGGCAGGCGCACGTGCAGCCACGCCCCGCCGGTCAGCCGATCGGATTTGCCGGCCGGCACCCCGTCCAGTTCGACACCGCCGTCCTCGGCCAGGGCCGCCGCCGCGCTGCGGGACAGTCCCAGCAGGCGGGCCAGCCCGGCGTCGACGCGCATGCCCGCCAGTCCCTCCGGGACCGGCATCGAGCGCTCAGTCACGGCTCTGGTCGGCCTTTTTCCGTCGACCGACGGTGTCGAAGTCGTAGCCGAAGATCGACAGCACGACCAGCAGGATGGCCCCGCCGACCACCGAGGGGTCGGCGACGTTGAACACCGGCCACCAGCCGACCGACAGGAAGTCCACCACGTGGCCGCGCAGCGGCCCGGGGGCCCGGAAGAAGCGGTCGACCAGGTTGCCCATCGCGCCGCCCAGGATCATGCCCAGGCCCACCGCCCACCAGGGCGACACCAGCCGTCGTCCCATCCAGAAGATGCCGACCACCACGCCGGTCGCGATCAGGGTCAGCACCCAGGTGTAGCCGGTCGCCATCGAGAAGGCGGCCCCGGAGTTGCGAACCAGGGTCCAGGTCACCGTGTCACCGATGATCGGCACCGGCTGGCCGGGCGGCAACAGCTTGACGGCCAGCACCTTGGTGACGATGTCCAGGGCCAGGACTGTCGCGGCGACCGACAGCAGCAGACGCAGCCGTCGCGGCGGCCGGTCCTGCGGCGCGGTCGATCCCGTTGGTTGTTCAGGCACGCTCATATCATCCCCTACCGCGTCCGCGGACCGGCGACGTGCGGGCGGCGGCGATGCGCGATGATTCCCCCATGGCCCGCCTCACCGTGATCGCCACCGGGGGCACCATATCGACCGGCACCGGCGCCGACGGGGTGCACCGGCCCTGCTACAGCGGGGCGGATCTGACGGCCCCGTTCCGCGCCGATCACGACGTCGAGGTGGTCGACCTGCTGGCGGTGGACAGCTCGGAGCTGACCCTGGCCGACTGGGACCGGATGCGCGAAGCGGTGACGGCGGCGCTGGACGGCGGCGCCGACGGCGTGGTGATCCTGCACGGCACCGACACCATGGAGGAGACCGCGCTGTGGCTCGATCTGACCTACGACGGGCCGGCCCCGGTGGTGTTGACCGGCGCGATGCGCAGCGCCGACGCGCCGGACGCGGACGGTCCGGGCAACGTGCGCGACGCCCTGGCGGTGGCCGCGCATCCGGCCGCCCGCGGGCTGGGCGTGCTGCTGTGTTTCGCCGGCCGGGTGCTACAGCCGCTGGGCCTGTCCAAGGTGGCCACCGAGGACTTGAGCGGCTTCGCCGGCCGGCTGGTGGGCACGGTCGCCGGCGATGTCGCGCTGACCGGCCCGAAAACCCGGCCCTACCTCGGTGACCTGGGTGCCGCCGCGGCGCCGCGGGTGGACATCGTCGCGGCGTATCTGGGCAGCGACGCGGTGGCCCTGGACGCCTGCGTGGCCGCCGGGGCGCGGGCCGTGGTGCTCGAGGCGCTGGGTTCGGGTAACGCAGGGCCGGCGGTGGTCGACGCGGTGCGCCGGCACTGCGGCACCGGGGTGGTGATCGCGGTGTCCACCCGGGTGCCCGGCGGGCGGGTCGGCGCGAGCTACGGGCCCGGGCACGAGATGGCCGCCGCGGGGGCGGTGCCGGTGTCCACGCTGCGGCCGCCGCAGGCCCGGGTGCTGCTGATCGCCGCGCTGGCCGCCGGGCTACCGGCCGCCGACGTCCTCGGCCGGTGGGGCTGACGACTCCTGCAGGCCCTCGACGTAGTCCGGCCAGTCCAGCGAATCGACCGGGTTGGCGCGCACCAGCTCGGCGCTGTCGGCGGGGAAGGTGCGGGCCGGGCCCGGGCCGGAGGTGCGGGTCTCGAACCGGGCGGTGACCACGCCGTGCCCGGCGCCCTGCACCCAGCCGTGCCCCAGGTCGGGGTGGGCGACGTCGTCGCCCACCCGCCAACCCGCGTCGTGTCCGGGCCCGAACATCGCCTCGGCCGCGGTCTCGACCGACTGCGAATCCGATTGCGGCGCAGGCATTTCCAGGTCCGGGAACAGCGACTCCTGACGCACCTCGCTCAGCCCGGAAAACCCCACCCCGAGCAGGCGGATCGACCCGATCTCGCGCGGGTCGAGCAGCAGCCGCCGGGCCACGCCGACCAGCGCGGCGGCCTCGGTGGTCGCGTAGGGCAGGGTCGCGGAGCGGGTCAGCGTGCTCATGTCGGACTTCTTCAGCTTGACCGTGACGGTGCGCGCGCCCCGGCCGTCGCGCAGCAGGCGGTGATGGGCGTGCTCGGCGATCGGTTCGATCGCCTCGCGCAGCTGCTCGAGGGTGGTCAGGTCGGCGGCGAAGGTCGACTCGGAGCTGATCTGTTTGGCTTCGGCGCGTTCGGTGACGGGCCGGTCGTCGATGCCGCGGGCCAGCCGGTGCAGGGCGGGGCCGATGGTGGCGCCCAGGATGTTGGCGGCCTCGGCGTCGGTCAGCGCGGCCAGCTCGCCGATGGTCTCGATGCCCAGCCGATGCAGCTTCTCCTCGGCGACCGGCCCGATCCCCCACAGCCGGCGCACCGGCAACCCGCCGAGCAGCTCGCGTTCCTCGGCGCGGCGCACCACCCGGACCCCGTCCGGTTTGGCCAGGCCGGAGGCGATCTTGGCGATCTGCTTGCCCGAGCCGGCACCCACCGAGGCGATCAGCCCGGTCTGCTCACGAACCCGTCGGCGCAACTGTTCGCAGAACGCCTCGACGTCCTGAGCCGGAGCGCCGGCGAGTTGGGCCGGCTCGCCGAACCCCTCGTCGAAGGACAGTTGCTCGACGACGGGCACCACGGCGCGGATGGTGTCGAAGACCCTTCTGCTGGCCACGCCATAGACCACGCCGCGCGGCGGCAACACCACCGCGGAGACGCCGACCAGCCTCTTGGCCTGATGCATGGGCATGGCCGAGCGGGCGCCGAACACGCGCGCCTCGTAGCTGGCGCCGGCCACCACGCCGCGGCCACCCAAACCACCCACCAGCACCGGACGCCCGCGCAGCGTCGGGCGGGTGAGCTGCTCGACGGACGCGAAGAACGCGTCCATGTCCAGGTGCAGCACCCATCGGGACTCCACCCGATCGATGCTATTGCCCGGGCCTGCTGCGGCCCGGGCTGACCGCGAGAGTGCATCTACCGACGCTGCCTCTCGGGAAACACGTCGCTGGTTGCACTTTCGCGGCTCACAGCGGGCAGCCCGCCGCGCGCAGCGCCTCCCGGATAAGACGTCCGGCCGATTACGCAACAGGTCCGCGCTCACCCGGATGATCCGCCAACCCCGGCGCTCCAATTCTGCGACGCGGTCGATGTCCTTGGCGCGGATGCGCGGATCGGTCCAGTGTTGGGCGCCGTCGTATTCGACGCCCACGCGCCACTGCTCCCACCCCAGATCGATGCGAGCCAGCACGAAACCCCAGTCGTTGTGCACCGTGATCTGGGTGCTGGGTTTGGGCAATCCGGCGCCGACGATCGCCAGCCTCGTCCGGGTCTCTTGCGGCGACTCGGCCCCTGCATCGATGAGAGGCAGCACCCGTCGCAACTGACGCACGCCTCTGGCGCCGCGGTGGGCCCGCATGAGCGGTTCGACACACTCGGTTGTCAGCCCCGTAGCCCTCGCCAACGAATCAATCGCTATGACCGCGGCCACCAAGCCGGGTCGCCGTCCCAGGTCGTACGCGGTGCGCGCAGGCGTCGTCACCGGCACACCGCGGACTTCGGTGATCTCGTCAGGCAGCAACGTCTCATTGCGGGCGACGATCAATGGCGGCGGCCGCTTGCGATCAGTGATCAGTTCGGCGGGTGCGCGCGGATCGACCCATTGCGCGCCCAGCAACGCGGCCGCCGAGTTGCCGGCGACCACCGCGCGCCTGCCTGACCACAGCCAGGCAGCTATCGCCCGATCGCTGGCGGTGAAGTCGGCACCGCGCTGGTAGACGTTGCGATAGATCCGCGTGCACGAGCGCCGCAGGTCGCGCTCCGTCAGCGCGCCTGCGCTCAGCGCCTCGGTGCCCACAAACAGCTGCCCCTCGCCCATGGGCGGAGGCTGCCACACAGCTCCGACAACCGACGAGAGTGCATCTACCGACACCGTTACTCGGCAAATGCGTCGCCAGTTGCACTTTCGCGGCTCAGACTTTGGAAATGCTCACCCGCACGCCGTCGCCGATCGCGACGGGGTCGGCCGGCTCCCCGAATTCGAAACGGGTGGCCAGGATTTCACCCGCGATCAGGTCGCGGTGGGTGCGCGCCCACTCCGCCCGCCCGGCGGGCACCGACATCACCACGCTGATCCGGTCGGAGACGTCCAGCCCGGTCGACTTGCGCAGCTCCTGCAACTCGCGGATCCGGTCCTTCGCCCACCCCTCGGCCTCGAGCTCCGGGGTGACGGTGCCGTCGAGGACCACCAGGCCGGCCCCATTCGGCAGGGCCGCGGTGAATTCCGGGTCGGCGGCCACCAGCCGCGAGCTGTACTCCTCGGGCCGCAGCACGGCCGGGCCTGCGGTCAGGGTGCCGTCGTCGTTGACGACGCCCTCCCCCGCCTTGACGGCCTTGATCGCCGCCTGCACGTCCTTGCCCAGCCGCGGGCCGGCCACCCGGGCGTTGACGGTCAGCTCGAAGGTGCCGTAGGTGTCGATCGCGTCGGTCAACTCGACGCTCTTGACGTTGAGCTCGTCGGCGATCAGGTCGACGAACGGCGCCAGGTGTTGCGGATTCTCCACCGCGACAGTCAGTTTCGGCAGCGGTAGGCGCACCCGCAGCTTCTTTGCCTTGCGCAGCGAGGAGGCGGCCGAGCACACCTCGCGAACCTGGTCCATCGCCGCGACCAGGCCGGCGTCGGCGGGCAGCTCGCCGCTGCGCGGCCAGTCGGTCAGATGCACCGAGCGTCCGCCGGTCAGGCCGCGCCAGACCAGCTCGGTGACCGAGGGCAGCAGCGGCGCGGCCAGCCGCGCGGTCACCTCCAGCACGGTGTGCAGCGTGTCGATGGCGTCGGCGTCCTCGCTCCAGAACCGCGAACGCGACCGTCGCACATACCAATTCGTCAGCGCCTCGGTGAACTGGCGCAGCTGCTCGCAGGCCCGCGAAATGTCGCAGGCGTCCATCTCCCGGGTCAGGTCGTCGCGCAGTTCGGCGAGCTTGGCCAGGATGTAGCGGTCCAGCACCTGGGTCGAATCCGTGCGCCAGGTACCGACTTTCGGCGCGTAGAGGGCCAGGAAGCTGTAGGCGTTCCAGAACGGCAGCAGCACCTGGCGCACGCCGTCGCGGATGCCCTGTTCGGTGACGATGAGATTGCCCCCGCGCAGGATCGGCGAGGCCATCAAGAACCAGCGCATGGCGTCGGAGCCGTCGCGGTCGAACACCTCCGACACGTCGGGATAGTTGCGCAGCGACTTGCTCATCTTCTGTCCGTCGGAGCCCAGCACGATGCCATGGGCCACACAGGTTTTGAACGCCGGCCGGTCGAACAGCGCGGTGGCCAGCACGTGCAGGGTGTAGAACCAGCCGCGGGTCTGCCCGATGTATTCGACGATGAAGTCGCCGGGGTAATGCGTCTCGAACCAGTCGCGGTTCTCGAACGGGTAGTGGACCTGCGCGTACGGCATGGACCCCGAGTCGAACCAGACGTCGAGCACGTCGGGGATGCGGCGCATGGTGCTGCGACCGCTAGGGTCGTCGGGGTTGGGCCGGGTCAGCTCGTCGATGTAGGGCCGGTGCAGGTTGTCCGGCCGCACCCCGAAGTCGCGCTCGAGTTCGTCGAGGCTGCCGTACACGTCGATCCGCGGGTAGGCCGGGTCGTCGGACTTCCACACCGGAATCGGGGTGCCCCAGTAGCGGTTTCGTGAGATCGACCAGTCGCGGGCGCCGGCCAGCCACTTGCCGAACTGGCCGTCCTTGACGTGTTCGGGATACCACGTGATCTGCTGGTTGAGTTCGACCATGCGGTCCCGGAATCGGGTGACCGCCACGAACCAGGACGACACCGCCCGATAGATCAGCGGGTTGCGGCAGCGCCAGCAGTGCGGGTAAGGGTGCTCGTAGGTTTCGTGGCGCAGCAGCACCGGCGCGTTGGCCGCGGCGGCGCCGCTGCCGTTCTTCAGGTCCCGGATGATCTGCGGGTTGGCGTCGAAGACGTTGAGACCCTGGTAATCCGGGACGGCGGCGTCGAAGCGTCCGTTGGAGTCGACCGGCGTGACCGGGGCGATGCCCGCGGCGTCGGCGACGGCCATGTCGTCTTCGCCGTAGGCCGGTGCCAGGTGCACGATCCCGGTGCCGTCCTCGGTGGTGACGAACTCGCCGGCCAGCACCCGAAATGCGTTGGGGCTGTCCATGAAATACGGGAACGGCGGCAGGTACCGGGTGCCCAGCAGCTCGGCGCCCCGGTAGCTGCCCAGGATCTCGGGCTCGGGGCCCAGCTCGCGGGCGTAGGCGGCCAGCCGCGGCTGGGCCAGCACGAAACGACGGTCGCCGGAGCGCACCTGCACATAGGTCACCTCCGGGTGGACGGCGACGGCCAGGTTGGACGGCAGCGTCCACGGCGTCGTCGTCCAGATCAACAGGTGCGCGCCGTCCAGCTCGCCGCCCACCACCTTGAACCCGACCGTCAGCGCCGGGTCCTGCCGGCTCTGGTACACGTCGTCGTCCATCCGCAATTCGTGGTTGGACAGCGGGGTTTCGTCGCGCCAGCAGTACGGCAGCACCCGGTAGCCCTCGTAGGCCAGCCCTTTGTCCCAGAGCTGCTTGAACGCCCAGATCACCGACTCCATGTAGGGCAGGTCGAGCGTCTTGTAGTCGTGGTCGAAATCGACCCAGCGAGCCTGGCGGGTCACATAGGCCCGCCACTCGTCGGTGTAGCGCAACACCGATTCGCGGCAGGCGTCGTTGAACGCGGCGATGCCCATGTCGTCGATCTGCGATTTGTCGGTGATGCCCAGCTGGCGTTCCACTTCCAGTTCGGCCGGCAGCCCGTGGGTGTCCCAGCCGAAGCGGCGCTCCACCTTGTTGCCGCGCATGGTGCGGTAGCGCGGGACGATGTCCTTGACGTAGCCGGTGAGCAGGTGGCCGTAGTGCGGCAGCCCGTTGGCGAACGGCGGCCCGTCGTAGAACACGTATTCCTCGGCGCCGTCGCGGCGGGCGATGCTGGCCCGGAAGGTGTCGTCGCGGGCCCAGTAGTCGAGCACCTCGAGCTCGAGCGCCGGGAAGTCGGGCGCGCCGCCGGCCGGCTTCGGGTAGGTCTGGACGGAATCCGCCGGCTGAGCCTCGCGGTCAGCCTGGAACCCGAGATTGTCGGTCACGATGCGCGTTGTCTCCTGTGCCACGGTGCAAACCGGGGACGACGACGCGCTGGCTGCGCGAGCGCCGCGGTACCACCCCGCTTGCCGCGCTTTCGCGTGGCCACTCGGTTGCGGCTGTGACGGGCCTACCCGTTCGGTTCTACTGAGCCGCCCCGCCGGGCCGGCCGTTCTTCCGAAGGCTCCCCGGTGATGGCCGGATCGACGCCAGTACGACGATTCTACGAAACCCCGCAACCGCGGGTCCGCTCCAAGGGGCTACCTGGTCTCAGGGGTCGCCTGCGACCGGGAAGCCCCTTGGAGCGGTGTAGGTTCGCTGTCCATTTTCAGGCCTGGACTTCCAGCACACCCACCCGCCACAGCGCCGCGTACACGTGGCGCAGCGGGATGCTCAACAGGCGGGCGGCGCCGTCGACCAGTGGGTCGCCGCCGGCACCGAACGGCGCGCCGCTGCCCCGGCGGGTCTTGGGCGCGGGGGCCGCGATGGTGTCGGTGTCGCGCACCACCCGCAGGGTCGGGGCGGGCGCCACGGTGGCCACTTCGTCGTAGAAAGCTGCGGTCATGATCGCCTCCTGGCGGAGAAATTCCAACGGGGACTACGGGGACTGACGTGTCCCGTCCCGGGGTTGGTTCCGATCTTCGGAGAACGCTTGGCCGGCAAGGGTTTTCGCGTTGGCGACGGCTCAGCCGAGCGGGTCGCGCCGGAGACCGGGTCGGGACGAAACACGGTTCGGACTTCGGTCCGGACTGTCACTGGAACTCATGTGTCCCTCACCTCCTCGCGGTCCCGGCGCATGCGGGGTCGCATGCGATCTACGCGCAGCATGAGGAGCAGAACCCGACGATCGTCGGCAATCCGCACCCCTCTCGTCAGAGCTTTGACACCACACGACGTGTCCTGGCCCGAACGACAATCCGAGCCGGAAGCCACCTGGGCTCAACCCTTAAGCCGGGAGGAGCTGTCCTGACCCGGGGCGTCTTTCGACGTTCGGGGTCAGTGGCCTGTATTCGTGTAGACGCCTCACCTAACGAGGTGCTTACCCGACCGATAATGCACGAGCGCTCCGACACGGTCAAATCCCCCGCCAGCGTGTCCGCGATTCTTTACGCGTTCCGTGGGGGCGCCCACAGCATTCGGTCAGCTACCGGCGCTGACCTGGCCGGATGGCGATGGCCGATCAGTTCTCGATCAGGCCGTCGAGCCGTCCGACGGTGTCGATGAACTCCTCGACCATGTCCAGCACCACCGCGCGGGTGGGGCGGATCCGGTCCAGCGAGCCCACCACCTGCCCGACGAAGTAGGTGGCCAGCTCGCGGGCCTTGGCGCCCGGCTGGGTGGCGGCGGCGTTGATCCGCAGCTGCGGCTCGGTGATCAGCGCGGTCTGCAGCGGCATGCCCAGCGGGTCGGGGTTTTCCGGGCGGTCCCACTCGTCGGTCCACGCGGTGCGCAGCATCCGGGCCGGCTTGCCCGTCATCGAGCGCGACCGCACGGTGTCGGAGGAAGTGGCGGCCAGGAACTTCTCCTTGACCACCGGCACCGTCTCGGCCTCCTCGGTGGTCAGCCACACCGACCCGCACCACACGCCCTCGGCGCCCAGCGCCAGGGCCGCCGCGATCTGGCGGCCGCGGGCGATGCCGCCCGCGGCCAGCACCGGCACCGGCGCGACGGCGTCGACCACTTCGGGCACCAGGACCATGGTCGCCACCTCGCCGGTGTGCCCGCCCGCCTCGGTGCCCTGCGCGACGATCAGGTCCACCCCGGCGGCGGCGTGCCGTTGGGCGTGCGCGGTGGTGCCGGCCAGCGCGGCCACCAGCACGTCGCGGTCGTGCGCGCGTTCGACGAGGTCGGGCGGGGGCGGGCCGAGCGCGGAGGCGATGAGCCGGATGTCGTGGGCGAAGGCCACGTCGAGCAGCGGCTGGTAGGTCTTGGGCGAGATGTTCAGGCCGCCGGCACGGATGTCCGCGGCGGGCGCGGTCACCCCGTAGCGGGCCAGCAGGTCGTCGACGAACGCGCGGTGCTCGTCGGGCAGCAGGGTGCGGGCCTGGCCGGCGTCGATGCCGCCCTGCTCGGCGCCGACGTATTTGGGTGGCAGCAACAGGTCGACGCCGTAGGGCTTGCCGCCGGTCTGCTGCTCGATCCAGTTCAGTTCGTTGTCCAGCCGTTGCGGGCTGTGCGCGGTGGCGCCCAGGATGCCGAATCCACCCGCATTGGTCACCGCGGCCACCACGTCGCGGCAGTGGCTGAACGCGCAGATCGGGAATTCCACGCCGAGCAACTCGGCGACCCTGGTTCTCATTGCCCGACGCTAAGAGCTCTTGACAGAGAAGTCAATCGGTTACGGCCGTGGGTGATTCGGCGTCAGCTCGCGGGCTCCCGGCCGTCCGGAGGCCAGCTCGCCACCCCGTCCTCCAACGGCACCTCGAGGCTCTGCAGGATCGAGGCGACCATCCGCCACGCGCCGATGACCGTGACCAGCTCGACGAGAACCGTTGTGTCCCGGTTGAATTCGTGCTCGCACTGCGCCCAGCTGGCGGCGCTGACCGAACCGTGGCGCACCACGTCGTCGGTGGCGGCCAGCACGGCCCGCTCGGTGGGCCCAAACCCCGGGTAGTTCCGCCAATCTCGCACCCCGAGCAGATCGTCGCCGGGCACGCCGAGCCGGGACGCGACCCGCCAGTGCTGCGTCCACTCGTAGTCGCAGCCGGTGAGCCAGCCGATGCGCATGATGATCAATTCGCGCAACCGGGAATCCAGCGCGCCGTGCCAGAGCATGGTGGCGAGCAGGTCGTTGATGGCACGGGCCAGCGGCGGATGGTTGAGCAGCACCTGGAAGATGCTGAGCTCGGCCATGTAGTTGGGCACGGCAGCTTCGTCGGCGGCGGCCTTGGCTTCGTCCAGGGGCAGTTTGGGCAGGCGCGCTGTGGGCATCGGGTGAGCACTCCTCGGTACTGGCGGGACCGTCGCGTTCTACGGTCATGGTAGCCAGCGCCGGGCGCGGCGACGACGGCCTGCGCGCCTATCACCAGAGCCTTTGCGGCCCAATATCTTTCAGAGCAAGCCCAGCAACTGGAGGTCGGTCACGTATTTGACGATGACCGGGGCGGTGATGTGCGGGATGTCGTTGTCGGCGCCGATTTTGGCTTCTTGCACCGCGGCGCGGAACCGCTCGGTGGGCCCCAGGCAGCCGCGGGCCGGGTCGGCCGGCGGCACGTGCCGGGCGTTGCGCAGCGCCAGCAGCTGCAGCACCGACTGGTGGCGCTGCCGTTCGGGCAGGGCGTGCAGCGCGGTCTCCATCCGGTGCAGCCACTGGTCGAAGTCGTCGACCCGCTCGATCGGGTAGCCCGCCTCGATCAGCCAGTCGACGTACTCGTCGAGCCCGATCCCGTCGTCGTGCGGGTTCATCACGTGGTAGGTCGCGAACGCTGTGCCGGCGTCCCGGCCCACCTGAGCGCCCAGCGTGGCGATCGCCTCGGCGACGAACTCGACCGGCAGCGCGTCGAAGTGCGCGCGCTGCCGGTTGCCGTGCGCGTCGAGCCGGTAGAACGAGCGCGGCGCCACGCCGCTGGCCACCACGCTGAACAGCAGCCGGGTGAACATGTCCGACAGGTTGAGCTGGCCCGCGTAGCTGGTGTCGGCCAGGATCATGTCGCAGCGGAACACCGAGACCGGCAGCCCGCACAGGTCGTGCGCCTCGCGCAGCAACACCTCACCGGCCCACTTGCTGTTGCCGTAGCCGTTGCCGTAGCCGCCGTCGATGGTGCGGATCGGCCCGGCGACCCGGATGTCGGCGTCCTCGGTGAACGCCGACGGCTCGATCTGGTCGCCGACGTTGGCGGTCGACACGTAGCTGTACGGCTTGAGTCTGGTGGACAGCGCCAGCCGGATCAGTTCGGCGGTGCCGGCGACGTTGGGGCCGAACAGTTCCTGGTAGGGCAGGACGCCGTTGACGACGGCCGCCGCGTCGACGATCAGGTCGACGGTGTCGGCCAGCCGCTGCCAGGTCCGATCGTCCAGGCCCAGGTTGGCGCGGCCCTTGTCGCCGGCGATGACTTCGAGGTGGTCGGCGGCCAGTTCGTGGAAGTACCGCAGCAGGGCGGGATCGCCGCTGTCGAAAGTGCGCTCGAGGCGGCGCCGCGCGTCGTCGTCCGAGGCGGCCCGCACCAGACAGATGAGTTTCCCGTCGGCCAGTTCCAGGCGTTCCAGCCATTGCAGCACCAGGTAGCGGCCCACGAAGCCGGTGGCGCCGGTCAGCAGCACGGTGCGCACCTCGGCGCCGGGGCCGGGCAGCGCGGGTGCGGCGGACAGCGTCGCGGCGTCGATGAACTTGTCCAGGGTCAGGTCGCTGGCGTACACCTCGGTGGCGTCGCGGCCGTGCACCGATGCGAAGTCGGCCCGAAGGCCTTGCGCCACAGCGGGATCGGCGTTCAGCCGCTGGCTCAGGCTGCGCACCGAGGGCGCCTCGAAGACGGCCCGCACCGGCAGGTGGATGTCCAGCGCGTTGTAGATGGCCGCGACCAGCCGCATGGCCGACAGCGAGTCGCCGCCCAGGTCGAAGAAGGATTCCTGCACCCCGACCCGCCGCGGCAGCCCCAGCACCTGGGCGTAGAGCCAGGCCAGGATCTCCTCCACCGCGCCGGCCGGGGCCAGGTAGCCCTCGGGGCCCTGGTAGTCGGGGGCGGGCAGGGCGCCGGTGTCGAGTTTGCCGCTGGGTGTCAATGGCAGCGCGTCCAGCATCAGCACCGCGGCGGGCACCATGTAGCCGGGCAGCCGTTCGGCCAGCGCGGTGCGGAGCTGCGCCAGGTCGGCGGTCCCGGTGACGTAGCCGACCAGCCGCTTGTCGCCGGGCCGGTCCTCGCGGGCGATGACGGCGGCCTGGTCCACGCCGTCGAGCGCGGCCAGGGCGGACTGGATTTCGCCGAGTTCGATGCGGTAGCCGCGGATCTTGACCTGCTCGTCGGCCCGGCCGAGGTATTGCAGTTGCCCGTCGGCGCCCCACCGGACCAGGTCCCCGGTGCGGTACATCCGCTCGCCGGCGCCGCCGAACGGGCAGGCTACGAACCTGGACGCGGTCAGGCCGGGCCGGCCCAGATAGCCGGTCGATACCCCGGCGCCGGCCACGTACAACTCGCCGACCACACCGGGGGGCACCGGCCGCAGGTGTGCGTCGAGCACTCTCAGCGCGGTCCCCGGCACGGGCGCACCGATCGGCGGCGCCTCGGGGCCGGGGGTCAGCGGTGCGCTGACGGCGGCGACGATGGTGGTCTCCGTGGGCCCGTAGACGTTGATCATCACCCGGCCGGGCGCCCAGCGGTCCACCACCTCGACCGGGCAGGCCTCGCCGGCGACCGCCAGCGTCGTCGACTCCAGACCGTCGGGTGAGAGCACGCCCACCTCGGACGGCGTCTGGGTCAACATGTCGACGCGTTCCGCAACGAGCAAGGCGTGCAGGTCTTTTGGCGAGCGGACCACGTCGTCGGGCACCACCAGCACGCGCCCGCCGTTCAGGAGCGCGCCGAAGATCTCCCACACTGAGAAGTCGAAGGCCAGCGAATGGCACTGGCCCCACACCTTTCCGGGTGCGGCGGGCAGGCCGGCGGCTCCCAGCGACGCGAACAGCTGGGTGGCGTTGCGGTGGGTGACCGCGACGCCTGTGGGGACGCCGGTGGTGCCCGAGGTGTAGATGAGGTAGGCGATATTGTCCGGGGCGGGTGCGGGTGGTGCGGTGACGGGTTGTTCCCGGATCGACGGGTCGTCGACGTCGATGACGGTCTGGTCGTACTCCTGTAGGCGGCAATGGAATTCGGTGCTGGTGAGCACGGCCGCGGGTGCGGCGTCGGTGAGCATGAACTCGATCCGTGCGCTGGGCAGGCTGGGGTCGATGGGCAGGTAGGCGGCCCCGGCCTTGAGCACCCCCAGGATGGCCGCGACGGCCTCGGCGGAACGCTCGAGCAGCAGTGCCACGCAATCGCCCGGCCCTGCGCCGTGGTGGATGAGCAAGTGCGCCAACCGGTTTGCCGAGGAGTCCAGTTCACGGTAGGTCCACGAACGCCGCCCGCAAGTGACGGCCACCGCGTGCGGGGTGCGGGCGACGTGCGCGGCGAATACCTCCGGGATGGAGGTGGGCGGGTGTTGTGGTCGGGTCAGTGCTGCGCGGTTGCCGAGGGCATCGAGGCGGGCGTGCTCGTCGGGGTCGAGCAGGTCGATCGAGGACAACCGGCGGCCGGGGTCGGCGGTCATGGCCGCCAGCACCCGCCGCAGTCGCTGGGTCAACGCCTCGACCGTGGCGGTGTCGAACACGTCGGTGCGGAATTCGACCGCTCCCCCGATACCGGCGGGTGAGCCGTCGGATGTCCAGCGTTCGGCCAGCGACCAGGCCAGATCCATCCGGGCGGTGCGGGTATCCACCGGCAGCGGAGTCACCCGCACCTGCCCCAGGCTCAGCTCGGTGGGCTCGATGTTCTGCCAGGCCAACATCACCTGCACCAGCGGATGGTGCGCCAGGCTGCGGGCCGGGTTGAGCCGCTCCACCAGCACCTCGAACGGCACATCCTGATGCTCATAGGCAGCCAGGCTGCGTTGCCGCACCCGCGCCACCAGCTCGCCCACCGTCGGATCACCAGAGACGTCCACCCGCAGCACCAAGGTGTTGACGAAAAAACCCACCACGTCATCCAGCGCCGGGTCGCGCCGCCCAGCGATCGGAAAGCCCACCGCCACATCCGAACTCGCGCTCACCTTGGCCAGCAGCACCGCCAACGCGGCCTGCACCACCATGAAACTGGTGGCATTATGCGCGCCGGCCAACCGCGATATTTGCTGCTGCAACTGCGCCGGCCAATCAATGGTCACGCTGGCGCCGCGGAAATCGGCCACCACCGGATACGGCCGATCGGTGGGCAATTCCAACCGCTCGGGCATGCCCGCCAACGCGCTTTCCCAGTAGCGCAGCTGACCGGCGATCAGGCTGTGCGGGTCGTCGAGGTCACCGAACTGGGCGCGCTGCCACAACGTGTAATCGACATACTGCACCGGCAACGGCACCCAATCCGGGACCCGCCCCGCCGACCGACTCGCATACGCCCGCGCCAAGTCACGCACCAACGGCGTCAACGACCACCCGTCCGCGGCAATATGATGCACCACCGCCACCAACAAATGCTCCTCGTCACCACACCGCAAAAGCACTGCACGCAAAGGAATTTCAGCAGCAAGGTCAAAGGTATGCCGGGCGGTGTCGCGGATGGCGTCATCCACTCGGGCCGGCGACCAGCCACTGGCGTCGATGACCTGCCAGCCGATGTCGGCACGGTCGGGCGGCAGCACCACTTGGGCGGGCGTCCCGTCGGTCGCGGCGAACACCGTGCGCAGGCTCTCGTGCCGGGTCACGACATCATGCAGTGCGGCGCCCAGCGCGCCGATGTCCACCGGCCCGTGCAGCCGCAGCGCGGCCACCATGTTGTACACCGGGGACGGCCCGTGCAGCTGGCCGATGAACCACAGCCGCGACTGCGCGAACGACAACGGCACCACCGCCGGCCGCTCGGCGGCCACCACCGCGGCGAACCGGTGCCCGCCTTCGCCGAGGCGCGCCGCCAGTTGCGCAATGGTGGGCGCTTCGAACAACACTCGCACCGACAGCCGGGCGTCGAGGCCGGCGTTGACGGCGGCGATCACCCGCATCGCCGACAGCGAATCACCGCCCAGGTCGAAGAACGAGTCGTCGACACCAACCCTGTGCAGGCCAAGCACCTGGGTGTAGATGCCGGCGATGATCTCCTCGGTGGGAGTGGATGGCGCCCGGTATGCCCCGCCCGCGTATTCCGGCGCTGGCAGGGCCCGGGCGTCCAGTTTCCCGTTGGGAGTCAACGGCAGCGCCTCGATCGCCAGCACCGCGGCGGGAACCATGTAGGCCGGCAACCGCTCGGCCAGCCGGGCGCGGATCGCCGCCGGGTCGGCGGTGCCGGTGAGGTAGCCGACGATCCGTTTCTCGCCGGGGCGGTCCTCGCGGGCGATCACCGCCGCCTGCTCGACGCCGTCCAGTTCGGCCAGCGCAGAATGGATTTCGCCCAGCTCGATGCGGTGGCCGCGGATCTTGACCTGCTGATCGGCCCGGGCGAAGTAGTGCAGCCGGCCGTCGCGATCCCAGCGCACCAGATCGCCGGTGCGGTACATTCGCGCACCGGCGCCGCCGAACGGGCAGGCCACGAACCGCGCCGCCGTCAGACCGGCGCGGCCCAGATAGCCGGCGGCCACCCCGGCGCCGGCGATATAGAGCTCGCCGGTCACACCGGCAGGCACCGGCCGCAGCCATCCATCCAGCACGAACAGCGTCGCACCTGCTACCGGGGAGCCGAGTGGGGGTGCTCCGGCGCCGGCGGCCAGCGGTGTGCTGAGCACCGCGTCGACGGTGGTTTCCGTGGGGCCGTAGGCGTTGATCATCACCCGGCCGGGCGCCCACCGGTCGGCGAGCGCGGCCGGGCAGGGCTCGCCGCCGATCACCAACGCCACGTGCAGGTTTCGTGGTGACAGCGCCGCCAGCGCCGACGGTGTCTGGCTGAGCACGGTGACGTTCTCGGCGATCAGCAGCGCGTGCAGCTCGTCGGGTGAGCTGGTCACCGACTCGGGCACCACCACCAGCCCGCCCCCGCCGGCCAGGGCGCCCCAGATCTCCTGGACCGAGACGTCGAAGCCGTAGGAGTGGCACTGCGACCACACCCCGGTGCCGGGCAGCGACGCGTGCAGGGACTCGAGCAGCTGGGCGACGTTGCGGTGGGTGACCGCAACGCCTTTGGGGACGCCGGTGGTCCCGGACGTGTAGAGCAGATAGGCGATGTTGTCGGGCGCGGGCGGCGGCAACGGGCCGCCGGGCTGGGCGCCGGTGGCGGCGACGTCGACGACCGGCAGGCCGAAGGCCTCCAGCCGGGCGCGCAGGCCGGCGGTGCTGACCGCGACGACGGGTGCGGCGTCGCCGAGCATGAACTCGATGCGGGTCGCCGGCAGCGCCGGGTCGATCGGCAGGTAGGCCGCGCCGGTTTTCAGCACCGCCAGCATCGCGACGATCGCCTCGGCCGACCGGGAAAACAGCAGTGCCACAAAGCAACCCGGGGTGGCGCCGTGGCCGGCCAGCAGGTGGGCCAGCCGGGTCGACGCCTCGTCGAGTTCGCGATAGGTCATCGAGCGGCCGGCGCAGCGCAGCGCGACGGCGTGCGGAGCGTTGGCGACCTGTGCGGTGAACAACTCCGGCAGCGACGGCCCGGTTGCCGGCCGGCTCAGCGCCGGCCGGTTGCCCCACCGTTGCAGCCGGGTGTGCTCGGTGGAGTCGAGCAGGTCCAGTGATCGCAACGGGCGGTCCGGGTCGGCGGGCATGGCGGCCAGCAGCCTCCGCAACCGGTCGGCCAGGGTGTCGATGGCCGCCGGGTCGAACACGTCGGTGTCGAATTCGAGGCGAAGGCCCAGTTCGTCGCCGGGCACCACCTGCAGCGACAGCGGGTAGTGGTTGTAGTCGTGGCAGCTGAATTCGGTGGCGGTGAGGTCGTCGGCGGCCGACAGCGCGGCGGTGTCGATCGGATAGTTCTCGTAGACCAGCAGGGTGTCGAAGAGTTGGTCCTGTCCGGTGACGCGGTGGATTTCGTTGAGTCCCAAATGCTGATGCTCCACGGTGTCGTTGTGGGCGCACTGCAGCTGGTCGAGGAGATCCGCGATGGTGGTCGCCGCGGCGGCGCGGGCGCGCACCGGGACGGTGTTGATCAACAGCCCGACCATCGACTCGGCGCCGGGCAGCTCGGCCGGCCGGCCGGAGACGGCGGTGCCGAACGCGACGTCGTGCTGGCCGGTCAGCATCATCAGCAGCTGCGCCCAGGCGGCCTGCAACACGGTGTTGACGGTGGTGCGGCGGCGGCGTGCGAGTTCGCTTACCGCGCTGGTGGTTTCGGCCGCCATCCGGAACGAGGCGACCCCGCGCCGCCCGGGCGCGTCGGCACCCCGCGGGGCCACCAGGGTGGGGGTGTCGAAACCGTCGAGCACCGCGCGCCATGCGGCGCGGGCGGCCGGCACGTCGCGGGCCGCCAGCCAGGTGACGAAGCCGCGGTACGGCGCCGGCGCCGGCAGCCGGGCACCGTAGTAGCAGGCGAAGATTTCCTGCAGCAGCACCGGCAGCGACCAACCGTCCATCACCAGGTGGTGGACGGTGAGCACGAACCGGTGTTCCGTGTCCGCGGTGCGGATCAGCGCGGCGCCAAACGGCGGGCGGTCGCCGAGCTCTCGCACCGCGGCGCGTTCGTCCGCGGACAGCTGCTCGAGCTGTTCGTCGACGTCGCTGGCGTCGAGTTCGAGGTAGCGCCAAGCTATTTCGGGTTCGGCGGGAATGATCTGCACCGGCTCGCCGAGCTCGGGGCAGAAGCGGGCGGCCAGGTTCGGGTGGCGGGTGACGACGGTGTGCAGGGCGCGGTGTAGCCGGTGCGGGTCGAGGGCGCCGCGCAGCGTGACGCTCAGCTGCACCGCGTAGACGTCGCCCTCGGCATGGCTTCCGGTCGCGTGGAACAGCAGCCCCTGCTGCAGCGGGGTCAGCGGCAGGATGTCGGCGACGTCGTAGCGCCGTTCCAGCTGCTCGATCCGGCCTTGGTCGAGGCGGGTGGGCGCGATGTCGGACGGCGTCAGCCCGCCGCCGCCGGCCTGCACGTGCGCGCAGATGCCGGTCAGCGCCTCGAACCACAACCGGCTCAACCGGTTTAGCTGCTCGTCGGTGAGCACGGAGCGCGCCCAGGTCCAGTTGGCGTGCAACTGCGGGCCGGCGTCGGTGTCCATGGTGCCGGCGTTGAGTTCGACGGTATGTCCCAACGGCATTGGCACGGCCGTTGCCACCGCGGCCGATGACAGGCTGTCGGCGCTGACCCGCCACATCTCCTCGGACAGGTCGGCGGCCGCGCCGCCGAGCCGGCCCAGGTAGTTGAATCCGATCACCGGATCCGGCCCCTGCACCTCGATCTCGGGGTTCAAGTAGCGCAGCAACCCGTAGCTCAGGCCGTCGGGCAGCGCCCGCAACTGCTCCTTGGCATCCTTGATCACCGCGCCCAGCGCGGCCTCCCCCGCCACCACCCGCGCCCAATCCAGACGCCGGCCCATCCTCAGTGCCACAGGATATTTCGTGGTGAACCAGCCCACCGTACGAGACAGATCCACCCCCGAGGCGATCTCCTCGTGCCGCCCGTGACCCTCCACGTCGATACCGATCGGCGCGCCACCACCCACGAACTCCGTGCAGGCCAACCCGAACGCAATCAACAAAATGTCTTGCACCCCAGCGTGAAACGCCGCCGGCACCTCCCCCAACAACAACCGGGTGGTCTGCACATCCAGCGACGCCGACAACTGCCCCGCCGACGCATACGTGTCATCGGGCCCCACCGCCGGCAACACCGCCGGCGTGGCCACCACCTGCTGCCACGCCGCCGCCGCAGCCACCACCGCCGGACTCTTGGCGTACTCGGCCAGAATCGACGACCACCGCCCAAACGACGTGCCCGGCACCGGCAACGCGATCTCCTGACCACCCTGATGCTGCGCCCAGGCGATGTTGATGTCCTCGATCAACGTCCGCCACGACACCCCATCAACCGCCAGGTGATGAACAACCAGGGCCAATTCGTTGGTGGCGCTTGCCCATACCGCGGACAGCATCAGGCCGGCGCCGGGGTTCAGCCGGGCCCGGGCCCGGGCCAGCGCGGCCTCGGAGAGCACATCGACGGTGCGCAGGATGGGGCGGGCGTCAACCGAACCGGGGGGCGGCACGTGCAGGTCCCAGCCGCCGGCGCCGTCGTCGTCGAGGCACAGCCGCAGCATCGGATGCCGATCCAGCAGCGCCTGCAGCACCACCGCCACGTCGGATTGGCTCACCCCCGCCGGGGCGGCCAGCACCATGGTCTGGTTGAACTCGTCGATCGGGCCGTCGATGTCCTGCAGCCAGCGCATGATCGGGGTGGGCTGCACCGGCCCGATCCCCTCGTCGGCCGCGCCCAACTCGCCGTCGGCGGCGGCCACGGTGACGACCCGGGCCAGCCGGGCCACCGTCTGTTCGACGAAAACGTCTCGGGCCGTGCACATCACGCCGGCGGCCCGGGCCCGTGCCACCACCTGCATGGACAGGATGCTGTCGCCGCCCAGGTCGAAGAACGAGTCGTCCACCCCGACCCGCTCCACGCCCAGCACCTGGGCGTAGATGCCGGCCAGGATCTCCTCGATCGCGTCGCCCGGGGCCCGGTAACGGCCGCCGGCGTAGTCGGGTGCGGGCAGGGCGCGGGTGTCCAGCTTGCCGTTGCCGGTCAGCGGCAGCGCGTCCAGCACCACCACCGCCGAGGGCACCATGTAGCCGGGCAGTCGGTCGGCCAGCTGCGCGCGCAGCTCGGCCGGGTCCGCGGTGCCGGTGATGTAGGCCACCAGTCGCGGGTGCCCGGCGCCGTCGTCGCGGGCGATCACCGCGGCCTGCTCCACCCCGTCCAAACCGGCCAGCACGGAACGGATTTCGCCGAGCTCGATGCGGAACCCGCGAATCTTGACCTGCTCGTCGGCCCGGCCCACGTAGTGCAGCTGCCCGTCGGCACCCCAGCGCGCCAGGTCGCCGGTGCGGTACATGCGGGTGCCGGTACCACCGAACGGGCAGGCGACAAACCGCGACGCCGTCAAGGCCGCGCGGCCGAGATAGCCGGCGGCCACACCGCGGCCGGCCACGTACAGCTCGCCCACCACGCCGGGCGGCACCCGGCGCAGCCGGCCGTCCAGCACGAACAGCGCCGCCCCGGGCACCGGCGAGCCGATCGGCACCGCGGCGCCGCCCGCACGCAGCGGCGTGGTCATCGTCGCGTACAGCGTGGTCTCGGTGGGCCCGTACTGGTTGACCATCAGCCGGCCGGGCGCCCAGCGGTCCATCAGCTCGACCGGGCAGGCCTCACCGCCGAGCACCAGCGCCACCGATTCCAGCCGTTCCGGCGACAACGCCGCCGCCGCCGACGGGGTCTGGCTCAGCACGGTGACGCCCTCGCCGATCAGCAAGGCGTGCAGGTCTTCCGGCGACCGGACGACGTCGTCGGGCACGATGACCAGCCGCCCGCCGCGCAGCAGCGCGCCGAAGATCTCCCACACCGAGAAGTCGAACGCCAGCGAATGGCACTGGCTCCATACCCGGCCGAGGCCCAATCGGTCGTCCAGCGAGCCAAGCAGCTGGGTGACGTTGTGGTGAGTGACCGCGACCCCCTTGGGAACGCCGGTGGTGCCGGAGGTGTAGATGACGTAGGCGATGTCATCCGGCGCCGGGGCCGCCCGCCCGCCGATGCGCGGGACGTGCGGGGCAGGGTCGTCGATGGCGACGACCCGATCTGGGTCGCCGGCCGAAGCGCGCAGTTCGGCGGTGGTGACCGTGACGACGGGCACGGCGTCGGCGAGCATGAAATCGATTCGCGCCGAGGGCAATCCGGGGTCGATCGGGACGTACGCGGCGCCGGTCTTGAGCACCGCCAGGATGGACACCACCGCGCCGGCGGACCGCGGGACCAGCACGGCGACCCGCTCGCCCGGGCGGGCGCCCCGGCCGGCCAGCACGCGCGCCAGCCGGTTTGCCGACGAGTCGAGTTCGCGGTAGGTCCAGGACCGCTCGCCGCAGCTGATCGCCACCGCCTCGGGGGTGCGCGCCACCTGGGCGGCGAACAGCTGCGAAATCGACACCCACCCGGTCGCCGGTCGGGTCAGCGCGGCACGGTTGCCGAGCGCGTCGAGGTGGGCGTACTCCGGTTCGTCGAGGATGTCGATCGACGACACCGGCCGGGCGGGATCGGCGGTCATGGCGAGCAACACCCGCTGCAAGCGGCGCACGAGTGTTTCGATGCTGGCCGCGTCGAAGACGTCGGTGCGGAACTCCACCGTGCCGTCGATGCCGTCGGGCCGGCCGTCCGCTGTCCAGCGTTCGGCCAGCGACCACACCAGATCCATTCGGGCGACCTGGTTTTCCAGTGGCATCGGCGTGACGTGCACGTCGCCCAGGCTCACATCGACCGGGTCGTTGTTCTGCCAGGCCAGCATCACCTGGACCAGCGGATGGTGGGCGAGGCTGCGGGTGGGGTTCAGCCGTTCCACCAGTAGCTCGAAGGGCACGTCCTGGTTTTCGTAGGCCTGCAGGCTGCGGTGGCGCACCTGGCCCAGCAGCTCGGCGATACTGGGGTCGTCGGCCAGGTCGACGCGCAGCACCAGGGTGTTGACGAAAAACCCGACCACGTCGTCCAGCGCGGGGTCGCGCCGGCCGGCGATCGGGAAACCAACGGCCACATCGGGATTCGCACTCAGGGTGGACAGCAGCACCGCCAGGGCGGCCTGCACCACCATGAAGCTGGTGGCGTTGTGCGTCCGGGCCAGCTGGGCGATGTGCTGCTGCAGTTCGGCCGGCCAGTGTACCTGCACGCTCGCGCCGAGATGGTCGGCGACCAGCGGGTAGGGCCGATCGGTGGGCAGCGCGACGCGTTCCGGCATCCCGGCCAGGGCTCGCTGCCAGTACTGCAGTTGGGTGGCGATCGGGCTGTCGGGGTCGTCGAGGTCACCGAATTGCGCTCGCTGCCACAGCGTGTAGTCGGCGTACTGCACCGGCAGCGGCGCCCAGTCCGGGGGCCGCCCGCGGCACCGGCTGGCATACGCGGCGCCCAGGTCGCGCACCAGCGGGGTCAGCGACCATCCGTCCGCGGCGATGTGGTGGACCACCGCCACCAGCACGTGCTCGTCGTGGTTGCGCCGGAAAAGCCATGCGCGCAAGGGGATCTCGGTGGCCAGGTCGAAGGTGTAGCGCGCTGCCTCGTGGGTGGCCTCCGCCAGCCAGGACGCCGGCCACCGCGCCGCGTCGACGACCTGCCAATCGACCTCGGCGCGTTCGGCCTCGAGCACCACTTGTCGGGGTGCCCCGTCGGGCGCCGGGAACAGGGTACGCAGGCTCTCGTGGCGGGCCACCACGTCGCCCAGGGCGGCGCCCAGCGCGTCCGTGTCCAGCGGCCCGCGCAGGTTCAATGCGACCGCCATGTTGTACACGGGCGACGGGCCGTGCAACTGGTCGATGAACCACAGCCGGGATTGGGCGAACGACAGCGGCAGCACCGCCGGGCGTTCCGCGGCCACCAATCGCCCGGCCCTGCCGGTGCCGGCCGCGACGCGGGGCGCCAGTTGGGCGACGGTGGGTGCCTCGAACAGGGCGCGGACGGTCAGGTCGGCGTCCAACTCGGCGTTGACCGCGGTGATCAGCCGCATGGCCGACAGCGAGTCGCCGCCGAGTTCGAAGAAGGAATCGTCGACCCCTACCCGTTCCAGTCCGAGGAGGCGGGCGTAGACGTCGGCCAGGCTTTCCTCGGTGGGGTTTTGCGGTGCGCGGTAACGGTTTTCGGCGCGGAGCTCGGGGGCGGGCAGGGCGCGGGTGTCCAGCTTGCCGTTGACCGTCAGCGGCAGCGCGTCGAGCGCCAGCACCGCCGACGGCAGCATGTAGCCGGGCAGCCGGTCGGCCAGCTGGGTGCGGACCTGCGCGGGGTCGGCGGTCCCGGTGAGGTAGGCGACCAGGCGTTTGTGACCGGGGCTGTCCTCTCGGGCGATCACCGCAGCCTGCTCGACGCCGTCGAGATCGGTGAGCGCGGAACGGATTTCGCCGAGCTCGATGCGATACCCGCGAATCTTGACCTGCTCGTCGGCCCGGCCCACGTAGTGCAGCTGCCCGTCGGCACCCCAGCGGACCAGGTCGCCGGTGCGGTACATGCGGGTGCCGGTACCACCGAACGGGCAGGCGACAAACCGCGACGCCGTCAAGGCCGCGCGGCCCACATAGCCGGCGCCCACCCCGGCGCCCGCCACATACAGCTCCCCCGTGACCCCCACCGGGGCCGGGCATAACCAGGGGTCCAACACGAAAAACGATGCCCCGGCCACCGGCGACCCGATCGGCGGTGCGCCCGAGCCCGCCGCCAACGGCCTACTGTGCGACACCCACATGGTGGTCTCGGTCGGCCCGTAGACGTTGATCATCACCCGGTCCGGCGCCCAGCGGTCCACCAACTCGGGCGGGCACGGCTCCGCCCCGATCACCAGGGCGACCGAGTCCAGCCCCTGCGGCGACAGTGCCCCGGCCGCCGACGGCGTCTGCGTCAACACCGTGACGCGCTCGCGAATCAGCAAGCGCCGCAGGTCATCCGGTGAGCGGGCCACCGCGTCGGACACCACCACGAGCCGCCCGCCGTGCAGCAGCGCGGCCCAGATCTCCCACACCGAGAAGTCGAATGCCAGCGAATGGCACTGGCTCCACACCTGATCCGGTCCCAGGGTGATGCCGGTGTCCAGCGACGCGAACAGTTGGGTGATGTTGCGGTGGCTGACGGCCACTCCCTTGGGTTCGCCGGTGGTGCCCGAGGTGTAGATCACGTGGGCGATGTCGCCGGCGGCCGGGCCCGGGCCGGCCGGTTCGGTGGCCGGGTAGTCCGCCAACGCCGGATCGTCGAGGTCGACGATCGCCGCGCCGAGCCCGGTCAGCCGGGAGCGCGATCCCGCATCGGTCACCACCACCCGCAGATCGGCGTCGGCGACGATGAAGGCTATCCGCGCCGCCGGCACCGCCGGATCCATCGGCACGTACGCCGCGCCCGCCTTCAGTACCCCCAGGATCGCGACGACCGCCTCGGCGGAACGGTCCAGCAGCAACCCCACGTACTGCCCCCGGTCCACGCCGTGCTGAATCAGCAAGTGCGCCAGCCGATTCGCTGTCTCGTCGACCTCCCGATAGGTCCAGCAGCGGTCCGCGCTGCTGATCGCCACCGCCCCCGGCACCCGCTGCGCCCAGGCGCCGAACAGCGCGGGCACCGAGGCGCCCGTCGTTGACCGGCCCAGCGCCGCGCGGTTGCCGAATATGTCGAGCCGGGCAAACTCGGTGTCCTCGAGCACCTCGATCGACGAGAGGTGCCGGCCCGGGTCGGCGGTCAGGACGTCGAGCACCCGGCGCAGCCGCTCGGTGAGGGTGCGGATGGTGTCCGCGTCGAAGACGTCGGTGCGGAATTCCACCGTTCCGGCGATGCCGGCGGGCCGGCCCTCCTCGGTCCAGCGTTCGCACAGGGAGAAGGTCAGATCCATTCGAGCGGTGCCGATGTCGATCGGCAGCGCCGCGACCTCCAGCTCGCCCAGGCGCAGCCGCGTCGGATCGTCGCCGCGCCAGGTCAACATCACCTGAATCAGTGGGTGGTGGGCCAGCGATCGGGTGGGGTTGAGCCGCTCGACCAGGATTTCGAAGGGCACGTCCTGGTGTTCGTAGGCGGCCAGGCTGCGTTGGCGCACCCGGGCCAGGATTTCGCCGACGGTGGGATCACCGGACAAATCGACGCGCAGCACCAGGGTGTTGACGAAGAACCCGACCAGGTCATCAAGAGCCGGGTCACCACGCCCGGCAATCGGAAAACCCACCGCCACATCACAACTCGCACCGAGCTTGGCCAGCAGCACCGCCAAGCCGGCCTGCACCACCATGAAACTGGTCGCGTTATGCACCCGGGCCAGGGCCGATATCTGCTGCTGCAGCGACGCCGGCCAGTCGATGTCCACCCGAGCCCCACGATGATCAGCCACCGCCGGATACGGCCGATCCGTCGGCAACGCCAACCGCTCGGGCAACCCGGCCAACGCCTCCTGCCAATAACGCAACTGCCCCGCGATCGGACTGTCCGGGTCCTCGAGATCACCGAACTGCGCCCGCTGCCACAGCGCGTAATCGATGTACTGCACCGGCAACGGCCCCCAATCCGGGCCCCGCCCGGATGATCGGCGGACGTAGGCCGCGCCGAGGTCGCGCACCAGCGGGGTCAGCGACCATCCGTCCGCGGCGATATGATGGGCCACCGCCACCAGCACATGCTCGTCCTCGGCGAGGCGGAAAAGCTGTGCGCGCAAAGGGATTTCGTGGCACAGGTCGAATCGGTGGCCGGCTATCGCGTCGATGGCGTCGTTCAGCCGGCTCGCCGGCCATCCGTTGGCGTCAATCACCCGCCAGCCGATGTCGGCTTGTTCGGCGGGGATGACGACCTGGTGCGGTGTGCCGTCGCAGACGGCGAACACGGTACGCAGGCTCTCGTGCCGGCCCACCA